>NZ_CP045356.1:0-1848699 GCF_009363455.1 Vibrio sp. THAF64
CTGTCGCTTAATTTAAGTTAAAGGTTAAATGCATTTTGTAGAAAATGAGACGTCAGTATTGGATATGTGAGTAGTCAGGCCTTGTCCCAGTCTCGCTTTGTTGGCCAGTCGCGGTTGTTGCTTTCTATCTAGTTGTTTTTTTGATTAGAAAGGATAATTTGGGTTGCTATAACGTCTAAAATGGGAAGGTTTTTGAAGTTTTCGTAAAAAAAAGAAAGTAATTTAAATTAAATATGATGTAGAAATGAGCAGAATGAATATTGAAACGTTCTTTTTTTTCATTTGTCGTTTTATTTAACTATCATCGAAATCGATTATTGCTGTTAAATTGAAATATATGACCTGAATATTGCCACGTTGCATTGTCTCAAAGACTTTGTATAGTAGCGCTGCACCCAGAGGGTGCTATCCTGCACAGGTGGTACATACTATCTGTTTCGTATCTTAAATTATTGTTTGATACAATGACGTGATTATTAATCGCGTCTTTTTTTTATTTAAAAAACAGATGTAGTGAAAATTTAATTGAGCTTTATGTAAATAATGTGTCTTTTGTATGGGTTGCAATTATTAGATTTATACGTAGAATGGCCTTTCGCCAAATCGTTATATAAACCCTTAGGGGTTTGCTTGTTACCGCAATCAAAGGACATCAATGGTTGTGGAGAACTAAAATGCAATTAGTTTGCAAATTTGTTCCAGGAAACGCAGTTTCTAGGGACGTGTTAGACTACATACTGTCGCCAGATGAATGCATCGGGCAGCTCTCGCGTACGCGCAATCTTCAGGATGTGCTCAGACAGCTACCAAAGCCTTTGTCTGATACTATCCCCCAGTCGGCTAAAAAAGACATCCACAGCCTACTATCTAACATCAAACAGCGCCTTGTTCGTGTAGAGTGGGTCGCGTTATCCTCTTTTGCACGTCGAACCCCGCTTTCAGATGCACAGCTTCAGGCTTACCCTGCGTTAAAAATGCGCGTCGATGAGTTTGCCTCCGAGCAACCCAAAAAAGTCGTCAAAGCGAACTACGATACAGTCACTGACGATGTACCTTTGGCACGCAACCTTAGTTTCACTCCCGTAGAACCTTCTCCGGATAAAAAAATTGTGGTCGAGTTTGCGGGCCAGTGGCCGAACAACGCTGCCTACCTCATGTTGTCGGAGACCGGCACTCAAAAAGAAAAAATCGCTAAACCACGCAAAGACTCCAGCAAAAATCACCGCAGCGTTTCAGTATTTAAAAGCCTAGAAGAAGAGCCAAGAAACCTATACCTAGCTATTCCCCTAAGTGGTTCTGCAACGCCTCTCAAACTTCTACTGGCAGAAAATGTTGAGCCAGTTGATTCCAGTGATGAAATGGACGAGTGGGATAATGTGTTGGTGCCTGTGGTTCCACTTTACTTCCTAACTGGAGAAAAGTCCGAAAAGTCTGCTGCTCGTCATATGTCAGGTTACATTTACGTACTTTGGAAAGATAAGGTATGGCGCGAGTTGGCCATTGATGAGAAAGGATACTTTTCAGACATCAATATTGACTATTACCGTAATGCACAACCAGAGAGCGCGAAACCTAAACGACACGCTGATATTCGTATTACTGACCCGGAGAGGGGCAGTCCATTTTCCTACGAGCCATTTCAAATACGCCAAAATGGAGAAGTAGTATCTGAAGGGATACTCAATGATGTCGGAGAAGTGCGCGTTTTTAACTTAACTGAAGAGGAAGTTGAAGTTGTGATGACTGATTATGACCCTCATGTTGTAGTGAAAGTTGAAACCATGCTTAGTCCATTCAAAGGTGCTAGCCAGACTCACCGAGAGGCAAGTGGTCGGGCTTTGCCGCATATCTGGATACCATACAAAATACTTGGTGAGCAACAAAGTGTCTCGCTCTATTATAGTGAGGATCAACTAAGCCCGGAGCAACTTACGGCATTTGAGTCTGACCCAAGTCAAGCGACTGAGCTAACTGATATGGAGTACTACAGCAGTGCTCAAAGCTTTAAAACAGGAGAGGGCGTTACAAGGGCCTTAGCGATACCAAAAGTTTCTCCAGAGCAGGTTAGCCAATATACCGTGATTGCCAGTCAGTTGGAGAAAACAATTGCGGGTGTTTACATAAATGGACCACTGAGTCCGTTAATCTTTGCCTATCCGAGCGACCCCATGGTTGATGAGTCTGACGATTATTTTGAGCTACGAGATACGAAAGGTGACTGGAGTCAGCGCACTTACTTAAGAGATTGTATGCCTAATGAGAAAGGTATTCGACATATTAAGTTTTCAGGTTGGTCTGCTGAGGTAAAAAATGTTGACTTGGTAAGAGGTTATCTAGGCCACAGCCGTCATCAACGTGACAATCAAACCGTTATTTTTAGCGATAAAAAATTGAGTGACTTGTTAGCCTATAAACCCTAATAAGCGCTGACTTGTCGATAAATAATATGTGGGCAGCAAGCTGCGCGCGTTAAGAATAAAAAGAGAAGACTATGAAAAAGCATTCAATCTTAACCTTGCTTGCCTTGGCTTTGCTGGCAGGGTGCAATGGTCAAGACACAGAGCCTAGCGAGCAGGCCAAAGTGGTCAAAGAGCAAAAGCCGCTTACTGTCGAAGAGAAGGTTGCGGCAAAAAATGCCCAGCAATGGGAAGATGGCCGAGTATATATCACAGAGCATAATTATGTGACTTACGATAAAGAAACCGGTAAACCGCGCTACTTTGTGTTTAAAGCCAAAGAATGGCCGCGAGAAGATCTCAATAACAAGGCGTCTTACGATTTACCGCGCGTGGTATTTCGCTGGAACAATGGTAATTACTCTTCTGATGATTTGTATGAGCAACGCGATAAAGTGTGGAGCATTAAAACCGATGGCACCGACCTTCGCTTGGTGGCCGATGAATTTAACGGTAAGGTTCGCTTGATGCGTATGTCGCCCAATAACCGTTATTTAGCCTTGGCCTATTCCGCTGAAGAAGGCATGTTTAAGGTGATTAAGGATCTTAAAACCGGTGAGTATGTTGAGCTTGGCCGCTCGCGCGGCTACCCCGAGTTTTTATGGGCAGAAGACAGCAGCTACCTCTATTATGTGGATAAATTTAAAGACTGGAAATACACCTTAAGTAGGGGTGAAAAGCAGCAAGTTGATACTAAGTTTAATGAATATTCAACAATTTATAATGGCAAGCGTGTGGTAGCCAATGAGTTTGGTGTGGCCGTGTATGATGAAGCCAAAGATAAGTTTCTATTTGGGGTTGGGGTTGATCCTGATAAAGATAATCTTGAAGACTATGAGTTTCGTAAGCGAAGTATTAGCCCTAAAGGTCGATATGTATGGGCTGAAACCCGTAAACAGCGCTATTTAATTGATGTGGAAAATAAAACTTTTCAATCAGAAGAAATTATCCCGCGAGAAATGGGCAAGCTACGCTATTTTGAGATTCTGGGTAAAGAGGCGAACTACATTCGCGAAGGTGCTGCTAGGGCGCTGATGAGTAAGTTATCTCAAGATAAGGAGCTAATTACCTACCAGAAATGGAAGCAAATAGGTACAGGGCATAGTGCAACGGGCTCATCGCTTTACAATGCGTTTGCTAATAATGGTAACTTTGTTAAAGGGGAGACATTATGAGTCAATCTACCTCAACTAATGTTATTCCATTAGAAGCTGAGTATTATTTATTTGGCGTGTACTTTACAGCGGAAGTAGATAGTAAAACCAATGAAAAGGCTTTTCCAAACTGGCACGCGCAAACGAGCTTAATCGATAACCAAGATATTACTAATGTCCGCCCTTTAGCTCGGGTGCCAATGATCAATATTACCGATAGCGCTAATCCCCAACTTTGGGCGACTCGCCATGATTTTAAGCTCAGCATGCTAGGTAGCGGTGAGCCAGATGATAGCGGTGTATTTGAGGCACTAAAACCTGAATCACCAGTTCATATCCTTGGCTCAGATATTGCCAACAGCGAAAAACGCGAACACACCTTTCGTTTTCCTCCGTTGCCACTGATTGCCTCACTGGCTGATTTAAGCGCAAAAGAGATCAGCGAGAAAATTACTCAGTTGGGCCAGAAGCTGAATAATAGCGAGGCCAAACTGACCCTGACTGAAATTAGCCCAGCTCAGCTTGCGCCTCCTTATAAAGCTGACGCTAGCGGCCAGCTAACGCCGGATCAGCAAACCTATAATGACTGGTATCAAAAGATCAGTGATGCCGAACAGCCGATTAAAGGCTTTGTCTTGCCTGTGGTGGCCAGTTGCGCTGTAGTTTTCTCAGACAAAGAGTATGAGGATGCAACGGTTAGCTTATATAAGTTCCAGATTATAGAGAAGGAAGGCACACAAGTAGGAGAGTACGTAAAAATCGGCGATAGCGTGCAAGCCGCTCTACCAAAAAATATAGACCAAGAAGATGCTAAGCAATACCCGTGCGCATTATTTCATCTTGATCCGGCTAAGTTTGAACAAGGCTTATACAGTATTCGCGTAGAGTTTATCCCTAGCAGTATGAAAGCCGAAGTACCGGATTTTATTCAACAAGCAAATGTTGAAAGTTATGAAGATGGTGCCGATACCATTTACACTTACGAACTGCGTGAAAAAATCACCTTTTCACCACAAACGCCATTGGGCCAGTTTGCCATCGTCAGCGGTGATATGATTTCACTCGAAGAGTCGCTGATGTATCAGTACCCACAGTACTTTACCCATATGAAACACTACCTCACAGGTAACCCGCAAGGAAAGTCGGCCAATACCCCAGCGGCGAGAAGTTTAGTACTATTGAAAAACATCCGTGATGCGTCTGCTCAACTTGGCGCGGGGCTAATGAGTGGCAGTTTACAAGAAACCCTAAACTCGGACGGAAGACAGGCGGTATTTAATAATGTCTCCAAATTGTATTGGGATGCGGTTAAATCGGATATGCCTGATGCGATGAAGGCCGCAGGGGAGCTCTATTACGGTGTATACAGCACCAAAGAGACCCTTGACAACTTGCGTAATTTGCATGATCCCGCCTTAGCAAACCTCGGTTGGAAAGCGCTGTTTAAAGACAAGGTATTTGATCGTCAAACCGCATTGGCAACGGCTGTATCATCTGTGATGGAATCTAGGCTTGGTAACCAACAAGTGGTCGCTGGTCGGGTGGTTCAGGCCTGGTTTAGCGGTGGAGCAACGTTAGGCATTAATGCGCTTAGTACCATAAACAGCGGCATTGACTTATACACCAAGGGTAAAGCTGTTCTTGAGATGGCGAAGAAGGCCAAAAGCGCCAAGCAAGGCATAGGCGAAGTCGCTTATGACTATCTAGATAAAATTCCTGTCTGGAATACCAGCCGAGAAAATCAGCAAGAGAAGATTGAGCAAGTACTCGAAAAAGCCAGAGCAGCGAGTGATGAGATCACAGCTACTATGGTCAATAATAGCCGCGGCGCAGGAATTAAAATTGAGTTTAATTTCAATTCTCGCAAAAGTGAGCTTGAACGGAACGCTCCGTTGTTTAGTCAGCTAGCAAGCGCTTTGGCTGAGGTGCTTGAAAGTGAATCTAACTTGAGGGTCGAGATTGAAGGCCACGCCTGTCAGGTTGATACCGAAGAAGCGAATATGAAGGTTTCTGCGGACCGTGCTAATTATGCTAAGCAGCTACTGATTGAGAGCTCGGATGTGTTTAAAGACAGGATCTCTGTGGCTGTATTTGGTGAGAGTAAGCCACTCTATATACCGAAAAAAGGCGAGAGCATTGACCGCAATAACCCTAATCTTCGCCAAAACCGTCGGGTAGAGATTCGAATTTACATGTCATCGTTGGATGTGTTATTTCACCCTAGCCGTTATGGCTCACAAGCAATGGAACGCTCTCGGTTAGCGCTAGAAACGGCCATGACGAAAGAAGACAAAGCCGAAGTCGAGCTACGCATGGCCATTTTTGAAGGCATAGTGGATGTCGCCTCTTATATCCCAGTCGTCGCTCCCGTTGCGCGAGGTATCTTGTTTGCTAAGGAAGCTGGCAATGCGCTGACGTCAGCCGTTAAGTTGATAGACAATGCCTTCTTAGACTCGTTTTTAACTGATCTCAACAAAAAGCACGATGTGGTGCGAGAGTTAGAGCGTCTGTCTAAGATTCATATGGAATTGTTGGCTGAGCTGAGAAATACCAACATAGAGTTAGAGTTCACATGCCACAGTTATAAAGAGTTGGTTGCTTATCTAGACAGTGAAAAGGCACAGAAAGAGTTGTTGAAACGCTACCAGCTCAGGGCACTAGCAATGAACGGCTTGATATTACTACTTGCGGATTTGGGCGTGCAAGCTAAGCACCGTTCCGACGTCAGTTTTAAAAACTTGGTTGAACGATACAAAGTTAAGCAATACATCGAGCAATATATACTCAGCGACAATTGGTCTGTTAAAACCATTAAAGGAACAACGCTTGCCGCCAACTGGAAAAACAGTTGTGACGTTCAGTACTACGACGAACTGGTCAAGAAGATGCCCGAAGGGAGCAGGTACATGCCACTACCGAGGCGAAGCCATTCAGTAGAGGGTTTTTATCCATACAGTTACATGCCCTTACACAGTACTCCAAAAGCGTCTGGTGCATTCAACCGAGTGTTTCCTGTTCAAACTGTCCTCTACGATCATCCCGAAGAGTCAATGTTTGACAACTTTGCTAAGTCATTTAACCCGCAGGTGTACGAGCTCAAGCAAGAGGCTATCGGTTACTGCCGAATATTGATTCAATCGGCGAGAAAAGCGCCAGAAGATAAGCCTTCGTGGGTAGCTTACCAAGATTGGATTAAGCAAGAGGATAATGAGTATGTTGGACCATACGATAAAGTCAAAGTGCAGGTAGTACTGAAACAACAGTATAATTCGCCATGTATCGTGACTATAGGTTGCGACAGGGTTGACGGCTATAATATTCAAGGCCCTGCGTTTAGCGATTGGATGTTGCCGATGAAGGCCAGTGAATTTGAGCAAAATCGTGAGATAAAAGCCTATTACGCTAGCCAAGGACTGGATGAAGACGGAGAGCTTATTGCAATAGAACACATTCCCTCCTATCGGTTTGGTGACGTGATGATCGACGGGCTAAAACCCATGACATCAAAAGCAAGATTGTTGTTAACCGATGCGCTAATTGGTATGGCAGCATCAGCAGAGGCTCGCACATATAAAGCCAGTTATAACTATGGTGAAACCGATTCCTTTACTCGCTATGTTGAGGCCGGCGGCTTTAAAAATATGCGTTACTCTCTGGCAATAAGACAGAAAGATGGCAAAAGTGCGTTTTATCTTCCTCTTGCATTTGAGGAAGGCAAAGCGATAAATGAAGAAAACGAAATTCAGGTTGGTGCGCTAAATAAGAGCAAATATGTCTTGCTGCAAACCAGTGTTGGTGAGAAAGATCTCCAACTGCGCGAGAGAGATTTGTTGGTTGAAAGTTTTACATTGAGAAGCGAGGAGGGAGGTAAGAATACTATCCCTGTGCTTCACGGAATTAAACAGCAGGTTGTTGCTATAGAAACACAAGCCTCTGGATTGAACTTTTTCAATGAGCGAAAGTGGTACGATTCAGCCGACAATATTCACCGCGATGGATTTAGTTGGGGTAATCGGGGTAAAGAAGACCCAGCCGCTATATACATGCTGCTTTTGGGAGAAAAGCACGAAAAAGACGTATATGACAGCATCAAAATGGATTGGCAATCGGTCAATATGTGTATGCAGTTAGATCTAGATGGTAATGATGGTAAGAAAGTAAAAGGTCCAATCTATTTTACCAAGATGCACCATGTTGGAGGGTTTGAACACTCTTCGGGTAAGTGGTCATTTAAAGCTTCTGCAAAAGTGGATACATTAAGTGATATGAACACCATGCAAGGATTTTTAGACCAAGCTATTACTAAGCTAGAGTCAGATAACGATCTTTCTCGTGGTAAGGACTATGCTGTGTATTGCATGCGTTTTGAGCTTGGATATGTCTCTCCAACAGGGGTTAACCTAAAGGGTTTAAGACCCTTTGGCAAAGTCATTGGCGGTAAATACAACCTAGAGCTATCGGTGGCTCACCTTAAACAGGTCGGCTTAGTTGGGGGCGAAGATTACGATAAAAACCGAGATTTGGTGGTTTCTATCCCTTCTTTGCGCGATGACACTGCTTTGGCTGGAAATTATTTTGAAAACATGCCATGGCTGGTGACGAAAGAGTTGTCTTCTGATGACTTAGATAAATCGGCCGCAGAAACATGGAAGAAATACGATGAAGCTCAGCGGAAGAAATGGCTCAAGGATTGGATTGAGAAACAACCGACAGTGGTACTAGCGCCAAAACCACTAGAAAAGTCTTTAGATAACTCAAACTAACCTAGAGTGCGCTGGAGATTTAGCCACTATCAAAAAGCCATTTCAGTAATGAAATGGCTTTTTATTTTGGTGTACTTGCAAAACTTGAGCTGACTTTAAACTTAATCTGCAGCGGAAATAAAGAGAAAACGATGAAAAAGTATTCAATATTAACTTTGCTGGCGTTGGCTTTGCTGACAGGTTGCAATGGCCAGGACACTGAACCAAGCGAGCAGGCCAGCGTAGTTAAAGAACAAAAAACGCTTACGGTCGAAGAGAAGATTGCGGCAAAAAATGCCCAGCAATGGGAAGATGGTCGCGTTTATATCACAGAGCACAACTATGTGACTTATGACAAAGAGACTGGCAAACCAAGTTACGCAATCTATAAAGCGAAAGAATGGCCTCGAGAAGATCTAAGCAATACGGAGTCATACGATTTACCTCGTGTAGTATTTCGCTGGGACAATGGTCGAAATGTTTCGAAAGATCATTACGATCAGCGCGATAAAGTCTGGAGTGTCAAAACTGATGGTACCGATCTTCGTTTGGTGGCCGATGAGTTTAATGGCAAGGTTCGACTGATGCGTATGTCGCCTAATAACCGTTATTTAGCACTAGCCTATTCGGCCGAAGAAGGCATGTTTAAGGTAATTAAAGACCTTAAAACTGGAGAGTACATTGAGCTTGGCCGCTCAAGAGGTTATCCGGAGTTTTTATGGGCCGAAGATAGTAGCTATCTCTACTATGTGGATCAATTTAAAGATTGGAAATATACCTTAGCGAGCGGTGAAAAGAAGGAAGTCGAAACTGAATTTAATGAGTACTCAACGATTTATAACGGTAAACGTGTAGTTGCCAATGAGTTTGGTGTGGCCGTGTATGATGAAACCAAAGATAAATTTCTATTTGGGGTTGGAATTGAACCAGATAAAGAAAATCTTCAAGACTACGAATTTCGTAAGAGAAGTATAAGTCCTGCAGGTCGCTACGTGTGGGGGGAAAGTCGAAAGTATCGTTATTTAATTGATGTGGAAAATAAAACGTTTATATCGGAGAAAGTGGTGGGGTATCAACCTGGTGAGTTCGATGGACTTGATGTATTGGGCAAAGATGCCAAGTATGCTCGTAGCAGTGGTGGCGCACAGGTTCTACTTTATAAACTCAATGACCAAAATCATATTGAAAGTTATTTAACTTGGAAGCAAACCGGTGGTACTGGTCAAAGTGCGACTGATTCATCGCTTTATAATGCTTTTGCAAACGATGGAGATTTTGTTAAAGGAGATAAGTTATGAGTCAATCTTCCGTAACCTAAGCTTTCGTTACTTGTCGAATATGATTTATTCGGTGCCGACCTTACTTTCCCCTAAGGTAATACAGATTTAGCAAAACAAAAAACCGCCAGAAATGGCGGTTTTTTTATGGCTTAAAGACTAAAAGCTGTTCGTTAACCCGCTGCGGAAATATCGTACTTCTTCATCTTGTGGCTCAACGTGCTGACGGGCAGTGAGAGCTGCTCTGCAGCGCGTTTTATTTGCCAGTTTGATGCATTCAGGCAATCAAGGATGACGGTCTTCTCATACTCTCCTACGGCTTCTTTAAGGCCTCTAGAATAGTCTGCTTGTTCCGCTGCATCTTGCTGCACACTCTCAACGACAGGCTGTTGCATCACCTCAACCATAGCAGGTGTCGTCTGATGAGCTTCAGCAAGTGCTGCCGCTTCTCCAAACTCTATCTGGCTTATGGTTTCGAAGTCAGAAAGCAACAGGGCTCGCTCGACGATGTTTTTTAGCTCACGAACGTTACCAGGGTATGAGTACTCCTGAAGCTGCTTTTGCACGTTTGCACTAAACCCAGGAGCCTGTGAAAGGCCCAAGTTAGATGCGCTTTGCTTCACGAAGTGTTCGGCTAGTGGCAAAATGTCAGCTTCGCGCTCGCGTAACGGAGGGAGCGTTATCGGGAATACATTCAGACGATAGAACAAGTCCGCACGGAATTCACCATTCTTGATTTTATCCATCAAATGACAATGCGTAGCGGCAACAACGCGAACATCCACTTCGACTTCCTTGCTGGCACCCACCGGACGCACTTTACGCTCTTGCAAAACACGTAATAGCTTAGCTTGAAGCAACAATGGCATGTCGCCAATCTCATCGAGGAATAAGGTTCCACCATGAGCCGCTTCAAACAAACCTATTTTGTCTTTGTCTGCACCGGTAAATGATCCTTTTTTATGACCAAACAGCTCAGATTCAAGTAGCTGTTCCGGTATGGCAGCACAGTTCTGGACGATTAACGGCTGATCCGCGCGGTTCGAGTTTTCGTGAATATACTTCGCGATAACCTCTTTACCTGCGCCTGTTTCACCTCGTAGTAGAACGTCTACTGGAAGTGTCAGTACCTTCTCTAAACGACGTAGCACTTCGAGCATCTGTTCACTTTCCGCAATCGGGCCTTTGTAGTGGCTTTGTTTGCGTTGTTTGAGATGTTGGTTTTCGCGTACTAGAGCTGCGTTATCGGCGCTCAAGCTTTTAATCATATGGCCGTATTCTTCAAGCCAGACTGCTTGTCGAATACTGTTTGCTGCCATATTGCAAAACGCTGTTAGAGCCGACTCATTATCAATTACGCTCAAGTCGAATAGAGCTAATAGACCAATAGTCTTACCGCTGTCGTCAACGAGTGGCCAAGCGAGCAGGTTGGCGCTTTTAATGCCAAGCGCTAGCTCTGTCTCATAGACAGCTTCACAATCGTAACCGTTGTACTGATACAGCTCGTTAATCAAGACAACCTCGCCATTCTGTATTGCGTAGTTGAATGGATCTGTTTGGCTGGTTTGTTCAAACGATAGAGGTTGCCATGGATGAGAGGTGAGAGCCTGCTCATTATGGTGAACAATGCTTGGAATCAATGCCTGACCAGTTTGATCGAGAACGTAGATGATGCCATGTTTGGAAAACGTCATCTGACGCGCTGCTGTGAGCACCGCGTCCAAAGTTTGCGCAAGCTGAGTACGATCAGCCAGAGACTGGCTGATCGCTAAAAGCGCGTTACTCAGATCGTTCTGATTAGCTGAACGCATAAGATAGCGTTCCTTGCTCATCGACAGATACAGTGATCTGACTGTGCGACTCATCCTTGTCGTGCACTAACAGTTGTGTCGATAGCTGAGGGAGTAACTGACGGTTGATTACCGCATCGATGTTACGTGCCCCTGTTTCCGCTAAGCGACAGTTGCCAAGTACGAATTCGACTAAGGTATCGTCGTAGTTCAACGACAGTTTGTGATGGCTTTGAAGACGCTCAGACACTTTACCCAATTTGTGGTGGATGATGTCTGTCATTGCTTCGTCAGACAGAGGAACAAACGGCAACACAGACATACGAGCGAGTAGTGCTGGTTTGAAGTGTTGGTTCAGCGTCGGACGAATAGCTTCTGCAATCACGCCAGCATTGATGTCTTTCGACTGCTGTACCAGTGACTCAATCTCATGAGTCGCAAGGTTACTTGTCATGATGATTAAGGTGTTCTTGAAGTCGATAGAACGGCCTTCACCGTCGTTGAGTGTGCCTTTATCAAATACTTGATAGAAAAGGTTAAGTACTTCTGGATCTGCTTTTTCAACTTCATCCAAAAGAACAACAGAGTATGGACGTTGACGTACTGCTTCAGTCAGCATGCCGCCTTCGCCGTAACCTACATAGCCCGGAGGAGAACCAATCAGACGTGACACTGTGTGTTTCTCTTGGAATTCAGACATGTTGATGGTGGTCATAAAGCGCTCACCGCCGAACAGCTGATCTGCAATAGCGCGTGCCGTTTCTGTTTTACCGACACCACTTGGGCCGACAAGCAAGAACACACCAGTTGGAGCGTCAGGGTTGCCTAGACCAGCTTTCGCTGTTTGAATGCCTTCTGCCAGAGCATCGATCGCATACTCTTGGCCTTTGATGTTGCTGGTTAAGCTGTCTTTTAGCTTTAGAGTTGTTTCTGCTTCGTCTTGAAGCATTTTACCCATTGGGATGCCAGTCCAGTCAGAAATTACATGACTTACTTCATCTGGGCCAACTTCGAAATGTACAAGTGGATTGCTGCCGCGAATGGCATCAAGTTGTTCCTGACAAGCTGCAATGGCGATGCGTACCGATTCTTCGTCCATTTCTGCATAAGGTGAGGTTTTCGCTTCTTCGCCTTCTTCCTCAGTTTCTGCAACTTCAATCTCTTCCCCAGAAACTAGCTCATGAAGGCGAGTACGCAACGCGATCATCTCTTCGATTTGCTCTTTCTCGTTTTTCCATTGTGCTTGTTGGACTTCTAGCTCAGCTTGTGTTTTCTCCATCGCTACTTTTAGATCTGGGATAGACGCTAGGCTGTGCTTGTCGCCAGTTTGCTGAAGCTGGTCACGCTCAAGGGCTTCAAGTTCGCGAGTTTGAGCTGCAAGCTCTTGCTGCAATGTTTCAACTGAAGCTGGTACCGCATTTAGGCTGATGTTTACGCGGGCACAAGCTGTATCCAGAACATCGATGGCTTTGTCCGGTAGTTGGCGACCTGAAATGTAACGAGCAGAAAGTGCGGCTGCGGCAGTGATGGCATCATCACGAACGTAAACGTTATGAGATTTTTCATAAGCAGGGCGTAGGCCACGAATAATCAGAGCTGCTTGCTCAGGTGATGGCTCATCCAGTTTAACCAGTTGGAAGCGTCGAGCTAAGGCAGGATCTTTCTCGAAGTATTTCTTATATTCAGACCAAGTTGTCGCTGCGATTGTTTTTACTTCACCGCGGGCGAGAGCTGGTTTTAGTAGGTTTGCTGCGTCACTGCCGCCTGCTTGGTTACCACCACCGACAAGCGTATGTGCTTCATCAATGAATAGAATGATTGGTGTTGGCGAATTTTTCACTTCGTCTAGAACGGCATTCAAACGCTTCTCGAATTCGCCTTTTACGCTCGCACCAGCCTGAAGTAGGCCCATATCTAAGCCATAAAGTTCAACACCCTTCAGATTATCAGGCACTTCACCTTGGACGATTTTAAGTGCTAGTCCTTCAACGACAGCAGTTTTACCAACACCTGGTTCGCCGACTGCGATAGGGTTGTTTTTACGACGACGAGCAAGGATATCGACGATTTGACGGATTTCCTGATCACGACAGAATACAGGATCGATCTCACCTTTACGTGCTTTGCCAGTAAAGTCTGTTGTGAATTTACTCAGCGCAGAACCGTCTTCACGTGCTTGTGTCTTTTCAGAAGTCGCAACCTGCGCTTCAAGAGATTGGCTGGTAAGTTCACCAAAATTGCGTTTTAGGCTGTCTGGATTGACGCTTTCAAGAATCGCGGCGTATCCGTGCTGACCATAGCGTAGAGGGTTACTCACTAAAGTAAGTAGCAGCGCGCCTGAACGGATCTGTGTTTGAGATAAGTCTAGTGAAGATACTAGCCAGCTTTCTTGTAACCATTCGATCAATAAAGCAGAAAATACAGGTTTGCCACCGTTACCTGTTGGGCTTGTATCTAAAGTAGAGCGAATCGATTGGCGTAAAATGTTTTCCGAACAGTCAAAGTGTGCAAGTAGAACATCAAAATCGCTGTTTGGTCTTTCTAGTAGACTTAAAAGGAAGTGTTCAATTTGAACTTCGTTGGCCTTTTCTGATACAGCCAAAGCTGCGGCGTCTTCTAGCGCGACTTTTGCGATAGGGTGCAGACGTTGAATTAATGAAGATAGATTAATATTTATCATTGTCTTTATCGAGCTTATGGTTTGTTTAAAATTGGCTCGAATTATACTAAATAATAAAAGTCATTTTTTTTGCCTAGCTATTTTGACAGGCTTTTTATGGTTGTTTGTTATCCGATATTGAATAGATTAAAACCCTATTGTTTATATGTGGCGGTCAGTATGATTATTGTTTTAGTTATTATGTCTTAAATGCCCGTTAATAACGCTTTTTTCAGTCTTTTGTCATCCGTTTTTTTATCAAGATTTATAAGTAACAATTAATTGTTTTCGATCGACAATAACTTGTTTAATTTTACAATTTATTGAATTGATAAATTGCGCTAATTACAACATTAAAATCATAAGTTGTTGAAAAATAATGATTTAAAAGTTGGCACGGTGTTTGTATTAAGCTAATCGGGTCGCGGTAATAAGCGATTTGGTGAATTTAAATAAATAGAAATTTTTTAGAAGGAATATAAGATGCCAACTCCTGCGTATATGTCTATCACGGGCGAAACTCAAGGCGATATCACAAAAGATGCTTACTCAGCTGATTCAGTTGGTAACTCATGGCAAGAAGCACACGTTGATGAGTTTCTAGTTCAAGAACTTGATCACGTACTAACTATTCCACGTGATCCACAAAGTGGTCAGCCAACAGGTCAACGTGTTCACAAGCCTGTAATCGTAACTAAGGCACAAGACTGCTGTTCACCACTTCTATTCAACGCACTAGTTTCTGGTGAAAAACTACCTGAGTGTAACATCAAGTTCTACCGTACTTCAGTACAAGGTAAGCAAGAGCACTACTACACAATCAAACTAATTGATGCTCTTCTAGTTGATATGCAAACTCGTATGGCTCACTGTCAAGATGCTGCTACTTCTGACCGTGTAACTGAAGAAGTATTGAGCTTCACTTACCGTGCAATCGAAGTTACTCACGAAGTAATGGGTAAAGGCGGTAACGACGACTGGCGTGCTCCACGCGAAGCGTAAGATTTTCTTACCGAACGCTAAGGGCCAACCTATGTTGGCCCTGATCTTATTATTTGTATCAGGTAAAAGGTATGACGATTGACGTAGAATTTAAATTTGAAGTTCAGGGTAGTGGCCATGAATTTCGTGTTGAAAGTTTTCAAGTGACTGAAGAACTGTCGAAACCATTTCAAGTCAGCCTCTCATTACTTTCACTTGATGCTGATATTACGTTCGACGAACTTATTCGCAAACCAGCATTACTGACATTGTTTGGTCAGGGTGTTGGTTCTGCTCGTTTGTTCCACGGCGTAGTAAATGAGGTACGATTCCTTGGCTCTGGCCGCAGATTCTCGCGCTACCAGATTATCCTTGTTCCACAGATGTGGTTTATGACCCAACGCCAAGATTGCCGAATTTTCCAGAATTTAGCTGCACCAGACATCATTTCTCAGGTGCTAGACGATGCCTCTGTCACCGATTACCGTCTTGACCTTTCTGGTGTTTATCCTCCTAAGGAATATGTGCTTCAGTACCGTGAAAGCGACAGTAACTTTGTTCAACGTATGCTTGCTGAGCATGGTATGTGGTACTACTTCGAGCATACAGAAGGCAACCACACAATGGTCATTGTTGATAGCAATGACGCGATTCCAGAGCTGTTAAGTACACCGCTGAACGCATCCTACATAGGTCCAGTGGTGTATCACTCGGATGACGGCGGCGTGGCTGACCGTGAACATATCTTTGACCTTGCAGCGATCAACCGAGTTAGAACCGGTAGTACAACATATACCGACTACAACTATGAACAACCTAAGATCCCTCAGGAAATGTCTAGTGATGGTCCTTTAGATCAAGATCTTAAGCAGTTTGACTACCCTGGTCGTTATGTTGACCCTGCAATGGGACAAGTCCGTGCGTCAGAGTGGATTGCTGATCATCAGGTAGAAAATCAGCAGATTGAAGCGGCGTCTAACATCATGAGAATGGTGCCGGGTTACAGCTTTAATATTGGTGAGCACCCACGTAGCGCGATTAACCGTGATTACACTATGTTGTCAGTTATTCATAGTGGTCATGACCCTCAGGTACATGAGGATGAAAACAGCGGCTTGCCAACTACTTATCAGAACCAGTTTATCTGTATCCCACGTGATGTGATTTTCAAAGCACCTAAACTGCCAGCACCTATGGTTGATGGTCCTCAGACCGCGGTTGTTGTTGGCCCTGCGGGCGAAGAAATCTACACGGATAAACTTGGCCGAATCAAGGTTCAATTTCATTGGGACAGATACGGTAACAATGATGAGCATGCTAGCTGCTGGATTCGTGTCAGCCAATCAATGGCAGCCCCAACTTGGGGTGCCGTTTATCTGCCGCGTATTGGGCACGAAGTTGTGGTTACCTTCCTTGAGGGAGACCCAGATCGTCCACTAGTAACAGGCGCGGTATACAACGGTCTACATTACCCTCCTTACTCATTGCCTGAGAATAAAACGCGTACGACATTCCGAACTCAGACCCATAAGGGTACGGGTTACAACGAGATGAGCTTCGAAGACGAAGCAAATCAGGAAGAAATCTACTTCCATGCTCAAAAAGATATGTCGACGAAGGTGCTTAATAACCGTTACCGCGATATCGGCCAGGATGAGTTTCTGAAAGTAGGGCGCCATCAGACAAACGAAGTTCACGGTGATCACAAAGAAACCATCGACGGCCATAAAACGACTCAGGTGAACAGCACGTTTACTGAGACCGTTGAACAAGATGTCACGGTTACTTACAACGCAAACCAAACTCAATCGGTTAAGAATAACTCGACACTTGAAATTGGCGACAATCGCTCAACTAAGATCGGCAAAAACGACGATCTAGACGTTGGTGAAAACAGTAACCTGACTGTCGGTGCTTCTCGTTCTGCTGATATTGGTGCTGATGATAATCTAACAGTCGGTGGCAACCTTACGGTTTCTGTGAAAGGAAACACCTCATACAAAGCAGATGCCGCAACACAGGTTATCAGTGGTGACAAAATCGTACTGAAAACAGGTGGCTCTTCTTTGGTTATGAACAGTGATGGAAGTATCAAGCTTTCCGGTTCTTCCATCACAGTTGAAGGCAGCGACAAAGTTGTGATTAAAGGTGGCAACGTAGCGATTAACTAATGAAACAACACAAACACCTAGAACAATTTGAACAACAAACCCAGCAAGCCGAGCAATCGGCTTGCTTTTCCCGTTTTGGCACCATAGTAGATTTTAACGAAACTCAAGACAGTGTCAGAGTCGACTTTGAAGGCAACCCATTCGGACAACCTCTGTCAGCAAGACTGGGGCGTGGCTTTAGAAAATCTGAGCTTCAGTTGGCGATAGATAATAAGTTGAATTGTCGTATTGAATTCATTAATCAGGACATCAGCTTACCTGTAGTCACTGATGTTTTCTTCTCAATGCTCGATGATGGGAATGAGCTTGTTATTCGCGCAGAGAAAATGACGATAGAAACGTCTCAAGAGTTGATTGTGAAAAGTGGCGAGACTCAAACTCGCTACAGCGGCAGAGATGGGCGAATAACTACACAAGCTAAGTACGTGACCTCTCAAGCCGAAAAAGCACAGAAGATTCAAGGTGGAACGATTGCCATCAACTGATCGAACATGCAGATAAACTATGAGACAACGAATTACCAAAGAACAGCTTAGCTCTGCGTTAACCAACGAAGATCTTGCTGAAGCGATAGAAACATTAGACGCAGAAATTGCCCAGCTGGTCGAGCTAAATCCAACGTGGCTCGAATTCTGTCGCGAAAAATCCGCAATCGCCATTGAATCACTGTCTTTTCTTTTCAGGCAATGGGTGAGGTTACATCGAAAAGGTTACCCTTCGAGTTCACAAGATTACCTGCGTTTGGTTGAACGTCAGATGCGAGATGTGAAGCAAGTTTATATTGCATTCTACCGATTAAGTCCCGGGTTGGTGTATGAACTAAAAGACTCTGCACCAGAGCTTTTTATTTGGCTGATGCTTGAACCTGAGTTTGAGCAGGAGCGTCACCACCTGCTCGCAGCAATCAAAACTGCTGAAACTATCGATTCTAAAGACGCGACATTGCTAATCCTACACTCCAAGTTAGCGCACCTTGACATTACCTTAGCTCGACTTATTGAAGGGAAGGTGTCTGCCAGCCAGTTATGTTTTGACTTAATGAGCTTACGTCAGACATTAAGTATTGGTCTTGCCAAGCATTGGATGAAAGAAGAAGCACTGAAAGAGCAAGATGTACATCCTGTTCTGGCCAAGTTCGATGTTGAAGACAGCGTTGAGTGGATCAATGAAATCCAAAACGACGAAAAATACCTGTTTGAGTTGCTACTTTGTAAGCATGACCGTGGTACTTGGTTTAGAAAACGTTTTGGTGTTCAAGAAGAAGATTTACCAAGTGAGTACGTCATAACCTTTGCGAAGCTTTTGGAATTGGTTGAGTTCAACCAGTTTGACCCTAGTAAAGATATGGCTCCGATTCAGATGGTGCTGACTGGCAAACCAGAGTGGATCTTAGCTGCTTTAGATCATGTAATGACGCTTGACGAAGAGCAGGGCGAGGAGTGGCTGTTCGCTCTCGATGTTGTTTATGGCGAGCGCTTCCCTCTTAATCCTCATGAATTGGGTGTTGAGTATGAATGGGAAGAAGCCATCGCTTCACTTGAGGATTGGCGTGATTCCAACGAGCACAACGTGAACAAGTCGATGCGATTAGGTGAGGCTCTGACGTTTGAATCGACTATGCGTGCAATGACTAACGCACGAATTCCAGAGCATTATCGAACGTGGATATGGAGACATTTGTGTATTCATGGCCGCGTCTACATTCCATGGGAATGGTCCATGCCAGCGGTGCAGCAAGATTGGTTGTTTAGCAAAGTATCAGATCAACCTGCTGCTATCGAGCGATTTAACCTAAGGAATCAGAATGCAACTGTGGGATATTGAACAAGCAACAGACCTGCTGGTGAAAGGTCGCTTTCAACGTGATGAAAATGGTCATGAAGTCTGGGTTCTTACGGCTAAGCGCCAGTGGAACCTTAATGAAAAAGTGTGGGAAGAGGTTCCGGCCGAAGAAATCTACGATGACCCGATCTACCTTGGTGAGCCAGGTTTATCTGCGATGAAAGTTGACCATGAGTTTCCTGTCTCTAAACAAAACACTGATGTTTTGGTTTACGGTAAAGCTCGTGCTTATGCCAAACGTCCGGTGACTTATCACGAGTGCAGAATACTTATCGATAATCACATTGATAAAAGTATTGCCGTGCACGGTGAGCGACAATGGGTACAGCATGGCGGAAGTGTGACGGTTTCTCACCCCAAAGCTTATGTCGAGGCTGAGATTGACCACTCTAGGGCTTTAGGTGGTGATGAGAGAAACCGTGTCGGTTCTGGTATTGCAAAAAGCAGTGAAGAATTATTAGCCAGACCCGTTCCATCGGTTTTCTTTCCTAATGAAGAGTGGGCGCCGAACACCAAGCCTCTGAGAGTTGCTGGCCTTGGACCTATTCCTCCATTTTTTTCAGAAAGAACGCGATACGCCGGCACATTTGATGAGCACTGGGAAGAGCATCGACGTCCACTGCTGCCTGAAGATTTTGACCGGAAGTTCTATCAATCGGCACCCGCTGACCAGCAGTGCGATGGTTTCTTAGAGGGGGGAGAACGGTTAATGATGAGTGGATTTTCTCATGATGACGTGTTTTCTTTCCGAATCCCCTCTGAGAAATTTGTGGCGATTGCAGATTTCGGTGACGAAAAGCTTAGTGCTCCAATGCCAATGTACACTGTGTTTATCGATACAGAAGAAAAACGTCTTACGATCAGCTATACCGCCTCTTTCCCGTGTCAGGCGAAAGAGCACCTTCTGGTTTCCTCAACAGTTTCAAAAGCGGAGAAAGCGCATGAGTAATGTTTACGGTCGATACGTACTGGATGTGGATGTCCTGACCCCAATGGGGATGAATCTGGATATTTCTCTCGCCGTGGCTCAAGCTGACTTAGCGCGTTTTAATCAGCACGAAGCAGAAAATGGCGTGGATAAATTCACTTATGCTAAAGCTGATTATATTAAAGCAGAGGATAAGCAGGAAAGAGTAGTGGAAATGGTGGATACGTTACTTTCTTCCATGCTGAATAAACTGCCTAAAACACTAAAACCAGTTCCTGTCATTCTGTCTGTACCCGGGTCAGTGGAAAATAGCTACTTGTTGAAATGGGTAGAAGAAAGTGCTCACGCTAAGTGGTTGTCCAAAATTGAGGTTTCTAATTCAGGCGGTCCTCGCTTTATTAATGAATCGTTAGGCATGCTTAACCAACAAGACGCCGTTATTTGTATTGCAGTTGATTCGTTATTTTCAGAGTTAGAAAGCCTTATTTCAGACCAGAAAGTGATGGGGAGTCAAAACCCCTGGGGCTTGATCCCTAGTGAAGGGGGGGCAGGTGTCATTTTAACTAAGAAGAATATTGTTGAGACACTTAAGCTGAAGCCGATTGCCACCCTGGAATATTTCCTCGCTGAGTGGAATACGACTGATCGTAGAGGCATGATGCGCTTAGTTCGAAAAGCAGCAAGTACTTTTGAGCAACTAGGGCGGGTTTATTCAGACATGAATAATTCTCGTGATAATACCGAAGATTACGGTTTTGCACTGGGTGCTCGAGCGGAAAAATTTACTAACCCTCAACAACCCACGTTAATCAATGACTTGTGGGGAACGATAGGTCAGGCGTCCGCATTGGCAATACTGTGTAGCTTTACACAAATGCATCGTTCATCAGAACCAGCTTCTATCTTCATGTACGGTTTGAACGGTGATCGTGGCTTATTAAGAGCTTCTTTGTGTGACTACGAGTAACAAACTCAATACTGCTCCACAATGCGTTAATATTAATTAATAAAATTATATTTAAGCTGTTAAAGAGTCACGTGTTATATCTGCTGAGCTGTCATTCTGACTAAATTGATAGATATAGTGGGCTTTTTATTTTTACGCAGTTGAAAAGCAATATTCAAAATAATTAATATGCCCCCCTAGTTATTATTATCAGTTGGCCAAAGAGTAAAACGTGTCTGATCAAAATGGATCAAGCGACAGCTATATCAATCAATTAGTTCATAAAGCGATTGAGAGAAAAAAACAGTTAGAGCAGCAGGAAGCACAAAGAAACAAGCCTAAGTTGGAATATGTTTTATTCTCGCAATTCGATGTATTGGAGTCATTTCCTTCAAAAAACGGTAATACAACACTTTATCACCTCGCCAAGCAAGGTGAGCCGGAAAAACAAGTGTGTTGCAAAGTCGCAAATGAAGGCACCTCCAACCATGAACACTCAATGTTGATTGGTGAAGCGAGTAAGCTTGAAATATCTCAACATCCTAGCGTTGCTGATTTCATTAAGATCGGCAATGAATTTGATCGCCCTTACATCATGTATGAGTGGATACATGGTGAGTCGTTAGCTGAAAAGATAGAAAGACACGCCAAAAAAGGCTTCCGTCATGATCATATCGCCTGGCTTATCTACCAGTTAGCTGGCGCTTTGGAATACATGCACACTCGTGGTGTATGTCATTTAGATATTAAGCCTGCCAATGTACTTGTTGGCGAAGACGACAGCGTTAAGCTCATTGATTTTGGGGCTGCTCGATACACTGAAGAATCGGAAGGGCCTTCAGAAGTGAGCATGAATTATGCCTCACCAATGTATGTCGAAAGCGGAATCGCTAAACCTCAAGATGATGTTTATTCTCTGGCACTGTTGACTGGGCACTTATTCCTTGGCTCTACCTATGGTGACGTTTGGCGTCAGCTATTGGGTCAGAACAAACGCTGCCAATTGATTCCTAAACACGTTTGGTCACTGCTTAAAAACGTACTTAACAAGCCGCGAGCGCATGGTTATACCGCAATTTCTTTCGCTCAGGCATTAGCTCGAATTGATACCCAGGCTTTGAAGTCAGATAACAGTGCGCCGATCTTCTCTAATCTAAGAAATGCGGATCTCGTTCTGACACAACATAGTGTGGCTGACAAATTTGCTCTCGGCCGCTTTAAGTATCTTGAAGCTGCGTTGGTGGCGTCAGTTGTGTTGGTTACCGGAACCTATTTTTATGACTATGTACAGCCAGAGTGGAAGCCGTCGGTGAAATCCGGTTTTGGTGATTCAACAGCGCTGGTCAATACGATTAAGCCTGCTCAAACGGCTGCGTTTCTAGCTCAGCCTCCATGGAAAATCGAATACGCGCTAGACGATATGTCTAGTGATGTTGTCATGATGGCACCTTATCAGGACGCTTACCGCGTGCAGCAAACCAAACTTCTTAATGTCTACCAGCACAACGAAGACAGCTTAGCGGCGAGAAGACAAGTTGCTGAGAACATCCCAGTTGTACTTAAAGATATTCGTTCTCAGTTGGTTTCACTGCATCAAAGTCTAAATAACGACGGCGTCCTTTTCGCGAAATCTGAGCGCTCGTTTAATGAAGTTATGTCTAACTTGAATAAGCTCACCGTTGAGGCACAGAAAGTGTCTAATTATATGGGTAAGCAGGATAACGAACTTGTCAGCTTGATTTTAAGCGGCCGTGCAAAAGCAGTTGATGACTACATGAAAACAGCTTGGGCAAATCACCAAGCTGAGTCTTACTACTACAGCCAAGTGCTGCCCAATACCGTGCTAAACAAGGTTTATGCGACCATTGATGCCAATGCCGAGCAGCATTACTACTCACGCGCTATTGAACAAGCAGAGGCGGCAAAGCAGTTTTTTGGTAATACCCCAGATTTGATTGCAAAGGTTCGAGCTCTAAAAGTAGCACGTAGCGAATACATTCTGTTTAGCACTGTGACAGAGCAGGCGATATTCGAAACGGCAAAGCTTAATTCGTCACTCAACGATCTTGAGGTTAATGCTCCTAAGAAGTTTAGTGAAGTCACCCAACTACTCAATAGTATGGCGAGCGATGCAATTCGCAAGAGTCACAAAAAATCAAAGCCTGCACGTGGTGCTTTAGCCGTTCAGCGAGCAATTAGCGATTATCAGCCGAGCGTGAGGGGCTAAGCAGTGACAGCAGAAATAAATACACTTCTTGAGCCAATTAACGAAGCTTCGCCAGCTGGCGAAGACGCGCGCTATGAATTCAGTTTTGAAATGATGGAAGCTGAAGTCAAAAAATTCGGTTCTTTGTTTGGTGAAACGGTTGATTGGGCAGTAGTACAAAACCATGCAACAGAAGTTATCACTAAGCACAGCAAAGACTTTAAAGCGATGTGTTACCTGACGCGTGCTTTGTTAGAAAGTGAAGGGCTACCTGGTCTTGAGCAGGGCCTAGCATTGCTTGCTGAGTCCTTAATTCGTTTTGGCTCAGATTTATACCCACGTAGAAAACGTGGCCGCGACGGAGCAGTGGAATGGTTGAACCATCAGCTAAAGCTTGCACTGCCTAAGCTGCCGAATGAGCAGCTAACTTGGGAAGCGTTGTCGCGATGTAATGATGCAGTAGAAGAGATACAACGCCACTTTGATGAAGTGTTCCAAGATTCAGAAGCCGATTTTTTTGAATTGCGTAGCGAGCTCAATCGTCTACTTCAATCTGCTGGAGTTGACGATATACACGCGGCACCTTCTGAGCCAGAGTCTCAGCAAGTTCCAGTTGAAGTTTCACAACCTAAACCTGAAAGTCAACCTTCACCAGAGCCGGCACAATCTACACCTGCAGTCGCTAAACCAAGTGTTGCGAAACCAGCAAGTCGACAGCAAAAAGAAGTGGATATCGACACCGACTTTTCTTCACCTACAGCCTCTAAACGAACGTTGAAGAAGGTTGCAGAAATGATATTGGCCTCGGAGCCTGAATTGCCGCTGTCTTACCGCATCCACAGACATTTGACTTGGTCAGACATCGAAGAGTTGCCAGACCATCAGAACAATGAAACACCTTTAATTCTTGCGGTTTCTCAGGACAAACAATCCGAATACCGAGACAAAGCTAAGCAAGAAAGTGATATCGACACGATAAAACGTTTAGAGCGCACATTAACTGATGCGCCTTTTTGGCTGACTGGCCATTACTACGTTTATCAGATGCTGAAAAACTTGAGCCTGGAAGAAGCAGCTCAAGCCGTTTCAGAGGAAGCGAAGGCCTTTGCTCAATCCTTACCGGGTATAGAGGCTCTGTCATTTAAGAATTCGATTCCATTTGCCAACGAAGCAACGATCGAATGGCTAAATAAAGCCAGCTCATCGGCGTCCAATGCAGGTCAACAGGCTTTGCCTAGCGTAGTCGTGCAAGAAGGCGATTTGGTGTCAATGGACGATGTTACTCTCGAAAATTTGGGAGAACGCGTAGCAGAAGTTGCACAAAACCTTGAGCTTGATAGCTCTGGGCGAGGGCAATTTATGTTGCATTTACAAATCGTAAAAGCTTACCAAGCTGTTGGTCTTTACGCGCTCTGTTTACCTTATCTTGAAAAGTTATGGGTCATCAGAGATGAAATGAGTCTAAGCAGCTGGGAACCACACCTCTCTTTGCAACTAGATGAATTATCTCAAAAAATTCTGAAGCAGCTGTATCCAAACAAGGAATTGTTGCCTGCAAAGTTTGAGGAGTGGGAGTCAATCTATAACTAAACAACACAATTAGATAAGGAACTAATTATGTCACGCGATGGCTCGGTAGCTCCTAAAGAGCGAATTAATATCCGTTACGTTCCAGCGACTGGTGATGCGCAAGAAGACGTTGAACTGCCGTTGAATATGATGGTTGTTGGTGACTTTACAGCACGTGCTGATGAGACACCAATCGAAGAACGTACGCCAATCAATATTGACAAAGACAATTTTAACGAAGTTTTGGAAGGCTATGCTCCAAACCTAAAAGTTAATGTTGAAAACCGTCTGACTGATGAAGAAGGTGCACAGCTTGGCGTTGATCTAACGTTTACGAACATGAAGGACTTCTCACCTGAGGCGATTGCTAAAAGTGTTCCGGAACTAAACAGTCTGCTAGAGCTTCGTGAAGCATTGGTTGCGCTAAAAGGTCCACTAGGCAACGTACCTGCATTCCGTAAGAAGATCGCTGCCGTTCTTCAGGATGAAGAAGCTCGTAAGAAATTACTAGAAGAACTCAGCATTGGTGAAAACCAAGATGCTGAAAAGGCTGAATAAGAGGGTATTATGACAGCAGAAGCACAAGCTCCAGAACAAGAAGCGGCGTTGGCTGAATCTGGTTCTCTTCTGGATAGCATTCTTAACGAAACACGCCTGAAGCCAAGTGACGAAGGTTTTGACGTTGCAAAGCGCGGTGTTGAAGCGTTCATCGGTGAACTTTTAAGTAACAACTCTGCCGAGAAAGTTGACCAGTCTCTGGTTGATTTGATGATTGGTGAGATTGACCAGAAGCTATCAAAGCAGGTTGATGCGATTCTTCACAACGAAGAAGTACAGGCTATCGAATCTACGTGGCGTGGTCTTAAGTATCTGGTTGATCACACGGACTTCCGTGAAAACATCCTTATCGAACTTATTTCAGCGAAGAAAGACGAGATGCTGGATGACTTCGAAGATGCTCCAGAAGTTGTGAAGTCAGGTCTATACAAGCAGATCTATACGCGTGAATACGGTCAGTTTGGTGGTAAGCCAGTTGGCGCAGTAATCTGTGATTACCAGCTAACGTCTTCAAGCCCAGATATCAAACTAATGGAATACATGGCGAACGTTGGTGCGATGTCACATGCTCCGTTCATCACATCGGCATCTTCTAAGTTCTTTGGTTTGGATAGCTACGAAGAGCTACCAAACATGAAAGACCTGAAGTCGGTATTCGAAGGTCCTCAATACACGAAATGGCGTGGTCTACGTGAACATGAAGACTCACGTTACCTAGGTCTTTGTACTTCTCGTTTCATGCTACGTAACCCTTACTCAGTGGAAGACAACCCAATCAAGGCGTTTGACTACGACGAGTTGGTAACAGATGACCACAACAACTTCTTGTGGGGTAACTCTGCTTACGCTATGGCATCTAAGATCAGTGAATCGTTCGCTAAGTACCGTTGGTGTCCAAACATCATTGGTCCACAAAGTGGCGGTGCGGTATTCGATCTGCCAGTTTATAACTACGAGTCAATGGGCCAGATCGAAACGAAGATCCCTACAGAGATCTTGGTTTCTGACCGTCGTGAGTTTGAACTTGCAGAAGAAGGCTTTATTGCTCTGACGATGCGTAAAGGTTCGGACAATGCTGCGTTCTTCTCAGCAAACTCTATCCAAAAGCCAAAGGTTTACGCGAATACGCCAGAAGGCAAAAACGCGGAAATGAACTACAAGCTAGGTACACAGCTTCCATACATGTTCATCATTAACCGTCTAGCGCACTACATCAAAGTACTACAGCGCGAGCAGATTGGTTCTTGGAAGGAGCGCTCTGACCTTGAAATCGAACTGAACAAGTGGATCCGTCAGTACGTTTCTGATCAGGAAAACCCGCCAGCAGAAGTACGCGGTCGTCGTCCTCTTCGCGCAGCGAAGGTTGAAGTATCTGACGTTGAAGGCGATCCAGGCTGGTACAAGGTATCAATGTCTGTACGTCCTCACTTCAAGTACATGGGTGCGAGCTTTGACCTGTCTCTAGTTGGTAAACTGGATCAGTAATCAGAGTAGCTAATTTAAGATTCGAACGGCCAGTTTTGCTGGCCGTTCTTTTTAGAGGTCAGTATGGAAAAAGGTTATCGCTTACTCGAACGCATTGAATTGGGTGAGCCCAAGAATTGCTACGAAAAAGTTGTTTCACACAAACATCTTATTGAATCTATACATATTCATCTCGCAGATTTGCTTAACACACATGCCGGGAATGCAATGATAGACAATGATTATGGTCTTCCTGATTTCAATGATGTCCTTGCTAGCCAATCAAACTTAGTGCGTCATATTCAGCAGAATATCCGCACGACTATTCATAAGTTTGAACCTAGACTGGGCAATATCGAAGTCACATATCGTCAGGACTTTCATAATCCCTTACAGCTGAGTTTCGGCATCACTGGTGAGGTTTCTCACAACGGTGGTCAGGTTCCAATGTCTATCAATGTGTTCATGGGCGTTGACGGTAAGTTCAACGTTTAAAGTCAGGAGAAACTCTTCGTGAGCAGCAGTAAATATTTTCAGGATGAACTTTCTTATCTTCGCGAAGCGGGAAGCGAGTTCGCTAAATACCATCCTAAACTGACGAATTTCCTGGGTGAAGGTGTCTATGACCCAGATGTTGAACGTCTACTAGAAGGTTTCGCTTTCTTAACAGGAAGAATTCGGGAAAAGATTGACGACGAACTGCCAGAGTTAACGCAGTCATTGATGACTCTGCTTTGGCCTCACTACATGCGCTCTGTTCCGTCTATGTGTGTATCAGAGCTATCACCGCATGTGGGTAGTGTGACTGAGAAAACAGTAGTCAAACGTGGTGCTGAAATGGCAAGTGAGCAGGTTGAGGGGACGCAGTGTTTGTTCCGTACCTGTTACGATGTGGCACTCTATCCTGTCAGTATCACGAATGTGGAACAGTCCAACAGTCGCACGAGTTCAAACGTTGACGTCACAATAGCCGCAGAATACGGTCAGGAACTTTCTAGGCTAAAAATGGACTCGTTGCGCTTTTATCTTCACGGTGAAGTGCATGTAACGCGAACTTTATATCTCTGGTTGTTCCGTTACCTGGACTATATCGAGTTGGATGTTGGCGGTGGATACAAACACAAATTGCCTGCAAGCAGTATTAAGCCTGTTGGCTTTGGTGATGATGAAGCGATTCTGCCATACGGAACCAACTCCTTTGCTGGGTATCGCTTGCTTCAGGAATACTTTTCTCTACCAGAGAAGTTTATGTTCTTCGATGTGACTGGGTTAGAGTGGCTAAGTGGCGTTCCACAACGTTCAACCGTTAAGATGTCTTTTGTCTTTAAACGCGCATTGCCTTCGGAAGTGGTATTAAAAGACAAGCACTTACGATTGCACTGTACACCAGCCGTTAACCTATTTAGCAAAGATGGTGACCCGATTCGACTGGAGCATCGCCGAAGCGAATACAAAGTCAGGCCTCAGAGTAGTAGTCAAGATCACTACGAAGTGTACTCGATTGAAAATGTAGAGACCTGGAGTAAGAACGAGCGTAGCCGTAAGAAGCTGATTGAATTTGAATCGTTCGAACATCAGATTAATCAGCGCGACAAGCGTGAGTTTTACAAAACCAAGGTATCTGAGCGAGTCAGTGGACGTGGCTTAGAACGTTATATCTCTTTCCATACGCACACCAGTGATATTGCCGAGTTAGGCTCAGAAACGGTGCTTATGAAGCTTACGTGTAGTAATGGCGACCTAGCAGAACGTTTGTCGGTAGGCGATGTGACTTACACATCACACAATTCCCCTACGTACGCAACATTCACCAATATCACTAAGCCGACTCAGTCGGTGAGCCCACAGGTAAACGGTGAATTGCAGTGGCAATTGATCGCAAACATGTCGTTGAACTATCTGTCTCTGGCCAACATAGATGTACTGAAAGTGCTTCTATCGACCTATGACTTTCATTCCCGCGTCGATCGTCAGGCGCATCGAGCGTCGATACATCGCTTGGACGGGATAAAGAAAACGGAGATGAAGCCAGCAGACAGGGTATTTAGAGGCACGGCTATTCGAGGCACTCAATTTACTCTCACGGTAGACTCGACGTATTTTGTCAATGAAGGTGATATGTTCCTGTTGGTGAGTGTCTTAAATGAGTTCATTCGATTGTATTCCAGCCTGAACTCATTTACTGAGCTTGAAGTGTTTGATGAGAAAACCGGCGAAAACTATCACTGGCCAAGTCTAGCGGGGCAACAGACCGTTCTATGATTAATCAGATTGAACAAGAAACCCATGAGTTTGGCTTCTTTCAAGCTGTCTCATTGCTGGAAAAACATTATCAATCTCAGACAGAATACAGTTACAACGGTATTGGTCAGAACAAGTATATCTGGCAGGAACACATTCGATTCAGTGTTTCTCCAAGTTTAGCGTTTCCGAAAAGCGACATAGACTTTGTTTCTCATTATGAAATGGACGGTAACCCTTATTCGCGCGTTGAAGTTACCTTTTTAGGTCTTCATGGCTCGAGTTCACCGTTACCATCCTCATACACTGAAAAGCTTGCGGGCCGCGACGACGAAGATAACCCGGTTAAGCAGTTCTTTGATTTCTTTCATAATCGACATATCTCATTGGTTTATCGAGTATGGAAAAAATACCGCTATCATATTCAATATCAGAGTGAAGCTAAGGACCCATTTTCAGGTCGTATGCTGCATCTTCTAGGCTTATCGTCGGTGATGCAGGAAGCAGAAGTTAGTGAGTTAGACAGAGCAAAGCTACTCTCGTACGTTAGCCAGCTCTCGACTCGTACACGCTCTCCTAAATTGATATCGGGTATTGTGGCTCATTACTTCAGCTTGCAGAATGTTATTGTCGATGAGTGGATTTACCGACGTGTTGCGATCCATCAATCTCAACGAAATAAGCTGAATCATGTTAATTGCGTACTTGGTCAAGATCTGCATTTAGGTAAAACCTTGCCAGATTTAGTGGGCAAGTTTCATCTACGTATTGAAGATATTGATTTCTCTACCTATCAAACTTTCCTTCCAGGCCGAGCAAACTACAAGACATTGATCGGGTTAATGCAGTTTATATTGCGCGATCCGTTGGCATGGGACCTCATTATGAAAGTTAAGCTTGATACTATTCCTAAAAATGAATTAGGGCAGGGGGAAGGCAATTTGTTAGGACAGACGATGTGGTTAGGTGACCCAGGTACAAAAGATGCGTCAATCAAACAAATAGGCCAACTCTAACAGGCAATAAAAAACCCGCGAAATCGCGGGTTTTGTTTTAATGTGTCCTACTCAAACATTGAGAAAGATTAGCGTCGGATAGGTTGATGCAATACTACTGTGTTGTTTAAAGACTGAATGCCGTTAAACGATTCAATTTCATTGCACAGGGTATGTATCGACTGAAGATCTGGCGCTTCAATTAGAGCGATAATGTCATAAGTTCCACCAACGATACTCGTTAGCCTTACCTCAGGAAGCTCTTTAAGAGCTTCCGTCACATTATTTTTCTTACCTTTCTCACATGAAATCAGCAAGTAGCTTGCTGCTGATCTGCCTTCTTGCTCGACTCTGATCTGTGCGGTATAGCCTTTAATAATACCGGTTTTTTCCAGTCGGTTGATGCGCTCAGCGACTGCGGTACGTGACAAGCCAATGTTACGCGATAGGTTAGCGATTGACTCGCGGCCATTAGACAAAAGGTTAGATAGAATTTTCCGATCTAGTTTGTCTAAGCCCTGAAGGTTAGTAGTTGACATCATATATCCTGCCTTACGTTGTTTTTATAAGTTTACTTTTTTATAGGTCGATGGTTTCGGGTAGAGAGAAGTTATACAGCTCCGCAAGGGTAAATGGGTTCCTCTGCGAGAGTGGCTTCACTCGTAGTTTCAGATCACGACCTGAAACGGTAATGTCACTAACAAAACTTCCATCATGTTGATTTGTTAGTGTGGATTGGCCCAACAGCCTGTAGATCGCCCACTGGCCATTTTCGCTTAGTACGTATTGTTTGCCCTCATCAGTTACGTCTTGGATAGTAATACTCACGTTAAAGTCACCGCTCTTAGGTGGCCATTCCAGTTCCCTAATGCGACTTGGACCGTGGTAGTAGCTCATTTGCGAATCTGCAACTTTGACTGTCGCACGAATAGCACTGGAGTCTAGGTCGAGAATCTTAGTAGTAAATGGGATTGAAACACGGTTGGTACTCTTGTTAATCAACGTGTCACGAATCACATTGTAGTTTTTCAATTGGACCAGAAGCTCAGGCGTCAAAGGCATTGTCTCGCCATCAACACGCTTCGGTGTCCAAAGGTTAGTGTCATAGAAGGACGCCAAGTTCTTTTGAACGAAGGTGTCGATGATGCCGCCGGTAGAGAAAAGGAGCTCGAAGTCTTCTAGTGCAATTTCTTCTTCTGCATTTAAATCAAATGGATACTTGTTTAATGCTAAATCACGATACTTAGTGTAAACCTCACTATACCATTGAGTTTGAACGCCTTTTGCTGACTCTGCGATCATGACAGACCAACTTTGCTGAACCATACCAAGCAGCCAACTGCGTACCGGCTCCGGAGACTTTTGAGCAATCTGCTTAAGTCGGATAATCGGGTCTGCTTCTGAACTTTGCATGCGTGAACGCGCAGCCAGTAGCGAGGCCATTTGTGGATCTGGTGAGTCGGCGATGTCCTTCATGTAGGTACGTAGGCGGCTCAACGCAGTCACTATCTCATCCCATGGAGTAGGGGAGTTTGGTGTCTCGTTGATTTGCAGACGGTTAAGCTGGAAGAAAGCCTGTTCGACGCGTTGCATCAGCAAGTAATCAGGTTGAACAAATTCCTCTGCTGAATCTGCTAGTTTATCTATCGCTTCGGTTGCTGCTGTAGGCAGTTTATTCGCTAGTAGCTCCTTTTCTCCTGTTGGAGAGAAGTGCGTATTGGAATACACCTGCTTAAGTACCGTCGTTAGAGGTGAAGAAGGGCCAGAAACAAGGTCGATAGCGTTAGTCAGTTCGCCAATTGAATTGTACTTTTTAACTTTTAGCTCACTGAGTGCGTTACGCCAGTAGCTGATATAGTCATCGGTATACTTCTTACGAATCTGGTCTTTGAATGCTTCATGCTCTTCTTTTGAAGGTGTGACATTCTTAGATAACCCCAGAACCCAGTTGTTTGTAATCACGTCTTTTGACATCAAATCGACGCGTGGACGATAGAAGGTACTAAATCCGGTGGCTGTGTAGACCTTGCTAATATCTAGCAATTCTTGGTCAATTTGGTCGTTAAATACATTGTTAAAGTCAAAACCAACCGCGCGTTCAATGTTTAAAGTACCAAGGTCAATAGAGTTCGCTTGGTTGATCAATTGAGCATAAACAAGGTCGACATTAGATTGTGCAAGCAAGTTTCTGCGTGTAGCACGCACGATGTCCATGTTAATGTTCACAGGCGCGAAGTCTGTTCTGAAGTATGCATTAAGATACTTCATCGCAGAGGCTACTTGTTCAGAATCACCAATGACTTTTGAGAGAGTCGATTGCGTTTGAGCTGTCATAAACGGCAGATCGCGTTTACTTGGCTCTTTCAGCATCAAGTAGCCTTTTAGCACTGGTAAGGCTTGAATTGGCTTATCCTGATACTTGGTTAGTTGAACACGGTAAGTTTGCTCAATAACAGGGATCAGTTCCTTTTGAATCGATTGAAGGAGCGTTTGATACGCCATTTTTGTCGCAGGCTCAAGGCGACTCACATTCAGAGACACGATCTCTTTGTCTAATGCTTCGCTGCCTTCAACCCAAGCATCGTAGACAGGTTCGATCTGTGTGATTGCTTGTGCTAGCTTGTCATCCAGCAAACGTACTTGGCCTGATGCTTGATCTCCTGTTTCAATGTTTAGCAGCTGATAGATCACGCGAAGGTTGCTATCGAGTGTTGTACCCAACAAATAAGCGCCGCCAGCAAGGAAAACGATAGAGGCAATCATCGCTAAGCGGCTCTGTCGCAATATTCGTTTTAGATAGGTTTTGTTTTCACCTGCAAAATCGGCTTCTGGAAGAATCTGAGATTCCACAAGGAAGCGAGTGAAATAAGGCGTTTCAGATAGCTGAGTGTGCTCTGAAGCGATAATCGGTAAGTTAAAGTATGTGCTGCAGCTTTTTGCCAACAGGTTGTACTTCCTGCCACCCTGGAGACATGATGAGAAAAACAGTTCTCTAAGGTCAATGAAGTACGCTCCGCGGTTAACTTCACTTAGGCGCTGAACAACGTACTCAACTTCCTTCTGACAAATTTCTAATTGTTTCGGGAAAGATAGTATCGCTTGTTTTTCTTTGGTGTCATTTGACTGTGATGTTGAATCCAACGCATTTTTTTCAATTACTTTTACCAAGTTGTTGAAACTATCGCGATAGTAGTCGACCAAAACACCTTTAGCGTCCTTAAGTGCGATGGATAAATATTCAACGTTGTGCTTAAGAGGGCTCAATTGGACATATTCTTTGAAGCCTTGAAGCTTATCTAACTTAGAGACGACCATATAGACTGGAAGTGCGGTATTTGTTTGATCGCAAATGGACGTAATTCTGTCAATCAGTGCCGTCAGAGCATAATCGATCTGCTCTTCTTCAGAGATGATTAAGAATTCTAAGTCAGTAAAGAATAAACAACCTGCAAATGGTTTACGTGGACGGCTGCGAATCACTTCCGCGACCATAGTATCCCACAGTAGCGAGTCAGCCGCGGAAACTTCTTGGAACACCAATCTTTGATCGGGTTTTAGGTAAACTGCTTCGTCAGACTCATACCATTCGAAAAAGTCATTTTTCTTGGTACGTGATGTATCAATTGATTTGATAGCATTGGAACTAGTAAGAAACTGCTTTTTACCAGCAGCTTTATTACCGATCATTAAGTAGATTGGTTTTTTCTTTGAACCTACGAGTAGAGGTCTAAGAACTAAGCTCAAGGCCTCTTCTTCTGTTTCTAGCTGCTGGTCACGATTTTGTTTTCTCTTCTTAAAGAAAAGAACTAGTTGATAAGCACAAAGCACTAATGCGATGGCCGCAATTCCAATATACAAAATGTTTGTTGAAACGGTTTCTGGGTATAAGAAATGTGCAGCCGTTAAACCACCAATGAGAACTAACGCAAGCAAAGTGGAGATGAATATCGGATGACGTATAATATTTTTTAGCATAGTTATTCAGCCACGACTTGGTTTAATGATTTATTCTCTTGCGTCGCCTTAAGTTGTGCGATTTTATGCAAGTAAACGTTGATTAAAATTAGTGAGCGATCGAGTTCTTCAGCGCTGTTTGTTTTTTCTGCGTACTCTATTCGTCCAAGTAGTGGGAATAATGAGTTGCTATACTGATAAGCGAGTTTTGTATTCACATCTTTAGAATCACGATTTAGATTAGCAATTGCTGTTCGGGCGCGTGAAAAACGTGAAGTTATATCGTCAAAGTCTTTTTCTAGCTGTAACTTGACTCGTTGGAGTTCAGTGGATAGTACTTTAACAGAGGAGGAGTCTGAATAAAGCTCAGATAAATTATCTGTAATGCTAACCAAGGCTGATATTTGACCTATTTTTTCTGGGGACTTATCTAGGTCGTAAACAATAGAATCTACCGTTCTAATTAATGGTTCTTTAAGCTTATTAAGTGTGTCTTTGTTTTCACGCTTTAAGTCTTCTGTAACCTCAAGAAGTGCAGGAATATTGTTCGATGCAATTTTCTGCTGGTAGCTATTTAAAACCTTATCATTGTGGATATAGTAGGCACTCAACGCGAACAAAAATAAACCAACAACAGCGGCAACGGTCCAAATTGTCGAGCGGCTTTTTTCGGCTTCCGTTTCAACAGGAGAAGGTTTCCCTGCTACAGGTGGTTTTACATTAACTGTGATACCACCCGGTACGGAAGGACTAGGCATTTTTTGTTGGGATTCTTTCTGCTCTTTGGCTTTTTTCTGAGCAGCTTCTTGCTTATCTTCGAGCTCTTTGATTTCGTCGACATACTGACTAAACAACCGTCTGATAGTGCCTAGAGAAGGTGCTTTATGACCATAGTGAAGTCGTAATTCTTCTTCAATACGAAGACATACTCTGTGCCCAGCCTCAAGCATTGCTCTATCTTCAACAGTGACATTGAATTGCTTTGCGCGTCTTTCGGCATGTTCGACCAGCCATTCAAAAGCACCCATTCGCGCGCTTGCTTTCGAAACTTCAGGATATGAAGACGACCAATACACTACGCATAAATCGAGTATAGAGTTTAGCCCATCAACAAATCCGCTTAGGCCGTCATTGTGTGCAGAAGCTACGGCATAATAGCACCCGCAACGTAAATCTTTACTTTTATGCTTAAGAATATCTTTAGATAACTGCTGTACTTTTTTCCACGATACGCGCCCAGTAACCTTATTGATATTATTGATCTGCCGTTTTATTTCCTCAAACTCTTCGAGATTGTTTGGGTTAACTCCACAAGGAGCATGCTCGTCCACTGGCCGCCGAGCAAAGTCTGAAAAGTACATTAAATCCTACCCAAATGACGTTAATTATAAAAATGTAATCGCACTTCTATTCGTTTCTTATTTAATAATGCTTAATTATCTCGTGGTGGATTTTACGTAGGAGAAAAGTAATTTGTAGATAAGATATTACTTAAAACTAATTAAAGTTTATTAAATGTGACCGCTATCGTTTACTACTAAAGTTTAATTGAGAAAAGAGTAAATAGTGGAAAGTGTAATATTTACAGTATGGCTACATGTACATCATATTATAAAGTTGTGTGATTGTTATTTAATCGTTACATGATAATCAGTTTTTTCACGGATTATCGTGTGCGCCTGCGCAATTTTGGCTCGATAGTTGAAATGTCCATTTTCGTAGGAGAAAGGAAGTTAACAATAGGAGAAAGAACATAATTACGCGGAGAATTTTTTTCGCTATTGAATTTGTTAGTTAGCCTGCTATTTTGCTGAATCTTTAATTTATCTTTTGACTTTAGACCTTTTGAGGATAAAAGGATGAGCAAGTTAAGTCGATTGGGCTTATTAGCATTGGCATGTACTGTGTCAGCGGCGGCTAACGCGAAAGGGGAGCGCTATGGTGGCTCCATTAGTATGCTGAGTATAGACAGCATTGAATACAAGGAAGGGTCAAGCGGTACAGCTGACACAATGCGATATGGCTTTGTGCATACCCGACCAATCGATGAGGATAATAACCGCTGGAGATGGTGGTTAGGATTCAATTACGTCAACGAATCTATCGATGCGCCTGCTAACGGTATCTATCAGGAAGTAACCAACTACGAGTTTCGTGTTGTTCCACAATACGCTCTAGGAAGCTGGTCTATTTTCACCCCTTACATTGGCGCTGGTCTATCTGCAGGTTACAGCCAGTATTCAAACCGCTGGGTAGTTGATAGTGATGGCTTTAAATACGGCTCTCAGTTAGAAGATATTGATCAGTTTGAAGCAGGTGCTGTCGCCACCATTGGTACAGTCATCAAGCTTGGCAGTAATCCTGATGCGCACCTACAGATCATCCCTCAGGCTTCTTACATTTTGCCTGTATACAACGATGGCCTTGGCGGTGTTGAGCTTACAGTGTCACTTCTATTTTAGGGGATTAGAGCTTTGTTAGAGCGCTTGGTTATAGTCATATCAAAGCATCCTGAAGAATACACGGGAGCAAAATTTGTAGAGCTACCAGAAAGTGGTGGCTCTATTGGTCGCAACCCGGGTTGTTCGGTTCCTTTGGTCGACCACAATCGTTACATATCAAGTACTCACTGTCTGGTGAGTATTTATGGTGATGCTTATTACATTAGCGATGTGAGTACCAATGGACTCATCGTCAATGGGAATAAGTTGTTGAAGAATCAGCCTATTCCTATTCACGAAGGGGATACGATTGTTTTAGGTCAGTACGAGTTGTCAGTCAGTGTTGAGCGTACGACCAATACGACGGACATCGCGTTTGATATCACCCCTGACCGTGACACGACAGACCCTCTCGTCAATCTTGGAGAGGCGTATGTCGAGCAAGAACAGCAGGGGCCGTTAGAAGAAATTTTTCTAGAGACAAAGCCTGAAGAGTCTGATGCCTCTGATCCAATGACTCACCTCGATTTTTCAATGGATAACAGTGACGATCATCTAATCCGAACCGAAAATGAAGAGTTAGATCAGTTTGTTGTGACGAACGAGTCAACTCGCCAGATTGCGGATGATAGTCTGAGCGTGTATTCCGAATTTGATGCACCAAGCCTCATCCCTGAAGACTGGATGGGAGGTGAGGAAAGCTCGACTCCTAAAATTGAAAAGCCTAAACCTGCTCCACAACGTCAGCAGGCATCAGTGAAGGAGGAGCCTACCATTGGCTCTCCTAAACAAACAGTTGCAACTGTACCAAGTGAAATTAAGGCGCCAAGCGCACAATGGGAAGAGGTTGCTCCTAAAGCGGAACATCAACCTTCACCGGAACCTCAATTTAGCCAGATCAACGCCAGCTCTTCTCATAGCGATTTGTTGACGTCGTTTAAGAAGGGTTTAGGGGTCACAGATGATGAGTTACTAGAAAGTGATCCACAACTATTTGAGCAGATGGGAATGTGTTTGCGCTTATGTATGACAAAGTTGCAGCATGAACTCGTTGAGATTGAGGAACTGAAGCAGTCCCCAACGGCTGCAGATACAGATTTGATCAGTTTAATGCTTGATTTGAATAAGCAAAGTATGCTTTCACCAAATGAGCTGGTTGAACAAATGTTGGATGAGATAAGCGAGCATAAGTCACTGTATGAGCAAGCGCTCAACAGCTATGTACAGCAAAGTATTAGTCAGTATGACCCGATTATATTTGAGCAGAAAAGCGAGAATAAGGGTTTTCTTGCCAAGCAAAAGTTGTGGGATACCTACAAACTGCATTATTTGGAGAGTTTGAAAGGTGTACACGGTGTAGGCACAAAGAAACTCGTTCAGGAAAATTACAATCGACTTCTAAAAGAAAAATATGCGTAAACTAATCACTCTTTTCTTATTCCTGTCTTTAACTGGTTGTTCTATGTGGGACCAGTTCAAGGAATCAAGTGGTATCACACCTGAAACTTCCTCTATCGAGCTGATCATTGAGGCATCTCCTTTGCTTAACATGCGGGAGGGCGGACAGCCGTCACCTGTGATATTGAGAATTCATGAATTGACTTCGCCAGTCTTGTTTCGAAATTTAGACTTCTTTGCTTTGTTTGAGAATGACAAAGCCTCTCTTGGTGATGAGTACATTAAGCGCTATGAATATCAGTTGAAGCCGGGTGAGAAAATTCATGAGGTGCTGACTCTTGACCCTGGAACTCGTGCATTAGGTTTTTCTGCGGCGTTTCGCGATATCAATGGTTCCTCTTGGAGAAAAGTTGAATTAATTGAAGAGCAGTCTGAGTACTTTTTAAAACTTAAGCTGGAGGGAAGCGAACTGTCGTTTAACTCTACGCGTGGAATCGAGCAAACTTACTTTTAAGGGACAACGAAATGTCATTATATAATCCTGTAGTGTGGCAAGATGGCATGTTCATGAAACCACAGCATTTTCAGCAATTTGATCGTGCTCAGACAAAGCTAAGCACCATGCTGTACGCCAGCAGCACACCACTGCATTGGGGTGTGAATCGCATTGAGATTAACACTGAACTGCTGACTCAAGGCAAGATCGCGGTCACTCGAGCAATTGGTGTTCTTCAAGATAAGACACCTTTTGACTTGCCGCTTTTAGCTGAGGTACCAGACGTAAAGGAAGTCGATCCTTCGATTACAGACAAAGTGATTTACCTTTGTTGTCCATTACCTTCTGAAAGAGAAGAGTTGTTCGGCTCTGACAAAGATGGGGCTCGTTACCTTGTCCGTCAGCAAGATGCCGTTGATGCGGTTTACGAAAGTGAAGACACGGCTAATATTTCAGTTGGTCAACTTAAGTTCCGATTAATGTACGAAGATGAGGATCGTAGTGCTTACACAGCGATTCCAATACTCAAAGTGTCAGAAGTAAAACCTGATGGAAGTGTCGTGCTTGATGATCGCTACATTCCGACTTGTATTGACATCAACGCGTCGGAAGTCCTTAGCAAGTTTACCAATGAATTCGCTTCGATGTTAAAGCACCGCGCGGAATCGATTGTCGAACGCCTCGGTACCGTTGACCAGCAAGGTGTATCAACGGTCTCTGATTTTATGCTGTTACAAGCGCTCAACCGTTATGAACCTTTATTCTGGCACTTCTCTAGTGTTGAAGGCGTGCACCCCGAGTCGCTTTATCGTACTTTGCTTCAAGCCGAAGGCGAGCTGTCGACACTTTGCTCAGCATCCCGCAGGCCTCCAGAGTTTATCGAGTACAATCATGGTGACCTCACCAGTTGTTTGTCTCGTACTCTGGACAATGCTAAGCGCACGTTAAGTGTTATGTCTGAACAACGCGCAATACCACTGACATTACAAGAGCAGAACTTCGGCATTCGTACTGCGGTTATCCCAGATAAGAAAGTGGTTGAATCCGCGACCTTTATTCTTGCGGTTAAAGCCGATGTCACCCTTGATATTCTGCACACTCAATTTGTTAGTCAGACTAAGATTGGCTCTATCGATAATATCCGTGACCTCATTAATCTCCAGCTTCCAGGTATCGGTATCAAGCCAATGCCAGTGGTACCGCGTGCATTGCCTTATCATGCGGGCTATACATACTTTGAACTCGACCGAGCGAGTGAAGAGTGGGCAGCATTGGAGAGCGCTTCTGCGATTGCGGTTCATGTTTCTGGTGACTTCGCAAACCTATCGTTGCAACTGTGGGCGGTTAGAGCATGAGTTACATAGATAATGATGTAACCGTAGTACTGTTTCAGCCTGAGCCGGGCAAACCGATGGAGGTTATGCCCGCGCCTGATCTTTCAAGAAACATAGCGGTTAAAGATCCAAACATTGAGAAGATGGGGGTTAACCCTCTGGTTGATCAGTTTTCTTGGTTGATTGCTAGTTTGTCTTGTATGTCTTCTATCCCATGGTTAGAAGACCCTATGCCATTTAGGGAACAGATCGCTCGAGAGATCCGAAAAGGTGAGCGCAAGCTGAATGAAATGGAAGTTGACCGTGCATCTATTCTGGTCATTCGCTATTGCTTATGTGCCGCTATTGATGAAGCGGTATGTCGCCAGGAGTGGGGGGCAAACAGTAATTGGAGCCAAAATAGCTTGCTGGCGGAGTTTCATAATGAAACATCAGGTGGTGATAAGTTTTTCACGATCTTAGAACGTCTGAAGGCAGATCCACGACGCTACCGTTATGTTATCGAGTTGCTTTATCTGCTTATTCAGCTTGGCTTTCAAGGTAAATATGGTCGTGAAGAGCGTGGGCAGGAAAAGCTGGCGGATATTGCCAATACAATTTATCGACTTATAAAAGATGAAAGATTGGCGGAAAATGAAAAGGTGTCTTTAGTTAATCTAAAAGCGAAATACCTAAAACAACCTTTGAAACGGGTGATTCCACCACGAGTGACCTTAGGTGTTTCAGCCATCGTATTTTCCATCATGTACGCTGCAACATATTTTATCATTGATACTAATTTCCAAAACCTACTCGCCAACTTCCAGTAAGTTCATACATAAACCTTGAGTTGCACGCTTCATTCAAGCCCGAGTACAGCTGTACTTGGGCTTTTTACGTTTAATTAGTGTGACCGCCTTCTAAATCTCTGAAATTAAATGATATTTAATTATTCTCTATATAAATGTAACTTGCTAATTGTTTATGTAACACTGTCTGTAACAAGGTGGTTTGGAACATGTAATTGATTCACTAATGATATCTATTTTTGATGTGTAATAAATTTAATTGTGCATGTGGTTTTAACTGGGTGTTGTTTAAGTGCTTGTAAAGAAAATCATTTATAAGGTTTCGCTAAAGATTTTCAAAAAAATCCATCAAAGTGATAGATGGGTTTCATTCTAATTATCTGCAATTTTTCATTTCTGGAAACGTTTACATTGATGTGAGAGTTGTCACAGTGCTGAAACGCCTCTGTCGTTAGGATCATAAGCAGTTGAACAAACGCTTAGGTTAGAAACATGCACACAATGAGCCCTCGTAATTGGGAAACACCAGAATTTACTTCATACAATCGCCTACAGGCGCATACTCCGCTGTTCAGTTGGAGAGATGAGTGTGACGCGCGCTATGATCGTGTGAGCTCATCCATTATGAGTTTGGATGGAGATTGGCAGTTTGCTTTATATCCTTCACCTGAGCATGTGGCCGCTGACTGGGCAAAAGAAAACCTAGATGGTGAGACGATTACCGTTCCAGGTAACTGGCAACTTCAAGGGTTTGATTATCCTATCTATACGAATGTGAAATACCCGTTTCCATGTAATCCCCCATTTGTGCCAAAAGATAACCCTACCGGCTGTTATCAGACATCCTTTCAACTGCCACAAAGCTGGGATCAGGCGTCGTTTACCCGGGTTGTCTTTGAAGGCGTAAACAGCGCTTTTTACGTATGGTGTAATGGCGTTTGGGTAGGTTATTCTCAGGACAGCCGTCTAGCCGCTGAATTTGACCTGACCCCTCATTTGACAACAGGCACCAATACCTTGTCCGTTATGGTATTGCGCTGGTGTGACGGAAGCTACATGGAAGGTCAGGATATGTGGTGGATGAGCGGCATCTTCCGCTCTGTAAGACTGATGAACAAGCCCTTAGAGCATATTAAAGATGTAAGGGTGACCGCGAATCTTGATCACAGTTATCAAGAGGGTGAGCTAGAAATCGAAGTACAGACCACTCGCGACCGAGGTTTGCAAGTCAGGACGGTGTTGTTCGATGACCAAAATGAAGTGGTTGCCCAAGTCACTCCTGTTGGAACAAGACCTATTGACGAAAAGGGAGGCTATGATGATCGCTGCCACGTTTCGCTTCCCGTTTCCCAGCCAAAGAAATGGAGCGCAGAAACGCCCCACTTATATCGATTGGTTGTGAGCTTGCTAAGCAATGACAACAACGTCATTGAAAGTGAGGCGTATGACGTTGGTTTCCGCAAAATCGAGGTAATTGATGGCCAACTTTGCGTAAATGGCGAAGCTTTGATTATTCGGGGTGTTAACAAACATGAGCATGATCCAGCGACAGGCCATGCAGAGAGCCTTGAACGTGTCGAACAAGACCTGAAGTTGATGAAGCAGCATAACTTCAATGCGGTGCGTTGCTCACACTATCCAAATCAGCCAGGTTTCTACAAGCTCTGTGATCGTCTTGGTCTTTATGTCGTCGATGAAGCCAACATTGAAACACACGGAATGACGCCAATGGGACGCATTGCAGACGACCCAATGTGGGCAAGCGCTTTTCTAGAGCGTATGACGCGTATGGTTGCACGCGATTTTAACCATCCGAGTATCATCATCTGGTCATTGGGCAATGAGTCTGGTTATGGCTCCAATCACGATGCTATGTATCAGTGGACTAAAAGGGTTGATCCATCACGAGTCGTCCAGTACGAAGGGGGAGGCTCCAATACTGCCGCGACGGATATTGTTTGTCCAATGTATGCTCGTACCGATGCTGATCAGCAACAAGGGCACACAGACGAGCCCAAGTTAGCACTCAAAAAGTGGCTTGGTATGGGGGATGAAAATCGTCCAATCATTTTGTGTGAATACGCGCACGCGATGGGCAACAGTTTGGGCGGATTCGCTGAATATTGGCAAGCGTTTAGGACGCATCCTAGATTACAAGGCGGTTTTATTTGGGATTGGGTAGACCAAGGACTCGACAAGTACTCTGATGATGGTACGCACTATTGGGCTTACGGTGGTGACTTTGGAGATGCCATCAATGATCGTCAGTTCTGTATCAACGGCCTTGTTTTTCCAGACAGAACACCTCATCCAACATTATTAGAGGCTAAACGGGCTCAGCAGCCTTACACGTTTGAGTTAGTATCAACATGCCCATTAGCAGTGAAAGTAACAAGTGAGTTATTGTTTGCTGCCACTTCAAATTGCAGTTTGGACTGGGTAGTTATTGGCGATTGTGGCGAAACTGTTCACAGTGGGGAGCTGGAACTCTCACTTGAAGCAAAAGAAACGTGTGTGCTAGAGCTTGACTCCAGCTTCCAACTTCCTACGTCTAATTGCCACCTAAATGTTGCAATTCGTCATAAACAGGCGACGTCCTGGGCAGACGCAGGCCATATTGTCGCCCAAGAACAGATGGCTATTGGCAAGCGACTACACGTTGAATCAATAACACATGTTACGTTCACGCCTGCAATGTTCACACAGCAAAATCAAGGTTTGCTAGTAACCGCTGCGGAGAATGAATGGTTTATCGACTCAACGACAGGTGTTATTGAAAGTTGGAAAAAATCTAACCGTGAAATGCTGCTATCACCGTTGCAAGATAATTTTTTCCGCGCGCCGTTAGACAATGACATTGGCGTCAGTGAAGTAGACAGGCAAGACCCTAACGCGTGGATGGTTCGCTGGCAAAACGCGGGGTTGTTTGACCTGCAGCACCGCTGCCAAGGCGTCGAGGTGAACGCGGTCATGGGCGAAGTAATTGTCAGACACGCTTACTATGCTGATGACAAACTCGTGCTTACTTCAATTTGGTCATACTGTTTTGCTCAAGCTGGGGAGGTCGACATTTCCGTTCGTGTTGATGTTGATGATTCTCTGCCACCATTGCCTCGTGTGGGAGCATGCCTGCAATTAACTGAGACTCCTGACAAGGTCGCTTGGCTAGGTTTAGGACCGCATGAAAATTACCCTGATCGCAAGTTGAGCGCAGATCACGGGCGATGGGAGTTGCCTGTCACCGATATGCATACCCCATATATCTTCCCTTCAGACAATGGATTGCGCTGCGATACCGAGAGGCTGCTGGTTGGTGGTATTGAAATCAATGGAAGGTTCCACTTCAGTATCAGCCAATTTGGTCAACAACAGTTGACGCAAGCGAAACATACCCATGAGCTTGTAAAGCAACCCGGCGTGTTTGTTTACTTTGACGGTTTCCATATGGGCGTGGGTGGCGATGACTCGTGGACCCCAAGCGTTCGTCCAGAATATCGTCTGACTCGCTCACAGTATCAGTGGCAGTTCACTCTGAAATAACAACTGAGCCCACCTCCAATGAGAGGTGGGCCATTCTCTGACCCTAATTCAAACCAATAGCAAAGGCTAAGGAGCCTTATATGTCTGAAGGTAGTATATCGATTCAAACCAAGTTTTCGTATGGGCTAGGGGCGTTAGGCAAAGATTTTGCCTGCTCCATTATCTATATTTTTCTAATGTTCTATTACACAGACGTTGTCGGTATATCTGCAGCGTTTGTTGGCACACTGTTTCTTGTTGCGCGATTTGTTGATGCGGTAACTGACCCTATCATGGGCATGATTGTCGATAACACGCGCAGTCGTTTCGGCAAATTCCGCCCTTGGATTGTGATCGGAACCTTAGTCAACTCCGTCTTCTTATTGATGGTATTCAATACTCACAATATTGATGACAACATGGTGTACATCTATGCGACGGTCACTTACATCCTTTGGGGCGTGACTTATACCATTATGGATATTCCTTACTGGTCTATGATTCCTTCCATGTCTTCCCTACGAGTAGAACGCGAAAAGTTAGTCGTATGGCCGCGCTTGTTTGCTAGCTGTGCTTGGACCCTTATGGGAACGTACGGACTATATGTGGTTGGTTTTTTAGGTGGTGAAGACAAAGGTTCCGGCTTTTTGTACTTGAGTATGGCGATCATCGTCGCGTTTATCGCGAGTGCGTTGATTACCTTCTTCAATGTGAAAGAGCGCATCAAGAACAAGAAAGTTTCGACAGAAAAATTCTCGTTTAAAGATGTTAAAGATATCATCAGCAAGAATGATCAATTGAAGTCTCTGATTGGCGTAGTGCTGGCATTTAACATTGCGATTCAGTTGGTTGGTGGCTTTGCCATATACTACTTTAGCTACGCGATTGGCCGTGAAGATCTGTTCCCTATGTTCGCTTTGGTCTCAGGTATGGCGGAAATTGCAGGCGTATTCCTCTTCCCTAAACTATGTAACATCATCAATCGTAAATTTATGTGGCTGGTGGCTTGCGCATTCCCTTTACTATGCAGTCTCATTCTCGCGCTGACCGGGCTATTTGCGCCTGAGAACGGCATTTTGGTAGGAATTGCGGGTGCGGCGCTGAAGTTTGGCGGCGGTTTGTCTAATGGGCTGTCGACGGTTATGTTGGCGGATGTGGTGGATTATGGCGAATACAAAACTGGTCATCGTAGCGAAAGCATCATCTTCTCCATCCAAACGATGTTGGTTAAGTTTGCCGGTGCATTATCAGGGTTCTTCGTAGGTATTGGCCTGACAGCAATTGGTTATGTACCGAATGTAGAGCAGAGTGACGAAACAATATTAGGTTTACGTGCACTAATGATTGGTATACCAACATTATTAGTTTTGCTCAGCGCTTATATTTATAAGAGAAGTTATCGCCTAAACGGTGATTACCAAAATATGGTTCTTAAAGAAATTTCTTCTACTTAATTATATCCAATACTAAAGGTCAAATATGAAAATAAATAACACAGCCATTTTGGCATGTGCAGCGGTAGTATTCTCATCATTTGGTATTGCTGGTTATATTGAACTTGGCAATGAATATGAAGATTGGCGCGAACAAGAACAACGAACCAATACCATGCCCTATATTGCGATGGAATTTAATCCCATTGAAGAATCGTCGATGTTTCTTTACGCCAACTTTAGCTATCGTCATATGATAGAAAGCGATGAGCGTACGTGGAACAACCGAGCGAGACAGGACGTTGCCATTGGTTGGTCAGAAGGCTACGAAGATTTCTGGTGGGGGCCTAAATTCCAGATTCGTAATGAGATGTATGCCAACGACACACGCCGGACTGAATATCGCTTCTATAACAATATGGCTTATTACTTGACGGAAGATTATGACCTCATTCTGGACGGCTTTATTGCTCCGGTAGGCGTGAGAAACAGGCCTCGAGGTACGGACTGTGTGGGAGATAATGGTTGTCAGGACGAAGCAAATAACGATCTTCGTACAGGCTACACGGACTATTATCATGAAATAGATTTTGGACTGCGGACACGTCTCTCATACGATAAGACGCTTCAGACGACATTGTATAGTGAAGTAAGCAAACAAAATGGTTACGAAGGAGATAACCGAGCTTGGGAAGAAGAAAAAAGGGTTGAGTGGCAAATTCGTGTAAATTACACCCAGACTTTCGACGACCTCACGGTTACACCGTTTGTTCGATATACTTTTTATCGCCAGGCAGAAAGCGTCAATTATGGCGATAAAGATGAGTTAAGAGTTCGTGCTGGTCTTTGGGGTGATTATAAAATTGATGACAAGTCTAAATTCGTCTTTGAAACATATTATCAAACCGAAGATAAAGAAAACTTTGAACAAGATTGGAGTCAAAAGCAATGGGAAGATGATTATTTCTTCTTTAAAGTTGGCTATCGTCGATCATTCTAATTTTCATATTTAATTTCTATTATCTTTTCTAATTAATAAAATATATTGAGATAGGCATGAAGAGAATATTGTTATCTATGGCAGTGAGTTGTGTACTGTCAGGGACACTTGCGGCCCAAACACTGGATGTTGAATTAAATAATACTAAGCAAACCATTCATAGTTTTGGTGCGTCTGATGCATGGTCAATTAATCCGACTATTAATAAGTGGCAGGCTGAAGGCGATCAAAAGGCTATTGATCACTTGGCGGATTTACTTTTTTCTACCGAGAAGGGTATTGGGTTGTCAGCTTGGCGGTTTAACATTGGTGCAGGCAGTGCGGGGCAGGGTGACGGTAGCTTTATCCGTGATCCAATGCGAAGAGCCGAGTTACTGGTCCCAGAATCGGGTGCTGGTATTGATAGCACAAAGCAGCAAGGACAAATCCGGTTTATGCAGGAAGCGCATCAGCGTGGTGTAGACAACTTTATTGCGTTTGCGAATAGTCCACCTCACTATCTGACGAAAAACGGCTTAACTCATCCAACGGCAGCCGACGGTGTGGGTTCAACAAACCTTAAAGCGGATAAAGTGGATGAATTTTCTGACTTTTTGGTTGATGTATTGACTTACCTTCGCAGTGATGAAGTGGGTGTGCCAGTCAATTACGTTAGTCCAATCAACGAGCCAACTTGGGAATGGGAAGGGCAAACCCAAGAAGGAAACCGCTATAACATGGAAGAAGTCAAAGCGGTATATCGTAGCCTAGATAAAAAACTCGCAGATGCTGGTATCCGAAATGATGTTCACATTGATGGTGGCGAGGTGGTGGAGTTTACTGCTGCACTCAAGGATGCCTACAAGCGTAATTTTGATGGCTCATCTCAAACTAACGGTATGAATGCTCGTGGTGTAGGCTTGTACCGCAATTACATTGATGAATTACTTGGTGACCCTGAGATTCGCGACATTATCGGTAACCAGATCTCCGTGCATGGCTACTTCTCTGATGCTTGGCCAGACCGACTAGAAAAACTTAGAGAGATGACTTACGGCAACCTAAAATCGGTTTCTCCGGATGCAGAGATATGGATGAGTGAGATGAGCATTCTTGGCGATGCAGGGCTTGCGAGAAACTTTGATGGTCATGGGTTCGATGTGAATGATATGGATTATGCGCTGCATGTGGGTCGCATCATTCATCGTGATCTAACACGACTGAACGCATCTGCTTGGCATTGGTGGTTGGGGCTGACGCCATACGATTATAAGGACGGTATGATTAAGATCGATCCATCATTGGAATCTGATACCGTGCAAGATTCAAAAATGATGTGGACGGTCGGTAACTTCAGTCGCTTTATTCGCCCGGGCTATCAGCGTGTAGAGCTTGATGGGCCGGATGAACTTAAAGGGCTGATGACGTCAGCCTATGTGAGCCCTGAGAAAGATAAGCTTGTGGTGGTTGCAGTGAATGCAGGTGATAGTGCCGAAGCCGTTTCTATTGACCTTGAAGGGTCTCAAAGTGAAGCTACGTACCAGACATACGTGACGAACTCAGAGCACAACTTAGCTTTAATTGAATTAGAGAAGCAAGGTGATGAATATCAAGTGCCGGCTCGTTCTACGGTCACATTTGTCGCTAATCTCTAGGCGTTAAGTAAACAAAAAGCCCCGCTATGTTTTGACAGCATAGCGGGGCTTTTCTTTATACAGAGGACTGCTTTTTGACTGAATGGCGAACAACAAGTGTCGGCACATACAGGTGCTTATCGTGCTCGTAAGGGCTTTTTTCTGCGAGATGGATAGCAAGTCTTGCTGCGTGACTGGCCATGATTTGAATCGGGTAGCGAACTGTTGTCAGCGTAGGGGACAAATAACTGGCAATAGAAGAATCATCGAACCCTATGACAGAAACATCTTCCGGTACGCGTATGTTGTTTTCCGTCAGTACCTTTATCGCGCCGGCCGCCATCAAATCGTTGTAGGTTGCGATGGCGGTAAACGGGACGTTTTTCGCTAGCAGGTTTCTCATCGCCTCTGCACCACCTAGTTCATCAGGTTCGCCCGCAGCAACCAGGCTACCCGAATAGGATAGGCCATGTTTTTCTAGCTCTGAGCGATAGCCTTGTTTGCGATAAGCTGAGTCCTCAATTTGATGTGAAGACGCAAGATAACCAATTTTTTCGTGGCCAGCACGTAACAAGTGATTGAGGGCTAAACTGCTGCCTTTGACGTTGTCCAAGGCCACGCATCGTTCTGCAATTTCTGGAATGAAACGGTTAATGATGATCAGGCCGGGGATCTCTTGAGAGAACTTGATTAGCTCCTGATCAGATAATCCTTTACTGTGAATCACCAGCGAGTCACAACGATTGTTAATGAGGAGCTCAATCGCCTCCCGCTCATACGCTTCATTGTGATAACCATGGGTGATCAGAATATGCTTCTTATATTCACGGGCGACTTCATCAATCGCTTGTACCATCGCACCGTAAAAAGGGTTTGATACATCGGCAACTAAAACCCCAATGGATGGCGAGGATTTGCTCACCAAAGCGCGAGCATTGGCATTGGGGCGATAATTTAGCTTCTCCATCGCTGTATGGACGGCGTCAATCGCTGCTTGGCTAGTATGAGGAAGCTTATTAATGACTCTTGATACAGTAGCAACAGATAGCTTTGCTTCTTTTGCTACATCTCGAATGTTGGCCATAGTCGTTGAATGGTTTATTCAGTTGTTAAGGATTCTTCAGATGCTTCACAAGGGACGTCAAAGATCAAATCTTCAACCTTACCCGGTGAAAGAATATAGGCTTGAGGAACTTGAAAGCGGCATGCCATCATCTGGTTAAACATACTCCAATGATTGAGCAAGCATTGCTGATAGTCCCGGGTCTCATCGCTCCACGTTTCGCGCATAAACGGCCCGAGGCTGGCTGCACCATGGGCAAACATGATCATCTGCCATTTGATTTCCCAGATTTTAACCGGAGTTTGAGGAAAAGCCTCGTTATAGTCATCAGCGATGCGGTTGACCATATCTTCTAATTCACCTGAGTTATCGATGAAATAGTCGAATAGCGTATCTTCTTGACGGACGGCATCCGCAATCAACTGGATGGGTTGCTTAAAGGTCAACAGGTGCGCGAGTAGGCGAACAGAGAACAGATAAAGCTTAACGTTGGCGGTGATGTCTTTTGGCATGTTCTCAACGATAGTATGGATATAGGTCTCCATATAACAGTGCAGGCTATCGCTAATCGCGTACCAGATTTTCTCTTTGCTACCAAAATGATGCCTGATCAAGCTATGCGAAACTCCGGCTTTTTCGCTGATGTTACGAAGTGACACGCGTTCATAACCTAGCTCACAAAAGAGCTCTGTCGCGACTTTCATGATTTCACATTTTGTCTTTTCTGCATCTTGGGCGCTTCGGCGGCCTTGCTTTCTTTCAGTCATTTTCTCGTTCAATTGCTTACGACGCGGTATTTCTAACAGAAATCGAATCGCTTTTCATCTCATACGTCACTTATAAAACAAGCATACCAAAAAATTATACTGCACACATGGAAAATAAACATTGATCTCGCTTATATTATCCATATACTGCACAACTGTGTAATAAAATTAAAATGAGATCACCACATGATCAAATCTGCATTCAGAATGAGGCCATCAGCAAAGCTTTTGATCGCAAGTGCGATTGGGTTGACGCTGGTTGGCTGTAATAAAGCCGTATCAGAAGTGACAACACCCGTTGTGACACCAGTGAAGTTGATGGAAGTGCCGGATGTAACCCTAAGCCAGGTCGATTCCTTCATTGCCAAAATCGATGCCACTGACCGAGCTGCACTCTCTTTTCAAGTCGCAGGAGAAATTGAGAGCCTTAACGTAAAGATGGGAAGTATGGTTGAGAAAGGGGATGTGCTTGCTATTTTGGACCCTAATGATTATCAGCTCGCGTTGGATGCTCGTCAGGCCGAATACAGTTTAGCTAAGACAGCCTTTAATCGTGCAGATCAATTGTACTCAAAAAAGCTGATCAGTACGGATGATTTTGACCAGACAGAGACCCAGTACAAAGCGGCCAAAGCTGCCTATGAACAGGCTGTCACAGATCTAAACTATACCCGTATTACTGCTCCTTTTGATGGTGTTGTATCCATTACCTTTGCCAAAGAACATCAAGTAGTTGGTGCAAACCAACCGATCCTAAACCTTATCGATAACAGTGTCATGGATGTTGTTTTCACCGTACCTGTGACTTACACCGAGCAATATGGATTAGACAAGTTCAGCGCTTCGACACTCACAGTCTCTATGGACAGTCATCGCGATGTCGATATTCCTTCTGAGTTCAAAGAGATTTCCACGCAACCTGACGTTGATACCAACAGTTACAGCGCCAGCGTCACGATTCAACGACCACAAGAATTAAACCTATTACCTGGAATGACGGGCCAAGTTCGCTTGGTTAATGATGAGAAGAAAGCGACGATAAAAATTGCGCCTTCTGCGTGGATTTCAAAGCACGATACGACTGGACTTTTGTATCGATTTAATTCTGAAAATCAGACCATCCAACAAATTCAAGTAACGCTAGATGAACATGGTGACGTTATCTCCGGGTTGGAGAAAGGCGACCTGATTGTAGAAGCTGGCGTAGACAAATTGGCCTCTGGTCAGCAGGTTAAAGCTTGGATTAGAGAGGGAGGCATCTGATATGAAAATGTTTAAAGCCTCAATCATTGCGCTCTCTGTTTTAGGTCTTGTGGCATGTAAACCATCTGTGGAACACAGAGAAAAAAATGAACTACGAGTTGATACATTTGAAGTTGGCTCGCCTCTCACCAGTCAACATAGAAGCTTCAATGGTCAGGTGATGCCCGCTGAGCTGACCCCTTTATCTTTCCGACTTGATGGCGAGATATCTTCGATTCTGGTTCAGGAAGGTGACAATGTCACAAAGGGACAGGTCGTTGCGATTCTTGATGATGCGAAAGCAAAACAAAACCTTACCGATGCTCAGGCCAAATACGAGCTGGCACTAAAGCAGTTTAAGCGTGGTCAGGAATTAAGACACAACAAAATGATCTCAAGTGCTGACCTTGATGAGTTAAGTGCAAGTTTCAAACTAGCAGAAGCGAACTTAGGTACTGCCAAACTCAGAGTGGTTTATACGCGTCTAAAAGCACCGTTTGATGGTGTGGTGTCTAGCGTAGACAAGCAAAAGTTTGAGAACACCAGCCCCGGTGAAATGGTTGTCTCCATTTATCAAGACGAAAAAGTTTACGTCAAACTCAACGTGTCGGATACCGTCCTAGCAATGCTCAAACCCGAGTTGAGTTCAGAAAGATATCAGCCAACAGCAACTTTTGCGGGTCATGATGGAACTTACACCGTGTCTTATTTGGAGCACACGAGTGAACTGCACCCAGATAGCCAAACGTATGAGTTCTGGCTGTCTATGCCTCAGATTGAGCAACGTATTTTGCCGGGTACGAGTGTGCAAGTCTCAGTCGATCTGGTTAAGGCTGGTCTCAACACCATTCAAGGTTATCAATTGCCAATGACAGCGGTTGATACAGGCTTTAATCCACAGGACTTTTTTGCATGGAAGTTGGAAGACAATATTGCACATCGTTATCCCATTTCGGTGAGCCAGATTAACGGCTCTGGCGCGTTAATTTCAGGAGGCGTCGATACTGGTGACATCATTATTAACTCTAACTTACGCAAGCTGCGTGAAGGCATGGAAATTAAAGGAGCGCAGCAGTGAGCATTGCGGAGTATTCAATAAAAAACAAAGTCATTAGTTGGCTATTTCTGGTCATTTTGGCGGTGGGTGGCTACACGTCATTTATGGATCTTGGTCGTTTGGAAGACCCTGCGTTCACCATTAAAGATGCGATGATCATATCTACGTACCCGGGGGCTACCTCACAGGAAGTCGAGGAAGAATTAACATACCCGCTTGAGAAAGAAATTCGAAAGCTGCCTTATATCGACAAGATCACATCCACGTCTTCCAATGGCATGTCACAAATTATGGTCAGCATGGAAATGGAATACGGCCCGGACGAATTGCCACAAATCTGGGATGAAATGCGCCGTAAAATCTATGATCTTCAACCATCGTTGCCAAGTGGCGTGAACTCTATCCAGATCATTGACGACTTTGGTGATGTATATGGCGTCATGTTGATGCTAACTGGAGATGGCTACGATTATATCGAGCTAAAACGTTATGCTGACTATTTGAGCCGTGAGCTGGAATTAGTTGATGGTGTCGGCAAGGTAACTATTTCAGGTGATCAGCAGGAACAATTGTTCGTCGAAGTTTCGCTGGAAAGACTCGCTGCCCTTAATCTGGATATGAACACCGTGGTTGGCCTGTTAAGTCAGCAAAACAGTGTACAGTCCGCTGGTGATGTGATGGTCAATGGCCAGTCACTAACGATTCGACCAAACGGAACTATGAGCTCGGAACAGGAGTTGGAAGACCTCATTATCCACGGCCGCGATACGGGTAACCTGATTCGTTTGAAAGACGTGGCGACCGTGTCACGAGGAATTCAAGACAAACCTTCTAACGTACTGACATACAACGGTAAACCAGCAATCAATCTAGCGATCTCTTTTGGATCTGGTGTCAATGTTGTCGAGGTAGGGAACGCGATTCAAGCGGAACTTGCGGAATTGGAAAACATTAAGCCAGCAGGCGTAGAAATTAATTATTTCTACAATCAGTCCGCAGAAGTCGATAATTCAGTCAATGATTTCATTATCAGCCTAGGGCAGGCCGTTGCGATCGTTATCATCGTTTTGCTTTTCGCCATGGGATTACGTAGTGGCCTTATCATTGGTGCTGTGCTTTTACTGACCGTATTTGGTACGTTCATTTTAATGAAGCAGTATGATGTGGAATTACACCGTATTTCCCTAGGTGCGCTGATAATCGCCTTGGGTATGCTGGTGGATAACGCCATTGTTGTCGTTGAAGGGATATTGGTCGGACTTAAGAAGGGCAAGACTAAACTTCAAGCAGCTGTTGATATTGTCAAACAGACTCAGTGGCCGCTACTAGGTGCCACAGTTATTGCTATTACTGCATTTGCTCCAATTGGCCTGTCTCAGGATGCGACTGGTGAGTTTATGGGCTCTCTGTTTTGGGTGCTATGTTTCTCACTATTCCTAAGCTGGATCACGGCTCTCACGCTGACCCCTTTCCTTGCGGATTTAATGCTCAAGGAAAATGAAACGAATGCTGACGCTGAAGACGTTGATCCTTACAAAGGAATCTTGTTTACCGTTTTTGGTGCGTGCTTAAAATTCGCGCTTCGTTTTCGTTGGTTAACTGTCGCCAGCATGGTTGGACTGCTCGTGGTTGCTGTAATTGGTTTTGGCATGGTCAAGCAATCATTCTTCCCACCTTCAAACACCCCCATGTTTTACGTAGATATGTGGATGCCAGAAGGGACGGACATTCGTAAAACTGTTGAAGAAACGAAGAAGGTGGAACAGTACATTCGTGCTAAAGACAATGTTGAATTTGTAACCACCACAACAGGCCAAGGCTTGCAGCGATTCGCGCTGACTTATCAGCCTGAGAAAAGTTACGAAGCGTATACTCAGCTTCAAGTTCGAACGACAGATCGAGAAGTGATGTTCTCGCTTCTGGAGGAGCTTGATAGAGAACTTTCAGTTCAGTTCAATCAGCCCACATTCCAGTTCAAGTTGATGGAGTTTGGCCCGTCACCGGCGTCCAAGATTGAAGCACGGATCACTGGTCCAGACCCTCAGACTCTACGTTCGATTGCGGCTAAGGTTGAAGACATTTTACTGGCTGATCCTGGAGCACGAAATGTTCGTCACGACTGGCGTGAACGTACCAAGGAGCTAGTGCCTCAGTTTAATGAGTCAAAAGCCCGTCGTTTAGGCATCTCAAAAGAAGATGTATCCAACACTTTGCAAATGGCATTTGGTGGAACTCCAATTGGCTTGTTGCGTGATGGAACGCATATGCTGCCGATTATAGCTCGTTTGCCAGAAGAAGAACGCGTTGATTTCGAATCCTTGGCCAATGTGAAGATTTGGAGCCCGTCACTGCAGACATATATCCCAGTGGATCAGGTGATTGATGGGGTAAGCCTTCAATGGCAAGAACCGCTGATTCAGCGTCGTGATCGTAAACGTACTTTAACCGTATTGGCTGATCATGATGTGTTAGGTAATGAAACTGCGGCAAGTCTATTTGCTCGTATTCAGCCTAAAGTACAGGCAATGAGCTTACCTGAAGGATACAGCATTAGCTGGGGCGGGGAATATGAGTCATCTAAGGATGCACAAGAAGCCTTGTTTGGTTCATTGCCGATGGGTTACATGCTGATGTTCATTATCACCATGTTCCTATTTAACTCACTGCGTAAACCACTGGTTATTTGGTTCACAGTTCCACTGTCAATCATCGGTGTCTCGATAGGCTTACTGGCGACAGATATGCCGTTTAGCTTTACTGCTTTCCTTGGTTTGCTGAGCTTAAGTGGCATGATTCTGAAAAATGGCATTGTTCTACTAGACCAAATTAATATTGAGCTTGAGTCGGGTAAGGACCCTTACCAAGCTGTATTTGATAGTGCGATATCTCGTGTACGCCCGGTAAGTATGGCCGCACTGACAACGATATTAGGGATGATTCCACTTGTATTCGATGCTTTCTTTGGCTCGATGGCAATAACAATAATGGCTGGTTTGGGATTTGCTACGGTATTAACACTGATCGTAGTACCAGTTCTGTTTGCCATTTTCTACCGAATCAAACCATCCACTGCCGGATAAATTCACGGATAGAAATTCGATTCGATATTGGCCAACCCGGTAATTTTTACCGGGTTTTTTTATGTCTTTATTTTATAAAGTAAGTACAGAATTCGCCGATTTGGCTAGACCTTAGTATAAATAACGTCAATCGATATATATATTAAAATTAACATGAACTTATCGATTTAATTAACCATATTATAAATTGCAATGGATTGCATAGTTAAACCAAAGTCTAATAACGAAATGATTCTTTTGTCATGTAAACGTAAACCTATCTGTAACGAAAATAATTACGTTTTAAAAGGTGATAAAGATTGATGAAATAGGTGCAAACGACGAAAAGTGAAGTTAAAACAGTGTTTTAGCTATTGCTGATAAAAGAAGAGTTTAAATTTTATCCTTATAAAACAATAAGATATATGGGATTAACAACTATATAACATTACATTCCTTATGAGATCTTGTTCAACATTATGCAACTAAACTCAAAAAGTATTTGAACTGTAACATTAAGACATTAGTTTTAATTAACAGAACGAGGACGGAAAGTTCCTTATTTAAGTATTATTAATAACGTTGGTTGGTGCTTATTGTTGGCACCGGTTAATGGCGAATAAATTATTTTAATTGCTGTTAAGAATGGAGTCTCTTAATGAAAAAAGTCGCTTTGATCACGGGATCAAAAGGCGGAATTGGTTCTGCAATTTCTTCTCAACTAGTTAACGATGGTTATCGTGTAATTGCTACCTATTTTACTGGTAACTATCAGTGTGCTTTAGATTGGTTTAACGATAAAGAATTCAATGAAGATCAAGTTCGCTTGTTCGAATTGGATGTAACCAATACTGAGCAGTGTGCTGAACGTTTAGCTCTTTTGTTAGAAGAGGAAGGGACTATCGATGTCGTTGTAAATAACGCAGGTATCACTCGTGATGGCGTGTTTAAAAAGATGACAGCATCGGCTTGGAAAGAAGTCATTGAAACAAACCTAAACAGCTTGTTCAACGTTACGCAGCCACTGTTTGCTGCTATGTGTGAAAAAGGCAACGGGCGCGTTATCAATATCTCTTCAGTGAATGGCCTAAAAGGTCAGTTTGGTCAAACAAACTACTCGGCTGCAAAAGCAGGCATGATTGGGTTCTCCAAAGCGCTTGCCGCAGAAGGTGCGAGAAGCGGTGTGACGGTCAATGTTGTTGCTCCTGGATATACAGGTACTCCTATGGTTGAGCAAATGAAGCCAGAAGTACTTGAATCAATCAAAGCTCAAATCCCAATGAAACGCCTCGCAACACCGGAAGAAATTGCTAAGTCAGTTTCCTTCTTAGTGAGCGATGCGGGTGCATACATTACAGGCGAGACACTGTCTGTAAATGGCGGCTTATACATGCATTAAGGATGAATGAGATGGAAAAAGTTTATATTGTTGCAGCTAAGCGCACGCCAATTGGTTCATTTGGCGGAACGTTAAAAGACATTTCAGCAGGAAATCTAGGCTCAATTGCGATTAAAGCCGCTTTGGAGCAAGGTAAAGTTGCCCCTGAGCTAGTGGACGAAGTTATCGTTGGTAACGTCGTAGGTGCCGGACAAGGTATGGGTATTGGCCGCCAGGCTGCTCTCTATGCTGGTATTCCAGAATCAGTACCTGCTTACACACTCAATATGGTGTGTGGCAGCGGTATGAAAACGGTTATGGATGCGGTTAGTCACATTCGATCTGGTGATGCTTCTGTCGTGGTTGCGGCAGGCGTTGAAGTGATGTCCCAGATTCCTTTCATTGTGCCTAGCAACATTCGCGACGGACACAAGATGGGCAACATGAATCTAACGGATCTGCTCATCAACGATGGATTGACTGATGTTTTTAATCAATACCATATGGGCAAAACAGCTGAGAACGTTGCTCGCGAAGTAGGGATCAACCGTGAACAGCAGGATGAATACGCACTTGCAAGCCAAATGAAAGCCGTTGCGGCGATTGAGGCAGGTAAATTTGTGGATGAAATCGTTGCTGTTGACGTGAAAAAACGCAAAGAAACGATTGTTTTTGACACGGATGAATATCCGAAAGCGAATGCAACGTTGAGCGGTTTAGAGAAGCTACGTCCTGCTTTCGAAAAAGAAGGCACTGTTACTGCTGGTAATGCGTCTGGTATTAACGACGGTGCGAGCGCGATTATTGTTGCGAGTGAAAGTGCGGTTCAGAAGCATGGTTTGCAACCTATTGCTGAGATTGCAAGTTACGCGCAGTCTGGACTAAACCCTGAAATCATGGGATTGGGTCCGGTAGAAGCTGTGACTCAAGCACTGAGCAAAGCAGAAATCACAACAGATGATGTCAATGTTTATGAATTGAATGAAGCGTTTGCTGCTCAAGCACTCGGTGTCATCCATAAGCTAGCGCAAGAACACGATGTATCCGTTTCTTCGATTTTAGATAAAGCCAATGTAAATGGCGGTGCGATTGCTCTTGGTCACCCTCTAGGTGCATCAGGTAACCGTATTTTGGTTTCCCTTGTTCACGAACTTAACAGAAGTAACGGTACTTATGGTGTCGCTTCACTATGTGTTGGTGGTGGTATGGGAACTGCAGTAGTTATTAAATCAATCGCTTAAATTCAATTCGAGCCTGAATTTTCGCTAAATTAAAATGGAATTAACCCAGGAGTAAGACTATGTACACTGATTTTTTCAAATCTTTCACAGACCAAACTGAAAAGAGCCTAGAACCATACGTGAAGTTCAACAAACTTGTGACTAAGAATGTTGAAGTCATGACTGAACTTCAACTGAATGCGATTCGCACATACAGCGAAATGGGTCTGACTCAAATGAAAGCGGCAAGTGAAATCAAAGACGTGACTTCTCTAACTGCATTCAACAGCCAGCAGCTTTCAGTTCTAACTAAGCTTTCTCAGCAAATGATGGACGACAGCAACAAGCTTCAGTCTATTGCTAAAGAGTTCAAAGATGACGTTGATCAGCTAACAACGGAAAACCTTAAGACAGTGACTCCCGCATAACACTGACTTGTTTGTGCCGCCGAAAGGCGGCATTTTTTCCGATCATAGGAGTAGCAATATGTATCAACACTTCTTTTCGGACTACCTTGTGAAGCTCCAGGAAACCAATCAAAAGTGGTGGGAAGATCTAGAACTAAGCAGGGCAGCCGTTAACTCCCCTCTGAACAAAGCAATGCAAGAAGTGAATTTCGAAGATACCACTAAGCTCTTCGAAAGTGCTGCAAACCAACCAGCTGCAATGCTGCAAATCCAAGCTGAATGGTGGCAACAGCAGCTGCAAATTTGGCAAAACGTCGCGCTCGCTCAAAACAGTGAATCCGTTGTTGAAGCAGAAAAGGGCGATAAGCGATTCTCCAACGAAGAATGGCAAAGTGATGTGTTTTATAACTTCATCAAACAGTCATACTTACTCTTCAGCAAAACTTACCTACAAACAATCGATAGCATTGAAGGCCTTGACGAGAAAGCGAAAGAGCGTATCAGCTTCTTCTCCCGTCAAGCAATCAACGCTATGTCTCCAAGCAACTTCATCGCAACTAACCCAGAGTTATTGAAGCTGACTCTAGAGCAAAATGGCGAAAACCTGTTGGCAGGTTTGGAGCAGCTGAAAGAAGATGTTGAATCGAGTGCAGATATCCTCAAGATCCGCATGACAAACAACAATGCATTTCGCTTAGGCGACGACGTTGCGAACACGGCAGGTGAAGTGGTTTACCGCAATGAACTGTTTGAGCTGATTCAGTACCGTCCAATGACGGAAAAAGTTCATGCGACGCCGTTGTTGATCGTGCCTCCATTCATCAACAAATACTACATTCTGGATTTGCGTCAGAAGAACTCAATGGTTCGCTGGCTGCTTGAACAGGGACACTCGGTATTTATGATGTCTTGGCGCAACCCAGGCAAAGAGCAAAGTCAGGTAGAGTTTGGTGACTATGTTACTGAAGGTGTAGCGAAAGCGGTATCGGCAATAGAAGATATCACTGGTCAGGAGCAAATCAATGCAGCGGGTTACTGTATTGGTGGTACGGTTCTGGCTAGCACCATTGCTTACTATGCTGCGAAGCGAATGAAGAAGCGTATTAAGAGTGCGACGTTCTTCACGACCTTGTTAGACTTCTCGCAACCAGGTGAAGTTGGTGCCTATATTAATGACACCATTGTTAGCGCAATTGAAGCGCAAAACAATGCTAAAGGTTACATGGATGGCCGTTCATTAAGCGTGACATTCAGCCTACTGCGTGAGAATAGCCTTTACTGGAACTACTATGTAGATAATTACCTAAAAGGCCAAAGCCCAGTAGATTTTGATCTGCTTTATTGGAACAGCGACAGCACCAATGTCAGCTCGACTTGTCACAACTTTATGCTTCGTGAGCTGTATCTGAACAACAAACTGGTACAAGACAAAGGTGTGAAAGTTGGCGGTGTATGGATCGATCTGAACAAGATAAAGATCCCGAGCTACTTTGTGTCGACTAAAGAAGACCATATTGCTTTGTGGCAAGGTACTTACCGCGGCGCTCTCAACGTCGGTGGCAACAAAACGTTCGTTTTGGGTGAGTCTGGCCACATTGCTGGTATCGTTAACCACCCATCGAAGAACAAGTACGGTTTTTGGACCAACGATAGCTTGGACGAGAGTGCTGATGAATGGCTAAGTAATGCCACTCATACTGAAGGCTCTTGGTGGACACATTGGCATCAATGGTTGTTGGGCTTTAGCCCTGAAGAGCAAGTTGAGCCGTTCAGTACAGGTAACGAACAGTTCCCTGTACTAGGGCCTGCACCGGGTGACTATGTGAAGCAAGTACTTCCCGTAAAAGAAGAAGTGACTAGCTAGCCTGATGTTACTGAAAAGACAAAAACCCTGAGTGAACAGCTCAGGGTTTTTTTATGGGGTGAGAATTTTAGGGTGAGGGCGGAGAGTAATAATCCTGACTCATTTTATTTTGTTTGTAATTTTGTTATGCATTTGATTAATTAGTGGAATATCTACGTGAAGGGAGTCGTGATGAAAACAATCGGTATTATTGGTGGAATGAGCTGGGAATCAACAGCAAGTTACTACAAGCAAATAAATCAGAGAGTTAAAGCCGAAAAAGGCGGATTGCACTCAGCTAAGCTCATCCTGAACAGCGTCGACTTTGCTGAGATAGAAGCCCTGCAACACAAAGGTGAATGGGATAAAACCGCAATTATTCTTAGTGAAGCTGCTCAATCACTTGAAAAGGCTGGTGCTGACTTTCTTCTAATTGCGACCAATACGATGCACAAAGTGGCGAGTCAGGTCGAAGAAGCCGTCTCAATACCGTTACTCCATATTGCCGATGCGACAGGTCAGCAGTTGGCAGAGCAAGGAATCAATAAAGTTGGTTTGCTTGGCACGGCTTTCACAATGGAGCAGTCATTCTACAAACAACGCCTAACCGATAAATTTGGAATAGAAGTGATTGTGCCAAATGGTGTTCAGCGAAGGCTTGTCCATGATGTTATTTACAATGAGCTTTGTCTTGGTGAGATAAACGCTAGATCGAAACAAGATTTTAAAACCATTATTGAGGATCTTTCCGCGGACGGCGCACAAGGCGTGATTCTAGGTTGTACCGAAATAGGCTTATTGATTTCAGAGCAAGATACGGATATTCCATTGTTCGACACCACTGAAATACACGCAAACTCTGCGGTTAGCGAGGCGTTAAAGTGAATAGGAATGTTTGGATTCTGTCACTCTGTCAGGCACTACTGATGACGGGCAATATCCTGCTGATATCTGTGATTGGGTTAGTGGGTAAGGAAATTGCGCCAAGTGAAAGTATGATCACCTTGCCCGTCGCATTGCAATTCCTCGGGCTAATGAGCGCAACGATTCCTGCTTCTCTGATCATGGGGAAATTTGGTCGAAGAAAAGGCTTTAGTTTAGGTAACTTGGTTGGCATTACCGGTGCGTCAGTAGCGACCTATGCTTTGTCTAATGAGCAGTTTTATCTGTTCTGTGTCGGGACTTTCTTACTTGGTATTGGTATCGGGTTTGGTACCTTGTATCGTTTTGCAGCAATTGAAGTGTGTGAAGAAAGCGCACGACATCGTGCGATATCTATCTCTATGGCTGGTGGCGTTTTAGCTGCGGTTCTTGGACCTAATCTAGCCGTATACTCGCAACAAATGACAGGTGATTCACTATACGTAGGTGCTTTCATGTCATTGATTGTGCTAAATATTATTGCATTGTGTTTACTTCAGACCATTCAGTTCCCAGCGCATCATACGGGAACTGCTAAGGATAACCCTGAGCCACTGCTTCAAATCATCAAAGCGCCTAATTTCATGTTGGCGGTGTTTGCTGCCATGGTGGCGTATGCCGTGATGAACATTCTCATGACAGCCACGCCACTTGCGATGATAGGTTGTGGCTTCGACTTCGAGAAAGCCGCAGGCGTCATCGAGTGGCACGTGCTTGGGATGTTCGTACCGGCATTTTTTACCGGTAAATTGATTGAAAAGTTTGGCGCGAGACAAATGATCCTGACGGGAGGTATTTTATTCGTGCTTTGCGTGGCGATTAATATCCATGGTCAGTCGATTTGGCATTTTTCGCTCGCTCTGGTTTTACTCGGTGTTGGTTGGAACTTTATGTTTATCGCCGCAACGGGGCTGTTCAGTCAATCGTATGCCGCGCACAACAAATCTAAAGCCCAAGCCTTTAACGAATTTTTTGTCTTTAGCTGTGTGACAATTACTGCTTTGTTATCTGGTTGGCTGGAAGCAACGGTAGGGTGGGAGAACTTAAATATTTATGTGCTACCGTTTGTGCTTGCTGTTATCGCGTTATTCGGCATTAACGTATTCAGGGCTAAAAGTGTGACTGCTTAGCTAGGCATTAAAATGGAAAAAGGAGGCAATCATACTGCCTCCTTTTTTGATTTCCGACCTAGCTAGAAATTGAACTGGTTTAGCTTTGTCTGAATGATTTCGTCTGCAATGTACTTATGTGTTGCAGTTGTAGGGTGGGTAACCCCCCAGAAAACATACTTGTCCGAACTGTGGTAAGCACAGTCATTGGTAAGCTCATGGCTGTAGAGGTAGTCGACTGACGAGCTACGATTGATGTTCAAACATGCATCCGTTGAGTTTTCAAAGCCATGCTGTTTAGGGTTTGATGTGATTTGATCGAATATATCATGTGCATCGTAAAGCACGACGTTAAGCCCTTTCGTTTGATAGAGTGTCGCCTGTTCTTTGATAAACTCATTGAACTCAACGATCTTGGCTCTTACCGTATCAACCTCGTCTTGTGTTGAATACTTAAACTGCGGCGCTTTAGTGGCATCAGGTAGGGTAAACAATAGGATGTTGTTTGCGCCAGATTCTGTTAATCGGATCATTGCACTACTTAAGTCCGCTTTAACATCTGCGACTTCACGGTCATAGTTCATGAAATCATTGAGGCCGAACTCAAGCGTAATTAAGCTATTCTGAGGGTTATAGTTCTTAGCCATTTTCATGTAAGTCAGGTATGACGTGACTTGGTCATAAATCCCCGTCAAAGCAACGTATTGATTGGTTCCAGCCGCACCGCCAACCGCCCAGTTATATAGGGGAACACCTTTAGCTTGGGCTAAGTATTCTGTCCATACAAGCCCATTAGAAAAGTGGCCTAAGAACCACGAGTTTCGGTTGGGGAATACCCATTGAGAGCCGTTGTAGAGATTCCCTGTGTCTGACAGGCTATCACCAAAGGCAACAATGCGATTGATTTTATTGTTTACAGCATTGTCGTTTGTCCAGATGCTGTGGTTGTATGAAAAACGGTTGTCAGATGCATAGTAAAGAAGATCGGCAGTGTTATGGTTAACCCCTAACGTTTCTTTGCAGCGGTTTTCTATGTCAGTTTGAGTGGCGTTGGTGTAGAACATGTTTTTGAATGAAACGGATGACCACCAATAGCCGTCAATTGTGTAGTAATCACCATTGTCATCACGCGCCCATTCCCAATCTGCAGAAGGGTCATCGTGATTTTGGGCTGGACGGTACCAGCAACGAACGTAGGTGTATGTTTGATTTGCTTGTACTTCAGCAGCGTAACTAGCGCTTACTGCTTCAGGAGCCATGGGTAGGTCATCTGCAAAAGCTGGTGCTGCCAACAAGGAACCAGCCAAAATTAACGTCTTTTTCATAATTATTCACTTATTGTTTTGATTGTAGAGTATTTACTCATCTTTGATCGCATACCTACCACGATGTAGTCAAAGTATTCATTGGATAAATGAGTTGGGATTGAATGAAGATCAAACTTTATACAGAAATGAGTAGTTAATAATTAGGTTCAATAAACAAGCGATGTGTGCAAATTTTGAACTTATTATGCATTTTGTTGAATTGAACGGATTATTAATATGTCTTTTAGTAAAGACTTTGAATCACGAAATTTAATTATTTTAATAATATATGTATTTATAGACGGTAGAATATTTTTAAGAGTATGTAATTTAGATTGAGGGGAAAATATTAATATGAAGCGATTTAATATATTGACTGAGTGTTGAAGTATTAGAAGTAATTAGTAGCTGAGTTTTAAGCAAAAAAAGAGCGCAACCAGAGTTGCGCTCAAATCTCACTCAAATAAGAGGAGTAGGGAAGTTAAGGAACGGAGAAATCCTTATAAATCGACAGTAATGATTTTAGATACTTTATCGCCGTTGTTATCCATAACGGTTAAACGAACTTCCTGTTTGCCGTAGCTTGGGAAGATAGAGGTAAATACGCGTCCACGTTTTACTTTTCCGTTTGGTAGAACCCATTCTGTATCAACGATGCGACCGTCAGGATCCGAGCTGGTAGACCACATGGTGACCCAACGACCTAGATGAATGTAACGTGCACTTGCTGTAGGAAGTACATTGTTCGCTTCAACTGTGATGGTTTCTGTCGCAGTATGCTGATCACCACGATCATCTGTCACAGTTAGAGAGACAGTGTAGCTGCCGTCATTCAAGTAAGTCCAAGAAGGTGACTGCTCTGAGCTTGACTCACCGTTACCAAAGTCCCAGTTGTACGCAACGATTGAACCGTCACTATCGGAACTAGAGTTACTTGCAGTGACATTTAGGCCATCCAATGACAATGTGAATGCTGCGACTGGAAGTTGGTTAGGTTCTTCCGCTTTCGATACTTTAATTACGCCATAGGTATTGTCGGCAGCTTGCTCGATCACTTCAATTTGAACACCGTGTTCAGCCAGAAGGCGGCCAGCATCAGGTGATTGTGGATTTGAGTAATCTTGATTGTCCGCGAAGTAAGCGTTACCAATCAAGCTGACATCTTCCAGCACATCACCGTCGCTGTTCTCAAGACGCATTGGCTTTTGGTCATTCATTGAGAATGCCGCATCACGTACTTGGTAACGAGTTTGTGCTGCAGCGCCAGAATTAGCCCAAATCATTGCATTTTGGTCCGCATCGACAACACCAAGCCAACCTTCACCAGGGTGTTTGCCAACCCAGTTATCGGTCATTGACTCATCGACATACCAAACAATCAGACCCGGCTCGAATGACATTAATTTGCCGAAGCGTTTAATGTTGTTCAGACCTTCGTCCACATCGTTATGGCTACGCCATTGAAGTAGGTAGTAATGTGCCGCTTCGTTGAAGCCATCGTTTAGACGGTATCCATTGAACGCAAAGCTAGATTTTCCTTCGGCATCGTCGATCAAAGTCGTACTGCCGTCAGCTTCAATCGAGATGTTATCGATGTGCAGACCTTCCATCGCTAGTCCGCCATCCGTCACGTAATCGAAGCTCAATTCGACGGTTTGGCCTGCCCATTGTGATAGGTCAAACTCTGCATCAACCCAACCGTCAGATTCACCTGCAATAGCAGGTACAAGCCCCGTATTGTATGGATCATCCATCGTTGTGATGTTACCAGCGATCTGTTGGCCATTGATTAGCACGCGAGCGTAATCGTAGTCTTTTTCAATCTGATACCAAGCTTTAAACGCTAGTTTGACACTAGTACCTTCAGGCAGAGTCAGCTGACGAGACATCTTGTTCTTAAGATCGTCACCTTTACCTGAATGGAAGCTGTAGTTACCTGAGAAAGGCTTATGACCTTCGGTACGTTTTACAGGTAGGTCAATGCGGACCATATTCTGCTTATCGTTATCGATAGTCTGGTGAAGAGTGATTTCTTCGCCTTTTGGAGTCAGGTCGTCTACCGAAATGGTTTGGTTCGCAATCCATTTACCACCAATCGATTCTTGAAGGAACTGTTTTGCCCATGAACTGAATGCAGTTGGCTGTGTGCCGCCAATCTTACCAGCCCAGCTACCTGAAGACATGATTGACCAGTAAGAAACAGGTTCGCCTTTGCCCGTGTATTGAGTGTCGTATTCATCTGGCAAGCCTAAATCGTGGCCGTATTCGTGTGCACAAACACCTGCTGCGGCATCAATAGGCTGAATAGTGTAATCAAATGCAGCGTACTTTCCGTCAAAGCGACCAGGTAGAGTACTCGAGGTGCCTTCAAGCACATGGTACTTGCCAAGGTTGTAACGGTGTGACCAAATAGCATCGTCGCCCAATACACCACCGCCGGCTTCTTCACCTACGGAAGAGTGGAACACCATTAAGTGATCAATAACGCCATCCGGTTCACGGAAGTTACCATCGCCGTCATAGTCATAACGGTCTTCGATGTCGTAGTCGGCGAGGTTAATACTTGGATCTTGTGCTAACTGGTTCAGCGCTTCACGAACTAGTTCCTGAGCATTAAGATCGTTGTCTGTTGTTGGTGAGTTACCACCATAGAATGAAGCATCTTTTGAAGCTCGGTACCAGCCTGCAGCTTGACCAGCAACGCTATAACTTTCCCCAGATTCACTCTCATAGTACTGACGCATCGAGATGAGGTTTTCGCCATTCGGCCCAAGGTAACCAGCGCCAGAGAAAAGCAGATTCTGATAGTGTTCAGGTTTGTAGCTATCGTAGAGCATTTCGGTATGGTCAGACGTTAATCGGTTGTCATTCCATGGTAAGTCTGGGAAATCAACCAATACAGCTAACACCTTGTCTGTACGCTTCTGAGATAAATCAAAAGCGAACATGTGTGCTCTATGTTGACCTTTCTTTGCTTCTATTGATTTTAGGATCTTAGCGCGTTGTTCGAGTGCTTTCTTACCGAATTGCGCGTCACCTTTAAAGCCATTGTTGAGTTTCGCGTTGAGGTATTTGTTAAGTGCCGTTTTTTGATCGTCAACGGAAGAGTTTTCATCAAGAAGACCCTTTCGGACCAGCATCTCGATTATTTTCTCTTCGTTCATGACACCTAAATCTATAGGTGTTTTGGCGTGACCACTGACACTAAAAAGGGTCATCACCGCTGTCGCCAGCAGTGTTTTCCTCATAGGACTCATATTATTTCCTTATTATATTCTGATTGCCAAATCCCACTTAATAAAGTGGGTATAACGTTGCGTGAACAACAAAATCCCTAATCAAAGGGAAGATTGATAAATGAATTTACAGCTTATTTATTTTTATTTGCTGAGATGCATTTTGTTTCAGTCGGGTTACTTTGAGTATTTGTATTATTATTGTTTTTATTATTAGGTTTGTTTTTGTCGAATCTGTTAGCGAGATAAATCTGTAAAGATTCCTGTTTTTCTTCAAAGGTTTGATTATCACAAATAACACCTCGTTCGATTAAAGAATCAAGAAGCTTCTCATCGTTAGGAAGTGGATTTGCAATAACAGCAGAAGAAAGAAGTGTTAACAGACAACTGACAAGTTTCATTTTATTTTTATAAAATATTAATGTTTCGAAACAAAATATAACTAAGTGTTATTAAATGCAATGACTATTTTTTGATCGGCAAGATCTGGATTCATGTATCAACACAATATGTAAACAAGGTCACCTCTTGTTATTGATTGTACTGTTATTTATATAGTTATCTTGGGTGAATAATTAATTTTATTAAATTGTCACTAAAGAGGCTGGAGGCGTTGATAAATGAAAAATTCACGAAAGACGGATAAATATTTATTTTATCGTATGGCTTCAATACAAAAAAAGCGCCATAAGGCGCTTTTTTACTGCTCAACGTAGAGATTAGAAACCAAGAGGTAAGCTAAAACCAAAGAAAATGAGCAGTACACCAGTCCAAATGGTCAGGAAAGCCATTGAATAAGGCACCATCATTCCAATCACGTCGCCAAAGCTTAGCTCTGGTTTGTACTTGCGCATGAAGGCAAGTACGACGCCTGCATAGCTCATCATCGGAGTGATGATGTTAGTAGAAGAGTCAGCAATACGGTACGCGGCAGAGACTAAGTCTGGTGTCATATTTGGGTTTACCTGATACAGCATAGGAACAAAAATTGGACCTAATAGCATCCATTTTGACGTCAAGCCACCAACGAACAAGTTGATAAGCGCTGTGGTAATGATGAAACCAATCAACATAAGAGCAGGGTACTCTTGCAGGCCCATAGATTGCAGAGTAGAAGCGCCAAGGTAAGTGACATAAGTACCTAGGCCTGAATAGCTCAGTAGGGCAAGGAAGTTGTAACAGAAAAACGTGAGAACCAGAACATAGCCCATGGTGTTCATCTGTTTCACCATGGCTGTTACTACGTCTTGTAGCTTGGTGAATTTGCCCGTGGCATAGCCAAAACATAAACCGGTTACCGCAAATACCATAGAGATAAGCAGAATGATGTTATCTAGGTAAGGCGTAACTTCTTTGCCTGCTTCGTTTGTGTACGTTGCTAGAGGACCAGTCGCTAAGCCGTAGATAGCAAGCAGTGAAACAATCAGGCCAATTCCCGCACTACGAAGACCTTTCTGTTCTTCCTTAGTCACTTCGAACTCGTCAAAGTTGATCTCTTCAGGAAGCTGGTAAGACATTTTCTCTAGTCGAGGCGTAACAACTTTTTGTGTAATAACTGCACCAACAGCAGCCAATACAAATGTCGAGACCAAAACGAAGAAGTAGTGCATGGTCGCAGGGTTGAGCATTTCTCCCGTCATACCTATGAAAGGAATGTTTTGCGATTCTGCAAAGATCTTCGCGTTAACACCAACGACGACGTCAACGGGTGTCGCAGGAAGCAAGTTTGCGCTAAAGCCCGCAGACACGCCAGCAAACGCAGCTGCCATACCAATTAATGGGTTTTTGCCTAAACCGGCATAAAGCAGGCCAGCCAGCGGCACCAAAACTAAGTAACCCGCATCGGCGGCTAACGAGCTCATAATGCCTAGGAAGACAATTAATAACGGAAGCAGGCGATCACTGATTTTTAAGCCAACTTTTTTGATGACAGCGGTGAGGAGCCCAGAGTTTTCTGCGATACCGACACCCAGCATGACAATCAAAATAATGCCTAGTACACCATGACCAAATGCGAGCCAGTTTTGAAGTAGAGCGTTTTCAAACATCCAACGGAAGTTTTCCGCAGACATCATGTTTTTGATAGCGAATTCTACTGAGCCCCCGGCTTTTCCTGCGGTTTGAAAAGTGGTGCCATCCAGAATCCAAGTGACGACCAGACTGAACCCAAACAGAAACATAAAAATGATGATAGGGTCAGGGATCTTCTTTCCGGCTTTTTCTATTGCGCTTGCAAAGCCGTTCGGCTTCTTACTTTGCAAGGTTTGTTCTGCCATTGATACTTCCTATGTGTTGTTACATTTATAAATAGGAAGTGAACGCTATCATCCCTTGTTAAAAAGAGGAATGTCACAAAATGTGTGAAAAAACATACAACTTACAGGATGGTTGGTGTGATTAATTGTGGATAGATGTTTATGCTGGATGTTGTTTAAATTTAGGTCGTTACCACTACTTATTGATGTGTTTGTAGTTTATGAAAAATCTTAAATCATTATAAATTGCTGTAAATATTGAACGAAGTGGGTAAGTGGTGGTGGAACTATAACCAATTTAAATTGGTATTTGCCTGCAGGAGCTTGAGGGTGTTCAGCCGCAGGTTGTGTTGAAGGTATCTGATATGAAGTCGAGATGAACATGAAAGAGAAAGGCCACTTGATGTGGCCTTTTCAGTTTTAAAGCTCAATGCGATAAATAGATGTTGTACCGCTTACCTCGTTACCCACCGCGAGTAGGTGCTGGCCGCTGCGGGTGAAATAGCGAATTGATTCTGGGCCTAAATCTCCAGCTTCAGAATTGTAGGTACCGTTAGCGCATTCACCTTCAGACACTTGAGTACAAACCGGCTTTGAGAAGTCACGATTATTAACGTAGTTAATGAACATAGGAGCCGTGGGAGTGCTGACGTCGTAAATCATAATCCCTCCTTGTCGTTCCAATCCGATAAATGCGTACTGGCGACCATTGATGGAGGCGACTTCTATCGCTTCCGGTTCTACACCTTTATCATCGCTGCGATCATCAGCCGTATTGTTACTGTCATTGCTGCTATTTAGGTGTTCTGAGTCTAACGTGTGTACTATGTCTGCAAACTCATCTCCGCTATCAAACACCAGCTCACCTTTTTCATTCCATAGTGAAAAAGAGCGGCTGCCGAAGCTATACACTGTATCTTCTTGCTCTAGTGCTCCTGTTGGCTTGACCACTTTTAGGCGACCCAGTTGTTTTTTATCACTGAGTGATTGTTTAAGTGGGTGGGAGGCAGCAACTTCGAGGTCTTTACCACGCAGTTCATCGCTGTAGGCGATACAGAAACCTTGTTCGCTGGAGTATTTCTCTGTGCCTGAGAAATCATCTTCATCCCACTCGAAACCCCGCTCATCGCAGACATTTTGTGTTGTTTTGAATCCATACTCGCGGCCATCGCCCTCGTTGGCTGTCGCGATGTACGTATGACCATCGACTTGGAAACTGGCGATAGAATCTGGCATGTACAACCCTTCTAACTGAGGGTAGGAATGGAACTGACCGAGTTTTTTATCTTTGTTCGAGGCGTCTAGAGTGTTAGTTTCCCAGCTCTTTCCACCCAAACCATAGATAGATGCGATTGAAGCCGATTCGATATCCACTTTAGCGAGGGCGTTGTTTTCTTGCAGAGCGACGTACAAATAGCCGTCATCAGAAAAAGTGAGATACTCCGGTTCCAAATCTTGTGCGACGGTTGCGCCAGGCGCGGATATTCTGACCGAATCAGTGAGCTCATGGTGTCGAGACTCTCCCTGATTGAAGGCTTTGAAGGAGATTTGGCTAACTTTCGCTTGTTCAATACCCGAAGCAAGATCAACTAAAGTAATACTGCCTTCTGGATCAACGGTGTAATCGGCATTAGGCTCACCTTCATTCGCAGTTGCAATGTATCGACCATCTTTAGAGAAAGACACCATATCCGGCAGTGCGCCTGTAGGGTAAGTCTTAACAAGCTCAAGTGTTTCTGCTTTATACAAAGCAATTAGGCCATTTTTCTGTTTCACTTGATTTTCAATCGCGACAGCAACTAAGCCATTGTGAACGGAGACACTGTTTGCCGCACCAATCTCAATGCCAGCCATTTTACCAGCAGTGGATAAATCAATGTGCGCGGTTTTAGTGGGACGATTTTGTGTATCTAAAGCCATCACGTCGACACGTTTTGCTTGAGCATTAACCACAAACAATTGATCGCTGCATTCATCATAAGCAACGATTTCAGCTGCTGAAGTATCAAACTGGCTGTCAGCAACGTAAGTACCTAAGAGTGTTAACCCAGTGATGGAAGATTCAGATATTTCTGGCTTTTCGGAGATCTTACATTCCGGAGCTAGTTGAGTGTTTTGCTGAGAAGTGCAGCCCGATAGAGCGATAGCAGTGCAAGCGGCCAAAGTAGCCAATTTATGAGCAGTAAACAAAATTGTTCCTCCGTGAAATAACGCGCTGATACTAAGGAGAAAATGTGAAAGAAATATTTAAGTTGTATAACGGTTGAGTGAATTGTCGATAATGATGAGAATACTATGCAGGGAGCGAAATGCTCCCTGCTGTTGGTAGGTTCAATTACCTTTTCGAGTACAGGTAAGTTCGATACCCACCAATTAAGTTTTTTGCTCTGTAACCATTATTCACTAACTGACGATAAGCTACGTTGCCACGTAGACCTACCTGGCAGTAAATAATGATCTCTTTATCTTTCGGTAATTCACTCATGCGTGGTCGTAGTTGGTCAACAGGAATATTAAGCGCTCCCTTGATAAAACCATTGTTCTCAAGTTCTGCAGGGTTGCGTACGTCAAGCAGTATTTGGTCTTCGGATAGGCTGTCAATTTCATCGAAATGTATCGCTGTTGCGTCACCTTTAATGATGTTGTTTGCTACAAATGCAGCTTGGTTGATGACATCTTTTGCCGAGCCAAAAGGCGGTGCATAAGTCAGTTCGAGATGCTGAAGCTGCTCTACCGTCATCCCAGCACGCTGTGCTACTGCCATTACGTCAATACGCTTATCGATACCATCTTTACCCACGGCTTGTGCGCCGAAAATTTTGCCAGATTTGGGGTCAAACAGCATTTTAAACGATACTGTTTCGGCTCCAGGGTAGTAGCTTGCGTGGCTTGCGGTGTGTACATAGACTTTTTCATAGTCGATACCATCACGCTGAAGTTGTTTCTCGTTTTGACCAGTAGACGCTACGGCCAGGTCAAAAACTTTACAAATAGCAGTCCCTTGTGTTCCTTGGTAAGTTTCATTGCGTCCTAGCATGTTGTCAGCCGCCATTCGACCTTGGCGGTTAGCTGGCCCGGCTAAAGGAACTAAGGTTTGAGTGCCCGTGACAAAGTCTCTCTCTTCGATTGCGTCACCAACGGCATATATAGAAGGATCGCTCGTCTGCATCATCTCATTGGTGTAGATACCGCCGAGTTGACCAATTTGAAGCCCTGCTTGCTGAGCGAGCTTGATCTCTGGCCTCACGCCAATGGCCATTATTAAAATGTCAGTTCTGATTGTGTCGCCATTGTTGAGCGTCAAGTCTAGCTCACCGCTTAAGTGCTGGTGTGCTTCATCTTCTCCTGATTCGAGAGTAGAAATGTGATCATTTGGAATGTGCTGAACAGATTCCAAAGCAACGCCTAAGCGCATATCTATACCTTGGTTTCGAATTTCTTCGTGGATAAACCCCGCCATTTCTTTATCCACAGGTGTCATGACTTGATTTGCTTGCTCGATGAGCGTTGTTTTAATTCCACGCTGATGAAAGGCTTCCATCATTTCTAATCCGATAAAGCCACCACCTACAACTGTTGCGTGCTCAGGTTTGTTCATCTCGATAGTTCGAATAATACGATCCATGTCGGGGATATTTCGAAGAGAGTGGGTGAGTGGATTTTCAATACCGTGAATTGGAGGGACGATAGGCGCAGCTCCTGGACTCAATAGCAAGAAATCATAACTCTCGTTGTATTCCTTGTTATCAATGAGGTTCTTGACGCTAACGGTTTTAGTTTGTCGATTGACAGAAACAACTTCGCTCATGACACGTACATCAATATTAAAACGAGCAAGGAAGCTCTCGGGTGTCTGAAGTAAAAGCTTGCTACGATCCTGTATCTCGCCACCGATGTGGTAAGGCAAGCCGCAATTGGCAAATGAAACAAACTCGCCGCGTTCAAACATAATGATTTCTGCGCTTTCACTTAAGCGGCGCGCCCTAGCGGCCGCTGAAGCTCCTCCGGCAACGCCACCAACGATAACAATCTTAGTCATAGTGAATACCTATAAGAATGGGTCTTGATGTAGTAAATATTAGCTAATGCTAAACTAAAATGGTCTAAATGTTAATCATCTAATTTAGGGTTGACTAATATAATGAGTTACGTACAATTTGAGGTAATTTAGTAACACCTAATGTAAAGGCGATATGAATCCAAACACAATTGATATCATGGAGATGAGGGAAAGTGCAGAGGAAGCATCGGATATTCTTAAGATCATGGCTCATCCGGTTCGACTAATGATCCTTTGCCAACTCACTCAAGGTGAAATTGGCGTTGGGGAGCTGCAAAGCAATTCTCTCCTCAGTCAGTCTGCATTTTCTCAGCATCTGACGGTATTACGTAAAAGCAATTTGATTAAGGCCCGTAAGGTGTCTCAACAAGTGTTTTACTCACTGGCTGACTCGCGCATCGAAGCTTTAATTCAGTGTTTCCACTCGGTCTTTTGTCGGAGGTAATCATGATATTTGAGTCTTTTCCTTGGCTATCACTCATCGGGGGCGCGTTGTTGGGTTTATCAGCAACTATGCTGTTGATGATTAACGGTAAAGTGGCGGGAATCAGTGGCATCGTCAACGGTGTGCTCTCACCAAAACGTAATGATCTTTTCTGGCGTCTGTTGTTTCTTATCGGCATGGTTTCGGGTGGGGCTCTAAGTGTAATGGTGCTTGGTATCGAAATACCAAGCACCGAATCTATTTCCACTTTTGTTCTGGTAATAGCAGGTTTGCTGGTTGGGTTTGGGACTCGACTAAGCAACGGTTGCACCAGCGGGCACGGCATATGTGGTGTTGGTCGATTCTCCTTTCGTTCAATCGTCGCGACAGCCATTTTTATGGTAGTTGCGGCTCTGACTGTCTATATTCGCTAAGGTAAACGCTATGGGTAACGCTACTCTTCGAATTTCTGCATTAGTAAGTGGTCTGCTTTTTGGTATTGGTATGGCGCTGTCAGGTATGACAAATCCAGAGAATGTGATTGGTTTTTTAGATGTTACTGGAGCATGGAATCCAAGCTTAGTATTTGTAATGGGGGGCGCGTTACTCATATTTGCTCCGGCCTATCACTTTTTGATAAAACCTCAAGCCAAAGCACTGTCCGGCGATGTGTTGTCTCTGCCTACGAGAGTGCAGCTGGACAGTAAGCTCATCTATGGGGCAGCTTTGTTTGGAGTTGGCTGGGGACTCGCAGGTATATGCCCAGGCCCTGCTATTACGAGTTTAGCGTTTGGTAATCTTGATATCGCTATCTTCATAGCGTCTATGGTGTCTGGGTCTTTGCTCGCTAAATATGTGGCAGCACCGAGCCCCCAAATGGTTTCGCAAAACTGATAATAGGGCGCTCATAAGAGCGCCTTGTTAGTTTAGTTGGGTGCTGATAGGGCAGTGGTCACTCAAATGATGTTTGAGAACCAATGAAGTGGGAAAAACATCTTGATTGGTTTGAGCGGTGGTCAACCCAGGGCTCACAATAATATGGTCGATGAGGGAACGAAATTGGTGCGTCTTATTTGGGTTCTTGCGCGAACGCACCTTACATGCTGCCGGCGTGCCTTTTGTCGCCAGTACGGCTTGTGAAGAGTGAGAGATTACTTCCCATAACCAATCTCCGTTGTAACTGAGGTTGTGGTTGAAGTCGCCCAGTATGGCGTAGTTCTCTCCTTGTCGCTCTCGTTCACTGATCCATTGGTTCAATGCCTTGCCCTGCGATTTGAGTATTTTGCAGTCACGGCTGTTTTTATAGGCGCCACTACAGCGAGCTTTTAGATGGACGGACAGGGCATGTATGGGCTGTGAGCCATTTGGGTTGAGTACAATGTAAGTGCCAAATCGGAGTTTACTGTTTTTTCTTTGATCGAGCTGAATGTCTGGCTTATCCGCCACCTCAATATCTTCTTTGACTGCAAATCCCGTATATTGATTGATATCGTCAAACTGTTGCTTCATATACGCGTCTGATGCACGGTCTGAGAAATAAACGTGATAGCCATCTCCAATCACTTTACGCAAAGCCTGTTGGTCGTTCACTTCTTGGAAAGCAAGTACATCACTATCGATTGTCGAAAAGTGCCCAGCTAGTGCCTGAAAATCTTGTTTGCTTCGCTGGGATTCTGAAAATTTGTCTGAAGGGTGAGATGTCAGCCACTCCAAATTCCATGCTGTGACTGTAAGGGAGGAGGAGGCAAAAGAAGCGGTTGAGGTCGTTATCAACAGGATAGCCAAAATCGCTTTGAATTTAGTGTTAGTCATACTCTATAAACTCTGTTCTCAGGTACAGCCTTTATTCTATAAGTCCTCAAAAAAAAGCAAGTTAAAATCCAATAAAAATCACTTTTTGCATACATTTCTTTCAAGCTGAGATCACTGCCACTAAGATCGATTTGATCTTAATCTAGGGCCTAATTTTATTGATCGAAATCAATACACGAGCTTGGTTCATCTCGTTAAATACGCCACAACATATTGTGTCGGTAGAATAAAAAACAACCCTATATAGTGTATTTGTGGATAAGTCTGTGAGTATGTAAAGGGTAAGGAGAGAAGGTGAAACCAATCGTAATCAAGCGTGACGGCTCTAGAGCTCCGTTTAGCAGGGATCGCATTCAGGCTGCTGTTGAAGCAGCGGCAGAGCATGTAGATAAAGAAATCGCTATATACGCGCTGAATGTCGCACTAGCGGTGGAGCTGCAGCTTAAAGATCACGATGAAGTTCATATAACGGAAGTTCAGACGTTGGTGGAAAATGAGTTAATGCAAGGGCCTTATAAGTCACTCGCACGCTCGTACATCGAGTACCGCCATGATCGCGATATTGCACGAGAGAAGCAAAGCGCTTTGACTCGCGAGATCGAAGGGTTAATTGAAGAAAGCAATGTCGATCTGATTAACGAAAACGCGAATAAAGATGGCAAGGTTATCCCAACTCAGCGTGATCTACTGGCCGGGATTGTTGCTAAACATTACGCTAAAACGCACATCCTTCCCCGCGACATTGTTCAGGCACATGAGCAAGGCGATATTCATTATCACGATTTGGACTACGCTCCGTTCTTTCCGATGTTTAACTGCATGTTAATCGATTTAAAAGGCATGCTGACCCATGGTTTCAAAATGGGCAATGCGGAGATAGATACGCCAAAATCGATTTCTACAGCGACCGCCGTTACCGCACAAATCATCGCTCAAGTTGCCAGCCATATATACGGCGGCACGACGATCAACCGTATTGATGAAGTGCTTGAGCCTTATGTGATGGCCAGCTACGAAAAGCACCTTAGCATTGCTCAGGAATGGGACATTCATGAACCCAAAGCGTTTGCACGCGTTCGCACTGAAAAAGAGTGCTATGACGCTTTTCAGTCTCTGGAATACGAAGTGAATACGCTGCATACCGCCAATGGTCAGACACCTTTTGTCACCTTCGGGTTTGGCCTTGGTACTAGTTGGGCCTCGCGATTGATCCAACAATCGATTCTCAAGAATCGTATCGCTGGTCTAGGCAAAAACCGTAAAACGGCCGTATTCCCTAAGCTTGTCTTCGGGATCAAAGATGGTCTGAATCATAAAGCTGACGACCCTAACTATGACATCAAGAAGCTAGCACTTGAGTGTGCGTCTAAACGTATGTATCCAGACATTCTTAACTACGAAAAAGTGGTTGAGGTAACGGGTTCATTCAAAACGCCAATGGGATGTCGTAGTTTCCTAGGAACCTACGAGGAAAATGGTGAGTTGATCCATGAAGGTCGCAACAATCTAGGCGTTGTTAGTCTAAACCTTCCTCGAATTGCGATTGAAGCAAAAGGTGACGAGGGTAAGTTTTATGAGATTTTGAATACGAAGTTAGAACTCGCACGCCGCGCTTTAGAGACACGCATTGCTAGGTTAGAGAATGTGAAAGCACGTGTTGCACCAATTCTCTATATGGAAGGCGCTTGTGGCGTTCGCCTAAAGGCTGATGAACCTATTGCTAACATTTTTAAACACGGCCGCGCGTCTATTTCTTTGGGTTACATAGGTGTTCATGAAACCATTAATGCTTTGTATGGCAATCAGACACACGTTTATGACAACTCAGAGCTTCGTCAGAAAGCGCTCGATATCATCAAGCACCTTAAAGATAAGGTGAACCAATGGGCCGAAGAGTCGGGTTATGGTTACAGTTTGTATGGCACACCTAGTGAAAACTTATGTAGCCGATTCTGCCGCATTGATACGAAAGAGTTTGGTGTATTGAAAGGTGTTACAGAGAAAGGTTACTACACGAACAGTTTCCATCTCGATGTAGAGAAAAAGGTCAACCCATACGACAAAATCGACTTTGAAATGCCTTACCCGCAGATCTCGAGTGGTGGTTTTATTTGTTACGGCGAATTTCCTAACATGCAGCGCAATGTGGAAGCGTTGGAAAACGTTTGGGACTATAGCTACAGCCGAGTTCCTTACTACGGTACCAATACACCAATCGATGAGTGTTATGAGTGTGGTTACAACGGCGAATTTGACTGTACGAGCAAAGGGTTTACGTGTCCTAGCTGTGGTAATCACGACTCTACCAAAGTCTCTGTAACCCGCAGAGTGTGTGGTTATCTGGGCAGTCCTGATGCGAGGCCGTTCAACTTTGGTAAGCAAGAAGAAGTAAAGCGTCGGGTTAAGCATCTATAAAGCTAATGCGTGAATTGATTCAGTGACGAAAAGGGGGGCGGGGAGTCACTCGCCCTTTATCATCAGAGCGAAAGCATTTTCTCAAATATCCAACATCGGAAAACGTCATGAACTACCACCAGTACTATCCTGTGGATGTGGTTAACGGGCCGGGTACGCGTTGTACTCTGTTTGTCTCTGGCTGCATACATCAGTGCCGTGGGTGTTATAACCAATCGACACAGCGACTCGACTCAGGGGTATTGTTTACTCAACAAGCGGAAGACCAGATTCTGCAGGACTTAAAAGATACACGTATTAAGAGACGTGGGCTCTCGTTATCCGGTGGCGATCCACTCCATCCAGCCAATGTTACTGATGTTCTTCGGTTGGTAAAACGTGTACGCCAAGAGTGCCCAGACAAAGATATCTGGATGTGGACAGGTTATACGCTAGCCGAATTGACGGCGGCGCAACAAGAAGTAGTCGCGCTAATTGATGTTTTAATTGACGGCAAGTTTGAGCAAGAGAAAAAGGATCTCAACCTAGAGTGGCGTGGTAGCTCCAATCAGATTATTCACCGATTCAAGGTTTAGCTGTAAATCTTAGTATTATATTCTGACCGAACTCTTGATGTTGCAAATATGTTAATAATAAAAGGTTTTTATCCTGTTTTGCTCTTAGGCACTAAAATTTTATTTCTGAGTTAGAGGATTAAGTGATAAATTGACCACTGTTAATTGAATTTCAAAGGGTTATGACTTTCATGTTCTCTCATTTACCAACACCTACACTGGATCCCATCCTTTCTTTATCAGTTGCTTACCGCAATGATCCTCGTCCTGACAAAGTGGACTTGGGTATCGGCGTCTACAAAAATAGTACTGGTGAAACACCAATCATGAAAGCAATATCTCAAGCACAGGATATTGTGGTTGAAACGCAAAAAACGAAATCTTACGTCGGTTTGGCCGGTTGTGAAGAGTTTAACCAGAGTATGGTTGATTTGCTGCTGTCGGGCACTTCGGCCATGGATCGCGTTGCAGCCACCCAAACGCCGGGCGCTAGTGGTGCTCTGCGTATGTTAGGCGATCTAATGAAAGTCGCACAACCTGAAACGACGGTTTGGATCTCAAACCCTAGCTACGTTAACCATCGTCCTGTTATGGAAGCTGCGGGTCTTAAAGTGAAGCTGTACAGCTACTTTAGCCCTGAAACCAAACAGGTTGATACAGCGCGAATGTTAGAAGAATTGTCTCAAGCGGGACCAAAAGATGTGGTCCTTCTGCACGGGTGTTGTCACAACCCAACTGGGGCTGACATCGACTTTTCTGCTTGGCAGGCGGTGACGGAGTTATCGCAGAAAAACGGGTTTACTCCATTTGTCGATATTGCATACCAAGGTTTTGGCGACGGACTGGAAGAAGATGCTAAAGGCTTACGCTTTATGGCTGATAACGTTGAAGAGATGTTGATTACCACGTCTTGTTCAAAGAACTTTGGTCTTTACCGTGAGCGTACGGGTGCTGCTATAGTGGTTGGCAAATCATTACAGGATGTTGGCAATGCAAAAGGTAAGCTGTTAACGCTCGCACGTGCCACTTACACAATGCCGCCAGATCACGGTGCGGCATTAGTCAAAACCATCCTGCAAAGCGAAGAGCTGACAGGCGTCTGGAAGCAGGAACTGAGCGAAATGCAGCAGCGCTTGCTCAATCTTCGTCATACTTTGTGTAATGAATTGAGAAATACCCATAATACTTCACATTTCGATTTCATTGAAAGCCACAAAGGCATGTTTACTGTGCTAGGCTTTACTCAAGACCAAATGACGCAACTCCGTGAAGAATATGGTATTTATGGTGTTGGGGATGGTCGAATTAACATCGCAGGTCTGACAGAAAAAGATATTCCTTACGTAGCCGATGCGATAGTTAAAGTGTCTTAAGTTTCGCTTTAAGGCTCACCCTGATGTGGGCCTTTTTTAAAGCGGTCGTATCTTGTTATTGAGTTAGGTGATCGAATGAACAAAACATGGAAGGTTCTAATTCCAGTTATGCTTAGTGGTGGTTTGATGGCATGTTCAACGACAGGCCAGCAGCCAGTAGAGCCAGAGCAAAAACCACAGATTGAAGAGCCTAAAGTAGAGCAGCCAGAAAAAGAAGTTGAGAAAGAGACGAAGCCGGAACCTAAACCGGAAGTGAAGCCAGAAGAAAAACCAAAACCTAAGCCAAAACCGCAACCAAAGAAAACATCAGATGGAAAACTGATCCTTGGTGAGCAAGAATGGGTTTACGTTCCAGGGCTTGAAGAGAACTTCAAAGCGCGTATTGATACTGGTGCGACAACCTCATCGATCAGTGCCACGGATGTGGTGGAGTTCGAACGTGATGGCAAAGATTGGGTTAAGTTCAAAATTGAACATGATGGGGTTAAGAGTAAGGAGATCGCTCTTCCCGTTGAGCGCTGGGTTAAGATTCGTCAGTCCAGTGCGGAAAAATCAGAGCGTCGTGCTGTAGTCGAATCATGGATTCAAATTGGTGATCTGAAAGAGAAAACAGAATTCACGCTTGCAGACCGCACTCATTTGAAGTTTCCATTACTCCTCGGGCGTAGCTTCTTTAAAGATGTCGCGGTTGTAGATGTCAGTAAGAAGTTTGTTCAGAAAAAACATAAGTAGCCATTAAATCATTGAGCAAAACGGCACCTTTGGAAAGGTGCCGTTTTTTATTGTTTTACATTTCGTTTTTTGAAGGCGGAGCGAGAACTTAAATGCATATTCGGTTACCCTTCGCGGGTTCTTACAATCTTGTATCGGCATCAGACATTTCAAATCTAAAAACATAAACGTCTGAGTTAGAACGCCGATGAAGTCAGCTTAATCCAAGGAGCCCCCAATGAAGCATTTATCGATGGCAGTAGTTATCAGAGATGGAAAAGTTCTGATTCAGGAGCGCCACCGAAATACTCAAGGTATGATCATGGAATTTCCCGGTGGGGAAGTGGGCAGCAATGAGTCTGGTACAGATGCCGCCATTAGAGAGCTGCATGAAGAGACTCACTTGAGTGGACTATCTCACGTCGCCACGTATAGCGATATTAATGAGTATGGTGGAAGAATTTACTACGTTGTTCTTCATGCTGGTGAATCTGCACAACCCGTTGCTCATTCTGAAGAAAGGCAGCAAACCTTCCATTGGATGACAGCAGAAGAGATTCCAACACACGATTTTTATAAGGCTGATGTTAACTTTATTCAGCAACATTTAAACAAGCATCTTTGCAGAGAGTTGAAAGAGCTTGCATAGAAAAAAGGCCAATCACGAATGATTGGCCTTTTTGGTTATTGGATTTCCAACAACTCGACATCAAATATTAGCGTTGACGCTGGTGGAATTGGGCCACTTCCACCTTTGCCATAGGCTAGAGGGCTAGGAATGAAGAAGCGGAACTTGTCACCTTCAACCATGTAGGTTAGGCCTTCTTGCCAACCTTTGATCACTTGGTTGAGAGCGAATGAAATCGGTTCACCACGCTCAACAGAGCTATCAAACACAGTGCCATCGATTAGCGTACCATGATAATGCACCTTCACTTTGCTCTTTGCGGTTGGATTTACTGTGCCAGTGCCTTTGTTTAGCACAAGGTATTGCAGGCCGCTTTCCGTTGTTACCACACCTTCTTTTTCGCCATTCTCAAGAAGAAATGCTTGGCCTGCTGCAAAGTTTTGCTCGCCCGCTTTGCTGGTAACCATAGTGCGATAAATCATAAAGCCAGCTAGCACTAAAACGACGATTGGGATGATTATTTTAGACATGAGTCCTTTCCGTTTTTACTTAGGGTTGTTTTGAGTTAAATAGTTAATGGTCTTGGCGATGTCTTCAACATCTTTGTGACCGGATGTCAGCACCATATATTTACCGTTTACGATAAAGGTTGGAACTGAATTAATTTGACCTTTTTCAGTGATGTCTTCAGCAACTTGCATCGCTCTGAATAACTGTTTTTGCTGATCTTCTTTGAGTTCGTAAGGGCTAATTAGTCCGCGAGAATGGAAGGCATCATCGATGGCTTGCTTTTTCTCGGCCATTGTTGCGCCGTCGCCCATTTGAGCCGCGGTAAACAATTCATCCATCATTGATGGTTCTGGCTTTTTGCCCAATTGCATTTCGGCGGTGTAATAGATCATGGCGCCAACTTGTGCACTTTCGTTAAACGTCACGTGGATCTTGCCAATGTTTTGCTTGGTGAGCTCTTCCAATTGAGGCAAAACTGATTCCATCTTTTTACAGTGGCCACAATTGAGTGAGAAAACTTCAGTCACTTGAGGTAAGCGAAAGGTCGATAAGTTGACAGGAAGTTTTTGGAAGTGCTTACCTTCCTGTGGGACATCGCTATCTGCACAACCAGCCAAGAGAGCGGCAAATGCGATGGTCAGTAAGGTCATTATCTTTTTCATAGTGTGTTCTCTTTATTATCGCTGTTCACGCTGTGTTTTCAGCGAGATCACGGTAGGCGGATTTTACTCTTTCACGGCTAGTAACTAAATAGCAAACCGCGCGAAATGCTTATTAAATCATTTCAGAACGTTAAGTCGTCAACAGGCGATAAGCAAAGGGTTAAATTATAATTAAAGTATTCCAGAAGTTGCCGATATAAATGATGTATCGAAACGGAAACGAATGGTGGATCAATGAAATATTTTGCCTTACCTTTGCTCTTGCTCCTCACTGGTTGTGGCAATCTGGCTAAAGAAATGAGTTATCTAACGGATGACATGCTAGAGACTGCGCCAAAAACAGATTTCGAAGTACGATACCCGAATTGGGGTGACGCGCCTCAACTGGCTTCGTCTGGTGTGAAAGGACCAATGGGGCAGATGCGCACCACGAGCTACAGTGATTTGCAAAGTTTCCTATTGAAAAATGGTGTGGACTACGAGGTACTGCCGGGTAATCACATCATGGTTAAGTTAACCGATACAATCAAATTCAATACGGGTTCGTCAATGGTGAAACCGGACTCCATGTATTGGCTGGACATGATGGGCCGATACTTAGCAACACAGCCAGGAATTGATATTGTGATTGATGGGCACGCAGACAGTACTGGAGCGCCGACTTTTAATGACTCACTTTCAATGAAACGCGCCAAAGCTGTGAAAAAGCAGCTGGTTAGCAATAATGTGGCAATGAATTCTATCTACACACGCGGTTACGGTGAATATGTGCCAGCATGTTCAAACACAACCAGCGCCGGAAAAGCTTGTAACAGACGAGTAGAAGTCCTGTTTATCGTTTCGAATAACTGACCAAAAATTAGCGTAACTCAAAAGCCAAAGCTAGACTCTTCAAATACAACCTGATGTCGTTTCATCGGGTTGTATTTAGCCATTTAGTGTAGCGGAGAGTTTATGCTCCATCAGTCTGAGTTTTTATCAAAGCCCATTGGCGTATTTTTTGCCCACTTACTTCTTATCGTCTCTCCAATGTCAGTATCTGCGATGACTCTTACCATTGCCGTTGGTGGTGAGTATCCTCCATATCACTCTAAACAATTGCCTGGTTATGGTATTAACGCCCAAATTGTTACTGCTGCATTTAAAACTCAAAATGTAGAAGTAAAGTATGTCCACTTGCCAACTTGGAAAGAGGCATTTGATTTCGCAGCGCAGGGGAAGGCTGATGCAACAGCGCTATGGGAGCTGAATGAGGAGTACCAAGAATTATTCCTGATAAGTGATGTTGTGTATAAGATAAACGCGCATTTCTTCTACAAAGTAGACAAGACATTCGACTGGGATCGTGTGGAAGATCTAGAAGGTTTGAAGGTGAGCGCTTTGATTGGTGGCTACTACGGTGAACCGTTTGAAAAAGCGGAGCAAAGTGGAACATTGATCGTTGAACGAGTGCATGATGAAGCTGAAAACATCAAGAAACTGCTCGCAGGTACTATTGATGTGTCACCACTGTACATTACGCACGTCAACTATGTACTTAAAAGTGAAGGGCTAGAGTCGGAAAGAGAGCTTCTGGCTTACCACCCTAGGCCTCTTTTTGTGAATACACTGCACCTGTTGCTGCCCAATCAAAATCCTGAAAGCGTACAGAACTTGATGACTTTCAATGAAGGTCTGAAAGTCATCAAAAAGAGTGGCAATCTACAATCTATCCTCAACGCACATCTCAATTATTGACGTACCCTCAGTGCACAAGCTAATGGGCTATGGCCATTGCCAGTAATGTGACTGGATGGATAGTCTCAAGTTGTGTGTTCTCTTCAATTTGCCATTTGCAGGTTTCGCAATCCGTGATAGCAAAGTCCGCCTCAGCTGATTTAATCGACTCAAATAGATGATGGCCAATTTTCATGGAAACATCATAGTTTTCTTCTTTAAAACCATAAGTTCCTGCCAGACCACAGCATTCGCTATCAAGGACGATCAATTCCAATCCAGGTATTTGTTTTAGCACTTCCAAAGTGAATATGACATTACCACTTCGTTCCAGATGGCAAGGTGTGTGGTATACGACCCGTTTGTTGAGCGGTTTCATATTCAACGTATTACCATTCATAAACTCCTTTAAAAGGAACTTAGTGATGTATTCAATACGATGGCTGACATGATCATTTTCAACGCCCAAAACATGCGGGTATTCCTGCTTGAGCGTAAATGAGCAAGTTGAAGACGTTGAAAGCACTGTATGATCCCGCTCAATAACGGCCTCTTCTATATTTTTAATGTTTAGTTCTGCATTGCGACGAGCCTTACTATGAAAGCCGTTCGCAATCAGTGGGACACCACAGCACTTTTCCTTTTCCAATAGTTGTACGCCGATGCCTAGTGCGTTGAGAACTTTGATCAGATCCTTTCCAAGCTGAGGGTGGTTGTAATTGACAAAGCAGCCGTGAAAGTAGCTGATTTGACGAGGATAGCTTGCTTGATCCGACACCTGTTTTTTGTACCAGCGACGAAATGTTCCGTGTGAGTATTTGGGTAACGATTTGTGATCGTGAATACCCACTGCTTTATGCATGATTTTTTTGACAGGCTTGTTGTCCGTTACTTTATTGATTATGGGGGCAACAGGGGTAGCCAAATTCCCGAAAAGATCGGTATGACTGAGGACAAAATCTCTAATGAGTTTCGGGCTCAAAGTTTTCTTCGCGTATTTTCCTCTTGCCACGGCAATAATGTCACCAATGTTGACGCCAGAAGGACAAGCCGTTTCGCAGCGTTTGCAGTTGGTACATAGCTTTAATGCTTCATCATAATAGTCGGCGTTTTTAATCCGCAGTCGCTCTCCATCTGGCCCAGATTGCTTAGGGCCGGGGTAGAGCGGGTTTGCTTTGGCTACTGGGCAGTAAACAGTACAAACGGTGCACTTAATGCAATGATCAAAACTGGTAACCTGAGGAGCGTGATCAGCAAAATAGGTGGTCATACTAAGGCCTCCTCTGACGTTATGGCATGGACAATATTACTTGCTACATGGAAAGCGGTTGCGATGGCAACACCGCCTCCACAGCCTTGTTGTATAGGATCGTAATGAGATAATACTGAACCGCAGCAGTGTAAGTTACGAACCGTTTGACCATTTAGAGTCGGGTTAAAGTGGTCATCAGTGACCACACCAAATTGCATAAATGGGTGTGAAGACTGGCTGAAAAAGTCTTTATCTCGCCATTGGCGCCGGTCTTGATGATAATGTACATCTAAGTCGAATATTGGTTCGACAACCCGATTCGATTCAGCAACCAAACCATGGCTAAAGTAACTCCCTGAAGCGAGCACGTAGTGTTTGGCGATGAGCGGAAACTCTTCTAAGTTGGCTGTCTGTATTGATCGAATGGCCTTTTTATCCTCGTGCCAGTGTGCGGAAATAACTTTGTCACCTTTGAGTTGCACTCCACCCATTTTGGTAAACATGCCTTGTAATGCTTCTTCTAGCCTAATTCCTAACAAGGAAGGTGGCATTGTCGGCACTTCATGGAAACGCAGTTGGGTCTCGCTTTGTAATCTTTCCATCAGCGTAAGGCCGTCGCCATTTCCCATGATAGCAGGGAGAATGACAAGATCATCCACCGTCGCTCCTGCGCTTAACTGATGTACAAGGCTCGAAAATGCTTTGGGCTGTTTGAGTATTCGAGCGATATCGATGGAACGCAGTTCATTCGGATTTTGTCGTAGAGAATCAAAGCCGGGAATACGAACCGACAGTATTTTCTTTTCGACTTTGTTGAACTCTTCAATTTGGTTCAAGTTATCGAGAGCGAGTTGAGGTTGAAAATCACGAAACCCGTCAATAGAGACTAAAACGAACCTCTTGAATGACGAATGGGGGATGTGCTGATGCACAAATGGTTGTGACAACCATGTGGGTTTGAGTGTCCCCAAAGGTGTTATTCGATGGTGATTATGACCATTTTTGCTTGATGACAGCGAAACCCCAGCCTGATTAAGTAGAGTCTGAAACCATAACATTGCACGTTTCACCTCAGAAACAGATAGCTTGCTATAAGGGTGCTCAGGTGAAAGCTTTTTGAGAGCATCAATACTTTCAAAAGGGTCTGTCACTTCCAAGCCATTTGGTAGGTGTCCAAGTACATCAATTGAACCCGAGGAGAAGTGCAGGGAGCTGTGGCCTTGATTAATCAAGACCGTTTTCAACCCAGATTCCAAACATTTTAAAGCTGAGCAGTAACCAGCTATTCCGCCTCCTATAATAGCAACATCGTACTTCATCTGGGTTCCTCCTTAGTTTCGTTGTGAGGAAGTATTTGACCAGCACCAAACAAACCTTCGTAAATCCAATGGCTAAATTCGGCTTCTCTAAGCGCATCGCCCCAGAAGATGGGCTTAATACCTTTCCATCTTTCTTCAAGGAATTCATTGAGAAGTTGACTGCACTGATTACCACTATGGTTGGCGTACTGGTTAAACAAACTTGCAGCGCGATAACTGCAAAGCTCTCCCTGGCAAGGCCCCATTCCAAGACGCGTGCGGCGACGCAAATCGACCAGAGTGTGCACATTGAGTTGTTTAATCGCGTATTCTATTTCTCCTGCTGTGACCATTTCACATTCGCAAATAACGGCTTGTTTTTCTGCACTTTCATCCAGAAAGTCAGTAACACGTTCACCATGTCGATAATGCGCTGATTCGTAGACAGGTTTTACGATACTGGCTGTTTTCTTTGGCTTGTTCACTGGTTTGTTTGAGCCGGGAAGAGGCTTGATGTGTGTGGTGCATGGCTCATTAACAGATAGCTTCTCGGCTAACAAATCTGTCGCCCATTCAGCCATTAGGCGGTAGGTCATGAGTTTGCCGCCAGTAATGGTAGTGAAGCCTTTCAGGCCATCTCGCTTTTCGTGATCAAGTAATACGATGCCTCGGCTGATGTTGCGTCCGCTGCCGTCATCGTCGACTGAAACCAATGGTCGTACACCTGCATACGCGCGGAGTACTCGAGTATTAGCCATAATAGGCGCGAGCTTCGCGCCTTCTCTCAGCAACACGTCGACTTCTCGCTCGGTAACATGCAGGTCATCTATTTGATCGTAATCGATATGCTCTGATGTAGTACCAATGAGAGAAATGGTGTCACCGGGAACCAATATATCGGCGTCTGAAGGTTTTCGGCAGCGATTGATTACGAGATTGTTGATTCGATAATCGAGTATGAGTAACGAGCCTTTTGCCGGGAACATCTTGATGCTGAGATCGGCATACTCGCAAATGTTTTGTCCCCATATACCAGCGGCGTTGATGACTTGCTTGGCAAATATCTGAAAGGATTCGTTCCTCAGAGTGTTGTAGCAGTTCACGCCGAGGACGGTGTCTTCATGACGTATTAAGGAGGTGACTCTGGTTTTATTGAATAGACGCGCTCCGTGCTCACTGGCATCTAAAACATTAGACGCGCATAAACGAAATGGATCTAACGTGCCATCGGGGACTTGGATCGCGCCTAATAGGTTAGGGTTGGTGTTGGGCTCAAGAGCAAGTGTTTGTTTTGTTGTTAACCGCTTTGTTTCGATCCCTGCTTCACTGCATGCGCTTATAAAGGTGTCCTGAAATTTAATATCGTCTTCAGGCAAAGTAATAAAGAGTCCTGTTGTCTCTTCTACACAATGACTCGCGATTGACTTTAGTATGCGGTTTTCTTGAATACACTCTTTTGCTGACTCTTTGTCTGTGACGGCGTAACGAGCGCCTGAGTGAAGTAAGCCATGATTACGTCCTGTTGTTCCTGACGCAATGTCATCTTGTTCTAGCAGAACGCAGTTGATTCCCCGTAATGCGCAGTCTCGCATGATTCCTGTACCTGTTGCGCCTCCACCGATAATGACTACATCAGTTTCGAACCGTTTAACCATAGTAAAGTTGGCCTTTGGTGAAATATCCATAATTATAATGTGCCATTAATTTCATTTTGTTTTCGGTATCTTGTTCACAAATGAGCGAACGAGTGTTTAATGGTTGTTGTGTTACTAGTAAACAATCAGGTTTGTTTTCAATTAGTCAAAATACGGGCAGGCGTACACTGTTTAAACTGTCAAAAAGTATACGTAACAATAGCTCAACATATGTCGGGGTAGTGATTAGAGTAAATACACCTGTTTTTATTAAAGGCCTGGTGGGCATAAGTCTTAGCGGGTAAGCGTTCAGATGATATGAGAATAGTGTTAATAGTGAATCTGAAAGTGAAGATCAAAAAATTGATTTAATTAACAAAATAGAGAACATAAAAATAACAAAATGTGCTCGAACGCTCATTAATGGGGAGTGAAAGTTTAATCTCACGCTCATGTATGCAAAATACAATGCGCAATCAATAAAAAAACTAAATTGCACATATTAATGTAAACAAGGACTCTTACTATGACTAATAGAAAACCAACCTTACTTGGTGAATGTATCGCTGAGTTTATAGGTACTGGACTGTTGATATTCTTTGGCGTTGGCTGTGTAGCCGCTTTAGTACTGGCGGGCGCTCAGTTTGGGCAATGGGAAATCAGTATTGTCTGGGGCTTTGGGGTTGCGATTGCTATCTACTGTACAGCAGGTGTGTCAGGAGCGCACATTAACCCGGCTGTGACGATTGCATTGGCTGCTTTTCATGGATTTGATAAAGCAAAGGTTGTTCCATACATCATCGCTCAAATGTTAGGCGCTTTTTGTTCAGCTGCACTGGTATACAGTCTGTACAGCAATTTGTTCGTCGATTACGAAATTGCACATGGTTTTGCTCGCAGTAGCCAAGATGCACTGGCCACGGCAGGAATCTTTTCTACATACCCTCATGCGTCGTTGTCATTTGCAGGAGCGCTAGCAGTTGAGTTTGTTATCACAGCAGTTCTGATGTTTGCTATTTTGGCGCTCGGTGATGAAAACAACGGTGCCGCACGCGGTGCAATGAACCCTCTACTTATCGGTGTTTTGATTGCTGTGATTGGTGGTTCTCTTGGTCCACTAACAGGTTTCGCAATGAACCCTGCACGTGACTTTGCTCCTAAGTTGTTTGCATACCTTGCAGGTTGGGATTATGCGCTCTCAGGTGCTAAAGACATTCCATACTTTATTGTTCCTATTTTAGGTCCGATTGCTGGCGCATGTTTTGGCGCTTGGGCTTACCCGAAATTTATCGCTCAATACCTACCGAATACAGGTACAGGTTGCACGATTCCAAATCAGTGTGAAGACACTGAAGAGAATCAAGAAGCGCATGTTTAATACTAAAATTACTAATAGAAATATAGAAACGAAAAGGAAATGATCATGACTGAGCAAAAATACATAGTCGCGCTAGATCAGGGCACCACAAGTTCAAGAGCGGTTGTACTAGACCACGACGCAAATATTGTTAGCGTTTCTCAGCGTGAGTTCACTCAGATTTACCCAGAAGCGGGTTGGGTAGAGCATGATCCAATGGAAATCTATGCAACACAAAGCTCAGTGTTGGTGGAAGCATTGGGTAAATCAGGTATTCGTAGCGACGAAGTAGCCGGTATTGGTATTACAAACCAACGTGAAACAACCATTGTTTGGAACAAAGAAACAGGCAAACCGATTTATAACGCGATTGTTTGGCAATGTCGTCGTACTGCTGCAATCTGTGAGGATCTCAAACAGTGCAATTTAGAAGAGTATATTCAAGAAAATACGGGCCTAGTCTTGGACCCTTACTTCTCCGGTACCAAAATCAAATGGATTTTGGACAACGTTGAAGGTGCACGTGAAGATGCTGCGGCTGGTAAGCTACTGTTTGGTACGGTTGATACTTGGCTGGTATGGAAGATGACTCAAGGTCGTGTTCACGTAACAGACTACACTAACGCGTCACGTACGATGCTGTTCAATATCAATACACTTCAATGGGATGAGAAACTGCTTAAGGAAATGGACATTCCGTTGTCTATGATGCCTGAGGTGAAGAAATCATCAGAAGTGTACGGTCAAACGAACATTGGTGGTAAAGGGGGTACGCGTATCCCAATCGCTGGTATTGCGGGTGACCAACAAGCAGCACTGTACGGTCAGATGTGCGTCAACGCAGGTCAGGCGAAAAATACCTACGGTACGGGTTGTTTCCTTCTAATGAATACCGGTCAGGAAAAAGTGACCTCAAAGAATGGGCTTCTAACTACGCTTGCTTGTGGACCTGCGGGTGAACCTGCTTATGCATTGGAAGGCGCGGTCTTTATGGGTGGAGCATCGATTCAATGGTTGCGTGATGAAATGAAGCTTTTAGCAGACGCAAAAGATTCTGAATATTTTGCGACTAAAGTAGACACATCTAATGGCGTTTATGTAGTACCTGCCTTTACTGGTCTTGGTGCTCCGTACTGGGATGCATACGCACGTGGTACCATTGTTGGACTGACGCGCGGCGTAAACTCCAACCACATTATCCGTGCGACACTAGAAGGTATCGCTTACCAAACACGTGACGTCCTTGATGCAATGCAAGCAGACTCCGGAATTAAACTTGAAGCACTTCGTGTTGATGGCGGCGCGGTTGCGAACAACTTCTTGATGCAGTTCCAATCGGATGTTCTTGATACACAAGTACTTCGCCCTAAGGTCACAGAAGTTACGGCGTTGGGCGCTGCTTATCTTGCAGGCTTGGCAGTTGGTTTCTGGGATAGCTTAGATGAAGTGGCGGACAAAGCGGAAATCGACAAGACATTTGTTCCTCATCACGATGAAGAAAAGCGTAACCGACGCTACAAAGGTTGGAAGCGTGCCGTGAAGTGTGCTCAGGCTTGGGCAGACATGCACGACGAAGAGTGATACAAAAACGCCCCGGACATGTCCGGGGCGTTTTGATTCATTCAGCTAATTATTTGCTATGCAGCACTTTCTGCTTCAGTGCTCTTTTTTTCGCTTTGCATTTTCGCAAGGAAGTAAACATTAACGCATGCAATAAAGCCATTAGTCACTACGACTGGCCAAGCATCAATCATAAGACCGTAAGCAGTAAAAAGCGCACAACCAATGAAGTTCAGCACGCGCAGCTTAACAATGTCTTTCATGGTTAGAGAAATTGCTACCATGATAGATGCAGCGTAGCCTAGAATTTCAACCATATTCATATCCATAATTTGACCCTCTAAAAGTTTGCCGAACAGTGTCGGTACCAATTCTTCTCGCCTTGAGATAACTGAGGAAGCTCCATGCCTCGAATGGTCTGAATAATTATCTGTGGAAAATATAACAGGGCTAAATGTGTGATGAAAGCCCCAGTTTTGGGTTTGTAGAAGGTTAGCGATTACGCAAACGTTTAATGTAGTTTACTAATTTGTAATAACTAAAAATGTTGGCTGCTCTAACTGTCATTACTAAAAAAGCCCACATTTAGTAATGTGGGCTTGGTGTGCTACTAGTGATATCAACTACTTCTTTTTACCCTGAAGCACTTGTTTGTCTTCTTCCGTTAGCTCACGGATGCGACGACTAATATCACGACGTTCTTTCGAGATTTCTGCGCTCTTAATGATGTGGTCATCAACGCGATCTTCATAATCAGCTTTCATGTTTTTGATGATGCCGACGATCTCATCAGGCGTCATATCCGGCTTGATGTAATCCATCAGGTTCTCAAGAAGATCGACGCGCTTACGGTTGTCACGAACCTTTTTTTCATTATCAAGCAGTTCACGCTTTAGCTTATTCTTACGACGGGCCTGAGCTACAATTTCAAATACACCACTCATAGGTTTCTTTCCTATATTTACTTACCTTTAACTGTCTTCGATTAAAACACAACATTCCTGCCGATAACAGTCTTAAGATCAATCATTACAAGGCGTTGACGATTTTATCACCAATCTACTTATTAGGTGATTGAGCAAGGGCTATAGTTCAGGATATGATTTCGCTATTGATATCAACTAACACCGCACCACTATGCGAACTTCTGACATTATTATCCCTAAAATTGAGCCTGCTGAAGTGCCCCAGCGTTCGAGCAAAATCATCGAAGCTTACAGAAAAGAGCGTACTCGTCAGGAAGTGACGGAAGTCGAATTAAACCGTAGTAAAATCGTGATGATCGATGAAAACGGAAACATGAAAAAAGTTCCCATCCTTTCTGAACATTGATTTGGGAAGATTCAAATAAGGAAATAAAAATGAGCATAGAACTAAATCCTGTTGAAGCCCGTGTTATTGGCTGCCTGATTGAAAAAGAAGTCACTACACCTGATTACTACCCGTTAACATTAAACAGCCTGACCAGCGCATGTAATCAGAAAAGCAACCGCGAGCCAGTTATGGCCTTAAGTGAATTGGATGTTCAAGAAGCAGTCGATAGCCTTATAGGGCGCAGGCTGGTTAGCGATGAAAGTGGATTTAATAGTCGTGCTAGCAAGTTTCAGCATCGTTTTTGCAACACTGAATTTGGTGATTTGAAACTGACCAAGCAAGAGAAAGGTATTGTTTGCTGCATGCTTCTACGCGGCGCTCAGACGCCGGGTGAATTGAGAACGCGTACGAATCGATTGGCCGAATTTTCAGATGTTAAAGAAGTAGAAGCAATACTGGAACGTCTGGCTGCACGTGAAGAAGGTGCATTGGTCGTGAAACTGCCGCGTGAAGCCGGTAAGCGTGAATCACGTTATATGCATTTGTTTGGTGGTGACGTGGATGTAGAAGCTATGGCAGCGACAAGTGCTTCTACTGTTCAGCCAGCTTTTAACAGTGATCGTGTCGAGGCGCTTGAACAAGAAGTGGCGACGCTAAAGTCGGAAATGGCAGAACTCCGTCAACTTGTCGAGCAACTAACCGCTTAATGTCTCAGCCAAAACAAACTGCAACGTGTTCGGATTGGTACGTTTATCTTATCCGGACGCGTTTGAATGCTTTGTATTGTGGTATCACTACAGATGTTGAGCGACGCTACTCTCAACATCAACTAGGTACCGGCGCCAAGGCGTTAAAGGGTAAAGGACCATTGACACTCGAATGGTCAGCTAAAGCGGGTCAAAATCGTTCAGCAGCTTCCCAAATAGAGTACCGCATCAAGAAGCTCACGAAATCTCAAAAGGAGCGGTTGATTTCTGGAAGCTCAACTTTGAGTGACTTTTTCGATATCGATCTACTCAATTAAATTCCCGTCATTTTCTGAAATTTGTATTAACCTTGATTATGAGACGTCAAAAAGGTTGATATGGATATGAAACTATTAAGAAAAACGTCAATAGCAGTGGCGGCAGGTTTAATTTCTTTAACCGCTAACGCAGCAACAGTAGTCCCAGATGGTCGTGGGAATGGGATGGGGAACACGGGAGTTACCACCGCTGATTATGTGTTAGCGCCTTTCTACAACCCCGCTCTGGTGGCTGTTTATCGAGATTCGGACACGTTTGGGATACTGCTTCCTGGTATTGGAGCTCGAATTCGAGATACAGACAAAACCCTTGAAACGGTTGATGATCTTCAGGATGCAATAAAGCAGTTTGAAAGCAACCCTTCTACACCAGGAATTGAAGCCACTATCAATGGTTACTTAGACCAACTCGCAGACGACAAGCCACTTGGTGTGAATGGTGGTGTTGTTGCTTCGGTTGCGTTACCTCTGAACGCTTTTTCAACAAATTTATTTTTGCGAGGCTATGCGGATGTGATCGCAAAAACAGATATTTCCAGCTCTTCCAATACCCAAACACGCTATGAAAACTCTCGTGTAGACATGATTGCATTCGGATACAGCGAGTTTGGTGTTGCTGTTGCAAAACGTATGACTCTTGCAGGACAAGATGTTTCACTCGGCATATCACCAAAATTCCAGACGATGCGAACTTACAAACAAGCGCTGACGGTGGAAGATTTTGATTTAAGTGATTATGACCAAAGCGAAACCAAGGAAAACGCGTTTAACTTGGACCTTGGTGCCGTATGGTTTTATGAACAATTCCGTGCTGGAATCGCAATTAAAGACTTGTTTTCACAAGAGCTTCAAACGCTTGATATAAGCGGCGTGAGTACTTATAAGCTTGATACTCAGGTGACAGTGTCAGGTGCTTATGCGCTGGATTATTTTGTCGCGACGGTTGACTGGGATTTGACTAAGCAGGAGCGATTTACTGACCAAAATGATGATACCCAATTCTTACGTTTTGGTATTGAAGGTAATGCTATGGGGTGGGCACAACTCAGAGCTGGTTATGAAATTGATTTGGAAGATACATTAGACAACTCAATTACAGCAGGCATTGGTATTAGCCCAGGTGATTTAGTTAGCCTAGACTTGGCGGGAAGTTATGCTGGTGATAACCAATATGGCATCTCAGGTAATTTGTCTTTTACGTTCTAGACTCAATTATGCATAATTAGCCTATTAATGTAAGTTGATGTTTTTAATAGGTTAATTTGTAACCACATAATCGACATAGTTGGGAATCAAATAGTAACCTTTAATAAATTAAAAACTAAAGTTAGCTAGGTATCCAAGAGGGCAAACAATGTTTAAAACAACGCTGTTATCATTGGCGGTCGCTGTATCAGCGACAAGTCAGGCACACACTACACAAGTCCTCAATGGTTACTGGCAATACGACGAATATCTCGATTCCCATCCCGTACAGAAGCAGTTAACGGATGCGTTGTCTGAAACAGTAAGAAATTACCCAACTCCGATTTCGGCGAAGCAAGATAAGCCAGTTTCTATTGCTGTGGTTTATCCTGGGCAGCAGATTTCGGACTATTGGGTTCGAAATATCAAAGCTTTTGAAACTCGTTTAGAAAAGTTAGGAATCAGCTACAAGATAAACCAAGTTTTTACTCGGCCGAATCTCGATGTCAGACAACAAAGTCTTTCGTTGCTTGAAGCGGTTCAAAATAAAGCTGACTACTTGATATTCACGCTTGACACGACTCGTCACCGCAAATTTATTGAACATGTTTTGAGTTCAACCGATACCAAGCTCATTCTGCAAAATATTACGACCCCTGTTAGAGCTTGGGACGATCAGCAACCCTTCATGTATGTGGGGTTCGATCACATCAAAGGCGCTCGAATTCTTGAGCAGTATTACAAAGACACCATCCCTAAAGAAAGCCGTTACTCGGTGCTTTACTTTTCTGAAGGTTACGTGAGTGATGCTCGTGGTGACACGTTCATTGAAGAGATGAGTCATCATGATTCGTACAAGCTATCTTCATCGTATTACACCACAGCAACTCGAGAATCTGGGTTTAATGCTGCCGTTAAAGCGGTAGAGAAAGATCCAAGTATCTCCTTCATATATGCGTGCTCTACAGATGTTGCCTTAGGAGCAGTAGAAGCACTTAAATCGATGAAGAGAGAGGATATTCTTATTAATGGTTGGGGTGGTGGTAGCGCCGAGTTGGAGGCTATTTCTAAAGGCGATCTAGATGTTACAGCCATGAGAATGAATGATGACACTGGTATTGCTATGGCAGAAGCTATTAAGTGGGATCTTGAAGGTAAAAATGTACCGCACGTCTACTCTGGTGACTTTGAAATAGTGACCAAAGCGGATAGCCCTTCAAAAGTTGAGAAATTAAAGCAGAGAGCGTTTAGGTACTCGGATCAATAATGGCATTGTTAACGCGGCGAGGCAGCAAAAGCCGTCTCGCCACATTACTTACCCGTTCTATATTCCTCACTATCGGTGTCTTATCGTTGGTGATGGTGTTCCAGAACTATCAAGTAAATCGCCAGGTCGTCTCCCAAGAGGTGGCGCGCTCAAAGCTGCAAACGCAAAGCTTAGTGCAGCAAATTTTCAACTTCCGACTTAAAGCCCTAGAAATCCAGCAAGACAGTTACAGTCGCAATGAATCTTTGATTGAGGCTTTTGCTGAATCTGACGTAAATGGACTGGATCGCTTTTTTAATGGCATTGACCAAGCTGCTCCAGAGTTGGCGCCTGATTTTCGTTTTATCACAGCGGAAACAGAAGTCGTCTGGGATGATTCTAATTACCAGTTCTATGGTATCTCACCCGATCAGCTTTCTCATCTAAGTGATGATATGACCACTGGTGGCAGTTGGCACTTGTCACAAACTCCATCCTTGTTAGGTACGCGTTATCTGATGGTTCGTCGGGTGCCTATCATTAACATGGCTTCTGGCGAAGTACTGGGTTATCTCCACATTGGCGTTGTGATGAACAATAACTTTGCGTTGATCAATGCTCTATTGAGAGGTAGTAACGCAGATCAAATCCTGCTTTCTGTTGGCTCAGAAGTGATCGCGTCGAGCACCAAAGACAAAGATTTCCGGCACATCGAATGGCTTGAAGAGTCTGCGTTGGATTTCACCGCCAGTAAATACATGGTATCAAAGACAGACCTGACCATTAGCAATGTGGCAACCTTTCTATCGATTTACACCATTCAGGATAATCAATCTATCGTGATCCTTATGCGAAGCCACTATATATGGGTGGCAGTAGCAGGGTTACTTTTGGTTGTCATTGCGATTTATAGCCGCTTGTGGCTTGGAAAACGTGTATCGAAAGAACTCGCTAACTTAATGCGCTATACAGAAAGTACGGTCGAAATTAAAGATGCCAGTAAGTTTCCTGGCTCTCCGATTGAAGAATTTGATCAAATTGGTCAATCATTTGAACTGTCATTCCAACGTTTAAGCGAGCAAGAAAAGCAATTTGCTGATTTGTTCAATTTCTCCCTTTCTCCCATTACTCTTTGGGATGTCGAAGGAAAATTGATTAGAAGCAACCCAGCCGCAGAGCGCAGTTTTCGTGTAGAAATGGGTGATGAGCAAAATGATTATCAGCTTTTGGTTGAGAAGCTCGGCCCACATATTCGAATGTGTGCGAAAGGAGCAACGCTAACGGGTATTAATATTGCCATTAGAGAGAAAACTTATCGCTGGAACCTTTCCCCCATCTTTGTCGATAAGGGTATTAACAATATCATGGCGCAAGGTCAGGATGTGACCAGCTTTGTCGATGCTGAGATTCAAAGCCAAGCGGCAAGAAAAGAAGCTGAAGAATCTGCAAGAGTACGGGCGGATTTCTTAGCTAAGATGAGCCATGAATTGCGGACGCCACTTAACGGAATTTTAGGCGTTTCCCAGTTGCTTAAAGGGAAAATATCTAATACAGACGATATAGAGCATTTAGACGTACTGTGTAACAGCGGTGAACACCTGCTTGCGGTTTTGAATGACATCCTCGATTTTTCGAAGATTGAGCAGGGTAAGTTCCATATTCAATCTGCCGATTTCCGCTTGGTCGAATTGATAAGCGCTGTCGAGAAAATCTATACGCCATTGTGTGATGAAAAAGGTATTGGATTTGTTGTTGAAACTAATGTCAGCAATAACACTTTCGCTCATAGTGATCAGGTCAGGTTGAATCAAATCTTGTTTAACTTGGTCAGTAACGCAATTAAGTTTACTCACGAAGGTGAGGTAACGGTGTCACTATTTTGTGATGGTGAAAGTCCAGAATCGCGCTTGAACATCAGCGTTAGAGATACGGGGATCGGCATTGAACGTGAGCGTATTTCTCATATCTTCGAACCTTTCGTACAAGCCGAAGCGACGACAACACGCGAATATGGCGGAAGTGGACTTGGTTTAGCGATAGTCCACAGTTTAGTCGAGATGCTAAATGGACAGATTGAGATTGAAAGTTCTATAGGCTATGGGACTAAATTCAGTTTATCTGTACCGATTGAACTGACTGAGTCCGTTGAGCAGGTTGAAACCAGTACATTCCTGATTGAGCCTGAAAACCTATTTGATAGAACATTGAATGTTTTACTTGTCGAAGACAATCATACCAATGCATTTATTGCGAAGGCGTTCTGTGAAAAATATGGAATGGAGGTGGCTTGGGTTCAGGATGGACATAATGCTATCGATCATCTGAAGAAATCGGATAACGTCGATCTAATCTTGATGGATAATCAACTACCAAATTTAGGTGGTATTGAAACGACTAAAATCATCCGCGAAGATTTGAAACTTGATATTCCTATCTTTGCCTGTACTGCTGACGGAATGCAGGACACCAAACGCGCATTTTTGAGCGTTGGCGCCGACTATGTAATTGTCAAACCAATTAAAGAACTAGCTCTAAATCAGGCATTCATTCATTACAAAGAAGAATTTCTTACCAAGCTAGAAGAGTGTTGATAGCGCAGATTGCTCTAGCAACTCTTGCTTCAATTCATCAGACATTTCAATTTCCTCACTGAACTTTATGCCAAAGCGATGGCCTTTCTTTTCTTTCTGAATCCCGACAATAGTATATTTAAGGCGTTCTGGGATTAGCTCATTTAGCGGTGTGTCCAACTCTATATTGCTGCTTTTCGTTAATTCACACTCACCTGAAATAAAAAATGCGCATCCAGAAACTGAAAAATCGACCATAGCAGCTTTATAACTGATGGTGTTTGATTTGACCTCAATAGGAATGTCCAAAGCATACCTTTCATGCTCGCGTATAGGTTTAGAAGCGAAGTGCTGAGGCATGCGAAGGAAAATCAGATGTCCAGGTGAACTGATTTGAGAAATGACAGAGGTCTTAAAGGCAACGATATGACCGAGTTTGGTATTCGTTATTCCCCTTACCACTACTACCGCATTGTTTAGTTTTCTCATGACAAGCGATTCTTTTGCTTTCTGAGGTAAATCAATGATGAGAAATTGATTAGTTTTACAGCCAACATAGTGGGTGTTAAACGGGTACTGATCGGCAGGGCCAAACTCAATGGTTGCAGAGAGTCGCATTCCGGGAATAAGTAATTTAACAAGTTCAGTAGCAGCATCATTCACAGAGGGCATGGTCAAAACATCTTATTATTATTTGAACGATATCTTTTTAAATATACTCCCTTCATAAACAAGTGTAACTTCTGAAACTAAAAATGGGGGCTTAGCCCCCAGTTTGTTATGCGCATTGTTCGTGGATACTGTATTCAGTTCCATCAAGGTAGCTCTCAATAGCTTGATAGCATTCTTGGTCGCATAATAGGTGAAGTTTGCTTCGGCGCTTTAAGACATCTTCAGCGTTGGTGCCAAGCTCATGCTTTACCAGATAGTCGATTTCTTTTTGATAGATTCCTGCAGAGAACTTGATACCAAGATCCTGCTCTGTGGTCACCCCTTCTAGAAGCTGTTCAACGCGGCTGCCGTAAGCTCTTAGCCAGCGTAAGCGTGTTTCATTGTCTATAAACGGAACTTGCTTCGCCAATTGAGCTTCCATCTTTTCCCATGTGAAGTCTTCGCCACCAGGAAGTGGGGCGTTCTTTGTCCAAGACTCTTTCAAGTTGAAGTATGGAGAAAGATGCTGCATCGCAGATTCAGATAGCTTTCTGTAAGTTGTTAATTTACCGCCAAAGATGGAAAGTAAAGGTGCTTCTCCATCTTTATGATCCAGTGAGAGTGTGTAATCTCGAGTAATCGCCTGTGGTGAATCTGACTCATCATCACAAAGTGGCCTCACGCCACTAAAATCAGCAACAACATCATCGATCGTGATTTGTTTGCGGAAGTGCTGATTCGTCACATCGATCAGATATTGTTTCTCTTCTTCACTAATCGCGACTTTACGAGGGTCACCTTTGTATTCGACATCTGTAGTTCCGATCATCGAGAACTTACCGAGGTAAGGAATGACAAACACAATACGGTTATCTTCATTTTGCATGATGTAAGCCTGCTCTTCATCATGAATTTTTCGAACGATGATATGAGAGCCTTTGATCAATCGAATACCGTAAGGGGAAGGCAGTTTAGTGTTCTCGGTCAGGAATTCTTTTACCCATGGCCCCGTTGCGTTTACGAGCGCTTTCGCTTTCCTGAAAAACGTTTTACATGTACGTTGATCGTATAGCTCTACGTGCCAGATGCCCTCAATACGCTGAGCCTTAGTGACTTTACAATAGTTACTGACCTCGGCACCTAGTTCTTGAGCTTGGATGACGTTAAGGACAACTAATCGCGCATCATCGACCCAACAATCTGAGTATTCAAAGCCAACGTTCAGTTCAGGTAAGGTAACATTCTCATTATCTAGCTTAATCTTCTTACTGCTAGGCAGAGAGGTTCGTTTTCCCAAATGATCATATAGGAACAAACCTGCTCTGATCATCCAAGCAGGGCGAAGAAATGGTCGGTGAGGCAACCTAAAACGCATGGGAAAAGCGATGTGTGGTGCTTTAGCGAGTAAAACTTCACGTTCTGCTAAAGCTTCACCTACCAAGCGGAATTCATAATGTTCTAAATATCGAAGTCCACCATGAATCAATTTTGAACTGGCAGAAGAGGTTGCGCCAGCAAAATCTTGTGCTTCATAGAGGCCGACTTTTAAGCCTCGACCTGCTGCGTCCACTGCGATACCGGCACCATTAATGCCACCTCCGACAACTATTAAGTCCAGCAATTCTTGTTCTTTTTGTTCTTTTAAGTAACTAACGGTCATCTTTTTGATTCCTAATGTTCGAACGAGCATTTGTTTTGAGCAATATAACCACATTATAATCACAGATGTTAGATTTTACCTCACTAAATATGATCTAGATCATTCTAATGAGTGTAATTCGAAAGTTAATCGAGTGTTTTTTTGGGTTAAAAGAAAATTAAGGAACAAAAAAAGCCCTCGATTTATCGAGGGCCTTAATTAACGAAAGAGTGAACTAGGTGCTATCTTGCAAGCTTTTGATGAGCTCGTGAAAAGTGTCCGGCGCAAAATGCGCCAACAATTGAAAGTTCACCTGCGAGACATAGCACTGCAGCGACTTCCGCAAGGGCTTTTGCTTTTCCTGTACCTAACAGCCCCATCAGCTCCAGACAGGCTTTTTGGCTAGGCAAATGTGTTCCTCCACCCACGGTTCCAACCATCAAGTTTGGAAGAGTGACACACGCATATAACCCACCTTGTTTGTTCAACTCCATGCGAGTAATGCCGATTGCCGACTCAGATACACACGCAGCATCCTGACCACAGGCAATATATAGTGCAGCAAGTGCATTCGCATAATGAGCATTTACACCAATAGAACCACTCAAAGCGGCGCCTGTTGTGGTCATCTGACCGAACTTAACCATTTGCTCGGGTGTGGTATGCAAGTACTTTTCGACCAGTTCTCTGGTTAGTTGAATTTCTGCGGTCACTTTTTTACCACGAACATGACGTAGGGTGTGCGCATTTGGCTTCTTGTCACCAGAGAGGTTGCCATCAAGGAAGGCATCTTGAGGCGAGATAGGGGAGTGATCCAATATGTAATTGAAGACTTCATTGGTTGCGATTGTCACCATGTTCTGGCCAGAAGCGTCACCAGTATGAAACTCAAAAATTAGATAGGCATGGTTACCTTCAATATTGATGTTAATGTCGTGCAACTGACCATGCGAGGTGGTTGATTCCGCCACTTGTTTGAAATGGTCATACTGAGTGACGACCCATGCTACGAACTGACCAGCGTCTGCTAAGTGCTGAAACTCAAACACGGGAGTTCGGGTGACTCCTTCGTTTAAGAGCATCGCGCTAGCTCCTCCCGCTGCCGTGATCAATTGTGAGCCACGGTTATAGGAGGCGACTAGCGCAGCTTCGGTTGTCGCGAGTGGGACAAAATAATCGCCATTAGCATGCAAGCCATTGACTCGTAAAGGGCCAGCAAGGCCAACGGGTAGTTTCACTGTACCGATAAAGTGTTCGATGTTCTTATTGTAGAGCTCAGCTTGTTGCTCGGTTACTGGGTCGAGCAGCGCGTCACGATCAGTCAACGGACTGAGCTTATCCCAACGTTTAGCCAAATTTTTCTCAGAGATATAAGGGTTTGGTGTTAACCGCAAAGCGGGCCCCTCAAAATGGGGGCTCATTAGTTGTTCAAGTTGTTCGGATTGTGGCCCTTGATTGAAGACTGGATTATTGTCATGGTGAGACAAGTTTAGTTTGGGCATAGCGAAAACAGACATTAAAATTATCAGTGGATTCTAACGACTCTGAACGGGAAGACAATATCTTGTTTACCTATTGGTACAAATTTCCAGCTACACGTGTACGTCGAGTAACGTACCAATCATTTCTTGATCACGTTGTAGCATATTTGTCCCAATGCGACTGTATTGCTCGGCTTGAGTCAGTTTGATCATGGGTTCGATGTCGGAGGGTTCTGGTTGTTTGAATTCAACTTTATTGAACTCATAGGATTCGTCTTTTTGAATAGGGTTGGGTTTGTGGACTTGATTGATCTCACGCGCAGCTTCGTCAGCCATTTTTGATGACTGTTCGATCAGTTGATAACCTGGCTGAACTGAGGAAACTGACATGGACACCCCCTGTATAACTTAAGCTTAAGGTGTGTTTGCGTTTTCAGCAAGTTGTGCTAAGAAAACAAGCTAGAGATGAGCTTCTGCTCTTCATCCGTTACCAAAACAGGTCGTGAGCCTTCTAGTGTTTCTGTTATCTCGCCCTTTAGTGCACGCAATTGCTGAGGGCTTAAATTTTTTATCTGTTCTTTGAACAGTTCAAACTGTTTAGGGTTCATATTAGGCTGCCTCCGAATCAATCCAGTTTTCTGGTTCGAAAAGCAAGAGATGTTTCCTTTCATCTTCTTACTCCCGTAAGAATTATCTGACTCCAGTTTATGGAATAGAGGTGAAGTTTTGTCCGGATAATGTCAGGTAGTGTTAGAGAAAGGTGAAGGAGACCGCAACGCGGCCCCTTACAATTAGTGCTTTTTATCGATAGTATCTGATTGATTTACGCGCACTGCGAACTTGCTTGCTAATGAGTGTAATTCAGGCAGCATTCTGTATATAAGGTACAACTGCTGTAAGACCATTTTAACGGAATTGTCATCTTCTTCACGCCATTCAGCCAACCTTGCCTCCATTGCTGGATCATCGATGTCACTGGTATCGCAGGTATCACAATGGTCGTTCAACTGATTAAACAAAATGTCCAAATGGTGGTGGATAACCCGATGCGCATCGAGTACGAGCTTATGCGTGTCCTCGTCGTTAATTCTCGTTCTATGAGCACCTAACGCAGAGATGTAACTGAGTAGCGCGTGGCTTAAGGTTAAGAAACGAAAGCTCTCATCTACCGCTGAACGATACCGACCTGGCTCAGCGAGCATGGAACTGATCGCGTTAGTCAGATTAGCGTCATGGTTATGGGCACTTCGCCGCGCGATTCGATAGGTGAGACTGTCTTTCTTACCTATCCGGTATTGACCAATGATCTGTGCAAGGTAGCTTCGATTTGCTTGAATTGTATCTGCCATCACAGTGTAGAGTCGTTTTGACTGCCAATCTGGCAAAATTAGAGCGACGGCAACTACTGCTAAAGCGCAGCCAATAATCGTATCGGCTAAGCGTGGTAGAACGACGGCATAGCCTTCTCCAAGTTGGTGAAAACAGAATAAAACCAATACAGTGATAAAGCCTGTAGCGTAACCGTAATTTGCCAAGCGGAAAGCAAAGAAGGCAACACCGGATACGACAATAAAGACCAGTTGGCTCTCTTGAGAAGGGAAAAACGTTAATAACGGTACACCAATCAATAAGCCCGCAATGGTGCCCAATACTCTAGCGACTAGCTTCTGTCGTGTAGCACTGTAGTTAGGCTGACAGACGAACAAGGTCGTCAGTAGGATCCAATAGCCTCTTTCGATACCGAAAGCCTGAATGATTCCATAGCCAGCGGTCAGAGCGATAGACATCCGGATTGCGTGACGAAACAACATCGAATCTTTGTTTAGATTGGATGTGATACGTAGCCACATCGCATTAAGTGTATGAGCCTCTGTATCATCAAGTACATCCTCTTCCAATGCACTGGCGTCGGGGTTACTGATGTTACTGAGTTGCTTTTCTACTGTCGCAAGGTTATTGAACAGGTAATTGAGTTGGTTAAGAAGGGATTTCCACTGGGGATTATTTTGTTCCTGTAGATGAGTAAGCGAGCTCATTAACTCATCTAATGCAACGACGGAGTCCTCGCTGTGTTGATACTCTTTCCCTAACCGAATGGCCTGAGCGATGTTTCGACACGCTTGAGCTTGGGTTTCCAGTAAATGTTTAAACCTGAATAAAACGTCCGAACGACCAAAGTGCTCAGCTAACTCCTGATAACGGTAGTGGCTGGAGCTGACTCTTTCGTGAATATCTTGAGCGAGGAAGTAAATATTGAGAAATCGGTCGCTTGCGCCATCCACATGACCTCGTTTTGAACGGCTGAGCAATGTGGCTTTACACAGGTTTAATGCTGTAACCGTGGCTGCGTTGAGTGTTGCTTCTTTAATCCGGAAAGGCTGGGGCTCTAGATTGGTAACAGGGTGGAATAACTGGCTTCTAGATTCGAGGTAGTTAGCTAACTGAAGAAAAACGGTTGCTAGGCTTTGTTGAACGGGCTGCATAGGCCATAACGCTGACCAAACAATCGACATAAAGAAATACCACGCCGCGCCTGAAAGTAACATTATGGGCTGTAGCCATATGTTGGTGCTTTCATGAGCGCCTAACATTGTGTATATGGCGATAAGCAGCGACCCAAACGCGATACTGGCGTATCTAGGGCCTATTGCTCCTAGCATGATAAAACCAAAAGTAGACGCAAATAATCCGGCTGCGAATAGAATGGGAGTTTCAAACAGCAATTCGATAGAAAACGATGCAATAGCGAAACAAGCCAGCGTCAATACAATAGATTTGAGTCGGCCTGTGAAATTGTCATCGCTTTCAGCCAGTGCTGCTGCGATCACGCCTAAAATAAGCGGGATGATGTAGGCATCAATAGGGTAGTACCAGCTAGGAATGACGACACCCAATAGAGTCACCAGAATGAGCAGGCTGTAGTTAATGGTCTTGTTTACCCAAAAAAGGCGGAGCTGACTGAAAAATTGCACGTTATCGATTCTTAGAGTTGCTTGATACTGACTATTGTACCTAATAGTCAATGGTAAACTTCTGATACAGATAAAGAAACAAGTCTGTTTGATTACCTTTTCTACACCGTGAGCTTAGCAGTAGATATTGACAGGATCTTTTCATTCTTCAATCCGGTTGAGTTATGATGTCGGCAATTGAATTCAAGGACAAAACAAGAATGCAGCTAATCGCCAACAAGACTGCACAATATCTTATTCAAAATGAATATCATCAGGTTTCTCTAGAATCTGATTTTCTCGTATTAAGCTCTCGGGGCAGCGAAGAGCGCATTCCTTTTAATGTCTGGAGCGGCAAAGTTAAACTTAAGCGTGGCCTTTTCTGGGGAGGTCTGCAATTCTTTGCGCACCCAGAAGAGGGAAAGCAGCAGTCCTGGTTAATTCAGGGATTACCATGGGAGCGTTGCCGAGACTTTGCGCGATTAGCGGTGGCTTCCTATCAGAAGTGGCACCACCATCAGTGTGTTCAACTCAATAAGTTTTTACCTGAATGGGAAATGGAAGTGCGTGGTTTTGAACGCCAGCCTGCGTTTTTAACCCATTCTACGGTCAATGCATGGCTTGAAAAGATGAATCGCGACTTTTTAACCATGGAAATGACGCTTGAAGATGCGCTTTTGCGAATGCCGGATCGTATGTCTGAGATTTTACCTTGGATTGATGACACCGATGAGGTGATGGCTACACGAAACCAACGTTGGATGGTCACTGAGTTAGAAAACTGGAAAGTACTCTTTTCACAAATCGAGTCTTCGCCATTGAATCTGTCTCAACAACAAGCTGTCTTACTTAACGATGACAACAACTTGGTACTGGCAGGGGCAGGATCAGGTAAAACCAGTGTTTTAACAGCACGTGTCGCTTATTTGTTGCAAAGTCACTTGGCGCAAGCTGAAGACATTCTTATGTTAGCTTTTGGCCGCGATGCAGCAGAAGAGATGAAACAACGTCTCGAAAACAAAATCGGGCTTAGCGCTGAACAAGTGACAGTAAACACATTCCACCAACTTGGTCTTAAGATTCTAAATCAGGTTGAAAAAGATCCAGTCACTATTTCTCCCATTGCCTTGGATGACAACCTAAAAAGTGCATGGTGCGTAGATTGGCTTAAAAAGCATTGGATGACACCTACCGCTTTCAAACGTTGGCAAAAACATCTACAAAAATGGCCAATAGCCTATTTAGCGGGTGATGATGAGCTTGGTAGTCACGTTGAAAACCCTAAGCTGATCGCTTGGCTAAATAAACAATTGAATCAGCTATCGGCGATGGGCTGCACGAAAAAAGAAATTCAACAAAGGCTGGTGGATCACAACGATTATACTCGCCTGAATAGTGAGCTTGCGTTGGTGTGGCCTTGTTATCAAGCGTGGCTGGATATGCTTAAGTCGGAAGGCCACATTGATTTCAATATTATGATCACTAAAGCGACACAGCACGTGATGAAAGGTAAGTTCAAGGCACCTTGGAAGTACATCATGATAGATGAGTATCAGGACATCTCACCTCAGCGGTTGGCGTTGGTAGAAGCGTTATGTCAACAGAAGGATGAGCGCAACTGTGTACTATTTGCAGTGGGGGACGACTGGCAGTCTATTTATGAATTTGCAGGCGCGGATGTTGATTTGACGACAGGATTTGCCGAACGCTTCCCACATTCTACGATCCATCATCTTGATACGACCTACCGCTTCAACAATCAGATTGGGGAAGTGGCAAACCAATTTGTTCAGCAGAACCCAGCACAGCTCGAAAAAGTGTTGCAAAGCCACAAAGAGCAGAAGGCGAAAACTGTAACGCTGGCACCGAGTAACACTGTTGAGAAAATATTGGACGAACTCAACCGAAAAGCTAAAAGTACGCAAACTGTATTGCTTCTCGGGAGAAATCATTATCACAAGCCGGAGCTTCTTTCTGAATGGCAGAAACAGTTCGCTTTGTTGTCGATTGAATTTATGACTTGTCATGCGAGTAAAGGCAAAGAAGCGGATTTTGTTATTGTTCTGTCTGTGGATGAAGGGCAGTTTCCTGCGCGGGTTAAAGCGCTTCATATTGATGGAGCCTTGACTCAGTCTGAAGATACGTTCCCTTATGCTGAAGAACGCCGACTGTTTTATGTTGCTCTGACGCGAGCGAAGAAAAAAGTTTGGATAACTTATACAGGTTCAGGCTCGAGTTTTGTCAAAGAGCTTACTGAACAAGATTATCCGGTAATAGTTAAGAAATAGGGAGTTGGATTAAGTATGAGTGGCCAGTTCTGCATTACGCTAACGACAACAAATAATGATGAAACCACACAGAAAATCATCAACTCAGTATTGAAGAAAGAACTGGCGGCCTGCATTCAGACCATGCCAGTCAATAGCCATTATATCTGGGAAGGTGAAGTGTGCTGTGACAACGAAACCCTGTTGATCATCAAAACCAAAAAAGCCTGCTATGCGGAACTTGAACAAGTGATCGTTTCCAATCATGACTATGAGGTACCTCAAGTTGTTCAAGTTCCGTTTACTGAAGGGTTTAATCCTTACCTTGCTTGGATTGAAGAAAACACCCGCTGCTGAGACACTAGCAAGCTCAGAGCAGTAAGTGCCCCCAGCGTATCCATAAGCATGTCTTTTTGTGCATCCCAAATATCACCTTGAGACCCTAAAAACGCGATGCCTTCGTCGCCTCCCGCGAGGGCAGCGTACCACCACTCAACAATTTCGTAGCCTGCAGCCAGAGACATGATCGCAAATAGAGCAAAAGCGATTGCTAGCTTTGTGCTCATTAATCGTTTTTTAATCAAGTATTCGGCGATAGGGTACGCGTACAAACCGATAGAGAAGTGCGCCACACGATCAAAGTTGTTTCTTTCTGAACCGATTAAGTTGTTAAACCAGTCAAATGGTACTTCGGCAAATGTGTATTTGGCACCGATGGTGTGCAATGTAAGCCAGATAAACATCAAACAATATGCGGTACTAGAAAACTGAAACTGACGTGATACAAGCCATATAAGTACCAGAATACCAATTGCTGGAATGATTTCAGCTATCCAAACCGCGCGCGAAGATGGCTCGAAAGCGGAAAACAAAAAGACCAGAGCGTAAGCAACGGTTAACCCACTTAAAAGCGAAAATGAAGACCTGTTGTTTGAGTTCATTGAAAGGTTCCCTGAATACATTTCTTTATATCATGCCACTTAATAAAACGGTGTTCAATTGTTCATTTGAACGTTTTCGTCAACTAATAATTAACTATTTATGTTGAAACGCGTAAACATCGCACATTTAACGCTCAAACTGTCTGTTTCATTTCATCAAAGTTTGATTTACCTATATGTCACACTTAAAATTGCCGCTCCAACTACTAAATAACTACTCAAAGTAAAGCCATGAAACTGGAAACTGTCGATTATCTAGCTGAAGATGCTGCTCAGCAATTTGTTACCTCACTGCGTGAGACTGGATTCGGTGTATTGAAAAACCACCCGATTCCTAAAGAGCTTGTAGAGTCTATCTATGAGAACTGGTATCAGTTCTTTATGACTGAGCGCAAGAACGAGTTCACTTATAATGTTGAAACTCAAGACGGTTACTTCCCACCTTCAGTTTCTGAAGTTGCAAAAGGACATACAGTTAAGGATATTAAAGAATATTTCCATGTATATCCTTGGGGTCAAATGCCAGAAGAGCTCAAAGAACAGATCATGGATTACTATGATCGTGCCAACAAGTTCGCTCAAGAACTATTAGGCTGGGTTGAAGCTTATGCACCAAAAGATGTGCAGGAGAAATTCTCTGTTGCTCTATCTGAAATGATCAATGGTAGTGACAAAACGCTACTTCGTATTCTTCATTACCCACCAATGACAGGTGACGAGGAACCAGGTGCAATCCGTGCAGCTGCGCATGAAGATATTAACCTTCTAACGGTTCTTCCAGCAGCGAACGAACCAGGCCTTCAGGTTAAAGGTAAAGATGGTAACTGGATTGATGTACCTTGTGACTTTGGTAACTTGATCATCAACATCGGTGACATGCTTCAAGAAGCATCTGGTGGCTATTTCCCATCAACAACACACCGTGTTATCAACCCTACAGGTGAACGTCAGGAAACATCACGCATTTCATTGCCACTGTTCCTGCACCCGAAACCAGAAGTTGTTCTTTCAGAGCGCCATACAGCAGGCAGCTACCTGATGGAGCGACTACGTGAGCTAGGTGTTATCTAACCACGAATTTCTAAGAAAGAGCCAGCAAATGCTGGCTCTTTTTTTGGGTGATGATCGTCAATTCTGAGATAATCTCTCGACAAATGGGCCATTTTGCATTTTCATTAAAAATAAACCCGTCGTAGAGTGGATATGAACGAACATCAGGAAGTCGCGGCCCAGTTCCAGCAGTATATGGAGAATCCTTTGCTGTGGCCTATTATGGAAGTTCTCAGAAAACAGCCTTCAGGATGGAAAGTTCATACACTATCTTCCCATCTCAGCGAGCTAGAGCTACTGCCAGTGCTAGACGGTTCGCCCGAGAAAGACCTCTTCAAGCGTAATTTTCTTATTATGAATGCATTGTACCAATTGCAAGAAACCTTGTACCCAGACAACTGGCTACAGGTGCAAGCGATGGATATCGTGCTGATGCCTCAATCTAGAGTCTTTGGACATGAAGTTGATCATGAAGACCCTTTGCGTGATTATTATCTCGATTGGCACAATTACGAAGCAGAAGAGGGGGAAGTTAAGAGGCTGCTGAATGAGTTCTGGACTCGTTATCGTGAATTTGTTGGCAGTACTAACGGCGGTGACATGGATCGAGCGAAAGCGTTGTCGTTGTTTAAACTCCCACACGACGCGAGCCCAACTGAAATCCGCAAGACTTGGCGTAAACTGGCGCTGAAATGGCACCCTGATAGAGAAAACGGAAATAGTGATCGCTTCCGCGTACTGTGTGAAGCTTGGCATGTATTAAGACATTGAAAAAAAGCGCCTTATTGAATAAGGCGCTTTTTGGTTAATTTGCTGATTTGAACTGCGATTTTCTCATTCGGTTCAATGCTGCCATCGCATCTATGGTGCGTGGTTTGGCCAAGTCACCCTGATTTGGCATGTTCTTAGACCAATCACCATCAAGCATTTGCTGTATTTCCTTCGCTGGGTTGTTCGACCAGCCTGGCAATTTTGCTAGCTGAAACCACAACCAACCGATGGCGTTGATTTCAGAGCTAGACTCCAGCTGTTCCAGCGCAGACAGGTCGGTAAATTCTTTACCAAATCGTAAAGAGTCGACGCCCTTCGCTGAAACGCGGAATTTTCCGTCGGCGAGAATTTTTTGTAGAGCAGCTCGATTCAAAGATCTTGGTCGGAATGTGCTGAGCTCGCTTTCACACTCGTTGTTTCGTTCTGTTGGGTGTTGTTTTACAACTTGTCGTGCTTTTTCCGTTACATCGACGGCTTGATAATCGTGCATTTGAATAACAGTATCAGCCACGTCTAGATAATCGCCGGAACCACCCATGACAATAACCGTTGAAACTTCAAGTTCGTTACGCAGCTGGCCAATGCGGTCAACTAAAGGCGTGATCGGCTCGTCGCCCTTACTAACCAGCGCCTGCATGCGCTCATCTCGGATCATGAAGTTTGTTGCGGACGTGTCTTCGTCAATCAGAATACCTTGAACGCCAGCCTCAATTGATTCCTGTAGCCAAGCCGCCTGAGAGGTGGAGCCTGATGCATCTTGCGTTGTGAAATCTTCGGTATCACGTTGCATTGGAAGATGATTGATATAGTTAGAAAGGTTGAGGCTATGTACACATCGGCCGTCTTCTGCCCGAATCTTCATCGCATTTAGATTCGTTACAATGCGCTCGCGGCCATCACCTGGAATATGGTTGTAAATGGAACGTTCTATGGCATTCAGAAGAGTAGACTTACCGTGGAATCCACCACCCACAATCAAAGTGATGCCTTTACGGATGCCTAAACCAGTGATTTCGCCTTGGTTTGGTGTGGCGATAGTCACCTGCAAAGACTCTGGTGCAGTCAGTGCGACCGCGTCTTTCATGGGTAAATCACAGTTACCAGCCACTCGAGGTAGAACAGAACCATTACCAACGAACGCAAGCAAGTTATACTCATCTAACTTACTGCGAATGAATTCTTGGTCTTCAACGATTTGACAGTGGTGCACTAGTGCTTCTTTATCCAGTTCACGCTCTAATGTGGCACGACGGATAAACTTAGGTAAGTGGAAGGTCAGGATGTTGTTTGTCTTTTTACCTAATACCGAGCGGCCTTCAGCTGGAAGATTAACGCGGAATCGAAGTTCGATACCTTCGTCTGTGAACAAGACAGACGTGCTATCCATGACCGTCTGACCAGTGAGAGCAATACTAACGCTGTTTTCTTGCTTGGCGAATTCAGCAAAACTACGTGCAATGAAATCACGTGCAGCCACTTGATAGGCTTCGGATGTTTCGCGTAGCCACTGTAAACCGGTTAGTGACCATGGTCTAACCGCTCTCACTCTTGATGCTGAAGCATAAGGGTCTGCCTGAACATAGTCGATGAAAAAGGTGTAATCGCCGAAGTCATATTGACCTTTTATCTGCTGATAAGCGCGATAGTTTTGTTTTTCGATTTTTTTGAGCGTGGCGGTTAACTGATCCATAAGGCATTCACAAGCGAGATAAAATAAAGGCGAGGATTATAAGAATCGCTCGCCACAGAGTAAAGGATTAAGCTACTGATAGGTAATGTTTGTATTCCCTGGGTAGTTTTGTCTCAGCAGGCCGGTTTCAAATTCATCGCATGGCATCGGTTTACCGTAAAAGTAGCCCTGACCATATTCACAGCCTTCACTAATAATGAAGTCTTCATGTGTTTCACTTTCAATACCTTCAACAGTTACAATTAAATTTAGCTTCTTAGCAACGTGAATGATTGAGCGCACAATCTCTTTGTCTTCTTCACTTTCATCCAGTTGTTGGACAAAGCTTTTGTCCACTTTGATAGCATCAAAGGGAAATTTTTTCAGATAATTGAACGAAGAATAACCAGTTCCGAAGTCGTCAAGTGACAATGTCACTCCAAGATTGTTTAATGCAATCAGAGTATTACGAGCCGTGACTTCATCAGCAATCAAACCACTTTCAGTTACTTCCAGTTCCAGAAATTTAGCTGGCAATTGATACGCATTGAGCAAATCTTCAATCTGCTCGATAAAGTGAGGGTTTTTCAACTGGATGGCCGATATGTTCACGGCGATTTTAAAATCGTCAACATACTCGGCCCATTCGGCTGCTTTTTGAATGGCTGCACGCAAAACAAAGCTACCAACTTCAAAAATGAGCCCATTCTGTTCAGCCATATGAATGAGCGTTTCATTAGAGATATCGCCGAGGATAGGATGGCGCCAACGCAAAAGTGCCTCAGCGCCTGTCCATTTATGCGTAGTTGGTGACACTTTAGGTTGGAAGTAGAGCAACAAGTCATCGTTACGAACCGCTTGAAGTAAATAGCTTTCCATCTGATTGATATGTTTCTGTATGTCGGCGATGGCTTGCGAGTAATAGCTAAACTTATGCCCCGAGTCTTTGCATGATTGCATCGCTTCAGAAGCGTATTTAAGTAAGCTTTTGGGGCAGAGTGTATCGTTTGTAGTGCTGATACCGATGTACGCATTGAGATGAAGTTTGTCGCCGTCAATATCAAACTCAGATTGACTCACCTCAACCAATTGGTGGCTGATCGAGTTTAAGTCGCTTTCGAGTTGAGACGACTCAAGTAGAAGCACTAGGTCGGTGGAAGTGGGACGAGCGGTCAGAAGTTGATACTGACTTAAATCGCCCAGCCTTTTACTATATTGGACTAAAACAGTCTCCCACGAGCTGTAGCCATATTTCGACTGAATCCTTCGGCCATTTGTAAAGCCGATATGAATGGCCGCGGCTTGTAGCGAAGGACTGACACCTACATCTTTAATGAAGTGTTCCGCTTCGTGTTCAAGGGCGGAGCGATTTAAAAATCCAGTGCCCAAATCGTGTCTCTGCTGATAACGTATCTTTTGTTCAGCGGCACGTCGTTTGTCTATTTCTTGGTTCAAAGAATAGTTGAGATCGACAAGATCCTGCGTGCGAGTGTGGACTCTGGATTTGAGCTCTAAGTTGAGGTGTTTGAGCTTTTCATTTTGATATAGAGTTTTTAGCTGTGATTCTATGGAGTCTCGAAAGCTCTCAATCAACTGTTGATAAGTTTCGGAAAAATGATTTTCCTTGTTATCAAGCACACAGATTGTGCCGAACGTATCTCCATTCGGCCAGTTGATCGGAACGCCACAATAAGCCAGCATACCAAATTTAATATCTGGATTATCTTGCCATTGAGGATCAATTTCGGCGTTCGGAACAATGAGTTGGCTCTGCTTATTAACCACGGTTTCACAATACAACCCTTGTCCCAAGGTTTCTGAGTCACCGACGCGATAAGGGTGTTGCCCGTTGTTGTTTGATGAGTACACTTCGATATGTTTAGGGTAAATACGCATAACTAATGCAGCAGGCACCGACACAATCTCAGCAAGCAGGTCGACAATATTTTGCCAACCACTGGTCATTTCGTCTGGAATGACCAAATTCGAAGTATTTATTTTTGACATACATTTTTTATCCCTGGCAGCTTCGCCTTCTAACCGGGCAATCCTAGCCCTTATGTTAATAATAGTCGCTATTTAGTCGGAAGCAGGAGAAGGGGCATGCTTGGGAGACAACCTTCGTTCTTATTATTAAGAAAGGCAGATGCTACGTTTAAAAAAGCGCCCTGTCAGTAAGGCAGGGCGCTTGTTGTACTAGTGTTTCAAAATTAAGACTCTCTTCAAGAGCATACGGCTAGTTGTTAAAACTCACTCAAATCAACGGGTTTGGTATAATCAATTTCGCTGAATCCGAATCCGTTAAGTTTTAAAAACTCTGATTTAAAGCCTGAATAGTCACCTAACTCTTTAAAGTTTTCAGCATTCATAAGGTCAAGAATGTCGATAACTTGTTGCTGGGTATCAGGATTAAGCTCCCAGTCATCCATTCGGATCAAACGTTCACTATCTAGAGGTACCGAATTGTGATTGTAGAGTTTGTCATTGAACAAACGCTGCATTTGCTCGACGCAGCCTTCATGGGTGCCTTTTCGTTTCATTACTTGATACAAAGCTAGAATGTAAGGTGTTAATCCCGGAATAAAGACGCTCGCTTTGGTGACTAGCGCTTTACACACTGTCGCATAAGCACCCCCGCTGAAGTTTGCCATTTTGAGGTTTAAAGAGTGGCTCGTCTGATGCAAGTCTATTTTGGCTCGTCCAAGTGTGCCATCAAGATAGATAGGGTGGGTTGCTTTTGGGCCTATATATGAGAAGGCAATGGTTTTGCATCCTTGAGCGATCGATTCGGAGTTAATGAGAGTGTCTATCCACATCTCCCAGTCTTCGCCTCCCATCACTTTTCGTGTGGACTCTGCTTCTTCTTCTGTAGCAGATGTAAGTGTTGTTTCAATCCATTGGTCGTGTTCGAGGGAAATGGACGCACCTGAAACGCTTTGACCGATAGGTTTAATTGTCGAGCGCCAGACATCTTGGCAATCGGGTTTAAGCCTCATGCCGCTTGCAACACTATAAATAACTAAATCCACTTCGCCTTCAAAATAAGTTTCAATGGCTTCTACAACTTCCGATTTTGTTTGTGGTGAAAAAGCGTCACCTTGAATATTGATTGCTAAACGGCCTTCTTTTTGTGCGTGCTTTTTGAAAAAGGCGTTATTGAAATAGCCTGCAGAACCCACCGACTTCTCAGATGGCTCGCGTTCAAATGAAACCGAAATGGTATCTGCCTCTGCGCCTCCGAACGTCAACGCAATACGTGACGCGAGGCCGAGGCCCGACGAACCACCGATTATGAGTACGCGTTTAGGGCCGTTTTTGATCGGCTTGGCCTGGCTTGCGTATTCAATTTGTTGGAGAACAGATTGCTCGCATCCTAATGGGTGGGCAGAGCGAGCAATCACGCCGTCGATGACTGGTTCAATGATCATGGAAACATCCTTTTCAATACGGAGTTTCGCAACATTAACGTAAAGCTAGGTAAAGTTTATTGAGCTAGACCAATTAGAGGTGATTAATTAGCTCACTGGCAACGAATTCTGCTATCCAAGGTTGAGCGCTTGCTTTTGGATGGAGGCCATCGTCCATCATCCACTCAGGTTTGGTAATGACACCTTCGAGGAAAAATGGCAGTAACGGGACGTTAAGCTGCTTTGCTGTTTCTGGGTAAAGTGCAGAAAATGCCTGAGTGTAGCGTTTCCCGTAGTTAGGTAGCACGTGTATCTGCATCAATAATGGCTCTGACCCAGCGTCACGTACCATACTGATCAGTTGAGTCAGGTTGCTCTGAATCAGGTTGGGTGGGAAACCTCGTAAACCATCGTTTGCACCTAACTCAATCAGTACCGAATCAGGTTGATGCTTTTTTAACAATTCAGGTAAACGTGCTAAGCCGTTACCTGTTGTGTCACCCGAAATACTACCGTTAATGACAGTCAGGTTTTTACCTTTCTTGGACATTACATCAGGTAATAATGTAGGCCATGCTTTTTCAATTGACATCTGATAGCCTGCACTTAGGCTATCACCTAAAATCAAGAGCTTGGTCGCACTTGCTGGGTTAACGAAGAAAAGAACAAATACAAAGGAAAGTAATCGAAACATGCATGCATCCGTAATTAAAGCTGAATCACTATCCAAAGTAGTCTCTACTAATCAGGAACAATTAACAATCCTGGAAAATGTAAATCTTGACATCAAGGAAGGCGAGAGTATCGCCATCGTGGGTACTTCCGGAGCGGGTAAATCGACGTTAATGACCTTGTTAGCGGGTCTCGATACCCCAAGCTCGGGTGACGTGCATTTACTGGGTAAAACGCTGAATACATTGAGTGATGAAGAGCGCGCAGCTATTCGAAGCGAATCCGTTGGTTTTGTATTTCAGAGCTTTTTGTTGATCCCAAGCCTCAGTGCATTAGAAAACGTGACCTTACCTTGCTTATTGAAAGGTGAAAACGAAGATGTTGAGCGTGCTAAAGCCTTGTTAGCATCGGTTGGTTTAGAACATCGAATTCATCATTCGCCATCACAATTGTCTGGTGGTGAGCAGCAGCGCGTGGCTCTTGCCCGTGCATTTATGGTTCAGCCTAAAGTACTGTTCGCCGACGAACCAACCGGTAATTTAGATCAGCAAACAGCCGCCAAAGTGGTAGAACTGCTTTTCGAACTTAATAAACAGCACGGGACGACTTTAGTGTTGGTCACGCATGATATGAAGCTCGCGGAACTGTGTGATCGTCGTGTTCATATTCAGGCGGGACATCTGGAGGAATCGTAATGGGAACGACCAATTCTCCAACCCTAAATCGACGACTCTTTTCTTGGAGTCTTAGTGAAATTAGACATGGTCAGCTCTGGCCAGTTTCCATTGCTTTGACTTTGATCATCGCCTGTATTTTTGCGCTAACGGCCCTCGCAGAACGAATGGAGCAGGTTGTCGTTAAGCAGGGAAAGGAGGCGTTGACGGCTGACACGGTTTTTGCGACAGCTAATCCAATTCCCGATACGCTCTACAAAGCTACCAATGACGCAGGGCTCGTAACTTCAACTCAAACTCGCTTTGCAACCATGGCGTTTAGCGATCAGAGTATGAAACTGATTACGGTTAAATCCGTCGACAGTGCTTATCCGTTGCGTGGTGAGATGGTGCTGTCAGATGACCAACAAGATTTCAGCGCCGTTAAGCCTGGGGAGCTATGGCTTGATGAACGACTTTTCTCTCAATTGGATGTTACTATTGGTGACAGCGTCACCGTTGGTGACGCTGACTTTACTGTTACTGGACGTATTATTGAAGAGCCCGGTTTAAGTTTTAATCCTTTCCAGCAGATGCCTTCAGCATTTATCCATAATTCTGATTTAGACAAGACCGGTGCAGTTCAGCTAGGAAGTCGAGTCCGTTTTAGCCTATTTATTAATGGTGAAGAATCCGACATTGAGCAGGTCAAACAGTCAATTGAACTCACTCCTAGTGACCGATGGCGTGACCAAAATAGTGCTAGTCGAACCAACGAAGTGTTTCAGCGCACTGAACAATACCTTTCCTTGACGGTGGCGATTGTTGTCATCATGGCAGCAACTACTCTAGTTTTGACCTGCCAGCATTATGTGGCGACACGTCGGAAAACGATCTCAATGCTTAAAAGCCTAGGCGCAAGTAAGCGATGGATCAGTCGTTGGCTAGGTATGCAGGTAGTGATCTTACTAACCAGTGCATCTGTCATCGGACTCATAATTGGTATCGCGTTAGAATACCTGCTTCGTATACCGCTTGTGGATTTGCTACCCAACCCTCTACCAAGTTATGGGTTGCAACCTGCATTTCTATCAATTATCACCAGTATTCTAATCGCTGTCCCTGCATTGGGTATTCCTCTGCTAAGTCTTTTGAATGTCAGTGCAGTAGATGTTATGCAACCCCAAGCAACAACCGAAAAGGGGCGTAAAACAAGCTGGCTGATATTGGTGCCAATTGTGCCAATGCTGTTTGTTTATCGAGAAAACACGCTGGTTTGGATCGTTCTAGGGGGCATGATTGCTTTATTTGCTGCGCTTGCAGTCGTGAGCTTAATTGTCACCAGAATGTTGGGTCGTCTTCCGTTGTCGACGTCATTCAAACTTGCACTAAGTCGAATTAACCGCTCGTCGCTTGCTACAGGCATCCAATTCGGCGCTCTGGCGCTGTCGTTAATGTTGTTGGCCGTTATGTGGCTGGTTCGCACCGACTTGTTGTCTGATTGGCAAAAAACGATTCCTGAAAATGCACCAAACGCGTTTGCTCTGAATATCGCTCCATATGAAAAAGACGCTTATTTGAGTGTGTTAGATGAGCATAAGATTGAGCGCTCAAGAGACTACCCAATTATTCGTGGACGTTTGACTGAAATTAATGGCATTGATGCGAAAGAACAGGCCCAAGGAGAAGAGGGCAGTGACGTATTGAGACGAGAGATTAACTTTACCTTCGGTACAGAAAACCCGGAACATAACACTATTCTACAAGGAGAATGGTCTGAGAGTAATGGTGTATCTGTTGAATCGGATGTCGCTGAAGACTTTAATCTCAAGCTGGGAGATGAGCTTAAGTTCGTGATCAACAGCCAGGTTGTTACTGCGAAAGTAAATAGCATTCGCCATGTTGAATGGCGTGATATGAAGCCGAACTTTTATTTCATCTTCACACCTGATGTTTTAGAAAGCATCCCTGCGACATACTTAGTGAGCTTTAGGGTAGAAGACCAGCACAATGGAGTGTTGAATGAACTATCCAGAAGTCATCCTACGGTTAGTTTGATGGATATACGCAGTATGGGTGCAAAAATTCAGGAACTGCTCACGCAAATTGTCTGGTCGATTACGGTACTTGCCGCATTAGGCGTGATTGCCGGTGTGTTGTTGATATTCACTTTGTTACGCCTGAGTTTGGGCCAGCGACAATCTGAAATTCAGCTCTACCGCACATTGGGTGCAAGTAAAAAGAGAGTAACCCGAACCATTTGGGCCGAATATGGATTAATGGCGCTTGTAGCTGGGTTGATAGCTACAATTGGCGCAGAAGCTGTTGTAGGGGGCATTATGTCATTTGGATTTGATCTTTCTCCCAACCTTCATTTTTCACTCTGGTTTGCACTTCCTTTGGTGACTTTTTGCACACTTGCGCTGGTTGTGAACAGTCTGATAAAACGGCTGCTAGTCCCTATAAATAAAGAGTTTAACTAACTCACCAGTGGCTAAGTTATCCAGTTATCCACAAAAACAGTGGATAAAGTTTGGGATAACTTAGCCTGTAGATAACTCCTTATTTCCTCCGAAGCCAATAAGCATAATGTTTAGAGGATTTTTGTTATTCACAGTGGCAATTTTTCTTCTTTTCACAAGATATGAGTCAAGAGTTTTTTTTCATTTTTTTTACTTGAAATTGTCACATTTATCCCCTTCAAAAAATGTGATTTTCTTGGGCGCACAAACTCAGTAAAATGTGCTGAGAATGAATAAATTAGCAACATAAATGCAGTCTGATAATACTAAAGTTGATACGCCTACTGTCGCTGTAATCGGTGGAGGCATCGCGGGTTCGACCGCAGCCTTGCACTTGGCAGAAATCGGTATAAATGTTGTGTTGCTTGAAAAAGGCAAAACTTTAATCAGTGGCCCACCAATTTGTCATTTACATGCTGGTGGAAATTTGTACAGGGAGATCTCGACCTCTCAGTGCATCGAGCTGTTAAAACAGTCCATCGAATCTGTTCGCCTTTATCCACATACCATTAATCGCCGTCCGACCGTCATTGCTGTCCCTTACAGTGATGGTGGTAGCCCTGAAGAGTTATATGAACGATTAATTACGATACAACGATGCTATCAGGAGTTGGTAGATTCGGATCCAGCGAATGAAGTGTTGGGAAAACCTTGTGACTATTACAAGTTCTATGGCAGAGACGAATTGGAAGAGCTTGCCAGCCGTACTCAACCTGAACACCCCAGACATGTTGACGACTGGATGATCCCTTTCGCGAAATCAGCGGACTTGGAATCTTTGAAGTTTCCGGTTGTGGCCGTTCAGGAACATGGTTGGAGCGTATTTCGTATTGCTGCATCCGCGACGTTAGCGCTTGAGTCAATCAACAATTGTGAGCTGTTAACAGAAACACAGGTTATCGGTCTTGACAATACTGAGATAGGCTGGCGTGTAGAGTGTATGAATGCACAAGGGCAACAATCCGTTTTGGATGTCGACTACTTGATCAATGCTTGTGGATACGAAACAGGAAACATTGACGATTTAGCACAAAAACCGAGAAATCGATTGGTTGAGTTCAAAGCAGCTTATGTCACTCGTTGGGACGAATGTAACGAACTCTGGCCAGAAGTAATTTTCCATGGCCCGAGAGGTACGCCAAAGGGCATGGCGCAGTTAACGCCGTACCCTAATGGTGTATTCCAATTACATGGTATGACGAAAGACATCACCTTATTTGATGACGGTTTGGTTGCTTCCGGTGAGCAATCTTCTCAGCCAACGCTTCCTCTTAGGTTAAGAAGAAAAATTCAACAAGGTTGGGATGAACCTGTGATATTGGAGCGCACGAGACGCGCTATTGAACACATGGCTAATTTCGTACCGGACTACAAGACCGCTCATGAATTTGGTACGCCCTTATTTGGAGCTCAGCAGATTCCTGGATCAGATGAGACCCTTCGAGCTGCGGATGTCACCTTCGAAGGACAACACTATGCAAGGATCGAAGTAGTTAAAGGTTCTTCCGCTCTAGAAGCCGCCACCAAGCTAGTTGAAGAATGGGCGTTATTTGATTACCAAGGGGCATCTATTGAGTCTATGCATCCTGTGAGTATGGCATTGGATCCGAAAGTGATTGAATCCAAAGCGGAGGAATTGGCAAAAATGCGAGATTATCCGCCAGAACTTGCCAATGTTTATGGTCAATAATGAAAAAGCTCCCGAAATTGGGAGCTTTTTCATTATTATCGGTTAGTAGCCAAAGAATCTTGCCCATTGGCACCAAACATCTTGCAACCCCAATAGATCACCTCTGACAAAGCGAACTTTCTGTCCTGGCTTGGCTTGAGCGAGTCTGGGCAGGTCAATGCGCGCAACGCAACCAATCTTGGGGTAGCCACCAATCGTTTGTCTGTCATTAAGTAGAATGATGGGTTCCCCATTAGGCGGGATCTGAATTGCGCCAAGCGCAATGCCTTCGCTGAGATATTCTTTGTTAGGCGGGCTGATTTTCGCATCACATAGTCGATAGCCCATCCGGTCTACCAACTGACTGACAGTAAATTCCTGTTTGTAGAGGGAGTTTATTGCATCTTGTGAAAAATCAACCACTTGATAGCCTTCAATAACGCGTAGCTCAAGCGGTAAGTCGTAGTCTGGCTTATAACGGAAAGTCATTTGCAGTGATTTTTCCCTCACCTCATGAGGCTCGAAACCAATGACTTCACCTGCTTGTACTGGCTGGCCTGACTGAGTGCCCCCGAGTTGATCTCTAGTGACGGTGGCGCAGCTACCCAGTTGAGTTTTAACCTTAAAACCGCCTTTTACGGCGAGATAACTCCTTAACCCGTTCTTTGGCAAAGAAAAGGTCAGAGTTTGCCCCTGGCGTGCAACAAACGTAGACCAATTTTCAATCGCTACACCGTCAAGGCGGGCATTAAGGTCTCCACCAGTGATGGCCATTTCGCATTTTGAGTGAATGAGAAATTCGGCCTGACCAAGAGTAATCTCTAAGGAAGGACAATTAGTGGTATTGCCTAAAAGGTGATTCGCCCAGCTATAGGCATAGTCATCGACAGGGCCACCTTGTGTAATACCAAAGTGAGCCAATCCGAATCGCCCAAAATCTTGGATGAGCGTTTGCTGGCCGGGTTTAATTACAGTAATTGCATTGCTATTCATCACTGCCACCCCTTGGCGATACGTCCGCCTAAACGAAGAAACTCATCACCGGAAATTGGTTTAAAACGAACTTTGGTGCCAATAGAGAAGGGCAATATTGGCGAGCTGTCTGGTGTGTAGAGATTTACTGGACAGTTACCAATAATATTCCAGCCACCGGGAGACTCTGCGGGGTAGATAGCTGTATTGGAATTGGCGATACCGACACTGCCTTTTGGCAACTTAACTCTTGGTGAAGACTTTCTAGGTAAGCGCAGTGACTCATTTACCGAAGTTAAAAACGCAAAGCCTGGTGCAAAACCAATGGCTCCTACCGTGTATTCCTGAGCGCAATGCAGTTCAATCACATCGTCGAGCTTTAGCCCTTGATCGTAGTAATAAGCTAAATCTGGGCCGACATCGTCATGATAATAGACGGGCAGTTCGATGTGTTGTGAGTCAGTATCATCAGGAAGCGCTTTAATGGCTTCTGTTACCAGTTTTTCCAAATAAGGCACAAATTCGAATATTGAGACTCGATGAGGAAGGTAGTCAATCAGGATTGAATCAAACGAAGGGGTCACGTTCATTATCATGGCCCCAAGTTGATTACTCAGATACTGGCTTATCTCTCCAATCAAGAGAGATAACTTGTGGCTTGGTTCTGCCTCAAAATGGATGAGTATTGAACATTCAGCAACGGGATCTACAGATGTTTCGATATTCACTCATGATCTCCTTACGCTAAAGGACGTTTCGTATTTTCTGAATCATTTTAATCGCGTGCTCGTTGTCGCCATGAACACAAATCGTGTCAGCTTCAATAGGGATTAAAAAGCCGTCAATGGTTCTCACTTTTCCGTAGTGCACAATCTGTTTGATTTGATCGAGTATATCTTCTTCTTTATACAACACGGAACCAGGCATTGAACGCGGAGACAATGAACCATTTGATAGATAGGCGCGATCGGCAAATGCTTCGAATAGAACAGGAAGTTCATACTTGTCAGCAATATCCAAATGTTTTTCGCTGTCATTAATGGCCAGCATCATAAGTGGCACATCAAAACACGATACAGCATCTGCAACCGCATCAAATATTGAGATATCTCGCATCATGTCATTGTATAGAGCACCATGTGGCTTAACGTAGCCAATTTGCGCGTTATGGCTTTCTGCTAAGGATTTAAGCGCGCCTACCTGGTAGATAAGCATATTGGTTATTTCTTCTGTCGACATCGGAATGGAACGTCGACCAAAGCCTTGTAAATCTGGGTAGCTCGGATGAGCACCTATTTGAGTGTCATGCTCAATTGCCAGTTTAATCGTATTGGACATAATCTGAGGATCGGAGGCGTGAAACCCGCAAGCAATGTTTGCCATGTCTACCCAAGGCATGACCGCTTCATCGTTGCCCATACGCCAAGAGCCAAAGCTTTCACCCATATCGCAATTCAGTGTAATAGAACGCTTTGTCATTGAATCCATTCCAACATTCATCTATTGAGTCAACATGTTATAAAAATAACAAACAATCAATGATCTATTTCATTATTTTGCCAACGCTAAGCCTATTTATTACTTTTATTGTAAGCATCTTGTTCTTATGGTTCGCCTAAGGCGTCTAGGGGCGGAATTAGCAGTTTGATTCTCATTAATAAGCTATGTTTTAACATGAAGATTCGTTAGTATTTGCACCAAACTTATCAGAAGGTTAGGGATATGAACGTACTGGTTACAGGCGGTATGGGCTACATAGGCAGCCATACATGTATACAAATGATCGAAGCAGAGATGACACCTGTAATTTTCGACAACCTATACAACAGTAAAAAGAGTGTTCTCAAAAGAGTAGAACAAGTCACAGGTGTGGCGCCATCCTTCATCGAAGGGGATATTCGTGACAAGCAGGCGCTTGTAGCGGTAATGAAAGCGCATCAGATCAACGCTGTGATCCACTTTGCTGGTTTAAAAGCTGTAGGTGAGTCAGTAGAGAAGCCACTCGAATATTACGATAACAACGTTAATGGTACGTTGGTACTTGTCGATGCTATGCGTGAAGTTGGCGTCAAGTCTATTGTCTTTTCATCTTCCGCTACTGTTTATGGTGACCCTGCAAGTGTGCCAATTACTGAAGATTTCCCTACCAGCGCGACGAACCCATATGGTCGGAGTAAGTTAATGGTGGAAGAGTGCCTGACGGATTTTCAGAAAGCGAACCCAGACTGGAGCGTTACGTTACTTCGATATTTCAACCCAGTAGGCTCACATCCATCAGGTCATTTAGGTGAAGATCCTCAGGGTATCCCAAATAACCTAATGCCTTTTGTTTCTCAGGTAGCGGTTGGTCGACGTGAATGTTTGTCTGTGTTTGGTGATGATTACCCAACTAAAGACGGGACGGGAGTTCGTGATTACATTCACGTGATGGATCTTGCAGATGGCCACGTAGCGGCGCTAAAGAAAGTCGGTCAGAAAGAGGGTTTGCATGTCTACAACTTAGGCACTGGTAACGGTTACAGTGTCCTAGATATGGTTAAAGCCTTTGAGTTGGCATCTGGTAAGCAGGTGCCTTATCAAATCGTCGAACGTCGTCCTGGTGATATCGCTGAATGTTGGGCAGACCCTTCCAAAGCAATGCGTGATTTGGAGTGGAAAGCGGATCGTACATTGGAAGAAATGACAACTGATACGTGGCGTTGGCAGTCCAATAATCCTCAAGGGTATCCAGACGCATAACTTATCGTTACAAAGAAGAAAGCCACCGCAAGCGGTGGCTTTTTTACGCATTATACAAAATAGGCAAAATTGACAATGCGGATGAGGTTAATCCACCTCTTTATCTTTGCCCAGCGAGAGTAGCCAGACAGAGATTGCGGCGACAACGGCAAAGCCAGACAAGATAATAAAAGGCATCGCGCCGTAGCCCAAGATATGCCAGATAACTGATTCTAAAGTACTCATGTATTAGTGCTCCTATTGCCAGCCTTCAACGCCATGCATGTCAGGAAGTTTGTGAGCAATGCCTTTATGACAGTCTACACAAGTTTTTTCACCTGAAGCCAGAGCTGTGGAGTGTTGTTTAGCACTACGTGCGCCTTGTTCTGAAAAATCCATATATTCGAACTCGTGGCAGTTTCGACACTCTAAAGAGTCATTCTTTTTGAATCGAGCCCATTCCCGTTCGGCCAAGTGAGCTCTGCGTTCTTTGAATTTTTCCGGAGTATCAATAGTTCTCAGCACGTAATGTGCAAACAGCTCTTTAGATGCCTGTACTTTACGAACGATCTTGTCTGTCCACTCATGTGGAACGTGACAGTCTGAACAAATAGCTCGCACACCAGAGCGATTAGAGTAGTGAATCGTTTCTTGAATTTCTGCGACAATAGGGGCATGACAACCAGAACAAAATTCCTCTGTGTTGGTTGCTTCCATACCCGTGTTAAATGCGCCCCAAAACAGAAGGCCACCAGCAAAGCCCATAAATAAAACGACACCAACGGCTGTTTTACTTGGGGATGCTAGTCTCTTCCAAAACGCTTTCAATAATTTCATAGATAGCCTCTTACTTACTCACGTAGTACTTACTTAAGTGAATCAACACTCTTGAAGTCGTTCTCAATTAAAGGCTGAGCATTTGCTTGAGGAACATGACATTGAAGACAGAAGTAACGACGAGGAGACATATCCGCCAGAACTGCATCTTCACGGTTTACATAGTGAGTTACACTAATCTTCGTTGCACCCATCTCTTTGGCATTCTTCCAGCTGTGGCATGAAAGACATTTATTTGCGTTCAATGAGACTTCGTAACCACGAATGTTATGAGGAATCAAAGGTGGTTGATAAACATAGCTGCTATCAAGCGCCTGTTCGCGAGGGTATTTCTTGAAATCATCAGCAGGGCGAGTTGCTTCTAGTTCACTAACACCGCGTAGTGATTCAAGACCACCAATACCACCTGGGTTTTCAAGTTCAGCTACTGCAAAACCGCTGACTAAAGCACCAACAGATAACAGTGCAATAAGTAATTTTTTCATCTTACATTCTCCGCCTTATGGCTAAATTCTTATCTGCGGTCGCCCGTAAGAGCGACCGACGCTTTCTGGTTTATGCAACTTTGGTGATCTTGACAGGACACTTCTTGAAGTCGGTCTGTTTAGACAGAGGGTCCGTCGCGTCAAGGATCAACTTGTTGATCAGGATGCGTGCATCAAAGAATGGTACAAATACCAAGCCTTTAGGTGGGCGGTTACGACCACGTGTTTCAACACGAACACGTACTTCACCGCGTTTGTTGGCGATAAGCACCTCTTCGCCTCGACGTACTCCGCGAGCTTTTGCATCTTCAGGGTGCATGTAGCACACGGCATCAGGAACAGCTTTGTAAAGCTCTGGAACGCGGCGTGTCATCGTTCCTGTGTGCCAGTGCTCAAGTACACGGCCCGTACATAGCCAGAGATCGAACTCTGAATCTGGCACTTCTGGTGGCGCTTCGTATGGAGCAGAGATAATCAGTGCTTTACCATCGGGTTTACCATAGAAGTCCCAGCCACTTCCTGCTTTCGCATAAGGATCTGAACCTTCTTTGTAGCGCCAAAGTGTCTCTTTGCCATCAACAACAGGCCAGCGTAAACCGCGAACTTGGTGATAAACATCATACGGTGCTAAATCGTGTCCGTGTCCTCGACCAAAGGCCGCGTACTCTTCGAATAGGCCTTTTTGTACGTAATAACCGAAGTGGTGAGCATCGTCGTTCAACTCACGAGCTTCTTCAATAGGGAATTTATTGATTACGCCGTTAGCAAACAGCATGTCGTACATGGTTTTTCCACGGTACTGCGGTGCTTTTGCTAGTTGCTCTTCCGTCCACACTTCTTCCATCTTGAAGCGTTTTGAGAATTCCATCACCTGCCAAAGGTCAGACTTCGCTTCGCCGACGGTATCCACTTGTTGGTACCAAGCTTGTGTACGACGCTCTGCGTTACCATAAGCACCTTCTTTTTCAATCCACATTGCTGTTGGAAGAACAAGGTCTGCTGCTTGTGCTGTTGCTGTTGGGTATGGGTCAGAGCAAACGATGAAGTTTTCTGGGTTACGGTAGCCCGGTAAACGCTCACCGTTGATGTTCGGACCTGCTTGCATGTTGTTGTTACACATTACCCAGTAAGCATTAAGTTTGCCGTCGCGAAGCATGCGGTCTTGAACGACTGCGTGATAGCCCGGTTTAGGGGGAATTACGCCATCTGGAATGTTCCAGATACCTTCTGCAATCTTACGGTGCTTAGGATTTGCAACCACCATGTCTGCAGGTAGGCGGTGTGCAAAAGTACCCACTTCACGAGCTGTACCACACGCTGAAGGTTGGCCTGTTAGAGAGAATGGGCTATTACCTGGTGTTGCGATTTTACCGGTTAGAAGGTGAATATTGTAAATCAGACTGTTCATCCAGACACCACGAGTATGTTGGTTCATACCCATAGTCCATAAAGACATTACTTTAGTGTCTGGATCCGCATATTGTTTCGCTAACTCAATCAGTTTCTCTTCAGAAACACCTGACATTTCAGAAGCTTTTTCTACCGTATACGGCGCTACAGACTTTTTGTACTCTTCAAATGAAATTGAAGACATTTTGCCTGAGTTCGGATTAGCAGCCGCCATCTGCAATGGATCATCATCACGCAGACCGTAGCCAATGTCGGTCGCAGCCTGTTTGAAATTGGTGTGCTTGTTAACAAAATCCCAGTTAACCGCATCAGTTTCAATGATGTAGTTTGCGATAAAGTTAGCAATAGCCAGATCAGATTGTGGCTCGAAAATGTAACCTTTGTCTGCTAGCTCAAAAGAACGGTGATAGTACGTAGACAGTACATTCACTTTAACATGTGGGTGGCTTAGACGACGGTCAGTGATACGAGTCCATAAAACAGGGTGCATTTCTGCCATGTTTGAACCCCAAAGAACGAAAGAGTCTGCGTTCTCGAAGTCATCGTAACAGCCCATAGGCTCATCAATACCAAATGTACGCATAAACGCACCAACAGCAGAAGCCATACAGTGACGTGCGTTTGGATCGATATTGTTTGAACGGAAACCGGCTTTCATCATCTTAGCGGCAGCGTAGCCTTCCATTACAGTCCACTGACCGGAACCGAACATGCCAACACCAGAAGGGCCTTGTTTTTTCAGTGCTTCTTTCCATTTTTCGGCCATGACATCGAATGCTACATCCCACGAAACTGGAGCGAAGTCACCATCCTTATGGAACTTACCATCTTTCATACGAAGTAACGGCTGAGTCAGACGGTCTTGTCCGTACATGATCTTCGATAAGAAGTAACCCTTGATACAGTTAAGGCCTTTGTTAACAGGCGCTTCTGGGTCACCTTGAGTGGCTACCACTTTGCCGTTTTGTGTACCTACAAGAACGGAACAGCCAGTACCACAGAAACGACAAGGTGCTTTGTCCCATGTGATTTTTGTTTGGTCTGAGCTAGCAATCAGGTTGGTAGCAGAAGCTGGTAGAGTGATACCTGCGACCGCTGCTGCTGATGCTGCTGCGTTTGCTTTCACAAACGCACGTCTTGTCATCTTCATACTTCACCCTCGGTTTGGGAATATTGAGTTCCAGTGTTTTTATTTTTTGATTCGTCTTCTTCCAGCTCAGTCTCGATTTGGTGATAAACCAGTACTGTGCTCAAAACGTTCGGTAAGTTGTTAATAGCTTCGATGGTGTCAGTAATGAATCCCTGGTTTTCGGTTTCCAGAACCACGACAATTTTTCCTTCCGGACTATCACCGTAGATCTCGGCATTACTGAATGCTTCAATCTGAGACTTAATCTCAGTCAGGTGCTCAGGTGACACGTGTACCACTAAGCTAGAAATATGCACTTCGTTAAGTGACATAGATATCTTCCGTTCTTATTAAAAATTGCTCACATTGATGGATGAAGTAGGGCACACAGAAACACATGCGCCACAGCCGTTACACTCATCAAGGTTTAAAATGGGTTGTGCTACTTTGCCAACTTCTAATTTGAATGTGATTGCCATGGGCTCGCACATATCGCCACAAGTACGGCAATCAACGTTTTGTTTTGCTAAACAGCCCTCGTTAATAGTAGCTTTCGCTCCCCAAGGTTGCTCAGTTTTTGGGTTAAACAAGGGTTCAGGACAAGCGTCTGCACATTGATAACAAAAGGTGCATTCATCGACAGCAAAATCGACTTGAGGAAAGCCGCCATCCCCTTTGACTATGATTTGAGTTTCGCAAGCGTCTACGCACTTGCCACATCTAGTGCACTGGTCAGTGAAAAAAGCAGGCTGCGATAGCCAAGGCAGATACAGTTCGTTATCTTCCAGCTTCTTTCTTGAGAAAAAACGTCTTTTTGAAAGGTCGACCACTACGCTACCTAAAGTTGATGAAACCTAAACTAACCATAGCTCACATTTCTTATTAATAATTTGTCATTTAACCTCACACAAATTGTAGTTTTTGACATATTTGTATAAATACCCCTTAGGGGTTAAATAGAGGTGCTTCTTGTTTTAGATCAATAAATTCCGGAACATTTGATCAGATATTGTCTTCGTCAATATATAAAACTATAAATAGTGATATGGCGCCAAAAGGCGTGTGCAGGAGAGTGAGTGTTTAAAAGTGTGAAGAAATCGGTGACGAGTACGATTGCGAAAGCGATGGTGCTCATTTTGTCGTTATCGATAGCAACAACTAGCTTTGCGATCATTACCTTAGCGTCGAGTTTAAATGACGCGGAAGCGGTGAACGTTGCAGGTTCGATGCGCATGCAAAGCTACCGGCTAGCGCACGACATTCAGATCATGTCAGTCGACTATGCGGCGCATATAGAGATGTTTGAGCGCTCGATCTACTCACCTTCCATGAAAGCGCTTCAAAGCTGGACAGTTCCTGAAGACATAACGCACGACTATTACCGTTTGATTATCCGATGGCATGAACTCAAGGAAGTACTCGGTAGTCATGACAGAGAACGCTATCTCATTCTTGTAGCAGGTTTTGTTAATCAAATAGACGCCTTTGTGTTTAAACTGCAAAGCTTCTCTGAACAAAAGTTGATCAAGCTGGCTTGGGCTGGCGGTATGGGCTTAGGTGGGATACTGATTGTCAGCATTTTTGTCGTTCATTACATCCGCAAGCAAATCGTTAAGCCTCTTAATGCCCTGGTGACGGCAAGCGAGCAGATACAGTCTCGCTCATTTGATGTATCTCTCAATGTCTCCAGCGATAACGAAATGGGTATTCTGACCCGTACTTTTAATAATATGGCTGCGGATCTCGGTAAGCTTTACCGTGGTCTTGAGCACGCAGTCAATGAGAAAACCCAGAAACTTCAACATGCGAATGATTCCCTTCAGGTTCTTTATAACTCTTCTCAGGAGTTAACCGCATCAAGGATCACCCAAGAAAATTTTGAAGCGATACTTCAGCACCTTGCTAGTCTTGAAGGTATAAGGGCAGTCAGATTAGAGATAAGAGAAAAAGGTGAGAAAACCCTGACTCTCACTGAAGGTGAGGAATGTTCAGGCTGTGATTCAGACTGCCAGCGGAAAACATTATCCCTTGATGGCCAAGAGCTTGGCACCTTGTATTGGAAGGTCGTTCTTCCGTGTCCTGATCCTGCGTTGATTGATAACTTTGTCCAGATAATTTCTCGCGCTATTTACTATAATCAAGCCCAGAGACAAGCTGAACAATTATTGCTGATGGAAGAAAGGGCGACGATAGCGCGTGAACTGCATGATTCACTGGCTCAAGCACTGTCGTATCTAAAAATTCAGGTTTCTCTGTTAAAGCGTGGTATGAGCAAATTGCCAGCGTCTGAACAACTGGAAAAAACTCAGCCGATCTTGTTGGAACTCGATACTGGGCTTTCTTCCGCGTACACTCAGCTCAGAGAGCTGTTGACGACGTTCCGGCTGACAATCAGAGAGGGTAGCTTCGGCAACGCTTTGCAAGAGATGACAGAGCAACTGGGAGAACAAACGGAATCAAATATCGTCCTGATTAACGAACTGTCATCAATTGAATTAGATGCAAACCAACAAGTGCACTTGTTGCAATTAATCCGTGAAGCAACCATCAATGCAATTAAGCATGCGCAAGCTTCAACGATAGAAATTAGATGCTGCGAGAGCGACACCGCCGTTACCGTGTCAGTGAAAGATAATGGTGTGGGTTTTGACAAGGGTGTTGAAAAAGTAAACCACTATGGTTTGAACATTATGCAGGAGCGAGCTTCGCGTCTGAATGGCCAGTTACAAGTGATAACTGCTTTACATTCTGGCTGTGAAATTTTATTAGAATATCCAAAGATTAAGGAACATAACATTGACAGAGTGTAGAGTATTGCTGGTGGATGACCATCCACTAATGAGAAGAGGTATTAATCAGCTATTAAGCTTTGAAGATGAGTTCACTGTAGTCGCTGAATCCAGCAATGGTACGGATGCAGTCGCACAAAACCACGAACATAAGCCTGACTTAATCTTACTGGATCTCAATATGAAAGGCATGTCCGGGCTAGATACTCTCAATGCTCTGCGCGCTGACGAGTGTGACGCTACCATTGTTATCCTGACAGTCTCTGATAGCCCTGGTGATATTGAAGCTATCGTCAAGGCGGGCGCGGATGGTTACCTGCTCAAGGACACTGAGCCTGATGAGTTGGTCGAGCTGTTGAAATCATCGTTACAAGGTAACAAAGCGTATAGCAAAGAAGTCGCTAAATACTTGGCTGAAAGAGAAAACATAAGTGATGTGTTTGACGACCTTACCGATCGCGAAATGCAGATTTTGAGAGAGGTCGCGAAGGGCTATCGGAACAAACAAATCGCGGATAGCTTGTTCATCTCAGAGTCTACAGTGAAGGTTCACATGAAGAGCTTGCTAAAAAAACTTAAGGTTCCATCGCGTACCGCTGCAACTGTTTTGTATCTTGAGCGTTACGGCGAAATAAAATAATTGGTTTTAGAAAGTATCAAAAAAGGCGCTCAACGAGCGCCCTTACTATTTTTGTCTAGGTTATGCTGACATTGGAACTAAGACTAACGTTCCTAAAATAACCGTGATTAAGCCACATAGAACGGGTACTGACGTACGTTTTACCACTTCAAATGGGCTGATCTTACCCATACCTGATGTCGCAACTACCACACCAGACACTGGTGAAACAGTGCGGCCCAAGTTTGAAGCCTGAAGCATCGGAATGATCAAAAAGGCCGGGTTTAACCCCATTTTTGCCGCTAGAGCAGGTGCCAGCTCTACAAACGCATAGAAAGGCGCGTTACCCGAACCGGTCGCGATCGCTGCCGCAACGGTTAAACCAGTCAGTATAAGCATGAGCGCAATACCACCAGCCCCCGCTGTTTCAGCAAGATGAAGTAGGTTATCAATTGCTCCAATAGACATCAGACCTTGGGCGAATACACCAGCCGCAACTAACAGCATTACCACGCCCTTAAATGCATCTGCCATACCCTGATAGCAAGACTCTAAGTCCTCTAGCGTCTCCTTGCCTTTGAATCGTTTAGTGACAAAGTCGACAAGTGCACCAATGAAAATCGACAAAACAACAATGGTATAGATGTCCAGTTTTAGGCCTGGAATGGTGCGTCCATTGAACAGAAAAACGCCGATGATAGGTAGGAACGGCAATACAGCGTAATACGCCGGGGAATTAACTTCGATTTCAGAAACGTCAACGCGTTCCATTGGTGAGTTATCTTTCTTATCCAGATATTTGTTCCAAAAGAAAGCTGCTGCCGCCATGACGATAATGGCGCAAATAGACACTGGTAGAACGGTTTGAACGGCAAACACATCCAAATCCAATCCTGACTTTTCTGCAGCAATAACTACATCGCCCGAAGTTGGGGAAAGAATGATCGCGGCTGGTGACGCACACACCGCTACTGCTGCTGGGCGTGAGATACCCATTGCCGCCATCATAGGGAATAGAGTTGCCATCAACAGAACGCCCAAACCAGTGGCAGAACTTACTGCTAGTGACATGAGACACGCAACGATATAAGCCGCAACCAGCAGAACGTAAGGTGATTTGATGACAGAAAGAGGCTTAGAAAATTGTTTAACAACGACGTTATTAGCACCGATATGTGTCATGTAAGACGCAAAACCACAAAGCAACATGATTTGCATACCCAAACCGCCACCACGATATTGGAGCATGTATTTCACGTACTCCAGGGCATCTGTAAACATATTGCCAGTCGAGGTTATTTTTGATGGTAGAACCGTGTGGCCAATGAGGCCTGTAAGAATAAGTAGTAAAACACCTGCTGTTAAAAGTACACCCGCAGGTTTGTAACCTTTAACAATGAAATAGCCGACCGCCACAGTGACGACTAACCCAATGAAGAGCTCCAGCATAGATATCACCTTAAGATATGAAAATTATATAAAAACTGTTTCAAACTATGACAAGGAATGTACATAAAACTATGCTGTAGCACGAGTGCTAGTTAAACTTCTGATGATCTAGAACAATAAATGGATTGACTCATTAATATTGGCGAATAATGTTGTAATGGATTGGTGTTTTAGATGTTATTAATAGTTTGAAAGACATATGAGGATGTTTAAAAATGATAAAAATATCAAATAATGGGCTTAAATAAGCGCGTAGCAATGCCAATAAAAGCACTCAGTTGTACTTGGCACCAGAGAGGAGGCACAAACTATTTCATTCTACTTATGTGAGATAAATTGCTTCTAACAACGCAAACACCTAATGCAATCTCCCAGACTTTAATATCTTGCAAAGTAAGGAGCTATCCGTCCTATCTTTCGTCAAAGAAATCTTTGTTACGAATATATTTGGTCATTAAGTGGTATGAAAACGGGCGAATTAGCCAGGATCCGATGGATCGGCCCAGTCGCATCAAAGTCGGTGTGTTCTCATAAATACGACCATTATAGAGCCAAAGCACCTTGCCGACATGCCAGTAAAACAAAGGTAAAGGAGGGAGAAAAGTCACAATATCGAGATCGCAGCAAATACGATACGTTTTATGACTGAGCTTATAGTGACTTTTAAATCCATACCCACCAATAGATGGTTGACCAAAGGTGACGACGCGTTTGATGGATTTTGGAAACTGTTTCTCAAACGCATCCGCAAGCACACATCCTATCGCTCCTCCTGAAGAATGACCGGTAAAGGTTAGACGTTTTCCCTGCTCAATGAGCGGGACTAGGACAGAAGAGAGTTGCTCATAAACGCTAGCACCAAGCTTGTCATTCTTATGCAGTGGGAGACTCTCTTGAAATATCAGGTAGTGGTAGCCCGCGTGAATGGCGTAGTTGAGATTAAGTTGCTTGCACCTTCGTTTCCACAACGCAAGGTTGAGTATCCAGTCCCAAGGATTGTGGGAACCTTTGATAACCACAATGACTTCTTCGCTGTCGTTGGACCAGAGCACGCGCATCATAGGTTTTCCAAATCGATTGGCAATAACGCGTTGTCCGTTAGGTGCAAAACCATATCGTGTCTGTTTGAGGACTCTAGAGTACGCCAGATTGCATAAAACGGCGTAACGTTCATATTGATAACGTTTTAGTTTCTTCACACTTAGCTCACGCACCGAATCATTGTTTGAGTATGGTCGAAGAACGTGAAATTGCGATGACACTACAATCAGTGCCAGTGAGTGAGGTTGGTTAGCTCAACTGCACGACAGAGTAGAGCTGAATATACTTGCGAACCAACTGCTGATCCGTTGAACGTCTAAGAGGGTGGGTGAACTTAACAAAATAGGGGCTTAAGCCAAAGTGGTGCTCTAACGAACAAGCGAGTTGCGACTCGCTTTCATATAAGCTGATCCCTTGTAACTTATATTGGTCTATTTCATCAGGTAATTGCCCAGTCCACCAATGTAGTAACTCTCGGCTCTGCTTATTTCGAGAAATCCAATGATCGCTGATTAATAACAAAAGATCATTGGGCTGAATAGCGAAAGCGTATTCTTCTTGCCAGTTTGTTACGGCTTTAAATAATTTCTGCCGACAATTGCTTCCTGCACTCAATAAATGTGAAGAAAGTATCCAAACCGTGCCAGCGTCAGATGTCACTCTATAGTGATGAGGTTGTTCCGTATTTGAGTGAGATTCTAGCGCTACGTATTCGCAGTGGTGGCCGAATTCGGTCAACGTTCGGGATAGACGTCGAGAAAATGCCAAGCTCAGATGGTGCTCACTCATTCCTTTGTTGTGAATTGTCGGATAATGTTTTTCACACAGCTTCATACAGTCTGCCTGAAATTCATTCACACTCTGAATTAGCACATCTAATAGCAAGACTTCTCTCCACAAGTCGATATTTACACAATGAAGATTAGCATGTGAAAGTATTATTTAGTTACACTTAGTCCGAAAAATATTGAGTATGGTTAAGGGTTTATGTCCAAGATTGAATTTACATCACAACAAAAACAAGCGATGTCATCTGCTTTATTGCGATATTTGGAAGATGAGCTAAATATAGAAATTGGTCAGTTTGATGCGGAATTTATGATGGACTTCATAATAGAAGCATTTGGTCCTGCATTCTATAACAAGGGGCTAGCCGATGCACAGACGGTTATGCAGCGAAAGATGATGGATATTGCTGACGAGATTTATGAGATTGAACAAGTCAGTGAGTATTAAGTTATTAAAGGTGATGAAAAAGTTCCTTCAAAAATTTTGAATGACTTAATCAAATTCACTCCGTTTCCCGAATGTAAAGAATGGTAAATAATCTGTTATAGAAATAGGGGAGACGATAGTCTCGTTGAAAAAGAGAAGTATTCAACATTTGGAATTAGCGCAATGAGATCAGAAGTAAAGAATTACAACCCTGTAGCGCGGGGAATCCATTGGATATCAGCAATTGTCATTATCGGCATGTTTGCTGTGGGGCTATGGATGGTTGACCTGACTTATTACAGTGAATGGTATAAAACCGCTCCGCATTGGCACAAATCAGTGGGTATCTTACTTGCTGCTCTGACGCTATTTCGCTTTGTTTGGAAGCACACAACACCTTCTCCAAAAGTTGAAGGTAAAGCGTATGAAATTCTCGGCGCAAAGTTAGTTCACTTAGCTATGTACCTTGTTTTGATTGTACTTTTTGCTTCCGGTTACCTTATTTCTACCGAAGATGGCAGAGGTATTGACGTCTTCAACTGGTTTACTGTTCCTGGGCTTGGCGCTTTATTTGAGAATCAAGCTGATCTTTCTGGTGAGATTCACTTTTACGCCGCCTGGGCACTTATTTTAATGGCAGCCGTTCATGCTTTGGCTGCGATCAAACATCACGTGATTAACAAAGACAACACGCTACGCAAGATGATAGGAGCTTCGAAATGAAAAAAACGTTATTTGCTACCGGACTAGCTATGGCAATGGCATTGCCATTTGGTGCAAGCGCAGCGGACTACGTAATTGACAACAAAGGTGCTCACGCATCTGTTAACTTCAAAGTAAGTCACTTAGGCTACAGTTTTATCAAAGGTCGTTTTAACACATTTGAAGGTGACTTTTCTTACGACCCTGCAAACATTAGTGCATCTAAAGTAGAAGTAACAATTGATACTACGAGCTTGGACTCAAACCACGCTGAGCGTGATAAGCATATCCGCAGCGGAGACTTTATTAACGCGTCGAAGTACTCTACTGCAACATTCACAAGCACAAGTGTTGTCGATAAAGGAAACGGCAAACTTGAAGTCAACGGTGACTTAAACCTACACGGTGTTACTAAGCCGATTACTATTGATGCTGAGTTCATTGGTGCTGGTCAAGACCCTTGGGGTGGTGAGCGCGCTGGTTTCTTAGGTTCTACTCGCCTTGAGCTTGCAGACTTCAATATTCCAGTTATGGGTGCATCTAGCTACGTTGATATGGAACTTCATGTAGAAGGTATTAAGAAGTAATCCATTTACTGCTTGACAACAAAAGAGCCCCCAACTTGCGTCGGGGGCTTTTTGATCAAGCGACTTATTTCCTGACCAAAATGCGCTAGGCTGATTCAAGCTGTGTGCTGTTGTCTACTATAGTTACCCTGTTACCATAAATAGTGCGTAACGCCTTCAATACATCTTCTCTTGTTACGACTCCTACGAACTTTCCATTGTTAAGAATCGGTAATACATGAGGTTTGTGAACCTTGATGCTTTTCGCTCGTTCCTCAAGTGAGAGTGATGTAAACGTTGTCGCTATTCCAATGCTGGATGTTGGGTATAGTTGCTCTTTGTCGATACAAAGATACTCTGCGACATCAATTAACTTGTCGTTCACGCTGATAGCGATGACATCTCTCGACATCAAGTCCACGACTTTTTGACCTTCAACCGGGATATAGTCCTGACACCATAAATCGACCATGACATCGTGAACGGAAAAGAAGCCGATCAAGCGTTCTTCTGCATCAACAACTGGTGCACTCACCACATGATTATCTAGCAAAGTGTCAATGGCCGCGGGAGTGCTCATTTCAGGCGTTAAAGTGATCGGATCATTGTTCATAATGTCTTTAACGAATAATAGATTGTTCATGTTGGTTTCCTTAGCTGACGTAATGTTAGTGCTTGTAGTAATGCTGGAAATGGATGCCGCTTTGAGTTTTGGTCTACGGTAGATACTCCAATTGGCAAGCCCGACTAATACTGCACCGCCGACAATATTGCCCAAGGTTACTGGGATGAGGTTTGCAGTAATAAATTGATAAATGTTGAGATCACTGTATTGAGTCGATGTCGCGCCTACTTGACTCCAAAAGGCCTCAGGTGCGAAGTTTTGAATAACGAGACCAAGCGGTACCATAAACATGTTTGCGACGCAGTGTTCGAACCCACTGGACACAAACATCGCTACGGGCATGATGGTCATCACCGCCTTAGTCATAGCATTGGCACTACTGAATGTGAGCCAGATAGCGAGGCACACTAATAAGTTACATAGCACGCCGAGTGAGAAAGCTTCGACTGTTGAGTGGTGCAATTTATGTTGAGCAATGTTGAGAGCGTTTAGCCCCCATTGACCATGGTCCATTTGGTATAAGCCCGCAGCGGATACGATCAGCAGAAGTAACATTGCCCCGACAAAGTTGCCGATATACACCTTGCCCCAAATGGATAGCATTTTACTGAAACTGATTTGCTTGTTCGCCCATGAAATGCTGGACAGAACAGAGCTGGTAAAGAGCTCGCCACCACAGATAACGATGAGAATCAGCCCCATGCTGAACGCTAATCCTCCTGCGAGTCTACTTAGCCCCCAGCCAGATTCCGTATTGCCTGTAGTGACAGTAATGTAGAACAGAAAAGCCAGCCCAATAAAGGCTCCAGCCATTACTGCTAATCCCAAAGTCATACCGCTGGTTTTATTGGCTTTACTGAGTGCGAATTTTTCCGCCTCTGCCATCATCTCACTGGGTGAGAAGTAGAGATTATTCGTCTGAGCTTGTTGTGTCATCGTCGCCCCCGAATTTATTAGTCATGATTACCTCCTGTTATTGCAGTGAAAATGTCTCACTGCCCATTCAGGTTATGGTGTCCAGGAATACACGTAAAATTGATAATATTTAAAAACCTTATCAAAATTGTTGATATGGACTGAGAGCAACGTAAAATGAAACAACTTGCTTATTTATAAGCGTTTTTAGTCGTTGTTATTCTCTAAGCAAAGGATTGAAGCTTAATGAGATATTCTCTTAAACAACTTGCCGTATTTGATGCAGTTGCAGATATGGGGAGTGTTAGTATGGCCGCAGATAAGCTGGCATTAACGCAGTCGGCAACCAGTATGTCACTGGCTCAGCTTGAAAAAATGCTAGGGCGACCACTGTTCGAACGCCAAGGTAAGCAGATGGCGTTAACGCATTGGGGGATGTGGTTAAGGCCAAAAGCCAAGCGGTTGTTACAGGATGCACAACAAATAGAGATGGGCTTTTACGAACAGCATCTATTGAGTGGCCACATCAAACTCGGTGCAAGTCAAACACCTGCGGAACATTTGGTTCCAGACCTCATCAGTATTATTGATAACTCATTTCCTGAGATGCGGATCTCTCTTAAAGTCAAAAGTACCGATAGCGTGATGCAAGGCGTCTTAGACTACAAATATGATCTGGGTATCATTGAAGGGCGTTGCGATGATAACCGGCTTCATCAGGAAGTCTGGTGTCGTGACCATTTAACCGTTGTTGCCGCCGCGCATCATCCTTTCGCAAGGCATGAAACAGTGAGCCTTGCACAGCTAGAGCAGGCAAGGTGGGTTTTGAGAGAGCACGGTAGTGGTACTCGCAAGATTTTTGATAGCTCCATTCACCATTTAATTGAGGATTTAGACGTTTGGCGTGAATACGAGCACGTCCCCGTATTGCGTAGTATGGTGGAACATGGCCAGTACCTGACATGTTTACCGTATCTTGACGTTGAACGTTTTATTGAGAACGGGCAGTTGGTCGCGCTCAACGTCCCTGAACTGAGTATGGAGCGGACATTATCGTTTATATGGCGGGCTGACATGGTGGAAAACCCCCTCGTTGAGTGTATTAAACGAGAGGGATTGAGAATGATGAAAGGTAAGCCTTCGGTACTTTAATATTTTCAATATCTGTTGAAATAACGTTTGCGTCACAAAATATTGTTAATATTTCATTTTGTTGCTTATTCATTGTGATCAAGATCGTTTTGTTTCTTTTACTTAACCCTTAACATGCCGTCTTGTACTTTTGATGTGTGTATAAGCACACTTAGCGAGGCGGTATGAGCACACTTGTCGCGATTTCATTAACTACGGGAATTCTTTCAGGTCTATGGGGGTGGATTGCCATCTCATTAGGCTTATTGTCATGGGCTGGCTTCTTAGGTTGCACCAGCTATTTTGCGTCTCCAACCAGCGGCCTTAAAGGTCTGGCTGAAAGCTTAGTCACCAACATGACAGGAGTATTTTGGGCGATGGTGATCATCCACGCTTCTCAATACGCTTCATTAGAAATTCTGGGTTATGTGATCACTGCTATCGTGGCATTTATGATGTGTATTCAGGCTAAGCAAAACTGGCTTGGGTATATACCGGGTACTTTTATTGGTTCTTGCGCGACTTTCGCAGCAGATGGTAACTGGCAGCTTGTTGTACCTTCGTTGATCTTAGGTGGCGTGTTTGGTTACTTGATGAAAGCAAGCGGCTTATGGCTGCATCAGAAGTCATCTCAAACACAATCTACCAGCGAGTTACCGACTCGTTCGTGATTGTGAACCCCCGATTGATTAGTATCGTTTGATGTTTGATACGTGGCCTTGGTTACATAAGATAACCAAGGCCGCTTTTTTATGTGTTGCCGTTAGCCATTGTTACTACGCGCTTTAACGTCCATCTAAGCAGTATTGGTATGCAATCCATTCCTCTGTCTTCACAATGAGAAACAATCGCCAATGCCAAGTCAGGTTTAGCGAATTTCTTGAGTACTCTGGTCACCACTTTCTTTGCCGGAATCGGGTGGTCTAGTGGTATACGAACCATGTCTTTAAAGAAGGGTTCGAAACCGTTGTTATAGAGGTAATGTTCAATATCTCGATCTGGTAACTCGGTAAGACGATGACGCTCCTGATCATTCCCTAGCTGAGCACGAACGGCTGCCGCGTACTTTTTACCTGCGGCATCACCATCAGTTACTACATGCCAATCGATGCCAAATGCTTTGGCGATCTTAACCAGTGACTTCAATCCTGATTGTGCAAACTCGATAATTTGCACGCCTTCAGCGGCTAAGTTGTATCCGCATTGGTTAGCGAGCTCATTAAAAAGCCAGACTTCCGTTTCACCTTCAACCAATAGCCAGCATCGAGCAAACAATGCTCCAGAGCGGTGGAAGCGGATATGAAATCCGATTCGTCTCAGTTCGTCTTTACTAAATCCCTGCGCAGGAAGGTATGTCGTGATGGTTCGATCTGATTGCCGGACTAAACGACGAATACTGTTAAGTGGCACCTGACCAAGAAGATCTCCACTATTAGTGGTGAGTATCTTTTGCATTGGGAGAAGCTGAAGTAGGCTCCAAGCACGAGCAAGGTGCGTTGGGTGTAATCGGCCTTCAGGATCTTCGAGAATAAGCAATGGTCTGGCACAGCGGCGAAGCTTGTTAGGCCCCTTAGCTTGAAGGTAGGCATTGAGTAAGCCCATAAACAGAAGTCGAGTCTGTTTACTTTTCGTTTCCTCTACAACTTGGGAGATGCTTTTGTTGTTTGGGGAGCCACTGAAAAAGATACCATCTCTTTGCTTACGAAGGTTCTTGCGCGCATTGGACTTAAATGAAAAGTAGTGATCAACCAATACATTCATAGAGCTCAGGCTACTTTTCATTTCGCCTTTGTTTACATGCCCAGGAATCGCCATCAAGCGTCGGCAGGTATTGTTGATTCGTTTCTCGATGCGGTCATTGGTATCACCCAAACTACCGATTGGGCGCTCAAAGCGACGTGAGTCTTTAAGGCGAATGACAGGATGAAGTGTCATGAGCTCCTGCGCTAACTTTTCTGAATGATGTAAGGGAAGTGGGTTACCTTCACGATCGAGAAAAGCGTATCGTGTGGTGACATCATAGCCGTCACGGCTGGCGCTTAAGCGATAAATGATCTTATTAGTGCCTTGGTCATCTTGAATCCAGACCGGTTTGATTTTGCGATAACGCCCGGAGTTTATTTCGTTCTTATCGTTAGAAATCAGGCTAATTACAATTTGTAGGTGCTGAGTTTGAGGGTGTGCAATCGAGTAGTCGACATGAAAGTCAGTCATCTCAAATTGATAAGGTACGCCTTCAGGAGGCAAGGCGACCGATAGGGCATCTAACAGCGAAGATTTGCCCCAGGTGTTTTCACCAATTAGGGTCGTGAGCTCGTCAAAAGCGATGGATAGCCGTTTGATCCCACGAAAGCCGGAAATTTCAATCCGCTCTAGCAGCATGAAGTGACTCCGTTTGAGCTATTGTTACCTAAAGCATAATAGAAAAACCTCTAATAAGCAGAAGCTTACCTCACAAAGTTTGTGCTTGCTCGGTGTAATCTACTATCAACAACAAGAGATCTTGCTCACCTTAGTCAATGTATATAGAACGGCGTATACAATAAAAGTGTGAAAGTTAATGAATTTGTCATAAAGGATGGGATACGATGTAGCCGAATATGAGAGAAGAAAATATGAAATATAAAAACAATAAAGCGGCTAAGATTAGGCTTGCGCACATAAACGATACCCATTCTTATTTTGAACCAACGTCGCTACAGCTTACGATTAATGTAGAAGGCGAAACCCTTACTCCGTATGTGAGTGCCGGGGGCTTTGCGCGTATAGCGACACGTAAAAAACAGCTCGAAGAATCACTATCTGACAATCGCCAAATGGTGTTCCTCCACGCAGGAGATTGTTTTCAGGGAACTTTATATTTCTCCCTGTTTAAGGGGGAAGCGAATGCGACCATGCTCAATGCGCTCAATATAGATGCGATGGCCTTAGGTAACCATGAATTGGATATGGGTAACCTGCCTGTTGCGAAATTTGTAGAGCAAATTGAATTCCCTTTGCTTGCCGGCAACTGGGATCTATCGAATGAAAGTCAGGATAAAGAACTGACTTTAAGAGGTAAGCCGCGTGTCCATTCTTATGTCCCTGATACTCAGTCGGCTCAGTGGATAGTAAAAGAGGTAGACGGTGAACCCATTGCTATTTTTTCCTTGGCACTGGATAAAATGGCAGATATTTCCAACCCAGACTTAGATACGCCGTTCGTAAATGCGATAGAAACAGCAACTCGCACGGTAGAGCAGATTCGAAGCCAAGGTATCAACAAAATCATTCTATTGAGCCACATGGGCTACGATGCTGATCTAGATATGGCGGAAAAAGTGGATGGAATCAGCGTCATTGTTGGTGGTCATAGTCACCGTTTACAAGGTGATTTCAGTGATCTCGGACTTAAAAAAGATGACGATTACGGCATCAAAATCAATGGGACTCATGTTGTACAGGCGGGATACCACGCGTTAAGCATGGGCCATTGTGACATCGATTTTAACGAGCAAGGTGAGATCGTTAAGTTCAATGGAAAGAATGAGCTCTTGCTAGGCCGAAGGGTGTTCCTAGATGCTAGTATGAGTGAAACAACTAATGAGCTGCCTTATCACACCGCTCGTGAGTTTATTGATAACCACCCGAACGTTTTAGTGTGTAAGAAAGACAAAGAAGTACAGACTTTACTCAACGAAAAGTATGTTTCTCGCGTTAGAACGCTACAACGTAACGTAATCGCGCACGCTAACAAGCCACTGAGGCATGTCCGAATCCCTGATGAGGTAGGAGCCAGTGAGTTAGCGCCATTAGTAGCGGAATCTTTTGTTCACTCTATGAAAAAGCTTGGTCACAATGCTGAGTTTGCTATTCATAACGCTGGTGGTGTTCGAAACTCACTCAATGTCGGAAATGTTTCCGTTGCTGATATTGCAGGAAAACTATTGCCGTTTGCCGTGCCGATTGGTGTTTATCAACTCAAAGGGAAGGACATTGCCGCTGCACTCGAAGGGGCAATCAACAATGCCACTAATAATGGCGTAGTAGGGACAGGCGATGGTTCCTATCCATATACATTTAATTTGAACTTTGAATACGCGCCTGAAGCGCCAATCGGTAGCCGGATCCTTGGTCTGGAAATCTTTAATTCCGATGCCGGTTGGAAAAAAGTCGATGATGAAAAGTACTATGTTGGGACGTCGTCAGCCTATACCATGAAAGGGAAAGAAGGGTATGAGGCGATGCTGAACATGCTAGATGAAGGCGTTGTTACAACGACATCCATGGCCGACTGTTTTATCGAGTTGCTGACAGACTTGCCCGATACTTTGAATAGACCACAGCAGTGCGTGCAAACGTGGTGGCATAAAGGTTGCTAATTTATTCCCCGAGTTAATTGAGTAAATGAATATTACTCTGGGGGAATCTATGTGGAGTAGAGACTGGATCGACGTTGCCGTCGTGATTAGCTGGGTAGGCGTTTGGTCTGCACTGGTATACTTTATCCCTGTCGGGGGAGTATAACCTGGCGGTAAATTTTCCGCTTAATGTAAAAAAGGAGCCAAGTCGGCTCCTTTTTTGATTTTAGCTATAGACGTTTTCCATACGCAAGAATACAATCCGATCTGTTTGGGGAGTAGTCGCCTCTAGTTTACTTATCGTCATCTCGTTAGACTCAGTTCTATCCGGTAAGTATAAATGTTGTCGTCTTTACGCGGCGCACATTTCGACGAGACCAACGCAATCAAGTTACCAATGTAATTACACATTGGATTGGTTTGTTTGCGGTGGGATCGTCAAAGAACTATTCAGATCCCTCCGCTCAGGAGGAACAATGACCCTATCTATTTATCTCGGTTTTGGTTTGCTAACGCTGTCTATGGTGGCTTTAGATATATGGCAAACCCGTGGCGGCAACATCACTATCAAGAAAGCGGCAGCGTGGAGCCTATTTTGGTTTTTGATCGCGTTCATCTTCGCTGCCAGCATTTATTTCTTTTGGGATATCTATGCCCCAGCAAGCAATTACAGCGCTGAAAAAGCGACCATATCATTCATAACCGGCTATCTGCTAGAAAAGTCACTGAGCGTTGATAACTTGTTCGTGTTTGCCATCATCTTCCATCAGTACTTAGTGCCAGAACATTTGCGCCCACGAGCATTACTCTGGGGAGTGATTGGTGCGCTTGTCTTGCGTGCCATCATGATTGCAGTTGGTGCTCAGTTGCTTGCTCAGTACTACTGGATTCTCTATGTCTTTGCTCTGTTCCTCATCTGGACGGGTGTACAGCTGGCAAGAGACAAAGGAGAAGATGAGGTGAACCCCTTGCCTGAAAAGCTAATAAGGAAGTGGGCGAACGTAACGGATGATTTTCGTGGTAACGCACTGATGGTTGTGGAGCAGGGCAAACGAGTGTTAACACCGATGGCGATTGTGATTGGTGTGATTGCATTTATGGATGTCATGTTCGCGCTTGACTCCATTCCTGCCATCTTCGCTGTAACGCAAGAGCCGTTTCTTGTACTTGCGGCGAACGTATTCGCCTTGCTGGGCCTTCGCTCTTTGTACTTTGTCTTGCAAGGCATGATGGATAAGTTTATCTACCTTAAACCAGCATTGTCCTTCATCATGATTTTCATTGGCATTAAGATGATGCTAGTTGGGTCACCTTGGGAGATACCCACTCCGCTGTCATTAGCTGTATTACTGATTACTATGTCTATTGCAGTTGTGGCATCGGTGGTCAAACAAAAGAGATTGGTATCAGAAGTTGAAGTAAGTATCGATAAATAAACTAATTTAATCGAGACAAATTACCAGCTTGAATATGTGTAAGTTTGTAAAATATTTGTGACTTGAAGCGTGTTTCTGAGTGGTCAATAAATAGTAAATGCAATCAAAGTGGATAAATAAGCACTATATCTAGTTTTGTTTGCATTTTTTTCAAACTACCATGTTAATGGTTTGTTTTATTAGAAAAACTAATGCCAAAAAGAAAAATTTGTCATTTTTTGAACAGTAATTTATTGCTTAATATCCCCTCAACGAAACGAATTACACGATTTATAGAGAGGCAATCATGGCACAGGCAATGCACATCGGAACTATCAACGCTCCAATCTCTATGGACAAAAAAACCTACTCGGTTACTTTCAAAGGATTGATTGCACACCTACTAGATATTCTTTTCACAGACAATACACCTCGCGCTTACTACGCAAGTGACATGTCTGGTCACATCCAAAAGGATATCGGTCTATATCGTTAATAGACGTACATTTACAGACTGTTAAGCGCCAGCAGAAATGCTGGCGCTTTTTTTTTGTTTAATTTTAATGAAATAGAGTCAGCATTAGGTCGGTCATAGTCAGTAGTACATCAGAGGATCTGTCTATGAACACATTATTAGCGATATCCGTCGCCTCAACCCTCTCTAGTGGACAAATCTGGTCACACGAAGGTCAACCTGCTCAAGTTATAGAGTTATTTACGTCAGAAGGGTGTTCCAGTTGCCCACCAGCGGACAAGTATTTATCGACGTTTGAAGAAAGTGATCGACTATGGAAGGAAATTATCCCAGTGGCTTATCACGTCGACTATTGGGATTACCTTGGCTGGCAAGACGACTTTGCTAAACCTGAATACTCCCAACTTCAGCGTCTTTATCGTGCATATGATGTCGTGGGTAGCGTCTATACGCCAGGATTTATTGTTGATGGTAAAGAATGGCGCGGCTTCTTCAATTGGGTTAACCGCGAGCTACCAGCTTTAGAGCCTAGAAACGCAGAGAGACTGACACTTAGTCGCAAAGGAAATAAATTCATTCTTAACTTCGACAAATCTGGACATCTCGACGCGACGATTGTGTTTCTTGCTAACAATCAAACTACCATAGTGAAGGCCGGAGAAAACAGAGGGAAGTCACTTGAACACGATTTTATCGCTAAGGAGCGTCAGCAAAGTCGCTCCTCGACTGGAACTTGGCATTTTGAATTGACGAATGAACTGAATGACATTGATGCTGTGGTTGCATGGGTAACAAAACCAGGCAGTTTTGAGAGAATTCAGACTGTAGCGGGAAAAATTGAATAGAGATTACCCGACTTAATGTGACGCCGTCACGCTTGAAGTGTTACCACTTTTGTACTAGAAGCATATTAATGGTTTTGTTAGCAGGGCATTAATATGGGCACTTTAAGAGAGGCAATTAAATTGCCAAGTCTATTTGTACTGCTCGCATTTTTTACCAGTCAAACATATGCGAAGACGGTGACTTTTGTTACTGATGTTTGGCCTCCATATGTTTTAGATGCATCAAAAGGAGAAGGTAAAGGTTTTTTTGTCGATCTCGTTATTGAAATGTGCCAAAGCGAGGAGACGAACATTGAAGTAGCGTATGTTCCTTGGTTAAGGGCTGAAACTATGGTGAAACATGGCTCTGCTTTCGCCGCCTTCCCTTATGCTGTCACAAAAACGAGAAAGGAATTTGCTGACTTTTCTGTTTCAATAACCCAATCGGCAAACCCGCCTAGAATATTTTACTATCGACCACTTGTACCCAAGGCTGACTCTGTCAGTCTTGGAGAACTTATGTCCTACCGTATCGGAACTTATCTCGGTTATTACATTAAAGAAAAATTTGATGAGCAGGGGCACGAGTATGTGCTAGCCCAAACAGAAGAAAAAGCGTTTCAAATGCTACAAAAAGGCCGAATTGATTATCTCCCAGCTGATCCAGAATCTGGTTGGAAATGGATTGCTAAACTGTTTCCAGATTCACAGCATCTCTTCGGTATCTTACCCGACCCATTTCCCGGAACTTCACTTCATCTCATGGTTTCCCGCTCTTTTCCCAATGCACAGGAGATTCTTAATCAATGTGAGCGAGGTTTTGAAAAAATGAGAGAGTCTGGGAAGTATTTTGAAATGCTTAAGAGTGAAGGAAAACTCAAATATGCGATACCGGGCGACAAGTGACCTTGTATTACGAAAAGCTCTTAACAATCAAAAGCTATAATTAGAGGATTGTGGTTATGGTTACAGGGCTGGTCTATGACAAATGATTCAGAATTATGGCTTTTGCGAAGTATAAAAATATTACCGGTGACACTCACCATGACGGTAATGTTAGCCATAACTTTGATTTTTGTCGGAGAGGAGCAAAGAAAAATTGATGCGTTGTTGGACGGCTTTCGACAAGACTTTATAGAGAGCCAGCGCGATCAATCAAAACGCCAATTGCAAAATATCCATCAACATTTGCTTTTCGAAGCCTCTCAAGCAGTCGATGTATTAAAAGCCGATATTCGAGAGCGAATTTATGAAGCGCATGGCATCGCCAGCGGTTTGTATCGCTCTTTTCCCAATTACGCAGAAGAAGAACTTCAATCCTTAATATCTGAAGCATTGAGAGATGTGAGGTTTAATGAAGGTCGTGGCTATTTCTTTATATTTTCTATGGAAGGTACGAGCGTTATGCATGGATTGCTTCCTCATATTGAAGGAACGTCCAAAATTGACGCTAAAGACAGCAAGGGAACATTGATATTAAAAGAACATATCGATCTCATCCGACAATCAACCAATGGCGAAGCCTTTTACCAATGGTGGTATAAGAAACCCGGACAAGGTGATGTTGAGTTTGAAAAGATTGGATTTGGTAAGGAATTTGAACCTTTTGACTGGTTTATCGGGACTGGTGAGTACGTTTCTGACGTCGAGGATGAGATAAAGCTTAGGCTCCTGGAATGGCTGACAGCATTAAGATTTGGAGAAGATAACTACGTATTTGTAATGGATATGAAAGGCGTGACACTAGCGCATAAAGACCCTGACCGAATTGGAGATCCTGAGCCTGAACTCCTTGAAACAATTAGAACGGCATTAAATGGCAACTTGTCAGGATTTGTGGAATACCAAAGCCCTTATACCCCAGAGGGCATCTTCAACTCAAATAAAGTTAGTTATGTTCAGGTATTACCCGAATGGGGATGGATTATTGGAACGGGTTTTTTTACTGAGCATGTTGAACGTGTTTTGAGTCCGCAAGTGGTTAAGCTAAAACAAGCCCACTCAGAAGACCTCCTTCGCGTGATTCTTATTCTAGTTGGATTAATGTCGCTTCTTGTCACTTTGTCGTTTTGGGCCAGCAAATTGGTCAAAAGACGCTTCGATGACTATCAGCAAAGAATCGAAGAGGATATTAAGCAGCTTGAGATAAGCAGCATGCAATTGGAAAGGTTGGCCCACATCGATTCGTTGACAGGTATTCCTAACCGTAGCCGACTGGATGCGCAATTAGACAGCTGCATCGAGAAATGTAAAACAGATAAGTCGAAATACGCGGTCTTATTCGTTGATTTGGATGACTTTAAAAGGATCAATGATAAATATGGTCACCACGCTGGAGATGAGTTGCTTAAAGCTGTGAGTGCGACATTCTCGAAACTCAAACGTGATGATGAGATATTGGTTCGCTTTGGTGGAGACGAGTTTGTTTTTGGTTTTCCTATTGTTGAAGTGGAAGAAGCAAATCTCAGAGCTGAAAGGATTCAAGAGGCTATAGCCGTTCCTATTCTATTTCATGGTATTCAGTTATCCACCAGCTGCAGTATTGGTATCGCAATTTTTCCTGAGCATGGCGCCAATTCTTCCGAATTGTTATCTCACTCTGATGTTGCTCTTTACACTTCCAAAGAAAAAACAAAAGGTCAAATTCAGCTTTTCACCAAAGGAATCAACGACATATTGGAATATCAGTTTGCGCTAGAAGAGCAGTTAAGTTTTGCTTTGGCGAGAGAAGAAATCAGCGTTCATTACCAACCTAAAATTAATGCTGCTAGTGGCGAGATCATTGGAGTTGAGGCATTGTGTCGTTGGCATTCATCTGAATTTGGTTATGTTTCTCCGGATCAGTTTATAGATGTCGCTGAAAAAACTGGATTGATTATCGAGATTGGCGACTTTGTGATGAAGCAGGCCTGTAAAGATATCGTCTTGTTCAATCGATTGAATCAAAGCCAAGTTGGCGTTGCGATTAATATCTCTCCACTGCAGCTTCTTCATAAAGATTTTGAATCAAAAGCCAAAGACATTCTCAATTCAAACGAGTTGAACAATCATCTGGTTATTTTTGAAATTACAGAGAATGTTGTCATTGAAGATACGGACAGAGTCAAAAACATATTAACGAACCTGAGTGCGGAAGGGTTTGGTGTTTCTCTTGATGATTTTGGGACGGGTTATTGTTCTCTCCGTTACGTTAATGAACTTCCAATATCGGAGATCAAAATTGATCGACAGTTCATCCGCGATATCAACGATGATAACTATTTGGACAGCTTAGCTAATACCATCATAGCGATGGGGCACTCTAATCAGCTTAATGTAGTGGCAGAAGGGGTGGAGACCAAACGTCAGGCGGAGTTGCTAAATCAAATGGGCTGCCAGGTGCTTCAAGGCTACTATTTCGATAAACCCCTGACCTTCAATCAGCTATGCGATAAATACGCTCAGCGAGAGCGAGCGTAAAGGAGGCGCATAGCCTCCTAGTAATAAGTTATTGAGTTTTAATGAGCACCAATGCATCAAAGAGCGCTTTCTTATCGACGTCTGTCAAATATCTTTCGTTAATCGCTGCTTGAAATGTTGGCCAGTCACTTTGTTTAAATTCGCCGCCTTCATCTAGGTACTCCGCAATTCCCGCCGTAATCTCTTGGCCAAGCTTGATTAGTTCAGGGCGAATAACTGTCTTAAGATCTCTTGGGGTACGCGTTTCTTGTGCGGTCAATAAATCAGCTCGGTATCGGAACTGAATCGCCTTTGCTGCGGAAATCTGAGCGGCAAAAAATGCTTCAACACTTTGTTTGTCTAAGCCTTCTTTTTCTGCCGCTACGCTAGCAGACTCAATGACAACGGCGTCTCTTTTCTTATCTTCTACCGCTATACCATTGTTTGCTTTGTGCAGTGCGACGTCCTCCATGTAACTGAGGCGATGATCAATGGTTGAGAAAATATCTGTTTTTGTAGGGGCGGCGAAGACTTGAAAAGACATGACTGCGCTGGTGAGTAGGAGGGGTAAAAGTCGCATTGAAATAAGTTCCTGATGTTAAGTGTAGAGTTGTGAAAATAGCATATAAATATAGGTGCATAAATCCAGTATCCAATAGAAAGTAAAGGGCCGAGTTACGTAACCTACAAGTGTTTGAATCCACAGTATTTCATCGCTAACTACGGCGAATGTTTCTCAAATGTATTAAGCGTATAAGGCTTTGATACATTAGTGAAACAACCTATTGCATACGATTAATTATGTTGAATGGAGGTGGCGAAAAGATCGCTGTAAAAGGTAGTGCAAAGGAATTACTGTCGATGAAACATAGCAAGAGAGAACCATTAACTCATTGTTTGTACCGCAACGCGGCAACAATAAGAGCTAATCACCGTAGGGCTCCAAACTTAACGTTTATTGGGTTCGGCACTATGGGACGGGCGTTAAAGCGAGTGGGTGGAATGGCATTGATCGTTACATCATTAGCTGGGGTTGTTGGGTGTAATCAAGAAAGTGCAGAAATTCTGACTTCAAACGGGGAGTCTCAGGATCATGGTGTGAACGAAAGCGCTCCTATCGTATCAATTACGTCTGGTAAGGATACATTTGCTGCAATAATGCAGGACGGATCGGTTAAGGCTTGGGGTAACGCAAACAATGGTGGTGACCAATTTTCCGTTGATTCTCTTGCTTTAGACAATGTTGAGAACCTTGTCTCTAATGGGCGTGCTTTTGCTGCTTTGCTTGAGGATGGCTCGGTTAAAGTGTGGGGTGATGGACGCTTTGGTGGAAGTCAGGATGAAGTAAAAGCGCTTAATATCGTTAATGCAAAAGAGATAGTCAGCAATGACAAAGCGTTCGCTGCGTTAATGGAAGATGGTTCAGTACGTGTTTGGGGAGACAACAGATTTGGCGGTGATCAACAAGCCTTCTCCACGATAAATCTTCGCAATGTTAGCAAGGTCGTCAGTACAAGCGCAGCATTTGCGGCTCTTAAAACCGACGGCAGCATATCAGTTTGGGGTGACACGTTGCGAGGGGGGAACCAGTCGCAGGTCGATGCGCTTAACATCAATAATGTTTATGACGTTGTATCAACACCAGGGGCTTTTGCCGCTTTACTGCGAAATGGTTCAGTAAAAGTTTGGGGTGACCGCGAAAAAGGTGGGCATCAAGCTGATGTGAACTTGCTCGACATGGGACATGTCGTGAGTATTGTCGGTAATCACGCGGCATTTGCGGCGTTGTCAAAAGATGGAATGGTCAACGTTTGGGGGGATGACAAATATGGCGGAAACCAGCAACGATTAGATAGCTTGGAGATACGCGATGCAAAGCGCATCTTCAGCAATAGCAAGGTTTTTGGTGCCTTACTATCGGATGGAAAGGTGAAAGTGTGGGGAGATAAATTCCACGGTGGAAATCAGGAAGAAGTTAATGCACTTGGATTTGCTAAACCAAAGCAAATTAGCGCCAACCACTGGGCATTTGCCGCACTGCTAGAAAATGGTTCGGTACGTGTATGGGGAAACAACTATTACGGCGGAAATCAGCAGGAAGTTAACGCCAGAATCGGAGACGCCAAAGTACGACAAATTGTAAGTAACTCCAGCGCATTTGCGGCCCTATTGGAAGATGGCTCCGTTAGAGTATGGGGACACACTCAATATGGTGGAAAGCAAGCCGAAGTGGATGCCCTAGACATTAAGAATGCTAAACAGGTTGTCAGTAATGACCAAGCATTCGCCGCTGTGCTAAGCGATGGCTCTATTAAAGTCTGGGGTGCATCGTCGCATGGTGGGAATCAGGTTCATATCGATAGTTGGTAAACTACCCGCTTTATTCTTACTAACGCCCTTTTAATTAAGGGCGTTTTTTATGCCCAAACAGTTCATGAGACTTTCATTCCAATCAAATTGAATTTTTGCCAGCAACGAAACCAAATTGAAACATTCGTTAAAATAGTAAAAAGTATGATCTAAACTCATTAAGTCGTTTCATGCTCAGTAAGGTAACTTCTGAATACGGCTTAATGGTTGTAGATTGTTCCACTAAGTGCTTGATCCAAATGAACGATGACCTTGATTTGACGTTGAGCGCCGGCCCGCAAGTTATACTCATACGACACAAATGCCTACTTAACCTGCGATGAAAACTTTGGGACTTACATGATACCTGAAAATGAACGGTTAATTCTTCAGCAAGAAACCCTCTATTTTATTCAAGAGTTATGCGACGGAGATGTGGATGACGCGTTGGGTTTAATTGAGGAATTGTCCGTTCATGCAAACACTCTGATCAGAGACTCGGACTCAAAAAGCCATTTGGATTCTGCTATTCACAAGATTTCCGGAAGTTGTGGTGTGATGGGGTTTGATACGTTAGCAGCCACATTAAAGCGTTTACAACGTAATACCAGTAGCTCGAGTCTCATTGCAGAACAATTCAATACAATGCTGGCAACATACATTTTACTCATAAAATCAGAATATTAATAACAAGACGCGGAAAAACCAATGCCTTATAAATCTGTATTACTGGTCGAAGACGATATTTTTACATCGAGGTTAATTAAGAAGTACCTCGAGTGCAGGGATGTCATCGTTCATCAGGCATTCGATGTCGGTTCTGCATTCAATAAAGCGGTAGAGAACAATATTGACCTTGTTATCCTTGATCTTTCTTTACCATCGGGTTTTTCTTTGGATCATTTCAAAGAGTTGAAGTCTGTGGTCAATAGTCCCATTGTTATTTATACCGCGCGTCGTGATGAAGAGATCGAGCTACTCAGTCTTAATCTCGGGGCTGACGATTTTATTCAAAAGGAGAGAGGGGTTAAGGTGCTTTACGCGAGAATGAAGAAGCACCTTAAATTTGAAGAAGACGATGATCTTTCTGACACTGAATCCGAAGAAACTGAACTGAGCATAAACGGCTTCAGTTTCGACAAAGGGGCAAACACGGTTACTCACGAGAGCACTTTGCTTGAACTGACGCTAAAAGAGATGAGCATCATCTACTATCTGGCCATCAACTCCAATCGGGCCGTTTCTCGTGATGAGTTGTCATTTATTACTAAAGGTTACGCCTACGATGGTTGGTCAAGAAGCATGGACCTTTCCGTGTTTCGACTTCGCAAGAAACTCGACTCCGCGTTTAAAAAGTCGCTGTCGATTAGCACGATTCGCGGCAAGGGCTACCAACTCAATTTTAATGATTAACTAGAATTCTTTTCTAACTCCGCTAATAGAGTAAACAACTTATCGGCTTTAATGGGTTTAGTGATGTACCCATTCATCCCAGCATCGGTGCACACCTCTTGTTGTACAAGATCAGAGTCTGCGGTCAGGGCGTAAATGGGGATGTGCGCAAAACGCTGATCTCTTCGTATTAACTTGGTCGCTTCAATGCCATCCAATACTGGCATCTGAATGTCCATCAATACTAGGTCATACGATTGATCATTTAACTTATCAAGAACCTCACGCCCATTGCTGGCAAAATCCATTGTCAGGTGGTGCTTCTTAGCAATTCTTTTCATCAGTTTTACGTTGAGTTCAAAATCCTCGGCGACCAGTATTTTCATCCTAGTAGCTGGAAGCTCAGATGTAGCCTGAGCATCGGTAGGATCTTGGATTACATTATCCGAATCCTGTAACAAGGGAATATCGACTTGGAAAACAGTACCAAAGGACGTTTTACTCCAAATATGAATTTTCCCCTCAAGCAGCAGCACTGACTCCTTGACGATTTTCATTCCCAACCCAGATGTACCTTGATGACGTTCACTCTGTGCGAATTCATCAAAGAGTCTTGGAAGCAACGCTTTACTGATGCCTTTGCCGTTATCGATAAATCTAAGTCTCAGACTTCCATTTTTTTGAGTGATCTTAATGCGATAAATGGCGGTTTCACTGTGTTTAATGATATTGCTAATGATGTTTATCATTACCTGCGACAACAAAAAGCGATCGACAAATAAGTTGCTAGGAACGTTGTCAGCAACGACAAGATGGCTTTGGATTTTATGCTCGTTCTCTAGATAGCTCAGTGTGTGTAAAACCGAATCCAGAATGTGCTGTAAGCTGTGATATTTAGGCTGGGGAGTAATGGAATTAATTTCTAAAGCCGCAAAATCGAGGATGTTGTTAATGATGTCGTCGAGCAGTCTAGATGCAGTAATGACGTCTTCAAGCGCTGCTTGGTCGAACGTTTTGTCTTGATCAGCGAGATCCAAGTTACCAATGATGGCGTTAAGCGGTGTGCGAATCTCGTGGCTCAAAAAGTTCACAAAGCGTGTTTTTTTCTCCGCCGTTTCTACCGCATCCGTTTTTAACTTATCGACTTTTTCTGAGTATTTATCAATGGCAGAAAAGAGGAGGTTACACTCTAAAGATTTTGACTCTACCTGCGAAAGCGATGTCGCTGTCGAGCTCTCTCCATCCAAATTTGTCGGCAGCGCGTTAGATGCGAAGTGTAGTGGGTGAATTACCTCTTTGTTAATGTATTTGAAGAAGACAAATACGGTGAAACAAATCGCAATGAACAACATAATTACAATGATGGAGAGGGAGAAAAAGATGGTTTGAACCTGTTGGGCTTCCACTTCCAACGTGAACCTCACGTTATAAAACGTGTCGTGCCTGCTTCTATGGTAAGAAAGCTTGTCTTTTTCCTTAGGCCAGTGTTTCGTGAGAACCTCATTCATCCGTTTGCCAGAATAAGCTTTGCCCAAGCTAATCAGATAGGCTTGCTCAGTGTTGAAGTCTTCAAGGTACTGAAGAACAACCCCTTCGTAGTCGCTAAGATCCGCCGCAGATAAACGCAATAACTGCAATAGCCCTTCGACACACGCAGTCCTTTCTGCACTTAATTCAATGTACTCCTGAATATTTGCATCACTGATTTTGCTTCTGGAGAAGACGAATTGCGTCAATGCTTTATCTATTTTGTAAGTACAAAACTCGTAATCTAAGAGAGCACTTTGATCATTGTTGAGTGACGTTACTTTGATATTCAGCCAAGAAAGCACGATGACAAGAACGACAAGGACGATGATTTGAACTTTTAAAGCTGTGCCAAAAAGGTCTATGTAACGTCTGCTGGAGTACATTGTTGCAAAATCTCTTACTAAATCATTGAAAATACGCAATCAAATTGATTCTAGTATTGCGCGGAAGGTTTATCAATTTGTTGTTTTTAATGAATATATTGGCTGTCAAACAACAAATAAACAGCGGTTGGTTGCTAATTCATCAATGAAACGCAACTGAAACAAAGAGTGCTGCATTTTTGAACTAATATCCCAGTCTTCTTCGAATTAGGCTCCTTTAAAGCAGAGGAGCTCATTCAATCGAAGTAATAAACTAGGGTAAAAATAGATGCTGAAAAAGATATCATTGGTTTTTTTAACCGTTTTGTTTGCTGTTCTACTTGTCGCGAGTGGAGTGGCGAATTATTACTTACAAGATTGGAAATGGAAGAACATTCAAACCAGTAAGGATGCGACATCTGACATTGTTGTAAGTACTTTTTCCAAGAATTTAAATGCTACAGAAGTGCTCACGAAGCAATTTGCAGCGTTACTTCCTTATTATGGTGAGGATAAAGCGTTCGACCAGCAGCAAGCCTTAGCTGCTTTAGAAGAAGTACGACAAACTAATAAAGCCTTCATTGACGTTTACTTTGCTGACCTTAATGGAACACCATTTAGCGCACTATCTAGAGGTTGGGTTAAAGATTTTAACGTAATCAGCATGAAACGCGACTGGTATCTGGCTATTGCTGAGCGAGGTTTTAGTAGTTATGTCTCTATGCCTTATATTAGTAACACTGGTAAGCGCGTTATGTCAGTTTCAGCACCGATAGTACGCGATCAAAAGTTGGTTGGTGTTTTGGGTATTGATGTTTCTCTATCTGACCTAATGCCAGACTTTAAGCTTGAGTACGCCATAACAACTAAACAGGGTGAAATTGTTTTGGCAGATCAAGGAACGGTGGATCTTGGGTGGGTCAACAAAAATATTTACACCGTAAGGCCTGACTTTAATCAGCTTAGTGATACGCCTTATTTCTATCACACGCCTGAAGAAGACATCCCATATACCGTTACCAAACAGGCGCTGAATGATACCTACGACCTATTTGTGTGGAGTAATCAGACTGGCACTGAGGCGATCCATAAAAACATGCTCTACGGTTTAGTCTTAATATTTGCCGTCATCAGCATATTGCTAATGATCGCTTTGTATTGGGTTGTTAAACGCTCTCTGGGTAACTTACCTAATATCGTTCATACCATTACCAATATGGCGGAGGGGCGCTTTGAACCTTTAGAGATGAGAAAAGCGAACAATGAACTCGATCATATTCAACAGTCGCTTATATCTCTTCAATCGAGTGTGTCCGGTATTGTTTCGAGTTCCTCAGATCAGATGCATTCGTTAGTTGCGAATCAGAGCAAAATTGAAACACTGGTTGACTCATCTGTAAAAAGTGCCGAAACCGGATTTACGGATGTGGAGCAAGTCGCGACAGCAACTAAGCAACTTTCAATTGCTGCGATGGAAGTATCTGAGAATGCAGCAAACGCAGATGAAATTGCACGCTCTACACTCAATGTAGTGAGCAGTGGTGCTGAACTTCTGTCACAAACAGATGCCGTTCATCTGGAAGTGAATCAGGCTATGGATTCTGCTGCTGCGATAGTCAATGGTTTGCGTAACCATTGTGAAGAGATCAGCTCGGTTGTTGAAGTGATCAATTCTATCTCTGAGCAAACCAATTTATTGGCTCTAAACGCGGCTATTGAAGCTGCAAGGGCAGGAGAGCACGGTCGCGGGTTTGCAGTTGTTGCAGATGAAGTACGTTCATTAGCGCAACGAACTCAGTCTTCAACTGTCGATATACAGGACATCATTACTAAGTTACAGGAACAATCACAATGTGCTGATCAATATATGACTTCGACGGTTGATCTCGTTGATAAGTCGAGCAAGATGATGGGACAGTTATCGCAAGCGTTTGATGCGATTAAACATCAGGCAACACAAATATCAGACATGAACTCGATTGTTTCTGCTGCATCTGAAGAGCAGCGCTGTGTTACGGAAGATATCTCTTACAGAATTAATGGTATTAACGAGACGGTAAAACACAGCTCGGTGAGCTCACAGCAAGTAAAAAGCGAAAACACGGCGATCTCTGTTCAGGTGAACAATCTCAAAAACACCCTATCATTTTTTAATGTGAACTAGGTGAGTGCAATTTTTCATTAACGCACAAAAAGCCCCTCCAGAAAGTGAGGGGCCAGTGAAATTCTTAGCTATCAGGCACTGCTTCAACTTCGAAAGAATGGTGAACAAACTTACGAAAACAAACGAGTTATAGATTTTCCTCTGTTTTATATGGTTTTAACCAGTCTTAAAAGCTTGGAACGTTCTGACTTTGCCAATACCGCGCTGTGCTGACCGGAAATGGCTCCTTGAATTGATAAAACTGCTTTATCACCGACTTCTGGGAATCGTTTTTTCAGCCTTACAAAAGATTGCAAAGCCCCGAGTCGCTTTAATGCTGTGACGCTATCTACACCTGACTTTTTCAGCATGATCTCCATGTTGTAAGTCATATTGGGTAAGTCTTTAATACGTTGCTCATTAAAGCTTACTCTGGAGCTCTGTTGACGTTGCTCAGCTCTGATTAAAGCGTTTTGAGCATGTTCCAAGACAAGCGCTGTGTTGGACTTGAAACTCTCATGCGTAAAGTACTGAGTATTTGTTATTGAACCAGACTTTTTATAAGTGAATCGTATTAGCGCTTCAGGCTCGAAGGTATGTTGTGATGCGTCGTCAAAGCGAAAGTAAATATGTTCTTTATGAATGAGAGCAAACATAACTTTGTCCTTAAACAGTCCGAATCCACCAAACATAGGTGTTGTTGTGATTTCTCCAATAGGGCGAAGCGTGTTAAGGATGGAATCTAAATACATAAATAGTGCGGTGTTCTTCGTTAGTCGTACCACTAAACTAGATAAACGCGCGGAATGTTGTGTTTTAAACGTGTATCGCTTTTATGAATGACGATAAAAAAGGCCCCAACCGAAGTTGGGGCTAACCGATCTACGAGAGAGTAGAGATTAAATGTTGGTTTATCCGTAAGGCGGATAGGTGTCGCACCTATGCTATGCGACGTTCGCAGACTAATGCATCACCCTGTGAGATTTGTTTCACCCATGTTTCAGCGTTATTTCTTGGCTGATAAATTCAAAAGCTCACTTAGGTTCTCATCAACTTGTTCAACAAAGTGATTGTCTAAACCGGCAAGCGCAAAATGCCCATAAGGTGTTTTAAGTTCTTTGTAGGTACTGTTCGGCGTTATTGTCTGAAGCTTCTTCAGTTCGTGTGGTGGGAAAACGCCGTCAGTATCGATTGACATAATGTAGGTGAGGGCGCGGATACCATGGAGTGTTTGTTCGAGAGATTTTCCCGGGAGTGTTACGTCATGACTCTGCCATTTATCAATCATAGAAAGGAGAACGTTAGGCTCCATTGATGTGAATGAGCGTCTTGTAGCGCCATCGAGAAAGCTGTCTACGCTCTGAAAGCCTAACTTTTTGTATAGCTGCTGGTCATAGAAGTCTTCGCTAAATCCAAACACTGACCATAAATCAGCATGTCTACTCAAACCATCATTCACATTTCTATAGTCATCATAATCACCCTCGCTGAACGCAGGATCAGAGATGATCGCATCTTCTAGTGTTGCAGAAATGAGTGAAGCCATTGCAGAGTTGGTTGCTGTGCCCGCTATTGGAGCCGCTCTCTGAACCATGTCTGGGTAACGAACCGCCCATTCCCAAACTTGTTGTGCTCCCATGGAGCCACCCACGACTAAAGCGAGTTGTTTGATGCCAAATTTGTCAGACAAGAGCTGATGCTGTGCCCACACGTCATCGCTAATGCTTAACTTGGGAAATGTACCGTCAGGCTGTGTTTTGGAGTTGTTAGGTGATGTCGATAAGCCGTTACCCAATTGATTGACCACAACGATAAAGTATTTATCTGGGTTTAACGCTTTGTCCGGCCCGATGTAAACATCGTCCATTACCTTATTCGTTGCGCCGTACCAGGTCGTGACAAGTATCGCGTTGTCTTTATCTTTATTGAGACGACCGTGCGTTGTGTACGCAAGTTGTGCATCACGCAAAATCTGGTCACTTTCTAGCTCAAAATCTCCCAAAGAGTAGAACTGAACATTGCCATGATGTTTTTCTGAATAGAACTCGTTACTGAAAGCAACGTGCGAAGAGAAGAGACTCACCAATATGAGCAAGAGTTTTATACTTTTCATAGCCAACTTTATGTTATCTCTAGACGTGAGAAATGCTGAATCTTAAACAGCCGAAGCATAAGTGTATGGCTTCATATTGGTTGATTAACAGTTAATCATTATGAATTAGACTTTAATTAGAAAATTTGGTGTGAAATTTAAGCGCATTAAAAAGGGCGCTGAATAGCGCCCTTAGAAAAATCACCAATTTATAACTACTTCTTACGGCAGTATTCAGCGATAACGTACATAGATTGACCGCCGTTCGCTTTACCAGAGACTAGTTTCGGATCGTCGCCAATGCTGATACCGCGGATGACCGTACCTTGCTTGATGACTTGGTTAGTACCACGTACTGGCAGGTCTTTGATTACCGTTACGTCGTCACCTTTTTTCAGTTCAACGCCGTTGCAATCAAGTGGTTTGTCATCTGCAGACATACCAATCATGGCCCAGTTCATTTGCTCTTCTTCCATGTACATCATGTCTAGCGCATCTTGTGCCCAGCTTTCGCTGTTTAAGCGCGTTAGCTGGCGCCATGCTGTGACTTGCACACCTGGAACTTGGCTCCACATGCTATCGTTCAAACAACGCCAGTGGTTGATGTCTTTAGGCTCGTCAATTTCACCAAGACATGTGTCGCAAACCATAATAGCGTGATCCACAGTCACATGGCTGTGTGGTGGAACGGCGTAGGCGGTTAGCTGAGATTCAGCACTGCACAATTCACACTTAGATTGGCAACGTTCTAGCATGGTCGCTTCTGAAGACATAATGGGCTCACATATAAATAGGTATTAAATCAAGGGCGCTATTATCCACTTTATCCATCGAAAATAAAGGGGTATTGGCTTTGTAGAGTACGAACCGCCTTGATTTAGCGGATTATTCCCGCAATAGTTATCTTATATGTGTGACATTGTCACTATCTTAATCCCTATTCTTTACCATTTTTATAACAATCGGCATAATGAGCGGCGTTTATATAACAAATATTTAGGACACACATTGGAACTGCTTTCTATTGATTTTTTAGGTAAGCCTCTACGCTTGGAAGGCTCCCTTGCTGGGTGGCAACAACTCTTTTGGGACAACCAATTAGTCTCCCAACTTAACGCGGATTCAGAGCGTGGCAAAGAGTCTGCGCACGAATTTAAACTCCTCAATGGTGAAGAAGAGCTGAATTGTCGGCTTGAGACATCTCTAGAATGGCAACCGTTCATGATTGAGTATAAAGCGACATTGAATGAGCAGCTTGTGATTCAAGGGAGCCGTAACACCAAAGATATAGAAAAGCAGACACCTTTTACTCCACCGGAACCAGAGAAAAGATTTAGCCTAATTGGCTTATTGTCACTTGGAATGAAAGCTCTTAAGAGCGCAAAATTGATCAAGGTGGTGTTGGCTTCTGCGAGCCTCGCAGCGTATTCATGGTTATTTTCATTTCAGTTTGCCTTAGCGTTGATTGCTTGCCTAGTTTTCCATGAGTACGGCCACGTTAAAGCAATGAAGTACTTTGGAATGAAAACCAAAGGTATCTACTTAGTACCTTTTCTTGGCGGTTTAGCGTTGAGTGACGAGAAGATCAACACGCGTTGGCAAGACGTAGTGATCTCGATTATGGGGCCAATGTTTGGATTTGTACTATCGTTGATTCTAGTTGTTCTGTATTGGATAACAGGAGAGATGTTCTTCGCCGGTTTAGCGGTGTTTAATGCATTCTTAAATCTTTTCAACTTGCTCCCCATATTGCCTCTTGATGGTGGCCATGTTTTGAAGAGCATCAGCTTTTCTATGAACAGCCTTATGGGGATAACCCTTTGTACAGCTGCCGCACTAGGTGGTGTTGCGCTGAGCTATTCTTTAGGCCTTACACTGTTCGGCTTTCTGCTTATCATGGGTACGCTAGAAATTGTTATTGAATGGCGTGGTCGACATCACAGCCACCTATTACCGCTAGATCGTTATGGTCAGGTTGTTGCTGCTGTTTGGTATCTGTCGTTAGTCGCAGGTTTAATTGGCATCATCTGGTATTTTGCCGGAACTGGTGACCAGTTGCTGCGTTTACCACTGATGATTCTGGGAACATAAAAATGGGGAGCACGTTGCTCCCCATTTTTTTAAGAACAGTTTGGTTTTTTCACGTTGTAGTGCGGTAGTGATTTTATTTTTTCTGACAAGTCGTGAATGCGAGTCCCATGAGAAGGGTGGGTCGACAATAATTCTGGCGGCTGTTTTCCTCCAGAGGCCTTCGCCATGTTCCGCCACAAGCTGATACTCTCGTTTGGATCAAAGCCCGCTTTTGCCATGATCTCTAACCCCACCAAGTCTGCCTCAGATTCTTGAGTGCGGCCATAGGGCAGTAAAACACCATATTGCAGTCCAAGTCCTAAAGCAGCCATTGTCGCACCTTGGTATTGAGCGTACTCAGAAGAACCCAAAGCCACACTGGTGATTTGTAATCCGGCGTTGGCTAACTGGGACTGAGACAGACGCTCGTTACTATGGTCAGCGAGAACGTGTGCAATTTCGTGACCAATGACAGTCGCGAGTTGGTCTTCATTCTTCGCGACTTTGAGCAGCCCAGTATAAACGCCAATTTTACCTCCAGGCAGTGCAAAAGCATTGACTTGGTCACTATCAAAAACCACAACTTCCCAATCTTTAAACTCTGGTTGTTGAGGAACTTGCTGCGTGACGGCTTTCGCGACACACTGGACATATGCGTTTATCTTTTTGTCTTTGCTTATTTTTTGCTGCTGCTTCATTTGTTCAAAAGACTGGGCGCCGAGAGCACTCATGTCTTGATCAGAAAAAAGCAGCAATTGATTTCGTCCTGTTGGCGATGAGGTGCAGGCCGCTAACCCTACAACGGTAGCTAAGGCTGTATATTTCAACCAGTTATGCATGGAACGCTCCGTTTCACTCTTATTATTTTTCTAATCATACCATTAGGTTACAATGCTTTGTAACGAATCATCACGAGTACTTATATGACTATCTGGAAACGACCTATTGACCTTGAACGTCTGAATGCGACATCTGAAAATACTTTGATAGATCACTTAAAGATCATTTATAGCAAAGTTGGCGAAGATTTCATTGAAGCCACAATGCCAGTCTGTCATTTCACCCACCAGCCGTTGGGAATGCTGCATGGCGGTGCTTCGGTAGTGTTGGCTGAAACCTTAGGTTCTGTTGCGGCAAACTTTTGTGTTGAAGATGATGCCTATTGCGTCGGGCTGGACATTAATGCCAACCACATTCGCTCAATGCGAGAGGGCCAGGTCATAGGCCGAGCGGAGCCGATTCATCTCGGTATCTCTACGCAAGTATGGCAAATCAATATTACTGATGAGCGAGAAAGATTAGTGTGTACCAGTCGTCTTACCATTGCAGTAAAGAAGAAACGCAACGCTAAACAATCTCTTAAGGCTAACCAATAATGGTTGTTGAATTTAAAAGCGGAAAAATCATCGTCACGTCTCATGAAATTGTGGTGAAAGTTGCTACAGAACACATGATCACATTGCAGGCTCAGGTGGATGCAATTCAACTTATCGGTCGAGGTGCTAACGTTATTGCTGCCAATGGCTCTGAGACCAAATGGTCTATCAAGCTTGATAACGAACAACAACTGCTCAAAATCGCAAACGAAATCGGGATCGATATTCAATAACCCTAAAACGTACTTGCTTCTTCGATATAAATAAGGAAACTTAGTCTGGTCATATATATTTGAGATTTCCTCTTTATGAGTAGCCCCAGACTTCGTGTTCAATTTGAAACCTTATTTGAACACTACAATGGCAAAGATTGTGGTGTTCAACTTGAAGAAATTACCGAGATTCTGTTTTGTACTAGACGTAACGCACGCATCGTACTCAACAAAATGGAAGAGGAAGGGTGGATCGAATGGCATCCTTCTCCGGGGCGAGGGAAGCTTTCTCAACTTAACTTCAAACGCAGTCGTACTGATGTCAGCGAAAACCTCGCTAGGCGATATCTTGAAGAAGGGAAAATTGGCCAAGCGCTTAAAGTACTGGACCAAGACTCTGCGAAACTTGCGCAAGTAGTTGAAAGTTATTTGGGCGTGCAGCAGCTAGAAGGGCAACAAGTCTTACGATTGCCATACTATCGCCCGCTATCCATGCTCAATCCTGAAAAGCCAGTTCGTCGTTCAGAGCAGCATATTGCTCGTCAAATCTTTAGTGGGCTGACTCGCCTTGATGACAGTGAGAAGCTCTGTCCTGATCTTGCCCACACATGGGAGATGCTCTCTCCTCAGCATTGGCGGTTCTACCTCAGACCAAATGTCCGTTTTCACAACGGCGACCTCCTAACAACGGACATGGTTGTTAACTCACTACTCGCACTAAAGAGCAAAAACCTGTACTCACATATAGAAGATGTGGTTAGCCCAGGCCGTTGCGTTGTTGATGTGATTCTTAAAAAGAATAACTTCCACTTACCACTATTATTGTCTGAATCTGATGCTAAAGTCCTATTACCAGAGAACTCCAGAGCGGAAGATTACGACATAAACCCGGTTGGAACAGGGCCTTACAAAGTAATTCAAAATGATGACAAAAGGCTTGTTTTGCAAGCTTTTGATGGCTATTTTGGTTTCAGGCCTCTAATGGACCGTGTAGAAGTCTGGGTAATTGATGATATTCATTCATCAATGGTATTTCCGAGTATGACGAATCCAATTAAACCTGAAACAGGAACCTACAGTGATGAAGTTGAGCTTGACCCAGGCTGTACCTATTTGTTGCTCAACCGTAGTAGTGGGTTAGCGAAATCTGACGAATGGGCGAATTACTTCAGTCACCGCCTTGGATCCCTGAATCTATATCAGGAACTTCCTCAGGAAAAGATAGTGGAATTAGGTGTGCTACCTGCACATGGGCTGAAGCCAGGCTGGTATCACCATACTAGGCAAGGGCACTATACGTCACCGCCTTCCTACCGAAAAGTAACGATCGCATACCACGGACAACACCCAATGTTTCCAACATTGGTAAAGTGTATTGAGTCGTTATTGAAGCAAGATAACCTAGAAGTTGAGCTTATTAAGTATGACATCACTCTACCGGATATTGATGATGTTGATATTTGGGTCAAACCGATGGGTATTGCTAACAATCGCGAAGATGGCTTAGCTGGCTGGCTACTTAACTATAGCGATATTGAGCAGTTGAGTAAGCCTGAAGACTTTAAATATTGGTCTAGCCTTGTTGAGGTTTGGCAAGCAGAAGAAAATAGCGTTTTCCCAGCAAAAGACTTAGGAAAATCTCTTGTAGAAAAAATGCAGATCATTCCTATGTTTCATTGCTGGTTGGGAATCAGTAAAGACCAATGTGGCTCGCTGCAAAACGCAAAATGTAATGCGCTCGGTTGGTTTGATTTTAGTCAGGTTTGGCTGAAACCAGAGAAGCTAAGCGAAGATTCAGAGGTGTTAAATGGCAAAGCCGAATAAGAAGCAACCCAGTAAAACCGTCGATATCTATTGCTCCAAGTGCAAATCTCAGCTCTTCAAATACCGAAAGGGTGGTAAAGGGGCACTGGTGAAGTGTTTTAAAGAGCGTATTGTCGAAGATTACACAAAACTGGCGTGCCATTGTCCTGAATGTGGTCGTGAATTTGCGAGAGAAGCATTGATTAGAGGTGCTCCCGCATACAAAATTATTGGCGGAAAAGTCACTATGAAGTAGGGCTGATTTAGCATAATCTTTTAACAAAATTAACAGTAATATTGACTGGGAATTCTGTTGAAAATGAGGCTAGGCGCACCGATTTTGATCTTAGTCGATAAAAATCGTAAAAATATCGTTAAGAGCTATCATTGAATTTTAAAAGTGTTAGAATGTCGCTGTTCAAAAATTAGTCCAGTCTATCAACTTTGCAAACAATAGGGGTTATCAATGGAGCTAGGTCTCATCATCGCTTTCATCATCACGTCAGCTGTAATGGTTAAGAAAGAGATGACAAGCTCAAAATAATTACCGTTTCATTCATAACATTTTTGTTATCTTTTTTTGAATGAACTATGAAAGCTCCCAGATTCGGGGGCTTTTTTGTTTTTTGCGTTTAGCTATCTTTGGTTGAAAGGTCAAAAAAAGCCAGCATAAAGCTGGCTTTGAATTATAGACAGTGTGTTGGATTTATCAGAATTCGTACTTAGCAGTAATTGCCCAGTTGCGACCTGCTTGAGTGTCATCCGCATGCAGCGCACCTTCGCCTCTAACGTCGCTCCATTTCCAATATTCTTTATCAGTAATATTGAAAAGACCTGCTCTTAGCGTGAGATCTTGAATAGGGCGGTAGTATGCAGTTAGGTCAATAACGGTTGCGCTAGGCGTACCGACTTCATCAGGAGTACGAGTACTGTTATCAGGATCAACATTAATATCAGATAGCTTTTTCTCTGCGTAGTAGTTCATTGCAATACTTGTACCCCATGTCTGGCTAGGTGCATCGTAATCCAATGACGCGACAGCATTCCACGGATTTACTGAATTAAGCGGCTTGTTCTCACCATCTTCACCTTCAGTGTAGCTAGCGGCAAAGTTAGTAGAGATGCCCTTAGGTAGTTCGAACACTTCACTGATAGCAATACGGCTTGAGAACTCAATGCCTTTAATTGTCGCTTTACCAACGTTTTGGTGCTGATACTCAGATGAGCCAGAGCCAATGTCTATGACGTCAATGAAGTTCTTGTAATCACTATAGAAAACCGCAATTTCTGAACGAGAGAAGTCGTTTGTATAACGGTAACCTGTTTCGTACGTAATACTTTCTTCTGCTTCTAGGTTAGGATTTGGTACGTTTGTGTAACCATGACCTGGCATTGAGTAATACAACTCTTCAAACGTAGGGGCTCTATGCCCCTGGCTTACTTGAGCAAAGACTTTAGACTCGTCATCCAAAGAATAAACTGTTCCTAGACGTGCGGTAAGCGCTGAACTTGTGTTTGTCTCGTAAGTTTGTCCTGAAGGTATACCTTCAGTGGAGCTATCAGGCTTAGTTTCAAATCTGTCCCAACGTAAACCAGGGGTTACAACTAACTTATCTTCAAGGAGTGAAATCTGATCTTGAACGAACAATCCAATTCTGGTTTCGGTCGCATCAGGTTGATAAAAGTATACCGATGTTTGGTCATTGTTAGAGCGATCAATGATTTTGTTGTAGTTGGTAATATCTTTATTGGTATAAGCCAGACCGTACGTAAAGAAGTGCTCGGAAGATTCAAGTGATAGGTATTTATTTACCTGCAAATCTGCTTGAATGCCTTTATCTTCGTAAGAATAGTCTTTTATTTCATTTACAGCGCTACCAAACGAAGTTCCAACACGGTCAGTAACATTGTTCTGTTCGTGAGATAGCCACGTAACCTGCGATGTTACCGAGTCGGCAAGTTTCGTGCTGCCTTCCCAAATATGTTTAAGGCTTAAGCGTGAACGTTCGGTAGTATCATCACTGTTGAATGTAGGGAATGACGAATGTTGGATGTCACCTTTACTATTCTCGTTAATGAACTCACCAGTAAACTCTATTCTGTTGGCGGTATCTATTTGATACTGAACCTTAGCCAAAACATTGTCGGCTTTAGAGTCTAAGTCTTTTGGTGAGTAATCCTGATAGTCACCATTAGCAAAATTGTCTGTCAAGCCTGCATCGTTGCGAGTATATGCGACGAGTGTTTCTAAATCACCACTACGATTAGCTAGAACAACATTTTCAGTGAAAGAATCATTACGAGAAGCAAAGCCTAATTTTACTTGCCCTCCAAACCCATCTCCTTCACCTAGGAAATCGCTTGGGTCTTTAGTTTGGAACGCAACAATACCGCCAATACCATCTGAGCCGTATAAGCTTGAAGCTGAACCTTTAACGATTTCGACCGCTTTAATCATATCTGTGTCTAACGCAATACGACCTGAAGAGATGAATGTATAAGATTGGTCATAAAGGTACGGTTGGGCTACACCATCGACTAAAATATTAACTCGGTTACCTTCCATACCTCGAATGTTTATCTGCTGAATACCCATTCGTCCATCAGAAATGACGTCAACACCCGGTGTGTATTTCAGTACGTCATCAACGTTAGAAGCTAGATTTTTGTCAATTTGCTTATCTGTAACAACAGATACCGATCCAGCAACATCTTCAAGTTGCTGTTCTGTACGTGAAGCGGATACCACTACTTCATCAAATAGTGCATACTCTTCAGCATGCACACTCGGCGCTAGGGCGAGTACAATAGAAGCTGACAATAATGATTTTTTATACATTGTTGTAATTACCTTTAAATCCATAATTAGGCTTATGTTTGAACGCAAAGAACTCTATAGGATCTAAATGATAATTACTATCGTTCGCATTATTGGTAATTGATGGCTTTTTTACCGATCTGCGTTTCAATTAGAGATAAATCTTTAAAATACAAACAGATGAACATTCTGTTAACAATTGTAAAGGTTCGACTTACGTGTCGATGGTGTGATTTAAATCACGTTATTCATTGAGTGTATTAATAGGAAGAATAATATTGCAAAGTCCAATAACACTAGAGGCGATGCATATCCTTGATGCGATAGATCGCAGAGGAAGTTTCGCGGCAGCAGCTAATGAGCTCGATCGGGCGCCATCGTCATTAAGCTATCAGATTCAAAAGCTTGAGCAAGATCTCGATATCATGATCTTTGACCGCTCTGGCCATAAAGCCACTTTTACAGAAGCAGGAAAACTGATTCTTGAAAGAGGGCGAGTCATTTTGTCTGCAACAGAAAAACTGGTTAATGATGCTAGCGTTCTCGCTAATGGTTGGGAGCTCGATATCACACTCGCTTTCGATGGTATTGTGCCTGTTCAGAACTTTTTCCCTATGGTTGATGCTCTAGGGAATGTCAGCTCAACACGGATCCGACTACAAGAAGAAATCCTAGCGGGTTGTTGGGAATCACTCGATGAAGGTAGGGCAGATCTATTGGTTTGCCCAAAACCGGAAACGTTATCGCTTGATGTCAAAGCTGAATCGATTGGTTCGATGAAAATGATTTGGGTTGCGGAACCGAACCATTACGTCCACAAGCGAAATGGGCCGTTTGACGAAGAGGCCAGAGCCAAGTATCGAGTTATTGCAATTGCCGATACGGCGAGAGAGCAGCCAGCAATTAGTGTAAATATCCTCCAGAGACAACCGAGACTGACTGTAACAAATTTGTCGGCTAAGGTTGATGCCCTGCAGTCAGGTTTGGGAATCGGAACATTGCCGAAATCGGTTGCCCAAGAATTAATAGAGAAAGGGTCGTTAGCTCAAATCTCAGATACTGAAGAATTTGAAATAGATATCATTCTGGCTTGGAAACGCAATCAGATGGGTGAAGCAAAATCTTGGTGTATCAAATACCTAAAAAAGAATTGGCCACTTAAAGAGTGATCCTGTTGAAGCTGGTGGATCACCCACGATCCACCGGTTCATTTAATGGTAAAACCATGTCAGCAACGCCATCCTCGAACTGCACATCCAGCTTAAAACCGAGCTTCTGAGCCAGCATCAACATTCCTCTGTTGGTTGGCATTGTCATTCCAGATATTTGCTTCGTGCCTTTGTGTCGGCAATAGGCGATGATTTTGTTCATCAAAATTTTACCCAGCCCTTTCCCTTTCAAGTCCGAGCGAATCAATATTGCGAATTCAGCATCCGTATTTTCTGGGTTAATCAATGCGCGCGATACACCGATGATTTTAGGTTCTGAATCATAATTAGCCACCGCGACAAACGCCATTTCACGGTCGTAATCAATTTGTGTTAGGTTCGCCAAAGCCTCATGATTAAACTCTCCGACATCGCTAAAGAATCGTTTGTATAAATCTTCCTTAGAGACATTGTTGATGAAGTCTGCATGACCAGGCTCATCTTCGGGAAGAATAGGGCGCATTAAGATCGTGTCGCCATCTCTCAATTCTATCTTTTCTTCATACTCAACAGGGTAAGGACGAATGGCTAAGCGTTTCTGGGCATCACCTTGGTATTCTTTGAGCACTAAATCTGCGTCTAGGATCGTAAAACTATCTCCAATCGCAAGTACTGGATGGATATCCAGTTCATGTACTTGAGGGCAATCTACCACCATCTGGGAAATTCGAACTAATAATTCTGAGAGTCCTTGAATATCCATCGGAACGGGCAGTTTCTGCGGGCGTATCTTACCGCTCTTAATGGCCCTAACGATCAAATAGCGTGCGAGCGTCATGTTAAGTGGAGGCAACGCTGAAGCTGCGTCAATCGACTCATCCCATTCCGAGCCACCTTGCCCAATCAAAATGACGGGGCCAAATGTTTCATCGGTTTTAACCTTGATTCGAATTTCTTCGCCGCCGGCAAGTTTCGCCATGCCCTGTACTAACAAGCCGTGTATATGAGCTGAAGGGTAAGAGAGCTTAGTCCTATCGAGTATAGCTTGAGAAGCACTCGCGACCTCTTGGCTGTTACGTAGATTTAGCATTACACCTTGCACATCTGACTTATGAGCAATGTCAGGGGAACGTAGCTTAACAGCAACGGGGTATCCGATTTGTTCAGCAACATGAACTGCTTCACTAGCGTCAGAAGCTATCCATGTCGGTAGGACATTAAAATCAAAATGCTTAAGAAAGTGGCCAATTTGGTGAGTATCCAAAGCTACTGTATCTTTATCCAGTAGCTTTTCATCTATCCACTTTTTGGCTTCGTTTAACTCACCAACGTGCACTGGTTCCGCTGTAGTTGGAGTCTCCATCAACTGCTTCTGGTTTCTCCGGTACTCAACTAAGTGCATGAACGCGACGACAGCACTTTCCGGTGTTCGGTAGGTAGGAATGCCAGCTTGAGTAAATATCTGACGAGCAGGTCTCGCGGTGAGTTCACCTGACCAGTTGGTCAGAATATTAAATCGCTTATGTCTAGGATGCCCTTTAATTGCTTCCACAATCGCTAAGGCCGTTTGCTCTGAGTGTGCAATCGCTGAGGGGCTGTGCATGATCAGAATGGCATCTGCACAGTCACTGTCCATTAAAATGTTTAGTGTGTCGATGTAGCGCTGATGTCCTGCATCACCTACCAGATCGATAGGGTTGTTATAACTCCAACTTGAAGGGAGCACATTGCTCAGTTTGTCCACGACGTCATCGGGCAGCGCCGCTAATTTGCCACCGCGGACTAACAATGTATCAACTGCCATGATTGCAGGGCCACCGCCATTAGTAATGATCGCTAAACGTTCACCCCGAAGCGGAACTGAGTGGGTGAGTGTTTCTACTGCAGCAAACAATTCATGGGAATTGTTTACTCTTAGCATGCCTGTACGGCGAATTGCGGAGTCATAGATAATGTCGAGCGTATCGTCACCGCCGGTATGTGCTTGAGCGGCCAATCTACCTGCGGAGGTTTTTCCCCCCTTTAACACTAGAATTCGACGATTTCGTGAGGCGGCACGAGCTGCAGACATAAATCGTCTGGCGTCTTTAATCGTATCTACGTAGAGCAATATGGCTTCAGTGTGGGAGTCAGTGCTTAGATAATCGAGTAAGTCCGCGAAGTCGATATCGGAAGCGTTACCTAGAGAGATAAAAGCTGAAAAGCCAATGTTTTTGTCGTTCGCCCAATCTAAGATCGTCGTGCACATAGCTGCCGATTGAGAGATGAAGGCTATCTTTCCTTGCTGTGCCGTTACTGGTGAGAAAGACGCGTTAAAGTTGAGCCAGGGGAGAATAATGCCAAGGCTATTTGGACCCAATATCCGAATACCTGACTGCTGAGCGATGGTAAGACAGGCATCTTGAATACTGATGCCTTCATCGGTCGCTAAGTGCATATCCGCTGATAACACGATAACCGTTTTAACTCTTTTATCCGCGAGTTGTTTGAAGAGCTCTAAATTCCGGCTCGCGTTTGTACATAAAATAGCGACATCGGGTGTAATTGGAAGAGACGCGATATCTTTATAAGCAAGAACGCCACACACTGAACTATAACGTGGGGTGACGGGCATAATCGCACCTTCGAATCCGCCTTGAAGAAGATTCTTCATAACGATATTGCCTGCTCGCATCGTTCTGGTCGAAGCTCCAACAACAGCGACTGACTTTGGTTTAAGCAAGTGGCTTAGACTATTCATTTCTACACTCCGACATTCAGCGTTTAAGCTAATATTAACCAAGCACTTAAACGAATTCAGAGTTAAATAGGCGTTGTTTTAATCAGATCACCTGACGTGACTCCGACTTTGTGCCATGTGTCACAGTGTATTGATATATAATTAGAATGTTGGGTTGATTCTAATCCTATCTAACGGCATGATTTACAGTAATTTCTACAAAAGGCATTTGAAGAATTCATGAAAAAAATCGCAATAGTTGGCTTATCAGTGGTGCTTTCAGCGTGTGTATCGAGTGATTACGTAACTGACGTGTCCTCTGAAAGCTATCGTGAGGATTACAAAACAGCGGCAGTAGAAAAGCCGATTGTTTCAGAGCAAGGCGTTACCAACGGCGTCACGGAAGAAGCGGTTAAAACTGTAAGGCCGATGGCTGAGAAGCAAATGACTACTATGCAACCTCAGAAGAAGGCTAAGCCAGCAGTCGCGATTATCCCTCCAACAGCAAAACAAAAAGCGATGAACCCACGTTATGGTTTCACGATTCAGGTTGTTGCGGTTGGTAGCCAAACCAAAGTGGACCAGTTTGCACGTAAACTACCACGTGATGGCGAGCCAGTGTGGGAAAACTATAAAGTCGTCAACGGCACAAAGTGGTACACAGTCCTTTACGGTGACTACGCCACTCGCGCTGATGCGAAGAAAGCCATTTCTAAACTGCCAGGCGAGCTACAAGACATGAAACCTTTCGTTAAGAGTATTGATGCGATTAAGAACTCCGAGTTCCCAACGCTGAATAAGCTTAACTAATTTCATAAAAAGGGGCATCAGCCCCTTTTTTAATGCGTATTAATCAATCAAACAAACTGTCAGAACGGTCATAATTCGGTTAAATCGATGAATCCTTGCCGAGTTTTTATTATGATTAACTCTACTAATCCCTCTGTTATTTCACGGAAAGATCCTTAATGGCGAATACAACAATTTTACTACTTTGTGGTGGCGGTTCCGCTGAGCATGAAGTGTCGCTCGTTTCAGCAGATTTCGTACAATCCCAACTTGAGCTAACACCTGACTTTGAGGTGATTCGAGTAGAAATGAAACCTGAAGGTTGGTATCAAGGTGAGCAACTGGTTTATCTCGATACAAACGCTGGAACCTTGAACTCTGAAGTAAATGCAACAAAATTGGATTTTGTTGTTCCATGTATTCATGGCTTTCCGGGGGAAACTGGTGATATCCAATCGATGCTCGAACTTACAGGCATTCCTTATTTAGGCTGTGGACCTGAAGCAAGTACGAATAGCTTTAACAAAATCACGTCCAAACTCTGGTACGACGCACTTTCCATTCCAAATACGCCTTATATCTTTTTGTCAGAGAATAATAAGCAGGCATATGATCAAAGCTTAGCAGCGTTCGAGCAGTGGGGAAGTGTATTCGTTAAAGCAGCAAGACAGGGTTCTTCTGTTGGCTGCTATAAAGTGACAGAAAAAGATCAACTGCAAAAAGCAATCAATGATGCGTTTGGATATTCAGATCAAGTCTTAGTCGAAAAAGCAGTAAAGCCCCGCGAGTTAGAGGTTGCAGCGTATGAATATAAAGGCCAATTGCATGTGACGCCACCGGGAGAAATTAAAGCTCCAGAAGACACGTTCTATTCATACGAAGAGAAATACAGTGCAGATAGTCATTCGACAACAGATGTTGAAGCGTCGAATCTTACAGACGATCAACGACTTATTATCCAACAAGCTTCTGAGAAAGTGTTCAAACAAATGAGACTACGTCACTTGTCTCGAATTGATTTCTTTTTAACTCCAGAAGGAAATGTGTACTTGAATGAAGTGAACACCTTCCCAGGAATGACACCAATTTCGATGTTCCCGAAAATGGTTGAGCATAGTGGGCTAAAGTTCTCAGAATTTCTTGCTGATTGCGTCAAGAGCTCACTTTAATACCACGGCTTAAAGCGTTTAAACACCATCATTTCAGTTTCTGCGGTGACCTTATTTCCCAAATACTGATAAGGCATCGCAGGGCTAAGCCATCGACCATAATGCTGAATATCAATGGCTTTCACTCCCTTACGAGACAATTCTTTTACTGCGCCAACTCTTAACGATTGACCAGAAAACTTAACGTTTAGTTTTAGTTTGTCGCTCGCAGCACGCAAAATTCTATAAATGGAAGAATCATTCAATGGTTCAACACCAATATTCCCATGCTTATCTATCGCACTGAATAAGTAAGGATTTTGAACGGGAAGTTTGCTTAGCCATCGCAATAAATACTTTTGGCCATGCTGGGAAAGCGGGTAGCTAGAGCAACCGACGTGAACTGTTAAACCTTCACTATTTTTCTCGATGTCGGCTGGTGACATCTTTTTAAGCTCACTACGTTTCAGCATACATTCGAACATAAGATGATAAATCGCAAGATCTCGAACTACCTTTAAAGAAGGCTTGTTATCCAGTTTTTGGGTCAACGCTTCAAGATGCTTTCGTTCAAACGGGACAGTAGGATGGGCGTCACCAGACTTTTCAATCCTTAATGCGGCTAGAGATTGTTGGACGGAAGAGTGTGCGGTTGGGTCACTCATTTCTAGCACTCTATGCACAAGTGATATTGTTACCACGTAACGCCTTAAGGTGGAATATTTTCTTTGCCTTGATTCCCTTTCAAGAAACAAGCGCACGGCAGCGGTAGAAGCGGGTAGAGCATTAACAGATTTCTTCTGGCAATACTCGGAGAAAAGATTCCAGTCTTTTGTTAATGCTAACAAAGAGTTATTCGAATACTGACTGCCTGTCAGTGAGTTCATTGTGTCTATGGTCACACATTGAGTAAACTGTCTAATGAATCGATTTCTTGTAGCTAAATCTGTGATTGCTCTAATGTTTTTTTTCATCGAAGCGCACTATAACGATATTATCCTTATTCAGGATACTTGATTAAGGGCAATATACAATTATTATTAAATTAACTGATTAATAGAATAAAAAATATTATGGCTGCTGCGACATATCGAGGGTTCACCCTAAAAACTGCTGGAAGTTCTACCGACGTATGGCAAGTTCAGATTAAAAATCATGTTTTATCTGGAAGTATGCCTGCAGTAAAAAAGAGCATTGATTGGTTTTGTGATACTGCCACTATTATAGATCCAAAAGAGTTTGGTTCTTTAGGCAATAAAAAACAGGCTGAGGGTTCTCCATCACAAGAAAACTTTCATGGCTATACCATTAAAAATGATACCGGTGAAGTTAACACTTGGTATTGTTTCTTCAATGGCAAGTTAATTAAAGGTGGAAAGCTTGCCATTCAGAAGCATATAGAGGCATACTTGCTGGCTAAGCAAAAAGCCGAACAGAAGAAGTAGTTATTCATGAGTCTTGTTTATTCCACAGATGTTGGTCGTATTAAACCTGAAGAAGAAAAAGCCCAGAGACCTAAAGGTGATGGGATCGTGCGTATCCAACGCCAAACTAAAGGTCGAAAAGGCAAAGGTGTTTGTATTGTTTCTGGGTTAGATCTTGATGACGCGCCGCTTAAATTACTTGCTGCTGAGCTAAAAAAGGTTTGTGGATGTGGTGGCTCAGTGAAAGATGGCAATATAGAAATACAAGGTGACGCTCGAGACAAAATTAAAGCGCACCTTGAAAAGAAAGGCCTTACTGTAAAACTAGCCGGTGGCTGATCTAATAACAGTTTGGATAATCTTTGATTAAACTAACTGATTATTAGGTATTTTATGGTAAATCCAATTATGTTGAATTTGAGAATTACCAGATAACAGAAGAGAGCGCTCAAACAGGCGCTTTCTATTTTGTGTATATTATTTAACATAACCTACATAATGCGCACTAATGGTGTAAGCAATATGTACGTTGTTAGAGTTTGATATTCAGACACATGGCCAATAAATCTCACCTATTCAATATTATTGATTTAGTGTCTAAAACTAGTATGAAGCAATGCACTTATGAGAGAATGCGTCCTAGTTTCTAAGTTGTTCTAATGGTTTCTCTGTGAAAAAGCTCCTCACTATATTCGTTACGCTTCTTTTTGTAGGCTGTAGCAACACTCCTCAACTACAACCAAATTTCATAGAGAATGTTGAGTATGAGCATGTGATTGGCGAGCCAAACGCAAAAGGAAAAAAGATAAGCTTTACTTATACGCGTAAAGATGAAGTCGATAGAAAAATTGTATTGAACGTTGATGCTGAGCCAATAGAAATGAGGTTCCGCCTTTGTGAAAATAACGGTGAATATGAAAACCTGAGTCAAGGCGTTATTAATGAGATCAATCAACAGGCAGTCGATTGTAACTCTTGGTTCAAACTAGTCCCATTGGAAAATGGCAAATACTCAATTTCTTATGAGCTGAACTTGTTATTGGGTTTTCAAGTCGAGAGCGTTAATAACCATTTGATTTACGTGCCCTTAAGAAAGAAGCTTGCTCAATACCGCGCTATCTACAATCACAACTCTGTGATGAGCCCTTTAAAGCGATACGAAAATGAAGTGATCGTAGAGTCTACAACGGTCGAAATGAAGTTATAGATTCTGGGGTCATTGGACACCTTATTTGATCTGGCTAATTTGACTCAAGAGTGAGTTTCATTGGAATGTCCACCATGCCGCCGCGGTTTCTTACACCGTTAATACGTTTGAAGCCAAAATTCAGATAAACATGTTCGGCATTAACTGCTGAGTTAACAGTAAAAGACGTTACTTCGACTCTTGTTTTTGCATCTGACATAGCGGTTTTCCATAATTTTCGCGATAGCCCCTGGCCTTGATAGTCGTCAGAGACAAACAAATGGTAGAGGTGTGTTTCTTCACGCATGCCGATCACTCCGACTATAGTACCATCGCTTTTTTCAGCGACGTGATATCGATAATCGCTTTCTTGGTATTCACGGATCTTATCCGGTGCCATCGAATCTAACAGTACAGTTCGAAATGACTCTTCGCATGTTGGGCAAACATATTTGTCCGTAAGTGGCGTAATAAGCTCACTAATTGATTTAGAGTATTCCACTCCCGCTTTCTTAATGTAGATAGCCAAAACTTTACCTTCGAAATTTGAAATCTAATCGGAACCATCAAATCAACAATTGAAAGAGATTACAACTCTCCATTAAACATATCTGAGCAACAACATGTGACATTGTCACAATACTAGATATTGAATGTACCTTGGTTGATTAAGGCAACGTAAAAGCTTACTAGCTACAAACACTGTTACTTACAGAGTACAAATGGTAGTTCTGCATTGCTTGATCGTTAACTTTCACATATCTAATTCACAATTCACTCCCTTGTGACAGTATCACCAAACAAAATAATATCTGGCATCATAGTGAGCGCTTACAGACATACTACAAAGTCCTGTAATATAATTACATCTAACTTTTAAGTCTTTATTTGGCAAGGATATAACTCTGTCATAAGTGGTTGTATATCAAGGAAAATGTTTAACTTCCTACTCTTTTGTTTTGTTTGTGGCTGGCTTTCGATCTTGTTTTTTGTTGAGAATTAAGTGATGCATTTAGGCGAAATATTTGCTTCAGACATAAAAAAAGAGAGCAGTCTCCTGCTCTCTTATTCTCGATTCATTTTCATTAGTCGTTCTGGGAGGTTTTCTTCCTGATTTCCTCTGCGACGATTTTAATGGCTTCCGCGGTGCTTATTCCCTGCGCCATCAGTTCTTGGATTTTTTCGACAGCTTTCTGTTGTTCCTCATGAGAAAGAGGCGGAAAATCATCTAGCATAAAAAAGGCTCCTAACAAAAATTAGGAGCCGACTATATTACGATTCAATGCGTATCGCCAGAGCTTCTAGTAACTTCCCAAGAAGTTTATATAAGCGCCCATTGAATTCTCGTTGGTATAACTTGCACCAATATCCATCTGGAAAAGGTTTAACGGTGATAAGCCAATACCAGCAGTGATTGTGTCGTCTAGATTGTCGTAGGCGAGATTACGTCGCCACCCTGCCCTTAACTTAAGTTGACGCATAATATCGATTTCACCGCCGACTCTGACATATTGAGTATTATCATTGAAGTTCGTGTAGCGTTCGTCTTCATTGATATCGTAATCGACGCTTAATGTTGCGTAATCCGCGACTAGCCCGACACCAACTGTGTATTGTGGTTTCATCTGATAGGCGTAAGAAGTTGCAGGAATAGTTCTAGACTGACTTCCATCAATACTTGATGTAAGAGTTTGAGCCGGAAGTTCCTGCGTCATGATATCGCGAGAAACTAAGTTCATCGCTGACACACCAACGCGTAAAGGTCCGTGGAACCAAAGGAAACCAGCATCCATGTTGAACATGGTTTCGCCAGTGCCATTGTCTCGTACGTCTTTGATATCGTAATTATTTAGGTTCGCGCTATAAACATAGGTGTATACGCGCTGTATTTTTGGAGAGACGCCGAATGAAATGTGTTGGCCGAGGAAGGTTTGATACTTGGCCAAAGAAATGCCAACTTCAGTTACCCCAATAGCAACAGCGTTGACTGCGCTGAGCTCTGCGTTAACAGCGGTGTTTAAGTCACTGTTACCTGTATTAGCACCGGTGTAGATATCGGTTTGAGCAAATGACTCGGCATAAGCTTTGCCGAAAAGATTGGCTGCAATAAAACTGTTTGGAATAGCAAAAGCGACTACGCCACCTATTTCGAGTTTCGCAATATCATTTTCTAAACCATCAAGAGTGGTTTGCAGACGTGCCGCATCTTCTGAAGAGATACTACTGCTGCTTACTGCACTGTTAATAATGTCTGCGGCTTGATCTAAGCCATCAACCATCTCGTGCTCATCATTGTAAGCTAAGCCAAATGAAGGAATGATCATCCCTACATCGTCATTGCGTCGATAAATCGCTGTAATTGCCGGGTTGTAAAAAGGCGCTGTTAAGAAGTTTGCAGAAACAACCCCAACTCCACCCATTGCGTCGCCTCGTGCTTCGATTGCATAGGTGGCTGCGTATGAGCTTGTGGAAGCCAACGCGATAGACAACGATAAGATTTTTATTGAATTTTTCATATCGATATAAACTTTTTGATCCCTTGTGTTTATATCGCCCTATTGTGTCCTAACTTTAATTATTCCTCTATAGAAACGTCGTATGTTTTACTAATTATTTGGGACTGTTCAACAATTATTGGGCCTTGCCATCTTTGGTGGGTCATCGAAACTGCTAAAACGTATCGGCCAGGATCGACGGGATTGGGCTCTAATGCAGTTGGATAATCAGATTCATAGGTTGCACCCCACACTTTGTTATATTGGCCATCAACGTAGTCATAAAGTGCCGTGTCGAGTTTAGGTAGTGGACAATGAGAGTTTAACAATGCGTTGCGTTCAACTCGCCATTGATCTTTAGACTGCCAACGTATAGTTACTTTGGCTTTCGGTTCTCCAAAGACTAACCAAGAGCTCCAAGATGTTTGGTCTTTCGCCGTTACATCTAGCCGGTATAAACCCATTGGAATCTTGCTATTGAGGTTATAGCGTTTGACGTATGATTTTACTTCGTCGTCAGTTTCCGCAAGTGCGGCAAATGAATTGTCTGTCGAAATACTTTTTTGTACCCAACGGGTTAAGGAAATATCAGCAACATCTTTTCGGGAGGCAACTTCGATAAGTGCTCGGTAGGAATCTCGACCAGGACTTTGTGTTTCTATAGCACGCACAGTCACTCCCTTGATCCAATCAGGAAGTGGTTTTGAATCTAGGCCCTTGCCGCAATCAACTTGCAGAGATTGCTGAAATAGTTCGTTTAAATGAGGTGAGATCGCCCTATTCTTTTCCTGCTGCCAAACTTCTACCAACGACGAAAACATCGCCGGTAAATCATCATTGAGCAGGTACCTGTGAGCTTGTGTAAGAGGTGAATTACTCTCAAACCAAGGAATGTTAGCGGCTGTAGCAGGCGTGCTGAGTAGCACGCCTATTAGTAAGGCTTTGATTTTCATCAGGCTTTCATTTTGTAACCAACGCCACGTAGCGTTTCAATCTCAAGCCCAGGTAACTTCTGACGGAGTTGAAGCACGTGAGTATCAACGGTACGGGTTGTTGGGAAATGGTTATAGCCCCATACGTGATCGAGTAGTTCGTCACGGGTAAAGACTCGTCCGAGGTTACTTGCCAAAAACAGTAACAAGTCAAACTCGGTTCTTGTTAAAGTAATCGATTCGTCTTTGTAGAAGACTTCACGAGTGGCTTTATCGATAACAAGGTGCTGAGTTTTGACCTTGCTGTCATCCTGCGCATCAGATTCAGGTGCGCGTAGCTGAGCACGAATACGGGCGAACAGCTCTGCTTCAGCAAATGGTTTTGTCAGGTAATCATTCGCTCCCGCATCAAGGCCTGTTACCTTGTCTTTGACTGTTACTAGCGCCGTTAGCAGAATGACAGGCACATCTTTAATCGCTTTCCATCCAACTAGGTGCTCCACTGAGTCACCATCTGGTAACTGACGGTCAAGAATTACTAAGTCAGCCTTTTCCCAATATTGCTCTACATCAGCAATCATTTCAGCGTGAAAACACTCATATCCTGCTTGTTCCAGGCTTACTAACAGGCCATCGGCCAGATTTTTGTCGTCTTCAACAAGAAGCAGTGTCTGTTTCACAAGGTATCTCCAATATAAACGTTGTAGGTGGACCTATAAGGGACATTTTTCCGCCCATTCTTCCAACCATAGATTCAACGATAGTTAAGCCTAAACCAAGACCAGCTTTGCTAACAAAAGGCTTACGTAATTGTCGCCAATCTTTTTGAGTGAGCTCGCCTTGGTCTATAACCTTAACGGTAATCAAATTGTTATCAGTGCTGACATCCAGCACTATCGGGGCAACGCCGTATTTTGTGGCATTGCGGATCAGGTTATCGATACAAGTTCCCAACCAATAGACATTGAGCTTTGCTGCTACGTCTCCATTGATCGTAAACTCAATCTTTCCATGAAATTCTTCTTCTACTTTAAACTCTAACCACTCTTTGACGGACGGTACCCATTCCGTCGCCAGTGGCTTATTGTCTGACTGTAGATAGTCTTTGCTGGCTTCTGCCAGCTGTCTTAAACGACGAGAGTCTTCACACAGCCTTCTGAACTCGTCATAAACAGACTCCGGAAGTTTCTCGAATTCACGGCGAAATCCTTCCACTGTTAAAGATAGACTCGCGATCGGGGTCCTAAGTTCATGTGTGAGTATCTGAAGAATCAACATTCTGCTCTTCATCTCTTGTCTTTTGGTGTTCCAGCGATATACAGACCAACCGAGTACCAGCAAAATATTGGCTATTACCAGCACCACCATGCTGATTCTCAATATCTGGGAGTGGTCCTCTACGTCCCAACACAGGTTGCCTCGTTGTACGAAACAGCTGTTTGATTCACTTTTTAACTGAACGCTTAGCCCTGCATCGTCTGCATTTGTTTTCCATACACTCTCTGGAAATACTAAGTAACTGTCATTTTGGCGAAGCCACATTTCACCTTGTTCAAGAAACATGCTTGAACCCGAAAGCAAGGCGAGAATCGTTTCTTCGTTCATGCGTTGTAGGCGACCAAGCAATGTGGCTCTTGGTGCCAACGGACGCTCTTTTATATGCATGTACTGCTGCAGCTGTTCCTGCCTTTCAGGGTGCAGAGTTACATAACGCTTTGCATAAGTACCGCCGCCCGGATGAATTAATCCACTGCGGGCAAACCACTTCTCACTCAGTTTTGTCCCTTTACACACGGCTCTCGTAAATACGAGAGGTTCAGTAATTAAGGGGCTGAGAGGCAGTTTTCCGGTACAGTTTTGTGCAAGTTGATAAAGACGTTGAATATCACGCAATGGATATGACGACGTCTGAGGCAGCATTGAATCTGGCGTAATTAAACGAGTCGGGTAATCCGACTGCATAATACGAATATCGTAAGATGCACTGAATTGGTCCTTGCTAAACGAATCAACAAACTTATCGATTCGCTCCGGCAGCGAATTTGCGCTAGCACTGAAGCTAAAGATTGCCGTACATACTGTTAATATATTGAAAGCCGTTTTTATCAATGCAAAAAATCTATAAATCAGTAGGTTAGATTTAGAGTAAAGCATTATCGCAAAAATATAAATTTCAAATGTAATATTGGTGTCAATAATGCTACTCAGAAAACAAAAGAAGCCAGCAATTGCTGGCTTCTTACTTAGTTAAATCATGTTACAGGGCTTTCGAAATAGCGTCTACACTCTCTTTCGCATCGCCAAATAGCATCTGCGTATTGTCTTTGAAGAATAATGGGTTTTGAACTCCAGCGTAACCCGTGTTCATTGAACGTTTAAATACCACTACGTTCTTCGCATTCCAAACTTCTAGTACGGGCATACCCGCAATTGGGCTGTTTGGATCTTCTTGCGCTGCTGGGTTAACAGTATCGTTCGCACCGATGACCAGAACTGTATCAGTTTCTTCAAAGTCTTCGTTGATCTCATCCATTTCTAGAACGATATCGTAAGGCACTTTTGCCTCTGCCAACAGCACGTTCATGTGCCCTGGTAGTCGACCCGCGACAGGGTGAATACCGAATCGTACTTCAACGCCTTTCGCTCTTAACTTCTCAGTGATTTCGTGCACTGGGTACTGCGCTTGAGCCACAGCCATGCCGTATCCTGGTGTGATGATGACTGACTTAGAGTTTTTCAGCATGTCAGCGACTTCATCTGCCGTTGATTCGCGGTGCTCACCATGGTCTACATCACTCGAAATTGAAATTTCCTGACCAAAGCCGCCTGCGATAACACTAACAAAGGAACGGTTCATTGCTTTACACATGATGTACGAAAGGATCGCACCGGAAGAACCAACCAAAGCACCTGTAACGATGAGTAGATCGTTTGCAAGCATGAAACCAGCTGCTGCGGCTGCCCAACCTGAGTAAGAGTTAAGCATTGATACGACGACTGGCATATCCGCACCACCAATTGATGCCACTAGGTGGTAGCCAAATGCAAATGCAATCAATGTCATCACAATAAGCGCAAACATGCTTCCGTCGGCATTGACGAAATGTAGCATCAGCAATGTAGAAACAACAACGGCTGCTAGATTTAGCTTGTGTTTGTGTGGAAGATTCAAAGGTGACGAAGAAACGATACCGCGTAGCTTACCAAATGCGACAACAGAACCTGTAAAGGTAACTGCACCGATGAATACGCCGAGGAAGACTTCAACGAGATGAATTACATGCTCAGCGTGGGTTGCCGCTTCTGGTGCATCTAGATAGCTGTTGTAACCAACAAGCACGGCTGCCATACCCACAAAACTGTGAAGAATAGCGACCAATTCAGGCATTTCGGTCATTTCCACTTTCTTCGCGTAGTGGATACCAATAGTGCCACCAATCGCCATTGCGATAACGATCCAAACAAAACCTTGAGATTCAGGGCCAAAGATCGTTGCGATCAAAGCGATCGTCATACCGGCGATGCCGTAATAGTTACCAGACTTGGCAGATTCCTGCTTAGATAAACCAGCCAGACTTAAAATAAAGAATAATGCAGCAACAATATAAGCTGCTTGTACTAATCCTGCAGACATTCTCGTTACTCCTTAATCTTTACGGAACATTTCAAGCATGCGTTTGGTAACAGTAAAGCCACCAAATATATTTATGCTTGCAATTAAAACAGCGATAAACGCCAGGAAGGAAACCACACCATTGCCCTGCCCAATCTGTAGCAGCGCACCTACCACGATAATGCCTGAGATTGCATTAGTTACAGACATAAGAGGAGTGTGGAGCGCATGGGTAACGTTCCAGACTACGTAGTAGCCTACAACACATGCTAGAACGAAGACGGTAAAGTGAGAAAGAAATGCTGCTGGAGCAACGGAAGCTATCCATGCAAATGCACCAACACCAACCGCTAGAGCAGCCAGTTTCTTAACCGGAGAAACGGGTTCTTCGACTTTTTCTTCTGCTTTTACTGGTTCTGCTGGTTTTTGCTCAGGCTGAGCCGATACTTTAATTGGTGGTGCAGGCCAAGTGACTTCACCTTCTTTAATAACGGTCACGCCACGTAATACGACATCTTCGAAATCGATGTCAATGTTGCCATCTTTTTCTTTACATAGCAGTTTCAACAAGTTGACTAAGTTAGTTGCGTAAAGCTGTGAAGATTGAGTTGGAAGGCGACCAACCATATCGGTGTAACCGACGATCTTAACGCCATTCGCAGTTGTAATGACTTTGTCTGCTTGAGTGTATTCGCAGTTACCGCCATTGGCAGCAGCAAGATCGACAACTACACTACCCGCTTTCATGCTATCCACCATCTCTTTGGTGATCAGCTTAGGAGCTGGACGACCAGGGATGAGTGCAGTCGTAATGATGATATCAACGTCTTTGGCCTGTTCAGCGTAAAGCTCTTCCGCTTTCTTGTTGAACTCATCAGACATTTCTTTCGCGTAGCCATCACCTGCGCCAGAGTCTTCTTTGAAATCGACTTCAAGGAACTCGGCACCCATAGATTGGACTTGCTCTTTAACCTCAGGTCGAACGTCAAATGCTCGAACTATTGCGCCTAAGCTACCAGCAGCCCCGATTGCTGCAAGGCCTGCAACACCAGCCCCCGCAACCAAAACTTTCGCTGGTGGAACCTTACCCGCAGCTGTGATCTGACCCGTAAAGAAACGACCAAACTCGTGAGCTGCTTCTACAACAGCGCGATAACCTGCGATATTTGCCATTGAAGAAAGAGCATCGAGAGCTTGCGCACGCGAGATGCGTGGAACAGAGTCCATCGCCATAACATTGATGTTCTTACTGGATAGCTTTTCCATTAACTCTGGGTTTTGAGCTGGCCAGATGAAGCTAACTAGTGTTGCTCCTTCTTTAATTAGAGCGATTTCATCGTCACTTGGTGCGTTGACTTTAAGAATGAGGTCTGACTGCCACACCTCTTCCTTGGTAACAATGCTTGCACCTGATGATTGAAAAGAAGAATCATCAAAACTTGCAAGTTCCCCTGCACTAGATTCGACATTTACATCGAATCCTAACTTTAACAGCTGCTCTACCGACTTGGGCGAGGCAGCCACTCGCGTTTCACCCGCGAGTATTTCTTTTGGCACACCAATTTGCATAGCTATTCCTTGACTACTGGCAACAATGATTAATTGTTTTTATCTAACGGTTTCATTAACTTCAAGCACTTTGTAACAAAAATACAAAATATCATTACATATAACCGTTGGTAATGAAGCACTTCGAGTATTACGAGGTAATGAAACAACGCTTTCATTTTAAAATGAGAGGTCGTACCAGTTACCATTAATTGTCATTAAATCAAACAAATAGATGCAATACACAAAATAAAAGAGCCATCAGCATAACGACTAATGGCTCTTAAATTTATGACGCTCGTCAACTAGGAAAAGACTAACTAAAAATATTATCACCCATCTGATCGATGAACATTTGTGCTTTTTTTAGCATGAATTCATTAGCATCGGACTCGGATGCCAGTACATCTGAACGGATAAACCTATGTTCTTGAGTTTGCCCTTCTAATTCTTTTGTTATCCGGCCAGCAATGCGATATTGCCCACCTTCCGGCTGGGCCTCTTGATAGATAAGAAAACCCTTGTATTCCACCGGTTCAACTTCGATTTTAGCTTGCTCTTTACTACCGCCACCAAACAAACGAGAAAATAGTCCCACCTAGTACTCCTTTAGGTAATTTGTTTATTCATAACCAGAGGTTTTTCAAACCATTCGAGTTCTGTATCGTCATCGAATCGTGGTTTGCTGAACATGATAGGAACTTCATCTTTACGATTTCTTCTTCTATCGTCAACTATCATTGTCAGAGCCGCTTCGACAGCAGTCTCTGAGTATCTTTTAAGGACAACCAAGCGATCTTCGGATAACGCAGACAGAAAGTCGATATCGTGGCGGATATAAACAGGTCTGAGCTGACTTAGTGCTAAGCAGGCTAAATCTGCGAGCTGTTCATGATCAAACCTATCAGTGTACTGACTGTCAGCTAACACCTGACCTACAAGGGTCTCCATGTAGTTGTGAACATCAACACTAATTTGCATAAATCTTAACTCCTTTAAGATTCAGACTTTTCTTATGAGTATCAGTTAACTATAAAACACAAAATCGATTTAAGGGTGCTTTCTCATCACTTTTTGACCATTGTTCATACTAACACTCACTTTTCATTCATTAGTTTAGTAAAAAGCTTGGAAAATCATCAAATCAAAGTATTCTAAGACTTGTATATTAAGAAGTTAATTAATAAGGCTAGGCTAGATAGATGTCGTTTTCTTTGGTGACAACAAATTGGTTTCGTTTGACGTTTCCGGTGCTGCTGTTAGCAATGATCGGCTTTGGTATGAACAATGTCATCAATCTAACGCAAGCAAACTTAGGTATTACTTCTAATCTCCCTTATTTTTTATTCTTCTGTGTCATTGGCTTAGGTCACGCGTTTAAACAATGTCGTATTGCTATGGTTGCGCTGACCATGCTTGTTGTTTATTGGTACATACAAGAATATCTGCAAAGCTCGCTCTCTACTGGCTCAACCCTTCTTGAGCTTTCTCTGCTTGCATTTGTAGTCCCTATTGCTTGTGCATTAGTCTATCCATACAAGGAAAGAGGTGTTTTAAGCCGAGCGTTCATTGTCTATATTGTGACATTGTCACTTATTGCTATTTGGTGTTACCTTATTCTTGCCTACTTTTATGAAGGCGGATTCCAAAATTTCGACGAGACATTTCTTTACTCTGAGCCCAGCGTTTCGCGACTGCCGTTAATTCTCGTTTTGTATTCGGTTGGTGCAATATTGTTGAGTGCGATTGTTGTTCTTCGGGTTAATCGTATTATTGATGTGGTCGTGTATTCTGCGATCACACTCTCTTCCGTGACGTTTACATTTTTCCACGTTCAGTATGTTTCCAGCACCATGTTTACCCTCTCTGGGTTCTTGTTACTGATTTATATGCTTTCGGCAAGTTATGAGCTCGCATTTAAAGATCGGTTGACAGATATACCAGGGCGACTCGCGTTAGAGTCAGATCTGCGTCATTTAGGAAAACGTTACACAATAGCAATGCTCGACATTGATCACTTCAAATCATTTAATGACACTTACGGACATGAAACTGGTGACGATGTTCTGAAGCTTGTCGCCAGTAAAATGCAGAGAGTCGGTGGCCGAGCTAAAGTCTACCGTTACGGCGGCGAAGAGTTCACGGTGTTGTTTAAGAACAAAGACGTCGATGAGGCCCTAGATCACCTTGAGCTCTTGCGTTCTTCGATTGAAGAATATGAAATGGTGGTTCGCAATGAGAAGTCTCGACCAAAAGACGATAAATCTGGCGCTAAAAAACGTCGTAAATCTAACTCACACGATCATGTAAATGTAACGATTAGTATTGGTGTGGCTGACCATGAGAATGCTGATAGTGTTTCTGAGGTCATGAAGTGCGCTGACGCCGCTTTATATAAAGCAAAGCGTGCTGGGCGTAACCGTATTGAATCGGCCTGACTTCTGGTAAAAATAAAAAAAGGTTCAGCCTATAAGCTGAACCTTTTTTATAGTCTATAACAGATGGTCAATCTATGTACGTAAAGCGATTTCGGCCTTCACTTTTAGAGCGATAGAGCCCCTCGTCAGCTTTCGAGTACATTTCGTCAGGTGTCTCTTTTCCAGTAGGGTTAAAACCACACACACCCTGTGACACCGTCACATATTCTGCTGTGGAGCTATACTCGTGTTTGATAGCGAGAGCTTCTAGTGTTGATTGAACTCGCATGGCGTGCTTCTTTGCATGTTCAGCATCGGTGTGCCCTAGCACTACGACAAACTCTTCGCCACCATAACGACCTACTATTTCTCCGCTTCGAGAAAACAGTGATGTGAGGGACTGGGCAATTTCAACAAGGCATTTATCCCCTTCTATGTGACCATAGTTGTCGTTGTATAACTTAAAGTGGTCGACATCGAGTAGTATTAAACTTAAAGGCAATCCATGGCGACCATGAACCGCAATCATCTCTTTTAATTTTTCATCAATGTAGCGGCGATTTTTAACTTTTGTAAGTCCATCTTCACTCGCGAGTTTTTCTAACTCTTTATTAGCTTTTGCCAACTCGGCAGTTTTTTGGTTGAGCTCACGACGCATAAATGCAATTCGTTGCATTGCAATAAGCTTAGAGGAAAGAACAAGCTTATCTACCGGTTTAGTAAGGTAATCGTCACCGCCTGCTTCAATTGCATGAGCTATCATGGCAGGTTCATCGTGGCTACTAAGGAAAATGATTGGTATCCATTCTTTGTAGTTAGCACGGATTCGCTGAGATACTTCAAAACCATCCATTTCAGGCATGGAAATATCGAGTAAGATAAGTTCAGGCTCAAATGAGGGATACATTTCTAGAGCTTGTTCACCGGAAGCTGCCATTTCTACGGTATGGCCCAGCTGCTTTAAACGAATAGCCAACTGCATGCGCTCCATTTGCACGTCATCGACTAGAAGAATTTTCATCGAAGATCCAGATAGTTCCACTTGTTCTACCTTTTTGTATGTAAACTGGCCTAAAAATCAGCTGGTTATAGAAAAGAATACTCTAAGGGCGACAATTCCTCCACTATGGTTGACATTTAATGAGGATTTTTTAGGATAGCGCCGTTAAACACGTACAATTTATGAGATAAAACTAATGTCTGACGCTAATCAAACAGAACAACCTAAAGTCGACCTTTCGACTGTTTCAGCAGAACTTCGTCAAGTGATTGAATTTGATGGCGTTCCTGAAGCAATGCACTTCATGGTAACTTCTATTCATGAAGTGTCAGAGGAAGCCGTTCGAGAAGCTTGGGATGAGCTGCCAAAGAGTGCTCAAAATGTTCTTGATAACTTTGAGCAGTTCCATGCTCTTATCTCTGTAAGTCAGGCGTTTGCAGGTATTAATGTAATGGAAGAGTTTCCTACGCTTAAACTACCTGAAGATATGACTGATGAGCAGAAAGAAGAATACCGCGCACAGCTACTAGATCAAGTTCTTCACAACTGTGTGAAAGATATGGTTAAGCAGATTAAGAAAGCACGTCGTGACCCTGTGCTAAAGCGTGACTTTACTGATGTATTTGTAAAATAAGTCAATTAACAAAAAAAACGCCGCATTACGCGGCGTTTTTTAATGGCTCAATACCACATCTCTTTGTGTCACACTTACCCCTTTAATCTGGGCAAAGACTACCATCCCTTCTTGGAGTTCCAGCTCGTCCTTAGCCCAAGCGGTGATCGTCGCCCATAAATAGCAGTTTTCACTGAGTTCTAATTTAACCGATACGCTCTGTCGATTTGTGCCTTGAGAATGGCTTTGAATTTGAGCAATCTTCGCTTTGAGAATATTCCGAATTGAACTCTTTTTAGGCTTATCCAAGGCGATCGACACATCACTCGCTCTCACCTGCAGTCTCACTTTCGCTTCTGGCGCAATTTCTAAACGCTGCACCCAAATACACACATTATCCGCCAGTTTCACTTTAGACAGAGCATAGTTTGTGTTGTGTTGAACAACAGTGCCTTCAAACAATGAACTTTGGTCCGAGAAGGATTGCCATGGCCTCATAGCTCTAGATGACCAAACATCTTCTAGGTTACCTGAAGTTACCACTTTGCCATCATCGATAACAACAATGTGGTTTGCCAAGCGTACAACTTCATTGAGGCTATGCGAAACATAAATGATAGGAATTTCAATCTCACTGGCAAGCTGCTCTAAAAATGGCAATACTTCGCGCTTACGCGGAATATCTAGAGATGCCAGAGGTTCATCCATCAAGAGTATTTCTGGTTTAGAAAGTAGTGCTCGACCGATTGCTACGCGTTGTTTCTCTCCCCCGGATAGCTGTATCGGGTATCGTTTAAGAAGAGGTTCTAACGCCAATAATTTGATTACCTTGTCAAAATGCTGTTGATCCAATTCACGCACACCATACACAAGATTGCCTTTGACCCGATAATGTGGGAATAACCTCGATTCCTGAAAAACGTAACCTACCCGGCGTTTATGGGCAGCAACGTTTATTTTTGATTGCGAGCTATAAAGAGTTTTTCCTGAGACAGTAATCTCACCTTGATCAGGTGTTCTCAAGCCTGCAATCACGTCTATAAGTGAAGTTTTACCTGCTCCGGAACGACCAAAAATTGCGGTAATGCCTTTTTCTGGCACTGAAACATCGATATCAAACTTCTGCTCGCCTAATGTTTGTTTAAACTGAATTCGAATATCACTCATCGCTGTGTCCCCAGTCTTCTAGCACAATGACGAGTCAGGACTTCTGAGCCAAGTAATGAGGCTAAGGCAATGACAATGGAGATAATGCATAAACGCATCGTTTCGAGCTCTGCTCCGGGAGTTTCAATAAAAGTAAACATCGCCAAGGGGATTGTCTGCGTTTCACCCGGAATATTCGACACAAAGCTGATTGTTGCTCCGAACTCCCCGAGGCTACGTGCGAATGAAAGCATCGTCCCTGTGATGATTCCGGGAATTGTCAGCGGTAATGTGATAGTAAAGAATATTTTAAGCGGAGAGGCACCAAGGGTCGCGGCTGCTTGCTCAAGTTTAGGATCCACACTCTCTAAGCTGAGGCGAATTGAGCGAACCATCAAAGGTAGAGCAACGATCACGCACGCAAGTACAGCCCCTTTCCAGCTAAAAGAGAAGACCAATCCGAAATATTCATACAACCATTGGCCAATAAAACCTTGGCGTCCCATTGAAATGAGGAGTAAATAACCTATAACAACAGGAGGAAGTACCAAAGGAAGGTGAATTAAACTGTCGAGCCAGCTTTTACCGATAAACTGCTTTTTAGCCAGCAACCAACCAAATCCGATCCCGATAGGAATCAGCCAACAGATAGTATAAAACGCTACTTTCAGGCTAAGCATTAGCGCCTGATATTCGTAATCAGAAAGCAATGAAGATAATCCTAGTTAAATCCGTTTTGTTTAAACACTGCCTGAGCTTGGGCGCTTTCTATAAAGGCAGCAAAGTCCTTGGTAGTTTGCTTGTCGTTCAGCTCTGCCATGGGGTACGTAATAGCCGTGTGGCTCGAAGCCGGAAACGTACCAATGACTTTTACTTTATCACTCACTAGCGCGTCCGTCTTATAAACAATCCCAAGTGGTGTTTCGCCACGTTCAACTAAAGTAAGTGCAACTCTTACATTGTTGACGGGGGCGAGTTGCCCATTTAAACCACCCCATAAGCCAAGCGACTCAAGGGCTTCTTTGGCATACACTCCTGCAGGCACGGAATTGGTTTGACCAATCGCTAGTCTTTGACCTGACAAGCGTTTTGACCATTGTTCTAGGCTCTCTAACTCCAGTGGTGCTGCATCGGCCTTCGGTGAGATCACGACTAACTGATTATGAGCAATATATGTGACAGCGTCACCATTAATTACTCCTTGTTGAACTAGATAATCACTCCATTTAGTATTGGCTGATATATAGAGATCAGCAGGCGCCCCACTCAATATTTGCCGTGCAAGAGAAGAAGAACCTGCGAAAACGGGCGTAACTTTTACGCCTGTTTCTGCTTGGTATTTCTCAGCTAATGCTTTAATCACATTAGTCATGGACGACGCAGCATAAACGTTCACTGAGGCATGAACTGTCGCAGAGAAAATGAAAGTCAAAAAGGTGCAAAAGAGTCGCTGAGTAAATAATTTCATCGATATCAGGTATAAAGTTCCGGCCAGATTAAGTCTAGCTTCATGTGTTGTTCGACAGCATCGGCTATTCGGTTGATTGCATTTTCTTGATTCTGTTGATGGTCAATAGAAGCAATACTTTCCGCCCCCGCCCACTGACAAATCAATGCTAACGCTTGTGGGGTATCCAAAATACCATGTAAATAAGTCCCAAAGATTTGATTACAGTCACTGATAGCACCATCTGCTGAACCGGATTCTAAGGAGACTGGAGAACTGCCATTCCCTAATGTTCTACCGACATGAATTTCATACCCTTTCACTGGTGCAGTTTGATTATTCAACTCCAGCACTCCGGATACGATTGTCAGTGCTTTTTCTTTGGTTAACTCTGTGGAAACAGGTAAATAATCGAGGCCTTGTGATTCACCAGCAACGCTTTCTACGCCTAAAGGATCGCTAATATGACGTCCTAACATCTGGTACCCGCCACAAATTCCTATCACCTTTCCACCTAATCTTAAGTGTCGGGCGATATCTTTATCCCAACCTTGGCTTCGTAAATAGTCGAGATCGGCTCTCACGGATTTGGTGCCTGGTAGAATTATCAAATCTGCTTTATCAAGCTTTTGACCTTTACCTACATAGCGAAAGTTAATGTCTGGATTTTGCCTTAGCACATCAAAATCGGTGTGATTGCTGATTCTGGTGAGTACGGGGACGACGACGTTTAGCTTGACCGACTCACCAGTATTTTGTTGATTATTTATGGCATCCTCTGCTTCAAGGTCAAAGCCGTGAAGATAAGGCAAAACGCCAAGGACTGGCTTGCCTGTTTTTTCTTCAAGCCAATCTAACCCTGACTGAAGCAACGATATGTCGCCGCGAAATCGATTAATAACGAAACCAATCACTCGGTTTTGCTCTGATGGCGAAAGTAAATCTAGGGTGCCAACCAAATGCGCAAAAACACCCCCGCGGTCAATATCAGCAATGATGATGACGGGAACATCTGCCTCTTCAGCAAACCCCATATTCGCAATGTCATTTTCACGTAAGTTAATTTCCGCTGGACTACCGGCTCCCTCAATCATGACAGATTCAAATTGCTCTTGGAGTATTGAAAAAGACTCAAGCACGGTAGGTAAAGCAATTTGCTTGTAGTTTTGATATCCCACAGCTTCCATGTTACTGAGAGCTTTGCCTTGCAGGATTACCTGAGCCCCAGTATCCGAATTGGGTTTGAGTAGGACTGGATTCATATGTACTGAAGTTTCAACATTCGCGGCACTGGCTTGTACTGCTTGAGCACGACCAATTTCACCGCCATCTGATGTGACCGCACTGTTGAGCGCCATATTTTGGGGCTTGAAAGGTGCAACTCTGACTCCTTTTCTGGCCAATACACGGCATAAAGCTGCCACTAATACACTTTTTCCGGCATCGGATGTCGTGCCCTGAACCATCAATGCTTGTAATGCTGGTTGCATAATCTATTAATTTTTCGAGTCTTTTTACTGAGTATTGTCTAATCATAGCCTCTTTAGGTTTGTTGACTCAATAAATGAATCGAATATGAATACTCTCCTCAGAGGTTATTCAAAATAGCTATGGCTTAATAGCACCATCAACAACGAAACCTGTCTAAAAAGGAAACATCATGAAAAAAGTTATTTTGGCTACCGCTGCTGCTCTAGTACTTTCACCTACTCTAGTATTCGCAAAAGAAGGCCAATCGGCGTCAGGCATCCAGTTTAATGGCCCCGTTGACCTGACAACAGTCGATTCCCTAATTGCTGAGAGCAACATGTTTACTGAGAAGAATGTTGTTATTGATGGCAACATCGTACGCCAAATTAAAGGAGACACCTTTGTGTTTTCTGATGGTAAGAGCGAAATTCAAATCGAGATTGATGATGATATCCACCTGAACCAAGCCATAGATGCAACAACAAACCTGCGTATCTTCGGTGAGTTTGAAGGCGGAAATACTCCAGAAATTGAAGTTGATCGTATTCAACTACTTTAAAGATAAAGTAATTTAACTCCCACTGCGTTAATATTTGGCTTGCTTATTGCAAGCCTTTTTTATAGTCAAAAACTTGATGCTAGTCGGAGTACTACCCTTGAAAAAGATCATCCTAACCAGTGCGCTAATTTGTGCTGGTTTCGCTGGCGCGGCAAATGCGAACAACTTTAATTATAATTTCTTTGAAGTGCGTACAGCGGTGAACCCTGAAATGAGCGGCGTTGAATTCAGCACACTCTTCACTGATAACTCTCACTTTATTCTGAGAGCAGACACGCAGTTCGACAACGACTACGATTTGGCAGGTGGTATCGGCTTTAATGGACCAATTAGTCAGTTTGCTGACGTTTATGGTCAATTACTTGTACATCAGACGAAATTTACTGAGGAAGCAGGCGGTGAAACAGATACTGTGGCAGAAGTAAACATTGGCTTCCGCATGTGGCTTGCCGATCAGATTGAGGCAACAGGTAGAATTGGCCGCAATGATGACAGCTCTGTGTTCCATGCAGGTGTACGCTTCCACTCAACGGAGCAACTGTCACTATCTGCTGAAACACGTAACAATGGCCTATATGGTCCTCAGATTACTATGTCAGTACGCTTCCAGTACTAACACCACGACTTTCAATTCCCAAAGCCCAGCGAGTAGCCGGGCTTTTTATTGCCTGACAATAATCTTTCTAGGCACAAGCTCAACACCTGGTTGATAACGCTTAGCCGTTGCATTTAGTGCCAGTGCGAGAGCACTATCGGCTATTAGCTCAAACTGTTGAGGTAATGAGTTGATTTTAACAGGTAAGAAGTCCAGCAGGCGATTGTCACCAAAGGTGGATAACTTAACTTGTTCCATTACTTCAGGCTTATCCAATAAAACGTCAAGTACACCCTCTAGCAAGGTGTATGATGTCGTGATGATTGCTTGAGGAAGATTTCCATCAGCGATCCAACCTTCCAACACTTTGCGGCCATCTTCTCTATTGAAGTGTTCGCCATAACCCACTACCGTTTCTAAGTCACCTCTCTGTGCAACTGAACGAAAGCCAAGCTCACGCTCTCGGGAAATGTTTAGTTCAGGCAAAGCACCGATTAGACCCACTTTAGTTACGCCGTCACTAATTATTGAGGACGTAAGTTCAAATGCCGCGCCAAAATCTTCACTGATGACACAAGAAAAGTGTTCATCATCCAACGGACGGTCAATTGCGATAACGGGTGTGCCTTTCTCTTGTAAATCTCGATAAAAGTCACTGGCTTCAGGAATGGCACTCGCAACAAAAAGCGCATCAACTTTGCGGCTTACTAAAGCTTGAACAACGCTTTTTTCTGTTGAGGGCTCATCATCCGAGCATGCAATCAATATTTGGTATCCGGCCGCGCGGGAGTTCTGTTCTAGCAGTTTGGCTAACCGAGCATAACTGGTGTTTTCTAAGTCAGGAATAATTAAACCAAACGAACGGCTCTGCCCCGCTCTCAAAGTACTTGCAGCAAGATCAGGACGGTAATTGTGCTCATCTACAACTGCCATCACCTTCTTCTGTGTTTTCTCACTGATTCGATACTTTTGCGCCTTGCCGTTGATGACATAACTGGCGGTCGTTTTGGATACTCCAGCCAGTTTGGCTATTTCATCTAGTGTCATATGAACCTACATATTCTGTGCATTGGATCAAAAATCCTTAATGATGATCCTGACAATATTTGCATTATAAACTGAAACGATTCAGCATAAAAGCTGAAAGGATTCAGCAAAATTGAAAATTTGATAACGATTCGAATTTTGAATAACACAGCAAATGAAAATCTATTGTTTTTGGTTTGCTGAATTTTTTTAATAATTTGCTGAAACGATTCAGCTATGCATTGAATGCTACTGAATTGGATAAATAAACGAATTGAGGCGCTTATGCTCAAGTTAACAACAAAAGATATTTCGCTGCAGCAATCTTTCTCTGATAAGAAAAGTGCAATTACATTTCTTGCTGAAGCACTGACGAGTAAGGGTTTGGTCGAGAATGGCTACGTCGAGGGTATGCTGAACAGAGAAAACCAAAACTCTACTTTCCTAGGCAACGGTATTGCTATTCCTCACGGTACTACCGATACCCGTGCATTGGTTAAAACAACGGGCGTGTCTATTGCCCACTTTCCTGAAGGTGTTGATTGGGGGGATGGCAACACTGCTTACGTTGCGATTGGAATCGCCGCCAAGTCTGATGAGCACTTGGGGATATTGAAGCAACTCACAAAAGTGCTATCTGCAGATGGCATTGAAGCCAAGCTTAAACAAGCAAAAACTGAAGATGAAATTATTGCGCTTCTGAATGGAGAAACGCAATTGGAGATTGATTTTGATCCGTCTCTCATTCAACTCAACTTCCCTGCCAGCGATATGGTTCAGATGTCAGCAGTTGCGGGTGGATTGCTCAAAAATACTGGTTGTGCTGATAGCGAGTTTGTTGCCAGCCTAGTCACTACTGCCCCAACCCATCTTGGCCGTGGAGTTTGGCTCGCAAGTTCAGATAAAGCCGTTATGCGCACTGGAATGGCTTTTGTTTCAACAGCCAACCATTGTGAGTATGAAGGCAAAGAAGTCAAAGCACTTATCGCGTTTGCTGCGTGTAACGATAGTCATAAATCCCAGTTGGATACTCTTAGCCAAATTGTTTTCGAAGGTAAGCAAAACGTACTCACCGACGCGACGACAGATCAATTGCTCAACTTATTTAAGTCAAATGAAACCGAGCTCCCTTCCAGTGAAGGGAGCGATAACAGCGCTGTCTTTGTTATTCGAAATGCCCATGGCTTGCATGCAAGACCTGGCGCAATGCTTGTCGCTGAAGCCAAAAAATTCGAATCAACCATCAAAGTTGCCAACCTTGATGGTGATGGTTCTACGGTTAACGCTAAAAGCTTGATGAAGGTGATCGCTTTAGGTGTCAAAAAGGGTCATCAACTTCAGTTTACTGCGGATGGTGCAGATGCACAGCAAGCTCTTGCGTCTATTGGTGCAGCCATCGACGCTGGCCTGGGCGAGAGCTAAGGAATCATTATGACGAACAAAGTCGTTACCATCACGTTGAATCCGGCACTTGACCTTACAGGCAGTTTATCAACTCTTAAACAGGGTTCCGTTAGCTTAGTTAATCAGAGTTCACTCCACGCCGCAGGCAAAGGTGTAAACGTTGCTAGAGTGCTATCCGATTTAGGTGCAGAAGTTACAGTGACTGGCTTTCTTGGCAAAGACAATCAGGAAATGTTCTGTCAGCTGTTTGAAGAGATGGGCGCTAATGACCAGTTCATTAGAGTCTGCGGTGCTACACGTATCAACGTCAAACTTGTCGAAGAGAATGGCAGCGTAAGTGACATCAATTTTCCAGGTATCAGCATCGACGAAGCGGCACTGAGTCAATTTGAAGCCAAACTAGAAGAACTTGCTGAGCACCACGACTACTTTGTGCTGGCAGGAAGTCTGCCAAAAGGCGTCACTCCACAGCGTTGCGCTTCATGGGTTTCCTTCCTTGAGAAAAAAGGCAAAAAAGTCTTGTTTGATTCGAGCCGAGAGGCGCTAAAAGCTGGTATCGAATCCGCCCCTTGGTTGATTAAGCCTAATGATGAAGAGCTGTCTGACTATGCTGGAAAAACATTAACTTCTGCCTTTGAGTGTCAGGAAGTTGCTGAAAACCTAAGTCAGCGCGGAATAGAAAACGTGGTCGTTTCCATGGGCGCTGAAGGCGTAATGTGGTTAAACCAGAATCAATGGATTCAAGCTCAGCCGCCTAGAATGGACGTCGTCAGCACCGTGGGTGCAGGCGATACGCTGGTTGCCGGTTTGTGCTGGGGCCACATGAAATCGATGACGAAAACTGAACTCTTGTCTTTCGCTACCGCACTTTCAGCCTTGGCTGTGAGCCAAGTCGGCGTTGGCGTCCCAGATATTAAACAAGTACATACCCTACAAGAACAAATCAAAATCAACCTGCTCTCTGATCAGAAAGCTTAAGGACAAAGGTCGAGATTATGAATATTGCAATTATTACAGCTTGCCCTAGCGGGGTTGCAAATAGCATCATAGCTGCCGGGCTTTTAGAAAAAGCCGCTAATCAACTCAAGTTCAGCGCCAAAATAGAATGCCAGTCCAGCGTATTAGCTGGTTACACACTAAACGCGGAAGATATTGCTAAAGCAGATGTAGTGGTCATTGCAACCAATACTCCTGTCGACACGTCGCGTTTTGTTGGTAAAAAGGTGTATCAAGCCTCTATCAATGAAGTCACCGAAAACCCGGCGGATTTTCTTCAACACGCGGTTAGCAATGCAACCGAGTTAAATGTTGAGAGTGTTCAGTCTGTAGCATTGTCTACAAACGTTTCCACTAAGAAGATTGTCGCTATTACTGCCTGCCCTACAGGCGTGGCTCACACCTTCATGGCTGCCGAAGCACTAGAAGATGAAGCTAAACGTCAGGGCCACCAAATCAAAGTCGAAACTCGCGGCTCAGTCGGTGCGAAAAACCAACTGACTGAGGCTGACATTTCTGACGCTGATCTGGTTATCATCGCTGCGGATATTGAAGTGCCACTTGATCGCTTCAATGGCAAACCTATGTACCGCACTAAGACGGGGCCAGCACTTAAAAAGACTGAGCAAGAGCTAAATAAAGCCTTCTCTGAAGCCACTATTTACCAGCATACAGGTTCTGGCGAGTCTGCGACAGTTGAAGAGAAAAAAGGTGTCTATAAGCATCTGATGACAGGTGTTTCGCATATGTTGCCTGTCGTTGTTGCTGGCGGTTTGATCATCGCGCTTTCATTCGTATTTGGTATTGAAGCATTTAAAGAAGAAGGTACGCTTGCCGCGGCGCTCATGACCATTGGTGGAGGTTCTGCCTTTGCTCTGATGATTCCAGTGCTTGCTGGTTTTATTGCATTCTCAATTGCCGATCGCCCAGGTCTTGCACCAGGCTTAATTGGTGGCATGCTTGCCAGTTCAACGGGTGCCGGCTTCCTTGGCGGGATCGCAGCTGGTTTTATTGCTGGTTACTCAGCGAAGCTCATCGCCGACAAAGTCCAACTTCCTCAATCGATGGAAGCACTGAAGCCGATTCTGATCATTCCTTTTGTTGCAAGTTTGTTCACTGGCCTAGTAATGATCTACATCGTTGGTGGTCCGGTTTCTGGCATTATGGCTGCGATGACAGAGTTCTTGAATAACATGGGTTCTGCTAACGCGGTACTACTTGGCGTTATCTTAGGTGCAATGATGTGTTTTGACCTTGGTGGTCCGATAAACAAAGCCGCGTACACGTTTGGTGTTGGCTTGCTTGCATCTCAAACTTACGCTCCTATGGCAGCGATCATGGCGGCTGGTATGGTACCTGCCTTGGGTATGGGGCTGGCCACATTCTTAGCGCGAGATAAGTTTGAGCCGAGTGAACGTGAAGCAGGTAAAGCTTCCTTCGTATTAGGGCTTTGCTTTATCTCTGAAGGCGCTATTCCTTTTGCAGCGAAAGATCCGATGCGTGTTATCCCAGCCTGTATGGCAGGTGGCGCATTAACAGGTGCCCTTTCAATGTTGTTTGGCGCAAAACTGATGGCTCCTCATGGTGGTTTGTTTGTATTGCTTATTCCTAACGCTATAACTCCTGTTCTGATGTATCTAGTTGCCATTACGGCAGGTACTGCACTCACTGGCTTTGGTTATGCATTTTTGAAGAATCGTTCAAATCAAGGTAAAGCAGAAACCGCTGCCGCTTAAACTTGTAAGCCAGTCTCCCCCAATCGACTTGGCTCAAGCCCTACTCATTGAGTAGGGCTTTTTTATTCCCGAATTTTTAAATACTTACCATTAATCAATGCATCATATTGCCCAGCATCTGAATCAATATCGTGGGATATTCCACACTGCTCACAGTAAAATCAATAAAAGCTCATATAATTATTCACAGTATTATTAAGTAAATTTGTGGCGTCATTGGGGCGAAATGTTCAAGATAAATTCCCGCATTCTCATGCAGTTCATGCTTGTATTCATCACCCTAGCCTTCGTGCCAACACTTTATTTTGCGAACGAGCTTTCTAAGGTCGAAGAAGATGCTCGTCAACAAGTCGATCGCCTGACACAAACAAAACTAGAATATGCGCGCTCTGAATTAAAATCGCACTCTTCTAAAATTCTTAAATCCGTAAAATTCCTTTCGAGTAATGGCATCTTCCATCGTGCGGTGTTGGAGCCAAACGATATGAATCGCGGGGCATTACAGGACTTTTGGCTGTTAGTAGCCCGTACTCAAGGCTACTTTTCGCAACTTCGCTATTTGGACAACCATGGCCAAGAGTTGGTGCGAATTAATCATGGTCAACGCGCGAGTGTTGTTGTTCCTGAAGAGTTCTTACAAAACAAATTCCATCGGGATTATTTCAAGTTCGCTCAAAACCTGCCTGTAAATACGGTCGGAACTTTTGGTATTGATTTAGAGCGAGAAAATAATCAAATTGCCCAGCCGCTTACACCCAGTTTAAGGGTAATCGTCCCCATCGACATTCATTCAGAGCGTCGTGGCTACTTTATTGCAAATCTTGACTTTGACTATTTGTATCAACGCTTAGCGTATAACAAAGTGAATGACGATTTACCGGATGTCTTCAATTCTGATGGCTATTACGTCATGGCTAAAAACATGACAAACATAATGGGCCACATTGCGAAAGAAAACTCAGAGTTTAAATTAAGTAAGCTCTACCCTAAGTTGTGGCGCCAACTTCAATTCAATGAGCATGGGACCCTATTTGAACAAGGCAAATGGTTATCTTACGTTAAAGCAGAACTCAATACCCTTGATAGACCACTGCACTTTATCCTCGTCGCTGAAGTCTCTCAGTACGACGCGGCTCAGCTTTACCTTGAGCGTAAGACTGAACTCTCAATTCAAGCCGCTTCTGTATACATGATCATTTTACTCATCGCGTTCAGTTTTGTTACGTGGAATTACAATCACACCAAAAATAGTCTGGAAAGCCAAATTGCCCGTGCTGCAATGAATGGTATGTCAGCTATGCTGATCACCGATCGTCAGAACCGAATTATTAAGACGAATGAAGAGTTTACTCGAGTCAGTGGTTATACCTTTGAAGAGGTCAAAGGAAAGCAGCCTTCTTTCTTTGCTGCTAATAAACATGAACAAGAGTTCTACATTAATATGTGGAAGATTTTAGAAAAAGAAGGCTTGTGGGAAGGCGAAGTCGTTAACAAGCGTCGCGATGGTTCTCATATTACCGAGATACTGCGTATTCAGACAGTGACCGACAACAATGGGGTAATTCAGTTTTATGTTGCCTCTTTTGTCGACATCTCTCACCGTAAAGAACTCGAAAATCGCCTGAGAGAGATGAGTGAGAAAGACTCTATGACTGGTTTATGGAATAGACGTAAGTTTGATCAAGAAATGGCGGCGCAATGTGCAAAAAGTAAGCGCTATAGCCATGCTGAACCTACTTGTTTTGCTATTGTCGATATCGACCACTTCAAGCGTGTAAATGATAGATTGGGTCACGATGAAGGCGATAAAATTATTAAATCTGTCGGAACAGTCTTAAGTGATCATCTTCGAGAAACAGACTTCATTGCACGAATCGGTGGCGAAGAGTTTGCGATCATTATGCCCCACACTCGCATTCAAGAAGCGGAAATCGTCACAAACCGCCTGCGCACATCGGTATCGCTTCAACACGACGAGCAAATTACGGTCAGTGTTGGGGTAACTGATATGGATGGTTCTGTCGAAAATACCTACAAGCGTGCTGACGTGGCATTGTATGAATCTAAGTCATTGGGTAGAAATTGTGTATCGATTCTTGACTCTGAAGAGATGGGTACTGTTGCCTAACTTTGGTGCAATGCATTTTGTTGGTGCAATGGGTGGTGCATTTTTTTAATACGAATCGTTGGCAGAGCGCGAAAACTCAACAAGTTGAATATTGGCTTGAAACTTGAAGTAGTCTTTCTGAAAGCACATAAACGCACTATTTCAGGGAGAAAGGCATGCAAGATACACTAGCGGTAGTCCTAGCAGGTGGGATGGGTTCGAGATTGAGCCCTTTGACTGACGATAGAGCAAAGCCAGCCGTTCCATTTGGAGGCAAGTATCGAATCATAGATTTTACACTCACCAATTGCCTACACTCCGGCCTTAGAAAAATTCTCGTTCTTACCCAATACAAATCCCACTCACTTCAAAAGCATTTACGTGATGGTTGGTCGATATTCAATCCGGAACTTGGCGAGTTCATTTCTGTAGTTCCGCCGCAAATGAGAGGAGGCGGTAAATGGTATGAAGGTACTGCCGATGCCATCTACCACAATTTATGGCTACTTTCCCGCAGTGATGCAAAGTATGTTGTTGTTTTGTCTGGCGATCACATCTATCGAATGGATTACGCTGCAATGCTCGAAGAACATAAGCAAAATAATGCCAAGCTCACCATCGCTTGCATGGATGTAAGCCGTGATGAGGCCACTCAATTTGGTGTCATGGATACTGATGACAACGGCCTAATTACTTCATTTGTTGAAAAGCCTCTCGACCCACCATCGATTCCTGGCAAACCTGATCGCAGTTTGGCATCCATGGGAATCTACATCTTTGATATGGATGTATTAAGAGCCGCACTCGATGACGATGCTGAATGTCCTGACTCAAGTCATGACTTTGGTAAAGACATTATTCCTAAACTTATCAAGACAGAGTCGGTTTACGCTTACGATTTTTGTAATGATAAAGGTCGAGTAGCGAAAGATTGCTACTGGCGAGACGTTGGAACACTAGATTCGTTTTATGAAGCCAATATGGATTTGCTTGAGCCGGTTCCGCCCATGAACCTTTATCAGCCTGATTGGGCAGTAAGAACTTATGAAGCGCAATGCCCTCCTGCCCGCACTGTTTCTTCTGCAACTGGAAATGAAGGGATTTTTATTAATTCAATCATTGCGAATGGCGTAATTAATTCGGGTGGGTCTGTTCAGCATTCCGTGGTATCACCCAATGTTCGAATTAACGACAGCGCTACTGTGGTCGACAGTATTCTTTTTGATGATGTTGAAGTTGGAGAAGGAAGCCAGTTAGTCAACTGTATTATTGATAAACACGTTAAGGTTCCACCATACACTCAAATTGGAATTAACAAAATTGAAGACGCCAAACGGTTCCATGTTTCGGAAAAAGGTGTTGTCGTTGTTCCTGAGAACTATCAATTTTCTTAAGTTAAAAAATAGCCCTCTTAATCTCATCGAGTTTAAGAGGGCTGATTTAAGAGACTGACTAGATCTCCTATAGGGGTATGTAAATCAAAAACTTGTATGTTGTTTTGTTTACTCGAGGAATTATGCTGTTACTGGTTTGATAAAAAAACAGTAATTATTTAACTGTCCTTTTCCTCTTTTGTGTTTTCAACTCACCAGCTTTAATCCTGTCGGTGTTTCATTAAAGTGTCTTTTGTACTCACGCGAGAATTGAGAAACACTGTTATAACCAACTAGTCTTGCTGCATCATTCACTTTCTTACCTTCTAGCTGGATGAGTTCTTTCGCTTTGTTTAAACGCACCTTTTTAATGTACTGAATAGGTGATTCAAGTGTGATCTGACGAAAAGCGCTGTGGAAGGCAGACATACTCATGTTGGCCTCTTCAGCAAGGTGTTGTACAGAGAGTGTTTCGCTATAGCTTCTATGGACTTTATCCAAAGCTTTGGCGACGCGAGCATATTGACCTTCATGGTGGGCTAAATCAAACAACACATGCCCTTCACTACTAGTCAAGGCACGATAGGCCAACTCTTCTTTGAGAGATTCACCTAACAGTGATAGCTCAATTGGATTACACAACGCGCGCATGATTCGTTTGCAGGTATCCAGCATAGAATCTTCCATACTGACAGAACGCAAACCACAGGTGTAATGTGGTTGCTCTTTGTGAGGAGCATATCCAAGTGATTCAAGCTTATTAACGTGACGATGTAACATCTGAGGGTCAATATCGACAGTTAACCCAAGAAGCGGCTCGCCATTTGTTGGGAACGCCTCACACTCTAAAGGCATAGGCACACCAACGACTAAGTAGTCATTTGGCCCATACTTTACCGGCTCACTGCCAATATGAATAATCTTGTTTCCTTGCCCCAACACAATCACACCAGACTGATAAATAAAAGGCTGGCGAGTGTTTCCAGTGCTACTGCGATAAAACCAAACTCCATCAAGATCGGTCTTTCTTACCCCTTCGAGGTCATTCAGATTATGGGTATCAACATACTGCTGCATTAATCGGGCGAGTGTCATATCACCTCCTGTCAATTTTCAATAAGAATATACAAAAAGTAGGAATAGGCAACATAAACAGAGGATTCGATATTTTTAAAACGACTTTTCAGTACTATTATGCATTCAAACAATGAAGTGTTTCCAAGCTCGGGACACAAGATCAGTCTGCCCTATCAGGCGTTCAACTGAAGCAAGAGGAATGACAATGCAATTTACTTACGCTAACCCTACCCAGATTCTGTTTGGTCAAGGTCAAATCAGTGCCATTCAATCATCGATTCAACCGCAAGATAAAGTTCTTGTCATTTACGGCGGAGGTTCTATTAAACGTAACGGCGTTTATGATCAGGTTTCTGAGGCACTGAACGGTCATCAATGGGTTGAGTTTTCAGGCGTTGAACCAAACCCAACAAAAGAAACACTTGATAAAGCGGTCGCGATTGTTAAAGAGCAAGGCATTAACTTCATCCTTGCTGTTGGTGGCGGTTCTGTTATTGATGGCTCTAAATACATTGCGGCGGCTGCCAAGTATGATGGTGACGGCTGGGATATCCTAACGGGCAAGCATCAAGTTTCTGAAGCAACACCACTTGGCGCAGTATTAACACTTCCAGCAACTGGCTCCGAATCCAATATGGGTGCTGTGATTACAAAAGCTGAAACGCAGGATAAGCTCGCGTTCCTTAGCCCATTTGTACAGCCAAAATTTGCGGTTATGGACCCGGATGTGATGAAGACTCTGCCTGAAAAGCAACTAATCAACGGTATTGTTGATGCTTGGGTACACGTATGTGAGCAATACCTGACTACAAAACATGGCGCAATGGTTCAAGATGGATATGCAGAGACTCTACTTCGCACTCTTAAGAAGCTCGGTGAAGACTTTGACAATCGTGACGATGACGCATGGCGTGCAAATCTAATGTGGTCAGCAAACCAGGCTCTGAATGGTCTCATCGGCAGCGGTGTACCGCAAGACTGGGCGACTCACATGATCGGCCACGAGCTGACTGCGCTTTGGGGTGTGGACCACGCTCGCTCTCTGGCCATCGTACAGCCTTCTCTTCTTCGCAACCAATTGGTTCACAAACGTGCCAAACTGGAACAAATGGGCGTGAATGTATTTGGTCTAGAACTGGGGGATGACCTAGCCGAGCGTACCATCGATGCAATAGAAAGTTTCTACCAGACAATGACAGTCTCAACACAGTTAACTGAGCATGGCAGTGATAAACAAAGCGCGATTGACTCGGTAGTGAGTCAGTTAGAACTTCATGGCATGAAAGCATTAGGTGAAAATCAAGCGATCACTCTAAAGGAAAGCCGCGAAATATTGACTCAGGCTATTGCTTAGTTAACACCCTGTTAGTACGCTAAAAAGCAGCAATATTGCTGCTTTTTTTATATGGGTGAAAAGAGAAATGTGGCTGCTGATCCTAACACTGTGTGCTGTACATGTCTGGAGTATTGAGCGTGGCCCTCGGTGGCTGTTTTATGCCACCAAAACTTTACCAATTTTACTCATGGCTATTGTGTCAATCTCACTGTATGAGGTGGTTGGTCAATACGCTTTATGGATGGCAGTAGGATTACTTGTTTCTGTTGTTGGCGACCTACTACTCATGCAACCGAAAGATAGATTTGTCCAAGGGTTAACGGTTTTCCTACTGGTACACTTTATCTACTCTCTCGCTTTTTATACTCAACTCGATGGATTGATAAATTGGTGGCTACCACTACTACTTTTATCGGTTGGTATTATTGTTTTCTTACTACTGCTCCCCACGCTCGGAAACATGAAGCTTCCTGTAGCCTTCTATTCATTAGGTATTCTCGGGATGGCTTGGGCTGCGATTGAGTATTGGCGAGTGGATCATGCACAGTCAGCAGCGTTTGCTGTCATGGGCGCGTTGATTTTTATAACCTCAGACATTGTGTTAGCCGTAGACCGATTCCGATCCAGTTCAGCTTTCTCGCGTCATGTGATTATGATTACCTACTACACCGCACAATTGTTGCTGACATTATCTGTCGTTGCCTACAGAGCTTAAGAATTATAAGTGGAAACGATAAATCAAATCATCATAGAGTTTGCCACCAATTCGATACGCGTTTTCTTCCCTTTCTACTAACTCAAATCCTGCCTTTTCAAGCACTTTGCACGAAGCTACGTTACCATCAGTCACGATAGCGTTAATATTCTTTACCGCAGGTAGAGAGCTCTTTACGTGAGCGATTAATGCCAGTAAAGACTCTGTCCCTATACCTTTTCCATGAAACTCTGGAAGCAGTAAATAGCCTATTTCTACAGAATCATCAGATTCATCTTCAATGCACAAACCTGTTACGCCTATGGGCTGATTGTTTTGGCTATCTCTAATAACAAGGCATAGCCAATGTCCGCTTCCCCACTCCCACACAGGTAATCTCGATTCAAATCGTTGGCGAATGTCATCAAGTTCAGGTTGGTCAAACGCGTAACGAATCACTTCTTCTTCTTGGTGTAAGCGTAAGAAAAGTGGCCAATCTGTTTCTGTAATCTGACGCATCGAAAGTCGAGGAGATGAAATTTCTATCATAGTTCTACCTAGTCAACCAATTGATTCAACGCTTGTTTTGAGCTTTCTATCAGCGATAAAAGCTGATCTTTATCCGCCAAATAATCACTAACTGGCTGCTGAGATTTCTCTATACCCAAACAAGCGTCAAACAATGCTAGCAGACCCAAGCTTCCTGCTGAACCTTTCAACTTGTGTGCGAGTTGTTTTATTTGATTCGGGTCATCTTGCTCAGCGGCTGTTTGCATAAGATTCAATGTTTCGTCAGCACTCTTATCAAACAGGGTGATGATTTCTTTCATTTTTTCGTTCCCAAGAATGAGAGAATCTTTACTGACAACGCTTATATCGATGATGCGTGAGGTCACGGGCGGGTAACTTGGCGCAAGATCCGATTGCTCAAGTAACAGCGAGTGACCTTGCAGACTGGAGTTAATCATATGACAAAGTGCATCTTTATCTAAAGGTTTAGGCAGGTAGCCATCGAACCCTGCAGCAAGGTAGCTTTGCACTTCTTCATCGTAAACGTGAGCTGAAATTGCAATCACTGGAGTGACATTGTCACTTTTAATTCGTTTCAATTTATCTAACAGCTCTACGCCATTGCAGTCAGGGAGGTTGATATCAAGCAAAGCGATATCAAAATCATGCTGAGAATAAATCTCCTCAGCGGAATTGCCATCATTCGCCGTCGTGACTTCGTGACCTAGACTTTCTAAAAATCCTTCCGCTACTAGGCAATTAACTGGGTTATCTTCCACCAGCAGTACTTTCGCTTTTAGCGTTGAGCCAACATTAAGATCTTTAGATTGAACCTTGCTGCCTTGGGACAAAGGAACACTAAAACTGAATCGGCTCCCCTGTCCTACTTCAGATTCGAGCTGCAGGAATCCTCCCATGGCTTCGACAATACGTTTGCTAATAGCGAGACCAAGGCCCGTGCCACCTTTGCTACTCATACCACCAGAAGCCTGAGTAAACGCATCGAACAAAGTCTCTTGCTCTTCCTGACTGATACCTATGCCAGTATCAGAAACTTCGAACAACACCTGACCGTCTTGGCCAGGATCATAGGTTACGTAAATATCAACGTGGCCTTGCTCTGTAAATTTAACAGCATTGCCGACTAGATTGGTTAACACTTGGCTAATACGAGTTACGTCACCATATAAAAACTGACTGACATCGCTTTCTATCAAGGTACTGATTTCGATGTTTTTTTCTTTAGCTCTGCCATCAAGCAACTGCTGAACGTCTTTCACCATGTCAAAAAGGTTGAAGTCCACTGGCCGTATTTCTAGGTGGCCCGCTTCAATCTTCGAATAATCAAGCACATCATTCAGGATCGCAAGTAATGTGGTACCGCTACGATTGATCACATCCACAAAATGGCCTTGTTTCGAGTTCAACCCAGTCTCTTTAAGCAATCTAGCTGTACCAAGCACCCCGTTCATTGGTGTGCGAATTTCATGGCTCATTGTTGCTAAGAACGCAGTTTTTGCTCGGCTCGCTTGCTCTGCTTGTCGGCGCGCTTTCGCATGGTTGAGTACTTCGTGATTTAGGCGTTTGTTAGTATCTTGCAATTGGTGGGTACGCTCTGTAACAAGCTCTTCAAGATGTTCTTTATGCTCTTGCAACTCTCGCTTCGCTTTTGCTTCACTTTCTGCGACCACTTTTAATGATTGAGCCGTGTTTCTTGCTGTAATGATAGCTTGGCCCATATGGGCTAATTCATCATTGCCTTTCACTGTGATATCGACATTCAGTTGCCCCTGCGCAATAGACGACAAAGCCGACGAATATTCTGCTAAGCGTTTAAGTACAGATACATAAACCACTTTCCAAACGATCAAAATGACGATCAGCATACCCAATACCGTAATGATCGTCAGACTGAGTTGAGCATAATTTAATGTCGTTTTGAGCTTGTCCACTGCTCGTGTCGTAGCTTGGTTTGAATCATCGACCAATTTGTTTACGGTCGTATTCAAAGCTGAAAATTGTATCAGTGTGTCCTGCATTAGCTGTTGTGATGCTCGTTCGTTTTGGTAGCGTTGATGCAAAACGTCAAAGACGACCTCACCTTTTTCCAATTGCGTTAATAGTTCAGCCATTTGTATCGAACGTGTTGGATCTTCTACCGCTCGCACTCGGCGTTTCATGATCTCAAGGTTACTGACAAACTCTTCTCTAACCGTATGGATACGATCGATATCCGAAATTGTGCGCGCTTCTTCAATGTGGTTAAGCATTTTAAATGCAAGTAAGTGTAATTCGTGCAGCCTTTCTGCTAGATCTAAATCCACTTCAACGAGCGTGTCTAAAGCTTGGTATGCTTGGGACGTTTGGGCATTTTCTATCAAATCGTAAATATGGGTGACATTCGCAATGGCAATAGTACTAGTATTGGAAACCTGCGTACGCGTCAACTCTTCTAGTTCAGATGCTTGCTCACGAAGTTCCACTGTCCGCGTGCTTAATTCTTTTTCAAGAACCAGTTTCTTCTCTACAACGATACCCAGCTCGACCAAAGTATCGATTACGGTTTGAACGTCAGCTTCCAGTGTGCTTAATAGTTTGGAATCAAAAGAATCTGAACCGAGCTGTTTGATATGTTGAAGTAAACTTTCCAGCTGAGAAAACAACTCTTTACCCGCCTTTTGGCGCTGAAGTTCGGATTTAGAATTTGAGAGAGTTTGCACAGAAGCTATGATTCGTGAACTCAGTTCAGACACTTGTCTAGCTTCAATCATTGAAGGGATTGCGGAATTCACAACATTCCTTTCGGTCTTGGCGACCGAGGAGAAGCCGAACACACCAATCAACGCGGAAATGAGTACTAACAGCGCCATTGCGAGAAAAGCAAACAACAACTTCCGACCAATACTGGCTTTAGCAAGTAACATTAAGTAAATACACTTCTTTGCACTGTGGGAATACGCTATATTTTGCAGTGTTTATGTAACGAATACCAACGATATACATCATGCTTCCAGCTTTCTCCCTAAAACGACTGTTTGTAATGGCCATTGCGGTATACTCCTTCTTACCGACTTCTTTGTCTGCCGCTGAAGCACCTCTAAGACTGTGCGCGCTTTACCCCCACCTTAAAGACTCTTATTGGCTTTCTGTTAACTATGGCATGGTAGACGAGGCTAAAAAGCTAGGGGTTGATTTAAAAGTGTTTGAAGCCGGCGGATACCCAAATCAGATTAAACAAAAAGAACAACTTCAGAACTGCCAGCGATGGAAAGCGGACGCCATTATCTTGGGCACAGTCGCCCCTGATCTATACATGAACAATTTGCGCCAATTCGCAGTTGATATTCCTGTTTTTGCGAGTGTTAATGAACTGATTTTGGGTAGCCATTCAAGAGAACAGCTCAAAGGCGAAGTTGGCGTCGATTGGTATTGGATGGGTTATTACACGGGGCAGTATTTGAAGGATAAACACCCCCGAGGTTCTGGGACTAAAAATATTGTTTTACTCCCAGGTCCGGATTCTAGTGGTGGAACTAAGCCTGTTATCCGTGGCTTTCTCAGTGCTATTGAAGACAGTGATATTCAGATTGTTGAAACCTACTGGGCAGATAATGACAAAGAGCTTCAGCGAAACCTTGTACAGCAATCAATCGAGCGTGAAGACCTAGATTATATAGTTGGCAGTGCTGTAGCGATTGAAGCGGCGATCAGCGAATTAAGGACAGCAGGAAAAACGGATCAGATAGGACTAATTTCAACTTACCTCAGTCACGGCGTTTACCGCGGCCTGCTGAGAAATCGCGTAGAATTTGCGCCTACTGACAAAATGGTTAAACAAGGTCGATTATCTGTAAAACAAGCGGTAAGCTATCTGAAAGGTGAACCTTACGAGAAAAGTGAAGCTCCAATCATTGAGGCATTGACACCTGAAAACTTAAAACCTCAGGTGATATCGGATTCTTTGTCTCCATCAGAGTATCGACCAACATTTTACGTAAATAATTAGAAATATTAGGGAACAATCTAGAATGCAGAAAACAACTCGCACTATGCCTGCACACAAACATGTTGCTCTTGTTGCGCATGACAACTGTAAACCAGAGCTACTTCGCTGGGTTACTGAGCACAAAGAAAAGCTTCAGCGCCATTTTCTGTACGCGACCGGCACAACAGGCTCCATGCTGAGTAAAGAAACAGGCCTAGCGATAAAGAGCATGATTTCCGGACCGATGGGCGGTGACCAACAACTTGGCGCTCTGATTTCGGAAGGAAAAATCGATATGCTTATCTTCTTCTGGGATCCACTCAATGCTGTACCGCATGACCCTGATGTAAAAGCCCTACTCCGTATCGCCAGTGTATGGAACATCCCAGTCGCCACTAACCGCGCAACGGCAAACTTCCTAATCGAGTCTGACTTAATTGAATCCGAAGTCGACATCGAAATCCCAGATTACGAAGCTTATCTTGCAGATCGAACATAAAGTTTTCTTAGGAGGGCTTTGTATCATTAAGTCCTCCCACTCAAATAAAAGCCTGCCCAGTTGTGTTAAAATTAACAGTATTCGTTGGCTTCATATTCCGGAAATGTAATCGATGAAGAAATATGAATTTGTTGTTCAAGATATTATTAGTAAAATTTCTCAAAAATTAATATCCGAGAAATTACCTACTGAAAGAGAATTATCTGAATCTTATAACGTATCTAGATTTACCATTAGAAAGGCTTTAGAAAAGCTTCAATCAATTGGTATTATATATATAAAATCTGGTTCAGGAATTTACATATACAAAAACTTGGACAGCAGCCCGCTAATATATAACTCTATTACTGAAAAACGTTTCAATGAAATTTCTTATAAGAAAATAAAGATAAACAAAAGATTAACCGACAGCCAAGAAAAACAAGCATTTCTACTTGATGACAATGATTATATATGGAATTTAAAAAGGCTAAGGTTAATTGATGGTAAAGTCACTCAGATTGAAGAAACTAAAATACCTGTGAAAATGTTCCCCAAAATGAGTGATGAGATTGTAGAACATTCTCTACAAAAGCATGCCATAGAGCTTGGGCTAAAGATTGAAAAGTATCTCACCACTTATCGAGCGATAAACATCTCTGCTGAGGACGCCAAACTATTTGGCTGTAAACGATCCACTGCTGCAATGAACATTACCAATCGCGGTTTTTTAAAGTCCGGTGAAGTGTTTATTGTCAGCAATGTTATCGATATCGATTACCAATGTACTTACCATACCCCTTTCAATACTGAAGACATTGAATTTAGAGAAAAAAATAGCCGCTAAAGCGGCTATTTTTTTAAGGTGTGTGGATAGTACCATCTGGTAGACGGCTCTGCGTCCACTCATGGGGCCTATAAGTCACTGGGAAATCGGCAGCAACTTCTGTATCGATTTCAACGCCTATGCCGCTCAACTCAGATGCATAAAGGTAGCCATTTTTAGGTTCACTCGCACCAGGAAAAACTTTGCGCGTATTTTCTTTATATTCGACATGTTCCTGAATAGCAGCATTGTGTAGATGAACGTTTAGATGCATATTGACTGCAGCGCCTATAGGTGTCATGTCTGGCGGGCAGTGCCACGCAATCCTTACTCCAAATGTCTGACATAGGTGACCAAGTTTCAACGCTGGAGTAATACCACCAATTTGAGATACGTGGCAGCGAATAAAATCTATCCGACGATTAATAATTAGAGATTTCCACTCTTCAGGATTGTTAAATAACTCGCCTAGGCCAAGAGAAACTGATGTTTGGCTACGGATATTATCCAGCCATTCGGTTTGATTAGGTGGAAGGATATCTTCTATAAAATAGGGTTTGTATTTTTCTACGTCTTTAGCAAACTGAACCGCTTGGTTGGGAAATAATCGTTCGTGCACATCATGAAGAATATGGAATTGGTTTCCATATTTTTCACGAAGTAATTTAAACATGGTGACAGTGTTCTCTACGTATTGGTCTTGATCATAGTATGAACCAACAGTTGGGTTTTGTGTGGTATGTAATGCCTCAGGAACACCGCCATAAAAGCCTAACTGGCAACGTATGTGTCGATAACCCTGTTTCAAATAGTTATCGATCGACTCGTATAAACCTTCCATAGAGTCACTGGTTGCATGTGTGTACACCGCAATCGCATCACGTGATTTTCCACCGAACAATTGGTGAAGTGGCATTTTTGCTTGCTTGGCTTTAATGTCCCATAAGGCCATATCAACTCCTGATACCGCGTTATTAATCACAGGGCCATTCCGCCAATATGCATTTACCATCATCATCTGCCACAAGTCTTCAATATTGTTAGCATCTTTACCTATAAGTAATGGTTTTAAATATTCATCAACCATAGTCTTAACAGCTAAAGGACGTTGCTGAAATGTTGCACACCCATAACCTACTGTACCATTATTAGTATGAACTATAACGGTAATTAAATTATGTCTATCTGGTTTTGTAATGATGCATTCTACATCAGTGATAATTGTTGTGTTCACGATTAAACGACTCTTACTCAGAATTTTCCTTATATAACAATTTAAATTTTTCGTTTTCAAGCCCTAATATTATTAAAAAAATAATTGGTTCGTTAATTGTTATAGTTTTCAATGAAAAACAGACCAATTGGAAAAAATAATTAGAATTTGATTCAACTTGACTTTAATTGTGACAAAACTCTCAGTTTCAGCCATTTGGAAGACAGACTAATATCTATAGTATGAGTCCCAATCAAGTAGATTAATTAATAGCGGTAGTCGTATATGAAGATAGATGAATCTGTAGGTGCATTAGATCCAAGCAATATTGGCCCTAATAAAACGAGTAGTATCAAAGAGAAAGTACAGTATCTGATTGAATCCCTTGGTGGAACAACCAACATAACTGATTCTACACACTGTATGACTCGCCTGCGTTTTAAGCTAAAAGACGAGTCTCTAGTGAAGGAAAACACACTGAAGTCGCTGCAAGGCGTCAAAGGCGTAGTAATTAAGCAAGGCCAAGTTCAGGTTATTATTGGCGTAGACGTTGAGAAATGGTTTAAAGCCCTTCCCACAAGCCAACCTAGTTCGGACTCTAATAGCGCTGGTTCTACTAAAGAAGATGGCAAACTTTTCCAAGGCGCAATGCGTATAGTAGCAGGCATCTTTGGTCCGATTGTTCCTGCAATTGCGGGGGCTGGTATGCTTATGGGTTTACTTTCAGGCCTTATAGCGACTGAGGTGATCTCAGAAAACTCCGATACCGTTTTCTTCTTTCGATCTATTTCTGTAGCCGTATTCTTCTTTCTACCTATTTTGGTCTCTTTCTCGGCCGCGAAAATGTTTCGTGTTAACGAATACATCGCTGTTGCTGTGGCAGCTGCAATGCTGTCACCGAAGCTAATAGAAAAAGCCGCTGCGTTAAAAGAAGCAAACATACCAACTGAATTAACGGTTTTAGGGGCTGTCCCTATTGAATTGCTAAACTATGGCGGAGCGATAGTTCCTGTGATCTTGGCAGTATGGTTGCTTTCAAAAGTTACACCACTTGTTGACAGTATTGTTCCATCAGCGGCTAAGCCTGTTATCACCCCCCTATTAGCGTTTGCTATCACATCAACACTCACACTCTCTTTTGTTGGACCTCTAGGTATTTGGTTGAGCAATGGAGCTGGGTGGATCGTGAGTTCATTACTAGAAATTTCACCGACTTTAACTGGCTTTGTTTTTGGGATTACGCGTCCAATTACCATAGTATTTGGTATCCACCATAGCATGACGCCAATCAGCTTAAACAACTTCGCACTTTATGGTAAAGACCTGCTCATGCCGATCATGTGTCTTGGTAACCTTGCTATTGCTGGTGCTACGTTTGCGGTGTGGTACAAGCAGCGTAAGTTCGTTTCTAAAGAAAACTCTTCAATTACAGCTAGTTCCGGGGTAACCGCTATTCTTGGTATCACCGAGCCAGCTCTGTTTGGTGTATTGACGAATTATACTAAGGCCCTGTTTATGGCGAGCTTAGCTGCTGGCATCTTTGGTGCAATATCAGTAACTCTTGATACCCACCTAACTAGCTATATCTTGTCGTCTGTTTTCAGTCTTCCGGCATACTTGTCTGGCGGAACACAGAACTTCATCCAAGCCATTCTCGGTGTATGTGGCGTGTTTATTCTGTCTTTTGCGTTAACGATGGCATTCGTGAAAATAGAAGCTAAATAAGCGTTATCTCCTGAAAACAAGCCGCTTGTCCCTCACTTGCGGCTTTCTTTATCTCAATATGAGGACTCCTACATGAAACATATCGCCATTATCGGGGAATGTATGATTGAGCTTAACGGATCACCATTTGGAAACATGCAACAAGCCTATGGTGGAGATACGCTTAACACAGCTATCTATCTAAATCGCGCTCAGAGAGCTTTTACATCAGGCGAATCGGCGAAAGTATCTTACGTTACCGCTGTAGGTACCGATTCCATCAGCCAAGGTATGGTAGACGCATGGAAGAAAGAAGGGATTAATACTGAGTATGTGTTGACCTGTGAAAACAAAACACCCGGCCTTTACTTGATCCAACTAGACGAAGAAGGCGAACGTACATTTATGTATTGGCGTAATGACTCTGCGGCGCGTTGGCTGATTCAGCACCCTCACTTTGAATCTATCGCGTCGCAGCTTGTTGATGTCGACATGGTATATATCAGTGGTATAACACTTGCGATACTACCGGAGCAAGACAGGCATAAATTACTCTGCTTACTCAAGGAGTTGAAAGTAAAGGGCGTTGAATTATGTTTTGACAGTAATTTCCGCCCTGCACTTTGGCCAAATGACCAAAACCAATCAGTAATGTCAGCTTATAACGCGATGTATTCTATTACCGATACGGCGATTGTTACTTATGAAGATGAACAAGCTCTGTGGGGCGACAAAAACTCTGAAGAAACAATGATGCGATTAAAAGATCAAGGCATTAAAAACGTAGTCGTAAAACTTGGGAGCGAAGGCTGTCTTTTGTCTCAAAACGGTAAGAAAACCCAGAGTATCACAACTACACCAGTTAAGAATGTTGTTGATACAACGTCAGCAGGCGACTCATTCAATGGCGCGTTCTTAGCGGCTTATTTAAATGGTTCAAAATTAGAACAAGCATGTAAAATGGGTAACAAATTGGCGAGCATTGTTATCCAGCATCGGGGAGCTATTATTGACCCTAAGCACACCCAGCTCGCACTCATTTAATAAGGTAAAACGATGTCACTTATCAACGAACAATTAAAAAAACTCAAAGTCATTCCAGTAATCGCTATTGAAGATGCAAAAGATATTGTCCCTCTAGGAAAAGTACTGGCAGACAACGGGTTACCAGCAGCTGAAATTACGTTTCGATCAGACGCCGCTATTGAAGCAATACGTTTACTAAGAGAATCTCAACCCGAGATGCTGATCGGCGCAGGCACCGTATTAAATAGAGAACAGGCTATTGCCGCTAAGGAAGCAGGTGCAACTTTTATTGTCTCACCAGGATTTAATCCTAATACCGTAAAGGCTTGCCAGGAAATTGGAATCGATATTATACCGGGTGTAAATAACCCAAGTACCATTGAAGCGGCTCTAGAAATGGGCCTTACGACACTGAAGTTTTTCCCAGCGGAAGCTTCAGGTGGCGTGAACATGGTGAAAGCTTTGCTTGCTCCGTATTCTGATGTAAGCCTTATGCCTACAGGTGGTATTAATACTAACAATATCCAAGACTATCTTTCGATTCCAAGGGTCTTAGCTTGTGGTGGTACATGGATGGTCGACAAAAAGCTTGTTGAAGAGAAAAACTGGGATGAGCTCGCCAGACTTACACGTGAGGCAGTTCAATTAGTTAAATAGAGCATTGATACTCATTTGCACGCTCCAATTATGGAGCGTGCCATTTCCAAATACCTATAGCTTCAACCCTGTTCTACCCATATTCGCTGACCAACGCGGTCAATTTTATGAATTCACTCTCATAGTTAATGAAAATCTCTTAAACCGAGCATATTCAAGAGATTGTTCAACTAGAATAGCATTGCATACAGATAATCTAGCTATTAAGCTGATTAACAATAACTAAAAAGACTTAATAGGGCTCAGAATTTTGGTCCTTTTTGCTGCGGGAGCATTCATGGAATCAAACCAAGACGAACAAGTACTGTGTTGCCCGCTATGTGGTAGTGAGGAATACCTTCTGTCAGAAACAGACAGTATGTTATGTGCTCAATGTGGTACATTTTTCGAAGATATTAAGCAGGTAGTAGTCACACAGCCTATTGTGACTCCAAAATTGACCAAACACATCAGTGTTAATCAATATGCAATTTAACGGTTAGATTAGAGCTTCTAGATCTCTCAGACCTTTAATCCTCACAACTTTTTCCGAATGTATTTTATCGTTAAGACCAACTAAATGGACGGTTTTAACACCAGCGCGAACTCCCGCTTCGAGACCTTTTGGTGTATCGTCTACATAGATGCATTCGTTAAGTGTAAAGCCCATATTCATTGCACTGTACTTCACTAAATCAGGTTCAGGTTTCCAACTATTGGTATCAAATGCTGAGAAAATTTTGCCTTTGAAGTAAGGCAGTAATCCGGTGATTCGTAATGTTTTTTCTATTTTGTTTTTTGGGCCATTAGACGCAACGCAATACTCGATTCCCCTTGCTTCAAGGTATTTAATGACATCAAACACGCCGTCCATTGGCTTCAAGTGAGCTTCAAACAGTTGCTCGAGCACTTCGCGGTAAACTGGCTCAAGTTCATCAAGAGAAACTGAAAGACCAAGCCGGTCTCGCATATCGGTAAGAATATCGGCAAGCTTACCTCCCTCAAAGTGCTCTATCGCCATATCTAACGACAGGTGGACATCATAACGATTAAAGACATCGCATAAAGCCTGACAGCACAACCGTTCGCTATCGACTAGAGTACCGTCGCAATCAAATATCACACATTGAGTTTGAGGTTTACCCATTCCGCCTTCCTTTCTTAACGTACTAAGTAAAATACTATTCCACGCTATAGAGATTGAAATGATGGGGTTAACACTTCAAATAAATGTAACTTAATTCATGGTAAAAACCCCGAGCTTGTCACTAATTTATGCCCTAATTACATGAATTTAATACTAATGACATAAATAGCTTCAGAACTGGACTAGGCGAGATGGCGCAACACTGGTTAGCTATTATAGATTTTTAGAAAACACTAGAGGCTACAGGAAAGTGAAGTTAAGACTCAATATATATCGCTTCGCAATTTGTTGCTTCTAACGTTGAATGCGTTAACAAGGAAGCTACAAACTCATCGTTGTTACCAGATAAGTTGACAACGTCAGAAACTAAGAGCTCTTTGCCATTTTTAGTAATGATTGCAGCGGCGGACGGTTCTCCATTTTGAAAACCGACATAAAGATCACAAGGTTCAGAGAAAATTATCTGACTTAAAAACTCAACGATTAACTCTTGCTCATTCTGTTCTTCCCACCTTTTAGACTGAAGCAGAGAGAACATGACGGTGAGGCGATGAAAATCGACTTTAAAGATGTCTTGCTCTGAAAATATTGTACTTGGCTCAGGAAGGCCTACCAATCTTTCAAACTGACTATCTTGGCTTTTCGCTAAATATAGCTGTCGACCCGCTAAGCTTTCTTTAGTTGGAAACTCAACATCAATATGCTGGCTTAGCCATTGGTTTTTAGTTTCAACAATCGAAATCGCACTATTGCTCATATCAGTAAACGCTGCTTTCTAACGGGATTACCGTGAAGCTTAGCGATAACGATCTGATGTCTCAAGTATTTTAAGGATATCTGGCGATTTCTGTGTCAAACTAGCTCAATTGACTAACGGAATTTCATCATTGGGACAAATAACACCATGTTAAGGAAAGTTGCGACCATATCTCTTTTAGCTCTCGGCTTAACCGCCTGTGACAATAACGAAGTTGGCGATGTCAGCCTGGGTTTATTCACCATGAAAGACATCAAGCTCAATCACCTCAAAGATCCCGTTGTTACGGGGGTTACATGCCATATCGCTTCCATTGAGGCTGACTTCAGCTTGGCAGACCCAAGTGATAGCTCTATTTCTTGTCGTCAAACGGGTGAAATCACACCGGAAATGATCGCGGCAATTGATAAGTCAAAAAATGGCGAAGTTGTATTTAAAAAGTCTAAAAGTATTTTCTTTAAAAGTATGAAAGTTCGTCGGATTTTCGACTCGGAAAACCAAACTCTGATGTACCTGTCTTATTCTACTAAAGAGACATCGGGTAGCTTCAAACACAGCCTTTCGACGGTGCCACTATGGGGTACTAAAGCCTATGGCATCCATACCGCTGAAAAGTAGTTGAAAAAAGAGCCAAACGTACCAGTTTGGCTCTTTTTTATGTAATAAAAATGAAAGCAATCTTACATTGATGTGATATGATGCGCGAAAATTTCCAACCCCATTCTAAAAATGAAGTTTCCTGGACAGCGCAAATCTAAGCACTACTTCCCTACTCACGCTCGTGATCCACTTGTCAACCAAATGAAGCAAACTCCAAAGCTTTACCGACCTATCATTGTCGGCGTTGGCCAAACAATTGTTGATATCGAAGCTCGCGTAGACGATGACTTCCTAGCTAAGTACGACTTGAGTAAGGGACATTCTCTGGTCTTAGAAGAGAGCAAAGCGGACGCATTGTATGAAGAGCTGGTAAAGCGTGAACTCATTACTCACCAATACCCTGGTGATACGATTGGTAACACACTTCACAACTACTCAGTATTAGCTGACAGCAAATCTGTGTTGCTGGGCGTAATGTCTAAGAATATTGAAGTAGGCTCTTTTGCATACCGCTATCTATGCCGTACTTCTTCTCGTATGAACCTAAACCATCTCCAAATGGTAGAAGGCTCTATCGGTCGCTGTTACACACTAATATCAGAAAATGGCGAGCGCACGTTTGCTATTAATGAAGGTCACATGAACAAACTGCGTCCGGATAGTATTCCTGAAGACGTATTTGATAAAGCATCCGCTTTAGTTGTGTCTTCATACCTGATGCGTGGTAACCCAGAAGATCCAATGCCGCAAGCCGTTGCGCGAGCGATCGAAATTGCTAAATCTAAAAACGTACCTGTTGTACTGACTCTTGGTACAAAGTGGGTCATTGAAGGCAATGCGGAATGGTGGCAAAACTACATTAAAGAAAACATTTCTATCGTTGCAATGAACGAAGAAGAAGGTGAAGCCCTCACCGATGAAAAAGATCCTCTCCTTGCAGCAGATAAAGCACTGGAATGGGTTGATCTTGTATTGTGTACGTCTGGCCCAGTAGGTTTATATATGGCGGGCTATACAGAAGATTCCGTCAAGCGTACCACTGAGCTCCCTCTACTACCAGGTAACATTCCAGAGTTCAATAAGTACGAATTTAGCCGAGCGATGCGTAAAAGCGACTGTGCGAAACCTGTAAAAGTATATTCTCATATTGGCCCATACCTAGGTGGACCACTAGAAATCAAGAATACCAACGGCGCTGGAGACGCGGCACTGTCGGCACTTTTACATGATATGGCGGCTAATAGCCACCACCAAGTAAACGTGCCAAACTCATCGAAGCATGATCAGCCTTATCTGACATATTCTTCTTTGTCTCAGATCTGTAAGTACGCGAACCGCGTAAGCTACGAAGTGTTGACCCAGCATTCACCTCGTTTAACACGTGCACTGCCTGAACGTGAAGACAGCCTCGAAGAAACGTATTGGGACAGATAACAAACGAAAAAGAGCCGCATTTATGCGGCTCTTTCCTTATTCTTGTGGGCACGGATAGAAAACCAACCCACTGCTTTCTACCATGACGCAGTCCATTTTCGCTGAGTGTGCGGCTTGTTTACCTAGCTCTGTATCTTCAAAAACCACGCATTCACTTGGCAATAAGTTAAGCTCTTGAGCTGCAATCAAAAACGTATCTGGATTCGGTTTGTGGTGTTTAACATCTGTCGCCGTCACGACAGTATCCAGCTTATCGAGGATTTGGCTTTCTGACAGTAACCGCATTGCGCTTTCGCGTTGGCTCCCCGTTCCTACCGCGATTTTCTTTTTACCATAAAAATGCTCGAGAACTTCGTTAGTAGACTCAATAGGTAATCCAAAATTCTCCAGCTCACTGAACGCCTTCATCTTGAAAGCAGAAACAGCCATAGGGTCCAGTGCTAAACCATGCTTCTTATTGACTTCCGCCGCTATTTTATAGCTTGGCATACCACCTAAGCTATGAAGCCATTCTTGTGTAAAAGGAAATCCAAATTCAGTGGCCGTTATCTCCCATGCTTTTAGGTGTGACGGCATGGTATCTATTAAGGTTCCGTCCATATCAAAGATTAAACCTTGATATCGCTCCAATTGTTTCAACATTCTGATATTTCCCACCTTTAACATTGTTAGTATCCATATTTTTCTGGCCAGACCAGATCAATTGATATATCTATAAATAGCAACTACTCTTCAAAAAGAAGTAAATAAAACTAACCGCTCAATTAACTCAGGTAGTCTCATGAATATCAAGAATAAACTGTATTCATTAGGTGCAGTCGCCATTTTAGGGGTTGTATCATTACTCTTAACAACCTCTCATTTCGCCCAAACCACCAATCAACTTAATAACGCTAATCTACTTGTAGCGAAGCTGGAAATTCGCCTTCTTAATCTAAGGAGAAATGAAAAGGATTTCCTTCTTAGGAAGGACATGAAGTACCTTGATAAGTTCAACAAGAATATGGATATCTTTCTTGATCTCGAGTCTGAACTAGCTCCTGTTTTGGATGATAATGATCTGCCTTCAAGCTCCCAGGTCAGGCAAGATATCTTGAAGTATCAAAGTGGGTTTACCAACCTCGTTAATGCTTTTGATGCACTTGGACTAAAACCAGAAGAGAAGCTCCTTGGAAAATACAACACAGAATTGAAAGAACTCAAACCTTCACTATCCAGCGAACAATTAGTTAACCTGTTCGAATTCGACAAAAACGTTGCTAAGGGTGAAGTCCAAGCCCAATTATTACCGGGCAATGCGAGCCAGTTAATCGCTGCAGCTAATCAAGTTGTTGCTCAGAAGAAAACTATCGGTCTCAAATATAACGAAGGTTTACTCGGAGATGCTCGCGGGTTGTCCCATGCAGTAGAAACACAGTTTAAAACATTCGCAGCAGCACTCGATGAACAAAGTGAAATTACCAGAAAAGAGCTAACGTTAATCAAACAAGGCGTCAGTATTGCTGTCGTGGTGTTTATTCTCGGCTTTATCTTCCAAATTTCTCGTTCGATTAACCTACAAGTCGCAGCCCTACTTTCCATAATTCAGGAAATCGCTCGCTCAAATAATGTTGCCCTTCGCTCTCAACTTTCAGGAAAAAATGAACTCGTATCCATTGGTAATTACTTCAACCGATTACTGGACAAACTAGAAGCACTTATTTCTGGTACGCAATCCAAGTCTTCTGAACTTTCACAAAGTACTCAAAGTATGCACAACGAGTTACAGAGTGTTATTGAGCAGTTCCACGTACAAGCTGATCACACATCGACAATGGCGACTTCTGTACAAGAAATGGTATCGACCATTAATGAAATTTCAGAAAGCACTGCAGTGGCGGTCGAAGGCGTTCAACAGGCTTCTGTCAACGCTCAACATGGCCGAGAAGTTGTAGAAGAAACGGTTAAAAACATCGGCCAGTTATCGTCGATTCTGTCTGATAGCCAAGGTTCAATCAGCTCCTTAAACGATCATGTAGATAAAATTGGTGATGCGGTTAATATCATCCAAGGTATTGCAGAGCAAACCAACTTATTAGCGCTTAATGCTGCTATCGAGGCGGCGCGTGCTGGTGAACAAGGACGAGGCTTTGCGGTTGTTGCCGACGAGGTTCGCGCGCTTGCAAGTAGAACACATCAATCTACTGAAGAAATTACAAAAGTCGTCACCGCTATCCAGACCCAAATGGCAACAGTTGTGACCAATATAGATCAATGTAACGAGCAAGGACAACAAACACTAGGAGCTTCAGAAACATTGGATGAAAGCTTAGGTCAGATCATTACTGACATGACCAATATTCAAGCTAACTCGGAAAGAATAGCTTCTGCGATTGAAGAGCAAGGCATCGTTATGAACCAAGTAAGTGAGTCGATTACAGAGCTTAATAGCATCTCCGAAGGGAACATGCACTCTGCTCAAAACTGCCTGAATGAAGTCGACAAAGTTTCTTTGCAAGCGAGTGAGATGGACCAAGCCGTAGCAGAATTCCAAACATCAAAGTAGAATTAGACAACAGGTAAAAAGCGCTTTTAAACAAAGCGCTTTTTTATTTGCATATTTGTAGCTGGCGGGAGATCCAATCCGCAAAACACTTCTGCTTGGCAGATATCGTTCTTTGCACTCCAATAAGGTAATAATAATAACCTGATTTAATCAATCGGTTAGGAAAAGGCATCACAAGGTCTCCTCGCTCTATGTCTTCCTTCACCAAACTCCATCTCCCCATCGCAATCCCTGCCCCATGTTTTGCTGCACTTACTGCAAGAGTCGACTGATCAAATCCGACTGACCGACAATTTTGTATATCAAACTCAGCGTAATGTTCATGCCAATATTTCCATTCATCGAGCTGAGAGTGAATGTGCCATGCCTGATTGTCATGCAATAGCGTGCAATGTGAGAGATCACGAGTCTCATCGTTTAGAGCGTATTGATTAGCATAATGTGGCGAGCAAACTGGGATCACATGCTCTTCATTTAGCTTTAAGCTCCAACTGGCGTCTGGGGTCACATTGCTATAGTAGATAGCGAGATCAATACCATGCCGATTTAAATCAAGCGTGTCGTTTCCCGTGATTAGTTTGATGTCGATTGACGGGTACTGTTCGCAGAAATCGTGCAACCTTGGAGCCAACCAGTCATGTGCAAAGGAAGGTCTAGCATAAATAGTCAAACCACCCGAAATATGACCACTTTTTACCTGTTCAATACTGCTATTCAATTGAGACAAGGCTAACGTCACAGACGTAAATAATTGCTCACCATCAGCAGTCAGCGTGACCTTACGATGCTGACGTTCAAACAACTGAAGCTTTAGCTCATTCTCCAATTTGCTTATCTGATGAGAGACTGCACTAGGTGTTAAACAAAGCTCATGCGCAGCCAAAGCGAAAGAGCCCAAACGTGCGGCGACTTCGAATGTATAAAGCTTAGAAAGCTGAATTCCGTTCAATTGGGTATTGATGCGCGTGCTTGTATCAATCTTCATTCTGTTAATGTTGGCTTTGCTTAAAGTGAATAATTTTATCTTAAACTAACTAAACCGATAACTCTTTCTTATTTTGAGTGAAATAAATTCAACCATAAGTGATTATTGATCATTTGCTAGTCTTGTTGAACAAAGGTTTAATCAAACCATCACTCTTAAGCCAATAACAGATTATGCGCCATCTTATAGAGCAGTACCCACTAATTGATACGCTCACTAAGCTAAAAGAAACGAGTTGGTTCAATCCTTCCGTTACAACGACTGAAATTGCCCTTCCGTACGTAGGATTGGATAAATCAGATGTCGATGATGCGTCCTCACGCTTAAACCGTTTTGCACCATTTGTGGCACACGTATTCCCTCAGACCAAAGCCAGCAAAGGCATCATTGAATCACCAATTTGTGAGATTTCTTCGATGAAATCAGCTTTAGAGGCCGAATACGACACCAAAATTGCGGGCCAGTTGCTACTTAAGATGGACAGTCAACTACCTATTTCCGGTTCTATTAAAGCGCGTGGTGGGATTTATGAAGTTCTGACCCACGCGGAAAAAATTGCGTTTGAACATGGGCTGTTAAACAAAGCCGACAACTATCAAAAGCTCAATACTCCTGAGCTAAGAACGTTCTTCTCCCAATTTAGCATCGCAGTTGGGTCAACGGGTAATCTTGGATTATCCATTGGTATTATGAGCGCAAAACTTGGGTTTAACGTCACTGTACATATGTCATCCGATGCTAGGGAGTGGAAAAAAGCCAAACTCCGGGAGCATGGTGTCATCGTTCAAGAATATGATAGTGATTATGGTGTTGCCGTTGAGCAGGGGCGCCTTGAAGCAGAACAAGACCCGAACTGCTTTTTTATTGATGATGAAAACTCAAAAACACTTTTTCTCGGATATTCGGTTGCTGGCGAGAGGGTCAAAGCGCAGTTTGAAGAAATGAACATCCAGGTTGATGAAGACCACCCCCTGTTTGTTTACCTACCTTGTGGCGTAGGAGGCGGTCCGGGAGGTGTTGCTTTTGGACTGAAACTAGCATTTGGGGATCACGTACATTGTCTTTTTGCCGAGCCCACACACTCACCTTGCATGATGTTAGGTGTCCATACCGGCTTACATGATGAAATTTCAGTTCAGGAAATTGGGCTGGATAATTTCACGGCAGCGGACGGTTTGGCAGTTGGTAGAGCATCTGGCTTTGTAGGTAGAGCGATGGAGCGCATGATCGACGGCTATTACACGGTTTCAGATGAAACCTTGTTTTCCCACCTTAGAAGGCTGAACCAGACAGAAGACATTAAGCTTGAGCCCTCTGCATTGGCTGGGATGAAAGGGCCGGTTATCGTCTCAGAAGATAAAGAATATTTAACTCGGCTTGACCTTTCCGACAAACAGCTTGAAAACTCGACTCATCTGGTCTGGGCAACGGGAGGCGGAATGGTGCCGACTGAGGAAATGGACAAATATCTGGCTAAATAAACTACCCATAAAAAGCTCTGTTAAACAGAGCTTTTTACTTGAGCCGAAGCACTTTGGTCTGGGTAGCGGTTGCATGTTCATGGTACATGTCGTCAAGAAACGTGAGCAGCTCATTCTCAGCTAGCTCTGAAGGAATATAAACGTCGTAAATTTTTACTCGCATTCCTGTTTCAGATTCTCGATACAGAATCCACTCATCATTACGACGTTCAACGGACATCTTGGTTCCAAAAACGTCAAATAGAATTCGCATTACCTCTCCCTACTTCTTCAATTGAAGAAGATCCCATTTGTTTCCATATAGGTCTTTAAACACAACGACAGTGCCGTATTCTTCTACTCGTGGCTCCTCGCAAAACTCTATGCCATTTTTCTGCATATCCTTGTAGTCGCGCCAGAAGTCATCGGTATGAAGAAATAGGAAGACTCGCCCACCCGTTTGATTCCCAACCCTAGAAAGTTGCTTTTCATTGCTTGCTTTAGCCAACAGCAAACAGCTACCGTCGGAACCAGGTGGAGAAACCAAGACCCACCGCTTACCTACGCCTAGATTTGTGTCTTCAACTAACTCAAAACCAAGCCTTTTAGTATAAAACTCGATGGCTTCATCATACTCATCCACCACCAATGCCATGTAACCAATTTTCTGACTTTTCATATCGTCCTAGAAAAAATCCCCTCGCTTAAAGAGCTGAGGGGATTATCGCATTAAGTTCGATTAGTCGTCATCTAACGGAATCAGTTTAGTGCTACCGCCATGAATTTTCTCACGTTGACGCTGCACCAGTGCGTAGAAGCCAGGAATCAGGAATGTTCCTGCAAGTAGCACACACAGTAAACCGCCAATCAGTGAAATACCCAATGAGTTCTGGCTTACGTGCCCAGCTCCTGCTGCAAATATCAATGGGAAGATACCCAAAATAAACGACCAAGAAGTCATATTTACGGCACGGAAGCGCAGCTTACCCCCTTTTACAGCGGCATCATTAATAGCGGCATCTTTATCCTCACGCTCAACTTTCGCAAACTCAACAATGAGGATCGCGTTCTTGGCTGCGAGAGCTATCAAGAGCACTAAACCAATCTGCGCGTACAAGTTGAGTGGCGTTCCTGTTAGGTTCAAGGCTAAAAATGAGCCCAATGTTGCTATCGGAACTACAAGAATGATCGCTAGTGGAATACTCCAACTTTCATACTGCGCTACCATGAACAGGTAGATAAATATTAATGCCAAGGCGAAAGCGAAAATCGCTTGGTTGCCTGCAAGCACTTCCTGATATGCCATACCAGTCCATTCATACTGATAACCTTGCGGCAATATTTCTGCAGCTACACGCTCCATTGCTTCGAGCGCATCACCACTTGAATAGCCAGGTGCAGGCTGCCCCTGAATAATTGCACTGCGGTACATATTGTATCGCCAAGCTACGTCAGGTTCGAAGATCTGTTCGTAACTAACCAAAGTACTGAGGGGAATCATCTCTCCTGCCGACGAACGCACATGGAAACGTTCAAGATCTTCCATTCCGGTGCGATGTTCAGCATCAGCCTGCATTGTTACACGGAAGTTCTTACCAAACATGGTAAAGTCGTTGACGTACAAGGAGCCCAAGTTACCCTGTAGCGTTTGGAAGATGCTAGATAGTGGTATGCCTAACTGCTGCGCTTTCTCACGATCAATATCGACATAGTAGTGAGGCACGTTCGCTCGGAACGTACTAAAGCTACGGGCAATTTCCGGTTGCTTGTTCGCTTCTTCGATGACTTGATTCATCACTACAGCTAAATCGCTACGGCTTCGGCCCAATGTATCTTCCAGTACAAACTCGAAACCCGATGCGGCGCCCATACCTGGAACAGCTGGAGGGCCCATCGCGAATACGACAGCTTGGGGCAGTTGCATCATCGACCGACCGTTGATTCGGTTGGCAATCGCCGATGCTGAGTGTTCTCCTTCAAATCCGTTTCGGGTTTCCCAGTCATGGAGTTTGATAAATAGAGTCGCACCATTCGACGAAGCCGCGCCGGTTAGAAGCGAATAGCCATTTGCTACTGTGATGCCATCAATACCCGGCTCTTGCTCAATCATCTTAGCCAGTTGGGCAGTCGTTGCTTCTGTACGTGATAAAGACGCAGAGTCAGGTAATTGGACGTTAACCAGCAAGATGCCTTTATCTTCTTGAGGTACAAAAGCTGTAGAAGTTGTTTTTGCGAAAAAACTCACCGCCGCCACAGCGACAACGAAGAATACGACTAGCAACAGGGATTTCTTAACCAAATATCCCGCCACTTGGCCATAGCGATTCGTGACGCGCTCAAGCCCTCCGTTAAACGCCTTGAACCAACGTGCGGTGTTTCCACCTCCTTGCTTCAGCACTAACGAACAAAGTGCTGGTGAAAGCGTTAAGGCGTTGATAGACGAGATGACCACAGAAATACAGATCGTCAATGCAAACTGGCGATACATGATGCCAGTGATCCCAGGCAACATCGCAACAGGCAAGAACACTGCAAGTAGCACCAGAGTCGAGGTAATGATAGGCCCCGTCACTTCTTTCATTGCAATCAGAGTTGCTTTGCGCGGACTTATCGAAGGATCTTTGGCCATTGTCGTATCGACGTTCTCGATGACAAGAATAGCGTCATCCACCACGATACCAATTGCCAGTATCAAACCAAACAGCGTCACTGTATTTATCGTAAAACCGGTCAGCTGCATGAAAGCAAATGTACCAATCAAAGATACCGGGATAGCTATAACAGGAATCAGCGTCGCACGGGCACTACCAAGGAAAAGATAGGTGACCGCAATAACCAGCAATATCGCTTCTACCAGTGTTTTAACAACGCCCTTAATGGATTCAGCAACAAAGACCGTTGTGTCATAGCTAGTTTCATAAGCCAGGCCTTCAGGGAAATTCACACTGAGATCTTCAAGCAGTTCCATCACTTCTTTACCACTTTCCAACGCATTAGCGCCAGATTGAAGTGACAATGTCACGATAGAGGCATCTTGGCTTCGGAATTTACCCGTTCCGTCGTAAAACTTCTTACCTAGTTCAACGCGGGCAACATCTTTGAGGTAAATGGTCGAGCCATCGCTGTTAGCACGAAGTACAACGTTTTCAAATTCATCGACACTTTCTAGCCTGCCTTTAGTGACAAGGTTAAACTGAACTTCCTGCGCACTGCTGTATGGAGCTGAGCCCACACGCCCCGCCGCTACCTGAACGTTCTGCTCCGCAAGGGCAGAATGAACATCGCTGGTTGTCAGGTTTAGGTTCGCCATCTTTTCAGGATCAAGCCAGACGCGCATCGCGAACTCACCGCCACCCAGCACGTTTACTTCACTGATGCCCTTAACACGAGCCAGCTGGTCTTTCAGATTCAGGTTTACGTAGTTAATGAGGAACTGGTCGTTATACTTCCCGTTTGGTGAATAGAAGTTCAGAACCATCAGTAGGTCCGGAGAACGTTTTTTGACCGTGACGCCTACCATACGAACTTCTTGTGGAAGTTTAGACTCAATCTGAGCCACTCGGTTTTGTACGTTGACCTGAGCCATATCAGGATCGGTACCAACGTCAAACGTTACATTTAGGTTGTAAGATCCATCATTGGCGCTTTTCGACGACATATAGATCATATCTTCGACACCGTTGACGGACGTTTCTATGGGGTCAGCAATGGCCTGTTCGACCGCTTCTGCACTCGCACCAGTATAAAAAGCGGAAACACTGACAGAAGGAGGACTGATTCTTGGATACTCTGCCACAGGTAAAACGGCAAGTGAAATTGCCCCTGCAAGCGTTAATATAATGGAGATGACCAGCGCAAACTTAGGGCGCTGGATAAAGAAACGACTTAACATTTAAGCTCCTTTACTCAACGTCTGTTTTTTCGTTGAAACGTACTGGAACACCATTTCTCACTCGTTGCAGTCCCTGCGTGATGACCTGCTCGTCAGAGTTCACACCACTAGTTACAATGATGCCTTCTTCAATCTGACGCCCTAATTCGACATTACGGCGCTCTGCGATATTGCCTTCGGCAACGATCATGACAAAGTTACCTTCCAGATCGGTCTGAACTGCGCGACGAGGAATAACGACAACGTCAGTAGACTGCTTCTCCCTCAGTTCAACGCGAATATGCTGACCTGGAAGCAGTCGGTACTCTGGGTTGGGTACTTCTGCACGCATGGCTATGGTGCCTGTATTCAAATCTATGCGATTACCAAGAAAGTCGAGACGCCCCAGATGTTCAAAGGGCTGACCGTTTTCTAATACAACCTGAACTTCTACGGAACCGGCTGAACCATCTCCCTTAATTCTGTCGATGCCCATTTCTAATCGCTCTCGCTCACTGACACTGAAACTGGTATGTACAGGATCTAAGCTAACCAACGTGGTGAGAACGCCTGACTGAGGAGAGACAAGATCACCTGTGCTCAGCTTGCTTTCACTGATTCGTCCTGCAAAAGGCGCGCGAATTTGGGTGTAAGATAAGTTGACTTCAGCTAGGTTAAGTTGAGCATTACCTGCTTCAACTTGTGCTTGAGCTCCGAGTAATGCAGCATTGAGATTGTCGAATTCAGATTGAGAAATGCTACCTTTAGGAAGCAAGTTTTTGCCACGTTCGAAATCGAGCTCTGCTTTTTTCAGCTCGGCTTTCGCTTGTGCTAATGTCGCTTTAGCGCTGGCAACTTGAGCTTCAAAAGACGAAGGCTCGATAGTGAATAGAAGTTGGCCTTTCTCGACCATCTGTCCTTCTTCGAAATGTCGCGATTTTAGATAACCGGTGACCTGAGCGGTGATGTTCGTGTCTTCAACAGCTTCAACGCGTCCAATGTAAGACTTACTCTGTTGATGAGGAATAACGATGGCTTGTTCAGCGACAACGAGTGACGCTGGTATGTTCTTCTGTCCCTGACTTTGCTCTCCACATCCTGAAAGAAATAACGCGCCAGATAACGCGGTGAATAATAACGTTTTTTTCATTAAATAGACCGTTAGGTAAATTGAGAAAGAGGCTGACGCCAAACTACCTAACGATCTTGTGGGTATTGTCCGAGAATTATCAGAAGAACGGACTTAAGTGTATCAATCTGTTACGACTTCTGTCTGAGTGTGAATGCTAATACGTTTGAGCAGATCAGCGCCAGATTTCCAAGCGTAAACCAATTCAGGAACCTGACTGCCGCAAGGTGCTTTCCACATTCGCTCCTGCAAAAGTTGACCACCGATGTGATCATAGAACTTCACCGCTTGCTGGTTATCTTTAATTACTTCCAAATATACGCCATTGTCGGGGAAATGCTGTGCAATCCACTTTGCCATTTCAGCAATTAGCTTGACGCCCAACCCTCTACCACGATAGGCCTCGTCAATGTGTAAAGCATCGATGATGGTGCCCTTTTCGAAGTCGTGATTGCCAAAAGCGCAGATAAAGCCACACAACAGACCACCTTCTTCAAGCAAAAGAACGTGCTGATTAAAAGGAGGGTTGATCAATCGTGTTTGCCAAATGGCTAGTCGTTCATCCTGAACATCGTGCTTAAGATAGTCAGCGGCAAGTAAGCCTTGATAGAATTTCTTCCAGCTTTGAGTGTGTAGAGAGGCTATACGTTCGTAGTCGCTATATTCAGCTACTTTTAATTCCATTTATAGTTCCTTATTACTTCCTGTAAGGATTGTTTATCTCTTCATACTATAAAACATTTAACTAAAAGCCAATCATACTAGAGAAAATCCAACATTATTTGCCACGGCTACTTCGATTTCCTCGCAATGATTCTTATTGAGCATTCGGTTTATAAGTTCTAACAAATTAATCCTTCATTGAGCTCACACGACACTTAACTTTCATTTGACTTACACATGTACGCTGATATTCTGGCGCACAACTGTTAGCTGAATGGATAATTGAAATGTCTGTAAAGGAAAAGCCACCGCTAATATGGCTAAATGTTACGCTTTTTCTCTCTAGTTTTATCGTGGCTGTTGTCGTTGCTCCTTGGTATGGCTTTGAATTCGGATACGAGGCAGAGCATTGGCTTTGGCTGCTGATCACCTTTTCTTTTTGTAACCTTTCAATCACAGCGGGCTATCACCGCCTGTGGTCCCACAAAACATACGATGCTCATTGGTCTTTAAGATTACTTTTTGCTCTTGGCGGTGCATTCGCTCTGCAAAATAGTGCGTTGCACTGGAGCTCTGATCACCGTGTTCATCACAAGCATGTCGATAACAATGATAAGGACCCTTATTCTGCGAAGCGTGGTTTCTGGTTCTCCCACATTGGTTGGATGCTAAGACACTACAACCCTGCGACTTATTCAGATTACGGCAACTGCCGCGATCTGCAGAAAGACAAAATTGTTATGTGGCAACATAAGCACTACTTGCTACTAGCCATTTTGATGAACATTGGCGTACCACTACTGCTTGGTGTGATTTACCAAGACATCTGGGGAATGCTACTTATGGTGTGTGTGGTTCGTTTAGTATTGAGTCACCATTCGACATTTTTTATCAACTCGCTTGCCCATATCTGGGGTTCTCAACCTTACACTGATAAAAATACAGCGCGTGACAATGCCGTCCTAGCAGTATTCACTTTTGGTGAGGGTTACCACAACTACCATCATATCTTTGAGAACGATTACCGTAACGGTATTCACTGGTGGCAATACGATCCAACTAAGTGGTTGATCAAATCTTGTTCGTGGCTTGGGCTAACGAAAAAGCTACGTGTGACTCCAAAGATGAAGATTGAAAAAGCGATGGCAAAGCAAGCCTTAGCGAAAGCCTCTCAGAATGTCAGTAAGCTTCCAAATGCATCATTGCTTAATGAAACGTTAAACAAGGAGTTCGATGTGCTGATGAGTAAGATGTCAGACTATTACGCACTGAAGAAAGAAGTCCTTGAGAGCAAGAAAAGTGATTTAGCAAAGAAGTATGAGCATTCCGTTCTAAAAGTCCGTTACCAGCAGATGAAGCAAGACTTCAAAGCGCAACGACGGAGCTGGGAATTACTCGTCGCCCGCTACGCATAAACATCAAAGCCACCTGATTAGGTGGCTTTTTCATTTGTAACACCGAAAATCGCCAGTGTTCCATTCGAGATCCTTATTTGTCGAAAGCTGTACTACGCTTGGCTAGCGAGCTGATAAACACACCACCATAAAATACTACTGCAAATAGACAGAACCACTGTCGTTACCAACAAATGCTTAGCGCTCATATTTTACACACAATAAATAACGCTTTTGCCCAGCGCTTTTATTCATCAATTATAAATAGTTGATGAGTATTATAAACAGCGTGTCTTAAAAATGGGATAGATTATAGAAATAAATCACTCGTTTTGAGAAGAAAATATCACTGTGCGCTTTCACCTCTCCTCGTTGCATATATCATTGATATTTATTGAACTTTACTTATACAACAATCACAGCTTATGTCATTTTTGTTAGCGAAATGAGATTTACTGAATATTACAAGGTGACACGCATTTAACAAATCAATGCATTATCTCTCTTTCTGAATATACCTAAATGATTATTTGTTTCTCAAGCGGTCAAAATACATACAATAGATTTTATCGGAAAAGAAAAACGGAAGCTTGTTGCTTCCGTTTTATTATTATGTCAATAGTCGCTTATTTAATAAAGTCGTTCACTATCTGATCAACTTCTCCGCTTTCTTTCATTTCAGACAAAATTTTATGATATTGCGCTTTGAAATCATCTTTAAATGGGAATTTCCCGCCATTGGTCGCAAAGCCTAAGAAACCCTGCTCTGAACTGATGGTGGCACCCTCTACAACGCTTTGACCATCGTACTTGCCTTCATTTTGAAGCTTTTTAAGCTCCCATTGAATGGAAAGTGCATCATTCATATAGCAGTCAACACGCCCAGCGATCAATTTGAGCAGATTTTTAGGTGTGCCTTTCGTTTCATTCAGTTTGATCTTTCCGGCTTTGACTGCCGCTCTGAACTCATCGCCACCTGCAGAAAACCCAGCATTGTTACCTATCGTTAAGCCCATGTAGTCTCCAGGCCAATTAGGTTTTGGGCTACTTAATACTGACTTCTGACAAACCACGACCAGTTTTTCATCGAGTATTGGCATGTCGTATTCCATGTAAGGACGTTGTTCAGGGCGTTTATACGGTGGATAAAGGGCAAAAATTTTACCGCCCTCTACTTCGGACAAGCCTCGTTTCCAAGGTACTCCTTTGATGGTCACACTGTAGTCTGGCATTTTAGAAAAAATACGTTCCAAGATAACGGTGTAAATCCCCGTTACTCTACCGCTTTCAACGTAGGAATAAGGAGGGTATGAATCGTCACCGTAAACAGTGACATCGCTTGCTGCAAAGACCGAAGTCGAGGCCATAACCGCACAAAGCAAAGTTAAGGTTTTTTTCATAGTGATAACTCCAAATACTGTTCCATCAGCATTACGTGGTGCTATCGGTAAGTAATAGTGCATGAAATGACTAAGTCAAGGCGGCTGAAGCTAGGCAGAAAAGGCTTCCTGTTCAAAAACACAACCCAACCCTTTGCTTTTAATGACTTTATAATCAATATAAAAAGCCAAGTGTTTCGCAGCAAAAAAGGAGCCTACAGGCTCCTCTTCTTAAGGTTGCTTATCAAAGCATGGGATGTCTTTTGGTATTTTGACCCAGCTTTGCTTCTCGCTTAACCAAACATGCATTTGTGGCTCAAAGAGGGCGCTATACTCTACCCCAGCAGGCTTGAGTTTAAGCTTAATGGTTGCCGTGTCATCTGGGTTGTAATGATAAACACGGTTGCCACAGTCACCACAGAATTTAGCAAAGTTTTTATTGCCACTTTCCGCTATACGCTGCCACTCATTCAACTTCCCCTGAAATTCAATATCTTCAGTCTGAACAATAGCTGTTACGCTATACGGGCTAGTCGACAATTTCTGACATTCTTGACAGTGGCATGCAATGACTTTTAAAGGTGCAGCTTTGAGTTGATAGGAAAGCTGCCCACACTGGCAAGACGCTTTGATTGGAAATTCCATGATAACTCCTTACTAAGACTCAACGATCTGCTGGATGATTGACACCATCATTAGTGACAACGTCACCCAAATCAAAAGGATTTACCCCTTCTAAACACCCTACATTGTAGCCATATTCCGTTGGGTCTGAGCGTCGTTGGTGGTGCGTGTAAATACCGCATTCAGAGCAAAAGTAGTGCTTAGCCGTTCCTGTATTAAATTGGTAAAGCTTAAGCAACTCTTGGCCTTTAAGTATACGAATTCCATCCAGTTTTACCGAAGCGACAATAGCACCTTTTCTTCGGCAAATCGAACAGTCGCACCGCCTGGGTTTATCGATCCCGTGTGGAAGGTGCAGCTCCAATTCAACACTTCCACAGTGGCAAGTTGCCTTGTGGTATTCTTTGATTTGTGTAGTACCTACTTGCTTAATCATCCATTGCTCCTCAATTGATTCGTAATTGATACTCAATACAGTCAATCGGCTTTCCGTGCATTTCCGCGTAATTGTTTACTACCTTCATTGGCCGAAATCCGTTAGCAGTTAATACCTTCTGTGACGCCAAGTTTTCAGTAGATGCGTAAGCCACCAACTTTTCAACGCCCATTTTTTCAACAACTCGAATAATGTTGGAGACGGCAAACTTCGCAACACCACGGTTGGTGAAGGACTTCCCAACTCGATAGCCAATATGAGCAATTTTCCTGCGACGGCTAATGTTAGATACATTTACGCGGCCAAGAATGGATCCGCTTTCGTCAACGATTAACATTGGAACCAAAGTTTTCGCTGCAAACTCCAGTAGGAATACCTGAATGTGTTCTTTTACACCTTCGAGTGAATAGAAATCTGTCTCACGCGGGGGAATATTAGCTTCAAACCATTCTCTGTTTTGAATCTCAAACTCAAGAAGTTTCTCAACATCACCTTCTTTGAGTAGCTCAAGCTGCATATCAAGTCCTTTATGAATAATGCCCGCGTTCAATATATCGCTCAAAAGCAGTTAATCCTATGTTTATATTGATGATTTGTTAATCAGGCATAAAAAAAGCCGCTTCTCTGCGGCTCTTAATAATTTGGCTAACTACTTCTTCTTGCCTCTGTTCGCATGAATCTTGAGCTTCGCTTTCATCTTTCGTTTTTCCGAAGAGCGGCTTTTTCGTCTTCCACCACGCTCGCGTTCATTTTCTGTTGGCTCTTCAATACTTGGTTCAAAGCCCTGTAGCCACTCTTGTGGTAAACGCGCATCAAGAAGCCGCTCTATCGCTTCAAGCAAGTATTCTTCGTCTTTACTCATCAGCGATACCGCCAGACCTTCCTGACCAGCTCGGCCAGTACGACCAATACGATGAACATAGTCTTCGGCTTTGTAAGGCATATCAAAGTTAACCACTTGCTCTAGCTGATTAATATCCAACCCTCTCGCCGCTACATCGGTTGCAATCAATGCCCTAATTGTGCCCGATTTAAAATCGTCTAATGCTTTCTGACGTGCACCTTGGCTTTTATCCCCATTGATCGACGCAGCTTTGATTCCATCAAGTTTAAGCTCTTTCGCAAGCGCATCGCTGCCCTGCTTGGTCTTCGTAAACACGAGTACCTGCTGCCAGTTTCGTGAACCAATTAAATAGGCAAGAAGTTCAGCTTTACGCTTTTTGTCGACAGGATAAACCATCTGTTTAACCGTCTCAGCCGTACTATTGGATGGCGTTACCTGAACCTCGACTGGCTCATTCATCAATTTATGAGCAATAGTCTTAATACGCTTATCAAATGTCGCCGAGAAAAACAGAGTCTGACGCTCAGGGTTGAGCTTTTTCAATATGCGTTGGATATCTGGCATGAATCCCATATCTAACATGCGATCAGCTTCATCCAGTACCAAATAGCTGGTTTTTCTAAGATTGATGTTTTTGCAGTAGAGGTGATCCAGTAAACGTCCTGGTGTCGCGATCAATACATCACAACCCTGCCTCAGATTTTGTGTCTGAACATTGATACTGGTACCGCCATAAGCGGTCACAATTTTAATCTCAGCCGCACTCGCATAAGCCGTTAAGCTGTCAAAAACTTGCTGCGCCAACTCACGTGTAGGAACGACCACCAAGGCTAAGACATCATTTGATTGAGGATCTCTTGACGCTTCCTGATCAAGTAGCTTGTTGAGTAGTGGCAAGCCAAAGGCAGCAGTTTTCCCTGTTCCTGTCTGAGCTCCTGCCAGCACATCTTTTCCTTCAAGTACGTGAGGAATGGCTTGCTCCTGAATAGGCGTTGGCGTGTCAAAACCTAATTTTTCTACAGTAGATGCAAGTGCTTGAGACAGGCCCAGATGTTGAAATGAAGACATGGTAACTTTCCGAATGAAACAGGGTCGCCGATTCTATCAGAATCTTTTCGCAGCGTTTAGTATCTCTGGGTACAAGGTATGGAATATTTCTTTCAATGGTTGATAACGCTGCTCTAACGTATAAAAACAACGCGATAGCTCCCCCATTCTTGGCGAACGAGTCGACATTCTTTGTAGCGCGTACTCGATATTCTCAATTTCCTTATAAGATTCCAGCCACCGACCTTTCCACATCGCCCCGCTGACAGCCGTAAAACGCTCGGGAAGTGTTTCTGGGTATTCAGCAAGGACTTTACTTTCGGCATCAAGACAAAAATCTCGCAAGCTAGTGGCATGGTACTTTCGCCACTCAGACGCCAGACAGTGATCCCAGAACATATCCAATGCTATTCCTGAAAAACGCCGACTCTTTCCGGGAAAGTATTCTCTGGCTTGTAACATCAGTGCATGGCTGTCGATCGTACTGTCGACAAACCGATGCAGCTTTATTCCTTGGACGATATCGGCTGAATATTGGTGTTCAGGGTTACCTTTTACAAAGTCCCCGAGTAAGTTTCCCAACATGCTCGATTCGCAGTGTTGTGCTATGTGAAGGTGGGCGAGGTAATTCATAGTGCTAACTAGTACAAAATATTAGTTTCATAAAAGCACAAAGCCAGCGCATTTGCACTGGCTCTTTCTGGTATCAACGTGAATGTTGATTTCAACGAACGATTATTTATTGAAGATTTCTTCTGCTAGCTCTTCGATTGACTGTTCATAATCTGACAGTTCAAAACCAATCTCCATAGCATCTAGCAATTCAAGGCATTCTTCGTTCAATGTTTGGTCACTCATTCTGACCTCCTTAATTACAAACAACTTTATAGACCTGTTTTCAAGTCTCAACATGAATATAAGGTCTATTGCTCCTTTTTAAACCACTTATATGACAGTTTTTTGAAAGAACAAAGTAAATAATCAATGCGATATGATTTTTATCGCAAGTAAACGTTTGCATTACTGAATCTCATCTAAAATCGAACCAATCGTAAACAATTAAATACACCAATGGTTATTTATATGTACATATAGCTTGAAATTATCGTTTTAATTCCACAAAATGCCCAAATAGTAGATTTTTTGTATCAGAATATGCATTTATTCCAGCTTTAAAATCCAAATCAAACAAAACCGTAAAGAAATATATACATGACTAAATCAAAGGTTCTGGGTAGTACTTTGATCATCGCCGGCACTACTATCGGTGCAGGTATGCTCGCTCTACCTCTTGCTTCTGCCGGAATTGGCTTCACTACTTCACTCATCATCATGGTCGCGCTTTGGGCACTAATGGCGTATACCGCTCTACTGATGGTTGAACTCCACCAACACGCAGACGCGAGTGCAACATTGCATACTCTCGCCAAGCAATTTCTAGGGAAAAAAGGCAAATGGGTTGCCAGCTTTTCTATGTTGTTTTTGTTCTACTCACTTTGTGCTGCGTACATCGCCGGCGGTGGTGCACAGTTCGGTGAGCGCATTTCGCAATTTACTGGTGTCGAAATCTCGGGAATGACCTCAACAGTCATCTTTACGATAGTTGTAGCCGCTGTGGTGACCATCGGCACTGGTACGGTCGACAAAGTGAATCGTGTACTATTCGCTATCAAACTTATCGCGATGGCGATGGTTCTAACGTTCCTTGCACCGAATGTGACTGAGTCGTACCTGCTGAGCATGCCTGTTGAACAAGGCCTTGTCGTCGCAGCTATTCCTGTCATCTTTACGTCTTTCGGATTCCACGGCAGTATCCCTGCTATCGTGAACTACCTAGATGGCAACACACCTTCGCTGCGTAAAGCCATTATTGTGGGCTCTTCTATTCCTTTGATGATTTACGTTTTCTGGCAAATTGTAACCCTTGGTGTGGTAAGCCAAGATGCGTTGGTCGATAACCAAGGTCTAAGCGGGCTGATTTCAACGTTGTCGACCAAAGTTCACCAGTCAGGACTTGGCCAGACAATCGGTGTTTTTGCTGACTTAGCACTGCTGACTTCTTTCTTAGGCGTGAGTCTGGGTCTGTTTGAATTCCTCGGCGATAGCTTCAACAAGAAGAAAGCCGCTTCCAGCCGCATCGTCGTTGGTGCTATTACCTTTGTCCCGCCAATGGGCTTCGCGCTGTTCTACCCACAAGGCTTTATTATGGCTCTGGGATACGCAGCGATTGCACTAGCGATTCTAGCCATATTCCTGCCTATTATGATGGTGAAGAAAGCGCGTGTTGCTGAGGATACTCAAGGTGGCTATCAAGTGTTTGGTGGTACAACAGGCTTGATGATCAGCGGTACAGTTGGCTTTGTAATCATCGCGGCCCAGCTGCTCATCACTATGGGCGTTTTGCCGTCACTAGGCTAATTTCACTTCTTCATTTCAAGGGCAGCTTGAAAGCTGCCCTTTTTACTTTCTAAACCAAAAATCTCTAGAAAAATGAGATCTAATGCAATTTTTCCTACGACTTGCCTTTCTTATTAATCAAAGACAAAGCAATCGAAGAGGTTGATATGAAAGTGAAGTCGAAGATAGTGTTTTCCGCTATTGCCCTAACAGCTGTACTAGCGTCGTTTTTTGGCACAGCAAATAGCGACGTAACAAGAAGCTCGGCTTACGGCGACTACCAGGTCGCTACATTAGCGGGTGGCTGCTTCTGGTGTACAGAATCCGACTTGGAAAAACTGCATGGTGTTATCGATGTCGTTTCTGGTTATGCCGGTGGCGAGCTAGAAAACCCGACCTACAAGCAGGTCTCATCTGGTAAGTCCGGTCATATTGAAGTGATCGAAGTAAAATATGACCCAGAAGCCGTGAGTTACGAACAAGTCCTTGACCAATTCTTCCGTCATATAGACCCAACAGACAACAAAGGATCCTTTGTTGACCGTGGTCCTCAGTACCGCCCTGCAATTTTCTACCATAACGATGAGCAAAAGCAGATCGCAGAAAACTTTATGGCAGAAATCGAAGCGCTTGGAATTTTCAAAAAGCCGCTCAAGACCGAGCTGATTCAGTTCACCAAGTTCTGGCCAGCAGAGAATTATCATCAGGATTACTACAAACGTAACAAGATCCGTTACAACTACTATCGTTACGCATCAGGCCGCGATCAGTACCTGGATGACATTTTTGGTGATGATCGAGAAAAGAATCCTAAGACACTGCGCGAGCTGATTGATGATCACAAGGCCGTTTCAAACGTAAAACCTTACAGCAAGCCTTCTGAAAAACAGATTAAAGCTAAGTTAACGGATCTCCAGTATTATGTTACTCAGGAAGAAGGAACCGAACGAGCTTTCAGCAACGAGTATTGGGATAACAAACAACACGGCATTTACGTAGATATTGTTTCGGGTGAGCCTCTGTTTTCTTCTACTGATAAGTACAAGTCGGGGACAGGATGGCCTAGTTTTACCAAACCTATTAATGAGGCGTACATTGTTACTAAAACGGATTTCCATTTGGTCTACCCAAGAACAGAAGTTAGAAGTCGATTTGCTGACTCTCACTTGGGCCACGTTTTTAAAGATGGTCCCGCACCAACGGGCCTGCGCTATTGCATGAATTCAGCCGCCATGAAGTTCATTCCGGTCGAGGAACTGGAAGAACAAGGCTACGGTGAATACATGTATCTATTCGACAGTTAATCCATCCAAACAGTCGAGACCAAAGCCAACCTAAACAAAGAGTTGGCTTTTCTTTTTTGTCACCACTAAATGCATATCTTATGCACTTTTTCTCTAATCGTTGCTGCAACGCAAGCATAGAAAGTCCGTTCTTCTTTTGAGTGGATAAGGAGAACCTTTATGAACTTACAGCAAACGACCACCCTACTTGCCGCATGTACAGCATTAACCGCTTTTAGCACGTCAGCCCAAGAACAATATTATGATTTCGGCTTTATCGGCGCGAGTGGCGCCTATGGCCAATCAGTTTATTCTGACAATGGTGGTGGTTCACTTTCCCTTGAACCCAACCTTTTTTACAACGGCGAGTACGGATTCGTTGATGGTAGCTTAGTGAACATCTCTGTTCTCCCGTATGTAGGGATTTCAGGTCAGTGGCGATTCGCTGAAGTTTCGGATGATTTTGATGATATTCCCAACGGGATAAACGAACGCGATGGTAACGGTGACCTAGGTATAACCATAGGTACCGTCGGCGCGCGGCTCACTTACTTACATGATGTAACTAACGAACATGATGGATACGAAATTCAACTGCATTTAGGACGAACCCTTGATCTCCCTTTTGAGCAATTTACGCTAACACCTTACGTTGAAGTCGATTTTCGCGATAAAAAGCTCTCGCAGCATCTCTATGATATCTCAGCTCAAGAATCCGCTGCGTCAGGTCTGAACACATACAGCTCTGGTAGCAGTTGGGTTTATCAAACAGGTCTGATTGGCATCTACAGCATAACTCCAGATTGGTTAACGCTCGCAAAGTTTGAGTTGGAACATCATGACTCGGACAGCCCGTTAATTCAAAGAGATCTCGGCTGGTCTGTAAGCCTTGGGGTTACTTACAAATTTACGGAGTAGCAAACGAAAAAAGCCTCCGGTGCGGAGGCTTTAAAAGAATTAGTGGGAGCGTTACTTCATCACACGAGCTTTAAAGTTACGCCCTTTCATTTTACCGTTTTGAAGCTGCTTCAATGCTGGCTTTACAATCTCGTGTTCAACAGCCACATACGAAACCATTGGAAGAATGTTGATCTTGCCGATTTTCTTACCATCCAGCCCAGCCTGTTTCGTTAGAGCACCTAATATGTCTCCAGCACGAACTTTCTGCTTCTTACCGCCAAGGATTTGAATCGTCTGCATCTTAGGGTAGAAAGGTCTCTCAACTGGTTTTTCTGGTAGTACAGCTGGAGAGATAGCGATATCCATGTATTCATCAATACGTGCGACACGATATTCTTCTTTCTCACTGTAGAAGCTGAACGCAACACCTTTAGAACCTGCACGACCAGTACGGCCAATTCGGTGGACGTGCACTTCAGGGTCACGTGACAATTCAAAATTGAACACCGCATCTAGGTTATCTACATCAAGGCCACGTGCAGCAACGTCGGTCGCTACAAGAATCGAGACACTTTTGTTAGCAAACATGGTTAATGCCTGTTCGCGTTCACGCTGCTCCATATCACCATGAATCTCAACAACGCTGAACCCACGGTGGCTTAGCTCATCGGTCACCTTCTGGACTTCTTTCTTGGTATTACAGAACACAACTGACGACTCAGGTTTGTGTGTCAATAATAGCGCTTCCAGAGCATCATCACGCTCTTCTGTTGCGTTTAACTTGTAGAATCGCTGCTCGATGGTGGTTGTCTGATGCGTTGATTCCACTTTGATCATTTGAGGATCACGCATCACTTTAGATGCTAATGACTCAATGTTTTTCGGGAACGTCGCACTAAACAATAAGGTTTGTCTGTCTTGAGGTGCTTCGTCAATGATGGCGTCAATAGCCTCTTCAAAGCCCATTTCCAACATTCGATCAGCTTCATCCAGAACCAAAGTGTTCATCTCAGCTAGATTGATACGACCTTTAGAAAGGTGATCCAAAATACGCCCAGGCGTACCCACCAAGATATGCGCGCCATGCTCTAACGAGCCAATTTGAGGCCCCATCGGCATGCCACCACACAACGTGAGCACTTTGATGTTGTGAATACCTCTTGCCAGCGTACGAACCTCTTTCGCTACCTGATCGGCGAGCTCGCGAGTTGGACACAGTACCAAGGTCTGAACACGGAAGCGTTTAACGCTCAAATTACTTAGTAACCCAAGTGTAAACGCCGCTGTTTTACCCGATCCTGTCTTGCCCTGTCCAATCACGTCTTTACCTTCAAGAACAATCGGCAACGCCTGTTGTTGTATCGGCGTCATTTCCGTGTAGTTAAGGCTGTTCAGTGTCTCTATCAGTTCACTTCTAAGATTCAGGCTCTTAAATGAGGTTGTCACAAGTGTATCCTTCAAGGATGGCTAACGAATGTAGATCCGTAAGCAGTTAAAAAGTAAAAACCGCTTCAACAAGGAAGCGGTTTTGAATAATCCGTAAAGCGTATCGGCTGCTCTAACGAATTCCGTGTAGGAACTCGTGGCGCGTAGCCGGGTTGCTCTTAAAAATACCACCTAACGCAGTGGTGGTGGTTTCGCTTGTTGCATCCATCACTCCACGAGATTTCACGCAATAGTGAGTGGCATCAATGGTTACTGCAACATCATCAGACTCTAAGAGAGTTTGTAATGCGACTAGAATTTGTTGAGTCATGCGCTCTTGCACTTGAGGGCGCTGCGCGAAGAAACGGACGATGCGGTTAATCTTAGACAAGCCAATGATTTTTCCGCGAGGAATATACGCCACAGTCGCACGGCCATCAATCGTTACTAGGTGATGCTCACAAGTGCTTGTCAGCGTTATGCCTTTTACGCGCACCATTTCACTCACATCCATCTTGTTTTCAATCACCGTAATTTTTGGGAAGTTGGCGTAATCAAGGCCAGAGAAAATCTCGTCAACGTACATCTTCGCAATACGATGCGGCGTTTCTTCAAGACTGTCATCGGTAAGGTCCAGCTCAAGTAGAGAAAGAATTTCACGCATGTGATGCTGAATCTTTTCTTTTTTCTCTTCTCGACTGATTTGGTTCGGTGACATTGGTGTCTCCAAACCGCGGCTTTCTAGCGCATCTTTTACCAACTTCGCGGATTCGCTAAGACCTGACATTCCACTTCCTCTTACATAACCTTGCCATTTAAACTTCAACCACTTGATTTGATTGAGGCCACAGACAAACTCTTGGCTCACCACTGAGCAACTTAACATACCCGTAAATAAAGGGATTTACCCCTTTCGGATGGCTGACAAGGATACTCGGATTTTTGAATAATTACACCCATATTTTATCCGTGGTCATTATTCTGGCTACGATTTCTGTGATAAAGTGATTTTTATTAAAAGCTAATATAATAACGATTTAGGACACTATTATGGGTTGCTGTGATGCTCCTGGCTTGATGCCAATCGAAGATGCGATGGAACAAATGCTGTCGCCAATTAAACCAATCCAAACCACCTTACAACTGCCTCTTGCCGAAGCCATTGGCTATGTTCTTGCTGAAGATATACTTTCCCCTATTTTCGTTCCGCCTTTTGATAACTCAGCAATGGACGGATACGCGATTCGTATTGCCGATTTAACCAACAATAATGTTCTGCCTTTGGCGGGTAAATCTTTTGCAGGCCAACCTTTTGAGGGCGAATGGCCCAAAGGTACATGCGTTCGCATTATGACTGGCGCTCAAATTCCTGAAGGCTGTGATGCCGTCATCATGCAGGAAAACACTGAGCAGACAGAACAAGGCGTGCAGTTCAATCAGACCGATGTGAAGCCGCAGAATAACATTCGCCCTACAGGTGATGACATTTGCAAAGATGATGTCGTGCTGCCCAAAGGTGCACGCCTTACCGCTCGAGATATCCCGATGATTGCTACTTTGGGCATCAGTCATGTCACTGTCGTTCGTAAGCCTCGCGTTGCCTTCTTCTCAACAGGTGATGAGCTGAAGCCTCTTGGTGAGCCTCTCGAAGCTGGCCAGATATACGACAGTAATCGTTACGGCATAAAACCTCTGATTGAAAACTTCGGCTGCGAACCTGTCGATCTCGGTATTATTCCTGATTGCCCGGAAGAACTAAAAGCAACGTTTGAAAAAGCGCAGACTTTAGCTGACGTCGTTGTGACATCGGGTGGTGTGAGTGTCGGTGAAGCTGACTACACCAAAGATATATTGGAAGAACTCGGCCAAATCGGCTTCTGGAAGCTTGCCATCAAGCCGGGTAAGCCATTTGCATTTGGTAAGTTATCGACCGCTTGGTTCTGTGGACTTCCAGGTAACCCTGTTTCAGCAGTACTTACAATGTACGTTTTGGTTCAGCCAATGTTAGCGAAACTCGCTGGACACGCTGAGTGGAAAGCGCCTGAGTCTATACCGGCCACAACTCGAACTGCATTTAAGAAAGCGCCAGGACGCACAGATTACCAACGCGGTGTTTACACCATTGAAGATGGCAAGTTTGTTGTAGAAACGACAGGAAACCAAAGTTCTGGGGCTTTCCGCTCTATGAGCTTGGCAAATTGTTTTGTCGTTTTGGAACGTGAGCGAGGCCGTGTTGAAGTCGGTGAAACCGTGAATATCCAGTTGTTCAATTCAACCCTCTATTAGGAGTGAGCACATTGGAGATCCTTTCCGATCAAGAGATGCTTCGCTACAACCGTCAAATCATATTGAAGCAATTTGATTTTGATGGCCAAGAAGCACTAAAGCAAAGCTCTATTTTGATTCTTGGTGCTGGTGGCCTTGGCTGTGCGTCAAGCCAATACCTTGCAACAGCGGGGGTCGGCTCTCTGACCTTAATTGATGATGACGTTGTCGAACTGTCTAATCTGCAACGCCAAGTACTTCATTATGATGCTGACGTTGGTAAGAAGAAAGTCCTCTCTGCGTCTGAATCTCTGCAACAACTGAACCCTCACCTAGAAGTGCGAACGATAGATCAACGTTTGAGTGATGAGGATTTAAAAACAGAAATTGAGCAGCATACGCTAGTGCTCGACGCATCGGATAACGTAGAGACTCGAAATCAGCTTAACCGCCTCTGCTATGAGTTAAAAACACCGCTTGTTTCTGGTGCAGCGATCAGAATGGAAGGCCAAGTCAGTGTCTTCACTTATCAGGATAAAGCACAACCTTGCTACCAGTGTTTAAGCTCGCTATTTGGCTCAGCAGCATTAAGCTGTGTTGAAGCCGGAGTCATGGCGCCAGTTGTCGGCATCATCGGCGCGGTACAAGCCATGGAAGCCATCAAAGTTATCGCCAATTATGGACAGGCGAAAGAAGGTAAGGTTTTGATCCTCGATGCGATAACCATGTCATGGCGAGAAATGAATCTGATGAAAATGCCGAATTGCCCCGTTTGTAGCTAAACTCACCATAAACGGTCAGGAGTACAAAGGTTATTAGGATCTGTTGACCTTTTGAGCTGATTTTTGCAGCAGTTTGTGGGTTCTTTATACAAGGCAGAGGGTTTGAAATGTAGTTGCCCTACCTGATAAGCCGATAACGCAGTAGAAAGGAACCACAAACGCTGCCCAGAGGGTTCGGCTAAAAGCGTTTTACTCTTTGTTGAGAGGTGTTTTGCTTAGGTCACTAGGCGACAAACCTCTCGCCGCGACTAAAACGCTTTTATCTCGAACAAAATTTAACCGCAAAAGGTCAACAGACCCCATGAACAACCCCAAAATATTTCTGGCCGCCCTGCTCCTCTTATCACTGGTCCTGCTTGGACTGATAGCGCTCAACAAGCCAAAGCAAACCACTAGAGTTCAAGCGCTCGTCTTAACTCAAACTCTCACCCAGTCACTTGATGGAAACAGACGCTTTCTGAATATTGAATTTAGCGATGGTGACCAAACTATGATTAGCATCCCGCCTCAAACTGAATGCCCTGCCAATTCCATCGTGGAACTTGACAAGAAATCCTCACTCTTTTCTGACGCTATCAGCTATCGCTATATACAGTGCAACACCTATACAAATAAACATTAACTGTCTCTGTTGTGACCTCTACAGCCCTGTTGTAAATTAGTTGCATAAAATTCATAAACTTATATAAGGAAGTATTATGTCACCGTTGATCACTCCAAAAGAGCTCACTGAACTACAACAAACGGGAAAGTTGGTTGTACTAGATACAAGCATTGAATTTCAGATCCCATCAGAGCCGGAAAAAGACAATGAGAACTTAATTCCAAATACTATTCGCTTTGATTACGACTCTGTATTTTGCGATCCTGACGCTTCGCTTCCTCATATGATGCCTTCAGAAGAACGCTTCAACCAGCTAGCAAAAAGCATTGGACTCAATCAAGATTCCATTATTGTGGTCTACGACAACAGCGGAACTTTTGCCTCTCCGCGTGCATGGTGGATGCTAAGAGCAATGGGACATAAAGAGGTCTATATCTTGAATGGTGGCCTGACCGAGTGGAAGCTAGCTGGATATGACACTGTCACTTCTTACAAAAAGGCCGATACTGAAGGTAACTTTAACGGCAAACTCGACCCTTCTTTCTTTGTTGATGCGCAATACGTACTTAACCAAATCGAGAATGCGTCTAATCAAACCGTTGATGCACGCTCTCATGCTCGTTTCAATGCAGAAGTCGCCGAGCCAAGACCAGGCGTGCGAGCTGGCCACATTCCAAATTCAGTATGCCAGCCATTCGCTGAATTGATGGAAGGTCACAAGCTCAAACCTGCTAGCGATCTAAAGTCGATTTTGGAAAGCTCAATGGATAGCAATAAATCTCAACACATTTTCAGCTGTGGTTCAGGGGTGACGGCGGCTATTGTTCTTCTCGCTGCACAACTTTCCGGATATCAAAACTTGTCAGTGTATGACGGTTCTTGGACCGAATGGGGCGCAGACGACAGTTTACCCATCAGCTAAAGGTTGTTTCCCACAAAGGCAGCCAATAACGGCTGCCTTTTCTTTTTTCTACTGAACATATAATCAAAAATGCCTCAGTATGTCGCTGCCTTGAAAGCGTTTGGCCGCTTCAGCTTCTATCTCTACTTTCCAATTTTTGTCAAACAGGCCATTTACGAATAAAAACGTCGTAGGTAAAGCGCCAACATCAAATGGAATGCGCTCCTTAGCTCTCTGATAACCTTCAAGATCTTCACGATTTACCATGTAAATCCGAACGCTAATCAGGTCCTGTATGTCCATTCTATTGGCTTGCAACACTCCACGTACATTTTGCCAAGCCAGTACAATCTGATCCTCAGCACTCTCCGGTACTTCGCTAAGCTCATTGATACCCAATTGCCCTGCAATATGAAGTCGTGTCGAACCTGATGGAATCATCGCACATTGGTGGTAGTTAGCCGCTGGCGGTGGAACCGTTGCAGGGCTCCAGATAATATTCATTAGACTTCCTTAGATAACATCACAATTTTAGGCGCTTCCGATAACATCGTACCAAGCTGATCAAAGTCCCCTATTTCTTTGCGCCACGCGATGTACTTATCGAAATGCTGAGGAGTTTGCCACTCTTCCAGTAACACTAACTCGTGCTGCCCTTGTACTTTCTCAAACAGATGGGCAGAGATATTCCCTTCAAAAGTCCTTGTATCTGGCAAAATTTCAGTAAAAAAGTCTTTGATTACCTGAGTATTTTCCGATGAGTGGCTTAGTTTAAATTGAACCAGAATGCTCATTTTTCCTCTCCTTTGGTCTCGTTTTTTGAGTTCGTGAGAGAGTTTAATTGTTTATAATTCGTGATAAATAAGGTACAGTTTCACAAATAGTTAGATTATATAGAACAATAAAATTTTATGAAATCAGACCTACACCGCATGCAGGTATTCGCCCAAATTGTTGAATCTGGGTCGATAACCAAAGCCGCCGATAAGCTGGACGTGTCTAAGTCTGTTCTAAGCCATCACCTTCAAGGTTTAGAGCAACACCTCGGCGTAAAACTGTTAACCAGAACAACGCGTCGTCAGTCTCTTACTGAAGCGGGGCAACGTTACTATCAACGTTGCCTTGAAATGAAAAAGTTGATGTCCTTGGCGGAAGAAGAAGTGCGTGATTCCAATACCGGACTTGCAGGCACAGTGACTGTCACCTCACCTCATACGCTGATGACTCATTTGATTGGGCCTTCGATGTGTGAGTTTGTAAAGAACCATTCTGGTATTGAGCCACGATTATTGGCCAATGATATGCGGCTCAACTTGATTGATAAATACATCGACCTTTCAATAACAGTGGGTGAGTTACCCGACTCCAGTTCACGAGCCACCAAGATAGGCGAACTAGAGCAAGTGCTGTGCAGCTCTCCTGAATATCTCACGAAGAACAATATTACCCTTCCAGTGACCTCGACCGAGCTCATCGACTACGACTATATTGCTAATCAGTGGGAGGGTATAAACGTTGAACGCAAATTCTCCGTGGGGAAGCAAAGAATCACTTATCGATTCCACTCCACTCGTCTTGGAGATAGCGTACCCACAATCCGTATGATGACACTCTCAGGCTTAGGAATTGCGTGCTTACCTATTCTCGCCGTTGAAGATGACTTGAAGGAAGGCAGGTTGATTCGAATAACAGCGGATGGAATGAGTCTTAAGGCATCAGTCTGGGCGGTGCACAACTACGGCTTACAGATGCCCGCCAGAATTCGGGCTTTTATCGATTTTGTAAAAGAGAAAGCAAAGGACAAACTATAAGAGAAGCAAGAGGACATGACTCGTGCTTTTTAGCGAGCAATCTCTCGGGGTTATTTCATTTGTTCATCTAAGTTAAGCACAGTGAGTGCGTTACTTACGCTGGTGGCAATAACATCAATCACTCCTGTTCTAAGCGCCCCGAGCATCGCCAATGGCTTACTGTTTTCCGCCGCAATCGCGATGACCTCTGAAATGGGTCGAAACTCTTCAATGCTTAAACCTATAACACGATCACTCATCACTGTTTTGGCAGACTGCCCCTGAATATCGAAGAAATCATAGCCGGCAAAGTCCCCCACGACCCCTTGAAGCATTCGTGATTGAACCACTTCATCTGCGGTGAACCATCCCAAGTCGACCATATAACTGTTCTCACTCATATCGCCAATACCGACCAAGGCGACATCTGCCTTACGAGCGAGATCCAGAGTTTGCTTTACTGTCGCATTCTGCATAAATGCGTGTTTCTGTTCTGGGTTTTCTGCGTATGCAGGGGCGTAAAGCGTTTCTGATGTACCACCATAGCTTTTCGCAAATTGTCGGCAGATATGGTCAGCGTTAAACATACCTCCTCTAGGGTGAATACCGCCGATGCCACACACAAACTTCACATCTCGTTGAGGGATAACGCCTATATGATGGGCAACCGCTGAGACATTCCTTCCCTGACCGACAGTCACAACTGATCCATTTTGAATAGAGCTGGCCATGTATTTGGATACTAAACCTGCCACTTGCAAACGTTGCTGTTCTTCGCTCGGCTGATCAAGCGCAACCAAAGCACGCTTAACACCAAACCTTTCAATTAGCCTTTGCTCAATCTTGGCACTGAATACGGGGTGATATTTAACGGTAATCTCTACGATCCCTTCATCACGGGCCTGCTTTAGCATTCGCCCTACTTTCGCTCGCGACACAGAAAACTTCTTGGATATTTCTTCCTGGGTTGCCCCGTCCTGATAGTAGGCAACGGAGATTTCGGTAAGTAGATCAGCGCTGTCATCAGACATATCTTGTTGTGACTTGCTCATTTTTCTTGGACTCCTAAAGGGGAAAGTACCTATGACATGTGCTCAGTGTTGTAGCATATGTCATCGCTATAGACATTTGCAACATTTGCTCATCGCCATGACAAATTCTCAGGCTATTTATTATGCTCTTCATATTCTCCTCAACCCTTGTCATGCCTTGGCAAACGATTAATTCAAATTGCCTGCGGAGGCAATTGGAAAAATACTTGATGAACATCACCATAACCTTTAATTAGCGATTGACATTCTGTGTGGATGAGATAAATATGAACCCATCATTTACTCATCGAGAGAGCAAATGTTCACAACAAATGATCTCTCGCTGAAATTTATTCCGGTTAGTTGATTTAATGAACTCGGAAAGGGTTAAAAACGATTAGCTAACTCGCTTGCAATTGCACCACTCACATTAACTGTTTTGATGTGAACGCCCATTAAATAGGATGATCGAAATGAGCAACAAATTAGAGCAACTTCGTAAACTAACGACAGTCGTAGCGGACACTGGTGAAATCGATGCGATTAAAAAATACCAGCCAGAAGACGCAACTACTAACCCTTCTCTGATTCTTAAAGCCGCTCAAATCGAAGAATATGCGCCACTTATCGACGCTTCTATCGAATACGCAAAATCTCAAAGCAGCGACAAAGCTCAGCAAGTACAAGACACTTGCGACATGCTTGCTGTAAACATCGGTAAAGAAATCCTAAAGACTATCCCAGGTCGTATTTCTACAGAAGTTGACGCTCGTCTTTCTTACGATATGGAAGGCAGCGTAGCGAAAGCTCGCCAACTTGTGAAAATGTACAACGATGCAGGCATCACTAACGACCGCATCCTAATCAAGCTTGCTTCTACTTGGGAAGGTATCCGCGCAGCTGAGATCCTAGAAAAAGAAGGCATCAACTGTAATCTAACGCTTCTTTTCTCATTTGCTCAGGCTCGTGCTTGTGCTGAAGCTGGCGTGTTCCTAATTTCTCCATTCGTTGGTCGTATCATGGACTGGTACAAAGCGAAAGAAGGCCGTGACTTCGAAGCTTCAGAAGATCCAGGCGTACTATCAGTAACTAAGATCTACAACTACTACAAAGAATACGGCTACAACACAGTGGTTATGGGTGCAAGCTTCCGTAACATCGGCGAGATCCTAGAACTTGCTGGCTGTGACCGTCTAACTATCGCTCCTGCTCTTCTTGCTGAACTAGAAGCAGCGGAAGGTGAAGTAGTAGAGAAGCTAGTTGACTCTAAAGGTACAGCAGAGCGTCCATCAGCGATGACTCACGCTGAGTTCCTATGGGATCACAACCAAGATGCAATGGCAGTTGAGAAACTGGCTGAAGGTATCCGCAACTTCGCTGTTGACCAAGGCAAACTTGAAGCGATGATTGAAGCTAAGCTTTAATCTCAAATTATTTTAATAAGGGGAACGTTTGCGTTCCCCTCTTAATTTTCCTTTCTTGAATTTAATAATATTCGGTATTTATTATGGATCGTAAACATTTAGCTAATGCTATCCGTGCTCTTAGCATGGACGGCGTACAACAAGCCAACTCTGGTCACCCAGGCGCACCTATGGGTATGGCTGACATCGCTGAAGTTCTTTGGCGCTCTCACCTAAACCACAACCCAGCAAACCCAGAATGGGCTGACCGCGACCGTTTCGTCCTATCAAACGGCCACGGCTCTATGCTGATTTACTCTCTGCTTCACCTTGCGGGTTACGAGCTGTCTATTGATGACCTGAAAAACTTCCGTCAGCTGCACTCTAAGACTCCAGGTCACCCAGAGTACGGTTACGCACCGGGTATCGAAACGACGACTGGCCCACTAGGTCAAGGTATCACTAACGCGGTAGGTATGGCGCTGGCTGAGAAAACTCTAGCAGCACAATTCAACAAAGAAGGCCACGACATCGTTGACCACTTCACTTATGCATTCATGGGTGACGGCTGTCTGATGGAAGGTATCTCTCACGAAGCGTGTTCTCTAGCAGGTACGCTAGGCCTTGGTAAACTAATCGCTTTCTGGGATGACAACGGTATCTCTATTGATGGTGAAGTAGAAGGTTGGTTCTCTGACGATACACCTAAGCGTTTCGAAGCGTACGGCTGGCACGTAATTCCAGCAGTAGACGGTCACGATCCAGAAGCGATCAACGCAGCGATTATCGCTGCGAAAGCGGACCCACGCCCTACGCTAATCTGTACTAAGACCATCATCGGTTTTGGTTCTCCAAACAAATCTGGCTCACACGACTGTCACGGTGCTCCACTAGGCGCTGACGAAATTGCAGCAACTCGTAAAGCGCTAGGTTGGGAACACGGTCCTTTTGAAATCCCAGCTGACGTTTACGCTGAGTGGGATGCAAAAGAAGCGGGCGCAGCGAAAGAAGCAGCGTGGAATGCGAAGTTTGACGCATACGTGGCAGCTTACCCTGCAGAAGCCGCAGAGCTTAAACGTCGTCTAAACGGTGAATTGCCAGCTGAGTGGGAAGAGAAAGCAACACAAATCATTGCTGACCTTCAAGCAAACCCTGCAAACATCGCATCACGTAAAGCGTCTCAAAACGCACTAGAAGCGTTTGGTCAAATGCTACCTGAATTCCTAGGCGGCTCTGCTGACCTTGCCCCTTCTAACCTAACTATGTGGTCTGGTTCTAAGTCAGTATCGGCTGAAGATGCGTCGGGCAACTACATCCACTACGGTGTACGTGAGTTCGGTATGACGGCTATCATGAACGGTATTGCTCTGCACGGTGGTTTCGTACCATACGGCGCAACCTTCCTAATGTTCATGGAATACGCACGTAACGCAATGCGTATGGCGGCTCTGATGAAAGTTCAGAACATCCAGGTTTACACGCACGACTCTATCGGTCTTGGCGAAGATGGTCCAACTCACCAACCGGTTGAGCAAATGGCTTCTCTACGTCTAACGCCAAACATGAGCACATGGCGCCCATGTGACCAAGTGGAATCAGCAGTGGCTTGGAAACTGGCTATCGAACGTAAAGATGCACCGACTTCACTTATCTTCTCTCGTCAGAACCTTGCGCAGCAAGAGCGTGACGCTGAGCAAGTAGCGAACATTGCTAAGGGTGGTTACATCCTGAAAGATTGCTCAGGTAAGCCAGAGCTTATCCTTATCGCAACGGGCTCTGAAGTTGAGCTAGCAGTAAACGCTGCGGCTGAACTGACAGCTGAAGGCAAGCAAGTACGTGTTGTTTCAATGCCATCAACGGACGCATTCGACAAGCAAGATGCAGCCTACCGTGAAGCGGTTCTACCATCTGACGTGACGGCACGTATCGCGGTAGAAGCGGGTATTGCTGACTTCTGGTACAAGTACGTTGGTTTCGACGGCCGTATCATCGGTATGACCACCTTCGGTGAATCTGCACCAGCAGGTGAGCTATTCAAGATGTTTGGTTTCACAACTGAAAACGTTGTGAACACAGCGAAAGAGCTTTTAGCTTAATCACTGAACCTTGATAGAAAACACCCCGCTACACTAGCGGGGCGTTTTTTATTGAATCTCTTCTACATTCACTTCAGTACTGAACTTTACTGTGCGAGTAGAGACCGAAGTCTGAAATTTGCGAATGTTCTTATCCTGATGCAATACGCGCTCAATAAATTTTTCATATGCTTTGATATCTGGAACGCTCACCACCAGCATGAAATCGTAGCCTCCCGTGATCTGATAACATTGAGTGACTTCTGGGGCTTTTGTTATCGATTGGCGAAACACGCTGTATATATCAGGTCTATCCCGCTCCATTTCGACTGAAACAATCAAGTTCATCTTATTACCGGCCAGTTCGGGATTAATGATTGAGACATCACCCGTTATCACGTTGTCTTCCCTAAGCCGTTTTACCCTCTTCAAACAAGCTGGCGGCGACAACCCCACTTCTTCCGCCAACTCTACATTCGGAATACGATTATTCTTTTGCAGTATCGACAAAATCTTCCTGTCTAAGCGATCAATTTCCATAATTTCTCCAGAGCACTCTTTTAAGAAACTTTAACACAACATTAATTCAATAAAGAAATATCAAGCGCAGGAAGCATGTAAATCATACATCCATATTTCTCATGCTTTTATTAATATTTTTGCTATCGAATCATTAAGTGTGGAATTCAACATGGAAAAGTTACAAAGTTTCTTTAATGATCTTTTTAAAGAAATAATCGATGTCACCTGGACTCTGTATAAAGTGATGATTCCTATCATCATCGTCATTAAAGTTGTTGAAGAGCTAGGAGGCGTTGCGTTACTGAGCGAATGGCTGAGTCCTTTGATGAATTTTGTTGGTTTACCCGATGAAATGGGCTTAGTTTGGGCGACAACTCTGCTTACTAATATGTACGCGGGATTATTGATCTTTATGAGCACCAACAGTGAACTCACCGTTGCTCAGGTATCAATTCTGGGTTCATTAATGCTCATCGCACACTCTATCCCGATTGAAGCAGCTATTGCGAAGCGTGCTGGTGTGAGTATTGCCATGACGACATTAGTCAGAGTTGGGGGTGGACTCGTGTTTGCGTGGCTTCTCCACCAGATTTATCAGTTCGGCGATTTGCTGAATACGCCTGCCCAGATCGTTTGGAATCCGGAAATACCTCCAGAGCAAACTTATCTTCAATGGGCGTGGTCGCAAGTCGAAAACTTGATAGCGATACTTGTCATCATTGCAGTCTTACTAATTACGTTAAAGATGCTAAAGCTGCTAGGTGTGGAAAAGTTAATGGCGATGGCACTCAAGCCTGTTCTTTCTGTGCTAGGTATCAGCAGAGAGGCGACTAACCTAACCATCGTCGGTATTACGTTAGGTATTTCTTTCGGTGGCGGCCTGCTGATCAACGAAGCCAAACGAGGCCACATACCAGCACGAGATGTGTTTACCGCCGTCATGCTGCTTAACTTAGCTCACAGCATGATTGAAGACACCATTCTCGTATTGTTGATTGGTGCCGACTTCGTGACGATATTTTGGGGAAGGCTGGTATTTGCTTTTGTCGTCATCGCTGTTATGTCACAGATCCTTAAACGCATAAGCGAGCCCACCTGTCAGAGATATTTGTATAAAAGCGTTCAGCAGCAATGATCAACTCAAAGCCCAAGTGATTGGGCTTTTATTATCAGCTAATCACCGGAAGCGTCTTCCATGTTCTCTCATGCAGCATTTCACAGCCGTTTTCAGTAATAACGATGTTCTCTTCGTGCACCATCATTCTATTTTTGGCAAATGCCATACCCGGCTCTAGGGTCAAAATCATACCTGGTTTGAGTACAACATCCCCCCCGGGTACATTGGATGGCCATTCAGTAAGCTGCATCCCTAACCCATGCCCCATCCTTCCTACATCATTGCCAAGAGCGCCGTTGCTTTCCAGCACGGACCACATAGCTTGCCATACTTCGCCCGTTGTAATGCCCGGCCCTGCTTTCATCAGACCCGCTTCCGTAGACTGATAAACTGCCTCATAAGCCGAGACGGTGTCTGGCTGAGCAAAACCAAAGGCATAGTTTCTGTCGAAGTCACTAAAATAGCCGTCGAAGTTGGCTCCTGTATCAATGATCAATACATCGCCTTGTTCTAAAACACGATCTGTAGGGCCCATAATGATGTTGTCATAACCACCCTTTCCTGACGCTGAAATCAAATACGGACAAGCATCAGCGCCAAGACGTAACATCTCAAGGTGCATCGCCTTACACGCTTCTCGTTCGGTCATTCCAATCGATAAGTGGCTGCGTAAAAATTCAAACCCCTGCACTGTCACCTGACAGGCGAAGCGAATCTTTTCTATCTCAGCTTTTGATTTGATGCTGCGAAGATCGCGAACGATCAAAGACATATCGACGAATTGGTACTGGCTTAGGGAATGTTGCAATAGTGCATAGTTATTTGCTGGCATACGTAGATGGGTTTCTGGGCCAACCATGCTGCCAATTTTGTGAATGCCTTTACTGACCTCCTTTAATGTCGAAGCCAACAGCGAAACACCATCATCTTCTGGCCTTGGCGATGGCCAACTGCGAACATCTTCAATCCAAGTACTCTCGAACCCAGCGACACCAATTTCGGGCACAACAGCAATCGGCTTACCAACCGCAGGTACTACCAAGAACCAAGGTCGAGTTGGGCTTTCCCAAAACTGCGATTTAAAGCCGCTAAAATAACGGAATTCAGGTTCTGTGGTAAAAAATGCAGCTCCAATATTCTGAGCTCGCATCCGTTTTTGTAATTCCACCGTACGGTGCTCAAATTCAACGGTCTCAAAACCTCGATTCGGGGCGACTAGTTGAGTCGTATTCATACGTTCTATCCTTAGTTTGTCTGTACCATGCAAATGGATTAGCTGAACAGTAAATCTCTCGGCAGCAATGCAATGCCGGGAAAAAAGATCAGCAGTGCAGACATAAAAATCAAAATAATGAAGAAAGGCAGAGTGCCGCGAATCACTTCCATATAAGGCCGCTCAAAGATAGCAATCGCAGTGAATATATCGCAGCCAAAAGGTGGTGTTGCCGATCCAATTGCCATTTGCAACGTCACCATCACACCAACAAGAATCGGGTCAATTCCAGCGGCATCAACAATAGGCATAAAGATAGGCGTTAAAATCAGCAGCACGACTAACGAATCGACAAACATGCAACCAATGAAAAACGTCAGCGCGATAACAAACAAAATGTATTCTGGAGAAGCACTCCCCAGATCAAGCGGAGCCAATAACTCTTGAGGGATTTGTTCAAACGAGATGTACCACGAAAATGCCTGACCAACACCAACCAGTACAAAAACTACCGCGGTGATCAAACCGGTATTTAACGCAGCGTCACAAATGTCTTTGACGCCGAGCTTACGGTAAAAGACACATTCAACGATGATCGCATATAAAACAGCGAACGAAGCCGCTTCGGTCGGAGTAACAATACCAGAGTAAATACCACCGATAATTAAAGCTGGGAACCCCAAAGGCAGAATTGCCTTCTTAACCGCCTCAATACGTTCTGCGGCATTTGCTTTATCAACCAACGTTAGACTATCACTATGCTTCACACTGTAGGCATAGCTATACAGTGAGAACAAGCCTGCCAGCACAAGCCCCGGGCCGATACCCGCGATAAACAATTCTCCAACACTGGCATTCGCCAACGTACCGTAAAGAATCAAACCGATACTGGGTGGAATCAGAAAAGCAATGTCACTGGCGTTGATGATGAGCGCCATAACAAAGCTATCTTTGTACCCCGCTTGGAGTAACTTCGGTCGCATAATCTGCCCTACCGATACCACCGTTGCCTGAGTCGAACCTGAAACTGAACCAAATAAGGTACAACTGATGCACGTAGTAATGGGCAAGCCGCCACGTAAATGACCAACAAACGCCTGAATAAGGCCCAGTAAGTTATAAGCCGTGTGACCGCGTGTCATGATATCCGCAGCAAGTATGAACATTGGTACCGCAATTAGCGCGTTTGGTGATATTCCGGTCACCATTTGCTGTATGAGCACTCCTGGCTCAACTTGAGAAAAATGAATCAAGCCAATAAGAGCACCAACCGCCAAAGGCACTATCATCGGGAAGCTCAAAAACAACAGCACCACCATAACGGTCACTAAAGTAAATGTGATCACGTATATATCGAGCTCACCTGCAATCACATCCGATAGAAACTGAGCAATCTCATTCATGACAACTCACCTACTTCATTGTTTTTGTTTTCAGTCACATCGAAAGACACGTAAATCTCTTTGTGCAAAAGATTCATAACGAAACTCATACTGTATTGAAGCCCAGCGATGGAAAATCCAATCGGGATGATGGCGTAGACCCAATAAACGGGAAACTGTAGTGCCGGACTCAAGCGGTTAATGGATTTGAGCTCTTCAACATAGAGCAACGAATGGTAGGCAAGATAAAACATAAGTGCCGACGTAAGAAGTGCAATAATAGTCGTCAGGATTTTCTGTGAGCGGAAACTGAGTGAGTCGTAAACAGCCGTCATTCGTATGTTACGTCCCTGTCGAACCGCGTAAGCGAAGCCGACAAAAGTGACGATCACGATGAGGAATTGATTCAGTTCTTCAGAAAAGAATAAACTCTTGTTGAACGCATACCGCCCAATGGCGTTTGCTGTCGAATTCGCCATCATCACGAGGATGGCTGTCATAATTAAAAAGCGTTCCAGCTTTTCAGTCACCACACTTATCTTAAGTAAAAGGTCTTTCATAACACGCTGAACTCCATACTTCAGTCAGCAACTTTCCACACAGACCTTGTCTGACTGGAAAGGTGCTATCCGTCACTCCTTGCAACGGATAGCTGGTTTCCATTCGAGATACCGCTTCTACTGCGATGACGCCACTTTGACTTCATCCAAAATGTTCTCAAGGATGACTTTGGCACTTGCACGCGCTTCACTTTGCTGGTCGGCTGGATAGGCATTAGCGACCACATCAAAATAGGTGTCGTGTAATTGTTCACTGAGTACCTTGAAGCGCTCGCGTTCTTGGTCATTAAGCACAACCACTTGCATGTTTGGTCGCTCTTTAAGAATCTTCTCCATATTCTCTTTGTTGATTTTGATTTGGTAATCATAAGCTGCCTTATCCGCCGCTTTGATTGCCTTATTAACCATCGCTTGTTTCTCTTTAGAGAGTCCGTTGTACCACTTGCTGTTTGTTGAAACGGTACTGACGTAAGGTTGCTGACCTGGGAACATTAAGTAGTCCTGTACTTCATGCCATTTCGCGTTGTAGATGAAGTAGATAGGGTTAACCATGCTGTCGATTGTTTTCAGTTGCAGAGAACCATACACCTCTCCCCAAGACAGAGGTGTCGGTGTCGCGCCAAAGGCTTTGTAGGTTTCCACTGGGATTGTTGAGGTAAAGGTGCGGATTTTTTGATCAGCGAAATCTTCTGGTGTACGGATTGGCTTGTTACCTCCCCACACCATCTCGCCTTCAGACATCATGGAAAGTAGCTTAAGATTCACACTTTCGAATTTAGGCGCGAGCTCATTGTAAATAGTTGGGCTTTCAGTCAGTACTTTGTGCGTCACTTCCTCGTCGGTACCAAGCACGTACGGCAAGCTTACCGCCTGAACTTCAGGTACATACGAACCTAGATGGCCAGCCCCCACAGATACAAACTGAATAGTGCCTTTCGCTGCCAGTTCAACAATGTCGTTTTCGGTACCCAGTTGGCCGTAATAATAGATACGAACGCGAATATCACCATCGGACTCTTTTTTGATCACTTCAGCAAATTTTTGTGCATAAATATCCTGAACGTCAGTTTTGTCTTCTTCTGAAGCAAACTTCCATGTTTCGGCATGAGCACTCAAAACCACCCCTAAACTCAGCAAGGCTACGCTTAATCGTTTCATCCTGTCTTTCCTTTTTCCGTTCTAATGTCACGCTAAACGCTTGGTGCAGTTTAACGATCGGCAATGATGACTTCGTTTACAGATACCGCATTGCAAAATCAGCCATACAGTTCCTTTTTATTGGCCAAGGCCTAATCTGTTATTAACCAATTGAATCCAATAGCTTGCGCCAAGCTTCAATATCCGGTCGTTAAAATCGTATTCCGGGTTGTGTAAAGCGCATCCCCCAACGGAATCTACGCCGTTGCCTAGCAAGACATAACAACCCGGCTTAACGCGAAGCATGCTAGAAAAGTCCTCTGAGATAGTCAGTGGATCGCAAGCATCATTAACGTGTTCACCACCTAACACTTGTTTTGCCGCTTCTACCGCATATTGAGTCTGCGCTTCGCTATTAATGGTTGGATAGAATGTGTTGATGAACTCGAACTGATAACTTGCTCCCGCTGATTGGCAAATACCAGCTACGATCCTTTCCATGCTTTGTTCAATACGTATGAGCGTTTCTTCCGTAAAACAGCGGCAGTCCCCTTTTATAGTGACTTGCGTTGGGATCACATTGACCGTGCCGTCAGTAATAAATTCAGTCGCCGATACCACAGCTGTGTCATAGATGGCGCTGAGGTTTCGGGACACGATCGTCTGCAGCCCAAGAACAACCTGCGCACCTATCACAAGAGGATCGACACCTTGGTGAGGCAGCGCCGCGTGGCCACCGACTCCATTAATAGTGATTTCAAAGCTACTTTCACTGGCCATCAGCGAACCAGATTTAACCATGAGCTCACCTTCAGCGAGTCCTGGAAAGTTATGAATGCCATACACTTCATCGATATTAAATCGTTCAAAAAGACCATCATCGATCATGGCCTGAGCCCCGCATCCATGTTCTTCATCTGGTTGAAAAATAAAATAAACGGTTCCGTCAAACGTTCTGTTCTCTGCCAAATAACACGCGGCGCCTAGCAACATTGCAGAATGTCCATCATGGCCACACGCATGCATTTTTCCATCATGTTGCGAGCAGTGGTCAAAGGTGTTTTGTTCATGAATGTGCAACGCATCCATATCAGCGCGGAGGCCGATGCTTTTGCCATGTTTACCGCTATGAAGAATCCCAACTAAACCAGTTTTGCCAATGTGGCGTACCACCTCGATACCAAACTCTTCCAATTTCTCAGCAATAAAGTTGGCGGTAAGATCAACCTCAAAACCGCACTCTGGGAAGCGGTGTAGATGCTGACGCCACTCCGTCATACTTTCTATGAGCGTGTTTGACAGCTGTTCAGGATTAATCGAGAAAGTTGATGACATACTTTTTACTCCGTAAATCACATGAATTAGGGGTTACGTTAGGCTATATCTGAGTTGGAACTGCTAATAAGGTGTTGTTTAAGCAGCACCCCATAACCATTAACAGGTCGGGAATAACGCATCAGCTTAAGCGAATGCCAAGCCAAAACCTGATTGCTGGTTAACACAGGTTTGTTCAGGTCTTCTTCAATACACTCAATGACGCTGCCTGTTCTAAGAGCAGTACAGGAGATGAACAGTAAGTCAGCGTCAGGGTCACACACTTGACTCGCAGCGCGGCGAATATCTTCAGGTGAAATAAAACTCATCGCGGTGTCGTCTTCAAAGCCGAATCCAGCGATGTTCATCACTTCGAGACCTTGAGATAAGAAAAAGTCAGCCACTTCCTTGTTCACCGAATCGGTATAGGGAGTAAGAATGGAAATACGCTTAGCATTGAGACTCTTAAATGCTGCTAAAGCCGAAGTCACAGGGTTAGTGACGGGTGTTTCGGGCCTTGTTTGATGAACTAACTCGGTAATACGCTCCGATCCGATAGCGATAGTGCCCGATGTGCAAGCATAAATGATCACATCAAGGTCAGTCCCTGGAAGGATTGAATCGGCACATGCGCTAATTCCCGGCTCCATTTTACGCAAATTATCCATAGTTAAAGGGTTATAGTTTCTAACCCTCCCGGTAAACGACTCGACGTCCACCGGATAAAACTGTTTCAGATCTCGCTCAATATTGAAATCCGTTGCCAGAGTAATAACCCCAACACGCCCGGCTGACGCAAGCTGATCCAGTTCAAATTGGGGAGCGATGGTTTCAGATTTCATGACAATCCTTTCTCTCGGGAATCATTATCAAGCGCTATCATTGTTAAAAACTTGTATCTACATTACCTACAAGCCAATCAATAATGACTTTACATTCTGTTCACAAGATCAATAATGCCCCGAGCACTTTAATGAATTTCATCAAAAAGCCATATCATTGTGCAGTTATTCCGCATTTTTATTGAGTTATATTAGTTTTTTGTTCTCCATTGGATATGGTTCAATTCGATAGAAAAATACCTTTACGTAGGTCACAGAACACAGAGTTATTTAACAATTCAATTACACATGACAATCAGGAAGATCTGAGATGCCACAACAAGCAGAACTTACAGTCGATAGCTTTGACCGAAAGATTTTAAATATCGTTCAGGAATCAAACCGAGTGACATCAGACAACATTGCAGAGCAAGTCGGCCTCTCCCCTGCAGCGGTTCAACGTAGGCTTAAAAAAATGCGTGAGCAGGGTGTCATCCAAGCCGATGTTTCTATCATCAACCCTAAGGCGGTAGGACAAGCAATGACGTTCGTTGTGCAGGTTACTTTGGAGCGTGAGCGTGTCGACCTAATGCATAACTTCAAGAAAGAAATGACGGCAAATCGTTCTGTTCAGCAGTGTTACTACGTAACGGGCAGTTCCGATTTTATCTTGATCGTGACCGCGGCAGATATGGAAGGCTATGACAATTTCACTCGTGAAGCCTTTTTCGATAATGCCAATATCAAAAGCTTCCAGACCAATGTCGTGATGGACAACGTCAAGACTGGCATGACAATTCCGATCGATACTTCTAACGAATAAAAACGGCGTGTAACCTAACATTACACGCCGAACACTTCTCTTGAGCTTTTCTTTGTTGTTATTCGTTTATGATTTGGTGGTAAAGATCAGGATCCGTTGCTCCTTCTGTACCAATCACCAATACTCTGCTTTCACTATTTAGCCCAAGAGCTTGCGAAAAATCCGCATCTTCAGAAGCGATAATGGCCGCAGCTAAACCCGGAACAGCAGACTCCCCAGCTTCAACCGCTGCATCGGATTGATATCCACCAGCAAGCAGTCTCATTGCTTGCGGAACAGCTCCTTCGCTGAGCGTCATAAAATCATCGGCACCGTTCTTTAGTATTTCCCAAGCTAGCGTAGAAACTTCCCCACACGCTAGTCCCGCCATGAGTGTATCAAGGTCACCTTCAACGACAACGGGCTCTCCTGCTTTCGCACTTTTCTGCAAGCAGTTGGCTTGTTCAGGCTCGACAATCACAAATCGTGGTCGCTTTTCTCCCCACAGATCCCAGAAGTAACCACACACGGCTGAAGCCAGTCCACCTACTCCTCCTTGCACGAAAACGTGACTTGGAATTGTGCCATCGAGTTGTTCGACAATTTCAGCCAACATTGCGGTGTAACCAAGTGCCACATCTTTGGGAATATCCATATAGCCTTCATAGGAAGTATCAGACACAATCACACGATTGTGAGCTTTGGCTTCACTATCTGCAGTTCTTACCGACTCGTCATAGTTACCCGAAATACGAATGACCTGGGCGCCAAAAGCTTCCATCGCAGTTTTGCGCCCTTCGGATACATCTCGGTGGATATAGATGACGCAACCGCAGCCAAACATCTGCGCGCCCCAAGCAACTGAACGCCCATGGTTTCCGTCTGTTGCACAGCTAACAACTATTTCGGCTACTTCAGATTTCCATTTTCCATCGAGCAGTTCGGTGATTGAAGGAGTTTTGCCGAACCGATTGAAGATCTCTATTTGGAGCTGGCGTGCCACGGCATAAGCGCCGCCCAAGGCTTTAAAACTCTTTAATCCAAAACGTTGAGATTCGTCCTTATACCAGAGCTGCGCGATTCCTACCTTCGCCGCTATGCTTGTAAACGCGTGAAGAGGCGTTTCTTTATATCCTGGCCACTGTGAAATATCCGCAATCGCTTGTTTTGAAGCTGCAACGCTCAAAATTTCTCGCTGAGCATTCGAATACTCCAACGTTGGGTCGGACTTCGGATTTGAAAAGTGAGTCAGTGTACCTGTCAATAACGGCATAGAGAGTATCCTTATCAATGCATTGGCTTATCACACATGTCGTTAATGAAACGTATGTGCAGAATGGGTATAGGTAAAGTCTATCGACATAACACGCAGACATTATGCTTTATGAATGACATTGGTGAGGAAATTAACGGCTATGAGACGGAGATTTGCGGGATTAACGCGTTAGCGCGAGTTGAAGAGAAAAACAGCTGAATTTATAACATCAGGGTGCGAAAGGAAAAGGCCCCGCGTTTGCAGGGCCTAGTGTTATTTTTCTTCAAATCGCTGAGCTAACTGATAAAACTCGTTGACCTGATTGCGTAACTCTTGCGAGTGCTGATTAACGGAATGGGTCGCCGCAAGGTTTTGCTCAGCGGCTGACGCAATTGACTGAATGTGCAGGTTCACATCGCCGGAAAGCTGGCGCTGTTTAGTTGCCGCATCTTCAACCGTAGTCATCAAATCGTTCATTGATTGCATCATGGTTTCGACTTCAGATAAACGTTTCGCGCTTTCTTCTGCCACTTCACCACATGCGTCTGTTTGTTCGCGGTTAGCAATGATGTCGCGTTGCCAGCCTTCAATCGTCGTTAACATGGTTTCAATACTGTCTTTAATTTGTACTGTTGCATTCGACGTTCTGCCCGACAATGCACGAACCTCGTCCGCAACAACAGCAAAACCACGGCCCTGTTCGCCAGCACGAGCAGCCTCAATCGCGGCGTTTAAAGCAAGCAAGTTGGTTTGTTCTGCGATCCCACCGATTTCTTCCATCATCTGACTGACGTTTTGCGCCTGTTCACTCAGTTGGTAAGTGGTATTAGTCGCTTTCTCAGCCTGAACGCTGAGTTGCTCCAAATTCACATGAGTTTGATCGATGGTATCTTTCGCAAGCAGACAGGTTTTGAGCGTCACATCAATCAACTCATGCGCTTCATGCGTACTGGTGGACACTTCGTTAGCAGATGCTTCCACTTCTTCGGTAGCTTCACGAACTTGGCGAATATCTTTGGTTTGCTGCTCAAGGGCTTGAGTTACCTGCAAGGTCGTTGCGCTTAGACCATCAGACAGATCTTGAAGCGGCTTAGCAGAATCCGTCATACGACCCAAGACTGTACGAATACGCGCTGAAAGAAGCTTGATATGGAAATCAGCAACAGAAAACTTACTACTACCAGAGTAGATTAGGCGACTGACACTGTCGTACTTAGATTGCAGCTTCTTAAGCTGCTTTGGTGTATCAATCAATTCTTGTCTGAACAAAAGTGCGACGACAGACAGTGGTAACAAACTTGAGATCCAATTTGCCGCTCCTTCCAAATCCATCATGTTAGCCAACACTGGCGCAGACAAAGATCCAAGCAAAATCGCATAGCGAAGTGAATCACTGATCTGTAGTGACCAGGTCCGGCCAGATTTTTCAGCTTTAAGCAACGATTTGTAAGCTGCATCAGCAACGGTAACCCATTCACGTTTTGGCTTAACACGAACAGATTGATAGCCCGTCATTTCTCCACGTTCATAAATCGGCGTTACATACGCATCTACCCAATAATAACCGCCCGACTTCGTTCGGTTTTTCACAATTCCACGCCAAGCTTTACCTTGCTTCAGGTTCGCCCACATGTCTGCAAATGCCGCCTTTGGCATTCCGTTATGGCGAACAATATTGTGGTTCTGTCCCAGAAGTTCTTCCTGAGTGAATTCAGCAATACGGCAAAAGGCATCGTTACTGTAGGTAATAACACCTTTTAAGTCTGTAGTTGATACTAACTGTTCGTTGGTATCTAGTAGGGTTTCACGTTCCGACGAAATTTGGCTAGCAGTCATGTGGATAAACTTTTGTAGTAATTATGTGGCACGGAAATATAAACAATAATTTGAATTATGACAAAATATTAAAGTCGTCCCATGTAACACTTTTGGATTATTTGAGGTTTTTTTTGCTTTAAACACAAGATCTTCCTCCATATGGCGACGATCTAGCACGTTAATTGCTGGCTCCGGTTGAAAATGATCTCTACAATAGCGATGCAATTTTGCTCAGTTACTCATTGTTCAGGTAGTCCGTTATTAGTGTATAAGTTAAAACACTTCAGTCTCAAACAGCTCACCATTCTGGTTTCTTTCTCTGTCGTTCTCCTGTTTCTAATGTTTTACTTTTCATTTAAAGCGTTATGGAGCCATGAGCTGGCGATTGAGGCGTCTAAGAAGAGACAACAGTTTGAAATAGAGCGCGTACAAACTGTCCTGAAAATGGAAGAGCTTGAACTGAGAGCATCTTTAGAAGATTACGCTGCTTGGACAACGCTGACGAAATTCGTTCAGCACCCCACGGAGGCGTTCATCAGGGACAGTATTGGACCACACGCATTCGAGTCCAAGCTTGTCGACGGCATGATCATTTTTGACAAGCAGCTACAAGTAAAATGGAGCGCTTTATATAAAGATGGCCAAGTCCACTCTGCACAGTTCATTGCGCTGAATGACCCTGCTGTCGTGAACAAACTTCTTGAACAATCGATCAATGCTTCGAGCGCTAAGGTATCTTCACACATCAAATATGCGGTTTATCAAAGTGAGCCTTATATGGTTGCATCCGCCAGAATTTGCTTGAGCGACGGCAAATCCTGCGATTTCGGTTACATCGTATTTATTCGTAAAATTCGCAAAGACTTTATCTCTGAAATTGAAGCTGCAACAGGTGTAGAGATCAACGTCCACCCATACAGTGAACATGACTCCCTACATGGCGCTTTGCCGATTGATGTCTCCGTCATTTACCGTGATGATTTCCTTGATGGCGATAACATTGCAATTGAAATTACTCACAACGAAAAGCTGCCAGATTTCCTGACTTTTTCAGAAGCAAGCGTACTGGCTTGTTTTTCTCTGGTAATGTTTGCTCTTAACTTGTCTGTAGTGTCCAAGCTGATCAAGCCACTGGGGCAGGCTCAAAAAGCCTTGCGCCAGTTTCAGAAATCCGGTGACAAACTGCCAAATGAAGCAACATTTATCTCAAAAGAAATGAAAAGCTTTGCCCGCGACATCAACAATTTAATCACCGAACTGGATGAAAAGCGCGAAATCCTCAAAAAGCAATCTATTGTCGACCCACTTACCGGTATTGCCAATCGTAGGCATCTATATGAAACAGCCCGTCATTTCATTGAGGAGCTGGGTTACAACCATATAGGTGTCATTCTGGTCGATGTCGATCACTTTAAACAATACAACGATAACTATGGTCATGTAGCTGGAGATCAAGCCTTGAGGCGTGTGGCTGAAGCATTGCGTGACGTCGAATCGCCATATGAACACTTAGTATGCCGTTACGGGGGGGAAGAGTTTTGCGTCATCCTCGCCAGCGACATAGAGCTCAATTTAGATGCTTACCTACAAATGCTGGTTGGAGCAATCAGCGAAATGGCACTTGAACACGCATATTCACCAACTCATCCGTTCATAACAGTGAGTGCTGGAGCAACATCAAAACGCATTACTTCATATGAACATCTAACAAGCTTGTTCCAGTTCGCGGACCAAGCACTTTATATGGTCAAACAAGATGGCAGAAACGGCTACCGAATCATTCTTGCCAATTAAGTTTCCTCAATAGGAAAAGTGGTTTTCCATATTCCACTAAACACCTAGACCAATACGCTCGAGGTTTACCATCTCCCTTAGATAGACTATACCAAGTGATATGTCCTGTGGAGAGTGGCCTCAATAATGCACATCCAAACTGCCAGAATCTTCTGGCTAGTTTTGTTCATCTATTCTATTCGGTCGGCCGTTGCCGAACCTGCTGTTATTGCTATAGGCGAAATTTATCAAAACCCTGAATTAAACAAGCTCGCTGGCTTTACTTTGAGAGAAGATCTCGAGTTTATATACCAAAAATCCGGTATTGAGGTCGATTTTGTTTATTTGCCTAATGCGAGAGCAATTCGTGCGGTTAGCCAAGGCCGTTATCAAGGACTAGATTTACGAATATCAAGGCTTGCGAAAGATGAGAACATGCTCAAAGTCGATGTTCCTCTCTATTACGTCAGTATTTTTATGTATGGCTTTGAAGGGCAATTTTACGAAGAGCTCAGTGAAGTGTCAGAAAAAGTACTCGTTTCACAATTGGGGATGAAGTTTACAGAGAAAATCTCAGACTACAAACAGCTCTACCTGGTTGAAAAGTCTGAACAGGCGGCATTAATGGTCAGTAAAGGGCGCGCTGATCTATGGCTCGCTCCTAAGGTGGTTTATGAAATTTTGAAGGGTCAGTTCCCTAATATCAAACCCGTTAGCAAGGAGATATTGCATGAGCCTCTTTATCATTATATTCACGTTTCCAATAAACATTTACTGCCACAATTGGAACAAGCCGTTAGAGAGCTCGTCGCCAGCCGCCCTAATCCAGAAATATCTCTCAGGTAAGCTAACCTACTGCTCGATCATCTAACTAAATTGACCATCGGTAAGATGTGGTTTCACAATGTAAGCGTGGTAATTGCAAATTTATCAACACCTAACCCCATGCAGCTATCAATACTTCTATAATTAAAGCTAAGCTTGGAGTCTATCTCTTGTTGATAAGAAGAAAATTGAAGTAAGGAGTCTGAAACTCAATGTCTGGTTATAAATACGGCTCATGCTATTACGGAAAAATTGAGGATGTTGACTGGGAGCGATGGCAGAAATTAGTGGATATGATTGCCCTATTATTTGACGCCCCCGCCGCATTTGTTACCCAGGCAACAACCAATGGCATTGAGGTATTAGTTGCTTCAGAGCAGGCCCCTTCGCAATATTGTCCAGGTGCTTATTCTGATAAAAATACCAATGTTTACTGTCATCAAGTCGTTCAGAGCAACCAGATGATGTATGTAGCGGATGCCAGTGAAGATGAAAAATGGTCTGATAACCCTGAGTATACAGAAGATCAATTTTCAAGCTATCTTGGATACCCCATTCAGTGGCCGGATGGGAATAGCTTTGGCACATTGTGCGTGATGGACCAACGGCCAACGGATTATTCCGATAAACTCATGACCGTACTTAGTTTTCTTAGAGACACCATCAACAGTGATTTGGCCTACCTGTATAAAGCTAATCAACTCAAAGTAGAAAGTCGTTTTGATGAACTAACAAAAGCTCTAAACCGCCGGGGCTTTACGGAGTCTTTTGAGCGTCATATCAGCCTTTCAAACTCATTCAACCGTTCGAGCATGTTAATGTATCTCGATATTGACGGGTTCAAAGCCATTAACGACCAATGGGGCCACTCTGTTGGAGACCAAATACTTAAAGATTTTGCTACCGCCCTTCTCAAGAGCGTCAGAAAGAGCGACTTAGTCGCCCGCTGGGGTGGTGATGAATTTGTCGTCTTACTCGATAGTGAACAAGAGGTGGATAAATCTCGCTTTGTTGAAAGGCTGGATGAAAGCCTTAAAACTTCATGTCAGGAGCATATCCCTCAGTACTCTATCGGTAGCGTAGAATTGGCTAGTGGTACAGATCCAAGCAAGTTGACAGACTTTCTCTGTAAAGCAGATGCCGCTATGTATGACAACAAGTCACTCAATAAAACGAAGCGTTAATCTTTGCTCCTAATGCATAAAACCCCAAAAAACTTATGTCTCTGGAGCTTTCATTAACAACTTACAAAGCTACTGCTTAAATTGTGCAACTAATTAGTGTTGTTTCGAAGATAACTGAGTCTGCTCCTGAGATGTAATACTTCTCTGATATTCAGACCTGAGAAGATGAATCAGCAGTTAGAACTACATTGCAAACGAAAACAAGCAGCTTAGTTTGCTGCTTGTTTGTCAATTATAACACCTACTACATATAGGCTATTGACTGGTTGTAGACTTTGATAAGCCACTCAATACATTAGTTACCTTGGTGATTACTTCGTCGCAGCCTTTAACATCGTGTCGCTGCTTAATGTAATTGGGATCATTGTAAGACAGCCAGACTTTCTGCTCTTCATCTTGAGTCACCAAAACCTTCTGCGGTAGGTCAATCGCAACACTCTGTGCGCACTGCATAAGTGGCGTGCCTACTTTCGGATTACCAAAAATGATCAGTTCAGTTGGTCTGAGATCTAGGCCCACACCTTGAGCATTAGCTTGATGATCAACTCGGGCAAAAATATTAAGTCCTTTCTTCTTAGCAATCGCTTCAAATCGATCTGCTGTTTCTTTTACAGAATACGGGCTCTCATACATGACAACACCCTGTGCAGCAATAACCGACATAGATGCAGACAGTAGAATGGCACCTAAAGAGGCAAACTTTAACATGTAGAATCTCCTGAAATGTTAATAGAGCCATCCCTTGAAGTCAGAAATTAGCTCACATCAAACGTTCATTCTGCCGTAGGCAGACAAAATACAACAAATTAAAAATGTTGTATGCTGAATCAACATCTTAAGTACACCGTCCCATTTACATTATGTTCTCAAATTGGTTACTTACTTAAGACTTGTTCGATGAATTCAGACTTAATCCTGCGGTAGTCTTCAGGTGAATAACCTTCGCAAGACTGTTTAAGTTTATTGTAACAATTAACTAAGTCAGGGCTTGAACGTAGTTGCTCCCTGAATTTAAGAAAACACTCATACTGAGAACCATTGGCAACGACTTGAAATGCGACATCTTCTGTCTCTGATTCGAGCATACATAATTCAGGGGTTCGCAAGGTATTTTGCTTTACCGAAAACCCTAACTTGTACAACTGTTGAACCGCCCCTTCCAATTCTCGTGGCTCAACTCCGACATAGATGTCCAGATCACCTTTTGATATGGCACCAGGGATTGCCGAAGAGCCGACATGCTCGACAACCGCATCAGGGAGCAACAAACTTATTCTTCTCTTATAAGTTTGAAATTGTGTATAACACAAATCCTGATACTCTTCTGGTAAATAAAACTTCATACTATCCTCAAGCAAATCAGTGAGCCTATTTGTAAGCTACGTTAGTACACTTAAAAACCATCAAGCAGAATAATTAATTAACACATATTCATTCACAAAATAAATCCTGATCAATTATATAATTACCAGTAAGCATAATAAATCAAAAACCAATAGCCATAAAAAATAAAACCAAATGTCATGCTAACGTCATCATCTCAGTTATAATGACATGATATATACAGTAACTTTATTTATTGAATCGGATTCACATATTAAAAACTTTTGCATTACGTTGTTTGAAACCTTAAAGAGGCCATTAAATATCTTTTACTTATCAGTAGATTAAGTTACATAGCAAAAATTAAGACAGATTTGTAAGAAGTTCGACAATTGCGATCTTAATTCATATAACGAATATTAAAACTTTCATAAAAATAATCTTGGCTTATCTTTCAACCGTTTCTAATAGAAATAAAAATAATAGGAAAACTCCAGTCAATAAATCAAAACTATTGATTGGGTATATTAATTATAAAACGGAATAGAGTAAGAAAATGACAGCGAATAAACACATTTTAAAACTTGCGGTAGGTAGCGCCTTGCTATCTGCCCTACCAGCCGATGTCTACGCACATGGTTGGTCTGAATATCCAAATGCTCGACAAAACATTTGTTACGAACAAGGCGGTATCTGGTCTGGCAGTCCACCCAACGCCGCTTGTTCAAATGCCAAAGACATTTCGGGATCTTACCCGTTCGTACAGCGAAACGAATACGCAAAGAACATTACCGACTTTAACAACCAGAGTGCAGTAAGAGCCGCTATTCCAGATGGCACTTTATGCTACGCAAACGATCCTCAGAAACGTGGCATGGGAGCCCCGCATACGGCCTGGACTCGTACAGAAATGAACACGGGTACATTCGAATATGTGTTTAATGCCACGGCACCGCACAATCCTTCTTTCTGGGAATTTTACTTAACCAAACCAAATGCTGACCTGTCTAAAGGGCTAGCTTGGGGCGATCTAGATTTGATTCAAGAAACGGGCAATGTACCTGTAGAGAACGGAAAATACCGAATCAACGTAACTATCCCATCTGATAGATCTGGAGACGCCATTCTCTTTGTACGTTGGCAACGAGATGATGCCGCGGGTGAAGGCTTCTACAACTGTTCTGATATTACGATTAAGAATGGTAACACTCCACCTCCTGAGCCAGCACCAGAACCAGATTTGCATCGTGGAGGGTCCTTTATCCCTAGTGGATTGGAAGCACCTGAAATTGGCGATGTAGTAAAATATGACATCATCAACAAGGATGGCGCGGTTGCGCGTAGCTTTGATATCAGAGTAGATTCAAACAACGTTGGTGACTGGGATCGTCTCCTTGCTTCTGAGATTAATGGTTGGCACGCAGAATTCAAAGATGGGGCTGTCTTTATCGGTGATTGGCATGAAGAAATGCAGCACTACATGTATTTCCAGAATGATCCGTCACGCAATTTCTTTAACTCTAAGGACAGCCGTGCTTCAGGGCTAATGACCGTTTCCCGAGACGACAATGGCAATGTTGATCCGTTAGCAGGACAACTCTATGAGCTATCCCAAAGTGATAATGTCATAAATGCGGGTGATAAAGTCGTCATCGTAACAGAAGAAAATGCAACGTTGACTCAAACTCAGGGCACGCCTGTACAGATTCAGAATAACGGCTCTTCTTCGATCATTATCGACACCCAGTCTATTACTCAGAATGAAACGTTAATTTTCTCAGCGAGCGCGACCAACAGCGATCGAACTGAGACCTTTACGTTTGAGGTGGTTGTTGATGATGGCGGTGTCACTCCTCCACCAACTCCAGAACCGGACCCAGATACAGGGAATGCTTGGAGCTCCTCAACGACTTACGTCGGCGGTGAAGTTGTGTCATATGCCGGTAAGGAGTGGAAAGCACAATGGTGGACACAAGGCGGTGATGATCCTGAAACGACATACAGTAAGGACAAATGGGGCGTTTGGCGACCAGCCAACTAATTCTCGTAGTGTTCATCCCATCATCTAAATTAGTTGATGGATTTCTATGAAATAGCCATCGCGTCTTTACAACGCGTTGGCTATTTTTTGCTTAGCTTCAAATGATCACCCCTTTGATCTTTTGAAGCCGATACACGCAGCGATAACGTCAGCCAAACCAATGGAGCTCACGCAACGATTGAAGTTCGACTCTTACCGGACATCACTAACTGGCTACAACGTAAACGATTGATGTGCTTAGTCGCTTTTCTCCTGCCCTTCGTTATGAGATTACTAAAGTCGGTGTTAATATTGCGCCCAAGTCAATCTGCCCTGCCTTATTGGGCTTCAAAAACTTGTGATAAGCGAACGCTTTGTTATGTTTAAAGTTGCACGGCAGATTAAACCATTAAATTAGAAGGCAATATTTTCAAATGGTTAACAATACAATTCAATGGTTTCCGGGCCACATGCACAAAGCCCGTAAAGAGATTGAAGAAGCGATCCCTCAAGTAGATGTCATTATTGAAGTATTGGATGCTCGCATTCCATTCAGTAGTGAAAACCCAATGATCTCTGAAATCCGTGGTGAAAAGCCAGTCGTTAAGGTACTGAATAAACGTGACCTTGCCGATCCAGAGTTAACTCAACTATGGATTGAACACTTCGAGAAAGAACACAATGTAAAAGCGATGGCGATTACGACTTCCAACACTCAGGAAGTTAACAAAATCCTCGAACTGTGCCGTAAACTTGCGCCACATCGTGAAGAGATTGGTAAGAATATTCGCACCATGATCATGGGTATTCCCAATGTGGGCAAATCAACCATTATCAATACTCTTGCAGGCCGTACTATCGCAGTTACTGGTAACCAGCCAGCCGTTACGCGTCGTCAACAACGTATCAACCTACAAAACGGTATTGTTTTATCGGATACTCCCGGCATTTTGTGGCCTAAAGTAGAAAACCCACACAGCGGATTCCGCCTCGCTGCAACCGGTGCCGTTAAAGACACGGCCATGGAATACGAAGAAGTGGCTTTCTATACAGTTGAGTACCTTGCAAAAGCGTACCCTGAGCGTTTGAAAGAGCGCTATCAGATCGAAGAAATGCCAGAAAGCGACATAGAACTAATGGAAGAGATTGGTCGTCGAAGAGGCGCGCTACGTTCTGGCGGACGAGTCGATCTGCATAAATGTTCGGAAATCTTACTTCACGAACTACGTAATGGTACCTTAGGTCAAATAACACTTGAGTTGCCAGAAATGATCACCAAAGAGTTGGTCGAAGTAGAGATCGAAGCGACACGCAAAGCTGAAGAGAAGGCCAAGAAAAAAGAAGAGCGTCGTAAACGCTACTTAAAGAACAAACGCTAACCACAAAAACGGCGGTATCTACCGCCGTTTTTTATTCTAGCTTCCACGCTAACCTTTGATATAGTCAAAGCATTGTTATCGACGAGTTTTGTACAATGAAAATCCCAACCAATATCATTACTGGTTTTCTGGGTACCGGAAAAACCACGACAATCCTAAACCTACTGAAAGAAAAACCTGCTGACGAAAATTGGGCAGTTCTGGTCAACGAATTTGGTGAAATTGGTATTGATGGCGCAATGCTGACAGGACAAGGCGCGATGATCAAAGAAGTGCCCGGTGGCTGCATGTGTTGTGCTGCTGGAGTCCCAACTTCCGTTGCTCTTACTGCTTTGCTTCGCACGCAACCCGACCGCCTGATTGTCGAACCTACTGGCTTGGGTCACGCCCACAAGATTCTCGCAACCTTAACCTCTGCTCAGTTTCGAGATTACATCGATCTTCGAGCCACCATCGGCTTAGTCGACCCACGTAACTTATCCAACCCTAAGTATCTGGAGAATCAGAACTTTAACGACCAACTCAATATCGCAGATATTGTGATTGGTAATAAAGTAGACGAATGTCATGTCAGTGACGTCGATGCGTTTAACGACTGGGTTTCTGACCAAAATCCACCCAAGATTTACAGTCAACTCGTCAAGCAAGGGCGTTTCCCTATCGAGCTTCTGGACAACCAGAGAAGGAATCCATCGGTTTCAACGGATATTGCACAGCACTATCATGAACATGCTGAGGCAGAACCTCAATTTGCGCTAGCGCCAGATCAGATAATGGTTCGCAAAGAAAACAAAGGCCAAGGTTACTTTAGTTGCGGCTGGTTATTTGGTGCAGAAGTCACGTTCAATTTTGATGACCTATTTTCTATGTTATCTGACTTAACTGCCGAACGTGTCAAAGGCGTGATGAACACCGATAGAGGCTGCTATGCGTTCAATGTAAGCCACGGTGTTGTCTCTGTTAATGAGATGTCATTAGAAGGCTTTGAAAGCCGTATGGAAGTCATCGATAGCCAACTTCTACCATGGGATCAATTGGAAAAGGTACTTAAGCAAATTGCTTCAATTGACTAGCACCCTATAAAAGACAAAAGGCGCACCATACAGTGCGCCCTATCCCTCGTTACTCAATCGTGAGTCTGCGAATCAGAACCGTCTGTTGATGCGTCCTGATCTTAATACGAGGATCTCGAAATGACTTGTTGAATCCATCCAAATTGTAGGTAAGGCAGAAAATCCTCCATGCGGGTCGGTTCAGATTGCCTTACCATTTAAATATGGTTCAAAACTCCCAAAGTGCAAGGGAATAAACGTGATCTCTTGCCAATTCTCAGGCTATTTGTCGATATCTCTGAATCTCCATATTTGAAAATCAATATTTCAATCTTGACGCTATAGTTAAGCCTATACCAGCGTATAATTCTTGCTAGAGACATCACCATTTCTAATAAGAAAATAGATAAAACGAGGTTGATCTTTTTATGACCAAAAGAGAGAAAATTAAGCAGTCCCTTTTAGCCAGTATGCCAAAGGATGCTATTAACCAGTTTCTCTCTAAAGATAAAACGCCCGTCTCTGTTCTCATGCTTTCTTTACTTGTCGGTATTCTTGCGGGCATCGTTGGAACCTTCTTCGAAATTGCGGTTCATTTTGTCTCTGAGACTCGGACTGACTGGCTCAAACAAGCGATTGGTAGCGCATTACCGCTGTGGCTCGCTGCATTTTTAATCAGTGCCGCATTGGCATTTGTTGGCTATTACCTCGTTCACCGTTTTGCTCCTGAAGCTGCGGGATCTGGCATTCCAGAAATAGAAGGCGCGATGGATGGCATACGCCCTGTTCGTTGGTGGCGTGTTCTACCTGTAAAGTTCTTCGGTGGTATGGGTGCACTAGGCTCAGGTATGGTTCTTGGACGTGAAGGGCCAACGGTTCAAATGGGGGGAGCCATTGGCCGCATGGTGACGGATCTCTTTCAGGTAAAAAATGATGATACCAAACACTCACTGCTTGCATCGGGTGCGGCAGGAGGTTTAGCTGCAGCGTTTAACGCTCCGTTAGCCGGCATCATGTTTGTAGTTGAAGAAATGCGCCCCCAATTTCGATACTCACTCATTTCTATTCGTGCGGTTATCATTTCAGCTATCTCCGCCAACATTGTCTTTCGTTACATTAATGGTCAAGACGCGGTTATCACTATGCCGCAATATCACCCGCCAGAGCTTGCCGCCTTATGGCTTTTCTTACTGTTAGGTGCGATGTTTGGCGTGTTTGGAGTCGTATTTAATCGCCTAGTTACCCTGTCTCAGGACTTGTTTGTCAAACTACATAAGAACGATCGTAGACGCTACCTGATCACCGGAAGCTGTATCGGCGGTTTTTTTGGTTTGATGCTGCTTTATCTACCGGAAATAACCGGCGGCGGCATTGGCTTAATCCCTACCATCACTAACGGTGGCTACGGAGCCACAGTGTTGCTGCTTTTGTTTGTTGCAAGAATTCTCACCACACTGATTTGTTTTGGCTCTGGAGCACCTGGTGGCATCTTCGCACCGATGTTGGCTTTAGGTACACTGTTTGGATATGCGTTTGGATTAATCGCCCATGGGTTGATGCCTGAACTGATGATTTCTCCGGGCATGTTCGCCATTGCAGGAATGGGGGCATTGTTCGCGGCTACCGTTCGCGCTCCAATTACGGGCATATTATTGGTGATCGAAATGACCAACAATTACTACCTGATATTGCCACTGATCATTACCTGTCTCGGCGCGGTTATTTTCGCTCAATTACTTGGAGGACAACCAATTTATAGCCAACTGTTACATCGAACATTAAAAAATGAGAAGTTGAGACAAGAAGACCTTCCTTGCGAGTCAAAATGACAATTGCACAGCAACCGATGAGCTTGATATGATCCCTTGCCCTAAATGATCGGTAGCACGGATTTGCTTACTCATTTAGTCCCCAATCATTTGTTTCAAGCTAGTCAGGATTAAGCCGTTGAACTGGAGACGCTTTACACAATTTCAGAGTGTACCACCATCACAAGCAGCATTAGCGCTAGGCATGATAGGACTGGGGCACGCATGGGCGTTATATATTCCTGACATTGGCGTTTTTATCCGCCCTTATCTTGCGGCAGGCGGTGCTATTCTGCTGCTACCAGTGCTAATAAAATACTTCAGCAGTTACTCCACTTTCATCAACGATATTAGACACCCACTGAGCGGCAGCTTGATGGCTCCCATGAGCATGGCATTGTTGATTTTGTGTGATTACCTCGCCGTGATCTCGCCCTTGATCGCCTACCCATTATGGTTTGCAGCGCTGTTGCTCCACATCACTATGATGGTGCTGTTTTTCTTCTTTCAGATCACACGTTTCAAAGTGTCGAATATTGTCCCTAGTTGGTTCTTGTATCCGGTGGGATTAATCAGTAGCTCGCTGGCAGGGACCAAGTTCGGTCATACGGTATTCTCTGAAACCTTAGTCAGCATTTGTATTACGATTTACTTCTTTATGCTGCCACTCGTGCTCTATAGGCTGATGTTTGAGGGCCGACTTCCACGTAGGGCAAGACCGACTCTGGCCATCATGGCGGCACCGATCAACCTATCGTTAGCGACCTATCTGGTTAATTTCCAAAAGCCAGACCCTATTCTTACCGGCGCTTTGGCTGGAATTGCTATCACCATGACGTTAACGATCTACCTCTGTTATTTCCGTCTAATGCGGCTTAAATTCCAACCTTCGATTGCGGCCGTCACCTTCCCTTCCGTCATTAGTGCGATCGCGATGCACCGCCTTACGAGTTTTTTCGAGCAATATCATCCACATTGGCACTGGCTTCACAAATTTGGATTTTTTGAGCTGAGTGTTGCTACCGGACTGGTAGCTTGGGTATTCGTTGGCTATATCAAAATGTACTGGCCAGAAATCTTTATCTCTTGCAAGAAAGGTAACTCTTATAAATAACACTACGTACCGAATAAATAATGGGGAAATATAATAATTAGCTTTAGTTAGGCTCGGGTCAGCGTAGGGAAAGAATTCATATACTATTATAGTTGATATTTTTATTTGTAACAGACCACAAAATAATAAATATTAGCACTCGAACTTATATCCATTTTGGTTCATATATCATTTTGTCAGCTGGCACATGGTTTTAACAAAAAGGATATATTTATCATGAATACGCTTAACCATTACCCTCCTTTGCCAGATTTTATTAATAATAAAATAAATTTCTATCTGGATGGCTTAATTAATACCAATAAGAACGGTAAGCATTTAGTTCTTGGAAAAAGGCCGCAAAGTGGCGACCTCGTTTTACAAAGTAATGATTACCTCGATTTATCCAATAACCCCGATATCATTGATCACCATATTAATTCTATTATGGCACGTAAAAATAGCCCATTTATGTCAGGTATATTTTTGCAGGATGAAAGCTCCAAGCCTGAAGTAGAAGAAAAACTCGCCAAGTATGTCGGGTTTCAATCTTGTTTACTTTCTCAATCTGGTTGGGCGGCCAATACTGCCTTGCTACAAACCATTTGTGACAGTGAAACAAATGTCTACATCGACTTTTTTGCTCATATGTCTTTATGGGAAGGTGCGCGTATCGCCGGAGCTAACATCCATCCCTTTATGCATAATAACGTCAAGCATTTGAATAAATTGATAAACAGACATGGCCCTGGAATCGTTCTTGTCGATTCGGTTTACAGTACCATAGGCACCATTGCCCCCTTAGTCGAGCTCGTGTTACTCGCGAAGGAATATGGCTGTGCGATATTAGTCGATGAATCACACTCCCTAGGTACACACGGTAAACATGGTGCTGGTTTGTTACAAAGCTTAAAACTAAGTCATCAAGTCGACTTTATGACCGCCAGTTTAGCAAAAACGTTTGCCTATCGAGCTGGTGCTATTTGGTGCAACAATCGCGCTAATGATTGTGTACCATTTGTGGCTTACCCCGCGATATTTAGCTCTACAATGTTACCACATGAGTTGGATAGGCTCGATAAGACACTGGATATAATAAAAGAACAAGATAAAGAAAGAGCTTACTTACAGGAGTTAAGCGAGTATTTAAAAACTAACCTAGCAAATATCGGGCTAACTATTCGAAGTCAATCGCAAATAATAGCGGTTGAAACGGGAGATGAACGTAACACCGAAAAAGTGAGAGACTTTTTTGAATCACAAGGAATATTTGGTGCGGTATTTTGTAGACCCGCAACGACACCTAATAAAAACATAATACGTTTTTCACTTAATAGCTCTACCACTAAAGAAGAAGTAAATAAAATCATTCGCGCTTGTCAGACGGCTTACGAACTTCCAGATATGTATTTTATTTAAATAAATTTCAAAGGCCCAAACATCATGGGCCTTTTTAAATCCAGTTCGATATTTTATCCAGTAGTGCTTCTGTACCGGCAGGCTTAATAATATAATCATTCATCCCTGACTGATGAATCTTATCGATAGCTACAGATGTAGAGTCACCAGTATGGCCTAAAATCGGGATATTGGCGTACTCACTATCTGATGAACGAATAGCATTCGCTGCATCAAGGCCATTCAGTTGTGGCATCTCAATATCCATTAGCACTAAATCGACAAGGTTGTTCTGCAGTTTATCTAACACTTCTTGCCCGTTCTGAGCTTGAATCACCTCAAACCCCTGCTGTTCTAAAAGTATCGACGTGTAAGTACGGAGTGAATGATTGTCGTCTGCAATGACAATCGTTTTGCCCACGCGGACTTCTTTTCTTGGGAGTAAGTTTCGGTCAGGCTCAGGAGACTCAAAGAACAATTCGTCCAAAACACGCCCTGGCTCTAGCGACATTCGATGCTTCTCAACAGGATAAATGGTGAGGTGCCTTTCTATATCGTTGTGATAGCGGTTGTTCTCATCGTAGAGAAACACGATTCTCGCTTCAGTAAAGTGAAGCTTATTCTCTAATGCTGCTAGTTGATCAGGTGAGGTTATCACTGCATCTAAATCGATGAATATCAAGTCGTATTCAAATTCGTATTCTTCCCTATTGTTTGCCAGCTCAAGGTCAACGGTGTTAAGGGTAAAGCCTTTGTAGAAAGACTGTTCATTGAGGAGCCGTGCAATAACACTTGTTTCCCCAACATAGAGGGCTGATTTAGATTTCATTAGATCCAGTTTTATATAATCGACTCTCGCAGAATGATAATGAGGGAACGTCAGCGTGAATTCAGTCCATTCATTCAACTCAGACCGACAGCTGATTCTGCCACCTAAAGCTTGCATCACTTTTCGACAAAATGGTAAACCGAGGCCATAACTGCCTGACTTACCGAAGGTATAGAAATCTTTAAAAATGTTTTCAAGCACTTCAGGGGCGATACCAACGCCGTTATCCCGAAATACGATGGTACTGTTTTTATCGGAGCACTTTATTTCAACAGTAATTTGGAAGTGATTGCCATTCTGATAATAAAAGGCATTTTTGAGAAGGTTATACAAGGCATACTTGATGAGCGTATCACTACCAAAAACTTCGGCATCCTGTTCACATTTGAACTGAACAGCCTGTTTGTCCTTTGAGCTTTTGTAAGCAAAGCTGGATAGAGAATCTTCCGTCACACGTTTCAAAGAATGCTTTCTGAATGTCGACGTTGATACACGGTTTTCATCAATAGAAGTTAACAGAAGATCAATGGTCTCATTACCATTCTGAATCACTTCATCCGCATCACTGAGTACTTCTCTCGCAATGGTTAATTCCTGATGAGACATTGAGTAAAATTCAGCAGTTTTGGACTTTTCATCAGGTAACAAGGAACTTAGCACGTCAAACGATGCTTTCAGTGCACTTAGCGGGTTACGCATTTCATGAGCGATTCCTGCGCCAAAGGACTTAGCTATAGATACTTTACTCTCATGTTCAACCTGATTACGGAAGTAAAACAGGTTCCCAAACACATATGTGAAGAGAAAAATCGGCAAATATGGCCACACAATCTTCTCCATGGCCAAACTAAAGTTAAATCCGTAGACGGTAATAAAAGCAAACAACAACGAAATCGCGGCTTGCAGAAGCATAATTCGTGTTTGATGAACAAGCAGAACATGGAGAAAAACTGAAGCCATAAACGACATCGCCCATATCGTCGACCATTCGTTCATAAACATCATATAGCTAAAGAAGTACGGCAGGCAGATCGCTATCGAGATGAGATAATATTGCGGCATATAACGCTGTATGTATTTAGGGAGCGCATGCCGAAAAGCAATTATTGCGAATAGGAATGAACAGAAGAGCCTGAGCGTCAGGCTTTCGTATGGCTGAGGGAATAAGTAGGACCAGACGTAGTAGTAAGTTGGAAAGCCAAGCAACCCCATCCAACCTACGAGCGTGAGGTTTGGTTCTGCATACTGGTATACTTTGCGAACTGATTCCAGAACTGCTGTCATGAATGATCCTGATGCCAACTAAAAGAGCTGTTTTAAAGGCCGCTCGACTTTTATAGCTTTTAACTAATAACTAGCACATTTAGCCACTTCCGACCAGAATATCGGCCCTATTAACTACTTTATGCGACATTGACTTTCAATTCGCTTCCCACTCGGCTGGACTTCACATCAATACGCAATGACATCTGTTCTTTAAGCTCGCTAACATGGGAAATTAAACCGATGGTTCTACCACTTTGCTGCAGGTCAATTAGCGTCTGGATGGCGAGATCTAATGACTCTGGATCTAAGCTGCCAAAACCTTCATCGATAAACAGCGTATCCAACCTGATACCGCCGCTGTACGATTGAACAACATCAGATAAACCAAGAGCTAAAGACAGCGCTGCCATGAAAGATTCCCCCCCTGATAAGGTTGCAACGTCCCTATTTTTGCCTGTGTAACTATCTTCTACCATCAGATCCAAGCCTCGTCCTGCCGCACCTTTGAAGCCTTCGGTTTTACGCGCAAGAATGTAGCGCCCCTTACTCATCAGGCTGAGCCTCTGAGATGCTTGGATTAGAACATCATCCAGCAATACGCCAAGGACAAATCGATGCAAGCTAACCCGACTTCCAGTCTTACCACTAGCGACGTCATACAGGGTTCCATACACCCTGTACTCAGCTTCCAACTTCGCATTCTTTTCGTGCAGTAAGACAATATCACGACGAACTTTCTCAAATCGTTCAAACTTCGAACGAGTAGTATCTAGTGCATTTCTCGCTTCAACGTACTCTTGGCTGCTCAATTCAACAAGTTTTCCTAGCTCAACCAAATCTGGCACTTGCTGGTCCTTAAGCGTATGTCTCAAATCCTCTAACGTCTGTTTCAGTTTAACTTCGGTTTTCGCGTGAGCTTCGACCGCTGCTTTCCAACGCTCTATTTGTTCATCCGTCGCCTTACTGTTGAGGTAAGCCTGCTCATCAGCAAACTGTGCTTCTTCAATTGAGACATGCCATTTCGTTTCTGCTTTATCTAAGTTACGTTTTGCTTCCGCTAAAAGCTGTGTGTTGCTCTGTCTTTGCCCTTCAAGCTCAGCATGATGCTTAGCAAGTCGCTGTTGCTGTTCATTGGCGTGTTCTAGTTGCTTTTGCAAAGTATCGATTGACGCTTTGGTTTGCTTATATTCATTGTCGACAGATTCCACAGATTGATGTTGTTCACCAATGGACTGAACGAGCATGTCTAAGCGCTGTTGAAGCGCCTGAATTGTTGCATCATGAGCAGACATCTCCTCTCTCAGGCGATTAATTTCATTGTCACCTTTTTCACAGCGTTGATTGAGCGTTGCAACCTCCGACTCCATCTGCTCAAGGTTAATTGAAACCAATCCAGCTAACTTAGCCTGACATTCAGAGTACTGGTTCTGTACGAGATCTAAAGAGAGGTCTCTATGTTCCCCCAACTCTTCCTGAAACGCTTCAATTTGAGTTTTTTGACGAGAGATAAGGGCATTCTGTTGTTCCTCAATGCGAGTTTGTTCGTTTAAAGAGTTCAGGGACTGACGCTCTTGGTTACGATAAAACTCCACTTGCTCTTTAGTCACTTCTTGACCATCAAACGAAGCAGGGTTCGGGTGCTCATCACTGCCGCACACCGGACAAGGCATACCTTGTTGAAGCTTACTAGCAAGAACCGCTGCCTGAGCATTATGCCAGCGCATTTCATATTCATCCGCTTGCTTGCTATGCTCTTGCCAATCGACCTTCAACTGTTGTACACGAGCTTGAATGGGCTGAAGACCTTGCTCTAAAGTAGCCAATTCCTTAGACAACAACTGAAGTTTATTGAGATCGGCAGTAAGACGCTGTAAGCGTGCAAGTTCAGACTCTACCGTTGCTTTACCTGCAATGGCTAGCTTCGCATTCTCGAGTTCTTGTTGAGCTTTAGATGCTTCTTGTAATAGCTTTTCTTTATGCGCCCGATATTTGATTAAGGTCGCGTTGAACTCTTGTTTCTTGGTGACAGAATCTTTCAGGCTTTTATCCAACTCCAACTTTTCGTTTAACTTAACTTTAATGCCTTCTAATTGGTAAACCTTATCTGTCAATGTCGGAATTGATTGAGCTTGCAGCGTAAACGTATCCAACTGCTGTTTGTGCTCTTCTATCGCAACATTTGAAAGTTGCAACGCTTTCTCAAGAGAACTGCCTTTTTCAGTTAGATCATGGACCTGTTTTGAGAGTGAAGTCCAGTTGGTATAAGGCACGTCTAGCTTGGAAGCTTGCTGAGCGATGGCCAATTTTTGTTGAATTTGAGCGTTGCTATCGCTTTTCTCACTATGCTCTGACAGCGCTTTCTCTGCGCTTTGCAGCTTTTCAAATTCACCTTGTAATTGGTTAGCTTTCTGTTGTGCTTCTTTGTTTTTATTCAACTTTTCAAGGGCAACCTTTTCACTCAAGCTCACCTCTTCAAGCAGCTTGGCGACAACATCAAGTTGCTCCGTTAACTCTTGTTCAGTGCTGGCTTCTGCCACTTGCAGGGCACCGCGAATCTGGTTATCAAACTCATCCTTTGATTTGCTGATCGCGCTCGCTTTGTCTTTCAGCGCAAACTCGATTTTCTTGTAAATATCAGTCTGGAACAATTGACCGAAGATCTCTTCCCTCTCTTTGGAGCTTGCAAGCAAGAGTTCACGAAACTTGCCCTGTGGTAACACCATCACCTGACGAAACTGAGTTTCATTCAGACCAATCAGTTCTGCGACCTCAACTTTAACCTGCGCTGTCTTGCTGGTTATCAGCTGCTCTTCATTCGTAATCTCATACAAAGAGGCAGTGTGCTTCCGTGTTGTTGTGCCTTCACCTCGGGCTTTAGGCGCGAGTTGATCGGGTGATCTCGTGACTCTGTAGCGCTTATACTTAAGTGCGAACTCGAACACCACTTCGGTCGGTAACGAAACTGCTGCCATATCACAGCGCATCTGCGTCCCTTCTCTTTCATTACCTGTTGTTTGGCCGTACAAAGCAAAACAAATGGCATCTAGAATAGAAGTCTTACCTGAACCTGTTGGGCCGTTAATCAAAAACAGCGGATTGGAACCAAGCAGTGTAAAGTCGATGTTTTCAGTGTTAGCAAAAGGGCCAAATGCCTGCATTGTCAGTGATAATGGTTTCATCGCTTGCCCTTACTGCTTTACCAGTTGTTTAATGATGTCGGTTATTGCGTGGTTTTGATCTTCATTTAGCTCACTATTTTGTGCTTCAAGGAAAAAATCTTTGAACATATCCACTTCACTACGAGCAAGCTTAGCCTGAGCCATTTCCTGTTCAATGCCCACTAACATACCTGGCTTTTCGATATGCAGAACATTTGGGTAAACCGCGCGAAGCTTTTCCATGGGATTAAGAATGGCGTGTTTATCCAGCAAACGAACCAACAAGTAATCGTGATTATTCGGATCTGTTTTACCAGCGGCGATAACTTCGTCTAACTCCCCTTCGATGATCCGCATTTGGTGAGGAGCAGTGAGATCAATGTGAGTTGCTGACACAAAGCCTTGTTCATTTAGCTCAACCAACGTCATTCCTTTCTTCTGATGCTGCTCAGAAAAACTGTATTTCATCAGTGAGCCCGAGTAACGGATATAGTCTTCACCCTTTTTTTGCGGCTGGTGCAGATGGCCCAGAGCTACATAGTCAAAATCGACAAAATGTTCATGGCTGACTCTGTCTGAGCCGCCAATTGATAAAGGACGTTCGGACTCGGACTCAATCGCACCGTCAACAAAGCAGTGACTGATCAAGACATTCTTTTGACCCGGTTTAAACTGAGACTTAATCTCTTCACTCAGCAGTCGATGAGCGTCATCGTGCGTTGATACAGGCTGGTCAAAATGGTGACGAACTAATTCCGGGTCGTTGTAGGGCATGCCATAAAAAGCCACTTCTCCGACATCCGTATTCAAGACAACAGGTTCCAGCATCTCTTTAAAATTCGAGATAATGTGCAAACCCGCCCCTTTCATTTGCGAGGACCCAAAGCCTAATCGCTGGGCACCATCATGATTACCAGGTATCAAAATGATGGGTAGCTTAAGTTCATTGCACACCTGATGGACAAATTCGTTCATCAATTCAATCGCAGCCGTTGGTGGAACCGAGCGGTCATAGATATCTCCAGCAATTACCAGAGCGTCAACGGAGTTAGATTGCAGATAATCTATCAATTGAGCCAAAACAGCTTTTTGATCATCCAGAAGAGAAACATTGTGGAATTGGCGTCCGAGGTGCCAGTCAGAGGTGTGAAGAAACTTCATTTAAGCCCTGCATTATTCTTATCGTCTAGGGCAGGATAATACCATTCTGAACCGTCTACTATCCAGAATGGTATTGATTTTAACTAGCTTGGCGCATGCTCTTTACAGAACTTGATCGCTTCATCAAGCAATTCAAGTGCAGATTTATCACATTCGGGTAGCGCCGCGTCACTACTACCCAAAGGCGTTACGCGGTCACCCCATTTAATATGACCTGCCCCCCACGTCAGTCCAGCACCAAATGCGGCCAGTAGCAAGTTATCGCCAGGTTTAACAAATCCTTCCTCCATGGCTTCACACAACGCCAGTGGTACCGTAGCCGCTGACGTGTTGCCATATTTGTGGATGTTCACAAACGCTTTTTCTTGGCTAATACCAGACAAGTCACACAATGTTTGAATGATGCGAATGTTTGCCTGATGCGGGATCACTACGTCGACATCTTCGGTAGAGAGCTGGCTACGCGCAAGCACGTTTTGAGCCGCTGAACCCATGCCTTTAACGGCACGCTTAAAGATTTCTTTTCCTACGAAGTTGAATTCCCAATAGCCGTTATCTGCTGCAAAGCGATCCATCGAAGTACCAAATTTGGGTACAGAGAGAATATCACGCCCTTTCGAATCACAACCTAACTGAGCTTGCTGTAATCCAACAGGCTTATCTGTTTTGCTCAGCACGACAGCACCGGCGCCATCGCCGAACAATACCGCGGTATCACGCATGGTCCAGTCGATAAAGAAAGATAGACGCTCGGCACCTATGACCAAAGCGTTGTTATAGTTACCCGCCTGAATCATACGTGTAGCTGTCTCTAGGCTGTAGAGAAAACCTGTACACGCAGCATTTAAGTCAAACGCCGTGGTCCCTATCATGCCAAGGTTCTGAGATACCTTTGACGCGATGTTCGGAATAAGAGAGTCTGGAGAACAGGTTGCGACGATAAGTAAATCAATATCACTCGCTTCAAGACCAGCGCATGCTAACGCATGTTTGGCAGCTACCGTCGACATATCAGACGTATTAACATGGCTGATACGGCGATTCTCAATGCCTGTACGCGTGCGAATCCATTCATCTGAAGTGTCAAGGAATGTACTTAAATCATCGTTGGAGAGCGTGGTTGGCGGCACGCATTTACCCCAACCTGTTATTTCTGCGTAGAATGTTGTCATTCGAAGCCTTTTATTCTTATTTGAGTTAGCGGCCCATTCGATCTGTTCAGTAAGACTGATAGAACTCTTGGGTAAATACTATTTTCAGAGTATAACTAGCGATTATCTGTGGTGTCACCTAATTGGTAAAATAGACGTCACACTTGCGTAGAAAAACACAAACAAGAGAAAAGTCATGTCTACATTCAACACACGTTGCCCTTCTTGCTCTGGCGTAAATCGTGTTCCTAATGAACGAGTATCTGAAAGCCCGAAATGCGGTAAATGCCAATCGGATTTACTGGACGGTGCGCCGGTTGAAGGAACCGAACTCAACTTTGATGCTATTTTGAACAGCAACCAACCCGTCGTCGTTGACTTTTGGGCGCCATGGTGTAACCCATGTGTCGGTTTCGCACCTGTATTTTCTGATGTCGCCAAAGAGCGAGTAAATAATGTTCGATTTGTAAAAATAGACACGGAAAGCCAGCAAAACCTTGCAGCTAAGTACCAAATTAGAAGCATTCCTACTGTCATGGTATTCAAAGATGGCAAAAGAGTTGATGTTGTCAACGGAGCTCTACCTAAAGGCCAATTTGATCAGTGGCTTAATGAAGCTTTAACTAAGTAGCAGAAACAAAAATTTCCGCTCTAAAAGGCCGCTAGCATTCATCGCTAGCGGCCTTTTCTTTTATCTATAGCGAAAACTTGTGTCGAAAAATGATTTTTATCGACACGACTAAAATTATTCGTTTTACCAAATATAAAAATCGCTCCATAGTCGCGCCAAAAGACGTTCCATTTTATTAACTAACTCAAGAGGCTACGACGTTGGAAAACATCCTTGCTCCTGCACCAAAAGCTCGCATCTCAGTACCTGTTATCGCGCTGGCTCTTTATGCGGTAGCATCAGGCTACTTAATGAGCTTGATCCCACTTATGCTACCGGATTACGGGCTGGACAGCTCGTTGGCCAGTTGGCTAGCCAGTGTTTTCTATGCAGGTCTTTTAGTTGGTGCGATTGCGATTGAACCGTTAGTCACTCGATTAGGTCATAAGAACGCATTTGTTCTTTGTTTAAGTCTTTTCATCGCGACAATTTTCGCGTTGCCAGTATTTACCAACTCATTAGCATGGATGTGTGCACGCTTTTTGGCAGGTATCTCTGTCGCTGGCGTATTCGTTATTGTCGAGTCATGGTTGCTACATGGTGATGAAGCAGCCAGAGCAAAACGTCTTGGTCTCTATATGGCGGCACTTTACGGTGGCAGTGCGGTTGGCCAATTAGGAATTGGTGTATTGGGGGTTAACGGTGGCGTGCCTTTTATTGCCATCTTGACTCTGCTGCTACTCGCTATCGTGGTATTGCTGTTTGGAGAAACCGATCAACCAGAGTCTGCACATACGACCAATCTATCGTTCAAGCAGATCACTAGATTAAGCCATGCCGCGATTATTGGTTGCATTGTTTCTGGCCTGATTCTTGGCGCTATTTACGGATTAATGCCATTGGAACTCGCGCAGCAAGGTATTGATCATGATGACTTAGGTGGATTGATGGCTCTTGTCATTCTTGGTGGCATGGCAGTTCAACCGATTGTGCCATGGATGTCAAAGTACTTTGGTCGAACTTTATTGATGGCTTTCTTCTGCTTACTTGGCGCAGCGGCCATTAGCCTGATTGTACTAGACGAAAACATCAGAGTTTTAGCGGTCGGAATATTCTTGCTAGGCGTCGCTGCTTTTGCTCTGTACCCCATCGCAATCAATCTAGGCTGCGATAAATTGGAGTCAGAGTATATTGTTTCAGCAACACAAGTCATGCTGTTCAGCTATAGTTTGGGGTCTGTTTTCGGGCCAATCATTGCGGATTGGTACATGTCTGGAGATCATGGATTGATGGGCTACCTGTTTGCGATACTGCTGGCAACTTGCCTATATATGCTTGTTGCTAGCATCAAGACAAAACACCAAGCTGTCGCTGGTGAATAATTCAATCACTTCTTTTCCTTTTATGCCGGTTAGACGCCCCTCTAGCCGGCTTTTCGGGCACTGCTCTGCGCTCGTGAATCAAATGACGAATCGCAAGAATAGGATGAGATAACAACATGCGCGGCCCGGCATAGCGCATAACTTGGCGCATTTGTTCTTTAGGTTCAGGCTTATAGCAATGAATCGGACACTTATTGCAGGTGGGCTTGTCTTGACCATACTGGCAGCGATCAAGCCTCGCCTCAGCGTAGTCTTTCAGCTCTAGGCACGAGTGACACAAACAACCGTCTGGCAATCCATGGTGATCGCGACAATAAATCGCAATCATCGCACTGACCGTCTTAAACTCTGTCAGTAACTTGCCTTGTAATACATCCGAATGGGTAAACTTCATTAATCTGCGAATGACAATTGATATAAAAGTAAGTCAATTTTATCGCTTATTTGGCCTTGGACTTTGACATAGGTAAAGCCGAGTCGATTTAGCAGACTTTTGCTGGCTTCATTGTCCGAAGATGTTATCGCTACTAATTCTTCAATATCGCTGCGTTGTCTTGCGTACTCTACAACCGCTTGTCCAGCTTCTAAGCCATAGCCCTGACCAAATGAATCTGGCATAAAACCATAACCAATGTCATAGGCATCCAGCTCGTCGCGCTTAATCAAACCACAAACACCGAGCTGTTTACTGTCTGATTTACTTTCAACGACAAGCAAGCAAACACTTTTCGCCTCTCTCATCGCAAGCATATTGTTACGAATATATTCGACAGCATCGCCGCGGCTTCTAATGTGTTTGTCACCCACAAAGCGAAGGAAGCCTTCCGTGTTGTAGAGTGACTGAATAAAGACTGCATCCCCCTCGGTTGGTAAGCGCAGTTTCAAACGGTCAGTTTCTAGGTTTTCCATATCAGTTACTTACATATTACTCAGGTAAATGGTGAGCTTACCACCTACACTTAACGTAGAAAGTGATTGAGGTTTAGAAGCTCAACTCTTGTTTCACGGAGGCCAACTATGCGCTGTTTGATTATCACTCTATTGCTTATTCAGAGTATTGGACTTGCGTGGAGTTACCCCGCCTACTCACCGAAATGGGCCCACAGAAGCGTAATTTACTTTGCGCCAACCAACGACGAACATGTGAAGCAGTTTTTGCTTGAGACCCTAATCAATGAATGCGAACTATCCGACCGCGACGTTATTACTTTAGTCGTTACTCAAGATGGGTTTACCATTCCATCTTGGGTTAAGAACGAGTTTAACTTGCTAAGTATGTTCAGAGTCTATGATGTTGAGCCGGGTACACATACTGCAGTATTGATTGGCAAAGACGGTTCAGAAAAGTTGCGTTGGGGCAAAGAAACGGATTGGGAAAACATCAAGCAGACCATTGACTTAATGCCGATGCGCCAATATGAAATGGAGCAGAGGCCGAGCCCCTGCTCTGCTTAGCTAAAATAAAACCACAGCTCCTTCGTCAACTTCCACCGGCCAACATTTAATCTTTACGTCTGGTTGTTCAATACATTCACCTGTTTTTAGGCTGAAATGCTGCTTATAAAGGGGAGAAGCCACACACAGCTCTCCTTTAACATCACCGACTATGCCTCGATTCATGACGTAAGCCTTACCTATCGGGTCCCAGTTTTGTATCGCAAAAACGCCTTTATCAGGAATTCGGAAAAGCGCCACTTGTTCGCCATCAATTAATGCAGCCCTACCTTCGTAGGGTACTAGGTCATCCAATCGGCATATTTTTAGTTTCTGTTCGGTAATCATAGCTCCTCCTTAACTGGAATTCGCTGTCCTCTGATTCGCTGGTAAGGGAGCGCTTGGCTCGTAGAATCATCATTGATGAACGGACGGAACTTGCTGAGCTTATCCGGATTTTCCAGTGTACTCTTCCACTCACATTGGTAGGTTTCGACAATATGCTGCATTTGGCTTTCGAGTGAGTCACACAAGCCTAATGAGTCCTCGATTACCACTTGTTTCAGATACTCAAGGCCACCTTCAAGGTTTTCCATCCACACTGAGGTTCGTTGTAATCGGTCAGCAGTACTGACATAAAACATCAGCACCCGATCAATGAGTTGTACTAACTGCTCTTTAGTCAGGTCTGAAGCCAATATATCAGCATGTCTTGGGCGCATCCCCCCATTACCACACACATAAAGGTTCCAACCTTTTTCTGTAGCGATAACGCCAATGTCTTTGCTTTGCGCTTCTGCACATTCTCGCGTACACCCTGAAACTGCGAACTTGATCTTATGTGGCGCTCGCAAGCCTTTGTATCGGTTCTCCAATTCGATAGCTAACCCTACAGAGTCATCAACGCCATAGCGACACCATGTTGATCCTACACAAGATTTTACTGTGCGAAGTGACTTCCCATAGGCGTGACCCGTTTCAAAGCCTGCATCGATCAGTGTTTGCCAGATCTCCGGTAGCTGCTCCACTTGTGCACCAAAAAGGTCGACTCGTTGACCGCCAGTGATCTTGGTGTACAAATCGAACTTCTGCGCAACTTCACCCAGTACAATGAGCTTCTCCGGTGTAATCTCACCACCCGCAACCCGAGGGACGACCGAATATGAGCCGTCTTTCTGTAGGTTTGCCATGAAAGCGTCATTCGAGTCTTGAAGCGCACTGTGTTGAGGCTCCATTATGTGTTCGTTCCAGAGCGAGGCAAAGACTGATGCTGCGGTTGGTTTGCACAGATCACATCCTAAGCCTTTGCCATGCTTTCTCAATAAAGTGTCAAAGTCTTTGATTTGCTCGACCTGACAAATATGAAACATCTCTTGTCGAGACATTTCAAAGTGTTCGCAGACATGGTTATTGACTTCAACACCCATCGCCATCAGCTCAGCATCCAGTACTGTCTTAACCATATTGCTACAGCCACCACAGCCTGTCCCTGCCTTGGTTTGAGTTTTCAGAGTATCTAAATCATGTGCACCAGCCTGAATGGCTGACACTAGATCGCCTTTGGAAACGTTGTGGCAGGAACATATGATCGCTGTATCGTTCATTTCTCCTTGCAGCATACTGGTATCAAACAGGAGGTTGGCAGCGTGATCAGGGAGTTCAGTTTGATTGAGATAGCATTGCAGTAGCGCATCGTAGTCTGAGTTGTCACCCACCAAGATAGCCCCGAGCAAAAATTTACCCGTTTCATCGACAACTAGCTTTTTGTAAACACCGGACACCGTGTCTTGCAGGATCATCTCCTGTGCGCCTTCCGTCGTCTTATGAGCATCACCAATCGACGCCACATCGACACCAAGCAGTTTGAGCTTGGTGCTCATGTCAGCGCCCGTAAATCCTGTCGTTTCTCGTGCTGTGAGCTTGTCTGCCACTACCCGCGCCATGGCGTATCCGGGGGCAACCAGCCCATAAATCTTTTGTTGCCACAATGCACACTCGCCAATGGCGTAGATGCTTGCGTCGCTTGTCTGACATTCATCATCAATCACAATGCCACCTCGCTCCCCCAATGTGAGCCCAGCTTCCCGACCAAGTGCGTCTTGTGGCCGTATGCCTGCGGAAAACACAATGACATCCACTTCCAATGGTTCAGCATCTTTGAACACCAAACGATGCCGAGCGGTTTCGCCATCGCAGATCTTTTCTGTGATCATTGAGTTGTGAACGCTCAGCCCCATGGCTTCGATTTTTTCTTTTAGCACGGTGCCCGCTCCGTCATCGAGCTGGACTGGCATCAAGCGTGGTGCAAATTCCACAACGTGGGTCTTAACTCCAAGCAGTTTTAGCGCATTTGCGGCTTCCAGACCTAGCAATCCACCGCCAATAACTGCACCTGTTTTCGCCCCTTGGCACGCTTGTTTGATCTGAGAAAGATCTTCCAAGGTACGATAAACAAAGATGTCTTCTCTGTCTTTGCCTTCAATTGGTGGAACAAAAGGATACGAACCTGTCGCAAGCACCAACTGGTCGTAGCCAAGAATATCTTCGCCATCCAGTACGATACGTTTAGCCTGCTTATCGATAGAAGTCACCTGACTACCCAAAACCAACTCAATCCCGTGTCTCTGATACCACTCCTCACTACTCAGCATTAGATCCTGATGAGACTTTCCCGAAAACAAAGACGACAATTGAACTCGGTCGTAGGCTATAAACCTCTCTTCACCAATCACGGTGATCTTCTTTTCCAAATGCGCCCCACGCTCGACGAGCTGTGCGACAAGGTGGTGGCCGACCATGCCATTACCGACAATCACTACATGTTCCATACTCACTTCCTTATGCTGTCTTCGCAGGTGCAGGTTTGCTGTTTACTTTTTTCTTATCTGCTGGTGACTCTTGTTTCGATTGTTTTTCGTACAGGAATTTCAAAACAGATTGACGATAGCGCTGATAAACAGGGTTTTCAGCGAGTTCCACGCGATTTCGTGGGCGAGGAAGTTCAATTTCCAGAACTTCACCAATGGTTGCCGCGGGCCCGTTGGTCATCATGACTATCTTGTCTGAAAGCAGCACAGCTTCATCGACATCGTGAGTAATCATGATCACGGTATTGTTTAGCTCCGCCTGAATACTCATTAATGAGTCCTGAAGGCGTGCGCGTGTTAGTGCATCCAACGCACCAAACGGCTCATCCATAAGCAAGACTTTTGGCTTGAGTGCCAGTGCTCTAGCGATCCCAACACGTTGTTTCATCCCTCCAGAGATTTCATCCGGTTTTTTATCTGCAGCTTGAGTCATCTGAATCAGGTCAAGGTAGTGCTCAACTTGCTCGCGAATCCAGTGCTTACCTTTACCACCCGCCACCTGCTTTACCGCCAGCTCAACGTTTTGATATACCGTTAGCCAAGGGAGTAAGGAGTGATTCTGGAACACAACAGCCCTATCAGGCCCTGGCCCGCTCACTTCACGGCTATCGACAATCACGCCACCATCAGTGGGTAGATGTAGCCCTGCGACAAGGTTGAGGACCGTTGATTTACCACAGCCAGAGTGGCCAATCAGCGACACAAATTCGCCTTTATTAATTTGGAGGTTGACGTTTTTCAGCGCGATAAACTCACCATTGGGTGTCGGGAATCGCATTCCAAGTTGCGTCAAATCTAATAGTGGTTTTGACATCATTAATTCCTTTTATCGCAACGCTTGCTGTTTGTTCCATGAAAGCCATTTCTGAAGCTGCAACATTCCTCTGTCGAGCATTAGTCCAATAAAGCCAATCGTAATAACAGCGACCATAATCCGCCCTAGTGATGCTGAACTGCCGTTTTGAAATTCATCCCAGACAAATTTCCCTAGCCCAGGGTTTTGCGCCAACATCTCGGCCGCAATGAGTACCATCCATGCAATACCTAGCGATAACCTTAGGCCGGTGAAGATCATAGGAATAGCTGAAGGCAGAACAATGGTTCGGATATGCTGCCACCAAGAGAGCTGCAGTACCTTGCTGACGTTAATCAGATCTTTGTCGACACTCGTAACACCTACAGCAGTATTAATTAAAGTCGGCCATAAGCTACACAAAGCAACCGTCAGTAGTGAGTTAATAAAAGACTTCGCAAACAAAGGATCGTCACTCACATAGGTCGCGCTCACTACCATGGTGACAATAGGTAACCAAGCCAATGGCGACACTGGTTTTAGTAATTGAATGATGGGGTTAAATGCTTGATAAAGCCCTTGGTTGAGACCTAGCATTATCCCGAGTGGGATGGCAAGCAGTGTCGCCAACAAAAATCCGGCTGCCACCGTAATTAGGCTGGTGATGATCTGGTCAAAGAATGTCGGCTTTCCTGTATAAGGCCTTATCTTCACTTTTGCTTCAGGATTCTTTGCCAACTTTGCTGCGTTGCGCTTTTCCTGACGTTCAATAAAAGCTTGTTCTTTGTCTCTCTCTTGCCAATGTTCGTTAACCAGATTACTAAACTGATGATATGTCTGAACTGGCCCCGGTAATGTACCGAGCGATGTTTCGACCTGACGGGCGCTTAAGTGCCAAAACATGAGAAACATCAGAATGCCAATCAGAGGGAACAGAATCAGTTTACTTTTATTAGCCACCAGCTTAGGGCTGGAAACCAGCGATATGACATTGCTAGGCATAGTTACTCCTTTTACTTCTTAATTCCTTTTAAAGGAGAGCAGATTGCTCCCCTTCATTGCCTCTAAACCTTGTCTTTACCTTTCAAACCAATACTGAATTTCTTGAGGTAGGCATTAGGCTCGCGGCCGTCGTAAACAATGTTGTCGATGAAATGGGTTTGAGGTGCTCGAAAGCCATCTTCCTTAGCGAAATCCGGGAAATCTTTCGTTGCCAAAACACCGTCCTCTATTAGCGCATCGGCTGCTTGCTGGTAGATATCTGGTCGGTAGACTTTTTTCGCGATATCCATGTACCAGTCATCTGATTGTTCCTGAGAGATTTGACCCCAGCGGCGCATTTGCGTCAGATACCAAATGGCGTCGCTGTAGTAAGGATACGTTGCGTTGTAACGGAAAAAGACGTTGAAATCCGGCACAGCTCGCTTGTCGCCTTTTTCGTATTCAAACGTGCCCGTCATTGAATTCGCGATCACTTCCGCATCTGCACCAACGTACTCGCTTTTCGCCAGCAGTTTGACTGCTTCGTCTCGGTTCGCGTTGTTATTTTCATCCAACCAATGTGCCGCTCGAATTAAGGCTTTCACAACCCGTATGTGGGTATTTGGGTATTTCTCTGCCCATGACTTCGACACGCCGAATACTTTCTCCGGATTGTTTTTCCAGATTTCATAGTCCGTAACCACTGGTGCGCCAATCCCTTTAAACACCGCCTGTTGATTCCAAGGTTCACCTACGCAGTAACCTTTAATGGTTCCTGCTTCCATAGTTGCTGGCATCTGTGGTGGTGGTGTTACGCTCAGCAATACATCTGCATTGACCTGTCCGCTGTTATCACCCGTTTCAGGTGCGTAGTAGCCGGGGTGTATCCCGCCTGCAGCTAACCAGTAACGTAGTTCGTAGTTATGTGTCGAGACTGGAAACACCATCCCCATGTTGAAGGGCTTACCTTCATCAAGGTAGCTTTCGACAACTGGTTTGAGTGCATCCGCTTTGATTGGGTGAACAGGTTTTCCATCAGCCTGTTTGGGGATGTGTGGCTTCATCTCTTCCCAAGTATCATTAGAGACCGTGATCGCGTTTCCATTTAGGTCCATGCTGAACGCTGTAATGACCTCTGCCTGCGTTCCAATACCGATCGTTGCCCCCAAAGGTTGACCGGATAACATATGCGCACCGTCAAGCTCACCGTCAATGACACGGTCAAGCAGAACCTTCCAGTTAGCTTGCGCTTCCAACGTGACATACAGACCTTCATCTTCAAAAAAGCCTTTCTCGTAAGCAACCGCAAGCGGTGCCATATCAGTGAGCTTGATAAAGCCAAACTTGAGATCTTCCAGTTCAGGCTCGCCGAGTTCAGCCCAAGCAGACGGTACAGAGACCGATAATGCTAGGGGAAGAGCCAATAGTGATTGTTTAAAAGTTGACGTCCATTTCATTCGCTTTCTCCAAATAAAAAGCGCTACTGCTCTTTCGAGCAGTAGCGCCGTTGCATTCCTTCATTACCGCCGTTGGTAACGTTGAATCGCGTGTGAACCAAATTTCTAAAATATGTATTCCAAGTTACGTGCCAATACTATTTTTCTTTTTATTTCATAACCTTACAAACCTGAAGCATTTAGTCAAAATGATTGATGCTATTAAGTTGTGCATACTGCACCATTACGGAAATTTATGCCTAACCCCAAAGAGGTAGTTCGCTATTTCAAGGTTTCTAAAGTGATCAATATGTTTTTCGCCACTTGAGCCAAAGTCTGGCTCGACTGCATTGCAGATTTTCGCATCGCTTTATAGGCAGACTCTTCATCCACATTATGCATTTTCATCAGCAACCCTTTGGCTTTTTCTATCATTTTTCGCTCTTCCAGTTTCCCTGCTAAGGATTCAATTTCAGACTCCATCGCCAGCAATGATGCCCTCGCAATAGCGGCATGTTCGAGCCAAGGTTTAAGGCTAAGATCAGAATCGGCAGGTAACAAAACGTAATCCATACGCTCTGGTAAACGATTAATATCATTGGATAAAAACTGCTTAATCACGACGAGTAATGGCCGCTGTTTCTCGCGACAAACATCAATGATTAAACGAAGTTCCGCACTGGGCTGTTTCCAACCCGCGACAACATTGGCACCCGGCTCACGTTGCAACAAGGCTTCAAATTGGCTTAGCTGACATCCAATGACATCGTCATAATCCTGAGCCAATAAGGTGGTCAGCCTTGCTTGTTCTTCCAGCGAATCGCAGCAAACAATGGTGGGAGTTTTAGAGATTTTCTTTTGCATAACATTCCTTGTTTTATCTCTTTGCTTGTAAGAGACATAACAAGGAATGTGCCAGAGTGATTAAGTCAACTTAGGTAGGGACTCAAAAAATGCTTATGAGCGAGACTCACAATGTTTTGACCATAGCTGATACGCTTGTTCAAAGGATTTGTCTTTATCGCCCGTTTCAGCAAACAGAATGCTAGCCATTGTGGTAACAACGGTGTTTGCCATCATATTCAGCTCTTCCTCTGGCGTACATAACGGGCACTCATCAGGCAATGGAATGTCTGTGAGCATTTGTTCCGTCCAATAGTGCGATTCCACACCGGAAGGCGTACTCATCCAAACCGTTTGACTGACCTTAGGGTTATATTCGGACTCCCCAGATTGGCCTTTGAAGGACACAACCGCATGACGAGTCAGCCCGATTTCACTCTCTACCTCGGCATGCAACTGCTGGAATCCGGGGTGAAAGCTGCCACGAATGCCAATCTTGGCACCACCTGGGTTTAGCGCTCTCACCACGGTGTTAATCGGGGTACGTAAACCATAGCGATTTTTCCAACCAATCATGGTTTCAGCTTGAGGCGCGAAATACTTGAGTGGTAAGTATGCAATGTTGCTTTCTTGGAGCACATTCTTGGCGTGCTCAGCGGACTCAACCTTTTTGACATCCAGCACACTCAGGTAATCTTCTGCATGCTCTCGCCCAGCGGGCCTATCATGATATCCGTGCAAGAGCACTTTTCTGCCACTATCAGCCAGTATTTTCGCTGCCAACAGATGCCATGGTTTACCCGCGGCTTTTCTTTTACCTGCGTAACATGGCCAATCAATATCGGCGCCAATGTTAGGCACGCGAGATTGAAATGCTTTTACGAAGCCAGCAATTTCCTGACGAGTTTCATTTTGCACTCGAATCAGCATCAGCAGCATAGCCATCTGATCATCGTCGCATCGTCCATCAAGGTAATCATCCATGACGTGAAAAGCTTGATCAAACGTCAGTGGCTTACGGCCTCGTTCACCTCGACCCACCGTTCGAATACATTCCTGAATTATGCTCATGTTACCTCTTGAGAAATCACCGACTCTACGGTCGCGTTAAGTTGTTCACGAAGTGTGACGACTTCCCCCAAGATAATCAATGCCGGACTCACACCTTTCAGCGCTTCTGACAGACTTGCTAGGCGGCTTAAGCTTGATACATGGACTTTCTGCTGAGAGCTACACCCGTGTGTTACTACCGCTAAAGGAAAGTCATCTCTCATACCGTGACAGAGCAATCCATCTTGTATCTCACTGGCCTTTTCCAATCCCATATAAAACACCAACGTTTGCCCAGACGATACGAGTTGAGCCCAAGCAGGTAGCGCGCCTGATACGACTTGCCCCGTCACAAACGTCACGCTTCGGGCCAACGCTCTGTGCGTCAATGGTATGTAGGACGCCGCTGCACAACCAATTGCGGCGGTGATGCCAGGTACTACTTCATAATCAATGTTGTTTTGCGCCAGCAGTAGCCCTTCTTCACCACCACGACCAAAAATAAAAGGATCGCCTCCTTTAAGCCTCACGATCATGTAACCAGACTCTGCTAAATCCACCAAAATCTGACTGATTTCTTCCTGTTTTAAACTAGGCTGACCACAGCGTTTACCTACATAGATCAGTTTCTCGGCCTTTTCTGCTAGATCTAAGATCTCTCGATTGACTAAGCGGTCGTAAACCACCACATCAGCCTGCTTAATTAGTTTTAACGCTTTGACGGTCAGTAAGTCAGGGTCATTTGGGCCAGCGCCAACTAGATAGACTTTTCCTTTTGTTCGATAGCGGTCAAGTTTGTGTAGCTTACAAGAATCGTTATACAGTTGACGGTGTTCGCTGAAGCTTGCACCATTCAAATCTGAATATGAACCTTCCCTTAGATTGATATCGTATTTCATCTTATGCCCCTTTATTTCATCACTGCTGTCTTAGCACTATGCTTATTCACTAACGCTTCAACCTGAGGAATACACGAGCCGCAATTAGTGCCGCATTTGAGCTGATTTTGTAATTGGGAAACATTGTGACAACGACCGCTCTCCAAAGCAGAAGTAATCTGTTTGTCGCTAACTCGAAAACAGCTACATACCAGTTGGCTGGACTTCTCACTCGAAGCAACCGCAATTAGCTCAGCAAATGACAGTGGTTTACCCATCAAATCAATCAGTTTGGTGTAGTCAATTTCAACAGGCTTAGGGGAGACAACAAGGATAGAAGTGACAATACGGCAACTTGAGGTCTCTTCATAATCAAAAGCCAGCCTACTGGCAGATCAAGCATGATCCTCTGTTGGTTAGATTTCTGACCATAAGACTTGGATACGCGTTTTGTATTAGCAAATCGCCAAATGCCAGACTGCTTTTCCGCCTGAAATGCACAGTAAGCAAAAGACTCTTTAGAGAACTGAGCACCAATGTACAAACCGTAGCTAGCAATCTTCTCTGGCAATACTTCAACACGACTGGACTTAAAAGCTGGCTGCCCAGAATGAGGGTCGACTAAGCGGCTTACCACCGCATTAACTTGACTATTTCCAGCATAATCTCCAGCCCAATGCATCGACATATACAGCTGTTTTATCGGCAGGGTGTCTTCAATCGTGGCTTTAGCCAGTATGCTGTTGTCACCGTTCACGACCCTAACCAACTCACCCTTTTTAGCACCTAATAGATCGGCGGATAATTGGCTCATATAAACTGTAGGCTCCAATTCGCTGGCAGCCAGATGAGCAATGTGCCCTGTTCGTGTCATTGTATGCCACTGGTCTCGCTGCCTACCTGTATTGAGCCACCAGTGCGGATCTTGAGCTTCTGGCAGCTGGTCACTGACAACAAATTTTGCCTTGCCATCAGGAAAGCTAAATTTTCCATCTGAAAATGGCTGGTCTTTACCCCACTGTTGCGGCCGCCAGTCGTCATATTCTTGTTCGGAGATATCTGCATGTTCAGAGAGATCAAGCATCAGCGATGAGTCTTGATTTAATCCTGTCATGGCGGAGAACTCTCTAAATACTTCCACCTCATTGGAGAAACCAAATCCGTTTGCTATTTCCATTCGCTCACAAAGCTTCTTGCCCACTTCACAAATCGCTTGCCAGTCTGGCTTAGCACACCCAGGTGGTTGAATAAATCGACGTTGCCGAGTTATGCGTCTTTCTGAATTGGTGACCATGCCCTGCTTTTCTCCCCAGCCAGCGGCCGGCAAAAGGAGATTGGCGTATTTCGCAACATCCGAATCAGGCGTGATGTCAGAAACAATGACCGTTGGGCAGCGTTCCAATGCTCGACGGACGTAGTCATGATCCGGCATGGATACCACGGGATTCGTCGCCATGATCCAGATAACCTTGATATCACCACGTTCAACTGCTTCAAACATCTCTACTGCTTTCAATCCCGGTTTGGTCGCAATATCAGGTGAGCGCCAAAACGCTTTGATAACGTCAATCGATTCTTGGTCGAAGCCGCGATGAATCGCCAGCTGATTGGCCAGCCCGCCAACTTCACGCCCACCCATGGCATTGGGCTGGCCAGTAATCGAAAACGGTCCTGCGCCTTCCATACCAATAGAGCCAGTGGCTAAATGCGCATTAATGATCGCATTACCTTTGTCTGAACCAGTTTGTGACTGGTTTACACCCTGACAAAACACCGTAACTACTTTACGCGTTTCGCTGAACCAGCGATAAAATGTCAGCAGTGATTGTTTATCAATACCGAGCGTATCGCTCAGTTGAGCGAGAGTGAATTTGGAGTTTTTCAGCTTTTCCGCTAACTGGTTGAAGCCTGAAGTGTTCCGCTCAATAAATTCAGTATCCAAGCAACCAGTGTCAATACAATGCCTTATAAGTCCGTCGAAAAGCGCGATATCAGCATCGTTGGGGATAGAAAGATGAAGATCCGCTTGTTGAGCCGTTACCGTTTTTCGAGGATCAATCACCACGAGTTTCAGCTTTGGGTTCTTTTCTCTTGCTTGTTGGATACGTCTAAAGATAACTGGGTGCGTCCATGCGGTATTCGCGCCGCATATAACAATGAGCTCAGCTTTATCTAGGTCGCTATAGTTGACCGGCACCACATCTTCCCCAAACGCACGATTATGTGCCACTACCGCGGAAGACATGCAAAGCCGTGAATTGGTATCAATGTTTGCACTGCCAACGAAGCCTTTCATCAGCTTGTTTGCGACATAATAATCTTCAGTCAGAAGCTGGCCCGATACATACATCGCTACAGAATCAGGACCCTCCGTTTGTATTGAGTTGTTCATGGCTTCTGCAATCACATCTGTCGCTTCATCCCAACTGATTTCTTTGCCATTGAACTTAGGGTAAAGCAAACGAGACGGCATATTGAGGCTCTCAGCTAACGCTGAACCTTTCACACAAAGCGCCCCTTTGTTCGCAGGATGCACATCGTCACCTACAATCTTCCCTTTATCGACTTTCACCCCACAGCCAACTCCGCAATATGGACAGGCTGTCTTTATACATTCCGTTGTCATCACTCACTCCTTGAAATAAAAAAGCCTCCTCCACTGCTTTAGTGAAGGAGGCTCCATTGCCCGTGACGTTGTTGTACATTCTTTTCTAACTCGCGACTTTGAACACGAGCAAAACCAGTGCCATACTAGGATTTTAAATAATTCAATAAGTTACCATTTCAACCACTTCTCAGTCGCACCAACTCTGTGCATCGCAATACCATAGTGGTTCGCTTCATCGGTATCTTCATCAACTAAACATGCGCACTACTTTCGGAATTTGAGTACGAACGTACACAGGCTAACGTTGTTAAATTATTCTCCTCTCTTCCGAAAATTAACTATTAACTCTTTTATCTAATTATTGGAGATTTATTTGGGCAATTTGTTCCAACAATGATTTATTTAAATAAATCACCAAACAATTAACCACAAATATTTTACAGATATACAGTTATTTAAAACATGCGTTTGTAAAATAAATTATTAAAAAATTTAGAATAACAAATCTATCACTTAAGCTTTTGTTTTTATGAGTTAATAACTATTGAGACCTTTATTTATCTGGCCTGCCATTTATTTAACTTTTACTAATTTAAATATTACTAAAAATAGTGCGAACAAACATTGATCAGAAAATTATATTTTATGTGATCAATAACGCATTCTAATCGATATCATTGCTATAGATTTAGCCAAAATGCTTGACGGAGGTAATAAAAAACAAACTTATAAAAAACCATATTAAAACAACACAGCTTGCTAGAAATATAAAACTCAACTCTTTTTGCTATATAAAATGCTTTAAATGGCAGGGTCGAGTACAAATAAGAATAAGGTATTAGAATGAAACACATAAAAAAGCCACTTCTGCTATCAACACTTTGTTTAAGCTTAATCGCCGCTGGTGTACAGGCTTCTACGTCAAATCAGGCACTGACTCCAAACTCTGCTGAGCAGCAAATCGGCCAGATCAGTTACGACACCATTATGGGTGAAAACGGTGCGTTTATTGACTTGGATACAGACGAGTTTGTTCTTAATCAGAAAGAATGGTTCCAGATTCAAACATACGTCGAAGGCGCTCTCTCTTTACCGATCACAGAAGCGAGCATGAAATCAGCGTTCGATATCGCTGATGATGTCCCGTTCTCAAACTTTAAAGCGTTGATGGAACAATACGGCAAAGTCCACGCAGAGGCCTTTTACTGGAAAGAGGACCTTTATCCTGACATCGTCGATTTGGCATTGTCGCTATCCAATTACAATGACATTCAAAAGTACATGATCGATCCATTGAGCGATCAACTGACTGTCATCCTCACCAAGTCTATTTCGCCACTGCCGGCAGATGTTCAGGCTGTAGAGCAAGCACGCCAGCTTTCTATCGCGTACTTAAGCGCGCTGAAGAACTTCTCAGTGAATAATCAACAGAAGGTAGAAAAAGCCAGTGAAGACTTGCTGACTTTCGCTACCAAGATTGAAGAGCAGAAGTTACAACTGGATGTGTTGAAGAGCACTCATAGCGGCTATCTGGAAGATGATGGCAGTGCACTGCAGCAGCGAGTAAATGACCTGAACAACCGCATCGACCAACTTAATAAAGATTACGATCACTATGTGACTGTTGCTGCGACAGCCGTCACTTATGCTTGGTTCCCGGCGGTGGCGGTTCCTATCATGGGTGTTTACGGTGACAAAGCAGAGAAAGCAAGAAAGCTTCGTAATCAGCTTCAAGACGAAGCAAAGGTGCTTGAGGCTCAACTGTCTACTACTCAGAAGATCTACAACTCGTACTCTCGTTCAACGGAAAGCATCAACATAATTTCAAGCAAAATCGAGAATGCGATCCCTTATGTCAACAAGCTAAAGCTGCACTGGCAGAAGATGAATACCGACTTCGACTCACTGATCGTTGCACTTGAAGCTGCTGAGTCAAATACTGAAATTCTACAATCTAATGCTGTTCTTGCCGCAGCGGGAGCGATGGCAAACACCGCAGTTGCAGAGCAAAACTGGAACAGTATCAGCGAAAAAGCCAAAACATTCGCTAACAACGCATACATACAAAAAGCCGAATAACCCAATTCCGGCGTAAACCAATAACGGGATTCAGTCCCTAAATACCTTCCCCACCCGCGCTTACGCGCCGGGTGCGGGAAAGGCTACTCAAAATTTTGCTTGGGTAGCACCTCATAAGGAAATAAAAATGAAAACAATCCTTGCACTTGCTGTTACCGCAGCAGTATCGAATGGGGTTATGGCCTCTGACTGGCTAGACATCAATAACCTGCCTGCAAACACACAGTACCCGGAGTGGCTTGATAGCCCATACTCAAAAACGGACCCAATCACTCGTTCAACTTCTGATCTGTACGTTAATCTTAAAGAATGGGTAACACAGCAAAATCTGTATCAAACTAAACCCACTAAAGTGTATATCTTTGCCGATACTCTTGAAGTCACCGATAACTTCAACCTGGTGATGAATAACCAGAACATTGTTATCTTTGCACGTAAAATTGTTGGTTCTGGCGTCCCTACTTTCGTCCTGGGTCAGCAAGGTGCGGCGGCTTCAATTACCGTTATCGCAGAAGAAATGGAAACGCCATTTAATGTACTCGCTTTCACCCCAGAAGGAGGCGTAACTGCCGACACAATTGGAATCAGCGAAAGTACGGGTACTTCCATTATTCTCTCTGGCGAGCATTACATCAAACAACAGCTTGCCGATGACCTTGCCGCCAACTTCCAGCTTGCAAAATCGCAGTTTTCAGACATTGTGAACCGTTCATTCGATATGGCCATCAGCCTGTATGATGAACAGCCTCAGACTAGCCTAGCCTTGCTGAACTGGGTAGAGCGTAGTATGCGTAATGCAGGCACGACAGTATCTGATGATCCAATACTGACTGATCTGTACTTACAAACCGTTGCGTTCAAACAGTTTACTGATTTGAGCAGTCGTTCTGACAACTTCGTTCCTTACCTTGATCGTTCACTCTATCAGGACAAATACAAAGCATATCTTGATGCGATGATCGCTTTTGAGCAAAAACGCGATGTCGTTGCGGACCGAAATACTCGGGTTGAAGATAAGATTGAAAACGCTCAACTCGCACTAGGCAATATCGAAGATGTTTTACAATCTCAGAACGCTGTTGTTGAACAGTCAGAACAAAACATTGCCAAGCTGCTTGATAGTGTCACTGAGGTGGAAAGCCAGTACAAAACTCAAGAACTCACCGCTTTAAGTGCTCGCAGTGATTACCTCTATGGCGTTGAAGTATGGAAAACTCAGCAGCAGCTTAACGCGGCGTTAGCAATATTCAAAGCCATCGCAGAAATTGGTAGCGCGGTCAGCGGCGTGTTTACGGGTAACTTGTCAGGCATAAACGATGTCACCGAACAATTGGCTAAAACACCAGAAGCTCTTGATAAAGCTAAAAACCTCGTGACTAACGTAAAGAATGTGACAGGTATTATCGATAGCATTACAAAAACAGTCGCGGGTATCGCGTCTCTGACAACTGAAGTGAAATCCACAATTAAGATGCAGCGTATCTCGGAAACGATGGATTCTTTCGATTTCGCGGTGCCTTCTTTGAATGAAAGTAACTTGGCCTGGGACCTTATGATAGCAGAGGTTAGAAGTAACCTACGCTACGCGGATTCTCTTGGCATTAAAGGGGCACGAGTCTACCTGCTTGAGTTGGAAAAACAGGTTTTGCTTGGTAAAGCAATTAACGCTTCACAGCTCAATCTTGTTCAGGAACAAGCCAAGCTGGTTGATCTCCTTTTAACACGTAAAGTGACCATTAATCAGAAAGAGCGTCTGAATCAGCTCATTGCGAATGCCTCTGATGACAGCAATGCACTAGAGAAAGTTGAGCAGGAATTGGCACGTGTTTCGCTCCACTTCAAACGACCTATGTTTGTAGCACTTTCAAACTACGTCGCAGCCTATGAATATTGGGCACTTAAAGACAGCGACATTAAACCAAGCCTGAACAAAACCTATCTTGACTATCAGTTTGATTTAGCAGCCATTGAAAACGAGTACGTCAATGCTCTGAATCGATTCCAGCCAGCACCACAGGATTTCAACATCGACAACTTCATCGTTGATGACCCGGAACAAATCGCAGCTTTGGTGAAAACGGGAGAATTTAATTTCAATGTGCCACTCGAACAATCTCAGTTCTGTGCGTTTGACCGAGTTAGACTCGATAAGATCCGTGTCTTCTTCGAGGGTGAAAATCTTCCTTATGGCAAGCAGTTCAACCTGAGCATCTCAAATGGTGGTATCTATTACGACCGATTTGAACGTGAAGACTTTAAGTTCAGCGCGAATCCGCTGACACGTGCCTTCTACTACCGTCTTGACGACGCTTTAAGCAATCAGGTCAGCATCATAACCGATGGGGCATTATCAGATAAATTCGCATACGCCTACTTCGAACCAACACCGTTCACTAACTGGAACGTCACACTTAACAATTTTGATCATAACAATGTAGATAATAATCAGTATCTGAACTCGGTCGAGCGTTTAAGAGTTGAGTTTTCTGGTAATGGAATACCGAACGGAAGAGGTTGTTCAAACTGAGGAGAGTACAATCAAACAATAATAAACCACTATCTAAAATGATTTTTTCGATACGCAGATACAAAAAAACCAGCCAAAGCTGGTTACTGTATTCTCGTAGAGAATGGAGGCGCGTCCCGGAGTCGAACCGAGGTCCACGGATTTGCAATCCGCTGCATAGCCACTCTGCCAACGCGCCTCATTTTTTAGATGGTGCCCCGGGCCGGACTTGAACCGGCACAGCGCGAACGCCGAGGGATTTTAAATCCCTTGTGTCTACCAATTCCACCACCAAGGCAACGCAATCATGCGATGGTAACACCATCTCTCACTGGCCTGTGCCGTGAGAACGAGGCGTACTTTAACGGATTGAGATTTGAGATCAATAAAAATTTTGTCTTTTTGATTCAAATGGTTAAAAACCACACTTTGCAGAGCAATTGACGATCACTTTGCGCAAAAGATGCCCGCCAAATTCTTTTTCCACTCGTTGGCATACAAAAATGTCAGGCGCTGAAAGCTTTATACACTTTGCTGATAAACAAATCTTTCTGCTTAATATTAACGAGAGGCTTTAATGTGGTGACCGCAAAAAGCAGATCCGCAACGCCTGTTCTCTGCCCCGTAGGTAACAAAGCCCTAAGTGGGTTTCGATTGTAACCTTTGGTTTTTGTTTCTCCGCTGGGTCAATATGGTTTTGGCAACATACTCACCATGTTGTTGAGTCACATAGCCAATTCTCGCTTTGATAAATTCGCTATTAAGCTGTAGCTAAAGTTCTTATCAATTTTTAAACCATCACTTTATCCGTCTCATAAATGAACCGAAATCTAAATTCCCTAATTTATTAGAGGATATTTTATAAATATTCGTTAGCCTATCGCAGGAAGCAAACTAAACGCTCATTAATCTTGCGTTATTGTTTTCAATTTCAGACAGCGCATTGTGCAAGCTCCTGAAAGTCTAATAATTACAACAATATCCAACCGGAATTTAACAAAGAGATATTCAAGTGAAAAACATCAATACACTTATCGCTCTTGCTGCGGGAAGCCTACTACTCGTAGGCTGCAAAAGTACATCTGAGCACGCGAACTCGCTGCCGAACAATGTCGAATCAACGACAACAGTGGGAACAGTACAGAAAGAGATTCGTCAGGGCATGACGCAAGCAGATGTGGCTTCAGTGCTTGGCTCGCCAAACATCGTTACTGGTGGTGGTACAGACAAAGAAAGCTGGATCTACGACAAAATAAGCACACAAACAGCGTACTCAACCAGTTCCGGTGGCGTTTCTGCGCTCATTCTCGGTGGCAAAGGCGGGAAATATCCACTTCTCGGAGGTGCGTCCGCAGGCTATGAAGAGCAAACTGGCGTGACTTCAACTACTCAGAAGACACTTACAGTAATCATCAACTTTAAAGAAGGGATAGTAGATGACTTTAAGTATCACTCGTCTACGTTCTAGTCACCATCGCTGGCTATTCGCGCTGCTTGTTTTGACGCTATTAGCCGGATGCGCGTCATCGACACGTCCCCAGCAACCAGAAATGACTCAACTTCAAGTACGTCAGATGCAAACCCGTGAATACTCTGAACAATCGGAGCGAAACGTGCTTCGCGCAGTGATAGGGGCTCTTCAAGACGAAGGCTACATCCTCACTGTTGTCGAGCCAGAACTCGGGTTAGTTACTGCGGCGATGGAATTGGATGAGCTTGATAACGGTACAAAAAGCTTTAATGATTTCTTCTATGGGCCTGGCTCTGGTACCTATCAAACGGTTAGACGTGTAGAAGTTTCAGCAACTGTACAGGAAAAATCCCAGTCAGTTCGTGTTCGTTTGAACATCGTTGCTAAAGCACTGACCAATACTGGCGGCACGTCGTGGTCTCAACCTGTTTATAGTGCCAAAACTTATCAAGATATCTTTTCTAAAGTCGACAAATCTGTCTTCTTAACGTCAAACGATTTGTAATCAGCTAATAAACTACAAGGATGTGGTTTTCTATTTAGTATTGAGAAAGTGATTTTATGTGATATGTAATGAGAAGAGCAAAAGAATGGAGGCGCGTCCCGGAGTCGAACCGAGGTCCACGGATTTGCAATCCGCTGCATAGCCACTCTGCCAACGCGCCTTTTCTTTTAACGCTTTAGTTACCCACCGCTGCGTTCGATGCATACTTTACGGATTGAGCGATGAGAGTCAAACAAAAATATCTTTTTCCTGTTTGATTGCTGACATTTAAATCAAATGGTTGCTTATTTGATCTAACCTGCGAGTTTTTGCACAACTCAACTCTAATCGTATCCCAACACTGCCCTTTGTGCTTTGGGTAATTTACTCACAATCAGTTCATATGAGCGTTCACAAAGGTCCTGAATCAGTCCATCTTCGACGTCGCCGGGATAGTAAACCGTCACCCAGTGCCTTTTATTTGTATGGTATCCCGGTGTAATGTCTGCGAATTGGGAGGTTAGCACTTCACCATCTTCAGGCTTTACTTTTACAGTTACGTATTCGCGCCCTTCTCTCATCGACAAAATGGCGAACATTTTTCCTTTCACTTTGTAGACTAACGCCTCAGGGCCAAAAGGATAATCAGATTCTGCGCTCATAAAGGTGTCCAGATACTCAGCAAGCTGTTTGTTATTCATATTCATTCACCTATAAAAAAGGAGCGATAACGCTCCTAGATCCATCATTTACTAACAAGTGCATCTGATTCGAATTGAATACCTTGCCAACCAAACTTAATAAAATTACGGATATTGGCGTGATCGTCGCCGTCTGGATTCTGAAGGACATCTTCACGATAAAAGCGACCAAAGCACGCTAAGGTGTCCTGCTCAGTTAGCTGATTCAACTGAGCGAACGCGAATATTTTGCACGATCCATTGTTTTGGTTGGCTTCATTCTTCGTTTCGCCATTGATGAAGGCCGTTGGCGTAAACTCGTAATTTGCGTCAATCACTGCCATTGACTGTTCAAACTGGACCGTCGCTGGGCTTTGATTCAATTGTTCAATAAATACACTTAATTCCATTTTTCACTCCTGTTAAAACAGATTAAGTCTATGATATTGATTCATAATTAAAAAGGTGTTTATTCCTCAAAAACTCTATAATGGCGCTCTATAATAAACTAACAGTACAGCATTTAGGGAAGAACAAATGGTAGATACACAGCAATGTTTAACCAATCCGGACGCACAACTGATTGACCTATCAAAGTGGCAGGAAATGGTTAATCTGCTGGCTGATTTATTTGGAGCGGCAACCGGAGCAATCGTCCAACTTAGAAATGACGAGTTTAATGTGGTTGTATCGAGCCAGAATCCAGATCACTACTTAGAAGCGCAAATGAACTGGCCATGGAACATGAAAAGCTTCTGTCGCCATATGGTCGAAACACGACAAGATCTATACGTACCAAGTGCAGCAACCCATGAAGTTTGGTCTGCTGCGCCCCCTGTCGCAGAGGGTGCCGTTCGTTCTTACTGCGGAATACCTATTTTTTGGCCAAATGGTAAGCCTTTTGGTTCCATTTGCGTTATCGATACCAATGCAACTTCGTATGACAAAACCCTAATTAGAATGTTGTGCCAGCTCGCTCGATTGGTCACATTAGATTTAGATACCGCTTGTCGGCTCCAAGAAGCTGAAGAACTAGCCTTAAAAGATGATTTAACTAACACATTTAACCGGCGAGGGTTAACTTTGCTCGGAGAGCAGAAAATAAAAGATGCGCCGAGATATCAGCAAGCTATCGGAATGCTCTATATCGATATTGACAACTTAAAGCAGGTCAATGATAAAGGTGGTCATGAGTCAGGAGACCAATGCATACTCATACTAGCTCAAACTTTAAGAGAGGCGTGTAGACAAAGTGACGTTATCGCTCGCTTAGGCGGAGATGAATTCGTTGTACTTTCGCTGCTCAATACACGAAGAGAGCTAAAACAACTCGCGGCTCGGGTTTCGGCTGAATACCTAGCCCAGACCAAAGACAAAGAATCGCTGAGTTTGACTAGTTTAAGTATTGGATCTCATATCGAAGACTGTTTTGGCGCACCCTGCCTTGAAGATCTTATCGCTCAGTCAGACAAAGCTATGTATCAAAATAAACAGAGTAAGAAGTAAAAAGCCGACTCTCAGTGAGTCGGCCATTTGTGTAGTCTTAATACTTAAACTGCGATACTTCCGCATTAAGCTGCTCGGCTTGAGAAGATAGACCTTGCAGCACATGATCTACATCACTGACCTGACTAGACACTGCAGAAGATGCGTCCGCAATCGAAGTAATACTGCCACTAATTTCGTCAGTTACCGCTTTTTGCTCTTCGGTTGCTGCTGCAATCTGCACATTCATTTCATTCAGATCGTTGAGCATGGTAACTATCTGCTCAAGCATACCCGCGTTCTGATCACACGTATCCACGCCTTGCGATACCGTATTGTTTGCATTTTCAATACTCTTTGATACTTCGTTGGTTTCTCGTTGCAAGGATTCGATCTTTTCGCGAATTTCTTCTGTTGACGACTGAGTTCGACCAGCAAGTGAGCGAACCTCATCAGCCACAACCGCAAAACCGCGCCCTTGTTCACCCGCTCGCGCCGCCTCAATGGCTGCATTGAGCGCCAGTAGGTTAGTTTGTTCTGCGATACCTTGAATCACATCCAAAACTTCAGCAATTGAATTGCTCTCATGATGCAGACGCCCTATCGCATCGACGGCAGTTTTCATTTCTTCGTTAAGACGTGAAATTTCACTACCAAGGTTACGACCGATTCCAACACCTTCACTACCAGTATCGTTGGCATTTTTCACAAACTCCGCTGCTCGACTTGCAAACTGAGCTACCTCGGCAATCGAAGCACTCATTTCGTTGACGGCAGTAGCAACAGATTCCGTACGGTGGTTCTGATCTTGCACTGCATCACGGGTACTATTCATGTTACCTGCCATGCTTTGCGTATTGTTATTCAGATTCTCTGTAGCTTCGGCGAATTTCCTAATAATGTCCTGCAAATGCGTAAACAAGGAGTTAAGTGAAACGGCTAAATCTGTCATTTCATCTTTACCCTCTACATCTAACCTTTCTGTCAGATCATTGTCGCGACTGATTCTCTGGATTTTCTCGCTTGCCACGCGGATTGGCTTCGAAATACTGCTACCAAGGAAATAAGAGACAAGTACAGCAGCGGTTACCCCCACAACAATACTGGTAAGAACGGTCGTGAATTTAGATTGCACCAACGCGTCGAGATCAGCTAATGCCTCTGCTTTGTCTATCTCGGTCACAATTGCCCACTGTAATCCTGCTGCATCCAGAGGTGAATAAACCGATAGCACTTCTATACCGCGGTAATCATCAACCACTTCAGAACCGCTTTGACCGCGAAAAGCAGCTTTTACGCTTGCCGTATCTACCATCTGTCGACCAATTGCCGAAGACTTACCTTGTATCTGATCCATAATGTTTTTCGAGACACCAGATGCTTTAAGCTCTTCGAAATAGAGTTCTGGCTCTTCGAGGAGAAAACGCGATTCACTACGTAACAAGCTGTCTGGGCCCACAAGATAAGTTTCACCAGAATTACCCAACCCCGCATAACTCCAGTTTTCTCCGAAAGTCATAATGCTATTAATCTTATCAACGGGCATCTGGAAGATAAGAACGCCAATGGTTTTATTGTCGACTTTTACTGGTGTGGCGATAAAAGAAGCGGCGGCTTCATAGGAAGGGAAATAAGGGGCAAAGTCTTCAAGATGGTACTGAGACGCGCCTTTATTCAGTGCATTTTTAAACGCCTTGGCGATACCACTCCCGGCGTAAGGACCAGAGTTCAAGTTGGTCGCATAATCCAGTTCTTTGAAAACCGAGTAAACAACGTTTCCGCTGGGGTCGACTAAGAAAATATCGTAATAGCCAAACTCTTCCAGAAAGCCTTTAATGCTTGGATGATACTTATTGTGCACTTTGTCGTATTCAGTACCTAGCGAGTCAGCCATCATCTGATGTTTCTCACCCAACGGATTCGGGTTAACACCGATGTAACGTGCCTGCAGTGCCTTGGCCCTTGGCGACAACATGTTTAACTTTTGCAGTTCATTAGCGGAGTTACCGCCATTCGCTGTTCGGTAGGTAGTGCCAAAATTGGAGGTATAATAATTGGAAAGGCTCGATAGATCGCTTGAACTGACGGACTCTACCGGATAACGCTCGAAAGTGTCTTTAAAAGCCACCATGGCATCTCTAACTCCAATTGAGTTTGCAGTGGTAACAATCTGACCGCGAATATGCTGAAAGTAGTTCTCTATTTCGCTTTTTTTGTTTTCCCGAATGGAAGTAAGTTGACTAATTGCACGCTGGTAGAGTGCTTGTTCTGATAGCTCAGATGCTCTCCACCCAACGAAAGTCCCTGTCGCGACAACGGCAATACTGCATAACAAAGTCGAAGCCAACACTATTTTAGTGGCAATCTTCATAACCGAACCTCTTTGCGGAAAATCCATCTCCGCCTCTGTTTATTCAGAAGAGTCTTGCCAGCTGACGTACTATTTATATGCATTTAGTGATATAAGTGTAAGCACAAAAAATGAACTTTTCGATGAGCCCTCAACGGTTTATCCGCAGGTTGAGAAAGGTAAAAGTCGACTTAAATCACTAACTACCTGATATATAAGGCTAAAGCAAACCTCAACCTTACCCACTAAGTGGTAAGGAATACTGGTTTGACCTGTGATATTTACCGCAAAAATATTGAAATTGACCTTATAACCACTCGATACACACCCATCAATCATTTAATGATGAGCAATATGATTACGTGGTTGTGTGAATGCCAAATATCGATACCTTTCGAACAACTTTGGCACTGATTTTGTCGCCCAAAAGAAAGTTTTTAGACAATTTTTGCAAAAAATTCCGGATAATATTCTTGTAAAATTCCTTAAATCGATAGTGAATATTTTCAGATTTCGACATTCCGACTCAAAAAAACCAGCACTTTCATCTGTTTTTTAACGTTTGTAAGGATTAGTTTACTCTAGAAAATCGACTCAAATCAGGCGTTATTTAACATTTTGGTTACACTTAAATTAACTGGCACAACCAAGATTCATCACTGGATATATTACTTATATCAGTGTGAAAGAATGCATCTAACCAATTCTCTAGAATAGTATTTCGAATTGAGAACAAAGTCAGAATGCCATTAAAGTGGTTTTGCCCGGAGGATGTTAATTAATTGCTGCCAAAGAATGCAGCGCAACAAGGAGCTTGAGATGAACGTTCAGGCCTTACCCATGAGTCGATTTATCGATCACCATGGACAAGTCGTTAAACCACTCCCAGAGTGGGCTGATGCTGCGACACTGAAAAAGTTCTATTGCGACATGGTTGTCGCACGCACCTACGACAATAAAGCTGTCGCCTTACAAAGAACCGGAAAGCTAGGAACCTACCCTTCACACTTGGGTGCAGAGGCCTTTGGTATTGCCATAGGTCACGCATTGCGTGTGCAAGACGTCTTCGTCCCCTATTATCGCGATATGCCCGCTATGTGGGTTCGCGGTATTGGCATGGAGAAAAACCTCCAATACTGGGGCGGTGACGAGCGCGGTAGTGACTTCTGCCCAGAAGATAGCCATATATCATGCCGAGACTTACCTTTCTGCGTACCTATTGCGACTCAATGTACACACGCTGTCGGCGTGGCGGCGGCATTGAAAATTGATGGTAACCACAATGCAGCACTTGTTACTTGTGGTGACGGTGCAACGTCTAAAGGTGATTTCCTTGAGTCCATCAACTGTGCAGGTGCTTGGAATATTCCGCTAGTGTTTGTCGTCAACAACAATCAGTGGGCGATTTCAGTACCGCGTGCCCTACAATGTGCTGCTGACTTTCTTTCGGAGAAAGCGAAAGGCGCTGGCATACCTGGTATCACAGTTGACGGCAATGACGTTGTTGCCATGTTCGACGCGGTTGCAACAGCGTTAGACAGAGCAAGAAAAGGGAAAGGTGCGACCTTGATTGAAGCAGTAAGTTATCGACTCAGTGACCACACCACTGCGGATGACGCTAGTCGCTATCGCAGCACAGATGAGCTCAATCAGGCCTGGCAATTTGAGCCCATTCTCCGCCTCAAAAACTACTTGATTCAACAGGGCCACTGGTCCGAAGAAGAAGAGCAAGCTCTACTAGAACAAGCTAGAGTCGAAGTCGAAAAAGCCGTTGAACGCTACCTTAACCTTCCACCTCAAGCTCCAGAATCTGCCTTTGATTACCTGTATGAATCTCCTGTTACAGAACTCAATAAACAAAGGGATGAACTGATCAACAAAGCGATGCGAATGCAGGGAGGCAAACATGTCTGAGATTACACTGGTTGAGGCAGTCAACCTCGCCTTGCATCATGAAATGAGCAAAGACGCTAAAGTAGTTGTCCTAGGTGAAGACGTCGGCGATAACGGCGGTGTGTTTCGTGCAACTGTAGGCCTGAAAGAAAAATTCGGCCTGAAACGAGTGATCGATACACCGCTAGCAGAAGCATTAATTGGCGGTGTCAGCGTTGGCATGGCAACCCAGGGCTTGAGACCTGTGGCAGAGTTTCAATTCCAAGGCTTCGTTTTTCCTGCTATGGAGCATCTGATGTGTCATGCGGCACGAATGCGAAATCGTACACGTGGCCGACTAACCTGCCCTGCCGTTTTTCGAGCGCCATTTGGCGGTGGTATCCACGCTCCTGAGCATCATTCAGAAAGTGTCGAAGCACTGTTTGCTCACATTCCCGGTTTCAGAGTCGTGATTCCATCGTCACCTCAACGAGCTTACGGCTTATTGCTCGCGGCTATTCGTAGCAACGATCCTGTTATGTTCTTTGAACCTAAGCGTATCTACCGCACCGTCAAATCTAACGTAGTAGATAATGGCGAAGCACTGCCACTAGACAGCTGTTTCACTCTTCGAAAAGGTCGAGATCTGACGCTTGTCACATGGGGCGCATGCGTGGTTGAGTCACTGCAGGCAGCGCAAACCTTGTCAGAACAGGGTATTGAAGCGGAAGTGATTGATCTTGCTAGCATCAAGCCTATCGACATGGACACCATCTTGAAGTCACTCGACAAAACAGGTCGCTTACTCGTCGTTCATGAAGCGAGTAAAACCTGTGGTGTCGGTGCGGAAATCATCGCTAGAACTGCTGAGCACGCGATGTGTACCTTAAAAGCGCCACCAAAGCGTGTCACTGGTATGGATACGGTCATGCCTTATTACAGAAATGAAGACTATTTTATGATTCAGGAAGAAGACATTGTTATCGCAGCTAAAGAACTCGTGGAGGGATGGAAATGAGATCATTTTTACTGCCAGATCTTGGTGAAGGGCTTGCGGAATCGGAGATTGTACAGTGGCATGTAAACGTCGGTGATATGGTTAAAGTCGATCAGATTATTTTGACCGTTGAGACTGCGAAAGCCGTGGTAGAAGTACCTGCACCATACAGTGGTAAAATAGTCAGTCGTCATGGAGAAGAAGGCGACGTTATCAATATTGGTAGCTTGCTTCTAGAAATTGAAGAAGAAGGTGCTACGAATAAAGTCGAATCAAAACAAAAGGATGCTGCTACTGTTGTTGGCAACGTGTCCAGTAAAACCCATCAAGTTGATGTAGACGACTTCTGGATTGGTGCCTCTCATAATACTGGTGAAGACTCACCGCTTACCGCAATGCCCTCTGCACGTTTATTGGCGAAAAAGCTGGGTGTAGATTTACTGCATGTTAAAGGCAGTGGTCACGATGGCATGATCACTGATGCGGATATCTACGAAGAAGCGGGTAAACAACAACCTGGAACAGAAGTGCTTAAGGGTGCTCGTCGAACTATGGTAGGAACCATGGCAGAGTCACACCACAATGTTGCCTCTGTCACCATTACCGAAGAAGCTTTACTTGAAAACTGGAACAAGGGCGAAGACATTTCAGGTCGCCTGATTCAGGCAGTAGTTCATGCTTGTGAAAAAGAACCTGCGCTCAACGCATGGTTTGACGCAGAAACTATGACACGCTGTGTGCACAGTGCCGTGAACATCGGTATCGCAGTTGACAGTAGTCATGGCTTGTATGTCCCTGTCTTGCGTAACGCGAACGAAGTGAAAACAGAAGACATCCGTTCTTGGCTAAATGAGACCGTGACAGGCATTCGTGATAGAAAGATTGGTCGTGAACAATTGCAACATGCGACGATCACACTGTCTAACTTCGGGGCCATCGCAGGTATCTATGCTACTCCGGTTGTTTCTCCACCTCAGGTCGCGATTGTCGGCGCCGGTCGTATCATCGAGAAAGTGGTGATGCGAAACAACGAAGCCGTCGCAGTGAAAGCAATGCCACTGTCAGTAACCTTTGACCATAGAGCGTGTACTGGTGGTGAAGCTGCTCGCTTTACCAAACTTCTTGTAGAACACTTAGAAATGAAACTTGATTAAGTTCTCGCCGTAACTTGGTTGCGGCCATTTTCCTTAGCGCTATAGAGTGCCTGATCTGCGCGCTCTATAGCGGTTTGCCAATCATCCTCCCCATTAAATTGAGTCACTCCAAAGCTCGCTGTGCAAGAGTCAACGTTGGTAGGCAGCATCCTTGCTCTTTTGATCGCTTCTCTTAGTTTCTCTGCCACAATGACCGCTTTCTCGACATCAGTGTTAGGGAGCAAAACCAGAAATTCTTCACCACCATAACGAAAACTTAAGTCATCTTTTCGCGTTTGAAGAATTAGTAGCTTTCCTGTCGTTCGAAGCACGCGATCTCCCGCTTGGTGGCCATAGGTGTCATTGACTTTTTTAAAGTGATCAATATCAAGCAGCAACACAGATAAAGGCTGCTTATGTCGACTCGATCTGGCTATTTCTTTTGGCAGTAATTCTTCTAATGCACGACGATTGTAGAGCTGAGTCAACTCGTCTTTGATCGAAGTATCATAGATAGTCGCGACCAGCCGCCCTGTTAGCATCCATGTCACTGAAAATCCAATAAAGATGACCATAAGGAGTGTACTGACAAACGCCAATTGATGAGCCATCCCTGAAATCATGAAGTCGTCAATCCGTTCCTCAAATAGCGTCCAGATAAAGCGGAACAGGTTATATCCTCCTTGCGTCGCCAACCCCAAAGAAAGCAAAAACTTAGAAGGCGTAATGTCCGTACTTTTACCCTTTTGATTAGCGAGGATAGCAATGAAACACAAACTCGACACATAGACAGTCATCAGAATTACGCGCGCATTAGTGGACGGCATAAAGAACGTGAAATAGGTTAGCCCGACTATCAGTATCGGAAAACTGTAGAAGCCTATATTGGCAATGATCCTGGGGAACCTTCTAAACTGGCATACTCCCAATAGCAAAATAATATAGCTAAACGCCATTAAGGAGTTAGCGAGTATCTTAGATACCCAGTGTGTGATTTGATTACCGAAGCTAAGGAGAAAGAAACTAACCGAGAGAAGTAGCAACGCAGAAGCTATCGTACTGATGCCACTGACGCTGGGTTGTAGTTGTTGAATCAACAACAATCCTATGCAATAGCACAAAGACAATAATACACAGATGATAGACAACGTGGTTATATCTAAGTGTATGCCCATAGAGCCTCCTCCACTATGCACCTAGTAGATTTAGTTTAGGAGACTTATTGATAGTTTACTCATAAAAACGCCCGCTAAATTAGCGGACGTTCTGTTTTGGCTTTAGATAGAATTGGTTAGCTCTGGTAGGATTTCAAACAAGTCACCGACCAATCCGTAGTCAGCAATCTGAAAGATCGGAGCCTCTGGGTCACTATTGATAGCCACAATCACCTTAGAATCTTTCATCCCTGCCAAGTGCTGAATCGCCCCTGAAATCCCGACTGCAATATAAAGCTCAGGTGCGACGATTTTGCCTGTCTGACCGACCTGAAGATCATTAGAAACAAACCCTGCATCGACAGCAGCACGTGACGCGCCAATAGCACCACCTAACTTGTCAGCAAGTTGCTCAACCATAACAAAGTTTTCTTTACTACCAAGCCCTCGCCCACCAGAAACAACGACTCTTGCCGCTGGTAAATCAGGACGAGCACTTTCTGTTTTCTGACGCTCCACCAGCTCCGACAGATCGTTGCCTATGTTGATATCAACCGGCTTGATTTCAGCTGATGAGCTATCGTCCATTTTTACTGATTCAAATGCAGAACTGCGCACCGTGATGACTTTAATTCGGTCTGATGACTTAACTTTAGCCAGTGCATTGCCCGCATAAACTGGTCTGATTACCGTATCGTCAGATACAATTTCAATCACATCTGACAATTGTCCCACGTCAAGCAATGCCGCAACTCTTGGCATAAGGTTTTTGCCGAACGTCGTTGCAGGAGCAAACACATGAGAAAAGTCCGCCCCAACCTGTTGCACTAACTCTGCACAGTTTTCAACCAGTTGGTTTTGGTAGATTTCTGAATCGGCCACCAATACCTCTTTGACAATCTCGACTTTGGCAACCTGATCAACAACAGCCTGACACCCACACCCCACCACTAGTGCACTGACTTCATTACGTAAAGAGGCGGCAGCAGACAGGGCTTTCTGCGTGTCTGCAATCAAGGTCTGATTATCGTGCTCGACAATAACTAACGTTTTCGCATTCATACTCATTTCCTCACAGCACCTTGGCTTCATTCTTAAGCTTGTCGACCAGTTCACTCACGCTGGTCACCATTTCTCCAGCAGAGCGCTCTGCTGGCGCCATGATTTCGATGATTTCCTGACTACGTACTAGCGCGATCCCTAAGTCATCGGCGGATATAACATCCAGCGGCTTTTTCTTTGCTTTCATGATGTTAGGCAACGAAGCATAACGCGGCTCATTAAGACGTAGATCAGTGCTGATAATGGCAGGTAATATAAGTTTCACTGTTTCCAAACCGCCATCGACTTCTCTTGTCACACTAACTTGCTCACCTTCAACAATTACTTCCGAGGCAAATGTCCCCTGTGGGCGACCAGTTAATGCGCCAAGCATTTGCGCAACCTGGTTATTATCTGTATCAATTGATTGTTTACCCAGGAGAACAATACCCGGTTGCTCTTGTTCCATTAGTGCTTTCAGCAACTTCGCCACAACCAGTGGTTCTGGTGAACCATCTGCTTCCACATGAATGGCTCGGTCAGCACCTAACGCAAGCGCACCTCTCAGGCTTTCCTGGCTTGCTGCATCGCCAATCGAGACTACGATCACCTCTTCTGCGACACCGGATTCTTTTAGACGAACCGCTTCTTCCACGGCAATTTCACAGAATGGATTCATCGACATTTTGACGTTGTTGGTTTCAACACCACTGCCATCACTCTTCACCCTCACTTTGACATAAGGATCAATCACTCGCTTTATGGCTACTAGTACTTTCACATCTCCTCCTTGGTGCTAAAAGCATTTTTCAGAACGATAACAAGTTGATAAATCATAGTTTTATGATTAGCCCAATCTTTTTACTTAACGGCTTAAGATCTCATTAAACATGTTTCATGTCGGATTTTTTGCCTATACTCAGCTTAGTAAAGTTTACGTTTACGTCAACTGCACTATATTTATCTATAAGAATTAATTGGCAAGGTAGGTTTACACCATGGAAAGAGAATGTATGGAGTTTGATGTCGTCGTCGTCGGGGCCGGGCCTGCGGGGTTGTCGACCGCAATCAAACTCGCCCAACTCAGCAAAATCAACGAAATACCTCTATCAATCTGTGTTGTTGAAAAAGGGGCTGAAGTCGGTGCACATATACTTTCAGGTGCGATTTTTGAAACCAAAGCATTAGATGAACTTTTCCCTGACTGGAAAGAACTTGGTGCGCCAATCAATAATCCCGTCACCCGCGATGAGTTCATGTATATGACGACGGAAAGCAATCACATCAAGATGCCTGCATTTGTTACTCCCAAGCTAATGCACAACAGTTCCGACAATCACGTCATCAGTCTGGCGAACTTGTGTCGCTGGCTTGGTCAGAAAGCCGAAGAACTCGAGATTGAGGTCTATCCAGGTTTTGCCGCCGCTAGCGTGAATTATGATGAATCAGGTGCCGTAACGGGAATCAACACATCCGATATGGGTCTGAATAAATCAGGAGAACAAAAGCCAACCTTTGAAGCTGGGATAGAACTGAAAGCCAAATACACTGTGTTTGCTGAAGGTGCACGCGGTCACTTGGGCAAACAGCTCATTAGCAAGTTCAACCTCAATGAGGGTCGACAACCGCAACACTACGCCCTTGGATTAAAAGAAATCTGGCAACTCCCTCCGGACAGCGAGATCCATAAGGCAGGTAGTGTGCTTCATGGCGCAGGTTGGCCTCTTAACGAAACAGACTCTAGCGGTGGTAGTTTTCTTTACCATCTAGAAGATAACCAAGTCGTCGTCGGGTTGATCATTGATTTAAACTACTCGAACCCATACCTCAGCCCATTCGATGAGTTTCAACGTTTTAAGCATCACCCTGTGATTCGACAATACCTCGAAGGCGGTGAACGGATTTCGTATGGTGCAAGAGCGATTGCTAAAGGCGGTTTTGACTCATTACCTAAACAGCAATTTCCGGGTGGGCTGTTGATTGGCTGTGACGCTGGAACGCTGAATTCAGGAAAAATCAAAGGCAGTCATACTGCTATGAAATCCGGCATGCTCGCTGCCGAAGCGATATTTGACGCACTCCAAGCAGACGGAGGCCAGAGAGAAGCCGATTATCAAAGTCTGTTTGAGTCATCTTGGCTGTTTGACGAGCTAAAACAGAGCCGAAACTTTGCTTCTTCAATCCACAAATATGGTGCGATTATGGGAGGCGCTTTGGCCACATTCGAACAAAACATCTGGCAATCTCTGTTTCACAAGGAAGCACCATGGACGATTTCCGATCCGCAAGCAGATTACCTGTCGATGAAAGAGATTTCCCAATGCAACGCGATTGATTACCCTAAACCCGATGGCAAACTGAGTTTTGACAAGCCCTCTTCTGTTTACCTTTCCGGCACACAACATGAAGAAGACCAGCCTTGTCATCTGATTATCGCCAGTGAAAGTATTCCTATCGAAAATCATCTTCCTCTTTTTGATGAGCCTAGTCAGCGATACTGCCCTGCAGGCGTGTACGAAATTGTCACGGTTGATAATACGCGGAAGCTACAGATCAATGCCGCTAACTGTTTGCATTGCAAAACCTGCGACATAAAAGATCCTTCGCAAAATATCACTTGGCTCCCGCCAGAAGGTGGCGGTGGTCCCAATTATCAGAATATGTAACTGCTTTTCTCAAGAAATCCAGCACTTAGTGAAAGTGATCAAAGTTTCTATTTCTTACGTATATGAGAATGTCTCTCAACTACAAACCGTGAGGAATAAATATGATTAAACGTAGTGTTGGAATTCTTGCTGTTGTTTTTGGTGCAATCAGCTTCGGAGCTCAAGCAAGCGCAGAATGTTCTGTTTCTGTTGATGCAAACGACATGATGCAATTCTCGACTAACAGCATTAGCGTCCCTTCTAGTTGTAAAGAAGTCACACTAACGTTGAACCATACAGGTAAGCTCGCAGCGACCTCTATGGGACACAACGTGGTTATTGCCGACACAGCGAATGTTCAGGCTGTAGGTACGGAAGGTATGTCGGCGGGCGCGGCGAACAACTACGTCAAACCAGATGATGCGCGCGTTTACGCGTTCACCAAAATCATCGGTGGCGGTGAAAGCACTTCAGTGACATTCAGCACAGAGAAAATGAAAGCAGGTGGTGATTACACCTTCTTCTGTTCTTTCCCTGGCCACTGGGCAATTATGAAAGGGAAATTCGAGTTGAAATAACTCATTTCTAAAACAAGAAAGGCACGTAACTCACGTGCCTTTTTAACGTTTGAAAGCTTAAGCTTTACATGAATATCCCGCCGTCGACTTCAAATACACGCGCATTCACGTAGTCATTCTCAAAGATAAACTTAGCGGTATTCGCAATTTCTTTGGGATCGCCCATCCGACCCACGGGTACCATTCTTTCCAGACGCTCGCGCGCTTCTGGTTTCATCGCTCCCGTCATCGATGTCTCAATCACACCAGGTGCAATAGCGGCCGCTCGAATACCATACCTTGCCAGCTCTTTACCCCAAGTCGCCGCCAGAGTCGCCACAGCTGCTTTAGACGCCGCATAGTTTGTCTGACCGATGTTCCCAGCACGAGCAACGCTAGAAATGTTGATGATGACCCCTTTTCGCTTGGAATTGATCATCTGAACCGCGGCTTCTCGTCCACACAAAAACGTTCCGGTAAGGTTCACGTCAATCACGGAGTTGAATTGCTCGAGTGACATTTTAGTCATCTCACCATCTTTGACTTTTACCAGTAAACCATCACGAAGAATACCAGCGTTGTTTATAAGGCCGTCTAACTGTCCGAAATCAGTGACAATGTCACTAAAGACCTGCTCCACTTCCTGCTCGTCCGTCACATTAACTTTGTAAGTCAGTGCTTTAACCCCGAGCATATTGCACTGTTCTTTGGTATCCATCAGGGCTTCTTCGTTAACATCCAGTAGGGCCAGTTCTGCGCCAGCTTGCGCTAGTGTGATAGCCATCATCTGGCCTAAGCCTTGCCCTGCACCAGTAATCGCTATTACGCTCTGTTTTAGATCCATCGGCGAACTCCGTTACTTTTTAGATTGATAAAACTCGAACAAACTTGAAAAGTCTAGCTCTTCATTGCCATTTGCGTTGTGAAAAGCATACAGATTTCGGGCTAAAGAACCCATCGGCACGGAAGATTGACTCTGCGCAGCAGCATCCAGCCCTAACCCCAAGTCTTTAAGCATCAGTTTACTCATAAAACCTGGCTTAAATTCGTTGCTAGCAGGTGCTGTTTCCATCACACCTGGGCAAGGGTTATATAATTCAAGTGCCCAGTTTCGGCCAGAGCTCTGCAGCATGATGTTAGAAAGGACTTTCGGGTCCAATCCATTATCAATGCCTAGGTTAAGTGCTTCACACGTCCCTGACATAAGAATACCCAACATCAGGTTGTTGCAGATTTTACCCATCTGTCCATCACCTGCTTTACCAGCATGGAAGATGTTTTTGCCCATATGTTTAAGCACAGACTCTGCTTTTTCAAAGGCACCGTCTGAACCTCCAACAATAAAGGTCAGCGTACCCGCTTTTGCCCCTGCCACACCGCCAGAGACGGGGGCATCAACAAAATCAAGCCCCTTATCTGCCGCACACTGCGCAACAATGCGAGCTGACTGGGGATCAATAGTTGAAGAGTCGATAAGAAAAGTGCCATCTTCAACCATATTTAATAAGCCAACACCACCGCTATGGTCGCCAAGATATACCGCTCGTACATGCTCGCCAGCAGGTAACATCGTTACCACCGTATCTGCGCCTTTGACGGCATCTTCCACTGTGGGAGCAGCAACAGCACCCGCGGACTCCAGTTTTTTTACTGCTTCAGGCATTAAATCGAACACCTGCACTTTCAAACCTGCAGCAAGTAAGTTTTCGGCCATCGGGCCGCCCATATTACCTAAACCTATAAACGCTATGGTACTCATGAATTATTTCCTTCTTTCCCTGCTCGTAGAGCTTAGTAATGGCCCAGTTGTGCCAACGGGTGCGACTTTTCATCCCAAAGAGATGTAAACAAGGTATCAATCACGGCTTCATCGACATTATCGACACGGCTGAACTGCCATTTAGGCTCACCATCTTTATCAATCAGTCTGGCTCTGACGCCCTCTCGGAATTCCCCTAACAGCCCAGAACGTACCGAGAGATTCAATTCAAGACGAAAACAATCGGCTAATGACAGATCTTTGTATCGATTCAACTGCCTGAAACAAATATGGGATGTGATCGGGCTGCCTGAGGCATGATTTCTCTTCGCAACGTCGAGCCACTTACTTTGGCCTTCCAGATCCAGAATGTTTTTACTTACTTCTACAACATCACTAGCGCTGCACGCGCGTTGGATATCCTGCATAAAGGGTTGCATTTGCGGGTCTGGCTTGTGGCCGTTAACTTTGTCACCGAATTCAATGAGCAAGTCTGTCACCGCTTCATAAGCGTCTTCCTGCTCGTCCCAAAGTAAAGACAACAAGCGCTCAACCAGCGACTCTTTCTCTTCTGAAAGCACCATGTGGTCAGCTAAATTTACATCAAGCGCATCGCTACCGTTGATCATCACTCCCGTTAAACCGAGGAATAGCCCCACCCCAGGTTCAAGCCTATTCAGGAACCACGTGGCCCCGACATCGGGATACAGACCAATACTCACTTCGGGCATGGCCAAGCGTGTTGATGGCGTCACCACTTTGTGGCTAGAGCCCATATAAAGTCCCATTCCGCCGCCCATGATGATGCCTTCACCCCACGCGATAATTGGCTTACAGTAGGTGTGGATCAGATAGTCACATTCGTACTCAAGTTTAAAAAAAGTGGTACAGAACGCTTCGATTTCCTGACTGGATTTATCTCGCATGACATCATGCATGGTGCGTACGTCACCACCAGCACAGAACGCTTTCTCGCCTTGGCCTTCCAATAAGACACAAGCGATACTGTCGTCTTCTTGCCAGCTTTCGAGTTTCTCTGTGAGCAAAGCTAACATGTCATAGGTCAAGGCATTCAGTGAGGGCGCATTATCAAGAGTCGCCACACCAATCTTGGTAATCCCGTCTTGGCAAGGCAGCTCTTTAAAATGAACGGTTGCTGTCATATTGCCTCCTAGCCATTTTTCCATTGAGGTTGACGTTTTTCTAGGAACGCGTTGACACCTTCTGTTTGATCTTGAGTGTCAAACAACTGAATAAACAGTTCACGCTCCTTCATCAAACCGTGTGCTAGTGGGCTCGTCCTTGTGTTTTGTATCAATGATTTACAAGCCGTTACCGAAGACGGAGATTGATTTGCCACCATTTCTGCAAGGCTAATTGCCGCATCAAGGGCATTCCCTTTGCTGACAACCTCTTCAACCAGCTTGATGTTAAGTGCTTTTGCCGCATCAAGCTGTTCACCGCACAAGATGACGCGTTTCGCCCAGCCTTCACCAACAAGCGCCGTTAGGTTTTGCGTACCACCAGCACAAGGCAATAGACCAACTTTGGCTTCTGGAAGCGCCATAACCGCTTGTTCTTCCGCAATTCGAATATCACAAGCTAATGCCACTTCCAGACCGCCCCCCATCGCATAGCCATTAATGGCCGCAATGGAAACACCACGGAATGCAGATAAGGTTTCAAATGCTTCACCAAACAAGCGCGACATATCCACCGCGACAGATTTATCACCATCTGCAAACAATTTTAAATCAGCACCGGCAGAGAAGAACTTCTCACCCTGTCCGGTAATGACTAAGGCGTAAACGTCTTTGTTCTCATTAAGATCTAAGACGAGTTGTTTCAATTGAGCCAGACTTTGTGCCGTCCACGTATTCGCTGGAGGGTTGTTCATGGTAACGACTGCGACATGGTTGCGAATCGTATGTTGAATGGTACTTCCTTCTGAATGATTCATCGTTGAGCATCCTTTCGATTAGAGTAGTTGAGAGCCTTCAGCTAGCGTTCGACGCGCGATGATCAATCGCATGATTTCATTGGTACCTTCAAGGATCTGGTGAACACGCACATCGCGGAAATGACGCTCCATCGGGTACTCTTTGATATAGCCGTAGCCTCCGTATAGCTGAAGTGCCTGGTCACAAATCTTAAAACCGACATCGGTTGCAAATCGTTTTGCCATCGCACAATATGCCGTGGCTTCTGGGTCCTGATTGTCCAATTTGCTTGCTGCGAGACGCACCATTTGTCTGGCCGCGACCAGCTCAGTCACCATGTCAGCTAACCTGAACTGTAGCCCCTGAAACTGAGCCAGTTCTTTACCAAACTGTTTGCGCTCTTTGACGTATTGCATCACCTCATTCAATGCCTGCTGCGCAGTACCTATTGAACAAGTCGCGATATTAATACGCCCTCCATCTAGCCCTTTCATTGCGAAAGTAAAGCCTTCCCCTTCTTTCCCTAACAAGTACTTTTCAGGTACTACAACGTTGTCAAACGTGATGGCACGTGTTGGTTGGCTGTTCCACCCCATTTTGGGTTCTTTACGCCCGTAGCTGATACCTTCCGCATCCGCAGGAATGACAAAAGCAGAAATACCTTTTGCTGAGCTATCGCCTGTACGCGCCATCACGACTAACACTTCCGTGTCACCAGCGCCGGAGATAAAGGTTTTACCGCCATTGATGATGTACTCATCCCCCTGCTTTTTCGCAGAGGTTGTCAATGAAGCGGCATCGGAGCCCGCGTTCGGCTCAGTTAAACAATATGAACCAAGCCAATCGCCAGTGATCAGTTTTGGACAAAACTCTTCTTTGGCTTCTTCAGTTGCAAAACTGGCAATCATCCAAGTCACCATGTTGTGAATGGTCATGAATGCTGTGGTGGAAGTGCACCCCATCGCCAGTTGCTCGAAGATGATTGAGGAATCAAGACGGCTCAGCTGCAAGCCCCCCTGATCTTCCGGCGTATACAGGCTGAGAAAACCTAATTCACCTGCAGCTTTAAGTACATCTTTTGGAAACAGCTGCTTTTCATCCCACTCTGCGGCCATCGGCGCTAACTCATCCATCGCAAACTGCTGAGCGGTTTCAGCAAATGCACGTTGGTCTTCATTAAGTTCAAAATCCATTTGTCCTCCTCTTATCGCAGTTGAATGGTTAAGTTTGGCCCTGTTGGGATATCATCATCAAACCAGCGCGATGTAACGGTTTTGGTTTCGGTATAGAATCGAACTGCCTGCTTGCCATAAGCGTGCAGGTCGCCATAGAAGCTGCCACGCCATCCAGTGAATGAGAAAAACGGCAAAGGCACTGGAATCGGGACATTGATACCCACCTGACCAACCTGAATTTCGTGTTGGTATTTACGTGCAGCCGCACCGTTTGCAGTGAAGATCGATGTTCCGTTGCCGTATGGGTTGTTATTGATCAGTTCAATCGCCTCTTCTAGCGTCTCGACTTCCAGGCAAACTAAAACAGGACCAAAGATTTCCTGCTCATAGACCGACATATCAGTCGTTACACCTGTGAACAAGGTCGGGCCCAGCCAGTTACCTTCCGACATACCTTCAACATGGCACTGAGTACCGTCTAGTTCACACACAGCCCCTTGCGCTTTGCCTTCTTCAATCAAACTCACTACACGATTCTTAGCTTCTTTACTGATCAATGGCCCGTACGCCGCGTTGCCATCATCCCATGCCCCCGGAGTCATCTTCGCCATTTCAGTTTTTAGATCATCGACCCACTCTTTCGAACTTCCAACGAACACCGCAACTGAAATAGCCATACATCGTTGCCCAGCCGCGCCAACTGAGCTTCCAACTAAGTTATTTATCACCTGCGCTTTATTGGCGTCTGGCATCACAACCATATGGTTTTTCGCACCAGCAAACGCCTGAACACGTTTATTGAAGTTGGTGCCCGTCTGATAGATGTACTGAGCAACTGGCACAGAGCCTACGAATGACACAGCACGAATCAAAGGATGAACGAGCAGTTTATCGACCTGATTCTTACGGCCATGAACAACCTGAAGAACGCCTTTTGGCGCGCCAGCCTGTTCAAATAGCTCAGCCAAACGCATCGCAGTAAGCGGTACTTGCTCAGAAGGTTTAAGAACAAAGGTATTCCCTGCGGCGATTGCCAGTGGGAACATCCACAAGGGAATCATGGCTGGGAAGTTAAACGGTGTAATACCACAGCATACCCCCAGCGGTTGAATCATCGAGTAAGTATCAATTTCTGTCGCAACATTCTCGACGGTTTCGCCCATCATGTTGCTTGCGATGTTTGCAGCTTGTTCAACCACTTCAATACCTCGCCAGACGTCACCTTTCGCATCAATGGTGATTTTTCCGGTCTCTTTTGAAAGAAGCTCCGCTAGCTCATCATGGTGTTCTTTAAGTAAGTGCTGATAACGCAACATCAAGCGAGCTCGCTCCGATACCGCAACTTCCTTCCAAGATTTAAACACTTCATCGGCATTTTGAATCGCTTGCTCCATTTCTTGCTCGGTCGCACAAGGAAGTTTGGCAATCACTTCACTGGTTGCCGGGTTGGTCACCTCGACCCATTCATTGGTCTGTGACTGGCAGAACTCACCGCCAATAAATAAGGGAACTGACTGAGTCATAATGATGTCCTTTTCTTTTATAGTGGGATCTCAATACCCATTGCGGTTGCTTCACCGCCACCAATACAGAGTGATGCAACACCTCGCACCACGCGTTTGTTGTTCTGATTGCCATCTGTGCCCAAAGCCTGCAACTGACGAAGGCTATGAATCAGCGTGACAAGAATCCTTGCACCACTGGCACCAATGGGATGGCCTAATGCGCACGCACCGCCTTTCACGTTAACTTTCTCGCTATCGAGGCTGAGCTGTTTAACCGCTATCTGCGTCACCACAGCAAAAGCTTCGTTGATTTCCCATAAATCCACTTCGTCCACCGCCCAATCTAACTGCGATAGAAGCTGCTCAATGGCGTAAACAGGTGCTAATGTGAATTCAGCTGGAATTCGGGCATGCGTTGCATGACCTTTGATAATGGCCAGTGGTTCCAAACCCTGTTGCTTAGCCGTCTGAGCGTCCATAACCACAAGAGCGGCAGCCCCGTCGGATATTGCGCTGGAGTTGGCCGCAGTAATAGAGCCATCTTTGGCGAATGCGGGCCTTAACTGAGGTATTTTTTCGGGCTTGATTGAGCGTGGTTGCTCATCATAATCAAGCGGAGGATCTTTCTTGAGGGTAACAGGGACGATTTCATCGGCAAACAAATCCTGCTGCTGTGCTTCAATCGCTCGGTTCACCGACAAGGTTGCCCACTCATCCATTTGCTCTCGGGTAAATTCAAGCTTATCGGCAATTTGCTGACCGAAGACGCCCATGAGTTCACCTTCATACGCATCCTGCAGACCATCTAAGAACATATGATCGTAGGTCGATTTGTGACCCATGCGCATCCCAGAGCGTGACTCTTTAAGCAGATACGGCGCATTAGTCATGCTCTCCATACCTCCAGCAACAATGCAATTGGCACTGCCCGCTCGAATAAGGTCGTTTGCCAGCATCACCGCTTTCATACCGGAGCCACAAACTTTATTGATGGTCGTACAACCTACCGCTTTCGGTAAATCAGCCCCTAGAGCCGCTTGTCTCGCTGGCGCTTGCCCACAACCTGCGGGCAACACACAGCCCATATACACTTCATCGACTAAATCTGGCGATAAAGATTGCTCTTCCATTGCCGCCTTTATCGCGACCGCCCCTAGCTTGGGTGAAGAATATTCAGAAAGCATGCCCTGAAAACGCCCCATTGGCGTTCTCTTCGCTGCAACTATCCAAATCTCTTTCTCTTGCATTGCCTGCTCCTCACAAGATTGTTGAGTAACGGCTTTACTACCTCAGCGACCACAAAGCAGCTTAATTCACGACGCCGCTTTCACTTTTCAAAGCCATTTGTTTTTTGCACGGTTATTTTCTTGACGTTTACGTAAGCATAGCACTAACATTTACGTTAACGTAAAGAAACACATTCACAACCTGTAAAATCTTTTTTACCGTCGTAGTGGAAAGTGTGATTGTCTATCACCTAGCAGTTGGGGAGTTTCATCTGGTGGAAACATACAAAATCAGCGAGCTCGCTAAAGAGTTTGATATCACAACAAGAAGTATCCGCTTTTACGAAGATATGGGCCTAATTCAACCTGAGCGCAAAGGCAGTATGCGGATTTATCAGCGTAGAGACAGGGTTCGTCTTAAGTTGATTTTACGAGGGAAGCGACTTGGTTTTTCATTGGCCGAGATACGCGACTTGTTAGAGCTTTACGATACTAATCAAATAGATACCCAGTTGATTAAGATGCTCAAAATCATTGATGAGAAGGAAGCTGTACTCAAACGTCAACTTGAGGACATCACCATTGTCCTTGACGATTTGAATACCGCTCGCCAGCGATGTGAAGAAGCGTTGCAGCGTTCAAAAGCCAGCTAAAGCGCTTCTCGAGACATCATTAATCCGCCAGGGATCGTAACCAGCAAAAACCGCTGAATCGGAGGCGATATGATATCTCAGTACACCCCCCTCAACTTTGGGCTCGATGAGTCTGTGAACATGTTGCGGGAACACGTGAATGCTTTTGCCCGCGAGCACATTGCACCTATCGCGGCCAAAGTGGACGAGGAAAATCAATTCCCGAACCACTTGTGGTCATTGATGGGTGAAATGGGCTTGCTTGGCGTGACCATAGACGAACAATATGGTGGCGCTGCAATGGGCTATTTAGCACACGTGGTAGCCATGGAAGAGATAAGCCGTGCGTCTGCTTCTGTAGCACTTAGTTACGGTGCTCATTCTAACCTATGTGTGAATCAGATTTTCCGTAACGGAAACGCTGAGCAACGAGAAAAATACCTACCCAAATTAATTGATGGCTCCTACATTGGTGCGCTAGCAATGAGTGAACCCAATGCAGGTTCAGACGTTGTAAGCATGCAGCTCAAAGCCGAATTAAGCGGTGATCATTATGTGCTGAATGGCACCAAAATGTGGATCACCAACGGCCCTGATGCAGACGTACTCGTCGTTTATGCCAAAACCGACCCTAGCGCGGCTTCACGAGGTATCACCGCTTTCATCATCGAACGTGATTTTGAAGGATTCAGTCACGCTCAAAAGCTCGACAAACTCGGTATGCGAGGCTCGAACACCTGTGAGCTGGTTTTCAACAACTGCAAAGTACCCGTTGAAAACGTACTTGGTGAAGTAAACCAAGGCGTCAAAGTCTTAATGAGTGGCTTAGATTACGAGCGCGTGGTACTGGCTGCTGGCCCACTGGGTATCATGCAGGCTTGCTTAGACCTTGTTGTGCCTTACGTTCATGACCGTAAGCAATTTGGCCAGTCCATTGGTGAGTTCCAGTTAGTTCAAGCCAAGGTGGCGGATATGTACACCCGTGCCAACGCGGCACGCGCTTATGTCTATACCGTTGCCGCTGCCTGTGACCGCGGTGAAACAACAAGAAAAGATGCCGCTGGCGCGATTCTTTACAGTGCCGAATTAGCAACACAGCTTGCACTCGATGCCATCCAGCTGCTAGGCGGTAATGGATATATCAATGAATTCCCTGCAGGTCGTTTATTAAGAGACGCCAAACTCTATGAAATTGGCGCGGGTACTTCCGAAATTCGCAGGATGCTTATCGGGCGTGAACTGTTTGAAGAGTCACGCTAACGAGGATGTTATGGCAATCATAAAAACTAAAATCAAAACCGACTCTCCCCTGTTCACTAAAAATCAGCAAGCAATGAGTGGACTGGTCGAAAAATTGAACGCAGATGTTGAATCCATCAAACAAGGTGGTGGCGCTAGGGCTGTCGAAAGACAGCGAAAGAAAGGCAAACTTCCGGTACGCGAACGTATTGATCTTCTGCTTGATCAAGGTTCAGACTTTTTAGAAGTCGGTCAGTTCGCAGCATGGAATGTTTATGAAGAATCAATCCCTTGTGCAGGTGTCGTTGCAGGTATCGGCAAAATAAAAGGGGTTACCTGTATGGTGCTCGCCAACGACCCATCAGTCAAAGGCGGTACCTACTACCCACTGACAGTCAAAAAACACCTCAGAGCACAAGAAATCGCTGAACGCTGCCACTTGCCATGTGTTTATCTGGTCGACTCGGGCGGTGCGAACTTACCTCACCAAGCTGAGGTGTTCCCAGACAAAGACCATTTCGGACGTATTTTCTTTAATCAAGCACGCATGTCCGCCAAAGGCATACCACAAATAGCGGTTGTTCTTGGGCCTTGTACCGCGGGTGGCGCTTATATTCCTGCGATGGCAGATGTTTCTGTTATCGTGAAAAAACAAGGCACCATTTTCCTTGCCGGGCCTCCTTTAGTTAAAGCGGCCACAGGTGAAATCGTGACGGACGAGGAACTTGGCGGTGCGGATGTTCACTGCCGTAAATCAGGGGTTGCAGACTACTACGCGGAAAACGAGCAACAAGCTTTCCATATGGCAAGAGAAGCACTTGCAAGCAGCAACCAAGAGCCAGTAATACCGCAGACGGAAAAGGTGTTGCCACCACGTCTACCCGCTGAAGATATCTACGGTATCGTCAATGCCGATCTGCGCTTGTCTTTCGACGTGAGAGAAGTGATTGCGCGCATTGTTGATGATTCCGATTTCGATGAATTTAAAGCCCTGTTTGGCACAACACTAGTGTGTGGCTTTGCTCGTATCGAGGGCAAACTGATTGGTATTGTCGCCAACAACGGCATCTTGTTTGCGGAGTCAGCCCAGAAAGGCGCCCACTTTATCGAACTGTGTGCTAAGCGAAAAATTCCATTGCTGTTCCTACAGAACATTACGGGGTTCATGGTCGGAAAAAAAGTTGAGGAAGGTGGCATAGCCAAACATGGCGCCAAACTCGTCATGGCAGTGGCTTGTGCTGATGTGCCTAAATTCACCATCATCATTGGCGGCTCATACGGAGCGGGCAACTACGGTATGTGTGGGCGCGCTTACGAGCCAACGATGATGTGGATGTGGCCTAACGCTCGCATCTCAGTAATGGGCGGCGAACAAGCCGCTGGCGTACTAACGCAAGTGAAACGTGAGGTCCTGAAACGCCAAGGCGAACCTTGGTCAGAGGTGGAAGAAGGCCAGTTCAGGCAAACCATCGTTGATCAGTATGAAGAACAAGGCCATCCATACTACGCAAGTGCTCACCTCTGGGATGATGGCATCATCGATCCGAAAGAAACCCGACATGTTCTCGCCCAAGCGCTCACCGCGACAGAACATGCTCCGATGCCAGATAGCCATTTCGGTATCTTTAGAATGTAGGAGCCTGACATGACCACTCTGAAAGATACCAACTATCTCACTTGCAGCGTCGATACGTTCGGCGTTGCCAGTCTGTCACTTAACCGGCCAGATAAGCACAATGCGTTCAACGCGCAGGTTATCGAACAGTTGATAGAATCGATTAACTCACTGGCACAGCGGTTGGACGTTAGATGCTTAGTGTTACGTGGTAACGGAAAACACTTTTCTGCAGGCGCTGATCTTGGCTGGATGCAGTCAATGGCAGATAAAAGCGAACAGGAAAATCAGGAAGATGCGTCAAGACTTGCTCAGTTGATGCGCTGTTTGGATAACTTCCCTCACCCTACTCTCGCTGTTGTTCATGGCTGTGCGTTTGGTGGGGCTCTGGGGCTCATCTGCTGCTGTGATGTCGCGATTGCTGATCATAGCGCCTTGTTCTGCTTCAGCGAAGTAAAGCTAGGGCTGGTTCCAGCGACCATCGGGCCCTATGTGAACCGCGCGATTGGTGCTCGCCAGTCTAGGCGTTACATGCTGACTGCTGAACGTTTTGACGCTAACAAAGCGCTTGAGATTGGTTTGATTCATGAAGCTGTTGAAGCCAGCGAACTGGAGAAAGCCGTCACTGAAATGGTAAATCAGTTGCAGCTTAATAGCCCTGCTGCGCTTACGCAAACCAAAGCTCTGATTCGAGAATGTGATTCTCAGGCACTTGACGATGCTTTAATTGAGTACACCAGTCAATTAATCGCAAGAGTCAGGGTGTCTGAGCAAGGGCAAGAAGGTCTTAGAGCTTTCTTTGATAAGCGACCACCAAATTGGGCAATGGGAGGCCGTGAATGACGACGACCTCGTTACTACCAGAGTCAGTCAAGATAGTTGAAGTAGGTCCTCGCGACGGTTTGCAAAATGAGCAAGCCGTTTCAACCGAGGCAAAAGTCGCGCTGATCAATCAACTCTCTTCCTGTGGGCTCAACCACATCGAAGCCGGATCGTTCGTCTCACCAAAGTGGGTGCCACAAATGGCGGACTCGTTAGAAGTCATGTCCAAAATTACTCGCGCGCCGAATGTTACGTACGCCGCTTTAACACCCAACATAAGAGGGTTTGAGCAGGCACTCGACGCCAACGCTAACGAAGTCGCGGTATTCACATCCTCTTCAGAAGGCTTTTGCCAGAAAAACATCAACTGTTCTATTGAAGAAAGCCTGGAAAGATTTCACCCAGTGGTGGCTCTAGCAAAAGACAAAGGCATTCCGGTTAGAGGGTACTTATCCTGCATCGTCGATTGCCCTTATGACGGCCCAACTGAGCCCAGTCAGGTCGCCAAGGTTGCTCAAGCACTGCTTGATCTTGGTTGCTATGAAGTTTCTCTTGGAGACACAATTGGCACGGGTACGCCAGTACGAGTTGCGAACATGCTCAACGCGGTTTTTGAGCGAGTGCCTTCACAACAGGTCGCTGTTCATTTCCATGACACTTGGGGACAAGCGCTTGCCAATATATACCAAGCCCTTCAAATGGGCGTACGTGTTGTAGATAGCAGCGTAGCAGGTTTAGGGGGGTGCCCTTATGCCGCAGGCGCTTCTGGTAACGTAGCGACAGAAGATGTGGTTTACCTTTGCCAAGGTTTAGGGATTGAAACAGGCGTAGATCTAAACCGTCTCGCTCAGGCTGGATGGGAAATCAGCGACGCCTTAGGGCGCCAGCCGACTTCCAAAGTTTCACTGGCTTTGCGTAGCTAACAAACTCTCTCTATTTTTGGGCTGGTAGGATTGAAGTAACAAGCAAACCATTATCAGCCCAATTCCTCCCCACCCTGACACGCCAATATGCTCTCCGACTACAACTACGGCAAATACTGCTGCCACAGCAGGCTCAAACAACGTCAACAAACTCGCTTTGCTGGCAGACACCGTTTTTAACCCATAACCAAAGCAGACATAGCCAAGAAACATTGGAACAAACGCCATGTACAAAGCGACGGATGTATTTATTGGTGTCGCAAACAAATTACCACCAGTAAAAAACAATGAAGGTAACAACAATAGTGAACCCAGCCCGAAAATACTCCCCATCGCAGATTTGGAATGTATGCCTTCAGTGATGAGCATTTTGGCTGCCCACGCGTAAGTGGCATAGGTGAAACCCGCAAGCAATCCGAGCGCTATTCCTATGAATTTCATGTGTTGAATATCAGCTTGTGTGGAAGTTGATGTCTCTGATAGAGTCAGTAAAAGGATACCAGTTGCGCCCACGATGAGGCTTATCACCCAGCGGGTATCGATTGTTTTCTCTTTGCCAAACAGGCACTCCAGAAATGCAACGAAGAATGGCGCACTCGCGATAGAGACTACCGTCCCAATCGCCACACCGGCCATTCTCATAGAGCTATAAAACGCGAGAGGGTAAACGGCCAAAGCAAGTGCTCCAGTCAACAAAATAGCTTTATTGGATTTCAATATGCGCCGATCTTTTCTGATCGTGTTGCAAGCAAACAGAGCCAGGAGAAGTCCACCCACACCCATAGAAAAAGCACCAATAGCCAACGGGCTTATATCAGGCGCATACGTAGCTGCGGTACCAGTCGTCCCCCACAATAAAGAAGCAAACAGGATAACCAGAACTCCAAGATGTTCATTGTGTGTTTTTAGCGTCTGACTCATAGCTGTACTCTTTGTATTTATCATTTTGATAAGCACAGCTTAAACAAGCAAAGAGCATAAGACTTTGCAGAAAAGACACTTTACTTGATTTTATAGACTCAATTTCATCAACCACGTAGCTCTCGGGGAGACAGCCCAAATGATAATGAAAAACGTCGGCTAAAGGCTGACAGGTCAGCGTACCCGACTCTCTCTGCTATTAACTGAACTGGGATATCTGTATGCGTAAGTAGTGCCTTGGCTTTTTCCATTCTTTGCTTGGTCACGTATTGCAGAACACTTAATCCAGTGGATTGTTTAAAAATCTTTTTAAACTGCGTCGGGCTCAAACAGGCAACCTTAGCTAAGTTATCTACCGTAATCTCTCTGGCTAGGTCTTCCTCGATATGATGCAGCACGGCTCTAACCCTATGATCAAGTTGCTGCCCGGCCTGTTGCTGCGCCAATAGCTTCATAAACATGTCGACCATTGGCTCTTCGATGGTAGGGGTTACCCGATGCTGGAGCTGAGATTCAACAAATGTTAGGTAGGACTGAAGTGGTGAAGAAATCGGAAAAACCAGAGTGTCCATATTCAACAAATTCTCTGGCAAAGTGTTTAAATCAGCGACAATGAAACGCGCAGCCTCATTAGCGCGAAAATGGTGAAAAGTGGTGGCTTTTATCACCACGCACTCACCGACCGACACTTTTCCTTGATAGCCTTCCAGCTCAATAATGATGGTACCCAAAATAGGAAGCACAAGTTGATGATGTTCATGAGCATGGCCTCTACGTTGGCGGGTATAGGCTCGAATAGTGAGATTGTTTTCCAACATCGGACTGGATTCACTCCACAAAGTGAGACTGATAAAACTTAGGTGTCACAGCAAGTTTCTTTTTAAAATGTCGCTGAAAATGCGCTTGATCTGAGAAGCCCAGGTTGTTGGCAACATCAACAATATCTTCTCCAGACTTGAGCATCACTTTCGCACGCTTTATCTTTTCATCCATAAGATAAGCGTATGGTGGTAACCCATACTGGTCCTTGAAAGCACGTAAAAGCTGATATCGGCTCATTCCCGCTTCCTCTGCTAACGCTTCTAAGGAATGAGAGTTACTCAGTTCATCCATTAACTTCTCGCGCACCACCGCAAGACTAGACAAGCCGGTCTTTGCCATCGGTTTAACTCTCTGTCGAGAAGTAAGCTCAATAAAATCATACAAACAAGATTGAGCTAACAACACATTTTCTTCGCTCTGAAGCGCAGAAAAAAGTGCCAAATATCGTTGCTGAAATTCCGGATGACGCTCTAAATCACTATCAAAAGCTAGGTAGTCATATCGTTGATTAGAACTCATTTCTTGCTGGATTTCTCCCATCTCCAGTGCGTCAACAAACAACATACTATAGGACCAAGTACCTTGGTGTGGGTTACACGAATGAATATCTGCTGGGTTAATAGTAACGATATCCCCCTGTCCAATCTGATGTGTATTGCGCCGATTTCGATAATCTGCACAGCCCTGATTGATAATGCCAAATGAAAATTCATCATGGGAGTGAGCGTCATAACATGCCGTCGACTGATTGGCGACACGTAACTCGATCCATGGAAGAACCGTACTCAGCTTGAAGCTCGCACTTTTATCTTTCTTCATTCACTCACCATTGCATTCAGAGCCAAATCATCACGACAGACACGCATAACATCATTGCCATGAATCTATTAAATTGGCGGTGAGCTCTTGGATTTGCAAGTCGATTCGCTAAAACACGGCCAATCATCGCCCATATGCCAACCCCGATCACACAGACTAATAATGAAACCAGAGTAAAGAGCCACAAGGAATATTGTTCATTTTCCTGCCCTATTACGTAAAGACTTACGCCGGACATCGCAACCAACCATGCCTTAGGGTTGAGTATTTGAGTCAAACTTCCAGTCACCCAGCCGGAACTCTTTCCTTGTTGAACAGTGACACCTTGTACCGGCGCTGCAAAGATTTGGTAAGCAAGATAAAACAAGAAGCTACTGCCTATTAACTGCATCCAAAACTCAAGCTTTGGTAACGTGAAAGCCAGCGTTTGCATCATCTGTCCGGTACCAAATACAACAACCGCATATGCTATCGATGCGCCCAGAACGTGCTTGGACGCCGCCCTTGGCCCATCATTTACCGCAGTGGTTGTCGCTAACAGATTCACCGGGCCAGGTGTCACGGCTCCAACAAATGCAAACACCACCATCGCCAATATCAAATTTTCCATCTCGTTATCTCCTCTTTTTCACCAAGATAACGACTAGGAGAGAGACAGTATTGAACGATATTGCAGAGCATCACTCATTGGAAACAGGCTAAGTAGCAACAAGGCGCCAGAACATCTATTACCTTTACCATTGCGGTAGCCAACCCAATCTTGCCAAAGCCCCTAAGAACTTGGCCTCTCCTTTCCCAAAACGCGGTTATTCAAATATTTCGAACGAGTATGTTAATTTTCTACGATTTTTTCTCACCTCATCAGCGCCTAAACTCAGTTTTAACCAATGAGGGAAAGATATAAACCCTCTACCAATGAATTTGAAAAATTTGAGGATGACACTATGAAAGCTCTACTGAAAACACTGACAGAATCAAAAGCAGGTTACAGCGCTCTGGCGCTACGTATTCCAGTTGGGATCATTTTTATGGCGCATGGAGCACAAAAACTGTTTGGCTGGTTTGGTGGTTACGGGCTGGAAGGGACTGGTCAGTGGATGGCATCTATCGGTCTAGGGCCTGGTATTCTAATGGCATTTTTAGCAGGTAGTGCTGAGTTCTTTGGTGGTCTTTTCATTTTGCTTGGCCTTCTTACACGTCCAGCTTCCATTGCTCTTGCATTTACTATGCTTGTCGCCATTTTCTCAGTTCACTTTGAGAACGGACTTTTCATGTCTAACAACGGCTATGAGTTTGGCCTAGCCCTTATGGCTGCGAGTGTATCACTGGCATTATCAGGTTCAGGCAAAGCAGCAGTTGATCAATTTATCGCAAAGAAATTCGCTTAATATCGAACACTGGAGGGCAATATTATGATTACAGTTAGACACTCAGAGGATCGTGGCGGTGCTAGTTTTGGCTGGCTTGACAGTAAACATACGTTTTCCTTTGGAGATTACTATGATCCAAAGCACATGGGGTTTTCTGCCTTACGAGTGATTAATGATGACATTGTTCAGCCAAGTGCTGGTTTTGCTACACACGGTCACAGAGACATGGAGATCATCAGCTATGTTTTGGAAGGCGCCATCGAACATAAAGATAGCGAAGGTAATATTCAAACCTTGCCGGCTGGAGAGTTCCAACTAATGTCCGCTGGCCGTGGAATTTATCACAGCGAATACAATGCATCCGACTCTGATACTCTGCGATTTCTACAGATTTGGATTCAACCAAACACGTTTGGTAATGAACCTGGCTATCAACAGAAGGACTTTGGTAAATCGGAAGGGTTAACGCCTATCGCAACACCCGATGGTCGCAATGGCACTCTGCATATAAAGCAAGATGCCTCTCTTCAACAGTTGATTTTGGCTGCTGGTCAGCGCATTACTTATGAGATTGCACAAGGCAGAAATCTCTACATACACCAAGTAGAAGGACAATTGACCGTCGACAGTACCGTACTGCACTCAGGTGATGGAGCAAAAGTTGAGGCAACGACATCGGTTTCTTTCGAAAACTCAGGAGATGCACCAGTTACTGCTCTAATCTTTGATCTCCCCTAGTTATGTAATCAAGCCTCGGAGCGAGTATGATCTCTGAGGCTTAAAAAGCTTTGGATATCTAGGCTTATATTGCAGCTGGTTGCGATATGAGCTTTAGCATAAGTGCCTCTCTGCGAAGCTCAAGAATATCTTCAATGATTCGCTCTTTTGCATTGAGACCAAAATGTTCCGCATAATTCTTAATCGTATCCACTTCGTGCTTTTCCAACTTATACACATTGCGCTTTAAATACGCTTCAGCTTCGCTTTTGATAAATCCATTATCCTGAAGGTTCTTGATAATCACATCATCTAGCTCACTCAACTTTCTTGTCATTTTCTTCTACTTCTGGCCACAACACTCGTACACCATTCTAAAAAACATGCTAAAGGTGATTTTCCGTCGGAAAAATACTCTCAGAGTATGACAAGAAAGTGACAGCGTTCTATAAGCTCTAGAGCGGGCACATTTTACTCGCTGCCCGCCACTTGCAAAGCCTCTCTAGAACCACATTAGGTCAGTTTTAAGAGAGTGACTGGAACCTATATCCTCTCCGCACATTTCATCGTAAGCACTTTGATGAACCAATGACGCACTGTGGTAATGCTGGTCCTTAAAGTGTTCTTTTGCTTGAGATAAACTGCAAAATTTCAGCGGATTTTGATTGGTATCGCGCAAAAGCAATCTATCGCCTTCATCAATCGAATAAGCCAAGTAAATGCCGCCTTCCAATGATTCAATTTGAAGTTCCATACCTTATTCTCCTCTCGTGTGTTAGGAACCTATACGAGAGATACAGTAATTTTGATTACCACATTGTGAATTAGGCTCGTGAATACTCACAAGTGGCGAGTTAAACACCGTGAATCAATATTCACCTAAAGAATATAAATCATCACAAATCACTTCTTATGAGCCTTAACGCAAATTTGTCTGCTGTTCAAACTTTAATCACACAGTTTTATATTTCAGCCGCGAATACAGTATTAACAACTATATTGAAAACCGAATTATCATCAATAATTCCACTTTTCAAAGAAAAAGCAGTGAAGAAGTTCAATTTACCTGTCTAGAGTTAGCGAATATCAGAATTGTTTGCTGGATCAAGTTTTCCGCCAAAGATGTTGCGGACCTATTTATAAAATGAATAATAACCATTTGTTACACACATGTAACAAACACAACATCTATATAAATAATATTCATATAAACCATAATGCATAGGCAGGAAAAGCATGACAAAGCGTATATCGCTTGCCGTTTTGGCAAGTCTTTTTGCGGGTAGCGCTGCGGCATCCAACTTGGATGACAAAATCAACGAAGTCGTTGCACCTATCGTCAACCCATTTGTAGGTATGATCTTCTCGACCATTCCTTTCCCTTTTACAGACGTGCAGGTGCCTTGGATCGTTCTTTGGTTGGTTGTTGCAGCAAGCTTCTTTACCTTTTACCTTGGCTTTATCAACTTCCGTGGGTTCAAACACGCAGTTCAATTAGTCTCCGGTAAGTTCTCAGATCCAAAAGCCAAAGAAGATGGCGAGGTATCTCACTTCCAAGCACTGACTACGGCGCTATCTGGTACTGTTGGTCTTGGTAACATCGCTGGTGTGGCGGTCGCAGTTTCTATCGGTGGCGCAGGTGCAACATTCTGGATGATCCTTGCAGGCCTACTTGGTATGTCTAGTAAGTTTGTAGAATGTGCTCTTGGTGTGAAATATCGTAACACCAACCCAGACGGTTCAGTTTCTGGTGGTCCTATGTACTACCTAAGCAAAGGTCTAGCTAAACGCGGTAACGCTGCATTTGGCCGTACCCTAGCTGTTCTGTTCTCTGTGTTCGCGATCGGTGGTTCTCTTGGTGGCGGTAACATGTTCCAAGCTAACCAAGCGTTCAAGCAGGTAGTAGGTGTAACAGGTGGCGACGCTTCGTTCTTTGCTGATAAAGGCTGGTTGTTTGGTCTTATCCTAGCTGTCATCGTTGGTATTGTTATCATCGGTGGTATCAAGTCTATCGCTAAAGTGACAGAGAAAGTGGTTCCTTTCATGGCGACCATTTATGTCGGTGCGGCACTTATCATCATCCTAATGAACTTCGACCGCATTGATGACGCATTTGGCGCTATCTTTAACGGAGCATTCACGGGTGAAGGTATCGCTGGTGGTGTAATTGGCGTACTTATCCAAGGCTTCAAACGTGCAGCATTCTCGAACGAAGCGGGTGTGGGTTCTGCGGCTATTGCTCACTCAGCAGTTAAAACAAAAGAACCAATGTCAGAAGGTTTCGTGTCTCTGCTAGAACCGTTCATCGATACCGTTGTAATTTGTACCATGACAGCCCTAGTTATCATCATCACAGGTTACCTAGATACAGACACAGGCCTGGCAGGTGTTGAACTGACTTCAGCGGCATTCGGTAGTGCGATCAGCTGGTTCCCATACATTCTTGCTATTGCCGTTGTTCTGTTTGCTTTCTCTACAATGATCTCTTGGTCTTACTACGGTCTTAAAGCTTGGACTTACCTATTCGGTGAGAGCAAAACAGCGGAGCTTATCTTCAAAGTTAAATTCTGTATCTTTGTAGTGATTGGTGCAGCAATGAACCTTGGCCCTGTTATCGACTTCTCTGATGCTATGATCTTCGCGATGGCACTAGTCAACATTATTGGTCTGTATATTCTGGTTCCAGAAGTGAAACGCGATCTAGCTGATTACCTAGAACGATTCAATGCAGGTAAAGTGTACAAAGTTCAGCAGAAGCAGTCTCAGACTGAAGCGGTTGAGCAGTAAGTAATTTCAGCCTCTAAGAATCTACAGCCCGGCATTTTCGCCGGGCTTTTTATTTTCGTTTTATGTCCTCTTGCCAACATTCAACCAGATAGTCGATAAACTGCCTGACAATAGGTTGCTGATAGCTGCGAGATAAATACACAGCCCATAGGGCATAACTTGGATAGTGATAGTCATTTAGAATGGAGAGCAACTCCCCTTTCTCTATTAGTGGATTCGCTAAGTCGCACGGTAACCGAATTACTCCCTTTCCATTAACGGCGACTCTCACTAAAGTACTCAAATCATTCGCTCTAATATTGCCCGATACCTCAACATCCACCGTTTGATTGTCCTTAACGAACAACCAATTTTTGACGTTTAAATGTGTTAAACAGTTGTGGTCTACTAACTCCTCGGCGTGTTTAGGTTCTCCAAATTCGGATAGATAGTCGCGCGATGCACATATAGCTGTATCAATTGCCATTAACCTTCGAGCAATTAGGTTATCCGCTGGTTTATCAGTGAAGCGTAATGCAACGTCCACTCTCTCATCCACCAGCTCTGAGTTTTGATCCGAAGCCAATATATCGATGACAACTTTTGGATGGAGTGACACAAAATTTTGGACTCTATCGATTAGCAGGTTCTGTGCAAACCCAATTGGTGCAGCCACCCTAATTGTTCCCACTAAAGCATCTTTGCCACACATTGAGTCTAATTCTAACGCAGCGGCTTCATCTAAAATGCGCTGGCATCGAACAAACGCCTGTTCACCAGCATGGGTTAAACTCACCTTTCTCGTCGTGCGGTGCAACAAACGCTGTTGTAGCCAGTGTTCAACCTCCTGCACGTGTCGAGATACCTGCAGTCGACTAATATCTAGCGATTCTGCTGCCTTGGTAAAGCTCTTAGCATTCGCGACTTCAACAAAACTTCTTATTGCGATTAAGCGATCCATAACACGTCACCATTAGTAAACCATATTGATACAATGTGTATCACATACGCTCATTTATCGCTAGATAGCTATCCATTAGACTGCATTTGTTGTTACGAAATACTGAATCACAAACAGGAGATATGAAGATGAAAATTGCAGTGTTAGGTGCATCAGGTTGGATTGGTAGCCACATCGTAAATGAAGCAAAAGCGCGCGGGCATGAGGTTATCGCTTTAGTAAGAAACCCCGCTAGCTTCGAAACAGAGAATGTTGAAGCACGACAGTTTGATTTACTGGACCAAAATTCTGATATCACCGCCGCAGTTGATGGTGCAGAAGTAGTGATCTCAGCGATTGGCGGCCGCTCGGCAGGCAATCATGACATCGTCGCGAAAACCGCAGAAATGCTGTTGACTCAGTTGCCTCAATCTACTGCTTCTCGACTACTTTGGGTAGGGGGGGCAGGCTCTTTGGAAGTGGCACCGGGTATTAAGCTTATTACTGTTCCTGAGTTCCCTGATGAGTATAAGCCTGAAGCTGTAGCTATGGGAGAAGCGTTACAGGTATTTCGCTCTCTAGAAAGTGATGTCAACTGGACCTTCGTTAGTCCCGCTGCAGATATCTTCCCTGGCGAGAAACAAGCACCTTACCGTGTAGGTGGTGACATGTTGTTGACCGATAGTGAAGGTAACAGTCGTATCTCAGTCGCTGACTACGCCGTTGCCATGATTGATGAACTTGAGTCTGCTAAGCACACCAACCAACGTATTGGTGTCGCTTACTAAACACAAAGGAGCCTAAATGGCTCCTTTCTGATTTCTAAACATTAATCGACTATCTACTGATCTAGGTCATATCTCCCGAATAATGAAGATGTTAGCTTTCTGCGATCACACTACGGAAGCAACAAATCTATGAACCACATAGAAACAACAAATATAACAGAAGAATCGATCCTAAAAGCAGTCACTAAAGTCGAGAACATACATAAAGTACGACTGGACAGCTTTAAGCAATATCTTCACAACCACAGCTCAGAAGTTATCGACTTATTAAAAACGATTACAACCTTTTCTTCACTCGATGAGAAATATCTGCGCATTGATAAGGATTTCACCCAATTTTCCGATAAATCAACACACATCTTAGAAGTCTCGCTTTTGCTAAGTTGATCAAACTAGATTTAACAAGCTAAGTATTAAAAGGATATTTGGTAGCTGTTACTCGCCTGATCAAGTGATACAACCCAGCTCAGTTCGGTTTCGTTACTCACCATCGGAACCCAACGAGCATATATCTGCTGCCAGTTACTATTGACTTCCAATGTAACTGTTGAGGTTCTGTCTGGATAAATGGTTGTGATGCGGGATGTCGGATCTGCTATGACCTCCCCACTATCGCTGGTAAAGGCTGCTTCTGAATAGAGATGAACGGCCCCATCACTGGATCCGTTATAGTCCACGGTAAACGTGATGATCTGCCCTACATCGAATGAGAAATCTCTTGAGGCAACGATGTCGGCGGTGTTATCTATTTGGGTACTCGCTGCAGCTGGAGTCGTTGCAGATGCTCCTCCTCCAGCAGAACCTGCGTCGCCACCTCCCCCACCACCACAAGCAACAAGGGAAAGCGAAACCAGTAAACTTAAAGTAATACGATTTGAATGCTTCATAATCCTCTCCTATTGCGCTGAAATGACACGATCGGCTTCCGGAGACTTGTACCATTCTCCATCTGTGTCACCATTACTTTCTACCCAAGTCGGGAAGTTCGTATACGCTTTACTTATGTCCATATATTCGACTGGGTGCTGCCAATCATCCCGAATGTTAATCACCCAAGGCATATTGTTTTCAGTTAAGAAGCATAGCCCTCCACCAGAATGGTCATCATGCTGGTTTAACAAGCTACTATCCATGTTACTAGTGCCTGGAAACTGTTTGAAATGGGTCTGCCACTGCATCCCTGGAAAAGAAGTAAAGAAGTCGCCGTGGTAGGTATTCTCTGCTGCAAATATGAACGAGTCATAAGGAGGGTAGCCAATAAGCTCCCGAGAGATTGGAGTCGTCAATTCAACGTTCAATTGGTATCCAAGCACACCAGCTGCTTGCTGATCCAAACATGCACTTTCGGTCCGATAAAACATACAGCCTCCTGAAAACACCCCTAAATCCTGCAGATCGTCTTTTACACTTTCCGAGACTATCAGCACCGTTTCGCCGTTGTCTGATTCAAGTACAGTATGCTCAACCTCTACACCGTTACGTGTCACGGATGCGGAAGAGACATTAGAGGGATCAACATTTGGCAATTGAACTGCAAATCCGTTCGAATAACCGGCTCCCATAGCCTGAAGGGTATAATCTATCGTGATACCCTTTAGCTCTCTGACCCCATTTAGGGTTTCTGTGACCCTATACTGCAAAACTACATCATTAAAGTCGTAATCTCCCATCAATGGCCACCGGTCTTCAAACGCTATTGTCGCGAAACTGTCTGAACTTGGGTAAACCGAAGTCACGGTAATGTCTGGGTCATTGTTTTGAGTCAACGTTTCATATTTTGAATCCGTTGAGCCATCAGTATTCACTCCGTCCACAGCCGAAAATGGGGAGATACTTACAGTGAAAATCAGATCATTAAAATCGTTATCACCTTGAGGCCGGCGAATATCCTCAAAACCTAGCACTAGAAACTCGTTAGCGGTATCAATAAATGCCACGTTGTGCCTACGATATTCTGACGTGCTTTCTGGGTTCAACGACGGGTAACTATAAAATGGTGTACCCCAGTTACCTAGGCTAGAAATATTATTGTAGGAACCGCTCCACCCCCAGCCATTGGGAATGATGAAAAAAGCCAAGGTTTGTCCTTCGGTCAGTTGAACGCTCAAATCAATCGAATCACCTTCCTGCATCTCACCTTCTCGTGGCTTTGAGGTATTTGGAAATATGATCACATGAGCGTCAATTTCATCTTTAGAAGTCGGAGGGTTATCAGTGTCGAAAACAAAATACCCTAGACTATTTCGATACCCAGCCCCTTCATTTAGAAAAGTAACGGTTGCTGTCGCGTAAGCTGCACCATTCAACTGGTCATCGATATCTATACTGGAATAACGCTCAGGCGCAATAAAATCACTGTTTACCACAGTGCCCTCAGGAAGCATTGAATAAACATTCTGAAGAACATCACTCGGGAGAGAATCAGCAACAGAATATGTGTTGTTTGGCTTCCCTTTCGCGGAATAATTGGAAGCATCTGATCCGGACTCAAATGTTAAGTCACTGGTTGTTAAAGCTCCCGAGAAAAATGGGATAGAGGTAGTAGCAAGGAAAATGATACTTTGGAGTTTCATAAAGTCTGGCCCCTTATCTAGAACGAATCGCACTAGAAAGAGACGCAGCAAAAATAATACCTGATATTTTTTATCTAATTTACAACAACTTATAAAAGTTACCTAGCTTATTCTCATTTTGAGAATAAAGATGAATGTTAAAGTACCAAGTCACACTAGGCACTGCAGTTGCCCCCTATGGTTACCTGTTAACTCTCCAAAGCAGGTGTTTCTCTGCATTGTGTATTGATAGTATTTATCTTATTGATATGCTTAAGATATTCGATGACTTCTTCTTCTGGCATCGGGCGGGCAAATAGAAATCCCTGTATATAGACGAAGCCCATGTCAAAGAGAATCTGCAACTGAATGTCAGTCTCTACTCCCTCAACAATAACCGTCATATTACGGCTCCTTGCAAGATTGACCATCGATTCCAGAACAGGCTTCGTACTCTGCTGCTTATCAAGGTTCTTAACGAACACTCGATCTATCTTCATGATTTCAAAAGGAAGCTGACTAACAAAGTTTAAACCAGAGTAACCTGTTCCAAAGTCATCAACCGCTATTCTAATTCCCGTTCGACACAGCTCTTGAATATGTTTTTTTGCTATTTCCAACTCTTCATCGGTGTATTCACCATTCTCTGTGATCTCGAAGACAAGCTTTTTGAGGATATGGGGGTGAGCTTTTTGGAATTGCTTAACAATACGGAGTAACCTCGGCGCGATTAGTGTTTTACGGCTTATGTTAATGCTAACGTATTTTCCAATCAAAACGCTTTCATTTTTAGCTATAAAATCAACAACCTGATTAAACACATAATAGGTCAAGCGATTGATCAGATTTAACTTTTCAGCCAAAGGGATAAATATACCGGGAGATACAAACCCTCGCTTAGGGTCATTCCAACGCAGTAATGCTTCACATCCAATAGCCCTATGGCTACTCGCGTCAATGATAGGTTGATAATAACATTCGAAGTACCCTCGATTCAGTGCATCTACAAGCGAAAACTCCAAACTGTTTTTAGCAATGCGTCGTTTGCTAGAAAAGGAATAAGACACGATAACAATGCTAGAAACTAACAGAAACACCCAATATTTATCGAAGATGTAAGACAGGTAGTACACATGACCGGCTTGGGATTTTAGAGCAAAAGGGAAACGCTCCCCCTGATACTCACTAAACCTTAAAACCTCTGAATTCGATGAGTTCATCGAAGACTTATTGTCTACAAGTTGACCACTTATCCAAAGATCAAAATCAATTCCTTGAGGAGCAAACTTCTGCTCAATTAATTCGAAAAGATAGCCAGGAGGAATCAAAATACTGACACCACGCTGCTGATCATCTAAGAACAATAAGCCGATTGAGTTAAGACGGTTTATCGCTGCTTTAAAATAGGCCACTGTTTGATGAAGCGGTAAGGATTTAAGCTCTTGATAGATATGAGGGTAAAGATTAAATGATACTTTTCCTTTATTAGTCGCACAGAAAAACTGCCCTCCTTCCCTAAAGACCGCGACCTCCTTCGCCATATGTGTTTCAAACACAGACTGTCGCATCTCAACTAACAGCACGTCACAGCTCTCAGCCAGCTTGTTGTCTTTCGCTAAGTAATTAAAGTCATCTTTAATTCTATCGAAGTGTGTTTCAATTTCTCTGGCTGCTTGTTTAGTAGAGGAATCTAAGTGAAGATTGGCGCAACCGATAAGAACCAAAATCAATATTACATTAAATAGGCAAAGCAATAACATTGAAAACAAATGCTTACGAGGTACATTAATACTATCCAACAATGCCAGCGCACTCATTTTTCAAACACCCTATATTGCTCCAATTAATGTTGATATCTTTATTAATATTATTCTTCGAGGCGCTGTCATGCGGCGCCACACAAAAGCATTCAAGATGGCTATGTATCTTTTTTATGAATTAATATTAAGAATAATTTCGAAATGTAACAAAAGTAAGACGTCCAGACACTCTAACATCTTAGTTACGTGATAATAGTCTCATTATGGATTTCGACTTCGCTCGATTTGAAAACCAGAAAGATCGTTTTGTTCACGTTAGCTAGAGTGTTCCAGCTCCTTGTTTAAACAGTGTATGTGACTCTTTTGGTTGAAGATTGTAGTTACTCATCAAGAGATCAGCGTAATCGTCTAATTGCTTGATTTAGTCGTTCCATAAATTCTGGGTGCTCTTCGAGAAAGCGTTTAGAGATATACAGACCGAACTCTTTTTCCTCTTCAAGGATAACTCCATAACCGCTCAAATTACTGAAATTATGAAGGAACACGACTTCAGCCACCAAGATTGCATCCACCACTTTAATGTCCAACTTTTCAATCAAACCGTAGATATGGGTCGCTGGAGGGACCATTTGATAACCCTGGTTTTTTAACCAATAAGCAGTATTTGTATTCAGTAGACTGGTGACTTTCGCTTGGCTCCTAAAAGCAGAATCATGGGGGGCAAACTTTTCGACATCTTCACTACGAACAATCCAAACCCAACGATTGCTCATTACTGGCTCTGAAAACACCGCATACTTATCACGTTCTTCATTCTGTGATGCCATAAAGAAGCCATCCGAACGCTGTTTTCTCAGTTCAGACAGAGCTCTGCCATGGTTTGATGACACGGTCACGGTGTACTCAACACCGATTGACGATAAAATAGGTAGAACTTTATCTATCCCAATACCCGTTGGTTTACCCTGCTCGTCTATGGTCGTATAAGGTGGGAAATCTGGAAGGAAGAAGTGCATATTATATGCAGCATGGACCTTTGCACTTGCACAAATTAAAACCAAAACGGAAATAATTAACGGCTTTATCATCATTGAGTTTAAGCGTCTCTTTATAATTTTATCTAAGTATAGGTAGAGAATCTCTCTTTGTTATTTCGATAGATTATACAGTGATGAAGCTCAAACTGAAGTTTGCGCTTCATCGCCAATGTAAGGAGCAAATAGACAGATAACTTATGTAACTAGAAGGCTATGGTAGCTTATAATCGTCACCTGTCATGCATACAATCCAAACCAGACTTCCGCCGTTGTATCTGATAACACCTGTCGAGTCGACGTCTTTTACACTCTGAATGCCGTCAATCTCTTCGTTGATGCCTTTCGCCACTTCCTCAGGCACACTCCAGATACACGCAGCGATTTTGCATGATGTCGAGTTTTCATTACAACCTTCAGGCGTACTCCCTTTGTTCCATTCAGTATCTTCTTTAGCCAGTAATTGAGCAGCAATGTATTCGGGATGGCTGACGTACTGCTCAAACCCAAACCAATCATTGCTGTATGGTAAGTACGGCCCATTCCAACCTTCTATACCGGGGTCTTCAATTAAATTGTCAATCGCCAAATAACCGTATTCGACATTCGTATCTGGCGTGATTTCAAGCGCTCTCCCGGTATCTAACTGATACTGTTTAGCAGCGTTGAGCATTGATTCCAGCTCACGAGTGACCTGCTCTTGCTCAGTGCTATCGTCGTTGGTGGCTCCAGCTGGTATAAAAACAGAACCAAGTAGCAATGCAATAACAAGGTAGATAATTTTAACGTTCATAATGTTTTCTTTATGCGAATCAATAGACGGGATGATACAGCCTACATGGCATATTCCACCACAGAGGCTGTTACTTAATTAAAGTACACGTTTCATCTGCCCGTATTCACCACTCGTTCGTAAAATCACCATTACGGTGCTGTCATTACGATTACGGAAAAACCAGCCGTGATTACCGGTAAAAGCAGCCACCAGCTCCCCTTCATCTTCAGGAACGCTTCGACCTTTCTCGTAGCTGATTGAGTTTCCGTTACCATCTCAATGAGTATCAAAGTTCACTGGCCCACCTTTCAACGTCCAGGTAAAGTTGAAATATCAACCGTTGTTCAGGGCTGTGTCTGTAAATAGTGTTTAGTAAAAGCATTCATATGCACACTCTATGCGGCTCATAAAATCAAGTTGAAGACATCCACTCAGTACTAACGGAATAAAAATTAGATCTTTATTCAAAGTTTATTATTTGGACTACAGCTTGAATACAAGGAGAAATATAAAACTGTGATGCCAACACTCCTCCATGTGGATATTAAAATCTAAAAATATAAACTTTCGCTAGCGAAAGTTTTTCCATAATTGCTCTTTTAAATAGCACACTTTTATTTATCACAGGCCTCAAGATAAAACCAAAAAAATTGAAAACCATTCGCCTTTAACATAACTAACCGCAATCTATAAAATAACCATCGTTGCAATTATTAAGTTACTTACGTCAAAAACGTCAAAATAATAATATATCGTTCCGTAATGAAAATATCAGCCCACCTTTGCAGACAATCGAAAGTCACTATCAATAACGTCATCATTGACCTTAAGGAAGTCACAAAAGAGTTGAAGCTTTACCCTCACCTTCACGAAGCAAAATCATTCTTCAAATCAATTTTCAAAACCATCTTGATTTACATAACCAGTAGAATAAAAAATAGGATAACAATAACTAATAGATTTATCATATACCTCAATCATGTACAAATTAAAACCAGCCCATAAATCATTACAAAAATATATAATTAGCCAACACATTAATTTAAATTGCGTGTACATTTAAATTACGTTAATTACCAATCTAAGGTTTAATTACTTTAAATAAATATTTAAATTTTTTAAGTTAAAACAGATAAGCATCTAAAAATCAGTCTATTAGCTCAGTTCTAGTTCATTAAGAATAATGAGGACGCATCTAATGCAATTAAATAAGAAAAAGGCAGTATTGCAGCTGAGTTTACTCACTGCAGCACTGAGCAGTGTTTATGTTACCCCAGTTGCAGCACACGGATATATGGTCTCACCCCAAGACTATGCCTATAGCTGTTATGAAGGGACAACAAGTGACCCTACGCTATGTAGTGACACGGTTAAGAATCAAAAGAACGAGATTAACCAAGGCAACGCAGCTGGCGATCATCAAGCCGTCATTAACAATGAAGAACTTTGTTCAGCTTCTAAAGGCGGTGAATATGCAGTACTTGATATTCCAAGTGCTAATCGCTACTCCACAACAATTGAGTTGGATACTAACGGCGAATTTGAAGTCACCTATAAGCATACAGCCAAACACAAAACTTGGTATTGGGACCTATTTGTTACTCGCAACGGCTTTAACCCAGACACAGACAAACTAACCTGGGGAGATTTAGAGCGTCTTACTGTCATAGATGGTGAAGGTAAAGAAGCGGATGACTACATAACTTATAAAGTGAAGTGGCCAGAAGGGAAGTCGGGCAAACACATTATCTATCAAGTTTGGCAGCGCCCCCATCCTACCCACAAACCGCATGATGAATTAGGCCCGCCACCACAAGATGTTTGGGATAGCGCAGAAGCGTTTTATAGCTGTGCCAACGTTATCGTCGGTGATCACGAACCAGGCCCAGATGAATCACCGTGGGTGAAAAATGAAGACTTTGCGACTGAAACTATCGAAGTCTCTCCTGGCGACCAAGTCAAAGCTCGCTTGATGTATAAGGGCTACGAGGACTTCGAAGTCCTGCAAGATATCACTGCGGAGAACGTGAATAACGAACAGTGGAAGATTGACTTAGCAGAGTCTATCAACAACAACGCTACAATCTCACAATACGTTCAAGTCGGTGTATTAAACGACGAAGATGAAATCATACTTAGTGATGATCCGTCAGAGAATAACATCTACTACACCAGTGAAAATTGGTCTCACTTGATTGAAAAAGTCGATCAAGATACGTCCATCGAATGGTCAAACAAGGAAGCTGAATATGTGCTGACACCTGGAGAAACACTGTCTATTCCCGTTGAAATACAAGTAATTAATGGTAAACAGGACGTTTACTCCTACACTGCGATACTAAGAACTGTAGGCGGTGAAAAACCTGAGCAAATCATTGAGGGCACAACTGAAAACCCAGCCTCTTTCGAAATCAGTGTGTTAGGAGACTACAGCGTTCGTATTCACAGCCAAGTTGATGGCTCGCATGAGCAAGCTACCTACGAGTTCTCTGTTGTTGAAGAGCAAGGCGAGATCGAATATGACTACCATTACCCTGAAGGCTTCGGCAGCTACGTGGCAGGTGATGTCGTCAAGTTTGATGGAGAAGGCATCTACGAATGTTATGGAGACTGGGCAGCAAACTGTAATGACGAACAGTTCTTACCTGGTGTTGCGATTGACCCTGGCTGGGTTGATCAACAGTGGAGAAAATTAGACTAAGCGATGAAAGCCACCTGCTTGCAGGTGGCTTACTCCTTCTAAGCCCTCTTCCATGAACTTATTTATCAAGGCGTTATTGCCATTATTACTGTGGCTGCTGACAGGATCAGCCCTTGCGGAGAGCATTAGTGCTATTCAAGAGCTTGGCCGTCACCTGTTCTTCGATACCCAGTTATCACTTAAGGGCAATCGAAGTTGTGCGCTTTGCCATTCCCCAACTCATGGCTGGAGCAACACGTTTACACAAACGATAAACATTCACGGCGAACCCGACACGTTAAACACTCCCTCTTTGTTGAACATTTCTCAGCAAACCGTGTTTTCCCTTACCAACCCTAGTCGGACCAAAGTTGAAATGGCCATCACAACCCCTATGTTTTCAATTGATCCATTGGAAATGGGGCTGACGCCTGACTTGCTTCTTTCTCGATTAAAGAAAAGCGTTTCCTACTCTGAATTGTTTGAACAAGCCTATGAAGACAGTGACATTACCTTAGAGCGTGTCGTTCATGCGCTTAAACATTACCTCACACTGATTGAAAGTCGAAATACGAGATTTCATCGGTATCTTGGCGGAGAAGAACAAGCTCTGACAAGCGAGGAACAGGAAGGCTTTCGATTGTTTAATAGCGTACGATTACAGTGTTCACGATGTCATGGCGGAGCTTTACTCAATCAACCTGAGGCCACAATTAGCCAATACCAAAATACTGGCCTTTACGGAATCAGCCGACAAGGAGAACCCCCACATTACCCTGCTACAGAGCCGGGGTTGCGCCGTCACACCAGCGATCATCAAGATGACGGCAAGTTTCGGGTTCCCTCGTTAATTAATGTCGCAAATACAGGCCCATGGGCGCATGATGGCAGCGTGCAATCTTTAGCGTCTGTGATTGATAACTATGCCAGAGGCGGCAGAAAAACAAGCTATGGCCCAAATCAGGGAGACGGCTTCCACCACCCTAACAAAAGCTTCTTAATCAACGGATTTAGCCTGACTCGCAGCGAGAAGACAGCGCTCATCGCATTCCTGCATTCACTGTCCGTTGAAGACGATTGGAGGCGCTACCCATTCAATTCTCCATTTTGCGTTTCGAATGATAAGCAAACTCACACCCGTCCAGGCAGCACTTGTTCACTCATTAAACCTACCCAAGAGCAACCGAAATGAACCTAACACAACTTACCAAGGTCAGCTTGTTGGCCACAGTAATACTGCCCATCGCACAAACCTATGCGGATATGAATTCTGCTCGAAACCAACATTTTGCGCGAGAATATCGCACCTTATGTGAAACCACAGCAGAACCTTTCGAAACGGCCAATTCCCCCGATGAGGCAGCTCAGCAAAGCCTCCGCGTTTCCAAACCATTTGCAAAAACACTGACGCTAAATGAACAAGGACTTGCCTACCTGAATTTGTCGATAGAAAACTGGGACGAAAAGTTAGTGTTATTCCATAGCAAACAAGCCAACATTGAAATTAAAGACGCCGATGTGACGGGCAAAAATATTACCAACCAACATTGCGATAAACCGGATATGATCATCAGCCATATCAATACCCATGAATGGGGTAGCTATCCGGTTAAGGTTTCAGGCAAGCCTAATCAACGTATTACGATTAAGTTTTACCGTGAACAAAATCGTTAAGCTTAATAGCGAGCCATCAGGCTCGCTATTAACTCGTAAATTGCCGGTAATTGTGAGTCGTTAAGTTGACGACAAAGCAATTAAAGACGCTTCAGAAAATATTTAGCCCAAAGACACCTTTAATATCAAAGAGTACTTTTTCCGTTTTGCTTCTAGAGATTTGACTTCCTTTCTTTAATATATCAATTAGTTGCGCCTTGTCGTTTAAATAATCGGCTCTCCTCTCTCTTATCGGTCGTAGCAAATCTTGTAAGCATTCCTCTAGTACTTTTTTTGTTTGACCGTCACCAAGGCCACCACGTCTATAATGCTCTTTTAATTGGTCAACATAATCCTCATCTGGATGAAAAGCATCAAGATAGGTAAATACAATATTACCTTCGATATTGCCTGGGTCTTCAACTCTTAGATGGTTAGGATCCGTGTACATTGAATTTACTGCAGTTTTAATTTCCTTTTCAGTAGAACTAAGATTAATAGTATTCCCCATCGTCTTAGACATCTTATTTTTGCCATCTGTACTCGGTAAACGTGGTGCATTACTTAACAAAGGCCGACACTCATTCAAAACAGTTAACCCTGCCAGAGAGTTAATCTTTCTCACTATTTCGTTAGTTTGTTCAAGCATTGGCAACTGGTCATCACCAACAGGGACTAGAGATGCATTAAATCCCGTTATATCCGCAGCTTGTGAGATTGGATAGGTTAGAAACCCAGCTGGAATTGATCGTTCGAACCCTTTGTTTTGGATTTCATTTTTCACTGTCGGATTACGTTCTAAGCGACTGATAGAGACAAGATTACTGTAATACATAGTCAGCTCAGCAAGAGCGGGCAACTGAGATTGAAGACAGATAGTTGTTTTAGAAGGATCAATACCAACAGCCAGATAATCTGCAACGACATTTAGAATGTTGGACGAAACTTTTTTGGGGTTATGAGCGTTATCGGTAAGCCCTTGCATATCAGCAACAAGGATCGTTTGGTCATGAGTTTCCTGTAAAGCTACGCGCTGCTTTAAAGAGCCAACATAATGACCCAGATGCAAAGGGCCTGTCGCTCTATCACCAGTTAAAATGACTTCGCGTTTATCAGTACAGTGATTTTTTGTGTTCATGAGAATATCCCCTTAGTTAAAACAGATCGCTACTGGAGATATAAAAGAGATTACAGTCTTAGCTACCTACCAGCAGCTTAAGAATGTAAGAATCCTGAGCCGCTCTAATTAGAGCGCCACCAGAAGAAGAATGATGTAGACGTTGAATTAATTTTCATTGAGACAATCTAACAATAATCCGATTGGGACTCAACTCTCTCTCAAGAGCAATTTAAGGTTTAATTCTCTTGTGATTAAATCCGGACTTTTAACCATCGGTTGTCTTATTTTTGTTCGTGTGAGAAAGAATGTGCGATTTAAATAAGGCGCGCTATGACCAAAGTAAGCTCAAAAGTACACGATGAACAACATGCAGCCCTTCTGATGTATTCATCAGAAGAGCTACGATTATAAATATGCACTACGAACGCTCAAATACAATCGTTTTGTCGTTATACATGAACACGCGTTTCTCAACGTGATATTGAATAGCTCGGCCTAGTGTGAGTGATTCAACATCCAGCCCTTTTCGTGCCAAATCTTCTGGGTAATAAGTATGATCAACCGTCTCTAACCCTTGAGTGATAATTGGCCCTTCATCAAGATCATCACTTACATAGTGCGCAGTTGCACCAACCAGTTTAACGCCCTTGTTGTATGCCTGATGATAAGGTTTAGCCCCTTTGAAGCCAGGCAATAGCGAGTGATGAATATTGATCGCTCTGCCAGACCAGCGGCTGCACATATCGTGCGAAAGAACCTGCATGTAGCGTGCAAGTACCAGCAGTTCACAGTCTGTTTCGTCCAACACTGATTGTACTAATGCTTCCTGTTGAGGCTTGGTCTCCGCCGAAATAGGAAAATGGTGGTATGGAATATCATGCCACTCGACCAGAGATTGTAGGTCCGGGTGATTGGAAATTACCGCCTTGATGTCGACTTTAAGATTACCCGTTCGGTAGCGGTAAAGCAGATCATTTAGGCAGTGATCATACTTAGAAACCATAATCACGACTTTTGGTCGATAATCGGAAGGTGTTAATTCCCAGTCCATATCAAACTCTGAAGCGCGCGCTGAAAATGCCGCCTCAAAGGATGCTCGGTTTAGCTCTTGGCCGTTTTGTACACTGAACACTGCGCGAATGAAGAAACGTTCGTTTAGAGTGTCGTCAAATGAGTTTAACTCTTTGATGTAACATTCAAATTCTAGTAAAAATCGTGTAACTACATCGACGGTCCCTGCTCTACTCGGGCAACTAGCGGTTAAAATATAAGTTTTCATCTCTTTTCCTAACGCCGTATTAACCAGCTTTTGTTTCTCATTTTTCATGCAGCGCCCTAGATTACGCAACATGAGTGTCACCTTATTTTAAAGAGATTTGGCGCTAAAGCTTTAATACGACTCCATATTCTTGACCGGCATCCATTAACTAGGCAAATAGCTGTACGGCGCAGTAGAGCAATGTTATCGCTAAGACCATATTGATAGCCTTACCATATTTCTGAAATTGCGATTGAAGCAGCTTACCTGCGACAGCCCAGACCAAGTTACTGACAAGCGCGATAAGTGCAAGTAACAGGCTCGTCGCTAAGATCCAATAGATGTTTTGTGTGTAAGGCAGCACGAATGTTGATATTGATGTTACTCCATACAGAATAATTTTTACGTTCACGAACTGTAAACCAAAGCCAGTAAGGAAAGTGATACCTTGTGAGTTTTTTGAATCAGTGTCGATATCACTCATCGCAATTCCCCAGGCTAGCCACACGATGTAAACCGCACCCACCCATGTCAGCCAAGGTGTAATTACGGGCAAAACGTTAACCATGTGGTAAGTAAACAAGCCACACAGAAGCATTAGCACAATATAACCACAGAACATTCCACAAATGACTTTTGTTGAACGCTTTAGTCCGTATTGTGTCGCAACACTGAGCGACAAGATGTTGTTTGGCCCCGGCGTGATGGAAGTAATGATAACGTAGGTGAAAAATGCAGTGTAGATGGCACTCATCTCTATCTCTCCTGTTTTTCGTGCACTATACTCCGCCACAATTAATTAAAAAATTGAATGTATTTGAACCTTGAGTTTGAATTTTTCGAACTATAAAGTTGGGAGTTTGGCCATGAATCTAAAACGCCTCCTTACGTTTAAAACCATTGTTGAGGAAGGATCATTTCTAAAAGCTTCACAAAAGCTTTATTGCACTCAGTCGACAGTGACCTTTCAAATCAAGCAGTTAGAACAAGATCTTTCACTACAATTGTTTGAAAAAATCGGCCGTAAGATGGTGCTCACTCAAGCGGGAGAAAAAATTCTTCCTTATGTTTACGAGCTCGCACGAGTGATGGAAAACATAGAGGGAACGGCACAACAAGAAAGTTCTGAGCCAACAGGAGAGCTGAAAGTATTGGTCGCCGAAACTCAACTCGCATATAAAATGGCCAAGGTTTTAAAAGAATTTCGAATAAGAGCCCCAAAAGTCAGGCTCTCTTTGCAATCACAAAACTGCTATCAAATTCGAGATGAGCTGATTGCTGATAAAGCCGATTTGGGCGTGTTTTATCAGGTCGGCAATGACGATGCGCTAGAAGTTCATGAATTTGAGCAAGAACCATTAGTGCTGATCGGATCACCGCTTTTAAAAGGGTTGGATTTACAAAAACAAGGCCAACACGTTGAGTTAGGATTCATCAGTAATGGCCCTCAGTGCCTTTTTCGCCAGACCTTTGAACGTATCATCCGAGAGCGAGCAATAACCATCGATAACATGATTGAGTTGAGTAGCATTAACACCATAAAAAACTGCGTTGAGAGCAACATTGGAATTTCATATCTTCCTCGCTTTACTGTTGAAGAAGAGCTGCAAAATGGTCGCTTACAAGAGATTTCCTTTACCAACGAACCACAAATGATTGAGCCTAGGTGCGGGTATCATGCGGGAAAATGTGTAACACCTGCGATGGATGTCTTCATTGACTGTATGCGTAATGAATACTAAATATTACCCCGCTCCCAAAAACCAAAAAGCGAGCACTAAGCTCGCTTTTTTAATATTAACAGCAACGTCTATTACAGTAACTCTACAGACTGCTGGGCGATAACAAATTCTTCGTTGGTAGGAATCACCATAGCCACAGCGTCGAGTATGTCAGACTTAGCGATGATGCCAGCGCTGCCGAAGCGTGCATCTTCATTCCCTTTTTCGTCTTCAATGAAACCAAGTAGCTTGAGGTTATTCAGGATTTCTCGACGGATAGGTAACGAGTTTTCACCTATGCCGCCAGTAAAGATGATCGCATCTAACGATTCAAGAGGAATAAGATAAGAGCCGATGTACTTAGCGACGCGATAAGTGAAGACTTCAAAAGCCAGTTTGGCGCCTTCGTGGCCATTTTCCATTGCTTCCAAAATGCCGCGAGCGTCAGAAGTTAAGCCAGACACACCAAGGAAACCAGACTTCTTATTCAACGTTTCGAAGACTTTTTCCTGACTCCAGCCCTTCTTCATCAAAAACTCGATAATACCTGGATCTAGGTCACCAGAGCGTGTACCCATCATCAAGCCAGCCAGTGGCGTAAAGCCCATCGATGTATCGACAGATTGTCCATTACTGATTGCACAAACAGATGCACCATTACCTAAATGCACAGAGATAAAGCTGGATTGCTCAACAGGTTTACCTAACATTTTAGCCGCTTCACGACTGACGAAGTAATGACTGGTGCCGTGGAAACCATATCGGCGGATGCCGTATTCCTTGTACAGTTCGTTTGAAATCGCACCAGTAAACGCCTTTTGAGGCATTGTTTGGTGAAACGCTGTGTCAAAGACAGCAAACTGAGGAAGGCTCGGGAACGCTTGCATTGAAGCTCTGATTCCCTTTGCGCCTGCTGGGTTGTGGAGCGGTGCCAAGTCAGACAAGGTTTCAATTTCAGCCAAGACTTCGTCGTCGATACGAACTGTTGAAGTGAACTTTTCGCCACCGTGCACGATACGATGTCCCACAGCAACCAGATCCTGAGTAAAACCTAATGACTCCATCAGGCCAACAATTCGGTTAATCGCGTGTTGATGGTGGTTGTCTGGAGCAGTGATGGCCTCCTCTGTTTTCTCACCCTTATATTTCCAGCCGATTACCGCTTCGGAGAGGCCAAAGCATTCCCCTAATCCAGTTATGACAGCCTCACCAGTGACGGAATCGATAACCGCGAATTTAAGAGAAGAACTACCAGAGTTGATAACCAGCACAAACGAGTTAGACATGGAGTGTATATCCTGTTTCAGACCGAATTTTGAAAGCAAAATGCTTTTTGTTGTGTGCTTTACATTATTCAATATTTTTTTAATGATTCAACTTTATTTTAGTCACAACCTCAATCGAAACGATTTTTTGTTGATCTAACGCAATCTGCGATTTAATTCGAGCAATGAATTTATTGTCAGTTTTATAAATATGCGATCCAGACCTACACTAAACTCTAACAAATAAACGTTATGAAATAAGCGAACTGTGTTTCTATGGTTTAAATCGTGTCGGCGTTAGCAATTTTTCTGGTTATATCAGGCATCATCATTTTATTAGCGGGATACATTCCAGCTAACAAAATTTGTCGAAAGATAAAACACGTAGGCTGGCAGGTACTGAGTTACCTTATCATCGGGTTTGTTGTCGGCTATACCTTTGTTTTAGGTTCAATTTTCGCCAATCCAGACGTCACACCCGTCTTGTTTAGCTTATGTATTATTCTGTTTAGCGGCAGCGTATTCGTGTACATGGTCACCACTTATAGCTTGCAAAGTATTGAGCAACTTCACTTACTTGCTGATGAGGAAAAACACAATGCACTGCATGACTCGTTGACCGCCCTACCAAACCGAAAGCACTGTATTGAAACCATCGAACTACTTATCGAATCAAACAAGCCCTTTGATCTGATGCTGCTTGATATCGTCAACTTCAAGCAAGTTAACGACGGGATGGGTCATTTTTGCGGGGACCAGCTACTCATTCAGATTGGCCAACGAATTTCCTCGCTGCTTAAAAAGGAAGACTTTATTGCTCGTATTGGTGGCGATGAATTTGTCATCATATGCCTTGATAGTAATGAAGCCAGCGCAAAAGCACTCGCAAAGGAGATTGACGTCGAACTGCGCAAACCATTCGCCATTGACGGATTTGAACTTAGTACAGGTGCCGTCATAGGTTTGAGCGAATTTCCACGGCACGGAGACGATGCAGAACAAGTCATCCATGCCGCAGACGTAGCGATGTATTGGGCGAAAAAATCAGGCCATTTAGTGGCATGCTACGACGATAAAATGAGTCAGGGGGCAAAACGTAAGTTACGTATTGCGAGGGAAATAGATGCCGCTCTGCTACACGATGAGTTTTGCGTTTATTATCAGCCAATCCTATGTGGAACGAATGCGTTTGTCTGCGGTTATGAAGCCTTGATACGCTGGCTAAAGCCAGATGGCACGCTAGTCAGCCCTGTAGAATTCATTCCCGTTGCCGAACAAAGCAACAAAATCACATCTATTACCAGTTGGGTGCTTGATCAAGTCTCGGCGGATATTGAAAAACTCAAAAAGAATGGAATTGACTGCCCTGTTCACGTCAATCTATCAGCCAAAGACTTAATGGGGAACAACCTCAAGCGTCAGTTGGAAAAGCTGATTCAGATTTATCCTGATATTACCGAAACACTCATCTTAGAAATCACAGAAAGCACGGCGATTAATCGATTGAGAAGCCCAGAAAAATTGCTAGAAAGCCTGAAAAATCTTGGATTTAAAATCAGCTTAGATGATTTTGGTACTGGTTACTCTTCTCTGTCACTGTTACGTGATTTGCCTGTTGATCAAATCAAGATTGACCGTTCATTCCTATATCAATTGGAAACGAATCAGCGTAATGGCTCTATTGTCTCTAATGCCATCGCGCTGGCACATGGTTTAGGCTATACCGTCGTTGCTGAGGGTGTTGAAGATGAGCGAGTATTGAACATGCTTAGACATTATGGCTGCGACTATATTCAAGGCTTTTTCTACAGCCCTGCACTGAAGATTGATGAAGCTATCCGTTGGACACAGAAGCATAATCCCCCCCAAATTGTCGAATTGGCTAAACAGCCTTAACAAACCATTCGAGCTGAAGTAGAACATAGACACCTTGCCAACTACCAATGCCTCCAAAAAGACGTTGGCTTCCCAACAGCAGAGGTTAAGTCTTAGATACTAATGGATAAGTAGTATCTTCATACTGTTGCGCTTTGTGATGACTTATTTACTAAGTAAACAGCTTATGGCTATTAGGTATCATTTTCATGATTGAATCGTCGAATTTATCACTGAGCAATTTCCACTCGATATCACCAAATTACGACCAATAACCCCCATCCATGAGTAACAAAATGTATCTATAAAAAATACAAATATAAAAAAATATAACGGTATCAATTTATTGTTATTTAAGGTTTTTCTTTCCCTCTAACTTTTTATTTTATTTTTTGAAGAACCAAGGAACTTTCACAGTAGAGTCTTTCGCATCGTGTATTCACGAGCAAACATCAAGCCAACTAACTGGCTAAATAATATGGACTTTATTATGAAAAAAACGATTTTAGCTGTTGCAATCGCTTCCCTATCTGCCACGTCTTACGCTGTTGAGCTATACAACAACGATGGCACCACTTTCGCTATTGGCGGTCACGTTTCTGTGAACGTTAACGGCTCTGAGCAAGGTCACACTGACGTAGGCACAAACTCTCCACGTATCAACTTTAACGCTACTCAGGACATCGGCCACGGCTTCACAGCAGACGCAAAAGGTGAATGGGCGCTTAACTACCTAGATGGTGGCGATCAGACATTTACTACTCGTCTTGGCTATGTGGGTATCACTCATGAAGAACTAGGTCGTGGTGTTGTAGGTACTCAGTGGGCGCCGTACTATGACGTCGCTGGTGTGGCTGATATGCCAATCGCGTTCGCTAACGAATTTATCTACGACGATCACGGAATCCTTGGTACTGGCCGTGCTGACAAGATGGTGAGCTACCGTAACGGTTTTGATTTCGGCGAGATGGGTAGCCTGTCATTCGGTCTAGGTTGGCAGGGTTCAAAAGACGAGACTAACGAAGAAACTAGCGTAAAGACGGTATACGATGACCGTGGTCAGATTGCTTTGACTTACGCTATCGCTGATTTCGGCTTAGGTTACACATTTAACACTGGTGATTTCACCACAGGCACTTCAACAAAAGAAACGGCAGAATCTCACCTAGTTTCTGTTAAGTACGGTACTTACGGTAACGGCCTATACCTAGCGGGTGTTTACGGTTCAAATGAATACATGAACTACAACGGCTCAACTCCGCTTGTAGAAAGTGACGCATACGAAGCACTGGCATCTTACGCATTCGAAAACAGCCTTAACCTAATCGTGAACTACGAACAAGTTGAAGGTAAAGAAACTAAAGGTGGTTCAACGGTGACTGCACGTGAAGAAATGGCGCTACAAGCTGAATACAACTTCACACCTAAGTTCATTGGTTACACGGCGTACCAATTCGACCTGAAAGACGAAACAGGCTACAACTCTGATGACAAATGGGTTATCGGTGCTCGTTACTACCTGTAACTCTTAGAAAAACTGTCCTATTCCTGGCGTAGAATACGCATGCCAGTTTTTGCTCACTCCCGTCGGAGTGAGCTTTTTCCGTTTCTGACGCTAAAAAGTTTGGCGTAAGGATCATAAAGTAGTACAACTGAATAGAGATGTTTCAGCGCTCGCAACGCTATCTGTGGCAGAGGTACACCATGAATATAGGCTCCGTGGCAAAGCTCACCGGATTATCCAGTAAATCCATTCGTTTGTATGAAGAAAAAGGCGTCATTACTCCCCCAACTCGCAGTGATGCGGGTTATCGCGAATATGGCGAGCAGCACGTTCAGGAGCTTAATCTGGTTTCCCGAGCAAAAAATGCCGGGTTTTCATTAGCAGAATGCAAAGAGTTTGTGGAGTTAGCTCATAACCCAAAACGCAAAAGCAGCGAAGTAAAAGCCAAAGCTCAGGAGAAGCTCAAAGAAGTTGAATTAAAAATTCGAGAGCTACGTGAAATAGAGAAACAACTAAAAGGTTGGGTTAATGCCTGCCCCGGTGATGAAAATAGCGATTGTCCGATCATAGAAGACCTGACCAAGTAAAGCTCACAAACGGCTGTTGTTTTTCTTAACCTTTTCAACAACCCATCATGAAGTACATCCTCAGATCATGTAACATTGAAAGACTACACAGTTACTTCGGATGTCTTCATGGAAGCAGAATTACTGGAAATAAAGAATTTCCTCTCTCAGCACCCACCTTTTGATGAGCTCGAAGATGAAGTGCTCAACTTCGTTACCAAGCATGTTGAAATTTCTTATTTTCGTGAGGATACGCCAGTCATCCACTTTGGCGACGAAATCCACGATTTGTACATGGTTCGCAGTGGTGTTGTTGAAGTTTATCGGCGCAAAGGTGAACTCTACAACCGGCTGGATGAAGGTGCGCTGTTCGGGCAAATGGGCCTGCTCACCAATAACAAAGTACGCTTTCCAGCCAAAGCGACCAAAGATACGTTGGTGTACTGCATTCCTGAAGCGGTTTTCCAGGAGCTCTACGACAATCACGAGACCTTTGCAGATTTTGTTGAAGTTGAAGATACCGCACGACTTCGCCAAGCCGTTTCAAGCACCAATGAGCAAAATGATCTGACCACATCCAAAGTACGCACGCTCCTCACCGGTGACGCTCCATTTTTGGAAAAGACAGAAACCATTCAGAATGCAGCGATCAAAATGGCTGAGGAGAATGTCTCTTCACTATTGATCATCGATCCCGACATTCTTGAAGACAACGAAGAAGACAACTCACCACTTGTCGGCATCATCACCGACCGAGATCTGTGCACCCGAGTGTTGGCTGAAGGTCTTGATGCTAACGATGAAGTGTCCAGCGTGATGACAACTGAGGTCATTTCCCTTGACCATAATGCGTACGTTTACGAAGCGATGCTTACCATGCTGCGTTACAACGTACATCACCTTCCTGTTTTAAAAGACAAGAAGCCTATTGGCATCATCGAAGCAACGGACATCGTCCGCTACGAATCCCAAAACTCTCTACTCTTGGTAAGCAGTATCTTCCAGCAGCAATCGATTGAAGAGCTTGCGTCATTGTCAGAACAGGTAAAAGACAGCTTCGTACGATTGGTCAACGAAGATGCGAACTCTCACATGGTCGGCAGTGCCATGTCGGTGATTGGTAAGAGCTTTAAACAACGAATTATTGAACTGGCCGAAGAAGAACTGGGCGAACCCCCTATCCCATACTGCTTTCTCGCTTTAGGCTCTATGGGCCGAGACGAGCAAATTCTGGTCACCGATCAGGATAACGCCATCATTCTCGATAACTCCTATGTCAAGGAAGAGCACGACGACTATTTCTCAGCGCTGGCAAAGAAAATCTGTGATGGATTAAACGAATGCGGTTACACCTATTGTACAGGTGATATCATGGCCACCAATCCAGAATGGCGAATGACCCGAAGCGAATGGGAAGAGTGTTTTGCCGACTGGATTGACGACCCGAACCCGAAGGCCCTATTAAATGCCTCCATCTTCTTTGACCTAGTAGGTGTATACGGACGCCTGAAATGGGCAGAACAACTCAATGGGTTTATTGTCAGACGTTCACGCAAAAATAATCGCTTCCTAGCCTGTCTGGCTCGTAACGCCATGAATCGAACTCCACCACTCGGTTTCTTCAAAGATTTTGTGATGGAGAAAGATGGTCAACATAAAAACTCTATTAACCTCAAGCGTCGCGGCACTGCACCACTTGCCGACTTAATTCGCGTTCACGCATTAGCGGTAGGATCTCGTTCTACCAACTCCTTTGAACGCTTAGATGATATTCACGAAGCCGGCATTTTACCTAAAGGCAAAGCACGCGACTTACGAGACGCGCTTGAGTTTATTTCCATGGTGCGAATTCGTCACCAAGCACTCGATGTAGAGAATCAGATCGAACCGGATAACAATATCGAACCGGAGAACTTATCTGATTTCGAACGACGCAACTTGAAAGATGCTTTCCAAATCCTGAGTAACGCACAGAATTTCCTTAAATTCCGTTACCAAGCCAGCAACAACTTTAAGTAGGTGAACGATGTTCAAAAATATGATGCGTGCACCAGCGATTGATTGGGAAAAGAAGTTTCAGGCGAAACAACAGACTAGCCGAAATGACTCACTCAAGCGTTACTACAGCGCTGGAGTTCCAAGTGCCGATACCAATCTGGAAGATGTGACCTTTCTAGCCATGGATTTTGAAACCACTGGTTTAGATTCAGAGCAAGATGACATCATCACCATTGGAACTGTGCCGTTTAATCTCAACAGGATCTTTATTAATCAAGCTCATCACTGGACGGTACGACCTCGTCAGCAACTGGCTGAAGAATCAGTGATCATTCATGGTATCACCCACAGTGATATTCTCGATGCACCGGACTTATCGGAAGTTTATGATCAAGTCTTGGAGCAGATGGCAGGCAAAATCATGGTGGTGCACTATCAGAGAATTGAGCGAGAGTTTTTTGATCGAGCACTCAAGGATCGAATTAATGAAGGGATTGAGTTTCCTGTCGTCGATACCATGCACCTTGAAACCCTCTACCAACAGCGCCTACACGGCGGAATACTAAATAAAGTGTTAGGTAAGAAGCCGGATTCAGTCCGGTTAGGCGCAAGCCGAGCGCGCTATGGTCTTCCTCCGTACACGCCACATCATGCCTTAACTGATGCGGTCGCCACGGCGGAGTTGTTACAGGCGCAAATCGCCTATCATTATGAACGGTCTACAAAACTCAATCAGATTTGGGTCTGATAAGAAGTAAATCGCGGATACAAAAAAGGGACGAAAATTCGTCCCTTTTTTTCAATTTTACCGTTTCGACTAACGATCGTATTTTTCAGTGCGCATACCCATCAATAGACTGACACACATCATCAACAATACAAAGGTGAACGGTAAGGCAGTTGAAATGGCACCCGCCTGAAGCGCCTGAACCGCTTCAGTACCGCCAACCCATAAAAGAGCAACTGCAATTGCACCTTCCATAAAGGCCCAGAATACACGCTGAAGTACAGGTGCATCGACTTTACCACCAGCAGTAATGCTATCGATAACCAGTGAGCCCGAGTCAGATGACGTGATAAAGAACACCAAAACCAGAATCACCGCGATGATTGATAGAACAGTACCAAAAGGCAGTACGTCAAACATCTGGAACATTGCTAGCGAAACATCCGTCAGCCCGTTTGCACCCAGCTCACCGATGTTGTTAACCACTTGGTCAATCGCAATACCGCCGAATACTGACATCCAAAGTAGCGTTACCGCAGTTGGTACCAACAGAACCGCTGTCATAAATTCACGTACTGTACGACCTTTAGATACGCGTGCGATGAACATACCCACGAATGGCGACCATGAGATCCACCACGCCCAGTAGAATACTGTCCAGCCTTGGAACCAAGCTTCATCTTGACGTCCATGAGGGTTACTTAGCGGGATGATATTCTCGACGTAAGCCATTAGTGTTGTGCCAATATTGCCAAACGCCACCGCATAACCAATCAGAGCAACCAGAATCAGTAGCAAGAATGCTACGATCATGTTGATGTTACTGATAACCTTTACACCACCATCAATACCACGAACTACTGATACGACAGCCAGTAAAGTTACAACCGTAATGACAACGATCTGTAGACCCATACCTGCATCTAGGCCAAATACATGATGGATGCCGCTCGCTGCCTGCTGTGCGCCCAAGCCAAGGGAAGTAGCAAGACCAAACAACGTCGCTAATACCGCTAAGATATCAACAATATGGCCAGCCCAACCCCAAGCACGGTCACCAAGAATTGGATAGAAAATAGAACGGATAGAAAGCGGCAAACCTTTGTTGTAAGCAAAGAACGCTAGAGACAGAGCAACTACACCATAAATAGCCCAAGGGTGAAGGCCCCAGTGGTACATCGTTGCGCCCATCGCCAGTTTCGCAGCTTCGGGTGTGTTGGCTTCAACACCTAACGGTGTTTCAAACCAGCCTGTGTAGTAAGCAACTGGCTCAGCAACACTCCAGAACATCAGACCGATACCCATGCCCGCAGCAAAAAGCATCGATAGCCAAGAGATGAATGAGTAATCAGCCGTCGCATCTTGACCACCAAGACGTATTTTACCCAATGGGCTTACGATTAACGCGAGACAAAAAACAACAAAAATGTTTCCAGACCAGATAAATAGCCAGTCAAAGCTCCCGATAATTTGAAACTTCAAGCCATCCAGCAACGATTTTGCAGACTGCGCATCCATAACCAGCACTGCAAATAGGAATAATCCGATGAATCCGGCACTCACGCCAAATACGGGGTTATGAACATCAAACCCCCACTTCTGTACATTATCTTGTCCGATGGTGTAATCGGTACTATCGATACTGTACTTGTCTATACCTTTAGTCATCTTTCCTCTCTTGATGAATATTCTTCCCTAATCAAGTCTTCAGATAGAAAAATCGTTAGTGATAAAAACAATTTAATCTATATCAAGACTTGATCGACTCAACACCATTGTACGCCTAGATACAGATCATTCCAGTAAATCACTATTATTTGACCACTTTTTGGACGAATACGAATTCAAGAGCCTACTATTCACACAACAATCAACTATCTCTCACCCCATATTCATTTTGACTTCTAAACATTTGAGAACATCACATTTACACAAAAAAGTTTCTTCTCAAATCTCATAACTATTCATTCCCTCACTAATATGAGAAATAAGTATGATATTTATGAGTTTTCAGGCTTCATTTCGAGGGAATTTTCATGTATTTTCTCGCCTCCAAACGCTTCGCTCATTAAGGATTAACATTGGAAAAGCACGAAGAAGTTCTTATCTCTATTCGACAGATTATCCGCGCCATCGATCTGCACTCGAAAAGACTAAGTAAAGAGTCTGGGTTAACAGGCCCGCAACTGATTCTAATGCGCTCAATAAGAGAGCTTGGAGAAGTGACGATTCGAGAGCTTTCTAACCATACTAATATGAGTCAAGCGACTGCAACGACAATATTGGATCGCTTAGAGCGCCAAGAGCTGGTCAAGCGTGTACGCAGCGTTCAAGATAAGCGAAAGGTTCACGCACACCTTACAGAAAAAGGGCTGGCAGTCCTCGACCAAGCGCCAATGCCTTTGCAGCAAAACTTCATCAATAAGTTTCAGCGACTGGAAGAATGGGAACAATCACTGCTTCTTTCTTCGGTGCAACGTATCTCCTCAATGATGAATGCTGAGGATATCGATGTAGCACCTGTACTTGAGCTAGGAAGTATTACTAAGCCAGAATAACCACCCGCACCAGAATTGATTTAGCAACACTTTAGGCTTACTTTTTATAAAGGCGTAAAGGACAGCCAAAGGTGTTGCATGGTGAAAAACGAGACGCTTCAGACCCGACAGAGTGATGCTATCCTCGACATCAGACAACAGAAACAAGTTCTGAAGTTCATCGCCGCTATCACGCTCATTTTCTTTGTTCCACTCGGAATCAAAAATCTTCTCATAGGTGAAACCATGCTCGGCGCTGTATTGCTAGCGTTTGAGATTACCTTGCTTCTTGAAATTGCTGCCATTATCTATAACAAGGTCGGCCTCTTCGGGCATTTTATCCCTTTGGCTCTTCTCGTTACCTCAATCATTATGGCAGTGAACATCTTTGGCACATTGGCCACTTACTGGGTGTTTCCCATCATCATTAGCATTGTATTTCTTCTGCCAGCTCGCACTGCCACTATTGCTAATATCGTGGTATGTCTGGGTTGCACCATTGCCGTATTACCTCATCAGGAATTATCGGAAACCTCTCGCTATGCATTTTCCTTACTCGCGACCGCGGTCATTGTCCATGTGGTTGTGAAAGCGGTCAGACAGCTACAAACCGACCTTCGCTACTTGTTAGTAAGGGATCCTATGACCGGCGCTTACAACAGACACCAATTACAGAGCTCACTTGAGAACATTCGCCAGCTCTATACAACCTCGTCAATAGCGCTTATTGATATCGACAAATTTAAAACGATTAATGACCTCTATGGGCACGATGTCGGTGACCAAGTCATTACGCAGGTGGTAAAAATTATTGATGCCGAAACCGAACACTCAACCATGTTGTTTCGTTTAGGGGGCGATGAGTTTCTTTTGTTGTTCCCTCAAGCCGATCAATATGCCGTTGAATCTTCAATGGAAGCAATCAACCGCGCCGTCAAAGAGAGCGATTATCCACAAGAAGCCAAAGTGACCCTCAGTTCAGGAGTGGCGGAGTCCCAACCCTTTGAAACTATCGAAGATTGGGTCAAACGCGCTGACATTGCACTTTACCAATCAAAAAGCCTGGGGCGCGACCGTGTTTCACTGTTTTCCCAACCAGATCGTGTGGACAATGACAATCAGAGCACTTATCAGCGCGCGTCTCGCTAATTAGTTGAATATGGGCAGTTGTCGAGCTTCTTTGACCTGTCGAATTGCCAAGTGTGTATGGATATCCTTAACATTTTCTAAGCGCTGGATTTTACGTGTAAAGGCTTCGTACCCAGCCAGATCATGACTGACAACTTCCAAAAGGTAATCATAAGCACCAGACACAACGTGGCAACTCACCACTTCCTCCATATCCCGAACAGCTTGCTCGAAGTCATCGATAGAAGAGGCTTGGTGGTTACTTAGGCTGACCTCGACAAATACCGTCATCCCAACCCCAACCTTATCTTTACTTAAGCTTGCACGGTAACTGGCGATCACTCCCTCTTCTTCAAGCCGTTTAATCCTTCGAGCACAAGGGGAAGGTGACAAACCGACTTTGTCGGCAATATCTGCTGTCGACTGACGGGCATCCTTTTGTAACAACATCAAGATGTGTTGATCGATCCTATCCATGGTTCACGCCTCTAAATAGCAACTTTCATTTATAAGTTAGCTGATTCAGCTAATACTCATATTGTTATTAGTTAACTTTGCCATATTTGGTCTTAAGAAACGACTCATAATTACTAACACCAAATTAATATACTAACAACGTTATGATCTCAGGTTACTTGGCAATGGCTGCTACACTGCTGCTCTGGTCTGGCTTTTTTCTTTCACTTCGTGGTGGCGCACATTCGGAGCTCACGACAGCAGATATCGCATTGGCTCGATTTCTCATCCCTTGTATCGTGCTGCTCCCTTTGGTACTTAAATCAATAAAACTCATTCAAAAAGTACCGAAGCGCTACATGCTAGGGATGTTTGTTGGCTGTGGTTTGCCTTATTTGTTTGTTGCTGGGACAGGCATGCAGCTGGCGCCAGTTTCCGACGGCAGCGCGTTAATACCGGGCACACTGCCACTTTTCGTGTCAGGCATTGCGGTAGTGCTATTTCGACAACCGTTAAGCTCTCACCGTATTTTGGGACTTATGCTAGTGCTCGGTGGCATCGCCGCTTTTCTCTTTCAGGGCTTTGGACACTCTGGCAATGGCTTATTGACCGGATACGTTCTGTTCCTGTTGGGGAGCATGATGTGGGCAACGTTTACTATTAGCGCGCGAGTTTCTAATCTGAACCCTTTAGTTGCTGCGGGAGTTATTTCGTTACTCTCGACACTTGGATTAATCACCCTTATCGCCAGTGGCATGCTCAAGAGTCATTTAATCGCGACCAGTGTGGCCGACTGGCCATGGAAAGAACTCGCTGGTCATATCACCCTACAAGGCATTGGTGCGGGTCTGGTTGCTGCATTTACCTATTTACATGCGATTTCAGTATTGGGCGCTGAACGCACCGCTGCGTTTGGTGCTGCAACGCCCGCGATAGCGACGTTACTTGCTATCCCTGTGTTCAATGAACAGCCCACCTTATTGGGATGGTTTGCGCTTGGAATGGTGTGTGTTGGCAGCTTGATCGCCAGTAATATATTTATGAAGCAAGACACTTCTCTGCTGTATCAGCCGCCAAAATTTAAATGATTCGAGGGATCAGCGTTAAACTGGGAACGAGAACACACAGAACGTAAATCTGGCGCGCAAGAGCTTTGTTCTCCATTTTGATAAGGAAGGGAGAAGCGATAAACATAGAAACTAGAACGTGCAGTGCCATATTAGTGACAAACTGTTCGAGTATGAGCGTAAACAGCAACCAAATCCCGATCTGTAGGCGGGAGATACGAATTTTAATTCCTAGCCCTACTATAAAGACTGACGCTGCAAGCGAAGAAATCATCAACAAAACTACTTTTTGATATTAATTATCATTTGCAACAAATACTAGTGGGAATCATTATCAAAAACAACTGATTTTTTGTTGTTACACGCAGAGTCCGGTATAGTCTGCAGCGAAATTTCTTTGCTCGGATGACCATTTTGAAAACCCCATGTATCGCTGCATGCAAAAATAATGGTGGAATATGTAGCGGTTGCCATCGAACCATTGATGAAATCGTCAACTGGCGTCACCTTTCAGATGATGAAAGAGACACCGTTATGGATGCGCTTCAAGGAAGCACCACAAGCCATACCTGCCCTTCCTGTGGTGAGCCAGCCCAATGCGACATCAGCGCGGGTAAAAACACCTGCTGGTGTTTTTCTCTCGAAAAGCGAGATACATCTTCTCTCCCGTCCAATGAATCTTGCTTGTGTAGAAAGTGCCTCAACCAACTACCTCTAGAATAATTATTCGTTCAGTAGCCTCTCAAAATTTGGATTAGTTTATCTAATCCAAATCATAGAAATTAATCTTGCTTAAGATCACACTTTTCAATTGCACGCAAACCAATCTCCTTCTAATATTCTGCGCCTAAACCATCCATTTTTTCTTTATTTAGTTAGGGTTGCATTACACAGCACCTGTGGTTTCGTGCGCTTTAAATTTAGGTATGTCTGAAAATGTCCGCATCATCTCAAGTTATCAAACTGACATTTTTAATTGCAATACTGACCGCGGTAGGTCAGATGACTCAAACCATGTATGTGCCGTCTATCGGTCATATGGCAGATGAGTTTCTTGTGTCACCCGCTGCACTTCAGGCAGTCATGGCGTGTTATCTAATACCATACGGTTTTTCTCAATTTTTCTATGGCCCGCTATCCGATCGTTTAGGCCGGAAACCGATTATTATTGCTGGTTTGCTGATCTATATTGTCGGTGCAATCGTTGCTCTGTTTGCACAACAATTCGAGTGGTTTCTTGCTGGCAGCTTTATCCAGGGACTGGGAATTGGCAGCGGTGGCGCTATGTCGAGAACCCTAACACGAGATGTCTTTTCGGGCAGAGAGCTTCATCAAGTGAACAGCTTGATCAGTATGTGCGTGATTTTTTCTCCACTATTAGCCCCTGTTCTTGGGGGATATCTGACCGAAACCTTAGGCTGGCGCTCTAGCTACATGTTCTTGGCATTGTTTAGCATCGCAGTGGTGATCACCATGATGACCCGATTCGAAGAAACCTTGCCTAAAGCGAGTCGACGCAATGAGTCTGCACTACGTAGCTATGGCTTTGTGCTCTCCAACAAAAGGTTTCAGGGTTATTTAATGTGCCTCGTGGCAACATTCTCTGGTGTGGCCATCTTTGAAGCCGCCGCAGGCGTTCTACTTGGTGGTGTGTTAAAGCTACCAGCAACGACGGTGAGTATGTTATTTGTTTTGCCTATTCCTGGTTACCTCGTCGGCGCTGCGCTGTCTAGCGTCATTGCATCTAGAAGAAGCGAGAAACTTTCGATGATGTTTGGTTTGCTAGCCATCGTACTTGGCTCACTCATTGTACTTGTGCCAGGACTAATGGGACAAACCTCCGCGATGACGTTGGTTGGCGGGGCGACTATCTATTTTTTGGGGGCTGGCGTTCTATTCCCTGCTGCAACCACGGGTGCCTTGTCACCTTTTCCATACCATGCGGGAACCGGAGGAGCCATTCTGGGCGGTATGCAGAATTTAGGTGCAGGCTTAGCCACCCTAGCCGCCTCAGTCATCCCATCGCATGACCAGATGCCAGTGGGTGCATTAATGTTACTCATGTCATTGCTGGCGTTGCTCGGGCTGATTCGTGTATATCACAAGCGCGATCCTTCCAATGAAATGCCTTTGGCAGTCTAACCAGCATAAAAAAGGAGCATGAACTGCTCCTTTTTTATTTAGTCTGATTCGGTTAAGACCAATTAGCCGTTACCATTTTTTCATTATCCTGCCGACCAGATTAGGATGATAAGCCCAGCTGTGGTCAAACATAGACATCAGATCAGGATTGCCATATTTGGATAAGCTAATAGCATGAAAACGGTTCTTACGCTTTTTAAGCTTAGCGACTTTCGCCAGCATTTCATCCGATTGCTTGGGCGCGATAAAGTCAGAAATCACTACCATATCGGCATTTTTGTATCTATCGCCACCCATTAAGTCGATAGACTTCATTAGCACTGGCTCTAAGTCTGTTCCGCCATGAAAACTGTATGTGAGAAAGTCACTCGCTTCTCGTAAACCATCTTGTCTCGTCAGCTCATAGGTGATTTGTTCCGTAGAGAACAAAATAACAAAGCAGTCGCGATCTTCCGCCAGTGCAATCTGCATTAGCGCATACGCCATTGCTTTCGCGCATTGTTCAGGGAAGCCGCTCATCGAGCCTGAAGCATCCACACAAACAATAAAAGGCCCCTTTTCAACATCGACTTGTTTGTTATCTGGCCTATGCGCCTTGACCTTGCGCAACGTACGAGACTTACCCTGCATACGATAATTCATTAAACGTTTATCAACTAAATGCTTATAGAACACGACTTCCAACTCAGGGTAAGCCAAAAACATGGTTTCGTTAGGTAGCAGCTTGTTAAGATCATCGCTTTCATGAATACCAACAATGTCGTCTGTCGCTTCGTCTGACTTTTCCTCGACCATTTGTAGCTCTTCAGCTGGCGCACGATTTAAATCTGGGTCATCAACCTGACCTGCCATGCGGCCCAGCTTTTCCGCGATTTCCTGCAGCCCTTGATTCTTTTTCAGAAACTCAGCATGGCGCTTCATCACGGACAAATCTGTTTTACTCAGCTTAGCCGCTGCCATGTCCCATAAGCGGCCAACGCTGTTTTCATCCCCTTCTTCAGTGACTTTATCCATGTTTTTCATGGTTTCCATTCGCTGATAGAGATCTTTCAAAGCCTTTTCTTTGCTTGCTTCTAGCTCTGTTACCTGAGCCTGACGAATCGCCTCAGATAGGCTTTGATACCACTGATCACAGAAGTAATGTGGGAACATCGGGTTGTTCACCCCTTTGTTCTTTTCCATCAAGCGGCGAGCTTGGAGATAGAATGCTGAGTGCCATTCAAGCTTCTTGATAATATCGGGGATCTGTTCAAAGAATGTTGCTTCATCCCAATGAATGACTTCTTGATAAAGTGCAAGTTCTTGCTGAAATCGCTCTGTTTCACAAACCTTGGTTATGCGTTTTTTTACGCTACCTCGCCACTTAAGCAGATGGTTTTTAACTTTCGTTTTCATCCCTCTGTTTTCAGTGATCGCCATGACTTGAGAACGAGCCATTAGGTCGTTGACCGCAGAGTCTATGATCCCTGAGTCTGCAATCATTAACGCTAGGTTTAAACCGTCAGCTCCTAACATTCATCGCTCCTTTAAGAGAAGAATTGATTTAGGTTTCTAAAACGGAGAACCGTGCGCTCGCATTCGGTTTTTGTCGATTCCAGAACATGCTGAATGTGCTGGAGGCTGGCTTCCATCGCGCGAGGTAAGTCTTGGTCAATAAAACTATGTGGGAGAGCGCCATGAAAGTTAGAACGTACTTTAAGCAGATGATGCTCGGCGTGTTCAAGCTGAGCCAAAGCCTGCTCTGACTTAGTCAGCCAACTTTGATACAGACCGTCGTCGAGACCTTTCCGCGTAACAACAGAAACCAATACCGCGCGATTAGCGATGTCTTTAATGACGAGATTATTGCCAGCATCAATATCAAAACGTAAACGGCACATATTGGTGTTCTGATTCACATACCCGTACACATCTCCATGGCCTTCTTTAATCACGCGCTCCAGTTCATTCTTCGGAACGTAAACCCAGCGGCTGTCGCCTTTCTCAGATTCAGACACTGACATATTGCTTTGCAGTAGCACCAGTTTGACTAGATCAAAGGCGCTACCCACTTTATAGCTTTTTGCATCCGATATGTCATAGCTATGGATTTGTTTCTTTAACAAGCCCGTGGTCGATTCCATAGACAACATAATACCAAATTCAGACTCTAATTCTTCCTGAACTTCCGCTAACTCCTCACGGCATAAGCTGATCTGTTGCTCCACTTCTTGTTGGTCAAAAGCCTGTTTAAGAGCAAACTCTTTCACGACTCGCTGCACCACTTCTCTTGACTCAGGGCTGTTCCATAAGCAGTCTTGCAACAGCAAGAGATCGAGTGGATTGACGCTATCGCGACCATTAAAATAGGCACTTGCTTTAAGCAACTTAACGGCTTTTTTCCAACGGCGGTCTGAGACATACATATCGGTATCAGAGACATCAACACCCATCCCTTCGGTCGCTGATTGCTCTAGCATTTCTTTGAGCTCATAAAGTTTTTCAAATACTTCGTCGCTCAGTTCAAGTTTTTCAAGCTCAGATTGCCACAAATGATACTCTTCATCAGTAATTGCCAAGCCTTCAGGGATTTGTGCTTCCTGCGGCGTACCTACTGTCAGCATCGATTTAAAGTTTTGTTTGTTCTGAATGCGATTAACAAAGATGCGGACTAACATTCGGTCATATAGCGCTTCCAGACCACTGTCTTCATCCGGCAGTTCATTAGATGCTGACACCAACAGACGCATTGGAACACGCTCTACATCACTACCATTTTTGAAGGTCTTTTCATTCACCACCGTCAAAAGCGTGTTGAGAATCGCAGGGCCAGCCTTCCAAATCTCATCCAAGAAGACGACTTGAGCCGTCGGCAAATACCCTTCTGTCAGGCGTAAATAGCGTCCATTATCCTTAAGTTCTTGAATGCTCAGAGGTCCGAACACCTCTTCAGGTGTTGAAAAACGAGTCATCAAGTATTCAAAATAGGAAGAATTGTCGAATGCTTGGATAAGGCGTTTCGCAATGAGGCTTTTTGCGATGCCCGGAGGGCCTAAGAGGAAAACACTTTCACCCGCCAAAGCCGCGAGCAAACACATTTTGATGGTATCTTCACGCTCGTAGACACCATCGGATAAGGCATGAGCCAGTTTGTTAATTCGTTCAGAGAGCAACGCTTTTTGCGAGTGGGAGACTCTGGTAGGGCTAATCATTCTGCGCTCCTCTGACTTCGACCAGAACTGAATATATGTATACTTTTATACATTTGTTATCATTTTGTTACAAGTGCATTTTTTAGTTTTGACCCATCTTTATAACAGAAGCCAGTTTCACGTAACTTGTTGAAATCAAAGTTTGCAATTTTGGGAGACAAGTCACTGGGAGAGTGTCTCATATTTGAGTCACACCCCTTATTAACCTTTTATTCACTATTTGTAGGCTGTAATGTAAGGCCGCATCTCAATTAATGAGTCACGTTAAGAATACTATGGACACACCTTTGAATATTCTACACACTTGGAAGGGTATCTCCCTTCAGGAAGAGCAAACCACACTACCTAATGGTAAAACCATTACTCACACCACGATTTCTCACCCTGGCGCAGCCGTCATATTACCGATAGAAAATAATGGCAATATTATTGTAATTAATCAGTACCGCCCTTCTCTCAAAAAATGGCTACTTGAATTACCGGCTGGTACGATTGAACCTAACGAACCTGTTGAGCTCTGTGCAGTAAGAGAATTAGCAGAAGAGACTGGTTACAGCGCAGAAACCATGATATCTCTAGGGCAAGTCACACCTTTGGCTGGGTTTTGCGACGAGATTCAATATCTGTTTGTCGCAAAAGGCCTGTCCGAGGTAACAAGATTTAATTGCGACGATGATGAAGTCATTGAGGTGTTGTCTCTGCCTGTTAGCGAAATCGAACAAAAGATTATCGAAGGCGAAATCACCGATGCCAAAACGATCGCATGTTTAAGTAAAGCAAAACTGTGTGGATACATATAGGAGAAAGCACATGGATTTCCGTTCGGATACCGTCACCAAACCCACCCAAGCAATGAGACAAGCCATGGCTGACGCGTTAGTCGGTGATGACGTATACGGTGACGACCCGACCGTTAATGAATTAGAAGCGTGGGTTGCAGAGCGCCACGGGTTTGAAGCAGCGCTTTTTACCACATCGGGCACACAGGCAAATTTGCTTGGTTTGATGTCACATTGCGACCGTGGTGACGAATACCTGTGTGGCCAGCAGGCCCACAACTACAAATACGAAGCTGGCGGTGCCGCCGTGTTAGGATCTATTCAACCGCAACCCATCGAAAATAACCCAGATGGTACCCTTGATTTCGACAAACTAAGAGCAGCAATCAAACCAGATGATAGCCATTTTGCTCGAACTAAACTATTAAGCTTAGAGAACACCATCAATGGTAAAGTGCTTCCACTGTCTTACCTCGCACAAGCCCGAGAGTTTGTTGATCAACACGGCCTATCACTCCATCTAGACGGAGCTCGTGCATACAATGCAGCTGTTGCACTCAATGTTGATATTCGAGAAATCGCAAAGCACTTTGACTCGATGACAATCTGCCTGTCAAAAGGCCTTTCTGCACCTATCGGCTCATTACTTCTTGGCAGCAAAGCTTATATCGCTAAGGCTCGCCGATTACGCAAAATGGTCGGTGGTGGTATGCGTCAGGCTGGCATTCTGGCTGCTGCAGGTAAACTGGCGTTGACCGAACAAGTCGAACAGCTGAAAGTTGACCATGCCAACGCAAAACTGCTAGCCACAGAACTGAGTCAACTTCCAGGTTTCCACGTCAACCCTGAGTTCGTTCAGACTAATATTGTATTTGCTAAGCTGGACGACAACGTTGATATCCACGCTATTGCAAATAAATTGAGCGAAGATGGCATTACCGTTTCGCCAGGAAACCCAATACGCTTTGTGACTCATAAAGACGTTTCTGAGACTGACATTAAGTTGCTTGTTGAAAAGCTGAAAGCGTATTTGTAGTTTTAGGCACTACTCAATTTAGAAGCCAGTCACATAAGTGGCTGGCTTTTTCTATAGGTGAGAACATACAAATAAGATTGCTTTCCGTAAAGTACCGAACGATATTATTGTGTCGGATTCTCAGTAAGCAATAAAAAGAATAGTGTTTATCAACATATCCTGAAAACAAACCTGCTAGTACGAAGAACATCTTATATGAAAAATTATCTTATCACTTGTGCGACAGGCGGAATCGCATCTAGCTTAGCTCTCGAGCTCGCTCAAGAGCATTCACTTTTTTTGGCCGCAAGAAATATTTCTAAACTAGATGATATTGTCTCTAGCCATGAGTTTCAGCACCCCGTACAAACGAGTGCACTCGATTTCTTCAGTCCCAGTTCCATTGATGAATGTGCTTTAGCAATCAAAGACTCTGATAAGTTTGATGGTGTGGTGTTCTTTATCCCAAGAATCCCACCTTCCAAAGAAGTGTTTCCTGACGATGAAAAGTGGCAAAAGTATTTCAATAACTACTTTATTTCGCCCCTGCGTTTGCTTCGTCAGATTGTCGAGCAAGATAAGTTGAAGGAGAGAGCTTCCATCGTTTTCGTTTCAGGAATCAGCTCCAAAGCCGCACTTCCACACTACTCAATAAACAATTGCTTACGCAGCGCTTGGGTCGGACAAGCGAAAACCATGGCGTTGTCACTGGCCGAGAAAGGTATATCCGTTAATACCCTCTCCCTTGGTGGTGTAATGACTCAAAGCTATACGCAGAAGATGGAGCAAAAAGCTCTCGACCAGAATCTATCGTTTGAAGAACTGATGGAGAACGAAGTGTCTAATATCCCACTTAGAAAATACGCATCGGTAACAGATGTCATTGATGGTATTTTAGCGCTGCTCGGGCCCATCGCTAACCACATGACAGGTCAAAACATCGTGCTGGACGGCGGTTTTAATCGAGCTTATTGACCCCTTCAATATCGTTCCATAGGCTTCGAGTTACTCAACTATTCAAATCAGCGAGAAACATAAATCGTTCTCGCTGACTCACACTTCAAGCTTGCTTAATCCACAAGAAGGACGAACACGTCATGATGTGCCCTACTCAAATTAAATAAAACTGCCACTATGCCATGTTATTTTATGATGATTTACAGTTAATGACTGGCCAAGAACCGTCGAACAAATCAAACTACAAGCAGTTTAATACAGTCATTTAGCAACACCATTAAGCTATTAATAAGTTTAAAGTTAAATAGACCTATTTCTTTGATGTCTATTAAGCTATATAACCACTCCGCCAAAGCCGTCAAAACTCCACCATCCATTTTTAACAATATTAGCGAGAATAATAGAGCTTTAATTCTATTTCGGACTGCCACCTAGTTTAGGGAAAGTCCAATAATCAATTATGAAATAATATTAATTGCCACCATTAGTTCCATATTGAAAAATTGCCTTTTTAACCTTTTTTAAAGCCCTTCTAGATTAAATTAGTCTGCTAAATAAGTTCCCATTGAAATTATTTTCAGGCTTGAACATAGGGTTGAATTAAAGGAAAAGAACAATGGATAAGAATAAAAGTCGTCAGTTTGGTAAGAGAGGCATACTGAAACCTCTATCTTTAGTGATTGCACTCAGTCTAGGTACGGCCAGTGTCAATGTGCAGGCGGCTCCCTCTGCAGCAGCATTAGACTGGAACATGACCAGTGTAAAAAGCCAATCATTTGTTGAGATTAACGGAGAAGCAGGCCAACAGTCATACAAGAAAACCGTGGTGAGGCATGAACAAGTTACCTTTCCTGTTGAGTGGGATGTTTGGTACAACGGTGGGACGCCAGCAACCGAGTGGCAAGTCAGGCTTAACAATGAAGTGATCTTTTCTGCCCCAATTAATGGTCCTACAGGATCTGCTTTTTCTGGAGATACGCAAGTACAGATAGATGAAGCAGGCCAATATGATATGACTGTCAACATATGTGATGCTGACGGGGAGTGTTCGACTTCTCCCGTGCACCAAATTACGGTGACGGATACTGACGGCAAAGGCATGGCACCGCTGGTTATGAATGTCGACAGCAATAACCAATCTTTCCCTCCACAACCAGACGGCACAGTTGTGGGTACCTATTTTGTCGAATGGAGCCAGTATGATCGCAAATTCACGGTTGATAACATTCCAGCCGACAATCTGACACACATCATCTACGGATTTGTGCCTATCTGTGGTCCAAATGAATCATTAACCGATCAAAACTCGCAAAGAGCACTTCAACTAGCTTGTGGCGATTCTCAAGACTACGAAGTCGTCGTTCATGATCAATGGGGCGCTTTTGGCTCTAGCCTACCAGGCACTGCCGATTCTTCGATTAAAGGAACATACGGTCAGATGATGGCATTAAAACAACGCTACCCTGATCTGAAAATTCTCCCGTCTATCGGTGGTTGGACGCTGTCCGACCCCTTCTTCGGATTCACCGACAAAAAGAATCGCGATACCTTCGTCGCATCTGTCAAAGAATTCCTTCTTACTTGGAAGTTCTATGACGGCGTTGACATTGACTGGGAATACCCTGGTGGTACAGGAGCAAACCCAGACTTAGGTGACCCAGAAAAAGATGGCCAAGCGTACGTTGATTTGATGAAAGAGCTACGCCAAATGCTTGATACTCTGTCCGCTGAAACTGGGAGAACGTATGAGCTGACCTCAGCTATTGGGGCGGGATGGGATAAAATCGAAGACGTACACTACCCAGATGCAACTCAGTACATGGATTACCTCTTTGTCATGACTTATGACTTCTACGGGGCGTGGGATAACAACCTTGGTCATCAAGCTGCTCTATACTGTGGTTCGCACATCACAGCAGCTCAGTGTGAAGGAACATTAACACCTGATGACGGCCCAGAATACACTACGGATAACGGCGTAAAAGAACTGCTCAAGCAAGGTGTATCTCCAAGCAAGCTCGTATTAGGTGCTGCAATGTATGGTCGCGGCTGGAGCGGTGTCACTCGAGATAGTATGACGGATACATCCAATCCTATTACTGGCGTTGGCAACGGCCCAATTGTTGGCAGCTGGGAGGCTGGCGTGATCGACTACAAAGACATCGTCACGGACTACCTAGGTAAATCTGGTGTTGAACAATTCTACGACGAGCCAGCAAAAGCTCCTTACCTCTATAAAGAGTCTACCGGTGAAGTGATCACCTATGATGATGCTCGTTCTGTTGAAGCAAAAGCAGCTTATGTGCGCTCTCAAGGGTTTGCGGGCTTGTTCTCATGGGAGATCGATGGAGACAACGGCGATATCCTCAATGCCATGCAACGTGGGCTACTTGAAGGTGGAGAGCCGGGCAACCAACCGCCAGTCGCCGACGCGGGTGATGACATCGTTGTCAACACTGCTCAAGTTGTTCAGCTTGATGGTTCAGGCTCGCGTGACAATGATGGCAGTATCGTTTCCTACAAATGGGAACAGATTGCCGGCAATGATCTTAACATCGGCGATGCAGACAAAGCTGTTGCAACTGTTTCTATTCCGGATACAGGCGCAAATGACACCTATAGCTTTAAACTAACTGTGAAGGATGATGAAAATGCAACCTCATATGACACAGTTAACGTCAAAGCCGAATTTGGCAGCGAGCCAGAAAACACACCACCTGTCGCTGATATCAGTGGTCCTACTCAAGCGGAAGCTGGCGACAATGTTGTTTTAGATGCATCAGGTAGCTCTGATGCAGACGGTGACAACTTAACCTATAGCTGGTCTTCCTCTGACGTTACGCTTAATGAGAATGGCAACAGTGCAAGCTTTATTGCCCCTGAGTTTACGCAAGATACCAATGTTCTAGTTTCAGTGACTGTTTCTGATGGAACTGACTCTGACACTGCAAGTCTCTCAATTCTTGTCAAAGCCAAAGGTGATGGTGGTAACCCGGGAGAATACCCTCAATATGTTGAAGGTACTGCATATGAGGCTGGTGACCGCGTAACTAACGCAGGAAACAGCTACGAGTGTAAACCTCACCCATACACAGGATGGTGTGCAGGAGAAGCATGGGCCTACGCACCGGGTACAGGGCTTTACTGGGACCAAGCCTGGACCGAACTATAATTCACTAGATCCAAAACACCCCGCCAGTGCGGGGTGTTTTTTAAGTGCGGTAAAAACCTGAGTCCTATTATACCTAATTTTAGACCACAGTTTAGAAGCTACTCCTATATTACGCATCGGACAACTCTCTAATCTTACTTTGCCATTCAATACACCGAGTGCGAGCCTCCGCCGCCCCCTTTAGAAAGAACCAATGATTCCTGAATGATAACTGAAAACATATCAATAATTGATGGTGTTGAAGGTTATATTCATCTCCAATTATATCCACACATTTTGCAATACTTTTTAATGGTTTTTTATCGATTGAGCAATTGCTCTATATAATCACACCCACTATATTGAACACCGTTTTATTGTGTATCTGGCGCATGGAGATCGCTAGATTTATTCAGAGGGAAGCTTTTTAAGTAAGAAGTTATGTCTAAACTAAAATCAGCTCTGGCAGTATCTATTCTTTCACTCTCTTTTGGCACAACTGCTGATGAAACTAAGTCTTTTATTGAGTTTGGCTACACAAATATTGACGCTGGTACAGCCGATGGTAATGGCCTTAACATCAAAGGTGGTACTGGTCTTCATAAGAACGTTGATTTCATCGCTGCGTTCTACCACGCAAGCTCTAGCGAGAACATTAATGGTGTCGGTTACAATGCAGACCTATTTAATTACACAGGTGGTATTCGCCTAAAAACGGCTTTCCAAGTAAATGAGTATTTATCAGTAGAACCATTCTTACCTCTTGGCATGATGTACTCAACCGGTGATGTTTTATCTAACGGCTACACACAATCAGCAAATAGCGTAATTCCATACTACGGTCTGGGTACTTCAGTTATTGTTAAGGATGAAGTGTATTTCAACCTTGAGTTTCTAAGGTACGACTACGAACACGGTATACACGGTAGCGTTGTATACGCAGATCCTACACAAGTTAGCCTTAGCTTCGGTTTCCGGTTCTAAACGATAGCAATGATGAAGAAATCACTAGTATTACTCGCCCTACTGTCTGTGTATGGCTAAACATTAGCTCAACCGATAGTTCAACCACTGATAAAGATGATCTGGATAAAGACAACCTTCCAGACATTGGTATTAAGGATATTCCTTACGTAGATCAATAAGATAATGGTTACGGTATTATTGAGCATACTCCAATTACTGACGTAACTAAGCCAGAAACAAATCCAATCAATAGGTTTGTTTCTGGCGAAACTGACAGTAACACCGTATGGCTACATGAGCCAATCAACGGATTTGTAAAGCTTAAACAGTTAGAGCTTTCACCATGCCCCCCCCTTAATAATCTGGAGGTTACACGGTTATGTACTTACTTTTTTGAGAGGAATAAAAGTTATGCTAAGTTCGATATAGCACCTTTACTACATGCCAACCAAATTTGGTTTTCACTAAGTGTGGTACTAGCGTTTCTCCGCTAAAGCAGACTTTATCGAACTGAGGAACCATCTGACCTTTGCGAAACTCACCTAAATCACCACCCTTTTTACCAGATGGACATGTGGAGTATTTTTTTGCCAGAGTCTGAAACTTCGCACCTTTCTTCAACTGCTTGATGATGTCTTCAGCCTGTTCTTTATGCTTTACCAAAATGTGTAAAGCTGCCGCTGTATTTGCCATGTCAAAATCTCAATGTATTGGGCCTATCTGAGGGCGCATATTGTAACGAAATAGCACGGAATCACCATCCTATTAACTAAATATCCACACAAACTATCAAAGAATCTGACTTAATTGACCTATCTTAATTGATTCGAACCGTAGATGCGTTACCATCTCATATTATAAAGTATCAAATTTGAGAAACGCCCGTCATGGCAAAAACAATCAGTAAAGCAAATCAGTCTCAAGGCATGTTGATGTTCACGCTAACTCGCAGTGAACAGCTATTTGCGATTGGTACACTAAAGGTTCGTGAGATTGTCCCTTATCAACCGACAACTCAAATTCCTTACTCACATCACCATGTAATTGGTACAGTCACCATTCGTGATAAAACCATCCCTGTGATTAATATGCCTGCCGCTATTGGTTTTAGACCAATCCAGCCAGAAGAATACGATTCTTGCTATCTAATCGTCACCGATTGTCTGAGAACCGTTGTTGCCTTCATGGTGCGTTCGATTGAGAAAATCATCGAATGTGACTGGCGCTCTATTGAGCCTTCCCCTCAATCAGCAGGTAGCAATGTTTTCGTTACGGGTATCACGCGATTCGAAGAACAGATTGTACAGATGCTCGATGTAGAGCTCCTTTTGTCGAAAATTTACCCTCAATATGAATCTACTAAGATTCCGATGTTGACCGATATCGAACGAGAGCGGCTCAAAGCACTGAGTATTTTACTCGTTGATGACTCCTCTATTGCAAGAAAACAACTCGCCGATGCACTCGATAGTATTAATATTTCTTATCAGATCCGAAACAATGGCATTGAAGCGCTTGAACTGATGCGAGAAGAAGCGGAACGAGGCAAGCCAATTCAACTTCTTGTTAGCGATATTGAAATGCCTGGATTGGACGGTTATGAGTTGGCGTTTGAAACCCAGAGTGAACAGCAACTCAGTAATACCTACATCATTCTTCACACTTCATTATCGAGTGAAATTTGTGTCGACAGAGCTCGTCAGGTTGGCGCACATGAGGCTCTTGAGAAGTTTAATGCAGGTGACTTAATTAAGGCTATGCTGAGAGGTGCGGCCATGCTCGAATCAGGAAGCACAAAAGAACGAATTGAAGTCGCAGTGTAATACCGAAAGTTAAGCGTTCTGGACTTTAGTATGATGAACTTTGTTGCGGTAAGTTCATCAATTCTATTAAATATTCAAATTTTATTGACATTAACTCAAGCATCTCAGGTGTAAATCCGCTAATCTTAAGTTAATCGGTAGTTAACGTAGAATTCTTATAATCAGATGACAGAAGACGATTTTAAAAAATCGACCGCTAACTTAAAAAAAGCTGTCCCACTTATGATGCAAAACCACGTAGCCGCAACGCCAGCCAATTACGCGTTGTGGTATACCTACGTGGAGAATGCCATTCCTCAAATGAACCGTGAGCTCGAGACCATTCTGGAGAACTACGGCATATGCCCACCAGCAGCAGGTGAGCAACTTTATAATAATTATGTCGCTGCCAGAGCAGAAACTGACATCAAAGATCTGCGGGCCAACATTGAAGTGCTGGTTGGGCAAGTAGCCTCTTCGATGACAGATACATTGGCCGATACATCTCACTTTTCTAAGGTAATAGACAAAAGTTTTGAAAACCTTGAAAAAGTTGACGATGAAGCCATGTCTATCGACGAAGTGATGAAAGTCATTCGTCAGTTAGTGGCTGAATCTAAAGAGATCCGACACTCAACTAACTTTTTGAATAACCAGCTCGAAACGGCAACCGAAGAAATTCAGCGACTCAAAACGCAACTTGCTGAAGTCCAACAAGACGCCTTGTTTGATGGATTAACTAGCCTATATAACCGTCGTTCATTCGATAATGATTTGGACACGCTGTGCCGCTCAGAACAGAAAATTTGCCTGATTCTAGCCGATATCGATCACTTCAAGAGCTACAACGACACTTATGGTCATCTATTTGGGGATGCTGTGATTAAAGGCATCGCTAAGCGCCTTCAGATTAGTAGCCGTGATGGTATCCATGCCTACCGCTTCGGCGGTGAAGAGTTCGCATTGATTATGCCCAACAAGCAATTGAGAATCGCCCGTCAATTTGCAGAGAGTCTACGTCGTTCAGTAGAAAAACTGTCGATTAAAGACAGACGCTCTGGCAAGCAAGTGGGTAATATCACCGCTTCATTTGGTGTAGCCGAATTGCAACCGGGTGAAATGCCTAACTCGATCATTGAGCGAGCGGATAAGCTTCTCTATGAAGCAAAACAACTCGGGCGCAACCGAGTAATGCCACTTTAACCTATAAAAAGAGCTCCTAACAATTAGGAGCTCTTTTTTAATCTTTCACTAATTATTAGCCATCTGCAGTAATGGCTTCGATGAGTTCCCGCTCTACGCTTTCCGCGTTATCATTATCAATCTGGCAGGTTCCAGCAGCTTTATGCCCACCTCCACCGTATTTCAGCATCAGCTCACCTACATTAGTTTTTGAGCTTCGATCAAATATCGATTTTCCTGTCGCAAACACAGTGTTCTGCTTCTGAAATCCCCACATCTTATGAATCGAAATATTGCATTGAGGGTATAGGGCGTAAATCATAAACCGGTTACCGGCAAAGATGACATCCTCTCCCGTAAGATCGAGAAACACCAGATTGTCGTAGACAGTCGCACAGCGTTGTATCTGCTCTTTGAACAAATTCTCATGCTCTTTGTAAAGATCGATACGCTCCCTGACATCAGGGTGATCTAATATCTCTTCGATCGAGTGTGACGTGCAGTACTCAATCAGGTCCATCATCAGGTTGTAGTTGGAGATCCTAAAGTTTTTGAAGCGCCCCAACCCTGTTCTGGCATCCATAAGAAAGTTAAGCAGGTTCCAGCCTGTGGAATCCAACACTTCATCTCGCGAAAACTGAGCTGAATCTCCTTTATCAACCGCTTCCATCATACCGCGCCAATCCGTCGGGAAGGTTTGCTCTCCCCCATAATGCTCCCAAACCACACGCGCTGCTGAAGGCGCATTCGGGTCAATAATATGATTAGGTCTCTCACCTGGATTTCGAATCATTTCAGATAGATGGTGGTCAAACACAAGATGAGCTTGTGCGACGTATGGGAGGTTGGTGACAATATCTTGCGGCGTTATCTCTATGATGCCATCTTGCATGTCTTTTGGATGAACAAACTTGATGTCGTCGATAAGTTCAAGTTGCTTCAAAAGAACGGCACAGACTAGTCCGTCAAAATCACTCCGTGTCACTAAACGATGTTTCTGCTCCGACATCTTTATATCCTTATCTTTCACAGCACAATGCACACATTTCGAATAACTGGTACTTTTGCTTCAATACTTGTTTCATAGATAAGTACTATGAGTACATTTTAATTTTAGACACCTTCGATCTTTTAACAAACTTAAGGCAATGTTTTTTATCTACTCTTCTATACTCGATATGCGACTGATTGATTCGATTGGAGAACGAGAATGAAAAAAGCGACTTGGGTTTTGACCTCGGCAGCAGCAATAGCACTCGCTGGCTGCGCTAGTGAACCTGATGAATATGAAGTGAAAGGCTACACCTCTATTGCCAATCCGGCTTCCGTCTACTGTGCGCAGCAAGGCGGGAAACTAGAAACCGTGAGCGAAAATGAAAAACGTGTTACCTACTGTGTCCTTTCTTCGGACAACCGAATCGAGCAGTGGGAATACTATCGCCAACACCAGAAATCTTCAGAGAGCTAATACGTACACCCACCGCGATTAATCACCCCAGCCACTTGAAGCATCTAATTCGAGTGGTCTCGGGACAATTCAGCCAATAACTCCTTTACCAATCAGTTCAATCTGTAACAATATGCAACTAATGAACGGTGTTTTATTTATGACATTTTACTGACAAAACAGTGAAAGTGAGGAATAGAATGTGTCGCACATCACATTTATACCGTTCTACACTGGATGTTATTATGAAGCAAAAAACTCCCTCACTGCACGAGGAACAAGCAACTACCTCCGAATCTATTTCGCTTCAATCCAAAAAAGTTATTTATAAATCAGCACTCAATGCGCTCATTATCGTAGCAATCAGCATTTTGGTTAACTTATCGATTCGCGCTGATTTCAGCTACCTAAACGCCGGATTTGGTGAAGCGTCCATTACGGAGTCATTACAACTGATGATGTTGGTGATTTCAGTCTGGGCTTTTTACAGCCTGATGCGAGAGCGAAAAGACATAACTCATGCTGCGGCTTTAATTAGTGGCTTTTTCACTGTTTTAGCGATACGTGAAATGGATGTCTGGTTTGATATGATTTTCCACGGTGCTTGGGTGCTTCCAGCATTAGCCGTCACTGCTGTTGCGTGCATTTATGCTTATCGAGGAGGAAAGAACACTGTCAACGAAATGGCGACGATTTTAAACGCTCGTCACATGAATTTCTTGATTGGCGGCGTCGTTTTACTGATCGTATTTTCTCGTCTGTACGGTATGGGACATTTCTGGCACTCAGTCATGGGCGAGCACTACATTCGACAAGTTAAGAACGTGTCCGAGGAAAGCATGGAGCTACTTTGTTACTGCCTCATTGCGCTCGCCGCTGTGAAAACTCGCATTAGCATGAGAGTTCGTTAACGCTATAGTTTCGCTGATTTTCTGGATCAAGTTGCCTGTTTAGCCACGTCAACGTTTGGTGGAAATACATCAACCGCGATTCCATTGCGTGACAGTCGAGTTCTGAGGTTGTTGTGAGGACAACCTCTTTCATGGACTGTAACTTATCCTGTATTTCCACCGGCAGATTTAACACTTCCAGTAATGACAAAGCGCGCAAAGCCAACTTTTCGGGCAAACACCTGACATCATCTAACGGCCTATCAAACGCTCTGTTCACCACCCCTTCTAAATAAACTCGATACGTCGTCAACTCATCTACCAATAAAAACGCTTGAGCATACAAACCTTGATGCGGATACATAACACTGCAATGCTGATCTATGTCTTGGTCAATATGCAGATTTAATCCAGAACTTGCACAGTGCTGTTTAAGGGTACGCAACAAGCCCTGTTCATCCATCAATGACTGGATTTCAAAAATACGCTTGAGATGGTAATCATTGGACACGAGTGTCACATCAACACGTTGATCTTCTATGCCGAGTTGCTTTAACTTCAATGCAGCATTGTGGATGTTTTGTACCGTATTCTGAGAATCACTTTCTAGAATAATGTTCAAGTCATGGAACATCTTCGCCGACGGTAATTGCTTGAAGTAATCTCTCATTGCCATCGCTTCTGATGTGGTTTGACCTGGCGTCACACCACCACAAAACAACAATGCCGTTTCATTCAGGTCATAAGAACTGAGTAACTTTGGCAAAGCTTCAACACGTGACTTCCCTTCAGCGGTCAGAGCATTGCCAACAAGTCGCTTGCCAAGAACAATAACCACATTACGAATGTTCATTATTTACTCACTTCTCAATTATTAATACTAACTTGCTGAAGTACTGTACAAACATCTTCTTTGTAGATAGCGTTAGCAAGGTTAATATTTTGTTAACTATATTTAAATAGAGTCTGATCAACAGGCCATATCAACAGGAAGTTAGTTTATGCTGTCGATTTTCGATATTTTTAAAGTCGGAGTTGGACCATCCAGTTCCCACACCAACGGGCCTATGCTGGCCGGTTACCACTTTACGCGCCTGCTCAACGAGTCTCTGTCGAAAGTGCATAGAGTACAGGTTGATCTGTATGGTTCTCTGTCTTTGACAGGGATAGGTCACCACACGGATCGTGCAGTGATACTCGGGCTTATGGGTAACAGGCCAGACACCATCAAGATGACCAGTGCTAAACAGGCACTCGAACAGACGCTGGACGAAGGTTCGCTGCTATTAGCTGACGCACATACCATTGCATTCGGCTACGAGAGTGACATTGTATTCCATAGCGACAACCTGCCGTTACATGAAAACGGTATGACGATAACAGCTTATGATTCGTTTGGGACACAGCTCGCATTTGAAACCTACTACTCTATCGGCGGCGGCTTCATTGCCACAGCGGCAGAGCTGGAGAATGGTGGCAGTGAGCAATCGGTCGACGTGCCCTATCCATTTACCTCTGCAGACGAAATGCTCAACATGGCAGAGGAAAATGGATTCAGCCTTGGCGGTATGATTCTGCAAAACGAAGTGTGCTTTTTCGACGCCGATGAAATTGACCGCAAAGCAGAACAGATATGGAAAGTCATGTCACTCTGCATGCAACGCGGCTTTGAAACCGAAGGGATTCTAGAAGGTGGCTTGAATGTTACCCGACGTGCGCCTAACTTGCTCAAAAAACTGGAAGCCAACGAATCAATCGAAAACGATCCAATGGAAATCATGGATTGGATTAACTTATTTGCCTTTGCCGTCAGTGAGGAAAACGCTGCAGGTGGCCAGGTAGTCACCTCGCCTACCAATGGCGCCGCAGGTGTGATTCCAGCAGTATTGATGTATTACCATCGATTTATCAAAGAACTCGACCTTAAGCAGATTAAAGATTTCCTCGCGGTCGCTGGAGCGATTGGTATTCTTTATAAAACCAATGCGTCCATTTCTGGTGCTGAAGTTGGCTGTCAGGGTGAAGTTGGTGTTTCATCGTCTATGGCTGCGGCAGGCTTGACAGCACTTAGAGGCGGTAGCAATGAACAGATCTGTATTGCAGCAGAGATTGCTATGGAGCATTCATTGGGTATGACTTGTGACCCAATTGGTGGCCTAGTGCAAGTGCCGTGTATCGAGCGTAATGCGATGGGAGCAATGAAAGCGATTAATGCATCGCGCATGGCTCTGAAACGAACCAGCAAGTGCTTAATCTCTCTAGATAAAGTCATCGCTACTATGTATCAAACGGGTAAGGATATGAACAAGAAATATCGTGAAACGTCACTTGGCGGGTTAGCGGTTATTCATATGGCCCCACCGTGTGAGTAATCTAAACTCTTGGTGATCCACTCAGAGAATTGAGTAGCCAGTGGATTGTGAAGATCACGCTGCAATAAATAGTGCCCATCTCGACTGGGCACTTTTTTATCGCCTACTTTCACTAGACTGCCCTGAATAAGCTGCTCTTCGACCAACAACTCTTTCACTAACAGCACACCCAACCCCGCAACAGCTGACTCAATAGAAAGAAGGGAGTGATCAAACTGTAACGAAGGCTCTTTTACAGCTCCCATATACTGGTGGTAATCGAACCAGAATTGCCAGTCTTCTTTGTAACCCGTTGTGGCAATTTTGTCACACCCGGCAAGTTCTTCCAGCGTGTTCAACGGCTTGGATGTAACGAGTCGCGGAGCCGCAACCAGAACCCAGCTTTCTTCCATCAGTAGCTTTGTCTTCACTTCATCATGAGGTAAAGGTCCGTTAATGATTTCAATGTCCGCTACGTTACTCCCATTCGGATAAGCGTTGGATGTGGTGAATACCTTAAGCTCTACATTGGGATATTCGCGGCGAAAGTCTTCGAGACGTGGAATTAACCATTGAAAACAGAAGCTTTGCGCAATGCTCAGCTTCAGCATTTGGCGGTGTTTGCGTTGAAAAAGTTGCTCTGTTCCGACCGACAGTGATTCAAACATTTGGGTCAGTAGCGGTAAGTAGTATTGAGCATCTTGCGTTAGCAGTAGCTTGGCGCCTTTACGCTCAAACAAGGTCGCATCAAGATAAGTTTCCAGTTGCTTAACTTGCTGACTTACAGCAGCCCGAGTCACATTAAGTTCTTCCGCAGCTCTGGTTAAGCTCTGTAACCGAGCTGCGGATTCGAAAGCTTTTAAAGCGTTAAGAGGAGGGATGAAACGCATGGTAGGCAGTTTGACCGTTAAAACGTTCAGCATGCCAAGACTATATGACAAACGTATTATTCAACCTTATCTGCTTTACCCGCAGCTCCTGCAAGTTTTGCTAACCATTTATCCCAGGCTATTGGCGATTGCTCATTATCTTCAGCTTCTTCTTTTCTTCGTACCGCATTTCTCACCATCATGGCGCCTAGCCACCTTATCGGCTCTGGTGGAAAAGACCCTAACGGCCCTTGTGCTAACCCACTTCGAGTCCAATCATTATTTTTCCCAAGTACAAGAGAAGACAATATCTTTCCGCCCATGCGGGTCTGCACTACGCCATTGCCTGAATAACCGAATCCATAAAAGATGTTTTTCTGCTCCTGAAGACGACCAAAGAAGGGCAATCCCGTTACCGAACGGTCAGATCCACCTGTCCAGTTGTAGGCAAATTTGGCCTCTTTAAACTGGGGAAATAGCTTCTTAAACGACTTATTCAAAATGGAGAAATATCGAGTGGGTTGGTTAAACATATTTTCAACCCGATTACCAAACGAAAACCGATTACCGCCCTTACCTAGCATGAGCCTTCCGTCTTTGGTGTCTCGGTAGTAATGAACAAAGATACGAGAGTCTACTACCGCTGCACCCCGGTCAAACTCACTCTTTTCAAGAGCATTTTCAAGCGGTTCAGTAATGACCATATCGGAAGATACCACCACAATACTGCGCTTAAACTGTTTAAAGTGTTCAACCATCCAAGCGTTTAAGCCCAAGACCACTTTGTCCGCTGTGATGTTGCCGTTTGGAGTTATAACGGTTGCAGGAGCGCCAAAGTTAAGCTGCGTCATTGGCGTATTCTCAAACACTTTGATGCCTTTCTTGATAGCAACTCGGCGAAGGCCACGAACCAATAAAGCTGGCTGAACACTCCCTGCCGCAGGCGAATAGTACCCTTCAATATGCTTCGTAGAACCCGCTAACCGAGCGATAGCGTCATCGTTGCATTTTTGCCAACTGCTGATATTTAGTCGCCTAAGTTCATCGACCACTGGCTGCATCGCGCCCCGTTGAGCGGTGTTGGTTGCGGTGTAGTAAGTGCCCTGTCGGCGCAGTTCTGCGTCTATCCCATGCTGTTGGCAAAATTGCTCGATTTCGTATACCGCAGCTTCAGATGATTTAACGAGTCTTTTCGCCTCATCCTCACCAAATAAACGTTTCATCGTTGGGTATTTGGTAGACCAAGTCAGCATACAGCCACCATTCGCACCAGATGCCCCGCTGCCACACAGCCCTTTGTCAATCACGATGATCTCAAGTTCAGGTTGCTGCTCTTTGAGCATGATGGCAGTCCATAAACCGGTATAACCACCGCCAACAATAGCCACATCAACCGTAATGTCCTGTGACAAAGATTGCGTATCAAGGGGATGCTCTCTCTCTAGAGCCTGTTTAAACCAAAATGAGGGATGCTGTGACATAGCTGAATACCTTATGTTATCGATACTCAAAAGGTACGCATATCGGTGTCAATCGCCCAGCGAGGATATCTTTCGCTCAGCGATAGTATTACTAACGCGAACAAAAAAGCGCAGACAGGCTGCGCTTTTTAAATCAAATGATTTCTAACTAGATTTTGTCAGAAACCGCTAACGTTGCAGACAAGGTATCGGCACCAAACTGAAGACTTCTTTCTGGCGACCATCCATAAAGAGGATCGGGATAATCGTTGTTGTCTTTAAACGGCATTTCAATCGTGTAAGACAAGCACTTGAATTGCTCCGCTACCCAATTTGAACCTACTGTCAGGTTAGCTTTACCCGACTCATCTTTGTCATAACCAAACTCATCTTGGAATTCAGGTGTCACAGTATGCAGTGCCTGTTTAAATGCAGTCTCAAGTGAAGCTAGTCGCTCATCATAAGAAGGAATGCCTTCTGAACCCGCAACAAAGTTGTAAGGAATCGCTTCATCGCCGTGAATATCAAGGAACATGTCCACACCAGTTTCAAGCATCTTCTCTCTTACCAAAAAGACTTCTGGGCTTTTCTCCATACTTGGAGATTGCCATTCACGGTTAAGGTTTACACCAATCGCGTTGCAACGTAGATGGCCACGGATACTGCCATCAGGGTTCATGTTTGGCACAACATAAAGTACCGCTTTATCCAGTAGCGCACGTGCACCTGTGTCTTCATCATCAATCAGGCGCTGAATCATCCCTTCCATAAACCATTCGGCCATGGTTTCACCTGGGTGCTGTCTGGCGATGACCCAGATTTTCTTCTTACCTTCTTCCGGTTCACCAAAAGTCAGTAAGCTCATGTCATTACCATCAAGAGTATGACCTAGAGTTTCCAATTTGCAGTGATGAGCGCTTTGCGCCGCATGCAACAGATCTTGGTGTCGGTCATAGCTATAAGGCGCAAAATAGGCGAAGTAAACTGAGCCATGCTCTGGAATCACGGTGAAACTGAGCGTATCTCCGTCAAATTCGGCAGGAATTCGGAACCACTCTTCTCGGTCATAAGAGGCCACTACGTCATAATCCTTCCAACCCTCTGGATACGCAGAGTTTTTCAGGTCAACAATCTGAATGGAATGTGACTGCTCGGCTTCTGTCTCCAGTCGAAAGTGGAACCACTGATAAAATTCAGATTGGTTGTCATTAGGAATCTTAAGTTGAATTGCATCTTTGTCATCTGCATTGACGACTTCAATACTGCCACTTTCGAAATTGCTGAAGATCTTCATTGAATTACTTTCCTTATCAATAAGAGCGAGATTGCCAGACAGGCTAACACAAAGGTTAGTGCACCAAAATGAAAATGCAGACTCCTGACAAAAGGTTTGCAAGTGATACTTATCCGACGCAAACGTTTTGGATCAACTTCATTATAAAAAGTTATGCGAGATTTAGAAAAACTCGTGCATCGAATGCATTTTCTGCGATAATTGTTTCAATTTATAACATGCCACAGATGATATTATTATCAGATGTTAATTCTGTGTTATACCAACTATATGAGACTATTATGTGGAATAAACTCAACAAATCAATGATGTTCTGCCAAGCAATGTTTGGTTTATCATTCTACGGTGTGATGGTTATCCTGACCCGCTTCTTCTTAGAAGATCTGGGGTATAGTGAAGCGGACACCATGATGGTTGTCGGGGCTTTCTCTTCTATCGGTCCACTGTTCGCTATCGCGGGTGGCTTCATAGCAGATAAATTCCTTGGAGCCTACCGTTCACTCACTATTGCTTACGGCACTTTTGCAACTGGCTATACGCTACTCGTGCTAGGTGCATCAACAACGAACGTGCCAATGAGCCTTGTCGGTATCGCACTGGCGAGCTACGCGCGTGGTTTGATGTCTCCTTCTTACCCAAGTCTATACAAACGCACTTTTTCTACTGAAGAAGACTTCGAAAACGGCTATCCCGTCAACTACTCAGTCAACAATGTCGGTGCACTTCTCGGCCAATATCTGTTCCCAATGTTTGTCCTGGCAATCGGGTTCCATGGTAGCTTCATGCTGTCTGCGGTAATGGCTGGTTTCGCTTTTGTTACTCTAGTCATCTTCAACAAACAGTTAGTTGGTGTGGGTGCAGATATCGACAAGAACTCTGTGAGTCTTAAAAACTGGCTGTCGTTCTTTGCCCTTTCGGCAGCAATGGTTGGCTTAGTGTTCTTCATGTTCTCAAACATGGATATTGGCCAGAACATTGTCTACGCCATCGGTGCTGCAGCTATCCTGTATTTCATCACATTAATGATCAAGTCAGGTAAGTCAGACGCGTTGAAAATGGGCACAATCCTTATCATGACTGTACTCACGACCTGCTTCTTCGTGTACTACGGTCAAATGATGACCTCTATGACCATGGTAACCATCAACACCATGCGTGGTGACCTGTTCAACATCATCCCTATCGCTCCGGAAGCATCAATGGCAATGAACCCACTTTGGTGTATTGTTGCGGGCCCTGTGATTGCCATGACGTTTTCTTCTCTGGAGAAAAAAGGCATCAACTTCTCCACTGCGACAAAGATCGGCTTTGCGTTTATCTTCACCGCTATCGCCTTTGGTATTCTGACAATGGCTGTAATGAACATTGGTGAAGACGTTGTGATTCGTCCTGAAGTCTTCTTAGCGATTCACTTCTTCCAAGCATTTGCCGAAGTTATCGTTGGTAGCTTGGTAGTCGCCTTTATCCTTTCAGTCGCTCCAAAACACATTGAAGGTTTCTCGGTGTCGCTCTTCTCAGTGGCGATGGCATTGAGTGGTATCGTGGGCGCGGTATTCTCAACCTCAATCGCACTCGAAAAAGGCCAGGAAATAACGCAAGAGATCGTACAAAACGTTTACGGTGATTACTTCCAGTTGCTAACTGTACTAGCCGTAGTCATGGTTGCAATTGCTCTGATTTCTTCTGTCATCATTCGTAAGATGCTAGATGCAGCTCGTGCAGATGAGCAGCCTGAGTTAGTTGAAGCTGAAAGCTAATAGATTCATGAAACAGAAAGCCCCGGTTTATATCCGGGGCTTTTTATTAGGTGCTAGCGAGATAAATTTAGGAACTTAATCTCTATCGAATGCTCGGTAGTTATAATCAACATGGACAACTGGTTGATAAGTAATCTGACCATCTGCACCCATTTTTTCTGTCAAAGTGACAGTTGAATCTTTAATTTCGAGTGAGCGCGTTACTTCTGGGTGCCATAATCCTAGACTTAAATGACGAGTTAACTCTTGCGAGGACATTGAATCAATATCGCTAATGATATCTCGACCTTGAGCATAAGCCGCTTCTTTCGAAATCGCTGAATCACCGTTAACTACTTTTGTATCTGAATACATACGATAACCACCAGCTGTAGCTGCAGTTGAGGCGATCATTAAGATGGTTGCAATACTTACTACTTTAATCATAACTGACTCCTTAGTTACCTTAAAATCGAGCCTTATTACCTTGCTCGAATACCTAAATGGTACGTAAAAGAAGACCGATAGGGATTAGAAAATCTTGCACTTGTTATTCAACAAATTCGACGATTATTTAAAACTGATTGTTGTATAAAAATTAGGGTTTTAGTGGTCTAAGATATGCTAGTAATAAAAATTTATGTGACTTCAATCACTTATTATTTCGAGTCTAGAACGAAGAAAGCGGAAGACTTTTACTATTTATAATCATTTCTCATAAAATAAGTAATAAATGTCATAATAAAAGCTGACAAAATTACTCAACTATTGAGAACAAACCACCCAATACATGAGTTGTAGCCTGTCAAAGCACGGTCAAAACTAAGCCACCTAAGATCAACATCGTCCCTGATAGGCGAGTAACTAAAAACTTTTCAGATAGCCAAATAATTCCAAATATCATCCCAAACACAATACTAAGCTGACGCAGCGCGACCACATAACTCACATTCTCCGTCATTGTCATTGCGTAAAGCACCAGCCCATAAGTGGTTGACATCATTGTGCCTGCGATGGCTGAAGGCTTCTTGATAGCCCAAGCATCTTTAAAGTCATCAAATCGCTTAGCAACTACTAGATAGCTCGCGATACACAACGCAATTGACCAAAACTGTATCCCCAAATAGAAAACCGCAGAGGCTTTATCACTCACTACTTGTTTAAAAGCATCACCCAAAATTACTAGAGCTTCTTTATCAAGAATCGAATAACCCGTGGTTCCAAGTGCAGCTATAAGAGCAAACAACACACCAGCATTGAGGTAGCCCTGCAAATTAAACTGCCTGAATGATTCTAACGGAACAAATAGACAACCGAGTGTGATCAGAGAGAAGCCAACCCAACTAAGCGTTGACAGATCATAACCAAGAGCAACCGTACCTGCGCCTACCATCAATACAGGTAGTGCCCGAGCAATAGGATAAATCACGCCAATATCCGCTTGCTTGTATGCGAACCCAAGACCCAGCATGTAAACCATCTGGGCAATACCACTTGCCAATAGAATCCACCAGAAGGTTTGAGGGAATGAATCGACACCAACTTGATCAATGTACCAGACGATATAAGGAGTGAGCAGCAACGCCGCCGCTGAACTACTGGCGAGAAAGAAAGCTGGTCCCGAAGCTTTATTGCTTTTGCTGAGCAAGTTCCATCCTGCATGAAGAAAAGCAGAAATAACAACCAGAAACATAGCCCAAACAGACATAGAAAATCCTTGTAAAAAAGGGCTCCCACAAACGGAAGCCCATCAAATTAAGAGAAGAGATTAGTGGTTTAGTACAGCGATAGATTCGATGCTGATTGCATCGTGGCGCCAATACTCGATATCACAATCGATAAGCTCACCATGCTGGTTGTAGTTAATACGCTCGACGACCATAGCTGGAGTGCCAGACGTGGCTCTTAACGCCTGAGCGGTGTCTCCGAGCAAACTACTGGTACTGATGCGATATCGAATTTTCTGATAGACCATACCGAAATGGTCACGATAGATATCGGTGAGCGATTTAGATAAATCGAAGTCCAATAGATTAGGAAACAGCTCAGGGCGAATATAGTTAGTGACAAACACCACAGGGCGATCTTCCAGATACCTCACCCTATCCACCTTATACACATCGGAGAATGGTTGAAGCCCAAGAAGGCTAGCAGCCTGCTTATTGGCGAGAATGCCCTTTGCCGCAATCAGTTCAGTCTGTGGGGAACGGTTTTGCGCCAGCGCCATATTGGTAAAATTCAACGTCTGCGTAGGGTCATACTTCAAAGGCTCTGGAGAAATGAACCAACCACGGCGGTCTTCGCGATAGATACGACCTTCTGCTTCCAGCAATGACAAGGCTTCACGTAATGTCACACGAGTGGTATCAAACGATTCTGACAGTTTACGCTCCGCTGGCAATTTTTGCCGCGGTGAAAGTAAACCGGATTCAATCTGCTCGACAATAGAATCTTTAATTTTTACGTACTGCACCCGTTGTCCTTACCTTTTACGCCACGCTTGCGTTCTGTTTTCCAACCATTTCCCTAGCGTCATGTGCACTAGCTTTGCGACCGCAGCTGAAATCATGATCATCACCGCCATCGCTGCTGCAGCGCCCGTCTGACCTGCATCGTCCATATTCAATACAGAAACAGAAGCCGGGATGGTTTCAGTTGAATAGATGAATACTACCGCAGAAGTGGTGGTTAATGCATTAATAAACAGATACGCTGCGATATCCAATGTCGCAGGGACACAGACGGGCAAAGTTACTTTAAAGAACAGCTTATATTGAGGCAACTTGACGGAAGCTGCTGTTGCCTCGATTTCTGCTGGGATCTGCTTCAGCGCCGTCACGGCTGTCATATGACCGACAGTGTAATAGTGAACCACTGTATTGATTACCAGAAAGGCCATCGTGCCATAGAGGAAGCTCAGTGGGTTATTGGCATCGTTAAAGTAGAAAATATAGCCCAAGCCTAACACCATGCCCGGCACGGCCATGGGTACCACACTCAGCATTTGCATTGCCTGCCTTACGGGAGCAAAGGCGCGTCCTTTCTCGATGCAATATGCTCCGACAAAAATCAATGCGGTACCAATAATGGCAGTCCATGTCGCCAGCGATAATGAGTTGAAGTACGGTTGCCAACCATAAGTACTCATCTCGGCGAAGTTATAGTTATTCAGCGTTAGTGCTTTATTCCAAGGCCAGAAGGTCACCAAGGAACCATAAACCGCCATGCCCAATACCGTAATGACCGCTAATGAGATCAGTGAACAATACAGGAAGCAAGCGCCATCTCGAACTTTGTTCGGTTCAGGTTGATAAGGTACGGAGCGCGTATCAAACAAGCTCTTTTGTTTTTTCTGCACCCAACGGTCTGCCGCGAATGCTAACAAAGCGGGAATCAACAACAGAATACTGGTCACTGCACCCATAGAGAAGTTTTGCTGCCCGACAACCTGCTTAAAGATATCCGTAGCAAGAACGTTATAGCTTCCACCGATGACTTTTGGCACACCAAAATCACACACAACTAAAGTGAAGACAACGATCAGCGTGCTGATCAATCCGTATTTCGCTGCGGGTAAAGTCACCATAAAGAACGTTTTCAGTGGAGATGTTTTCAACGCGCGAGCGGCTTCATACAAACGCGCGTCAGACGTACGAAGCGAGGTAGTCAGTATCATCAACGCATGGGGGAAGGTCCAGAAAATCAAACCTAACGAAATACCAATTAGACCATACACAGAATGACCGCCCAGCACTTCTTTCGCTATTCCCTGATTACCAAACAAAAAAATCAGGCTGATCGCAGGTAACAGCGAAGGTGCAAGAATAGGCGCTGCACCCAACACATGGAACAAGCCCTTCATCGGCATACAAGAGCGAGTCAATGCGTAGGCATAGCCAAACGCCAGTACACCAACAATAGCGGTTACCAACAATCCAACCGTCAATGTATTCCCGAGAGACTGCCACAGGCTCGCCTGTGAAAAATAGCTGGCAAAATTGGCTAAACCAACAAATTCACCTTCCGTACCCTGCACGCTTTTCGCCAACATCGCCCATAGAGGCATGACGATAAAAATCACCAGCAACGAAAATAGAAGCGCAAGTAAGCTAAACAAGACGATGTTATCGCGGCTGATACGTTTTAAGTGGCTGGTAGAATGATTCTTCAGAGCAATCAGCGTCGAACTATTCATTGTATTACTGTCCATTGCATTCATCCTAAGCCGCAATCGCTTTGTCGCCATTTGCGCTCAACGCTGGGTAGGCTCTGGCTCCTCGCTCGGCAAACTGAATGTAGCGAATGTCACCAACACGCAACTTCATGTTTTGCGCTTGTTCACCGGAAACGTCAACAAAGATAGGAGCGGCGAGCTTGTCGTGCTGCAACTCACACTCATATCGGCAGAACGACCCTAAAAATTCATAGGTACGAATACGGACTGGCAACGCATCCTTTACTTCTTCGGAAAAGCGAATATTCTCTGGACGGATTGCTAAGTCAAAACGATCACCACGGACCAGATTTCTGTTTTCCAACACCGGGGCTTGAATGAGGGACTCTGCAATGCGTAGCTGACTGTCAGTTGCCACCGAAGCACCAATAAAATTCATGCTACCAACAAACTCAGCAACAAATCGGGTTGCTGGTTGTTGATAGATTTCCTGTGGCGTGCCAACTTGCTCAATTACGCCGTGATTCATCACCACAATGCGATCTGCCATCGACAGGGCTTCATCCTGATCATGCGTCACCATAATGGTTGTAATACCCAGCTTACGTTGTAGTTTACAAATCTCATCACGCAAGTGAACACGTACTTTGGCGTCAAGTGCAGATAAAGGTTCATCAAGTAGTAGTAGGCCTGGAGAAAGGGCTAAAGCACGAGCAAGTGCGACACGCTGCTGCTGACCACCAGATAACTGATTTGGATACTTTTGCCCAGATGTAGGAAGTCCAATCATCTCCAGCCAGTAATCGACTTTCTCCAGTGCTTCTTGGTTCGACATGCCTTGGTTCTTCAGGCCAATAGCAATGTTTTCCTGCACAGTCAGATTGGGAAACAGAGCATACGATTGGAATACAATGCCAAAATCGCGCTTTTCAGGCGGCAGGAAAGTCGTCTCTTCACCGTGTTGAGAAATTGTACCTGAAGTTGGAAGATCGAGCCCAGCAATGGCTCTCAGTAACGTCGTTTTACCGCAGCCAGATGGCCCAAGGAAACAAACAAACTCGCCTTTTTCAATGGCAAGTGAGATATTTTTAAGCGCTGTAAATTGCCCGAATTGCTTCACAACGTTTTCAATCTGTAGATAAGGTTGGTTAGTTGGCATAACACACTCTCCAAATGGTATATACCAACTCTAAATCTGGTTTATTTCAGACGCATTACAAATTTATAGACCAAAGATGACAAAAGCATGAAAGGCAGGATGATTTAGCCACAAGGACCGACTCGGACTAATCCCAAGCGACAGACATTTTATAATATGGGATATCCCCTTTGTAAAAGCGCTCACCCTCTTCTGTCATACCAAATCTTTTATACAGCGTTAATGCACTTTCGCGAGCATCACACCAAAAAATGATAACGCCAGTATTTTGCAATTCACTAATTATAGCCTTGAGTACGCTTGAACCTATTCCCTGCCCTTGATACTCCGGAGAGGTAGCAAACTTTCTCAATCGAGCGACATTGTCAGAGACAAATACAGAAGCGACACAGACTAACTCATCGTCGACAAACGCACCAAAATGTAAACCCACGTCATCTTCTTCTACACGGCAAAAATCGATACTCTTTTCTGGCCAGAGTACCCGATGCCGTAAAGCAAGCGTTTCTTCTGCTGATATTTCTCTAACGTCCATGACTTCTTCTACCTCGAATAACCTTTGAACAAATTTGCCTGTGATGAAGCCAAAATGCAAAAGGGAGAGCCTATGCTCTCCCTCAAATACTCAGTCGTAAAAAACCAGTAAGGTTATCTAGACCTTATGATTTTGGCTCTGATTTAGCATCAAATTTCGCAGACCAAGTTGCAAGAATGCCTGCTCGCTTACTACCCATTTGAGCAAAGTCCATCTCTGCCATGTTCTCTTGTACATTAGGGAAGTTAGAGACGGTCGCTTTGACATCTTTATGAGCAACAACCGGATACATTTCTACATACAGCTCGTTCGCTGCTTTAGAAATAGACCAATCAACAACACGTTTTGCTGCTTCAGACTCTTTGACCAAGCCTACTGCTTCTGACTCCCAGCCAATGCCCTTAGGTGTGATCACAGCCAAAGGGGCGCCCTGAGTCTTCAGCTTAGCCCCACGACTAGCCATAGAAATACCAATCGCTACTTCGCCCATACCCGCTTGTACACATGGCTTAGAACCTGAGTGCGTATAATGTGCGATGTTTTTATCCAGCGCCTTCATGTAGTTCCAACCTTTGTCTTCACCCATGTTTTGTAGCCATGCAGAAACCTGCATGTAACCTGTACCTGAAGACGCAGGGTTTGGCATAGCAATATGACCTTTGTAAACCGGATCTGTCAGGTCTTCCCACGACGTAGGTTTAGGTAGGTTCAACTGTTTCGCCACCGCTTCATTGAAACAAACTGCGTTGAAAAATGCATCATTACCAAACCAAGCTTGATTCGATTGCGGGTCGTTAAGGTTCGCATGTAGGGACTCTACACCATTAGGCGTGTATGGCTTAAGCAAACCTTGGTCTTTCAATAATGCCATTGAAGAACCTGCCAGGCCCCATACAACTTCTGCACGTGGGTTGTTTTTTTCTGCCAGTAACTTAGCAGTCATAATACCTGTAGAATCGCGAACCCACTCGATCTTGATGTCTGGGTTTTCTTTCTCAAACGCAGACTTGTACTTTGCAAGAATGTCTGTTTCGAAAGCGGTGTAAACCGTTACTTCCTGAGACGCCATTGCATTCGTTGCTAGCAGAGAGACAAGCGCAGCCAGCGATCCTTTCATCAAACGGTTTTTCATCATTTTCTCCAATTAAGACTATTTGTTTGAGACCGATTGACATTGCATCCTCTTTGCAAAAATCGATTGGTCTGTACCAGTTGACGATATACACCCTAAAATGGCTTTGTGACGATTCTATGAATAAAAAATGGCACTTTTTAGAAACCTATCCAAAAATTTGACCAAGTTAAAATCCCACAACAATGTGATGTTAAAGTTTTATGAATTTGAGTTTTTGTCTATTTACTCATCGTTTTCTGCCCTGTTAGAGTGAGCTCAAATTCTGGTGTATACCAAGAACAACAATCATGGATATTAGGATGAAAAACGAATACTTACTGCTAACTCCTGGACCACTTTCGACATCAGAAACGGTCCGTGAAGCTATGTTAAAAGACTGGTGTACTTGGGATGATGAATACAACAAAGACATCGTAGAAGTGATTCGTATTAAATTGACAAAGCTGGCGACTCAACACCAGGGCTATACGAGTGTACTTATGCAAGGCAGTGGAACAGCGTCAGTTGAAGCAACCATTGGCAGTGCGATAGCAAAAGAAGGCAAACTGCTTGTTGTTGACAACGGTGCCTACGGCGCTCGAATTGCACAAATCGCGCAATACCTGAATATCCCTTGCCATGTAGTTTCCCCAGGCGAAACATCACAGCCACACTTGAACGAGGTGGAAACTGCATTGGCAACGGATCCAAGTATTACTCACGTTGCCATTGTTCATTGCGAAACTACCACTGGCATGCTGAATCCAATTGAGGCTATTACTCAATTGGCAAAACAACACGGTAAAGTTGTCATCCTAGACGCGATGTCTAGCTTTGGCGGTATTCCGATGGACATTGGCGAAATGGGCGTCGACTTTATGATCAGCTCTGCCAACAAGTGTATTCAAGGTGTACCAGGGTTTGGTTTTGTCATAGCAAAGCAAAGCGAACTGGAAAGATGCCAAGGACAAGCCCGTTCATTGAGCCTAGATCTGTATGATCAGTGGAAGTGTATGGAAGTGAACCATGGCAAATGGCGTTTCACGTCTCCAACGCACACCGTACGCGCTTTCTACCAAGCTCTGTTAGAACTTGAACAGGAAGGCGGGGTTCAGGCACGTCACTCTCGTTATAATACCAACCAGACAACTTTAGTCTCAGGCATGCGTTCATTAGGCTTTGAACCATTGTTAAGCGATGATCTTCACTCGCCAATTATTACTTCTTTCTACTCCCCGACTCATCCGGACTATCAATTTAAGGCGTTTTATGACCGCCTGAAAGAGCAAGGGTTTGTCATCTATCCGGGCAAGGTATCTAACGCAGATTGTTTCCGAATTGGCAATATTGGCGAAGTATACCCGCAGGATATTGAGCGTTTGATCGATGCAATCAAGAACGCCATGTACTGGAAAGAAGCGCAAACGGTAGCTTAATCATGACTCAGTCGATAAAACTAACCCACTTCCGCAGTGAAGGAGACGTAAATACCACGCCTGCTCGACAGGCTTGGAACGCATCCCTAAACGACGAACGTACGCAAGAACTGCTACAGCGCGATAGCGACGTCTTTCTGCATCAGGCCATGTCTACACCGTGTCTGGACGCACTTGAAGCAGCCGAAGGAATCTATCTTCAAGATGCCACAGGCAAAAAGTACATGGATTTTCATGGCAACAACGTTCACCAGCTCGGCTACGGTCATTCACATGTGATTAAGCGTGTCACCGAACAGATTGCGAATCTGCCATTTTCGCCTCGCCGTTTCACCAACGATACCGCGATTCAATGTGCTGAAAAACTCACGCAGATCTGTGGTGGAGAGCTCAACAGGGTCTTATTCGCCCCGGGCGGCACATCGGCAATAGGCATGGCACTCAAGTTAGCTCGTCATGTCACTGGCAACTTTAAAGTGGTCTCTTTGTGGGACTCTTTTCACGGTGCCTCTCTGGACGCAATCTCTGTTGGCGGTGAAGCCTGTTTCCGTGAAGGTATGGGCCCTTTAATGGCAGGAGTAGAACGTATTCCGCCAGCTGTATCCTACCGCGGTGCTTTCCAAAATGTCTCTTCTGATGGTAGCGATGTTCACTATGCCGACTATCTGGAATATGTGATTGAAAAAGAAGGTGGCATTGGCGCTTTTATTGCCGAAGCTGTGCGAAATACCGATGTTCAGGTGCCAAGCAAAGCCTACTGGAAACGTATTCGTGAGATATGCGATAAGCACAATGTCATGCTCATTATTGACGACATTCCTAACGGCATGGGGCGCAGCGGAGAATGGTTCACGTATCAAGCCTATGACATCGAACCTGACATATTGTGTATTGGTAAAGGTTTTGGTGGTGGATTGGTTCCCATTGCCGCGATGGTAACCAAAGACAAATATAACACTGCAGAGCAAATTTCTATGGGTCATTACACCCACGAGAAGAGTCCAATAGGCTGCGCCGCTGCACTCGCAACTATGGAAGCTATAGAGCAAGAAGGTTTACTGGAAAAAGTAAAAGACGATAGCGAATTTGTACGTGAAAAGTTGCTGGAAATGAAAGAGAAATACCCAGTAATCGGAGACGTTCGCGGCATCGGTTTACTTTGGGGCGTAGAACTCGTGACAAATAGGCAAACCAAACAAAGAGCGTTTGATGAAGCGGAAGCCGTGCTTTATCAATGTCTGAATAATGGCCTGAGCTTTAAAGTTTCTCAAGGCAATGTTATTCAGCTCAGCCCACCATTAATTATTTCACGTCAACAACTTACCGAAGCGCTGGCTATCTTTGAAGAAGCGATTGCCAATGTATGTAATGAACACAACTACTGATAACAGGATATCAATTATGACTCACTCTCACTCACCGATTCAGGCTGTCATCTTTGACTGGGCTGGCACCATTGTAGATTTTGGTTCATTCGCACCAACCAGCATCTTTGTTGAAGCATTCAAACAAGGTTTTGACTTTGATATCAACTTAGCAGAAGCGCGCGAGCCAATGGGGCTTGGCAAATGGGACCATATTCAGGCGGTAGGTCGCCTTCCTGCTGTAGATAAACGTTGGAATGAGCAGTTTGGTCGTTCCATGAATAGCGATGACATTGACCGCATTTACGCAGCCTTTATGCCTCTGCAAAAAGCAAAAGTCGCTGACCACGCAGAACCCATCCTGAACGCGATTCAAGTCGTCGATGATTTAAAAGCTCAAGGCATCAAGATTGGTTCTTGCTCTGGTTACCCTCGTGAAGTCATGGATGTGTTAATCCCTGTTGCTGCTGACTATGGTTATAAACCTGATTATGTTGTTGCTACTGACGACCTCCCTCAAGGCGGTCGCCCTGCACCTTATATGGCGCTAAAAAACGTCATCGAGCTGAACGTAACGGATGTAAAGGCATGCATTAAAGTGGATGACGCGGCACCGGGCATCGACGAAGGACACAATGCAGGTATGTGGACGGTAGGTTTGCTGCTGTCTGGCAATGAAGCAGGTTTAACGTATGAAGAATATCAGAAAGCTGATGAAGCAACATTAAATGCTGCTCGAGAAAAAGCGAAAGTAAAACTGATGAAGAGCGCGCCACATTACTTGATTGACACAATCTCTGAGCTACCTGACGTGGTTAAAGATATTGAACGCCGTCTGGAAGCGGGTGAGCGTCCTTAACCCAGCAGTTCGTTCATAGTAGAAAAGCCAGTAGCCCTTTGCTACTGGCTTTTGTTTTTAAAAAGACAACAAGCGTTGCATTTCAGCAAGGAACTCAACCATTACCACAGTGCCTTCCTTAGTGAGTGTCCAGCAAAACAGGCCAAAGTTGGCAAGCAGCGTTAGCCAGAATAAACTCTTATAGCCAATGTCATTGTACTTATGGTGCAACACAGATTGAGCAAGCAAAGCTCCCGGCCAGCCTCCGACAATATTCAAAACGTGAAAAGTCAACGAAGGAACACGCCACCCGCCAGTGTGAAGTGCATGTTTATCCAGTGCATAAACCATATAAGCAATCGTGCTTAACGCAATATAAAGGACAAACGACAGCGGTGGATAATCAAGAAGAAACACACTTGCTACTAGCGTGGTAAAAAACCAAATCGCAATAGACAAAGAGAAATTAAACACAACTTGCCTTTCGACATTGACAGCACGGATACCACCTTGGGCATCTTTCGCCAATCGAAACTGAACTCGCTCACTGATTCTTGGAGGATGACCGTATGCTTCTAGGTCACAAAGATGAAACTTGATTTGTGCTTCCTGATCATCAACCGAAATATACCCGTAGCCCTTAGTATCGTGCCACTCACTAATGGTTCCTTGAATCGCCATTATGGTCCCTCACTCTCTCAGGCTCCCTGCCTAAGATTCCTTAGCCAAACACAACGTATTCTCGTTTTACTTTTTAGTTCCAGTTTAGTTGCATAATCAACAAGTCGCCTAATAAAACACTCGATAATGCATCCTCCACTTAATATTCAGATCAAAAATCAATACTGACAGGTTCTGACACTCTCCTGCCATAAACTCAGTTTCGAACTCAACACCAATAGAAAAGGAGTAATACAATGGAAAACGTTATTGAAATGGTTAGCTTTAAGCTACTGGCAGGAACAACATCTGAAGACTTTATCGAAGCGGCTAATCAAAGCCAAAAATTCGTTGCGACATTAAAAGGCTTCCAATATCGTTCTTTAAGCCATAATGCAGATAACGATACATGGACCGATGTGGTTTACTGGGACTCAATGGAAGACGCTAAGTCGGCGGGCGAACAGTTTGTAAACTGTGCAGAGTGTCAGCCGTTAATGGCATTAATTGATTCTGAATCGGTCAACATGCAACATCAAGTTCTACGTATGAGTGATCTGGCCGCTAAGTACCAGTAGGATTGACTTAACGCTAGCTTAAGGAGGGTGCATAATGTGCCCTCCTGTAAGGAGAAAGGAACAAGATGAGTAAATCTGAACGACTGTTTGAGCTGCTGACTTTGCTACGCTCAAAACGTTATGCAGTCACAGCTTCTGAGCTAGCCCAAACTATGGAAGTGAGCGAACGAACTATCTACCGGGATATTCAATCACTCATGAATTCCGGGGTTCCAATTCAGGGCGAAGCAGGCGTTGGTTACATCTTACAGGCGGGCGCGCATTTGCCACCATTGATGTTCTCAGAACGAGAAATGATGGCACTGGAACTCGGAATGAGGATGGTTCGAGCTTGGTCAGACAGTGATCTAGCAGATGCTTCCATCAGCGCATCAAACAAAATCCTCTCCGTCTTGCCAGACAAACTCAAACAGCAGGTTGAGAGCTTTCCGATATTGGTGCCTGACTTTTACACGCAGACAGAATCCTCTCGCCACGGACAAATGCTCAGGCATGCAATTGATGCAAAGTTGAAGATAGACATTGATTACGTCGCAGAAAGTGAGTCTAGAACGCAGCGTACTCTGCAACCTCTCGGACAAATGTTCTGGGGAAAAGTCTGGACGCTAGTCGCATGGTGCGAACTAAGAGACGATTATCGTCATTTCAGGTTGGATCGAATTAAAAAGCTGAGCATCCTAGACCAGCAGTTTGAGACCAATAAAACTAAGTCTCTAGAGCACTTTATTACGCTTTACTCACCAAAAGATTAACCAGCAAGCTTAAATATAACAGGAGATATATTTACCGCCATCATACACCCGTTAAAGTCATTAACCACGTCAAACTCAACGTATTCCATTATGTACGGGGGCCCGTTCTCTCTACTCATATCTCTGACGTGAAAGAAGACTGTCTGATGTGAGTTTCTCTTGAAAGAGATTAAACCGTAGCCACGTTTGGCATCATACTTTACGATTATTCCCTGCATATTCGTGCCACATATCTGCCGCCTATATTGATAATAGATACTCATTGCAGGGAATAATGGATCACACAGTAATTAAGCGCGTAGAATACTCTTCAGTTCAAGTAGTGATTCAACCGTGTAGTTTGGTTCAATCCCTTCCACTTCATCTTCTTGGGTTGTATTTAACCAGCACGTCTCAATCCCAAAGTTAATTCCACCTAAGATGTCAGAATGAGGGTTATCTCCAACCATCAACACTTTACTCTTACAAGGGTTACCCATCTTTTCTAGTGCGTGAGAAAAGATCCCCACATCTGGCTTAGCAATACCGACTTCTTCAGAAATAATCACATGCTCGAAGTAATCTGTCATTCCTGTTCGTTCTAATCGAATCGCCTGAAGTTCAGTAAAGCCATTGGTAATGATCCCTAGCTTGGCTTTGCCTTGCAAAGCCTCCATGAGATCTTTTGCTCCGGGTAGCAAAGTACAAATGTCGGCCATTGCCTCGAGAAAGGCACTGTTCAACTCTGAGGTCGTTGTCTCAAGCTTCTCAGCCCAGCCTTTAAATCGGGTGTGCTTTAATTCATGTGCAGTGATGGTGCCATTCTGGTAATCCACCCAAAGTGGTTTGTTTACTGTTTGGTAATGACTATAGTCTTCTTGGGTAAACTCAATCCCTTTGCGAGAGAACATCAGCTGCATCCCTTTAAAGGCATCAAAATGGAACAGGGTTTCGTCAGCATCGAATAAGATCCAATCGTATTTCATTTTTCTCTCCTCAATTTTCGTCGCTAGTGTAGATTGTTTTCCTCAAGATGATAATCTACTAATCAAGAAACTGATTGTTTACTATTACTCAACCAATGCAAGCCTATTCATCGATACCTGTTTTTGTCGCCGTGGTAGAAAGTGGCAGCTTCTCCACTGCAGCTGAGAAGCTTCATATCACCAAATCCGCTGTCAGTAAGCGCATTAACCAACTGGAAGATGAGCTGGGTATTCGCCTGCTTAATCGTACCACTCGCAAATTAAGCCTTACCGAAGCCGGGCAACGCTACTACGATTACGTCGCTCAATCTCTTAGCCTTGCGCAACAAGGCATTGATGCGGTTACCGAATTGCAAGGAAAGCCAACGGGTAAGCTCAAGATTACGGCACCAATGTCATTTGGTGTTTTACATGTCGCTCCTTTAGTTGCCGAATTTCTGGCTTTATACCCAGACTTAGAAATCGACCTGCAACTGGAAGATCAAATGGTCGATTTGGTTCAAGACGGATTTGATTTAGGCATTCGCATTGGTCATCTACCACTTTCTAACCTAGTTGCTAAAAGGCTAGCCACTTGTCGTAGTATTCTGTGCGCCTCTCAATCTTACTTAGACGAACATGGAGAGCCAGAAAAACCCAGCGATCTGAGCCTTCACAATTGTCTACGTTACGCCTATTTTCGTGGCGGTAGCGAATGGACCTTTGAAAGCCCTACAGGACCAGTTAGTGTGGTGCCTAAAGGTAAACTGGTCGTAAACAACAGTGAAGCAATCCGCAGAGCTCTGTTGGAAGGCTTAGGGATTGGTCAATTGCCCACATTCATCGTGGCAAAAGATATTGCCGCTGGTAAGCTCAAACCCATTATGACGGCATACACACTCCCTCCTCACTCGGTTTATGCTGTTTTTCCAGAAAGAAAGCACCTACCACTAAAAGTCCGCGTGTTTGTGGATTTTATCGCCGAGAAATTTGGGTCAGATGTCCCCTATTGGGATTTGACTCCACCAGCACATAAACCTTGAACAATGAGTCAATCAAGATGTGACTCTGTCCTCATATAGCTGTGAATTACTCGACTCTAACTCGATTTCATGACCTAAAACAAAGGCGAGAACACCATACAGGCACACAATCGAGCGACTCATTGTTCCGTTGTATCCGAGGTCTTTATGAAACGATTTTTTCCTTCCAGTGTGATGCTCACCCCCTTCGTGGTAAAACATTATTCTCAGCCAGAACAAGACGATACAGATATTGAACCCAGTGATGACTTTGACGATTGCAGCGAATCGGAAGAGAAAGAATGAGACCCACTTCCGGTCCAAGTAGCATATTTTCATCTAACCTATTGGCGTCAGTTCGATAAGGAAACAAATAATGAAAAAAGTTGCAGTTATCCTCAGCGGCTCAGGCGTATTTGATGGTGCTGAAATTCATGAATCCGTACTTGCGCTACATGCCATCGAAAAACAAGGAGCAAGCTGGCATTGCTTCGCGCCAAACATTGAGCAGCTTCATGTGATAAACCATATTACTGGGGAAGAAATGGCGGAGACACGCAATGTCTTGACTGAAGCCGCTCGTATAGCAAGGGGCAACATTGAAGATGTGGCGAAACTCAATGCTGAAGAATTTGACGCCATCCTCCTGCCCGGCGGGTTTGGTGCGGCAAAAAACCTGACTGATTTTGCAGTCAACGGAGCAGAATGCAGCATCAATACTCACGTCGCTTCTGCTTGTCGAGCTTTCGCCCAAGCCAGAAAGCCAGCCGGCTATCTGTGCATTGCACCAGCTATCATTCCGATGATTTACGACAATGGCGTCAAAGGGACAATCGGCAATGATGACGCCACTGCTTCTGCATTCAATGCATTGGGAGGCGAACATATCACTTGCGAGGTGGACGATATCGTCTTCGATGAAGAACACAAAGTGCTTTCAACACCTGCATATATGTTAGCGGGCAATATTTCTCAGGCAGCCAGTGGCATCGAAAAGCTAGTAAGCAAACTTGTAGAAATTGCTTAATTTCTCCATTCAACACTACAGCCCTCTGCTCAATCAGAGGGCTTTTTTTAATTTTCCACACAAAGCCATCGCTGAAGAATATTACGACAATCACGATTCCTGTTGAACAAACGGTTGCGATAACCCACTAATATTTAACATTTTTATCACTACCCGAATACTCATCTGACCAAGCTCACAAATCCAGTGCACACCTACCACTTTTGGGTAGGCAAATTGTTTGAGATCAAAATTGCTACGACCTTGGATATGCCAATCTATTTGTAGTTTTTATTCTAAATATATTCGGAGCAAGTCGATGACAAGTGCATTTTTTATCCCTACTGTAAACTTAATGGGTGCTGGCTGTTTAAAGGACGCAGCAGACAGCGTGCAGTCTCAGGGCTTCAAAAAAGGTCTGATCGTTACAGACAAGATTCTTAACCAAATCGGTGTAGTAAAACAGGTTCAAGATCTACTGACAGAACGTGACGTCCAAACTGTAGTTTTTGACGGGACTCAGCCTAATCCAACCATCAGCAATGTAAACGACGGCCTGGCTTTACTGACAGATAATGACTGCGATTTCGTTATCTCTCTAGGTGGTGGTTCACCGCATGATTGCGCTAAAGGTATTGCATTAGTGGCTTCAAACGGTGGCAAGATCGGTGACTATGAAGGTGTTGATCAATCTGCAAAACCAATGCTGCCACTCATTGCCATCAACACAACTGCCGGTACTGCGTCTGAAATGACTCGCTTCTGTATCATTACTGACGAAGAGCGTCACATTAAGATGGCCATTGTGGACAAGCACACCACTCCACTGATTTCAGTGAATGATCCAAAGCTGATGCTGGCAAAACCCGCTTCATTGACAGCAGCAACAGGTATGGATGCTCTAACACATGCTATTGAGGCGTATGTTTCTATCGCTGCAACACCAATCACTGACGCCGTCGCCATCAAAGCTATTGAGCTTATTCAGGCTCATCTGCGCACCGCTGTCGAAAACGGTGAAGATATCGAAGCTCGCGAACAAATGGCTTACGCGCAATTTATGGCAGGCATGGCGTTCAATAACGCTTCTCTAGGCTACGTTCACGCGATGGCTCACCAATTAGGAGGCTTTTACGATCTACCACACGGTGTATGTAATGCGATTCTTCTACCACATGTACAGCGCTACAACGCACAAGTGTGTCCTGAGCGCCTACGTGATGTGGCTAAAGCAATGGGTGTTGACGTTGAGGGCATGACGGCAGAACAAGGCGCTGAAGCCGCAATCGATGCGATCGTAGCGCTTGCGAAAGATGTGGGCATTCCAGCAGGTATCAAAGAACTGGGGGCGAAATCTGAAGACATCCCAACACTTGCTGATAACGCGCTAAAAGACGCGTGTGGCTTTACTAACCCGAAACAGGCGACTCACGAAGAAATCTCTTCAATCTTCGAAGCCGCCATGTAATACCATTTTCTTTTCCTAACTCAAGCCTCCCTCGGGAGGCTTTTTTATTCAGAGAAAAGTTCAATATGCGCGGGTTAAAAGACCCAGTATTGAGGCATCAGTTTCACCAAAATACAAGGTCACCGACTTGGTCTCGCCTTGTGCAAAACTAGCATCTTGATCAATACGCGTTGGTGACACATAGTGCTCATTACCAAAATAAGCTTTGATTTGCTTAGGCTTTAAAGTGATCCCGCCACCAGAGTTGTTCGTCACCATCGCTTGTACCATGCGCTTGCCACCTTGACTGCTATAAATGTCGTAAGATTCTAAACTGAAATAGCTGTGTGCAGGTTTATCGCGATTTTGCTTTGGTTCTGGAACATAAACCGAGCCATCCATTGTTCGAACATAGTGCATCGTATCTTGAGACTTTTCGATGCTGTTTTTAATATCTCCCAGGCCAATGTCATCACCATTATCCGCAGCGTAAACAGAAAAAGAGCCTATTGAGGCGATTACCATGAGTAAATAGCGAGCTAGCATTACGTATCCTAATTGTGTTGTTAAAATTCAGCGGCGCACAAGTTTAAGAAACACCTATTAACATTTGTCAATCAGACGTTAATTTGCCTTCATTAACGAGTTAAGATCTCATAAAAGCAACCCAAAATATTTGATCGAAAAATACGCCAAATATATAAGAGAACAAAACATCCAAGAACGTAATCATTTCATGTGGTTATTGATACTTACTTTATTAAAACCAAGCGGTTAGCAAAGACTCTTAAGCAATGTAGAATGCTGCTATCGATTCAAGCAAGGAGTGTGGAATGATGAAAGTGAGTATTGTTGGTTTAGGCAGTCTTGGAGGATTTCTCGCCGCTCGACTGTCTTCTTTTCCCGATATTCAAATCCAATGGGTTTATAGAAAGAGTTCCATCAGGCAGGACGAACAGGTGTTACTCACCTATCCGGAAACCGATGAGCCACTAATCGGTCAAGCACACGCCACCAGCTACGGGTTAGAACAGGTGACAGGTGATGTCGTGTTTATCACAACCAAGGCGCACGATAACAGAGCCCTATTCGAGCAAGCCAAAGGCTGGACAAACAAAACGATCGTTTTACTCCAAAATGGTATTGGGGAAGATGAAAAACTCGCTCAAGCACTCGATTCAAGTAACGCTATCATCAGCGCAATCACTCATTTAAAAGCCAGTTACACCACCGCCCCTTATCAGGTCACTTTGCACAATCAGTTACTGGACTGTGTTTACGCCGTTCATCAAGGCCAAGCTAACCCGTATCTAGACTCAATATTGAGTCACGCCTTTGATGAGGTAAAACGAGAAACAAGCACTTACCATGCGAGGCTGCCAAAACTTATGATCAGCTTCGCTGCTAACGCTGCGTCGTTTATCTTTGATGCAGACATGTATGGCCTAGCCAATAACGCCAAGTGTCGCGAATTAATGCTAGAAATTGAACAAGAGTTCTTGGCACTGTTTGATGCGTTGTCTATTCCGCATCCCAAGCTCACTATTTCTGAGCTGATCTCTTTGCTGGATTCTCCCAGCTACAAGGATGCCTATTTCAGCATGAAAGAAGATTTCGACAGTGGAAAACAAGTCGAGTTTGAAACCATTTTCCAAGCTACGCGAAGCTTAGCCGCCCTTCACCACGTGTCGTTCACTCGTGGTAATCAAGTTTGTCACACGCTGGAGAACTTGCTGAGGAAGTAGAATGACCTGAAGCGCTATCGCAATAGGTGCGTAGCGCTTACATCGATCATTTTGAAAAGGTCTCTAGATGCTGAGATCTTCAAGCAAATCCGACTTAGTACGCAACTGCGCTGGCAGTTCTATACGTTGTTGCTCGATAATCTCTCCATCCATTGCCTGAAAAACAGTCTGAGCCACTTGCTGAGCAATACCTTCTAGGTCTTGAGAAGATGTTGCAATAAACGAGTTAGACGATTGTAGCGCTTCCAATGCAGGGGCTGTTCCGTCTATTCCCACCACTTTGATGCGGCCAGAGTAGCCTAGTTCGTCTATCGCCTTGGCAGCAACCAATGCCGGTCTGTCCCACGCCGACCAAACTCCTCGGATTTTTCCTTCACTATCAGCGGTTAGAACTTTTGCCAGTTTTTGTTTAAAAGCTTGGTAATCAGATTTAGCAACATCTGGCTCTATAGTGCTGTGTACTCGAATTTGATGATGGTTTTCAAACTCTTGCTTTGCCGCTAATTCGCGCTCGTAAACAGGTGGGTAGGCTCGATAACTCACCATCACTACCTCTCCTTGAAAGTTCATATCTTTCGCTAGGTAGGCCGCCGTTTCACGTGCCATAGCGGTATTGTCACTGGTAATGTTAGCGACAAAATACCTTGATTGAGCAGAGTCCATACCGACGACAGGAACGCCTTGCTCTTTCGCTATCATTAAATATTCTTCGATTGAGCTTGGGTCTGCGTTAACGACAATGGCCGATGGTTTGGACTTAGCATAAAGACTTTCACCAAGTTCAACAGGGTCCGAGACAAGATTGACGTTCCAGTGATTATCCCATGACACCTCCTTAAGCTTGTCGACCATAATTCTGGTTCCGGGCTCTTCGATCCAAGGGGTATAAAGAAGGATGTCTTTTGTATCACTTGCATAGGCGATATTACTCAGTTGCAACATAGGTGCAAGCAAGGCAGATAACTTGAGTAGCTTCATTTTCTTCCATTTAATTTAATGACTTATATCAAGAACATATCAAGCTCTTCAACCTGTTCAACAAACTCAAGTTTAATCAAGACATTTAAACTTAATTAATCTTATGTAAATTGTCTTAGCTGTCTAAAACTAAAACAATATCCACCCAATCTAAGATAAGGAGTAGTCATGATTTTTTGGGTGTTGTACTTGGTGGCAATTTACGCAGGAGTGTCTTTATTTGTTCCCGAGATTCGAGAGCTAGTGATAACCGCAGCTATCCTTTTCAGCCCACTGTGCTTGGGCTTGCTTCTACTGTTTAGCAGAGAAAACGAATATCGCTTTATGGTAGTCATATCCTTTTTGGGCTCTATCGTTTTACTGGCTCTAATCCTCGCCCAGCATCATTTATCGCCGTCAACTCGTGGGATCGCCTTCTTAGCATTCGTTATGCCGATTGCGTTCTTTGTCGACAGGATCATCATCGGTCTAAAAAACAAATACATGAAAAGAACTCAAGAGTTCTAGCAGCGAACCCAACACGTCATTAAAGGTTGTGATTTGTTCGTGAGATTAGGTTTACAGAAGAAGGGATTTTTATTGTGAGCAGCCTGCTCTGGGCATATTACCCAGAGCCTGAGCCTTTAGTCGACTTTGTGGTATAGATACGCTGCTCTTTCTGTGAACAATATAAAACCATTGTTGGCTCGTTCTATTGGAACAACAGTCATATTTTCTCTGCCCATTGTACCTGGACCAATGACCACTTTTTCACTAAATGGAATGTCTCGATCCGACGGCTGAAACGAAACATGCTCTTGTTCATAAAGCGATAAACGATAATTGTCATATACGTAGACTCCTTTTGTAAAAGAGCCACTTTTCTTTCTTGTATACAGATTGAGCTCATACATACTATTCGAGTTTAACTCTAACTCAGTTCGCAGCCTCAGCATCAAATCTTCTGTTTTACTCTTGGTCGCTACATGAGACTCAGTATCTGAATAGTAAACACCAGATAAACGCCCGTAACTTTCTGAGTGATAATACCAGCCTGTGATGAATGGCAGCGCTGAAACCAACGCGAGCACCGCCTTATTCACAGATCACCTCAGCAATATTCGATGGAAAACTCAGTGATTCCAGCTCTTCATTTATGATGATAGAGATACCATCATTTGTTATCACCGCAGAACGACCAAAGTCTTTCCTGTTGCCGCTAGATTTAGAGATGTACGCACACGAATCATATATCCGATACGAGTAATCTTTTGCGGTATCTGGCCCTTTGAACCCTTTGAAAGCTGCACTGGCGTACATACCCGCTGAGAAGCATACACCTGAGAGAGCGATATAAAATATGGTCCACCGAACGTTCAGTTTTCCTACAAAGCTGCTCGTATCTTTCTCTATAGGTTTCAAGCATTCATGCTCAATGACTTGCTGAGGCTCGGCACTATCAATTTCGCCAACAAATCGATAGCCTTTACCACGCTCAGTTTTAATGACCTTACCATATTTATCGTCAAACGCTTTCCTACAATAAGACAGCGCATTCATTAAACTACTTTCTTCGACAAACACACCTTTACGCGTCCATACATGGTCCAACAAGTCCTTCTTGGACAGTAAAGTATTAGAGTTATCTATAAAGTAGTTTAGTAATTCAATTTCATTTACTCCTAAGCTAACGATGTAATTTGTTTCTGTGTTTTTTACGATTCCTTTTTCAAGATCAACCTCGAAAGATCCATTAATTGTAATCATTATCCTTGCCAATTTTATTTCTGTATTTATTTATAATTTCGAAATCAGTTTAGAATTTCGATAATGGGCACTTTATATTTATGCCTCTTTCTACACATAAGTTAGGGATAAAAACGGAGTTTTTATGACCTTTTCTTCACTTTAAACATTTATTGATGCCGACAGCATGGCAATAACAACAATGAGTACAGCAACTGTACAGAATACTAAAAGCGTGAGCAAAAACCGATGGTTAATAATCTAATTAAGGTTTATATATCTTTAATATTCGTAAAAAAGCATTATATCCGTATAAAAAACCACCAAACATACATAATAAATATAGGAAATTAAATATTATAAAAATAAACTATCGAGATAAAAGCAATAGAATTAATATTAATTGTAAAACACTCTATAAGCCATCAAGTCAATAAAGCAGTGTCAGTTAACTTTAAGCTGCTTCAAAACAAGCGCTGACACATCATCACAAAATAAACTTATTAAAAACACCAATGCATCGTTTTGTGACTACACTACCTAAACTAACGGAGGTAGTTATGAAGATACAGTTAACGGTTATTCTCGCGCTTGTCAGCGTATTTGCTACTGCGGGCGAAAATAAAATTTACAATGTAAATGGTAATGATTATGAAGGTTACTGGGCAAAAGTCAGTGACGATGCACCATTAGTCTTACTCGTTCACGACTGGGACGGTTTAACCGACTACGAGATGAAGAGAGCTAAGATGCTCAATGATTTAGGCTACAACGTTTTCGCTGCAGACTTATTTGGGAAAGGCGTTCGACCAACCGAAGTAAAGGATAAAAAGCAGCACACAGGTGAGCTGTATAAAGATAGAGACAAACTAAGAGCTTTGATGCAAGGTAGTTTAGATTATGCTACCACTCTTGGCGGCAATGCCAATAATACCGTTGTTATGGGTTATTGCTTTGGTGGCGCTGCAGTATTGGAATCTGCACGAGCTGGGATGAATGCCAAAGGTTTTGTAACTTTTCATGGCGGGTTAAAGACACCTCAAGGTCAATCTTACCAAGAGACAACCGCTCCGATACTGGTTTTGCATGGTACTGCTGACAGTGCGATCCCAATGGAACAGTTCGCAGCATTGGCAAGCGAGTTAGAAGCCCAGAACGTAGCCCATGAGATGATCACCTACAGCGGTGCTCCTCATGCCTTTACTGTATTTGGCAGTGAACGTTATCGAAAAGAAGCAGATGAAAAATCTTGGCAGCGCTTTACAGAGTTCCTTGCCTCTTCAACAAACTAATCTCAATTAGACCAGAGCCTCAACGCCTCGAATCCATCTGGGTAGATTCGCATTGAACCAATCTAGATATTTTTGAAGTTGAGGCTTTTGGCGTTCATACAGCAGATTCGTGACTTCTACCACTATCCAAGCTTTAGCAATGATCACATGCCGGAACAATTCCTCTATTGGCATCGCTTTATGTACATCCATATACCTATCTACAATACGCAGCATGGCTTCTTCATCCCCTAACCCTTTAATTAAAGGAACGAGATCTATCGCTGGGCTACCCGTGCTGAAGCGTTCCCAGTCAAACAACACCAATTCCCCATTCTCTCTGCGCCCCCAGTTACCATCGTTGGTATCGCCAGATAAGAGCGTTGGGTAATCAAAAATGATGTCACTTTGGGACTGCAACTTTTTCAGCACGCTCTGTTCTTGAGAGTTGAGAGATAGGAGCCGAAACGCTGTACGTAGAGCCGCGTCACTCCAGCTATGCTGTTTAAGCGTCCAGTCTGAATCAATTGGAGTTTGGTGTATAGCCGCGATCTGACTAAACACTTGGCTTGAACGGGTTAGTTCTTCCAATGTTACAGCATGAGGAATGTACTCTATGACGATGGAATCACCTTCGGCTTGGACAAGAGAAGGTGAATGCACTCCTCGTTCACTCAACACTTTAGCAGCAGTAAAATAGAAACCTCGCTCTATTTCGTTAACGCCTTGTTTCTGAATGTATCTCTGCCCTTGCCTTTCTATCAAACGGACTTTCGCGCTGCCCATTTGTGACAGTTCGTTGTCTGTACCCATACTCTCAATCGCCGAGAACGTTATTAATCTATATTCATACACTACCTGACTTTCAGTAGTGACCAAAACAAAAACGCCCCATAACTTTGTTACAGGGCGTGTAAGTTTCACTTTCAATGAGTGTTAAGGCGCTGAATCCACTTCGACTGGAAGGTAGTGTTTAGGCTCAAGTTTAAGCCACTCTGGCAGCACAGTACCAATAGAGATAGAAGACCAAGTGCCCGATAGAATGCCGATAAACATCGCGATTGCAAACCCTTCAAGTGCATTGCCGCCCATAATCCATAAAGCGGACACCGTTAGCAAGGTTGTGCCTGAAGTCACCATGGTTCGAGAGAACGTCGCGATTACCGCTTGGTCGTTAATTTCGTCTGTAGGCGTCTTCTGTTTTGCTACCAATAACTCTCGAATTCGGTCTGCGATAATGATGGAGTCATTCAATGAGTAGCCCAGTATCGCCAAAATCGCGGCAAACACGGTCAAATTGAATTCCATTTGTGTCGCAGCAAAGAAACCTAATACCAATACGACATCATGCAGTAGAGCAAGCAATGAGCCACTCGCAAGCCTCCATTCAAATCGGAAACACAAATAGCCCAGAATACACAGCATCGAAATCAGCAAAGCCAGTCCACCTTGGTCTACCAAGTCCTGTCCGACTTGCGAACCCACCATGCTATTGCTGACTACATCAACCTGATGAGAGACCCCAGACAGTACAGATGTGATGTCTGGTGCCGTCGCCTCATCTTCTGGAATTGGGTAACGGATGATCCAACGACCATCCTGATCAGAATGCGTCACTGAAGTAAATTCACCTAATGAAGGCTGAAGAACTTCAAGTAAGTCGTTGTTATTCAGGTTCTTGTCCACCTGAACTTCTGTCACCATGCCTCCGGTGAAGTCCAACCCCATATTGAGGCCTTTTACTGCGAACGCCCCCAGAGAGATAACCATGAGTGCAACCGAAACAAAGCTGGTGATGTAACGGATACGACGGATATTTTGTTTTAGATATTCAACCATAATTAAACCCTTACATCACGACGGCTATCGCGTCCCCAAACTAAATTGATAATTGCACGAGAGGCAAACACGCCACTGAACATACTGGTTAGCAGTCCAAGCCCTAACGTCAGAGCGAAGCCTTGAATTGGGCCGTTACCGATTGAATACAGAACCACCGCGGTGATCATCGTTGTGATATTGGCATCAAGAATGGTGCTCAGCGCACTCCCAAAGCCCAAATCGATGGATTGAGCAAAAGTTCGCCCTTCCGCCAATTTATCTTTTATCCTTTCAAATATCAGGACGTTGGTATCAACCGCCATACCCACGGTTAATACCAAACCAGCGATACCCGGTAGTGTTAATACAGCGCCCGGTAGTAAAGCAATTAAGCCCAGCAGGCTAATCATGTTGACCACAAGTGCAACATTGGCCACCCAGCCCAAACGTCTGTACCACAATGCCATGAACGTCAGTGTCATCGCCATGCCCAAGGCTAACGCGGCAAAACCATTTTCAATGTTTTCTGCACCTAGCGATGCACCGATGGTACGCTCTTCAACAATCGTGACAGGAGCAGTTAATGAACCTGCACGCAGCAGTAATGCTAAGTTCTGTGCCTCATCTAAAGAACCCGCTCCTGTGATTCGGAACTGACTACCTAGCTGGGATTGAATGGTTGCAACACTGATGACCTTCTCGCTACGTTCTGTCTCGCCATTAGCATTGGTGGTGTACTCTCGATACACGGTCGCCATTGGCTTACCAATATGCTTGCCGGAGAAGTCGCTCATGGTTTTACCACCCGAGTGATCCAGCGAAATATTAACTTCTGAGAAACCCATTTTGTCCACGCCAGCACGCGCATTAACGATGTGTTCACCGGTTAACACAGGGCGTTTTGACAGCACAACATCACGACCATCGTTGTCCTTAAGCACAATGTCGCCATAGGACACACCTTCGGATGGCGATTTCGCTTCATGGAAGGCTAATGTCGCCGTCGCGCCAATGACGTTCTTCGCCTGAGAGGGATCTTGCACACCCGGCAGTTCAATGCGGATGCTGTGCTCACCCTGACGCTGTACCAAAGCTTCCGTGATCCCAAGCTCTTCAATACGATCACGCATGATTTTCAGGTTTTGCTTGATAGTGACAGTTTGAAACTCAGATTTGTTCTGCACTGTCGGCTTAACTGCTAGGTAGTCTGAATGACGCTTAATGTCCCAACCTGGATAGTTTTGACGAATATAGTTCGCAGACTTAGTTAAAGCCTCACCTGAATTACTTTTCAGGTCGAACCCATCCACGCCGACTTGGGCAAACTTAACGCCTCGAATATGCTCTTGGCGTAGCATGTCTCGCATTTCATCAACGATAGTGTTGCGCTGCTCTTCGAAGGCTTTGTCTACATCTACATTCAATAAGAATTGCACACCACCACGTAAATCCAAACCGAGCTTGATTGGGCTGAAACCCATATCACTTAGCCATTTTGGTGCGACAGACACGTAAGAGAAGCTAATGGCGTCTTGCTTACCCAATAAACCATTCAGTGCTTCGCGTGCATGGGTTTGATCGGTTTCGTTATCGAACACCAATGTGGTTGAGTTCTCTTGCTGAGTAATCTCGTTAGCGTGAATGTTTCGTTGTTCCAAGTAGCGGTTTAGTTCGACTGGATTGTCGATAACTTTATTTTTTTGTGACGTTGTCACCTGAATGGAAGGTTGCTCACCGTACCATGTGGGGATCGCACTGAGTGCAAGCACAATAACTGTCACGATCAGAACTGCGTATTTCCATGCGGAGTAGCGGTTCATCACTCTCGCATGTTTCGTTTTAGGCGTATTTTTCTTCATAGTTATATCTTTACATGCAGTACCCAATCAAAGTCTTAGCTGAATAGGTACAGAAAGTCATCTGACTCTTAAGTTTGGTCAGTCGTAAAACAATGGATCGAATCTGTAAGAAGGTGACTACTTTGTGCCAATGCGTAAGATGGCTAAACAGCAGAGGTGATAAGTGAGGTGCCAAAGGGCTTAAAGCTAGCCGATAAAACTAACCACACCTGTCTTACAGATTTGATAGAAGTCGTTAGACGAATTGAGCGTTCAGGGCCACATACAGCGCGTTGGATTCTTTCCAACCCGAGATGCGATGATTTGAAGTGAAAGAGTTTTCGACCCAGCAGCCATTCTGGCCCAGTGGGTAAGAGTAAAGACTATTTAGAGGCAGAGACGCCTGACTGGAATAATGGCCATCGCTGGTTCCCGGAGCTTCTCCTTCCTCTGAATTACGATCAGATAAGCTCCAGCGATTAAACTGAACAATGGCCAAAACATCGGTGTCAATTTCAGACTGTGACACCGGACTTTCAGATGTTTCTTCTTGTTGTGACTCTTCAAACAGAGTCTGATAATCCGCTTGGGATTGAGGTAAAGCATGAGCTGTATGGCGATTTAAGCGTGCGCTGGCTTCATTTTCAGCTTGCGCAAAATACGCCAATGCTTGCGTTGGTAACACCATCGTAAGCAAAGTAAGCCAGAAAAATTTGATTAAACGTTGAGCCATTCACGACACCAATACTAGAGGACGACTGGATGGTAAGTCCAAGTCTGTCTACAAACAACTAAAATGTTCTAAAACCTAATATTGCACATTTAACCGCTAAACCAAACTGATTAAAATCAGTAAAACACCTGAGTTATCTGTCGCTAGCGATAGAATATCTCTCCGGTTTGTGCGTCCAGATAGATCTTGTTTGCTTGCTTTAACCCACCGCAGTATACAAAGTAGACATCTCTTTGCTCAAACGTCAAAGAACGAATCCAACCACTGGTTTCTTCAAAGTCCTCTGGTTCACACGTTTTTTCTTTGAGCAATTGATCTGTCTTTTTCACAAACATTTCAAAGTGCTGTTTGAAATCGTCTGATTTTTCTATATAGCTGCTGACGGTTTCAACCCGCTCCTCTTTGGTAATGGTTGGGGCCACTTCCAGCAGGGCTTCCATTGGCACCCATTCAGCCACTTCTTCACCACCCTCTTCATAGACATAGTAAGGAGAAATTCTTCCCCAGCCGTCTTTTTTCTCAAGAATATGCAGTTTATCTCCGCGATAGGCCACACTTTCGACGAATGCGTCATACCTCGGATATTCTCTAATTCCGAGTTTAGGAGGGCTGACGTAAAAGTCCGTCACTTCGGGTTTCGGTGGTGGTGGCGCTTCCTCTTTTACCGGTTCTGGTGGTGGCTCTTTATTTTCTTCCATCATTGCAGCCGCAGCAGCCGCATCTTGTTGCGGCTTTAAGTAGAAGATGTAATAACCACCACCCGCACACGCAATGCCAAGCAGCAGAAGAACAACCATGAGTATCTTTTTCATATCGTGTTAGTGTCTTATCTATACTTAAGCCATCTTTCATGAACAATATAGCTAATATGAAATGGCACGGGCTATATCTCACTGTAGCGGCATTTATGCTGATCACTTTACCAATTAAAGGTGTAAGTGAGCATTGTCGTGAAGATACGTGGAATCAAGCCCTCAACTTTCAAAAGCAGGTAGAGTCCTGGTACAACAAAAAAGCCAGTAAATTCAATAAATTCCTAGCTTTCCACAAACAACAAGCTTTTCTGTATCAAGAATTTAGCACAGAGGAACTGTCTGCTTTGTGGGACTCCAAAAACGAGCTACATCAAAAGAGAATCCTCAATCATTCACAGGCTGCCACTATTGTTGTAGCACGCCTTCGAGAAGAGAGTGTTGCCATTCACAAACAGTCTTCGATCATAGATCGAGCTTACGACAAATGGAAAAACATATACACTCACTGCAACCAAGCTGAACTCAAGATAAACAGCTCTTCCAGTCAGCATTATATGAACGTAAATGTTACTCTGAAAAAAGAGACCGAAAGCCTCCAAAAGAAAATTGATGTGATGATTAAAACTTACCAAAGAGAAATCGAGGTTATAGAAGAACTCAAACTATGAAACATTCTGGATGATCAGCTCGCCAATTTACGCAGGTCAACTTCACGGACATATTTAAGTTGAGGCTTCACAAATTCCCTAAGCTGATTGATAGAGAAAGGCTTATCCAAACACTCTAAGCCAAAGACGTCTCCTAGTTTTCTGTCGTTACCCAACAGTACCAGCCGACCACCCTTTTCGAACAAAGAACCCGTATAAAGTTGAGAACATAGTACTTCGATATCACGTTCTGAACTAAGTTTGCTATCAGTATCCAACAAGATTAAGTCTGGCGCGCCTTGGCTCCAAAAATGTTTTACTTGATGGCGCCTGTAAAGTTTAGAGGCTTGAGGGTGGGAACACGCCAAGATCTTTGGATCTTCGCAAATCGATACTATCGTATTTCGTATTGTCGTACATATCAGCGGATATTCACTGATGATTAATACATCCAACGCTCATCGCCCCTATTTCCTACCAATTAAGCTGCCACCGTAAACGTGACAAGGGCGACGAGATTCCACAAACTTCAATCAGATTACAAATGATTAATTAACATTAAACCTCAACAATGAACCAATGAGAGACAATTCCACTTAATATCAGTACCTTAGTAAAACCAACAATGATAACCCCTGAACATTATGAAGTTTTCTGAACACCACTTTTAAGGAAAATCACACCTGTTTGGTGAATAATGGTTCGCCGCCACTGCCGACTTCAATCCTTTCACCACAATTTTTTGTTCAGGTATCAAATGCGTCAAAGACTTAGACACCGTTCAACAAACATCACCTCACCAGTCTGCTGAAGGAGTAGAAACTGCTGAGCAATCGGCGTATCTACTGTCAAGAGATGTACATCAACAACAGGGGTTTCTATTTGCTAAACCTATGCCCTATGAACAACTCACGGATTGGCTTAACCAATACAAACATTCTTCAATGTTGAACACCTCTTGGGATATAAACAAGTAAGCTCAGCATCAACACTAAAGCCTCAGAACAGATCAACCATGAGCTCAACCTAACGATGAAGTTGGTGTTCCACTGCCACAGCTAATGCAACGGTTGCTCCCACCATAGGGTTATTACCCATTCCGATAAAACCCATCATTGCGACGTGGGCAGGTACTGAAGAACTGCCAGCGAACTGGGCGTCTGCGTGCATTCTTCCCATTGTATCCGTCATACCATACGACGCAGGACCTGCTGCAACGTTGTCTGGGTGAAGAGTTCGACCTGTACCACCACCCGAGGCGACTGAAAAGTAGTGGCGACCCAGAGCATTGCATTCCGATTTATAGATACCAGCGACAGGATGCTGGAAGCGTGTCGGGTTGGTTGAATTGCCCGTGATACTGACATCTACCAATTCTCGATGCATGATGGCAACACCTTCACGTACTTCGTCGGCACCGAAGCACAAGATATCGCCTCGTGCGCCTTCAGAAAAACGCTTACGCTCAACTTCGATCAGTTGATTGGTTTGGTAATCAAACTCTGTTCGAACATAGGTAAAACCGTTGATACGAGAAATAAGATAAGCTGCATCTTTACCTAGGCCATTCAGGATAACTTTCAGCGGTGTTTGTCGAGATTTATTGGCATTGAGCGCTATTTTAATCGCCCCTTCTGCAGCGGCAAATGATTCATGCCCCGCCAAAAATGCAAAACACTGGGTTTCTTCACTGAGCAAGCGAGCAGCTAACGCTCCATGCCCAAGCCCAACTTCTCGCTGCGCTGCAACACTGCCTGGTTTGCAATATGCCTGCAAACCCTCTCCTATGATATTTGCTGCTTCTACCGCTGTCTGAGCTTTTCGGCTAATAGCAAGTGCGGACCCCAAAGTATAGGCGTCACAAGCATTATCGAAGGCTATGGGCTGAGTCTCCAACACGATTTTTTTAGGGTCAATACCAAAGCTCATGCAGTAGTCGTGAGCTTGCTCGATGGAAGATAAGTTCATCTCTTGAAGTAATTGAGTCATTGAAACATTCATAACGGCAAGCTCCTATTAAGCAGTACGTGGGTTGATGACTTTACTGGCCTCTTCAAACCGGCCATAACTGCCCATCGCCAGTATCATGGCTTCTTGCGCATCCAGACCCTGCTCAATGTCTGCCATCATCTTGCCCAAGTTCAGATACTGGTACCCAATAACCTCATTTCCTTCATCTAGTGCAAGTTTAGTAACATAACCTTCAGCCAGTTCCATATAGCGGACCCCTTTAGCGATCGTTGAGTAGCTAGTACCTACTTGGCTACGCTGTGATTTGCCTAAGTCTTCAAGTGCCGCTCCGACTTCTAATCCGCCTTCAGAAAAAGCCGACTGTGTCCGTCCATAGACAAACTGAAGAAAAATTTCTCGCATTGCAACGTTAATGGCATCGCACACCAAGTCAGTATTCAGTGCTTCCAGAATGGTTTTGCCTGTGAGAATTTCCGCTGCCATAGAAGCAGAATGCGTCATGCCTGAGCAGCCAATAGTTTCGATTAACGCTTCTTCAATAATCCCTTGCTTCACATTGAGCGTTAGCTTTGCGGCCCCTTGTTGCGGGGCGCAAGTACCAACCCCATGACTCAGGCCTGAGATAGCAATGACTTCTTTCGGACGAATCATCTTGCCTTCCACGGGAATAGGAGCTGATGGATGTAATTCCCCGCGTTGAATCGGGCACATGGATTGAATTTCAGAAGAGTATTGCATGGCGTTTTCCTTTATTTCGGAAAACAAGCGAGATTTGGCTGTGTATTTAACTGCTACAGAACCGACGACCTGCGTATAAGCAGACTGTCTATCGACGAATCACTTGTTTTCGTATTCTGTAGGAGTCATCAGCCAGAGTGGCGGTTAAGTAGGTGGAACCCCATCACCTTGCGTAATTAGAATAGATCTCTATCACATTTGATGACAAGCGCTCGCTTAGAACAATTATATATTAAAAAAGGCCGCCTTAGATTTTCCCGAGAATTAACACAAAAAGAAAGGCTGCTTTAAAAGCAGCCTTTCTTATCACACACATCGCTTACTAGGCGTGGTGACAACCTGATCTTTGGTACCTGCATAAAATACGATGATTTCAGCTGGCTCATCGCCTTCATTGCGACCGTAGTGACAGGTGTTCACCACTTCAATAAGTGAATCACCCGCTTTCATTTTCAGTTCTTTCTTGCCTGCAACCTTATCTTGAGTAATAACCGTCAATTGACCTTTGGTTAAAACACCAGCGTTGATTGCTGGGTGCTCATGTAATGGAAGCTGTGCTTTGGCTGGGATAGTAATCTTCAGGACAGTAATTTCAGGTGTTCCCTTGCCATACGCAGGCAGTTCCGTGCCCTCCCAACTCAACGTAGATTTTGCTAGCTGTTCAACTTTAGGCGCTAGTTTATCACTTAGGCTTGGCTCTTCGCTCGCCAAAGCCTGACCAGAAAAAGTGGCTACAAGACACGCTGCTACAAGTAGTTTTTTCATCATTTCATCCTGAGAATTAGTTGTTTGTTATTTAGCATTCTATTGATTGCGACCAGCCGTATTAAATACCATTTATTCGCAACGGCGACAGAATATATTTCAGAACAAAAACCTGTCAAACAAATATTCGTTAAACTCAAAAATTTACTTTTACATTTGAAATCATAACTTTAAATTACAAATATTCACAAAACAAGGTCTCCAAAAATAAAACCAAAATCAGCACAATCATACAAAAAATAGCCAAATGGATAGTTAAAATCGGCATCAAAAGCAAATATGACAGTATTATGAACCAACATTGACGATGTAATTTATTAAAATAAACTCCGCTCTTACTTAATATTAATTATAATTTGAGCAAAGATTACTCTGTGTGGAGAGGCTTTATTGAGTAGGATAACCATAGTGAGAATCTATGACACCTTTTCATTACAACAAAAGCGGCCTGAAACCCCAAATAGGGAGGGAGAGCTTCAGGCCTATTCAGAATTAGTCCGTCAATTTGTCACATTTAGCGGCGCAAATGAAATCATTGCGGTGCAAGCCTTTTATAGAATGGCTCCACCACGTTACGGTCACTTTCCCCCACTCCAATAAAATGGATGGATGGTGGAACTCATCCTCGGCCAACTCAGCGATTTTGTCAGCGAACGCCCACGCGAGTTTAAAGTTTTTAAACCTGTATTCTTTTTCCAACTGAGGAATACCATCACGTTCTATAAGCTGCCAGTCGTTAAGCTCAGTAAGCAGGAGTCTTTGTTCTTCTTTATTTAGTGCTACAGCGTCACTGCTGCAAGCTTCACAACGTAGTTCATTAAGCATGTGTTATTTCCTTAGGTTCAAACAATGGAGGCAACAACCCCTCTTTCATCGCTTGGTGTACATGAAACATTAAATCTGTCTTGCTCAGTTTGTACAGCTGCTTGATATCTTTGAGAATAAAATAGGCGGGCTGCATTATATCGATGCGATAAGGGGTACGTAGCACCGTCAGGATATCGAATCCTTCTCTCAATGGACGTTCATCGTCCAATGCATACAGTGTTTCGCCAGGAGAAGACAGGATACCACCACCGTAAATTTTGCTTTCAGAGCCTTCTTTAACCAAACCAAACTCAACCGTGAACCAATAAAGTCTTGCTAGATAAACACGTTCTTTACTGCTGGCCTTTTGTCCGAGTTGCCCATAAGTGTGAGTGAACTCGGCAAACTCTGGGTTGGTAAGCATGGCGCAATGACCAAAAATTTCGTGGAAAAAGTCCGGCTCTTGCAGATAATTAAACTCCTCACGAGAACGCAAAAAGGTCGCTACCGGGAATTTTTTATCCGCTAATAGGGCAAAGAAACGGTCAAAATTGATTAACGCTGGGACAGGCTCAACTTGCCAGCCAGTTTCTTTTAACAAAACTTTATTGATTTCAGGCAGTTGTGGAACTCGATCTATTGGTAAATCAAGCAACTCCAAACCGCGCAAATATTCCTTACAGGCACGTTCATTCACTAAGTCCAACTGACGAGAAACCAAATCGTGCCAGATCTGATCTTCCTCGCTACTCCAGTCGACAAATCCTTGTTTATTAATAGGTTTAGATACGTACTGAGTCATCACTTTTCCTTTTAACAACTCCTTTACATTAAGCCTATCGCCTCACGAAATTGGTGACAATTCACCTACGGACATCCTCGGCCAAACACCTGTAACATATTTTTTACATTTAACTGTTTTTTGCTTATTTATCAGCGATATGTTTCTTCCCTGATTGTTTGACTTTGGCTGTATTTGCAACAAAACTTAGCCATAGTTAAGGAAAAGTGTGTAAGACGAGGAAGTCATGTCCACTCAAGAGTCAGTTGAGCTGTCCCCTCTTTGGGATCCCAGCGAAGAAAGAATGGCGTCATCTAATCTGTACCAGTTTATTCAGCATATCAACATGCAGGGTGAGGCCATTGAGAGCTACAGCGATTTGCATCAATGGTCTGTAGAAAACAAAAAGCATTTCTGGCTGGAAATCTGGCAATTTTGTGATGTTATCGGCTTTAAAGGCGACTGCATTCACGGCGAAGGTGTCGCACGTTGGGGGCAATTTTCATCTAGCCGCGACACAATATGGTTTCCTCAATCTCAACTCAATTACGCTGAAAACTTGCTCTCTTATGCGTTTCAGGAGCCAGAAGGTATCGCTATCTGGTTCAAAAACGAGAGAGGCCAGAGCCGTAAGCTCACCTGGCAACAGCTGTGCGATCAAGTCTCCATACTACAGCAATGGCTAAAACAAAATGGTGTCGAAAAAGGCGATGTTGTCGCTGGCTATCTTCCACACATGCCCGAGACAGTGGTCGCGATGCTGGCGACGACCAGCTTAGGTGCGATATGGACATCGACGTCACCAGACTTTGGTGTTGAGAGCGTGAAGGAGCGCTTTGGTCAGGTTCAGCCTAAGATTTTGTTCTGCTGTAACGGTTATAGTTTCAATGGCAAAACGTTCAAAATGGATGAAAAAAACAATCAGATTGTGCAATCGATATCCAGCATCCAGAACACATGCCATATTGATTATCTGCAAATTGGTCAAGAGAGCCCATTTGGCAATGAACAATTTTCAGACTGGGAATCCATTCTCGCTAGTTACATCCCTCGCGGCCTCCGATATCAGCGAATCGGTTTCAACGATCCGCTGTTCGTTCTTTACTCGTCAGGAACAACAGGCAAGCCGAAGTGCATCGTACACTCGGTTGGTGGCACCACACTTAACCACTTAAAAGAACATCAACTCCACTGCGATATCCAACCACGTGATCGCGTGTTTTACTACACCACCTGCGGCTGGATGATGTGGAACTGGCACGTCTCAACCCTTGCCAGCGGTGCAACACTGGTTATTTTCGACGGCAGTCCGATGTATCCAATGCCAAGCGTGCTTTGGGAGCTAGCGGAAGAAGCTCAAGTCAGTTTGTTCGGGACATCAGCCAAATACCTTGAAGCTCTACAAAAAGCCGAATTTAATCCGAGTCATTACTACAATCTGGATAATCTTAAGACCCTCTGCTCCACTGGTTCAGTTCTGTACCCTCAGCAATTTGATTATGTCTACAGCCGCATCAAGGCAGATCTGCATCTGGCTTCTATCTCGGGCGGCACAGATATCTGTGGCTGCTTTGTGATTGGTAACCCGATCTCTCCTGTCTATCGTGGCGAGTGCCAGGCACCCGGCCTTGGATTGGATGTACGCGTTTTTGACGAGAAAGGACAATCCGTTGTTAATCAACGGGGCGAATTGGTCTGTTTAAATAGCTTTCCGAATCAACCAGTCGGTTTTTGGCACGATGATGGCGAGCGTTATCACAACGCCTATTGGGACAAGTTTGACAACACCTGGCATCATGGCGACGACGTAGAAATGACCGACAACGGCGGCATGGTTTTCTATGGGCGGAGCGATGCCACACTCAACCCTGGCGGAGTAAGAATCGGAACTGCAGAGATTTATCAGCAAGTAAATCAACTCTCTGAGATTAAAGATTCTATTGCAGTTGGCCGTGTGCTTGATGGGGATGAAAAAGTCGTACTTTTTGTTCAACTCGATAGCGATAAGACGCTGAGTGATGAATTGATTTCAACCATCAAGCTGCAACTGAAAACCCAATGCTCCCCAAGGCATGTACCTGCAGAAGTTTACGCCATCAGTGAAGTCCCGAAAACCAAGTCTGGTAAGCTCGTTGAGCTGGCCGTAAAACAAGTGTTGCATGGTAAAGATGTACAGAATAAAGGTGCTATCGCGAACCCTCAGGTTCTTGACGAAATCGCTCAGTATGCAACACAAACGGTTTCCTAAAATAAAAAGCCCGAACGATTAAGTTCGGGCTTTCCAAATCTGCTAAACCAGTATTACTTTTTGGCCACTGCCATCAATACGGTCAATTTCCCTTGAGGCGAATCGATACTGAATGGTGTCGTCACTTCAACTTCATCAAACCCAACACTGCTGAGTACTTGCAATACATGGGTTGGTGTCATTCCACCCTCTTCGTCTTTATCCGATAGCCAGTCCCAATGAACAAAGTGATTTCCTTTATTGAGCAGGCTATAGACAATATCAACGACATCAGAATAGTTGGGCAGAAAGCTACATACTGACGATGCAACCACCAAGTCAAATTGATTCCGGAATGCGGGGTGCATTGCTACTAAGCCCCGTGACAGAAGGTCAACGACTGGCTCTACGTTGTCGAGCTCTTTCTTATCTAATTGCTCGATCATAGCCTCTGAGCTATCTAATGCTACGATATCTTTCGCGAAAGGAGAAAGCTTCTGGCTAAGTAGTCCTGTACCACAACCAAAATCGAGAATGCGCTTCCCTTGGACACCGACAATTTCTTGTAGAGAGTCAAACGCTTTCTGTGCATACAATACTGCTGAAGGCTCGTTTTCCCACTCTGCTGCGTAATCATCCCAATTAGTAGCCATCATGATCTCCCTGTTACCTCATTCATTTGGCGTCAAACAAGAGTATCAAAACTACATGAAATTCATAGCTTTTGGCGCCAGAAAACAGACAAGCGTAGTGTATTCTTATAACATTAGCTTATATAAGCACCAAATACGCGAATACCCCAGATGAACCTATCGCAGATTGAAGCCTTCTGTACCATTGCTGACACTGGGTCAGTATCTGAAGCTGCCAGACAACTCGAATGCAACCGCACAAAGTTAAGCATGTCGATTAAAGCCCTGGAAAAGGACCTAAATATCGAACTGTTTGTCCGAACAGGCAACCATGTCTCTCTCTCTGAAGCGGGTAAAGCCATCTATAAAGACTGCCAGAATATGTTAGTCACGGTTTCACGCATTCGTCAGACCTGTGCTCAAGTTTCCGGTGAATTCAACGCAGAAGTCTGGATAGCTCGCGATGATTCACTGCCAGATGACATGTGGCAGGACCTTTCACACCGGCTCAATAATAAGTTTCCTGCTACTTCGTTTAACATCGTCCTTGCGTCTAGTGGAGATCTAGCAAACCTAGTTGCCACTCAACAAGTCGACTTTGCTTTTGGCGTTGACTATGAACGCATCGATGACCCGCATATTAGTTATCACCCTTTAGGCAAAATCCGCCTCATGTCGGTATGTAAGGCTGATCATCGTCTCAGCCAGCTTCGACGCGTTTCGGATGATGAATTACGTAATGCGATGCAAGCGGTTATGGTCTATCTCAACGAAAAAGACAACCCTGAACTACAGCCGTTCTCCCTGCGCCATATTGGTTTCTCCAGCTTTGATTACATGCTAAGTACTATTCTCACAGAAGACGCTTGGGGCGTATTGCCTGAACCGCTGATCCGTCATCATTTACGTAAACAAGAACTTGCCGTCATCAAGCATACTTACGGCTTAACACAGGAAGACTATTGTATGTTCACTGCAGCTGGCATGGCAGAGCACCCAGGCATGTCGTGGCTGGCGGATAAGCTTAACGAATACTTGTTTGATTTCTAACTGTTTCGCCATCGTTTTCTGCGGCTACGGTGGCACTATACTCCTTCCAGCTTTACAATACGACAGTCAGTGTCAATTTTAATGGCACCGAAATTTAACACTATCTCATTGAATTTAAAGAACAAGGTATGTAACGCGTCTATTTCCGTCTATTTTTAGCACAGATCAAGTTTGTCAAATACGTTCAGTGCGAGAAGAATAAGAGTATGTATAGCGAAGAGAATACTCTATGTGTGACAGGACAAGCTTAAATGAAAAACGAATACTGATTTTCTCAGCCCTTTTAGCTTCAGGCTTTGCAGGTGGTGGATTAGTACTCGGGATGCTTGTTGGTTCACTGGTTATTGTATTTGATGGTGTTTATTCATCTGTCAGTCTGCTGCTAACTTTATTGTCGCTCGCCGCTTCTAAATACATTCAGAGCCCTTCTCGAAGCCACTTCCCGTTTGGTAAGGCCGTACTTGAACCTGTGGTCATTGCCATTAAAGGCAGTGTCATCCTCGCAGTCGTCAGTTACTCACTCTACTCTGCACTTATCGCCGTTTTCAATGGAGGACGTGAGGTTGATGCTTCAATCGCAACTTTGTTTGGTGTGGTCAATATATTAGGTTGTGGCTATGCATGGTGGCACATTGCTCGTAAGTCAAAGCGCTTTTCGTCAGGCCTGATCGAGGCGGAAGCCAAACAATGGCAGATGGATACCCTGCTCAGCGTAGCAGTCACATTGGGCTTTATTGTCGCATGGGGTGTCGCTCTATCCCCCCTAGCAGAGTACTCCGTCTATGCCGACCCTATGATGATGATTCTTATGTCGTTTTACTTTATTAAAGTACCCTTCGACATGCTGAAAGAAGCCATTAGAGAGTTATTAATGATGTCGCCAAGTGATGAAATTTGCGATGTCGTTGATCAAGAAGTGTTAGCGCTAGATAAAGAAGTTAAGCAGCACATCGAGCTCACCGCCGTTACTAAGGTAGGCCGTGAGCTTAGAGTTAACCTAGATGTCCACTCCACAGAAAAACAGGTGGCTGTGGCCGATCTCGAACGAACTCGCCGTATTTTGAAAAATAAACTGGCTAAGCTACCACTCGATCTAAGGCTTAATTTGAATATTGCCAGCTAATCAAGCTGTTGTTTATATACCTTAAACGCCCTCTTTAGAGGGCGTTTTTATTTATAACCCTACAAAAAGCGCCAGTTAGTTCTATTATTATGTATATGATTTCATATTGAACATCTCCACGCCAAGATGGAGAGGCAGTACCACGAGATACATCAAGGTTGGCGCCTATGAAGAACCCATTTACAGCATTACTGGCAGATAAACAATCAAAGAAAACAGCACCTCAGCAAGACGACAGTATAAAAACCAGTGTGTTAGATTTACTGTCTGACGGTATGGTGATCTTCGATGGGCAAGTCGGCTCCAACGCTATTTTCTACGCCAACCCAGCCTTTCTCAAATACTACGGTCTTCCGTCCAACCAAGTTATTGGTCGCAATATCATTGAGTTCTATTCGCACTACCTGAATGATGATCATATTGCTGAGCTTCATAGTGCCGTTCACGAGGCGACGTCTCACACCACTGAAATTTGTGTCAATCAAGAAACAAAGAAAGGCTGGCTGCGTATCAACTTAGAAGCAATGAGGAAACAAGGAGGGGGCAACCATTACCTAATTCTCAATCAGGCCGACATCAGCCAAATGAAGCAGGTTCGTCAAGAACTGAAAACATCCAACCAAAAACTTCAGCAGTTAGTATCCAATCAGAACCAGCGAATTAATGAACAAGAAGTACAAATGGGGGTTATGTTTGAACAGGCAGTCGATAATATGCTGCTTCTCAATGCTGAGTTGAAAGTTCTCGACGTTAATGACTCGGCACTTTCCCTTTTTGAGCACAGCAAGTCTGACTTACTTGGATTAGAACTGACGTCACTCCTCTATGAGTTCACAGAGAACAACATTGAAGACAAGCTCTCAAGTGTCGAAATGTATCAAGAAGTACCACTGGACGAAGTGATTAAAGTCAGTCGAACCAGCGATGTGCTAAGCCTACTAGGTTCCGTCCGATACATCACAATGAAAACGCAGAAGTATATTGTTCTAACTTTGCGAGACATCAGCAAAGAACAAATGGCTCAGAACGAACTGAGAAGAAGCCAGAGTGAGCTAGAAGAAGTCGTCAGAAGTTTGAATCTGGCTACGCAAGCTGGTGGCATCGGTATATGGAGTTGGGATTTTACAACCAATGAGCTTTCTTGGGATGACCGCATGTACGAGATATATGGCGTTGACCCAGACAACTGCAAGAACAACTACACCATGTGGCAAGAGAGAGTATTGGAAGAAGATATATTTACTGCTGAAGAAGCCCTCAACAAAGCCAGAGAAAACCTCACTCAGTTCAACTCTGAATTCAGAATACAACTACCCGACAAGGAGATACGTTGGATAAAGGCCGCGGCAAACGTTTTATTTGATCAAGATGGAACCACCCCTATTGGTATGGGCGGCATCAATATTGACGTAACAAAAGAGAAAAATGCACAGGCAAATCTAAGGCATGAAAGTGAAATCGCCTTAGCGGCTAGTGAAGCAAAATCCATGTTTTTGGCCAACATGAGTCATGAGATAAGAACACCGATGAACGGCGTAGTAGGTATGCTAAGCCTCCTTAGTGAATCAGAGCTCAATGGTGAACAGAAAAGTATGGTCACAACCATCAAAGATTCTGCTCTAACTCTACTGCACATTATCAACGACATCTTAGACTTTTCGAAAATCGAAGCCGGCCAAATGTCACTGGAAAGTGTCCCTGTGGAACTGCAAAAACTTATAGAAAGAACATTGGATGTCCTCTGTTTACAAGCAAACAACAAAGGTATAGAGCTCTATTTAACTTACGATGCTAGCCTGCCGAAAGTCATAATGAGTGACAGTGTCAGGCTCAGCCAAGTGTTGTTGAACCTCGTTGGCAATGCTGTCAAGTTCACAGACAGCACCGATGAGATGAAAGGCAAGGTGTGGGTCTCAGCCACATTAAACCAGCACGACATTGCCCCCTACGTCGAGATTATCATTGAGGATAATGGTATCGGTATGACAGAAGAGCAGATCGAAAAGCTGTTCAAAGCATTCAGTCAAGCGGATACCAGTACAACCAGACTTTATGGCGGGACAGGTTTAGGTCTATCCATAACCCGCTCTCTGCTAGAAATGATGGGAGGTGATATCCATGTTGATAGTCGCTTTGGTGTTGGAAGCCGCTTCTCCGTTGAACTTCCTTTCATTGAGGTGGAAGAGCCACCTCAAGATCCAACCCCAAACTATGTGAACGGTTCTAGAATTTTATTCGTCACCAATGATCAGAACATAGCCACTTTCTGTGATATCAACTTAGCTAACTTCCGCTGCAAAACCAACTGTGTAGCTAATATGCAAAGAGCTATTGCGGTACTTGATTACGCGAAGAAGGCCGGCGCAACCATCGACCTGATTATCGTTGGCCCTGACTTATATCACTATTATGAGGAAAAGCCGCTCTCCCAGTTCAACTCAGCACTACTTGAAGAGCAAAAATTCATTTTTCTCTCTCGCGACCCTAGCATTGAGTCCGGCCTAACAAAATCTAACTATTACGTCATGCCATGCAGCCCTTTCAAACCCAGTGAGCTCACCACTGCGATAGGCGTCATGCGAGAACTCATTAGTTGTGAGAGGAACATAAAGCCTATCGTAAATGAACCAAATCAAGACATTCGTGAAAACAAAACTGGGCTAATCTTAGTTGTCGATGATCAACCCACCAACCGTGATGTAATACAGAGGCAGTTGAATCACTTAGGCTACCAATGTGAAATGGCAGTTCATGGTCAGGAGGCATTACACAAATGGAGAAATGGTTCGTTTGATTTAGTCCTCACCGACTGCCACATGCCAGTAATGGATGGGTATGAACTTACAAAACAAATCAGAGAATCCGAAAGGAAGGACAAAACCTTAGGCCATACACCAATCGTCGCAATTACCGCCAATGCAATGGTTGAAGCCTCTGAGCAATGCATTGCTTCAGGTATGGACGACTATTTAACCAAGCCAGTCGAACTCAAAACTCTTGATCAATCGATCGAGAAATGGATGCAGCTCTCCCCTATCCCCTTAGAAGAAAAACCGTCTGAAGATCCATCTTTAGAGCCTGAAGACGTTGAAGTGCCGACAGCAAAACCTCCACATGATCCAATCTGCATGTCCACTCTAGAGCAGATATTGGGCACAAAAGAACTGTCTATCGTGGGACCTTTGCTCGAAGGGTATTGGGAGTCTGTTAACGAAGACATTGAAAAAGCGGAGATTGCGCTCACCGATAAGAACGATGGTGATCTCCAACAGATCGCCCACGCCGCCAAAGGTGCCGCTCGTTCTGCGGGAGCAGAAGAGCTCGCGGACAAATTTGAAGTGCTGCAAAACACGGCACACCTGAAAAACTGGCCAGAACTGTCTGACACACTAAGCAGCGCTAAGGTAGAACTGAAACGCTTACAGAGTTACCTAGTTGAGCACTCAATTATCGAAGACACGGAAGTAATATATGAGTAACTATGACCCGACCAATTTTACGATTTTAGTCGTAGAAGATCACAAGTTCTCTCGCCAAGCACTCGTTGGAATGCTAGTGAGAGGTGGTTACGAAAATTTGCTTTGCGCGAAAGATGGTATGGAAGCCATGACAAAATGCGCTGAAAACAAGATAGATTTGATCATCACCGACATCAACATGCCTAACATCAACGGGCTAGAGCTCATTAAGGCCATTCGAACAAATGAGGCTCAAATCGCCTGTGACACTAGGATAATCGCGGTGACAACACTATCAGATACTGCGACGATTTCCGCTTGCATGACATTAGAAGTCGATGCATTTCTCGTGAAGCCTATTAATATCAAATCCGCCAAAGAAAAAATCCAGAGCGCGATCACCGAACCAAAATGTTTGTACCAACAGCACTTTTATAGTGATGTCAGTACAAGTATTAATTTAGCGCCTCAGCCAAACGAGCCCGATACAACCAAACGTATTCGCTCCATTGATAGTCGAGTTCATGAGTTGTCACAACTTTCTGAACTCAAAGAAGGAATGACACTGGTCTACGATATCAATGCGGTTTCTGGAGGCTGCTTACTAAGAGCAGGAACAATACTCAACAAAAAGCTCATTTTACGTTTGTTTGAACTGAGTAAGATTGTCGATACAAATAGTATTGTCGTGCGAGAAGATAAGACCCAAATGGCTGTTTAAGCTTGTTTTCTAAAATTGAGAATCAAAATGAGAACTCGCAAACATTTCCGACTCTGAGAGAAAAATGATAACTCTCTAGTAACGAAAGCGCTTTGCAAAAAGACAATAAAATATTGATTTAACACAAAAATAACTCAAGTACCATCCGAAATAAATAATTGGTTCGATATTTGCTATTTTATTGTTAGACAACACTATTCTCAGCTTAATCTCGTTGTGAAGGAGAGCTTTATGGCAACATTCGAACCTAGCAAATTTACGATTCTGGTTGTAGAAGACAACAACTTGTCTCGCAAAGCGTTAATAGGCATGCTGTTCAAAAGTGGCTATGAGAACATCCTGAGTGCACCAGATGGTCGAAGCGCGATAGAGAAGATTGAACATAATCATATCGATTTAATTATTACAGATATCAATATGCCTCACATTAATGGTCTGGAGCTGATCAAGTCCGTGCGCATGGGCCAAACCAAAGCAGTACCCGAAACAAGTGTCATCGCGGTTACCGCCCTATCAGATACAGAAACTATTTCTACTTGTATGCGCTTTGAGATTGACGCCTTTTTGCCTAAACCAATCACTGTGAAAGACGCTCGCGAGCAAATAGAGCAAGCCGTCACTGGTCACACTGAGTTGTATCAGCAACACTTATACAATGACGTCGATACTGAACTGAACAGTGGCAATGAAACAGACACACTGGCGAAACCGATCCCAGACGCCAGTCAAATCACCACTCTGCAAAACTTGTATGAGCTACAAGCAGGTATGACTCTGGTCGGTGATATCTTCGCGAATAATGGAGGTTGTCTGTTAAAAGCAGGGACTCTTCTCGATAACCGCTTAGTGAAAAGGTTAAGAGAACTCAGTTCAATCATTGACGATCACCCGATACAAGTTCACCTAGAAGAAAGCCAAGCGGAAGAAGCCTGATTGCTCAGGCTTCTAGGATATTTATCTCTCTTAAGGCTTCGGTGTCAGAGTGTACTTGCTTCTTATGACCTTGTGGCCAAACGACTCACCTATTCGTTTCTGAACATCATCAAGTGTGATGGTACTCGTCATCGCATCTACATCTAGTAACGATTCCACACCATAGCCATGCACCAAGTAACGAGCATAAAACCAAGTGCGGTCTACTGGTTGATTTTCCAACGCTTGAAGAGCCACGGCTAGCTGACGAGCAGCTGCGTCAACATCTGACTGCTTAACATCCGTCAGCAAGTCATTTAATACTTTACCGATAGCCTGCTCGATGCGATCAATGTCCTGTGGCGCTACTTGTGCTTCAACAAACCAATCCGTAACCGGCTCCTGATCTTGCTGAGCAGAGTATGCTTCTGGCGCATAGTCCAGCCCCAACTCTTCACGAATATACGCCGTTAGACGCTTCGACAATATTCGTTGAATCATATCGTCAATGTAGGCATTGCGAACACTTGATTGAGAGGCTGAAGGGTTAGTAAGCCGAATCAGGTAGAAACTGTTCTGTTCATTATATATATCAAGATCAATCACACTATCCACGTTCTGGTTGTAACCGACCTCGAAGTCCATCGGCTCAGCCGTTTCAAGGTTGATCGAAGCTAAATATTGGCGCAAAACCTCATTAAGCTCATTGGCCTCTAAGTCCGCTATGATCACAACCTTATTACCGCGAAACTGACCGAATAACTGTTCGTGTACGGAGCGAATTTGGGCTTCAGAGACAGACTGATAACCAGAAGCAGACGACATATAGTGTCGGCTAGAGGGTAAATAACTATTGTGATTAATCGCCTGATTCCATTGACCTAATGGCGTAGATAGGTAGGTTTTCAGCTCTTGTTGATACTCTTGTTTTACTGTTTTGAGGTGGCGAGATTCGACATTCACATCGCTAGCAAAGTTAAACAATACCTTAAAGCCTTGCTGGAGTTTGTTTTTGGGCACACCCACTTCCACACCGTGATGGCTGAAACTGATAAACGGGTAAACCTCAATGCTATTACGCTGTAAGAAGGTGTCCAATTGAGGCCCATTAAAGTCCCCCAGCCCGCTGCGACTTATGACAGGTATGGTTAGCTCAACGGCAGGGTAAAGTGAAGGATCAAGCGCCGCTTTTCCTCCCTGACTACCATAAACTACATTTACCCAGTCACCTGCATTCGGGTCTTGCTGAAACCAGACTTCAATGCCATTTGACAGAGTCCAGACCTCAAACCCCAGATCATTCTTTTCCTGTGACAAAATCGCACCATTTTGACTGGGCTCTGCCAGCTCGTTTTCCGCCACCGACAATATCATCGGTTGAGTGCCCGGCTTCGCATATTGTGTTCTGATTTCTGGTATCTTCGCCTGCCATGCTGCAATAGAGTCACCTGGTTCAACACCAATAACAACCGAATACTTCGCTGCAAGCAAATCACGCAACTGTTCGTTAACCGTTTCGAGCGTCGCCAGATTCAAAAAGCGTTCTAAGCTTTGTCTATAGCCTTCACGCGATTGTATCGGTTGCTGCAAAGATAAACTCATTACCTTAGACTCAGCAAAATCTAGTGCTTCTTTGTGTCGCCAGTGATAGTCCACATCGTTGAGCAACTGCTGATAGTAAGCAAGTGAAACATCCACTTCTTCTTGAGTGACACCGTAGTCTCGCATTGACGCTAATGTACTAAGAAATATCCCTTGCGCATCGTCGCGTTCAGTAGCAGGAAATGAAGCCGACAAGATTCCATAGCGATTGAAGTTAATGTAGTAATTTGAGATGTACAGATCATGAAGTGGGATCGCCGCATCACTGTACATACGCTCCATGCGCTGATTGATCAGATGCAATGCGACTTCATCCAACCAGCTTTCCATCAGCTCGCCTTGCGTTGTAATCGCAGTTTTGCCCCGTTGAACCATAAAAGTGATACTCGGCGCTTCATACTCTCCAACTTCATCGACGAAATCACTCAATTCAATAGGAACATAGTCAATGCGAGTTTTACTTATGCCAGCACCAGCTTTCCAAGAAGCAAACTGAGATTCAATCAAAGCTTCAATCGTTGTTGTGTCAATATTCCCTGTGACAATCAGCTCAGCATTTTCTGGGTGATACCACTTTTGATAAAAGGCAATAATAGACTCTGGTGTCGCGCTTTGAACAGATAACGAATCGCCTACGGGGTCCAAATCTTCTAAAGCGGTACCTTTTAGCAAATAATCATAATATTTGTCGGCCAGACTTTTATTCTCTGGTCGTGTTCGGCGTATTTCGCCCTGTATGGCACCTTTCTCTTTTTCAACTTCTGCAGGCGCAATTGTTAAGCCATCGCCAATATCTCGCATCCACAACAGCGCATTGTTCAACTGTGTATTGTCGGGAAGATCGAGTTGATAGACTGTCTCATAGTAGGCCGTATAGGCATTGATATCGGCACCAAAAGTGAGCCCCGCTTGTTCAAAAAGGCTGACCATTTCATTTGAAGAAAAATGGCGGCTGCCATTAAACGCCATGTGCTCAAGAAAATGTGCATAGCCGCGTTGCTGATCCGTTTCTTGTAATGATCCAACTCGCACGAATAATCGGACAGAAACAGGAGCGCCAGAAACGGGATATATGTGGTATTTCAACCCGTTATCCAGTGCTCCTTCAATCCATCCCTTATCCGCTTCAATCGGTGGATCATTAGAAAATGAGGAACAGCCAGAAATTACAACAGCAATGAAAAACAGAAAGATTCGCATAATCAGGCTACTTATTCGTATGAAACCTAATAAAACTATACTTCAAAGCTATGTTTTATATATAAAACCAAGCACATTTTCTTTTATTGGTACTTTTTAGTTGCACCGTTAAAATCGCAGGCGTATATTTAATCGCAATTCGACGATTAACTATTAATAAACATCTCATGACAAACCAATGTAGTCTCGCAAACCAGCAGGCGTTCTCGACGACAGACGCTGAAATCGCATTAGAAACGGCCTTTGCTTTAAAGGCAAAAGCGCTTTCACATCCAGCCCGAGTCAGAATCCTTAAGATTTTGGTGACATTGGATAACCTTGGCGGCTGTCTGAACAGTGATTTGGTGTCCCAGTTAGGTCTAGCTCAATCAACAGTGTCTGAACACTTGCGTATCCTAAAGCAGGCTGAGTTCATCATCGCGGAACCCAACCCACCTAAGGTTTGTTACAAGGTTAACCGGGAAGCAATTTCCGAATTTAACCAAGCATTTAATACCATCTTTAACTGAACTGACATCTGAGTATGTAACGCTACTACTCAGATTTTTTATACCTTCATCAATCGCCTTTCGACGATAAACGAAAGAGAGACAAACAATGAAAACTGAAACTGCAGTAAACAACGCCGCAAACAACATGAGCTTCCTCGATCGCTACCTTACCGTGTGGATCTTTGTTGCCATGGCCGTTGGGGTCGCCATAGGCGCCCTATTTCCTCAGGTAGCTGATTGGAATGAAGCCATGTCTGTTGGCAGTACCAATATTCCTTTAGCCATTGGCTTGATACTGATGATGTATCCACCTTTAGCGAAGGTGAATTACAGTCTATTGGGTAAAGTTCGTCAGGATAAGAAAGCCATCACACTCTCATTGGTTATGAATTGGATTGTTGGCCCTATTCTGATGTTCATTCTGGCACTGACATTTCTTGGTGATCACCCAGGCTATATGGTTGGCATCATTTTGATTGGTTTAGCGCGTTGTATTGCCATGGTTTTAGTCTGGAATGATATCGGTGGTGGTAACAAAGAATATGGTGCCGCTCTAGTTGCACTGAACAGCGCTTTCCAGATCGTGACCTATAGCTTCATGGCTTGGCTATTTATCTCTGTACTGCCTCCAGTATTCGGCTATCAGGGATTCGAAGTCGACATCTCAATGCTGGATATTGCAGAAAGCGTAATGATTTACCTTGGCATTCCATTTCTAGCAGGTTACCTCAGCCGTAAATGGTTAGTCGCGGCTAAAGGCGAACAATGGTACAACGAAGTGTTTATTCCTCGCATTTCACCTATCACTCTGATTGCCCTACTGGCGACGATTGTACTGATGTTCAGTTTAAAGGGAGAGATGATTCTAGAACTGCCGATGGACGTGGTTCGTGTCGCCATTCCACTGGCAATCTATTTTGTCTTGATGTTCTTTGTCAGTTTCTTTATTGGTAAGAAAATGGGCATCGAATATGATAAAAATGCCTCGATTGCCTTCACCGCTACAGGCAACAACTTTGAGCTGGCGATTGCAGTATCGATTGCAGTATTTGGCCTTAATTCCGACCAAGCGTTCGCGGGAGTAATTGGCCCACTGATTGAAGTGCCTGTGCTTATCGCTTTGGTTAACGTCGCCCTAAAAATGAAACAAAAATACAAGCTAAGAGCTCAACACGCATAGCGTTTCTCGCCCGCCAAAAATGGCGGGCATTATTGCCCTTTCTCTTTTCTACGTCGTTCACAACGTACCAATACCGCTTGTTTTTCCTCATCAGTGTAAGATCGCCATTCTAGAATCTCATTGAGGGTACGGAAGCACCCTAAACAAACATCCTCACCATCCAAACAGCAGTTTCTCACACACGGAACAGGCACCTTTTCTACATCTGTTGTCATCATCATCCTCTCAGTTTAAAGCTAGCGGTAGAGGCTCAAACTGTCGAACTCACACACCTCTTTAAAAGGTACAAAAAAGAGAGCCTCAGCTCTCTTTCGTTTCTTCTTTCTCAGACTGGAATCTATCTTCGTATAGCTCCATAAAATCTTTCCTGATTTCCTGCTCAAGGTGCGTCGCCTTATCAGTCGGACAGAAAATCATAAAGTGAACGACCTGTTCACCTGTCGAACCGCTGGTAATGTGGATGTGAGGCTCTGCACCAGGTAAATCGACGCCTGCGTGCTTCTCGATCATTGCATTGTACCGAGTTGCGACATCACTAAAGTAGTGACAATGCCCTTCAATCTTTTCGATCATCACAGGAACCAGAGGGTATAAATTGACAAATTCGCTCACGACAATCGAGAAGTTGTGATAGACGTAGCGCTTCATAAAGTTAAGGTTTTTCACCGGATAGGTAAAAAACATACTGTTTGGCAACGTCGCTGTTTTTCCTGTGTAGTGGTATTGGCCGTGATGAAGGTCAATTTCCTGAATCACGGTTGCCATCATATTGTGCTCAATTACCTCACCGCACAATTTGCCGACTTCAATCCAGTCACCAATTCGAAATGAACGTGAGCTCGCTCTTTGGATAGAGCCAGTGAAACAGAGGATGATCTCTTTCGACGCAACGACAATCGCAACAGCAATGGCTGTCACTGACAGAGCAAACTCATTGATCTCAGATTTCCACAGAATGAAAAGTAACAGAACGGTAATAGCAAATGCACCGTTCTTAGTGCGCGACATCCAGTTACGCTGTTCTTCTGATACAAAAGCAACATCACCACGAATTTTAGATAAAACAATTCGGCGAATTATCGCTATCAGAACGATAATCAACGCCGTAAAAATAAACTTATGAGTCAGAAGAAAATCGATTACAGCTTGTACTTTCTCCATTCTCGGCTCCTGTTGTTATGATAAATAAAAGGGGCCAACGCCCCTCTGAAGAAATTCGCTTTGAACGAGAATAACTTCCCATACTTATTGAGAAGGATCTAGTTTACATTTCTATTAATGCAAACTAGATAGCGTTCATATACTACTTGAATCGAGCAGATGTAATAAACTCACCAAACGTTTCACACCAGACAATCACGGTATTGTATTCACCCAAATCAACGTCTGTTGGCAAATTGAGGGCGAAGCGGTCAAACGTTTTCACCTCACCTACTTTTACCATGGTATGTTTTTGCTGGTTAAAATCGACTTCAGTTTCAATAAACTGAGGCGATAGGTAAAGTTTATAATCAGGCCCTGGTGCCAATTCACCAACAAAAGCAATCTGGTCATTGCTAATAGAGACAGAGCCCTCCCCCCAATGGAGGAAGTCACTGTCTTTTCGGTCACGCTGGAACGTTGCAGTGTAAACCGCGTTATTGGTCACACTCTCAACAGAGCTCATTGAGGGAGAATCTGGTTGGATAAGAATAGGCAATGCATATATCCCGACAGCAAAGCCGATTGCACCACAAATAAGGTGTGTAAACAGTAAAAAAATCCTTTTCATCCCCGAAACCTCTGTTTATCAAGCATACATAGTAAATGTACACGATAATCAATGAGATAACAGGGACATATCGAAATTTTATCTGTAGTGAAGTGCCGTTTTCTCAGACAAGGTCACAATAACCTTCACAGCCTGCTCCATACCTTCAATGCTAATAAACTCATGAATACCATGAAAATTATAGCCGCCTGTGAAGATATTCGGACAAGGCAAGCCCATAAATGACAATCTTGCTCCATCCGTACCACCGCGGATTGGCTTAATTTTAGGCTCAACATCGCAGGCAATCATCGCCTGTTTTGCCAGCTCAATAATATGTGGATGAGGCTCAACCATTTCTTTCATATTGAAATAGCTGTCTGACAGTTTCAGTTCCACACGCCCTTTGGTCAATGCATCATTAAGCTCGTCCACTTTGCTCTGCATGAAGGCCTTGCGTTGCTCTAGCCCATCACGCTCAAAATCTCGAATGATATAACCTAGCTCACAACGTGCTACAGCCATTTCTGCAGACTTCAAATGATAGAAACCCTGATAGCCTTCCGTCGCCTCCGGTGTTTCATCAGCAGGCATCATCATTTGGAACTGGGCAGCGATATTCATCGCATTCACCATTTTGTTTTTAGCCGTTCCAGGATGAACATTCACACCATGGCAGATCACATCAGCACTGGTTGCATTAAAGTTCTCATATTCCAGTTCGCCAACAGGGCCGCCATCAATGGTGTAGGCCCATTTCGCACCAAATTTCTCCACATCAAACAGATCTGCACCGCGACCAATTTCTTCATCCGGAGTAAATCCGATACAAATATCGCCATGTGGAATGTCTGGATTTGTTTTCAACTCAGCAATGGCGGAAATGATTTCCGCGATACCGGCTTTGTTATCCGCACCGAGAAGTGTCGTTCCATCCGTCGTGATCAGGTTGTGGCCAAGAAGCCTACGTAGATCAGGGTACTGAACTGGGGACAGTACTTCGTCCCCCTTACCTAATGCAATATCGCCACCCTGATAATCCTCAACAATCTGAGGTTTGACGTTTTTTCCTGACGCATCAGGTGCAGTGTCCATATGAGCCACAAAGCCAATAGCCGGGACATCGTAGTCAACATTGCTTGGCAGTTTCGCCATCAAATAGCCGTTATCATCAAGTGACACCTCACTCAAACCCAGTTCCAGCAATTCTTGTTTCAGGAATTGGGCAAAAGTGATCTGCCCTTCACTACTTGGGCATGCGGGGTTGGAAGGGTTGGACTGCGTGTTAAAGGTCACGTAGCGCAGAAAACGTTGAACCAGTTCATTCATAGCGGTATCTCTTTGTATTATGATTTTTAAAATACTGGCGCTTATCCTACGCCTTCCAAACAAAGAGGTTTTGCTGTAAATCAGTTTTTAAGCAATGAGAGCAATGCAGTGCATAATAACAACACTAGTAGTCAGCCTTGCTCTAAGAATCTTGTAGCCTGCTGGTTTGCGCTCTTTCTCCGCTATTCTGACCGCTCTTTCTGAAAACCAAACCAGAAAATAGCCAATTGCCAACAATATAAGTGCCAAGGCGATATTCTGACGTGAAAGCAATAAGACGCCCCATGTCATAACAGCAAACAAGTTACTGAGTAAAAGCGCGTTGCGACTGATTTTGTCTACAGAATGGTCAATGCCATTACCCCAGAGCACCCCTGATAAGAAACTCAAGATCACCACACTGTATGAGATAAACATTTCTTCGCCTGTGAGCCCGAAAAGACTCGCACCAGTGACGATACAAATTAGGCTCAACGCGAACGGCAATAGCCCTAAGTAACCCAATCTAAACATAATTGAAGTTGACGATGTTGCTTTGTTCATAATGCATCCTTAAGCGTTTTTTGTTTACTACGACAAAAAAGCCCGAATAGTTTCCTATTCGGGCTTTTAGTTTGGAACTTAAACAAGCATTACAGCAGGATAAAAATACCAGCTAAACAAGCACTCATAAGGTTCGCTAACGTACCTGCAAGCACCGCTTTGATACCGAGATTGGCAACTTCAGAGCGACGCTCTGGCGCAATCACGCCGATAGAGCCAAGCTGAATAGCAATTGAACCGATGTTAGCAAAGCCACACAGTGCAAACGTGACGATCACTTGAGTATGTTCAGATAGCAGCGCTTTGTGCTCAACAAAGTCGATGAAAGCAACAAACTCATTCATCACAATTTTCTGGCCAATGTAAGAACCCGCCATCAGCATTTCATTTGCCGGTACACCAATCACCCATGCCAGAGGAGAAAATAGGTAGCCAAACAAGGTTTGCAGAGTAATTCCGCTAAAACCTGCTACTTCACCCAAACTCTCCAGACCCGTGTTGACCATGGCGATAACACTCACGAACGCGATCAGCATTGTACCGACGGCGACAGCGACCTTCATACCGTTCATCGCACCGCTTGCCAGGGCGTCAATTACGTTGCTGTCTTGCGCTTTGTCCATTTCAATATCAGACTGATCGATTGGCGTTTCACGCTCAGGCACAATGATCTTAGCCATCATCAAGCTGCCTGGTGCGGCCATAAAACTTGCGGCAATCAAGTACTTCAGCTCAACACCCAACCCAGCATAACCACCCAGTACACTACCGGCTACAGAAGCCATACCACCAGCCATCACAGCGAACAGTTCAGAGCGAGTCATGCGCGAAAGGAAAGGTCGAACAAGAAGTGGAGACTCACCTTGAGATAGGAAGATATTACCTGTGGCAACCAGAGACTCAGCTTTACTGGTTCCTAGGAACTTTTGAATACCACCACCGATAAACTCGATAACCTTTTGCATAATGCCAAGGTAATAAAGTGCAGAAATAAGCGCACTAAAGAAAATGATGATAGGAAGTACACGAACCGCAAAGATAAACCCTGTATTGGCTAGATCACCAAACAAGAATCCAATGCCTTCATCAGCAAAGCCTAACAGGCTGGAAACACCATTACTTAAACTGGTTAGTGCGGTTTGTCCCCAAGGGAAATACAACACTAAGGCTGCAAAACCAACCTGAAGTAACAACGCGCGAGATACTGTTTTCCAGTTGATCGCTTTGCGACTTTCTGACAGCAACACAGCACACAATAACAGTGCCACAACACCGATTAATCCGAATAGGACATTCATTAAAGATAACCTCTACAAGCATTGGAAAATAGCTGGTCCGGTCCGTGGGGTCATTCACCATTCCATGTGACGGCTTGTATTGGCAGAGCGAGTGCTCTTAACCGGGCGGAGAGTATAGCGTACAGAGTGAGATATTCATCACATATTTTAACGCAAACGTTCAAACGTTCACTCTATGAACAGGTTCTTCTGAAACTGGCTAAATTGAGAAGACGAAAATTGAGTACAGAAACCCAATATATGCACTTCATTGCTATAAAACCATGAACCAAGATCACATTTTCAAACATGTAATCGAATTCAATTACTCAAAAAGTTTGGCAACTTACCATTTGGCATCTAGGTTTATAAAAGTGTCAACTAACGTACTAGTGACAAAGACAGATTCTCTAACAACGTCAGCAGCTAACAACGCAAACACAACTACATATTGCCCCACCATTTGGTGGGGCTGTTTTGTTTATCCTCCTGTTGAAAAGACGCATCGCATAAGCACACAACAAGATCTGCGTTATTTTGAGCTAGATTTATGCCATTAGCGGTATAAAATAACCCGCCCTTAAACAGACGCCAGAGATCACTATGCAACGCGATTACACCCTCTCCTCCCTACAAAGTATCCCTAGAGAAGAGCTGGAAGAACTGAGTCTACGAATGATCCATCGACTGATCGCAGAAGAATCAATGACTGAACTGTTTACGTTCGATGCAGACGAGACTGAATCCGAAGACAAACTGCAAGAAGCCCAGTTTGATGCCATGTTGAGGATGAGCGCTATCGCACTGAGTGAACTGCCTGCCCTTTTCAGCGAATCAGACAATCAACAGCAAAACACGCTGCGCATGCAACGCTTGCTCCTTTGGCATTTCTATTCGGTTTCCTTTCACCTCGAACAGGCAATACCACTTGAGGTCCATTGCCAACATGTAGAAGTACTCCTTAAACAGGCACCAACTAATGCGCTAGAATGGGTCACAACCTTAACGGATTTACTCCGCCAGTACGCGAAAATTAGCCAAAGTAGCTAATGCGCTCATCATTGATTAAGTTAAATGCCAGAGTTGTCTGGCATTTTTCATTTTTTGAGCCTGATACATTGGCAAGATTTATCGATTCAAGACATACTCAAAGTTACACTAACTAACCTATAAATTAAGCCTAATTGCGCTATTGCCTTCTACTTGCTTGCACCATTTCATTGAGTGCATATGCCGAAGATGAAATTGATTACTCGTCCTGCCACAGTCAACCAGACAGCGCAGGCATACTCGACTCAGCATTCAGCTATGTAAATGCCCGTCTTTGTGAGCCCGCTGTTTGGTTTGATAATTTCTTTGTCGATGACCGTACCGATGAAGACGCTAACGCGGGTAGTATCGTTCGCTGGACTAATGACTTTGCCTATGTTGAAGCGAAGGGTTATGAGTTCAAAACACGTTTCAAGGCGCGCTTTCACCTGCCTAAAGTCACAAAGCGCCTCAAGGTAGTTTTTGAGTCCGATGATGAAGATGATCTGCGCGATCTCTTTCCACAAAACTCCAGTGATGCGGAAAGCACGCTTGCGATGAGATATGACTGGCTAAGCAATGCCAGAACCAGCTTCAATATAAAGCTTACTGCTAAGCCGGGGATTGAAGGTCGCTTTAGCTACACCTACCCAATTAGCGACGACATAGTCCTCAGAGCGACACAAAAGATTTATCAGAGAAAGCGTGTCACAGGTGAATCTACAGAAGTCGATTTAGACTATTCCATTAGTCCAGATTTTTTGTTTCGTTGGAGTTCATTCGCAAGCTATGAAGACGATATCAAAGGTTGGGAATTAGGCACTGGGTTTACCTTATACCAGCACATTTCAGACCATCAGGCACTGAGTTATCAAATTAGCACGACCGGAACCAATCGCCCCTTTCATTACATCCCAAATACCCATGTTTCTATCACTTATCGCCAGAGCTTCTGGCGGCCGTGGTTATTCTATGAAGTGATACCAGAGTACAACTGGAATCGAGAAGAAGATACTCAGCGTGAAGGAGAAGCAAAAGCCACGTTGAGATTGGAAGTGTTGTTCCACAACATCTGAAAAGGCCGGGATATCCCGGCCTCATTATTTAATCGTTGGTTAGAACGACACGAGCGTTCTGTTTCTGAATTGGTCGGTTGTTGTTACCCATCACCATCTGCATTTGTTTTGCCTGTTCCGTCGTCAATGTTTGAGCGGATTTAAGAACAAACCAGCGTACGCCTTCAGAGCAAGGTGGCGTCGTCAGAGAACCATTGAAGCGGTAGTACTCCCCTGTTGCAGGCAGCATATCTTTTACAGCAAAAGGCGTTTGTAACCTTACCGTTTCACCTGGCTCAGGCATGGTTGCTGTCAACTGTGTGATCTGGTTATTTTCCCCTGGTGCAGCGTTATACATCACAGCGACGACCGCTAGGTTGCCATCTTTATCCGCATTTACAAAGTGCGCTTCCAATGGAAAGTTTTGACCACGAATGTGGTTTTCTGAAGGAGTATGGAAGTGGAACTGCGCCAGATTAAACTCAACTCCATCTACTGTCACGGCGTTATTCCCCTCAACAACCGCTTGAAGTGTGTGTCCATTATTAGTGAGCCCAGTAACCATGCCCTGATACTCAATGTTCAGTGGCATCAGCTCCGCATCAACCACATCCTTGATATCAATCGGGCTTTGGTTTTTGCCAGTCGCACACTCTTTTGCAACGTCTCCCCAATGTTCAGGTCCCTTATCACCTTTGTATCCCCATTCAGCGGCCTGAACCGTACCCGCCATCGCAATCATCAAACTTGCGGCAATAAATGTTTTTTTCATGTTATTTCCTTATTATCGTCACCAACTGATCGGCCACCATCATAAGTCCATGAACAAATCCATGAGTAGTAGGAAAACTTTGATTACCTGCGAATTTTGGAACCGGATACAAAAGAAGTGAAAATTATGGTTTTATCAATTTCACTGGAAGCTGCCTTTGTCTTTCTAACATTGCCAGTTTGATCTTGCCCTAAAACAAAAAACCAGTGTTGAATCACCAACACTGGTTTTTGAGCAACACTAGAGATCAGAGATCAATCAACGAAGTAAGGCAGTTGATCTTCTGTTAAGGCACTGCCCTCAGCAAACACAGCGTGCTCCGTCACACTGCTCACATTCCAATTAGTCAGGTCTTGTGAAAATGCCTTTGCCGAACCAAACATGAGTTCCATGTTTTTCACGCTTGATGTATCCCAGTGACTAATGTCCTGGTTAAAGTCATATGCTTCGCGAAACATCCATTTCATACCGGTTACTTTGGACGTATCCCAATTGCCAATATCCTGATTAAAGTCGTATGCTTTGTTAAACATCCATTGCATATCGGTCACTTTGGACGTATCCCAATTGCCAATATCCTGATTAAAGTTGGATGCACCGCGAAACATATGGGACATATTGGTCACTTTGGACGTATCCCAATTGCCAATATCCTGATTAAAGTCGTTTGCTTCGCGAAACATATAGGACATATTTGTTACATTTGATGTGTTCCAATCAGCTATACTTTGGTTAAACGTGAATGCCTGTGAAAACATCCAGGACATATTCGTTACTTGGGAGGTATCCCACTGAGAAATATCATGATCAAAAGCTTTTGCTGTATGAAACATGGATGCCATGTTACGTACTTTAGACATATCCCAACGGCCAATATCTTGGTTAAATTCATAGGCACAACTAAACATGCCCGACATACTTGTTACATTTGACACATCCCAATAGCCAACATTTTGGTCGAAAGACTTTGCGAAAGCAAACACCTCTGACATGTCTGTTACATTTGATACATCCCAATAGCCAACATTTTGATTGAATTCTTCCGCCTTATAAAACATGGCTGACATGTCTGTTACATTGGACACATCCCAATAGCTGATATCTTGATTAAATACTAAGGCAAATCGAAACAGGTCCTCCATGTCTGTAACGCTCGAAGTATTCCAATCGCCAATATTTTGGTTGAAATTTTTAGCATAACTAAACATGGCTGACATGTTAGTTACATTTGACACATCCCAATGGCCAATATCCTGGTTAAATTTTTCGGCCCATAGGAACGTGCCTCTCATGTTTACTACGTTTGAAGTATCCCAATCACTGATATCGGCGTTAAAGGATTTTCGATTATAAAAAACCGTATTCATATCTGTAACTTGCGTGGTACAAAAGCGGATCTGGCCACGTTCAAGATAATCCAACATGGTCTTGTCTCTGATAAGTGTGTTGTCGACCACAACGTAAACCTGCCCGTTCTCAAGTATCACAGAGTTGACAGCTTGGTCTGGGCATTTTACTGAGATATCAGCGGCAAAAGCGGAATTGCCAGCGAGCGCTAACGCGCCGACGAAAAGTGACGTAAGTGTACGTTTCATTGTATTTTCCTAGAATTGAATAGACGTTATTGAGGAAACTGTGGAAGGTCGTTTTCAGACAGACCGCTGTCTTTAGAAAAGTCCGTATGTCGTTTGACTTTACTAACATCCCAAACGGTTAAATCTTGGTCAAAGCGCTTAGCACCTAAAAACATGCCGTCCATATTGATGACGCGGCGAGTATCCCATCGGCTGATGTCTTGGTTAAAGAACTCGTCTTTAGCAAATAAATGGCTCATATCCGTGACATGGCTAGTGCAGAGTTGGATATTGCCAGCAAGGAAGTTTTGCCAGTAATCAGAGTTGCGAATAAGTTGGTCATTCACGACCACAAACAACTCTTCTTCTTCGATCAGCACGGTTCCCGGGGCGTTCGATTCACAGGTGATACTTTCTGTAGCAAAGGAACAGGCGCTGCCAAGTAACGCACACGCAAGCACGATAAGTTTTAATTGCATTTAAGATATTTTTCTTATCAATGAATAGTGCGTGAGATTATATTTATAAATTGATTATTATATAAGTCAGGGTTGTTTTATTATTTAAACCAATAATTTTAATTGAGACATTCAATATAATATTCCTTGATATTATTGATTTAAATAATTATTAGTGACAGCTATTGTTTTTATTATCATTTATTTAATTTAAACCCTTCCCGCTATATGCTCATTATCTAACCAGACAGTTCACTGATATAGCTTGAACATTGGCTAAGAAGTATTAGGTGACTCAAATAACAAAAAAGGCGACAGGTTAACCTGTCGCCTTTTACTATTCAGTAATCTAGATTCCATTATTCCCAGTCAAGAATCACTTTACCTGATTGGCCGCTGCGCATTGCGTCAAAGCCTTTTTGGAAATCGTCAACCTTGAAGTGGTGAGTGATGATTGGTGTCAAATCCAAGCCCGATTGAATCAATGATGCCATCTTGTACCAAGTTTCGAACATCTCACGGCCGTAGATACCTTTAATCACCAGACCTTTGAAGATCACTTGGTTCCAGTCGATACCCATGTCTGATGGCGGAATACCCAGCAGTGCAATTCGGCCACCGTGGTTCATTGTCTTCAGCATGGTGCTAAATGCCGCCTGAACACCTGACATTTCAAGGCCCACATCAAAGCCTTCCGTCATGCCCAGCTCTTCCATTACGTCTTCAAGCTTTTCTTCCGCAACGTTGACTGCGCGCGTCACACCCATTTTACGCGCAAGTTCAAGACGGTATTCATTCACGTCTGTAATCACAACATGACGAGCACCTACGTGCTTAGCAACTGCCGCCGCCATGATACCGATTGGGCCAGCGCCTGTGATCAGTACGTCTTCACCCACAAGGTCGAAAGACAGCGCCGTATGTACAGCATTGCCGAACGGGTCAAAGATTGACGCTAGATCGTCTGAGATGCCTTCAGGGATTTTGAATGCATTGAACGCTGGAATCACTAGATATTCAGCGAATGCACCTTCACGGTTTACACCCACACCAATGGTATTACGGCATAGGTGAGTGCGGCCGCCGCGACAGTTACGACAGTGACCACAAGTGATGTGGCCTTCGCCAGAGACACGGTCACCGATTTCGAATCCGCGAACTTCCTGACCAATAGCAACCACTTCACCCACGTATTCATGACCAACAACCATAGGAACAGGAATCGTGTTCTGAGACCACTCATCCCAGTTGTAGATATGAACGTCTGTACCACAAATCGCAGTTTTCTTAATTTTGATCAGAATGTCGTTATGGCCAACTTTCGGTTTTTCAACCTCAGTCATCCAGATGCCTTCTTCAGGCTTTAGCTTAGATAGCGCTTTAATTTTCATTACTTAATGATCTCCATGTCACGACCCACTTCGATGAAGGCGTCGATGGCGCGATCAAGTTGCTCACGCGAGTGTGCCGCAGACATTTGTGTACGAATACGTGCTTGGCCTTTTGGTACTACTGGGAAAGAGAAGCCAATAACGTAAATGCCTTTTTCTAGGGCACGCTCTGCGAACTCAGCCGCAACTTTCGCATCGCCAAGCATGATTGGAATGATCGCGTGGTCAGCGCCACCCATAGTGAAACCAGCGGCTTCCATACGAGTGCGGAAATGTGCTGCGTTTTCCCATAGACGGTCACGTAGGTCACCACTTTGCTCTAGAAGATCAAGAACTCGGATAGAAGCATTAACGATGGCTGGTGCTACCGAGTTTGAGAACAGATATGGACGAGAACGCTGACGTAGCCAGTCAATCACTTCTGCTTTACCTGAAGTATAGCCACCTGAAGCGCCGCCCATAGCTTTACCTAGCGTGCCTGTGATGATGTCGATACGGTCAACCACATCGTGGTACTCGTGAGTACCTGCGCCTGTTTTGCCCATGAAACCCACCGCGTGAGAGTCATCGACCATAGTCAGTGCGCCGTACTTGTCAGCAAGGTCACAGATAGCTGGCAGGTTAGCTACTACGCCGTCCATTGAGAATACGCCGTCTGTAACGATAAGGATGTTACGAGCGCCCGCTTCTTTAGCTGCGATTAGCTGCTGCTCAAGCTCTTCCATGTTGTTGTTTGAGTAACGGAAGCGCATTGCTTTACATAGGCGAACACCATCGATGATTGAAGCGTGGTTAAGCGCGTCAGAGATGATCGCGTCTTCTTTACCCAGAATCGTTTCGAACAAACCAGCGTTAGCGTCAAAACAAGAGGTGTATAGGATTGTGTCTTCTTTACCAAGGAACGTAGAAAGCTTTTGCTCCAGCTCTTTGTGGATATCTTGAGTACCACAAATGAAACGAACAGACGCCATACCAAAGCCGTGCTTATCCATGCCTGCTTTACCCGCTTCAATTAGCTCTGGGTGGTTAGCAAGACCAAGGTAGTTGTTAGCACAGAAGTTAAGCACTTCTTCGCCTGTAGAAATTTTCACAGCCGCTTGCTGTTGAGAAGTGATAACGCGCTCTGACTTGTAAAGACCTTCAGCCTTTACTTCTTCAATCTGTTGTTTGATCTGTTCGTAGAATGCAGAAGACATTTCAAATTCCTTCCTAGTTATTATGTTAAGCACATTGCTTATTCATCACCTTCGTTTTCAAATTCGAAGGCGTCAAAAGTTGCCCTAAGTGTAATTCAAGCACGCTATTTTCATTATCCCACCAGATGGAAAAACATTAGTGAATTCCAGGCACAAATAAAGAATTTTTATGATAGCAATCACAATCCATGTTTTGTGTGATGAAATTTCGCGCTTCATATCAAATAGAAAATTTCTATCTGAAAACGATATGGAGCCCTAAATCACAAGCCCTCACAATGCCCGCCCTTAACTTTTAACTAACGAGCATTGCACATGACCTTATCTGATCAGCTAATCCGTGACGCTTTTTCGAACGGTTGGCATACATGCGTTTATCAACCAAAAGTGGAACCGAGCTTCGAAAAGATCCAAGGCGTGGAAGCACTGTTCAGGCTCGACATTCCGGGCCAAGGCATCTATCTGCCTTCGCACTTCATTGAGAGAGCTTTTGAGCTTGGTTATGAAGAAGCGATATTTTTCATCGTCTTGGAGCAATCTCTGAAAGACGTGAAAGGCATTGGTGCCAATATTGGCTTAGCGATCAATATCAGCCATCAGGTGCTCATCAACCCAGAAAACATCGAGCGCGTCCGAGAGCTACTTTGGGAGTATTCAATCCCGGCTGCACGCCTGACCTTTGAACTGAGTGAGAGTGAAGAGTTGGATGAGCAAGTTTCGCCACAAGTGAAAGCATTCCAGAACATGGGGATTAAAATCTCTATCGACGACTTTGGCGCTGGCTATTCAAACTTCAATAAAGTGCTAAGTCTGAACATCGATGAAATAAAGTTCGACCGTTCCATTATCAACAATAATGAGATGCGCAGTGCGGCACTCATCAAAAACATTCTTCAATTTTGCCGTGACTTTGGCATCACCTCTGTGGCGGAGGGTGTGGAAGATTCTGACACTCGAATTTACATTCGCAATCTGGGGTTTGATACCTATCAGGGCTTTCATTTCTCAAAACCGGTACGAATCCACGAACTAAGGCAGATTGCAGCATGATAATTCGAGCATCAAACCCAGTGCCACTGCAGCACCAAAATGTTATCGCTCAGTTTCGAGTTTTAGTGGTTGATGAAAGCACTCTATTTGCGCAAAGCATCAAAAAGATGTTGATGCAACTAAAGGTCGATGACAAAAGCATTACTCATGCCTCCGACACCAAACTTGCAGCGAAATACCTAAGAGAGAGCAAAGATTCAGGTTCATACTTTGACGTCATTATTTGTTCATTCAATTTTAAGAGCCAACCTCAAGGCCGTGAATTCTTTCGATACCTTGAGAAAGAGCAGGTTCGCGCTCACTTGACCGCATTGATCATTACTGACAACGCGACAGACATTGATACAGTTCGTCAAATCGATGCATTTTTGCCTGACGGATTCATTGCTAAGCCCTTCAACCACAATCAATTTCTATCTAAGTTTGGGCAGATTACGGAGAAAGCATTGCGGCTAAAATCGCTTAAAAATGCCTACTTTCAAAAGCGTTATCATGATGTGCTGGAACTAACACAAGACGAATGCCTACCCTCGAATGTCGCTAACGACATGCTTCGCCTTCGTTGCCTATCACTCATTAAATTGGACCGCTTTGAAGAAGCTGTTGAGCTTTGCCAACCATTTATTGGAGCTCAACAGGAGTGGCCTTCAGTCCTCTTAATTGAGCTTTATAGCCTGCAAAACGATAGTCAAAAAATCAGTGATATTCTTTACACCACAACGACGCTCAAAGACCACCCCAGAGTCCATTGGGTATTAAATGAAAGTCAGCTTGAAGGTGACGATTACCAGTATCTGTTATCACATTACTCTAAAGTGAATGACGACCATGAGAAGTCCGTTAAAGCCGCTCTCGTACACCTGCTAGCACTAGACTACGATGCAACTTTAGATTCACTTGGTCATTTAATACGCAGTAACAAAACCAACCCGTTGTTAGATAAGCGTCTGCTTGTATTCCTACAGGGGCTCGTCTCTCTAAGTAGTACTTTTGAAAATAAAAACAAAGTCTTGGAAGTCAATGATCTAAACAAAATAGCGCCAAGCAAAGAATCGCAACATCAGCTCTATTTTTTGTTTGTATATATTCTCAAACACTACGACAGGAAGAGCTTATTTCTGACTGGTCAACGGATTGATGCCTTTTTTGATAAGGCGCTATATGCAAAAGATAATCTAGTGCTGATACTTTTGGCTCTTGCTTGTTATCAATTAGGCTTATATTCGAAGCTCCAAAAGCTTTATCAGCAAAGGATGAGTTTCATAGAGAAAGATTATCTGGCCATTTTAACCTCAAAAATTCTTGGCCAATTAGTTCAAATGAGTGACAAAAGGGAATTGTATTACGATACCAATCGAGATGACGACCTCTCGGCATTGGTGTCAATGACTCACTCATCGCCTTTAAATACTCGGTATCATGAAGGATTCATATCTCAGCTCTCCGACATAGTGAAACGACGGAAAGTGAAAAGAACCAAAGAGATCATTTCCCATATTGAGTCGAGTATTGCTTTTCTCAAAGACAGCTACGAATCGCTGGGTCTTACATCGGATCTGATGAGATTAAGATCAGAGTATGAATTAATTAAGATCAACCTATAAGGAACTCAACACTTTTCTTCTTTTGCTTCAAGTCATGGTAGCGAATGTACTTAAAGTAGACATCGTGTCTGTTTTGTATCGTTTGAGAGAAAGGATTCTCAATGACTTTCTTAATGTCAGCACGATAAAAGATAAAACCGTGCTGATGGCAGCAAGGTTCGAAATACAAGTCATACAAAAACTGGCTCATTGCAGGATCTATAGTCGGGAAACTGACAAACGTATCTTCCAGATTCTTTGATAAGTAATCGAAGATTTGCCGGCGAATAATAATGCTAGAAGCGCCCAAGCTGAGGAACATATTGGCCTCTGTCGTGTAAGCAAAGTGCCCAACCAACAACCCTTCACTTCGGAAACAAATCACGACGATACCCTCCCGAGAAAACCCAAACCGCTGAGTCGTATCAAGAAAATCAAAACCATAAAGTTTTGCGTGCATGGAGCGTATCAACGCCAGTTCTTTTTCCGGTAAAGAGGAAAAGTTATACGTATCAACCTGAGTAATCTCGTAGTCATAGGCAACGTCTGAATTGAAGGGGCGATTCATCAGTTTCGTTGCCGACTTTACCTGAGACATTTCTTCAACGGAAAAATCGTACTCAACTTGAAAGAAACTCGCTAAACCGACGCGACGGACGAAGCTCGGCGTGGTTTTCCCTCTTTCCCACTGACTGATCATCACCTGATTGACACCAGAAAAGGCGCGATGTGAGTTGGAAAGCACATCTGCTAGTTCTTCTTGAGAGAGTTGTCGCTCTTCTCGTAGCTCCTTCAAAGACTCGCTGAAATTTTCTTTATTCATCGCCAACTTACCGAAATTTATTTTTAGTGTAGTTTATACTGGAAATGCATTGGAGACATCGCAGAAACACAAAACAGGCGCTGGTTCATCTAACCTATCCGCCTGTTTTGGTGACATAAAAGAATGCGCGTGTTACTTTTCTAACACTAAGGTGACTATGGTGAGCAATACGACAGCGAACGCGGCCAGCAAGATATCTTGCATCATTGAGCCCAAGTCAAGAAGAAAGCCTGGTTCTTGCATTTTGAGTACCTCTTGCTGTTTAACATTTCGCCACCTTATCGATTCAACAATTCATTAACAACCGATTTAATTCTCAATTTAAAGACATATCACGGTTTCAATTTGGTTAATTCAAAACTTATCGCTTTGCTCCCAGATCTTGCATCCTTCATTTTGATCGTTGATGAGGGTAGCTTTACTGCTGCCGCAAAAAAGCTCGATGTAACTCCTTCCGCACTGAGTAAATTGATCACTCGGCTTGAGTCAGCCCTGTCCGTAAAGCTGTTTGAGCGCACGACACGAAAACTCGTTATCACGCCCACTGGGCAGCAAGTTTATGATCAGGCAATTGTGATGGTAAACGCCGCCCAGCAAGCTTGGGAGCTATCAACAACCGATCACAAACAAGCGACAGGCTCTCTTACCATTGCAGCACCAGAAGCTTTCCTCAACTCCGTTTTACAGCCTTTTGTCGTTCCGTTTTTGCAGCAATATCCAGACATTCAGCTGAAGCTACGTGTCGCTGATGGCGAGATCGATCTACTCAGAGACGGGATCGATGTCGCGTTCAAACTTACTGACAAACCTGATGAAAACTTAGTGCTTAAAGAAGTTGGAAAAACGAACCTTGTCCTTTGTGCCAGCCCTGAATACATAGATAAACGTGGTATGCCTTCCCACCCAACTGATCTGCAACATCATGACTGCCTGTATTTGGCCGAAACTGAGCGAGATAATGTTTGGGACTTCTTTAAAGACGACGAATTCCATTCGATGACGGTCTCAGGTCGCTATGCGGTGAACCACTCACAAATGCGTCTCACTGGTGTCAAAAATGCGCTCGGTATTGGCATCTTCCATGATTTTGTCATCGCAGAAGCCATCGAAAAGAAACAAGTTGTACCCGTTCTTTCAGCTTGGACGATCAAAAGTAACTACCATGGCGCAGTCGCTATGCAGTACCCGCAAACCAAATACATGCCCGCTCGCCTACGTGTCTTTATTGATTACATCAGTCAAGTATTAGGCGATAAACTCGCCAGCAAATAACGAGAACCCTATGTTTAATAAAATTCATCACGTTGCGATTATTTGCTCTGATTACCCAGTATCTAAGCAGTTTTATACCCAAGTATTGGGGTTAAAAATCCTAGCCGAAAACTACCGAGAGGCGAGAAGTTCTTACAAGCTCGATTTAGAGCTCCCAGATAGATCGCAAATTGAACTGTTCAGCTTTCCCGGCGCTCCAGAAAGGCCAAGTTTCCCAGAAGCGCAAGGCCTTCGCCATCTCGCCTTTGAAGTCGATAGTGTTGAAGACGTCAAAAGCTATCTCGAAAGCAAAGGGATTGAGGTGGAGCCTGTGCGCATTGATGAATTCACCGGAAAAGCCTTTACGTTTTTCCAAGACCCAGACGGCTTGCCACTGGAGATTTATCAGGCACAAACTTAATAGGGTGGTAGTCATTGAGGATTGGCGACAACCCACTCACGATGCCCTTGCTTACGAGACCAGATAAACACTTTCTCAAGCAAGCTGCGCCGAACTCGCTTTTTGACGATCCGGCGCGGTTTAGGATGGTTCATCAACTTGCCCTCGTTTCACGTCAGCTGATAGAGCGCCATCTCGGCGGAACAATCCGCTTTCCAAAACCACACAAAGAGCACCTCCCACGCCATACGCCACTGAGTCCTTCCAATCAAAAGTTGCCCCCAGCACAACATAAAGCAGTGAAGAAGGCTCAATACCCAGCCACTGTGCCAACTGAAAGTACTGACTAAGCTCAACCAAGGTTGCAATCCCAACCACCAGCATTGCCAAAACCTTAGGATTAATTCGAATCACCGACGCTATGGTGTAGTAGAGCCACACCACAACTAGGACATCCCCAAACGTCGGCCTGATGAAACTATCCCGAACATAGCCAGCAATAAAAACCAGCACGACAAACATCATCAAACTCACCAGAGCATAGTGTTTAGAGAAACGTATATTGAGGTTAGAAGAGCCGCGATTACGGCTCTGACTCATTTCATGCGACTTTGTGTTACGCATCTGTGCTGCCCTGGTGCTCATCGTTCGCTCTCTCTACGGCTTTTTTACTGCGTTCATACCAATCTACGTTTCTGGTTATCACCATCACGAAACTGAGAATCACAAAGCACAATAACGTCCCCATCAGGAGTGCGTAGCTTTCAGCCTGAAGTAGCCCGAAGAGTAATCCGTATAGGCACAATAAACTCACACCAAATACTGTACCGTGCTTGTTATTGTCCAGCATACCAGCCACATAAACACTCAGGAGACTGGTAGAAGCCAATACTGAGATAACATAGGCCCAGTTAAACCCAGTGTGTTCACTGAGTGAAATCAGCAATAGATAGAACAGCGCCAGAGCGAGACCCACAAAACCGTATTGAACAGGATGGACAGGGCGAGCCTGAAACAATTCGAGCAAAAAGAAGCTGGCAAACACGAGTGTAATGACAAGAAGCGAGTAGTTAATAGCACGATGCGACTTGAGGTAATGATCGACCGGATCAATCAGGTCAACACCCATTTGACGCTGTTCCAACTCATAGCACGACGATTCTTCTTCCATGCAGTTTTTAAACAGCTGCGTGATATTGGATGAAAAGTTATTGCTCTCCCATTGTGCGCTGAACCCAGATTCAGACACGGTTGATTCTATCGGCAGGTAATCACCGATGAAGCTCGGATGCGGCCACTCTGAAGACAATTCCACGGTTGTGGTTTTCCCGATAGGTGTTACCTGAAGCTTTCCCATCCCCTGCAATAAGAAGTTAAGATCAAAATCGAGGGGCTTAGAAAGGTCTAAATGCGCTACATTTAGCTGAGTATGAAACCCTTGAGCTAGTTGCTTGATACCGGTTCCCGGCACAACGTCAAACGCCTCGCCTCCCAGCTTCATTTGATCCAATTTCACTAGTCCACGGCTGTCTTTTACGCCAACCACCATTTTAATTTGTTCGATCTTATATCGCTCAAACTCGTGCAATGCTGACAGATCAAAGGATCCTTTGAGCGCACTTTGCGCTTTGTACAAGCGAGCTTTGTAGATACCACGATATTTCTCGAAACTTTCCAGATGAGCAGACATATCAAAAGTGTTTGGCAAAATGTAAGCTTGACGCTCAACGTTGTAAGTTCTGTCTTCACGACGAACAGTTTCCGTGAAATCAATCGCGATAAACGGGCCAATAATGCGCTGTTCACCACTGCTGCTGCGTGCAATCTCATCTCTAACTTCTTGTTGGCGATATGAACGCTCAGAAACAAGGCCACTGACCATAGATACTGGAATTTGTAGCAAGACAAACAAAAACAGCACAAAGCCAAACTTCATGCCGAGTTGATTATTGAGGATTTTCTTCATTTTTCTTCTCCTTAACTGATGTTTTAACTGTAAAACAGCAAGTTGGAGAAAAGATGGAGCGTTTATGGAGTTTTTATGGAGAAGGAAAGCTCAAGGTCACTTTGACGCCTTGTTCTACGTTCTCAATCAGTAGCGAACCTTTGTGTAGCTTGACGACCTGCTCAACAAAATTGAGCCCAAGCCCGGTGCTTTTCACGCCATTTTGGCGTGCAAGCGAGTAGAAGCGTTCTGTGAGTCTCGGCAATGCGTAATCAGGAATATGGGAGCCAGTATTAAATATCGACAAAGCAACTTGTTCATCTGACTGTGAATAGTGCCAACGAATCGAACCGCTATCGTCAACGAAATCCAATGCGTTGTCCATGAGATTAAACAATGCCTGCTGGAACATAAAGCTATCGCCTACAAGCTCAAAGCTAGAGCTAATAGCCGTTTCATATGTCACTCCTTTGGCATTAAGCCGTGCATCTGAAGCCGATACGATCTCGTCGAGCATAACCTTGATGTTGATTGACTCCTGCTTGTCTAAGTGTGGTTGCTTCTCTAGTCGAGCCAACTCCAGCAGCTTATCGATCAAAGACTGCATCCGGTCACTTTCACGTTCTATGTTTGTGGCAAAACGTGTCACTTTCTCATCTGGTAGAGGCATCTGCAATATTTCGCTGGCGCCTTTAATCGCCGACAGCGGGCTTTTGAGTTCATGGGTTAAGGTTTGCACATACTCTTCGACATACTGCTTGCCATCGAGTTGATTACGCATGTTTTCTAGCGCATCACTCAAGGTGCCGTATTCATAAAACACACGAAATGTTGGCTTGGTGACTTTCTCACCCTGACCCATTTTCACCGCGTAGTTTTCCAACTTATTCAGAGCAGAGTGAATGCGCCAAGCGAATAAAGCGCCGGCCAGCAACACGAGGCCACTCATCCAAACCATCCAGAACAAGACATTTCGCTTTGAGAGGTCAATAAATGGCTGAACCGAACGGTTGGACTTTGCCACTGTCACGCTGCCAATGATTTCACCTTTGTGATAGATGGGGGCCGCGACATGCATCACCGTTGATAGAGGATCATCTGGGTCTTCAGCAGTGCTTCGCGCGCCGTATTGGCCGCGCAGCGTCAGATAAACATCATTCCATCTCGAATAATCCTCTCCGACATCTTGTTGCCATGAGTCCGCAATCACAATCCCACTTTTGTCTGTGATGTAAATACGATGATTGATCGCTTTTTTACCGATTTCCCAGATACGTGCTTCTGGTTCCCTTAAGCCATACGCAGTAAGCAGTTTAGAGAATCGACTCTCTGAAATCTGGCCATTCGCCACGTCCTCTTCTGCAAGCACAGCCAAGAGATTGGCCATATCCACCAAGGTTTCTTCAGTCGTTTGGCGAACCGTCGGCTTAAGCTCCTGAATCACAGTAGTACTCACGGTGTAGGCCGTCATACCGACAAGAACAAAGTACAGAAAAAACAGTCTCAATCCGAGTGGAATCTTAGGCCATGGCATCGTTACTCACCCGCTTTATCGTAGTAGTAACCAAAGCCGCGCTTGGTGCATATGCGCTCAGCCATAGAGAAAGGTTTTAGCTTGTTGCGTATCGCTTTAATGTGAGAATCGATATTACGCTCGTAAGATGCATGCGGTGTCATGTCAGCGGCGAGCATCAATTGCTCACGACTTAAAACACAGCTGGATACGGCAATGAGTTTGCTTAGGATCTTAAATTCGACAGCGGTCAAACCCAGTGGCTGGCCATCAACGCTGTAATCAAAGTTATCTGCCTTTAGGCCACCATCAATCTCTTGTTCATTCGGAGATTGGGTTGTCGTCGGGCGTGATTTGATGCGCAGCTTGATTCGCGCCAACATTTCCCTTGGGCTAAAAGGCTTAGTGACATAGTCATCGGCGCCAATTTCCAAGCCCACAACGCGATCGATTTCGTCATTTCTCGCCGTCAGGAAAATAATGGGTACATCAGAAAACTCACGAATGGTTTTGCAGAGTTCGAATCCATTGCCATCGGGTAAGCCGACATCAAGTACCAGCAGCGCGGGCTCACTCTGTTTAATGAACGTCAGCCCTTCATCTGCCGTTGAAAACCACGCCGGCTGATAGCCATCCATTTCGAGAACATGAATTAAATTGTCTGCAATGGCAGGTTCATCCTCAATAATGACGATCGTTGTTTTGTCGTTCAATGTTTCAACTCCGCGCAGCTACGTTTCCGTACTATGACTGATACATGATTACAGACAATCATTATTGTGAATAGTTTAGAAACCAAAGAAGCGCATAGGCCAAGTTACTTTGCCCATTTCTATCAAATCGTAAATGGTGAAAAATACGGCACAAATAACCGCCAGTTTTAGAAGACGATAAACAATGAACATAGGTACTTCCTTAAACATGAGAAAAGCCGCTAGAACGGCTCATAAGACAACGAGAAACAAGAACCACGTTATACCTTTTACTCATTAAGATTTCGAGCACCAAAGACCACAAACTTTCCTACTCCCAGCGGGATTCAGCACAGCTTAACCTTGATATGCATCTCATTTAATAAAGTCACATAGCAAAAAGACGTTCGGTTCCAGTCATTTTAACCCGTTTTTAACCCTCTCTTTCCTAACATCCGGCCAATACCGCACACATGGAAGAGAACAATGAGAAAACATGCTTGTCTACTGGCCCTGACTTTGGGGCTGGCATCCCAGGCGATGGCCATTCCAATCCCTGATGATCTGGATACTGAACTTCGTAAACTGATTGAGCAACACAGCCTCACAGGTGAGCCAAACAAAGGCTTTGAAATACCCAGTGTAGATTCAAAAGAAGTGAAATTAGGAAAACTCTTATTTTTCTCCAAAGCACTAAGTGGTAACAAAGACGTTGCTTGCGCCAGTTGCCATCACCCTTACCTTGGTGGAGGCGACGGATTATCACTCGCAGTAGGGACATTGGCTGAAAATGAAGATGTGCTTGGCCCTGGCCGGAAAACAACCACCGGTGAATTCTATGTAGCACGCAACACGCCAACGATCTTCAACGCTGGTTTATACAAACGCAGTTTGTTCCGTGATGCTCGTGTCGAATTTGTTGACTGGCTTGATCCGTCAAAAGGGATCAGTACTCCCGATGTTGCATTTGGTGAAGCTGACCCAAATTCTGGAGATACCCTTTTAGCCGCTCAAGCTCGCTTTCCACCAGTTACTGCATCTGAAATGCGTGGTTTTGATTTCATGCAGGATGCATCCAATGAGGCCGTGAGAGCGCATCTAGCGGCAAGAATTGGCGATTATGGCGACGCCAAAGGCGAATTGTTTCGAAACCAGTGGCTGGAGAAATTCGCTTCTGTTTACGGAGACGATAAGTCACCTAAGGAGCTTGTAACCTTTGCCAACATTACTCGAGCACTCTCTGCGTACCAAGAGTCGATGAACTTTACCGACAACGCATGGAACCAGTACGTGAATGGTGACACGTCTGCACTTACGACATCGCAGAAGCGTGGAGCCTACCTGTATTTGTACATGCCACCTCCCCCATCTGACGGAGGGAATGAGCCCGACTTTTTACCCACACAGTGCATTGGCTGCCACAACACAGACACTTTCAGTCAAACCAAAGACTCAAACTATCACCGCCTAGCCTTCCCGCAAATCGGCCCCGGAACCGGAGAGCCAGGTATGGAAACAAATGACTTAGGTCGAGCCCATCGAAACGAAAGTGAAGCGGATATCTATAGCTTTCGCTCAGGCACCCTGTTAAACATTGAAGTCACTGGTCCATTTGGACACGCAGGAAACTACGATACTCTAGAACAAGTCATTGATCATTATGATGATTATCACCAAATACTAGACCAATATATTGACGAGCTAGGCTGGTGCAAACAACCTCAGTTTAAAGACATCGAACATTGCAACAGCTTGTTTCCTGACGCAAGAGAGAACACGGATAAAGCCGCGAAGATAATTGACGATGAGATAGCAGATGGCGCACCCGTCTTGCAAAAGCTCAACCTGTCAGATCAATCGAAGACCGATCTGGTTAATTTTATGAAAGCACTTACCGATCCCTGTGTGAAAAGCGCGGAGTGCTTGCAAGCTTGGATCCCTCAACCAGAAGATTCCGATCCTGATGGGCTTCAACTGGCAGCAATTAACTATCAAGGGGTTCCTCTTTACCTGCCATCCAAGTGTTCCGAAGGTGAAACCCTTCAGTCTGGTGGGAAGCTGACAAGAGATCAAGGAGAGTGCATTGCTGGCTCAATGGAACACTTTTACTTTGATATTCAACAAGATAACACTACTGTCTATCTGAGCAGCCGAGATGGTCAAGGCGATCTCAAGCTCTATTACCACCCTACAAGTTGGGCCTCCAAACAGAATGCGTTAGCGGAGTCGATTGGTGAAGGTACAGAACAAGTTCTTATCATCACACTTAATCAGGGCCGTCACTACGTCAGCGCCATCTCACAGCAAGGATATCAAGGGGTTTCTATCGCTTTGGGTACACGGCGTGCCAATAAAGAGCCTGGTGAGCATCCCAAAGCAATCTCAGATGAATGTGTGACCTCTTCTCCTGTTTCACTTGGAGAATTACAAAGCGGTACTCCAGTCTGCACTGCACAAGGTGACAATTACTATTTCATCAAGGTTACAGAGCCCAATAGCACTCTGGAAATTAGAACAAGACACGGTTCAGGTAATACCGATTTATATGTCGGTCCTTATTGGCCAAGTACAAGTCAGTTCGAGTTTTCATCTCGCAGCACAGACAGTAGCGAATACCTGAGAATAGATTCGCCCATACCCGGCTGGTACTTCATTCTTGCGGCTGGAGATGGACTCAATCAGGGCACATCGCTGCAACTTGATATATCCACACAACAATAAAGCATTGCTTTGTAGGCAGTAACGTTAACTACAGCCAAGCCATTTAATGGCTTGTCTTTCACTCATTCTACTAATCTCAATTTGGAAACTTATGATCAACACAATACTAGTTGAAGATGATTCACGCTTAGCGGGTAATATCATTGATTTTCTAGAGCTCGAAAACATCACATGCGATTACGCCAATAATGGCGAAACGGCACTCAACCTGATCGAAAAAAATCAGTATCAGGTCATCATCCTAGACGTCAATCTTCCTCGACTCGATGGCTTTAGCGTATGTGAACGACTTCGCACTCAAGGAGTAGCAGTTCCGATCATTATGTTGACCGCCCGAAATCTACTCGAAGACAAACTGACAGGTTTCAAGGTGGGTACTGATGATTACCTCGCCAAGCCCTTTGCTATGGCAGAATTGGTCGCCAGAACCAAAGCACTAGCGACCAGAAAAAGTGGTCAACTGATCCGATTCAAAGCGGGCAATATCGTATTCTGCACCCAAGAAAATCAAGCGTATATCGACAACCAACCAATCAAGCTTCTTCCCACCAGCCTAATTATCCTAGAACACTTGATGCGTGCTTATCCGCACTCAATCACACGTCAATCTCTTAACCTAGCAATCTGGGAAGACCGAGCACCTAACAGTAACTCTCTCAAAGTCCACATCCACTATCTGCGCAAAGCATTATCTCTACACAGTAGTAGCGTCTGCGTTGTATCAGTAAACAAACAAGGATTTAAGTTGCAGGATACAGATAGTGAGAGCCAATGAAATTTAAAATATCGAGCTTAAAGCACTCTATGATCGCCATGCTATTTGCCACTGCGCTCATTCTCGTGACACTAATGTCTACGCTATGGTTGCTGCACTTTTTTAATAGTCACGACAACATGATAAAAGGCGCTCTGCTTGAGGTTGCCCACAAAAGTGAGTCGAAAAGCGTTGAGCAAAGCCCGCGTTTCATAAAAACCTCAAAGTGGCATCAGTTACCCATAGAAATTCGCCGCCACTTCGATCGTGACCTGCTCTCGCCAAACCAGATCCACCATAAATCAGATCGAACTAGTCCGTTATCAAGACCAACCGAATCCGTGTATGTGATGTTGATTACGAAACCTGATGGTAAAGTGCATTACGTGGCTCATCATTTCAAAGAACCACCAAATGCTCCTCCGCAAAATTGGTTTGAGACACCCGAAATTCAGGCCATTCTTTTTGGTGCTTTCGCATTAAGTTTCTTTCTAATGATGCTGTTCACGTTTATGTACTCAGCCACTAAACCCATTCAACACCTTTATCGGTGGGCTAGACAACTGGATTCCGCCAACATAAGTAGTGCACCACCAAACTTCCAATATGAAGAGTTAAATACACTTGCTCAGATTATTCTTGATAGCTTGCGGAAAACCGAAGCCTCGCTCAAACGTGAGCAGGAGTTTGTGCGTTACGCCAGCCATGAGCTGCGCACACCGATTGCGGTTATTCTTAGCAGTGTAGAATTGATGGATAAAGTCGAAAAACAGTGGGAAGAAAAGAGCCACAATGCGAAGCAACGTATAAAGGACGCGAGCCTCTGCATGGCTGAACTCTGCGACACGTTACTTTGGCTCGACAAAGCGGAGCATTCTCAGCTAACCACTCAATCTGTTGCCCTCTCGTCAGTACTGCATTCTGAAATAGAAAACTTAAGTTATTTAACCCAAGCCAAAAACATTGAAATTCAAATCCATACCGATAGCTATAAAGCTAACCTTCCTTACGCAGCCATTCAGATGATAGCTGCCAATCTATTGCGTAATGCCGTACAGCACACCCATGAAGGTGTAATTACGATTATCCAGCAACAAGGAAGCATTCAGATCATCAACAAAGAGTACTCTGATTATTACGAGCACTATCCGGACAAGTCAGGTTTTGGCCTTGGTTTAATGCTTGTTAGGCGCTTATGTAGACAACTCAGGTGGGGCTTCAGATTTGAAAAGACACACGGCCAATGCCGTGCATCTTTATCGATTGGGGAACCAAACCTTATGTTGACTAAAGGTTTAGATGACGTTCTTTGCGAGCAAAGCGCACTTTAAACCAAGTTTTAGGTGCTTTCGTCAACAAAATACCACACAGCAAGGGCAGCATCAGAGCCAGTGATTGGTGAGACAACATCTCACCATTGATATATACAGAAATAAACAGTGCAACTACAGGAAATATCAGAAAGCAGATTGACGCCTGAAATGGTGTAGATACCTGGCCAAGCTTAAAGTAAGCGACAATCCCGCCAACGCTAGCTATCAAACCTAAATAAACAACTGCAGAGATCGAATCCCAAGTAAAGGATTGCACATCAACATGCTCACCCATAGAAGACACGGCGAACAATAAAATGGAAGCGACCAAACACGGCAATGCATTGTAGGTAAGTACTTGGATGTTCTTACAATGTTTTTGCACAAGCACGTACATAACCGCATGAATCGCAACTGCCAACCCTAGAGATGCAGTACCAATCAGGTAGTCCGAACCACCCATCTGCATTTCATTACCCAATATTAAGCATAAGCTGATCACCGCCGCAAGAAGCCCAAAGACTTGGTGCTTTGCGAGTCGTAACCCAAGGAATAGACCAGACATCAACATCACCGCAACTGGCATGTTAGCGAAGATGATCGAAGCCAAACCGGAGGAGATATATTGCTCCCCGTAAATCATCAAAGTAAAAGGAATCGCAAAGTACATCAGCGCTACAATGATCACCCACTGCCCCTTACCTTTCGGAAACAGTAATGGTTGACCAAACACTTTAGCCAGTACAGCTAACAGTGGAGCGGCAAGTAGAAAGCGTAACGCGGTAGCAAAAATCGGCGGAATAGAGTGCAACGCCACTTCCATAGCGAACCAAGTGGTTCCCCATATCAAGCAAACAGAAACAAAAAGCAGAAAAGTTAGAGACTTCGAATTCATGGTGACTACTACTCATTTAATAATTGTTGTAAATCATCTGCTTGTAGAGCATTAATGACGTAGCACAGTATACGGAGTTCACCAGAGAAATTTTTTGCCTTTAAATCTAGAAATAGTCTTAAATAGAGAAATTAATTTTTTATAATCGAATAATTTAGAAATAAATACCACATAATTACACCACAGCAATATCATTATTTTTAAAAGGGATATTAATTATTACCATTGCTTTAGATGTCGACCAAAAGACATAAATCAATCCAATACAAGCTTCAAAGTACCGTGTGAAAAACAATGTATCGCGCTTTTGTGCGTGCTATAGCCAGACACACAATAGTGCATGTGGTTGAATATACTCTTAAGCTTCAACAATCATTAATAAACTTATGGCTAAAAGAAATGACAGCATTCTGATTCACTTGTGTAGTGCACCTTGGTGGGTCAGCGTCACAATGTCTCTTATCACCTATTTTGGACTTGCCAGCGTCTTACCAAGAATCTTTGCATCCACAGATAACTTTATTCTGAATGCAATTGGACCCAACTTGCCAAATCTAGCGCCTTTGTTTGGCTTTTTGTTTCTGATACCCGCTCCAATCTCATTGATTGCTCAACGTAACAGAAAGCAGAGGTACAGCCGAACCACTGCACAACTTAAATCTCAACGATCCACTGCTGCATTAAATGACTTGAGCTGGATTGAGTTCGAGAGTTACATAGGAGAGTTTTTTAAACACCAGGGTTATCACGTAAAACAAGCACTCTCTTCGGCACCCGACGATGGAGTCGATATATGGCTTACCAAAAATGGAGACGTTAGCTTAGTACAGTGTAAACATTGGAAAAGTAGAAAGGTTGGCGTTCAGGTACTGAGAGAAATGTACGGTGTTATGCTGGCTAATCAGGGCAAACAGATGATTATCGTAACCTCCGGCCACTTCACTTCTGAAGCCATCCGATTTGCCGCAGACAAACGCTTTTGGTTAATATGCGGCGATGAACTAGTGAACATGGTAGAAGATGGACGCTACTTCATTGACCGGTCGTCATCCGAACCATCAAAACACGACGAAGATAGCGTCCTGTGTCCTAAATGCCAGTCAGAATTAGTACTCCGGACTGCAAGGAAAGGCAAGAATTCAGGCAAGCAATTTTATGGCTGCTCCTCTTTTCCTAAATGTCGATTTACTTTAAACACCTAACCGATTAAAAACGTGGCTGATAGCATTAAGAGTAGCGCTAGGCATTAACTCCTTTCATACCCTCAGAAGTATAACGATCACCCACAGGTTTAAAATTGTTGATGGCTCGTTCCAGCATTTTATGGTCCTGAGTCGTCAGCTCAATATTCACGGCTCCAAAGTTATCCTCCAAGTATTTAAGTCGCTTCGTACCCGGAATCGGTACTATGTCTTTACCTTGGTCAAGCAACCAAGCTAAAGCTATTTGGGCCGAAGAACATTCCTTCTCAACTGCCAACTGTTTTACCGCGTCGGATAGCGGTTGATTAGCCTTTAAATTTTCAGACGTGAAGCGTGGAAGTGCTTTGCGAGCATCGCTCTGGGCGAAGTCCTTTTCTGACTGAATATTCCCAGTCAGAAATCCGCGTCCTAACGGCGAATATGGCACGAATCCAATACCGAGTTCACGACAAGTGGGCAAAATTTCAGCTTCCACATCTCGAGTCCAAAGTGAATATTCCGTCTGAACCGCCGTTACTGGATGTATTGCATGTGCTCGCCTCAGCGTGTTTGCGCTCACTTCAGAGAGCCCAATATGTGCGATTTTCCCAGCAGAAACTAGATCACTAAGCGTCTCCATTGTAGTTTCAATAGATGCATTAGGATCTAAGCGGTGAATGTAATAGAGATCAATACACTCAACGCCGAGCCGACGCAGTGAGCCTTCACAGGCCTTTCTTATGTAATCCGGGCTGTTATCAATACGTCGTTTGTATTCTCCCGGCTCACGTACAATGCCACACTTGGTTGCCACTTTTACGTTACTGCGACGAGTCCTTAAGAATCGACCAATCAGTTCCTCGTTATGATGGTCACCATAAGTATCTGCTGTGTCCAAAAGCGTACACCCTAGATCAACAGCTTTATTCAATACCTCTATTGATTCTTGATCATTTCTGGGCCCATAGAATTCACTCATTCCCATGCAACCTAGGCCGATCGCAGATACTTCTAAGCCATTTCCCAAGATACGTTTTTCCATCATCTAAATTTCCTTGGTTTGTTGTGTTGTTCACAGTATGCTCTCCTCAAAAGGAGGTTCATATGGCCAAAAAACACAATCAGTTTTCCGAATTCGGAAATAACAAACACAGTAGACTCAACTGGGATGATGCACGAGTCTTCTTGGCCATAGCGAGAGCAGGAACACTAAGTGGCGCATCCAAAACACTAAAAATAGGTATCGCGACAGCGACTCGTCGGCTCGAACGCTTAGAAAATGCGCTTGAACTGCGGTTGTTCGTGCGTGACCAACTAGGATACATACTTACCGATGAAGGGCTGTCACTAATTCCTCAAGCAGAAGCTCTGGAACAAGCCGGATATGCGTTTGGCTCTGCGGCACAAGGTACGGATGATGGGGTTTCAGGCCACGTTCGATTAGCAACCGCACAAGGACTGGCTGATCATTTGATCATTCCGGCCTTACCAAATCTACTCAGCAAGCATGATGGACTCAATGTAGAAGTGGAAACCAGTGTTTCAACCGTCAACTTGCATCGAAGAGATGCTGATATGGCTATACGTATGGTGAGGCCAGAGAGAGGAAATGTAACTATCCGTCGTTTAGGAGATTTAGGTTTTGGGCTTTACGGATCTGAAAGTTATTTAAATAGAAGACCTCGTTCAAAGCAGACAAATCCCTATGTGAATGATGACTTCATTGGCTGGACGGAAACTCAGCAACACCTTCCTGCTGCACAATGGATTCAAAAAACACTACGTGGCAGAACTTGCAAGCTTACTACGTCCAGTTTGTCCGCGCAGTTCAGTGCCGTTCATGCTGGCCTTGGGCTCTCAATTCTTCCTCACTTCATCGCTAAACAACAAGGTCTCATCTGCATTGAAAATGAGATGGGCTGTAATAAACCTATCTGGCTTGCGATTCACTCAGATTTAGCACACTCAAGACGGATAAGAGTGGTCGCTGATTTCTTGAGCGAGCTAATTTATGAAAATCGGGAATTATTGGAGTTTGGAAAGTGAAAATAGGTTACCGAAAAGCTAACAAGTACCTGTTGTAACTAGCAAGTCCATCGAATACAAAAAAGCCGCTTAATGCGGCTTTTATTGAATACTTAGTTTCTAGTGCACTGGCTTATCGGTTTTCGAGTAAAACTTGCCAAAGTACTGTTCTAGGATTTCTGGCGTTAGCTCGCCGGCTTCTTCAAGTTTTTTCAGCTCTGCCGCGATAGCTTTTTGCTCTTCAAGTGATGGAAGCGCTACCTCAGGCTCATCACTCATTTCCTGAGACATTTGCTCTAGCTCTTTTTCAAAATCACTCATGATATTACTTACCTAATAATATAAAAACTGGGGCTAAGTTTACCCACTTAGCCCCAGTTATTCTAGTTCACGGATGGTTTTATAGCTTAAAGCTACCTACCATGCGATCAAGGCGTTCTGACAACTCTTTCAGATCAGAGCTGGCAGCTGCCAGTTCTTCCGCCGTACTAGTTGTTACTTCGTTGATGGCGTTAATCTCTTCAATGTTTTGGTTGATAGTATGCACAACCGTTGATTGCTCTTCCGTGGCCGTTGCCACCTGAGTGTTGCGATCAGAAATATCATGGATTCGCTCAGAAATATTCACCAGCACTTCTACTGCTTCATCCGATGACGACACACCTTCATGCGTGACAGATTTGCCTGCTTCCATGGCCGTTACCGCATCTTTGGCGTCGCTTTGAAGTTGGTTGATCATCTTCTGGATCTCTTCTGTCGAATCTGCGGTTCGGCTTGCTAGATTTCGCACTTCATCCGCAACCACAGCGAAACCACGCCCTTGCTCACCCGCTCGCGCTGCTTCGATTGCTGCGTTCAATGCCAGCAAGTTGGTTTGCTCGGAGATATCACGGATTACGTCAAGAATCGAGCCGATTTCTTGTGTTGTCGATGCCAGTTGCTCAACCACTTGACCAGTATTCTCGATGTCCATAGCCAAACGACTGATCGCGTCTTTGGCCTTGTTAACAACATTCTGACCGACCTGAGTATTATCTGACGCTTGATTCGCGGTTTCTGCAGCGGTTGCCGCATTCGATGCAATCTCACTAATCGTTGCGCCCATTTCATTAATCGCCGTGACTACCTGAATGGTTTGGTCGCGCTGAATCTGGCTGTTATCGTGAGTCGTGTTGGCTTTATGGGAAACACTCTCAGAGGCGGTTTGTAGCGCACCGCTGGTTGATGCGACTTCTTTCATCGACTCGTGTATTTTCTCGATAAAGCCGTTAAACCCTTCAGATAACTGACCAATTTCATCACTACTCTGAACTTCAATACGCTGTGAAAGGTCACCATCACCACGGCCAAGGTCGGTAAAGCGCGCTGCAATAGACTTTATTGGGCGTGTAATGCTGTTCGCTAAGAATAAACCCATGAAGATGAACAGAGCAGCAACCACGATCGTAGTAACAGTCATCTGTTTAGCAACATAGTTAAGGTCAGCGAACACTTCATTTACCGGCGCTACACCGATAACAAACCAGTCCATTGAAGGAATATATAGGCTCGAAACGAACACTTGCTCGCCTTCGTAGCTCGCTTCAATCAGGTTGAAGCCAGATTTATTCAAAAGCGTAGAAGCTTCGCTTCCATACAATTGAGATAAAGTCGAACTGGCTTTGTCCTTCTGGCGATGAATTTGTACCTGTCCTTGTGCATCCGTCAGGAATACAAAACCCGTGTCTTCGATTTGGAAGCCGTTGAGCAATCTAACCATGTCGTCCATTGACTTAGACAAGCCGGACATGCTGAGTCCGTTTACAAACTGGAAGTTAGCGAACATTTTCACTTCACCAGTCGATTCCTGAAACATGCTCACCATGGTAGGTTGTCCAGACTGCGTGAAACCAAAGAACCATCCGTCTTGCTGTTGGTTCAACTGACGTAAGAAGCCATTCTGGTTCCAGTAGTAGGCTGTTTCACGGTTCGCAACAGAGGCATCATTCAAATTGTATTGATTGCGAACGTTATTGAGCTCTTTAACCAGCATCGCTTCCACTTGAGGGTCGATGTTGGTCGTACTGACCGCTTGTTTGATAAATTCATTGTTTGCTATCTGCTCGGCGGCGCGCAGTAGCTGAGTCACATCGTAATCGATTTGTCCTTTAATCTGGTCCAGCATAGATGGTAGTTCGATACCTACTAATCTATGTTCGAGGACCTCACGTGCCTGACGCTGTGCCATCACTCCGACAATAATTGTTGAAGCAAGAACAGCAAAAGTAATACCCGCAACAACCTTTTGCTTAATACTGATCGCGTTTAGTTTCATCATTCGAGTTGCCTTATAGCGCTTTATGACTGTATGAAAGTTGAAATCACAGTTAATTTTTAGCTTAGGAGGAGAGCAAGCCAAATTAAATTGTGACGCACTTTTTTTATATCGGACAAAAAATACATTCCTTTACTGAATAAGTCATCAATTTCGCACTAATTTGCAAACCAATTTTTCGATATTGAACACTTGCATGAAGCGTTAAAATCCCCATATTGTAAGCAACTGAAATAATAGAACTTATGTTGCAGTACTAAGTTGGATAGTTATTAACCATCCAATACGCAACATTAGTCAATGGATGAACTTTTTCACTTCAAAATCCACTAAGTGAAAAAGTGAGGAGACAGACATCGATGAACTCTCAGTCATTTCATACCCTACAACAATACTTGGAAGGCCAAGTTATTGGTCAGACTGAACTTGTTAAACAACTTTTAGTCGCTCTATTAGCCGATGGCCACATTCTGGTTGAAGGCCCGCCTGGATTAGCGAAAACACGCGCTGTTAAGTCATTGGCTGACTGCATTGAAGGCGACTTTCACCGGATCCAATTTACTCCAGATCTACTTCCTGCCGATTTAACCGGCACTGATATTTTCCGTCCGGAAACGGGCGAATTTACATTCCAAGCAGGGCCGATCTTCAACTCACTGATTTTAGCTGACGAAATCAACCGTGCCCCTGCGAAAGTTCAGGCCGCTATGCTTGAAGCCATGGCAGAAAAACAAATCACCGCTGGTCGTCAAACATACCCACTGCCAGAGCTGTTTCTGGTAATGGCGACGCAAAACCCAATTGAGCAAGAAGGCACTTACCCGCTTCCCGAAGCGCAATTGGATCGCTTTTTACTGCATCTCAATGTGGATTATCCGAATGCAGAAAGTGAACTGGAAATACTGCGCCTGAATCGCGGTGAGGCAAAAGGCGAGGAAAAAGTCGCTCCGCCAGTCCTCTCTCAACAAGATATTTTCTCTGCGCGACAGGAAGTATTGAACATCCACATGGCGGAAGGGGTTGAGAACTATATTATTCGCCTTGTTATGGCGACACGCCAACCAACGCAATATGACGAAACACTGAGTAACTGGATAGAAATGGGAGTCAGCCCTCGCGCAACCATCGCGTTAGATCGCTGTGCTCGTGCTCACGCTTGGCTCTCTGGTCGTGACTATGTATCGCCAGAAGATGTGCAGGCGATGGCTTTTCCAGTTCTCAGACACCGTATTCTGCTCAGCTACCAGGCTCAAGCCGAAGGCATTAGTGCCAATCAGGTGGTTAACCGCCTTCTGTCTCTGGTGGGCAGCGCATAAGGGTTACAGATGGATAAACAATTATCCCCATACTCTGACGGCGTAAACTTGTGTCTTGATGAACTGCTTTACTACAAGCAGCAAGCGATAAAGTGGTTACCTCCTGCAAAGAGTTTGTGGTCTCAAATGCTGGGGCAACATCAGAGTAAGCAACTAGGCCGTGGTATGGACTTTGCCGAAGTCCGCCAGTATCAACCTGGTGACGATGTGCGGAGCATTGATTGGCGCGTAACCGCTCGAACCGGTAAACCTCATACCAAGCTTTTCACAGAAGAACGAGAGAAGCCCATCATTGTGTATGTGGATTTCAGTGCCAGCATGATGTTTGGTTCTCAACTGATGTTCAAATCGGTCTTGGCATCTCATATGGCAAGCCTGATTGCGTGGTTGTCTGTTGCTCAGCGAGATCGTATAGGCGCAATGATTGATACTGGCGACCAACTGACTGAGCTAAAGCCGACCAGTCGTAATCAAGGGCCACTCGCATTAATTCAGCATCTGGTGAAGCTTCATCAGGACAAACTGAATCAATCGACTACGCCCCACTCCTCAGATATGGGCCATGGTTTACAGGCGCTGAACCGCCTTTGTCCCAAGGGGAGTGAAGTGGTCATCATCAGTGACTTCCTCCGTTTCTCAGAGTCTAACCAGCCATTACTCACTCGGCTGCGTGCCCACAACCGCGTACGATTGGTTCATATTTCTGATCCTTTGGAAGCGGGTATCACCAGTTACCGTGGAGTCGAGCAAGTTTCCGACAAACGTCAAACGCTGTGGATGGACTTTTCTTCACGAAAAGCACGCGATCAGATTAAGTCTGTTTTTGAACAAAAACAGCAAGATCTGAAAGACTTATCTATTAACCATGGCTTGAGTTTTACCCGTCTCTCTACCCAAGAATCATTACTACAACAATTATCTGGACGTAATCAATGAGCACCAATAACAAGGATTCACTACTACCACTTAATCCAATGCATTTACCGGAGGTGCCCTCGTGGTTTCCACTGGCATGGGGATGGTGGGCGACCGCAGGAGCGATTGTCTTTGGCACATTGATAATTTGGCTGACCTATCGCTGGAATAAAAAGCGCATGGCACCAAAGAAAACCGCGCTGAAGCTTATTCAGGCAGGTGACAAACCTGCTGAAGCCATTGAATTATTACGTCAGGCCGCGCTGTGTTACTACCCAAGAGAAGAAGTAGCGCAGTTAACGGGCAAAGAGTGGTATGCCTTTCTTGATACTCAGGTGAAATCACCCGTGTTCCTTGAGAACTATGAACTCTGGCAAGAGGCTTTGTATTCGAAAGAGCCCGTAGGAAACGCGTCCGAACTGATTACCCATTGCTCCCAGTGGGTCGATGAGGCGCTTCCGCCAAAAAGAAGGAGAGCCAAAGTTGGCTAACATCGAATTCGTATGGTGGTGGGCATTTCTGCTGCTACCACTCCCCATACTGATTTATTTTTTACTGCCGCCAGTTAAACAGTCATCTCCCGTTTATATGCCCTACCTGCCCGATTCAGCGGCAGGCAGCGCGCCGAGGAACTTGTTGGCTAAAGTTCTGGCGAGTCTGGTATGGGTCTGCCTGATTACCGCGGTTGCAAGACCTGTCTGGTATGGCGACCCTGTCACGACACAACCGAAGCATAGAGACATGATGCTGGTAGTTGATCTGTCTTACTCGATGAGTAAAGAAGACATGCAATTCAACGGTGACTACATCGACCGTTTAAGCGCAGTCAAACAGGTCTTATCTGACTTCATTTCCAAACGTCAGGGAGACCGATTAGGCTTAGTGCTGTTTGCCGATCACGCTTATCTGCAAACACCATTAACGCTTGATAGACATACCGTTGCCGAGCAGCTCAATCAAACCGTATTACGCCTTATTGGGACCAAAACCGCGATTGGTGAAGGCATAGGACTAGCAACCAAAACGTTCGTCGATAGCGATGCACCGCAGCGTGTGATGATACTACTCAGCGATGGCAGTAACACTGCGGGCGTACTTGACCCAATCGAAGCGGCCAAAATTGCCAAGAAATACGACGCCACGATATACACTGTTGGCGTCGGCGCCGGAGAGATGATGGTCAAAGAGTTTTTCATGACACGTAAAGTCAACACAGCTCAAGACCTAGACGAAAAATCTCTGATGGAAATCGCCAAGCTAACAGGTGGGCAATATTTTCGTGCCCGCGACAGCAAAGAGCTGGCGACCATCTATGACACCATCAATAACCTAGAGCCTGTTAGCCAAGCCACACAAACCTGGCGACCACAGCAAGAATGGTTCGGGTTTCCACTTGCGATAGCACTGGCGGGATTCTTCGCACTTATTATCATCAGGAGGAATCATGTCTGATTTTCGCTTCCTCTATCCAGAGTGGCTGCTGGTACTCCTTCCACTATGTGGGTTAGTTTTTTGGCTCTCAAAACGTAGCCGCAACCAGACGTTAATTGCCCCTCATCTTGCCAAAGCAATGGGTATACAACACAAATCGGCACGCAATGCTGTCACCAGTGCAATCGCCATCTGCGGTTTACTCGCCACTATTGCTCTCTCTGGGCCAAGCTTTACCAGCTCTGAAAGACCTAGCTTCAGCAACGACAGTGCTCGTGTGCTAATCATGGACATGTCGATGTCTATGTATGCCACTGACATCAAACCTAACCGGCTGACTCAGACTAAATACAAGGCCAGTGACCTACTCAAAAAATGGAGTGAAGGTACCACTGGTCTCATCGCTTACGCTGGCGATGCGTACACCGTTAGTCCGATGACCTCAGATACGCGTACCATTCAAAACCTGATCCCCAACCTCAGCCCCGAATTGATGCCCTACCCCGGTGCCGACGCAGTAAAAGCCGTTCGTTTAGCTATTGATATGATGAAAAACACCGGCTTGTCTCGTGGTGACATCATACTCTTCAGTGATGATTTGGATAATGCGGAAACCCAAGGAATTCAAGATCTTCTTGAAGGCACACACTGGCGACTGTCCATTCTGGGTGTAGGTACCCGTTCAGGAGCCCCGATACGACTCAGTGATGGCACTCTGCTTAAAACCGATGCTGGGCAAACCGTGGTGGCGAAATCCAACTTCAGTAACATGAATAGCGTGTCCAAATCCCTTGGTGGTTTCTTTACACCTATTCAGCTCAATAACAGCGACATAGACGCCATAGCGAATCGCACAAGTAGCGTTGAAAGTACGGGTAAACTAAACCAAGCCCAACAAATCAGTGATCGGGTCAACAGTGGTATCTGGTTAGTACCTTTGCTTATCATCCCGGCGCTTCTTATGTTCCGTCGTGGTTTTTTGTTTTCGATGATCATCTTGGCTTACCCACTACTGTCTCCTAAACCAGCGATGGCTTCAGCTTGGCTTAACAGTAATCAACAAGCCAAACAGCTCTACGATGCCGAGCAGTATCAAGAAGCGGCGGATCTGTTCGAGAACAAAGAGTGGCAAGGTATAGCGCAGTATCAGGCGGGTAACTTCCCTGCTGCCATCAATGCGCTTAAAGGTTCGCAGACGCCAAACGGAAAATACAACCTCGCTAACGCCTACGCTCAAAACCGAGAGTTTGATCAAGCCATTAGCCTTTATGAAGACGTGCTCAAACAAGATCCGGGCAACGAAGATGCAAAGAAAAATCTGGAGATTGTCAGACAACAGCAACAGCAACAGCAACAGCAACAGCAACAGCAACAGCAACAGCAACAGCAACAGCAACAGCAACAGCAACAGCAACAGCAACAGCAACAGCAACAGCAACAGCAACAGCAACAGCAACAGCAACAAAAGTCTGACGATGGCTCCTCATCAGAGCAAGAGAATTCGTCTAAATCTGAGCAAGATTCATCTTCAAATGAGAAATCGTCTGACAAGCAATCTGAGCAGCAGCAATCTCAAAAGCCTCAGCAAAACCAAGAAGAGACAAGCGAACAGCAAAAGCAACAGGCATCAAATTCCGAAACTCCTCAGCAGCAACAAGACCAAGACAAGCAACAGCAAGGTGCTTCAAAGCCGGAACAAGAGCCAGATCCGCAAGATAAAAGCGCGACTCAACCACAAAACGCAGCTGAGCAGGAGCAAAATTTAGAACAGATTGATCCTGCACTTCGCAAACTAGAACAGGTCGAAAGCGCGCGCGACCCTAGCCGTTTACTCAGAGCTCAGATGATGTTGCAAGCTCAGCAAAAACAACCACCGCAGAATACAGGTAAGAAGTGGTAACTATGAATCGACAAATAATGAAACTGATTAGCTTAGTGGCGCTGGCTTTATCTTTTGTCAGCCCTGCCGCTATGGCGGCAAATGTCTGGGCGACCGTCAGCAAGAATAAAGTCGTCAAGAACGAAGTGTTCCAACTTCGCGTTGTAGTCGACGAAAAAGTCTCTTCCGATGATATTGATTTCAGCGCACTGGAAAAAGATTTTTATGTTGGACGACCTAGTTTTGGCTCTTCGATCAACATAGTCAATGGTGACCGCAGTACACGCAGTGAGTGGAACCTAACACTAGCCGCTCAAACACTTGGCGTTGCCAATATTCCCGCTTTTACAGTCAACGGGGCGAGCTCAAAGCCGATTGCTATTCAGGTTACTATGGACACCGATGAGCCTAAAGTATCCGACTTAGTTGAGCTACGCAGTTCACTTGATAAGACGACGCTTTACCCAAATGAAAGTGCCTCATTACGTACTCGCCTGATCATTAAAGCAGATCCGAGACGCCTGCAAAGCCCTAATGTCATCCCTCCTCAAGTCGATGGATTGACCTTAGCTCAAATCGGTGAACCAAAGCAGTATCAAAGCGTTCTCGGTGGCGTGGAAGTCACTGTACTTGACCAAGCCTATCGCGTAACGGCAAACCAGCCCGGCGAATACACACTAAAAGGTGCAGCATTCAAAGGTTCTGTTGTTTATGGCAATGATCGAACAGGGACCAACAAACTGATCTCGGTTGATACGCCAGCAAAAACCTTTGCTATCAAAGTCGAAGATAAACCCGCTGGCTACAGTGGTGTATGGCTGCCGACATCGGAGCTTAAGCTAACACAAACATGGGTCGCGGCGAACGGGGAACCGATTCCTTCATCAACCACGCATCAGGCTAAAGTGGGCGATTCGATTACACGTGAAGTCACCTTGGACATTGAAGGGCTCTCTTCTGACCGTTTCCCGAACCTGAAGATCAGCTATCCGCAAGGCATTCGCGTGTACGAAGAAAAGCCTCAGTTCACCCAGCTAGAGAATGGTTTCACGCGCATGACATTGAAGCAGGTACTCATTCCTCAGCAAACTGGTGATGTTCAACTTTCAGAGATCAATCTCAATTGGTGGGATAGCCAGAACAAACAGCAGAAAACCGCTCATCTAGATGGTATAGCGTTAGCTGTCAGCCCGGGAGAGAGCCTAAATATTCCAGTGCCAGCGTCTCAGTATTCAGCGCCAACCGAAGTAAAAACGGTCACTGTCAAAGATCCCGGTTTTTGGCCTTATCTCACAGCGCTGTTTGCCCTGCTTTGGGTTATCACAACCGTTTTACTATTCAGAAAACGAAACACTAGCGTGGAAACCCAGCAGAAGCCAATCGCACCACTCGATACAAGTGGCCGCTTGGTTTCAGCACTTGAAGAGCAAGATCACTTTAAAGCACAGCATTGCGCTACTGAATGGCTCCAGGAGGCCCAGATTAGTGATAAGGCACTTCTTGCCGATATCCAAAATGAATTGGATGAAATGCAAAAATCACGTTTTTCTCAGCAAGAAACTGGCTGGAATGCTTCAAAACTGCTTAAACTAATTAAAAAGGTGGACAAAATGCCTCGAGCAAAAGGGAAGCCTGGGGAAACATTAGCGAAGCTTTAATACCGCGAAGGCACTGGTAGAGGCATTGTTCAGGTCCAAGTTCATTGTATCAATGAATAGCTGGAGGAATGATGTCGGCAATTGAAAAGCCAGATCCCAGTACTCATTATGTGATCCTATATTTTGATGGGTCCCAAATGACTTCGTTTGAAGTTGATGCGCATAGTCGGAATGAAGCGATAGAAGCGTTTAAAGACTTGGGATTTGCGGAGCGTGATATTTTCTCGATTTCTCCCTGATGACATTACGTAAACTCGAAAGGTAGCTTCACGGCTACCTTTCTGTTTTTTGGAAGAATAGTAAGACAATGAATGGCACTGCATTAAGGACGATAGTGACATTGGGGGCACTACTTTTTACCTGTGCTTCAACCGCAATGGTCGACTTAGTTAAAGTCGACAAGTCCAAACGTCGCATGTATCTGATTGACAATGGTCAAGTGGTGAAAGAGTTTCGCATCGCGTTAGGTAAACACCCTAAAGGGCATAAAACCCAGGAAGGGGATCATCGAACGCCTGAGGGCCGCTACTACCTCGACTTCGTGATTGATAATTCAGAGTTCTATCGCTCAATCCACATCAGCTACCCTAACCCACGAGACATTGCTTATGCCGCAAAACTTCGCGTCGATCCTGGTGGTGACATTAAGATTCATGGATTAAGAAACGGGGAAAAGCGGCCCGCCAAATTCGTACAAAGTTTTGACTGGACCAATGGCTGCATCGCCATTACCAACGAAGAAATGGATGAACTGCTCACTCTCGTGAAAACAGGAACACCCATTGAGATCCGCTGGTAATACTCAATCCTTACACGCTTCCGGTTCAGCCGATTCCGCTTTTTTCTCTCTTGTGACCCACCAGCACAGCAGTGAACCGATTGTCACTAGAGCGACGCCTTGCAAGAAGGTATCCGTAAGAACCAAACCAAGAATCACAGACGAAATAACGGTCGAAAGAACAGGTGTAAAGTAAGATAGCGTCGCCAAAAGCACCATGTTACCGCCGATAATTGCGTAGTTCCAAAGCGCGTAGCCACTGCCCATTGCAATACCTGTAATCAGCAACAAACCACCGGATTCAAGGTTAACGCTCATCCCTGTTTCATTACTGATCGCGTATTTAATCCATAAGGTCACGGCCGTCATGATAAAGAACAGCGTAATCGGATTTTGCCCTTTGGAAATACGCTTAGTCAGATTACAGTAGATTGCCCACAGAAACGCGCCCACAAATGCCATAGCGTAGGTTACAGGGTTAGTCGCCACATTGGCTGCAATCTGGGTGAACGAAAGCCCTTGGTCACCAGTGATACTCCAAGCCACACCAAAAAACGCCAGTGCGATTGCGGGATAAACGAGAATATTGGTTTTCTTCGGGCTGAACGTGACAGCCAGTAGAACGGTCAGAGCGGGCCATAGGTAGTTAATCACCAGCATTTCTACGGCTTGTTGGCGAGAATTCGCCATAGCCAGTGCAAGTGCCAAACATATTTCATAGGCGACAAACAGCCCACCACCAATCAATACATAGGTCAGAGAATAGCTTCTGATTTTTGGCAGGCCCATTACCATCACCAAAAACAGAGAAGCGACGGTATAGATTGATGCAGCGCCACCAATGGGCCCTAAAAACTCAGTGACCGTTCGCGCTAACCCCATCACACTGCTCCAAAGCAGGATGGCTAACACACCGCACAAAGTAAATTTATGTTGGCTCACTCTATTCTCTCAGATTAACAGCAAAGGAGCTTAACCTAGCGTTAACTGTCATTCTCTGTCAAATGTCTTATCAATTTTGCCGGATTTCCACCATACAAGCTGTCGGGTGGTACGTCTCGTGTTACCACTGAATTAGCGGCGATGACACTGCGCGCGCCAATAGTCACACCTTGATTAATTACCACGTTGCCACCGATCCAAACATCATCTTCCACAGTAATAGGCAAACAGGTGGTTTCCCAACCTCTTCGGCTTCGATAGTCCAAAGAATGACCCGCGGTATAGAACTGAGTGTTTGGGCCGATAAGTACATGGTTGCCAATCGTAATCTCAGCCCCATCCAACATGGTCACATTCATATTGATGAAGGTGCTATCGCCAATCGATATCGTTTTTCCAAACTCACAAAGAAAAGGAGAGCGAATCATGCTCGCTTCGCCAAAACGTTTCAGCAGCTGACGACAGGTTTCAACACGCTGAATATCACTGGTATTGTGATTTAGCTCCTGCAAAAGGCGTGTTGCTTGCTCGCGAATGTTATTAACGCTGGGATCAGCCCCGTTAAACAACTGACCTGCGACCATTTTTTCAAACTCTGTCATAACGTTTTCCAATTAACTGCTTGAATAGGAAAGGTAAAATAGCGCGAATACAAGATTGGAAAAAGAGAAAACCTAACCGGTGAATATTTCCTTAATTTACAAAAAAGCCGGGCTGTAAACCCGGCTTTCCATCTAAATAGAACAGATTACACAATTTCCCAGCTGTGGGTCATTTCTACGCCAGCACCTAGCATCAGACACACTGAACAGTACTTTTCCAGAGAGTCTGCTGTTACTTTTGCGACAACGTCTGTATCCAGATTGTCACCCGACACTTCAAAGTGGATATTTACTGTGGTGAAAATACGAGGAGCTGTTTCACGGCGCTCGGTCGTCAGTTTCGCAATGCAGCTAGTCACCTTCTGAGAGGCTTCTTTAAGGCCATCAACAACGTCAACTGAGCTACATCCGCCTGCCGCCATCAGAACCATTTCCATTGGGCTGGGTGCTGTTGCACCGCCATTGCCATCCATTACGACTGAATGACCAGATTGAGAGTGACCTAGAAACTTAAAATCTTCGATCCATTTAACTTCGGCTTGCATATCTTTCTCTCTTATACGTCTGTCGGGAATGTTACACCCGTTTGCTTGCGAATCTCTGTCAGCAATTTAGCCACAATCAGCGAGCGCTTCATACACTCTTCGTCAATTTTTTTCGTTTCAAATTGCTTAGCAAAAGCCAGAGCTTCGTAATACATTGGATTCGGGTCTTGTTTAACACTCAAATCGACACCAACACCACCTCTGGCAATCTTTGTCAGTTTTTTGCCGGTTGAAATCATCTCCATAAGCAACGCCCCTTCCTCACCTTGAATTTCACTCGGCAAATAAGAGTCACTGGTCTTAGAATGTTGCAGCACCACTTCAAAGCCGTCGTAACCTAAAATAACGCTTCCGCTGCCATCGACACCACTATCTAGCATCTGAGCCTGTGCTTTTACGCCGTGAGGTTCGCCAAACAATTCAACAGCTGAGCCAACACAGTAGTAGCCGATGTCCATAATCGAACCATTTGCAAAGGCAGGATTAAAGGTATTTGGGTTTTCACCAGCTAAGTACTTAGGGTAGCGTGACGAGTACTGGCAATAAGTGATCAGTGCTTTGCGAATCTTACCGATGTTCTTACTTTGTTCTTTCAGTAGTTTGAAGTTTGGTGTGTGGGGCGACATGAACGCCTCAAAAAGAACCACATCATTCGCTAACGCTGTCTGGTACATTTGTTGTGCTAACTTATCATTCGCAGCCAGTGGCTTTTCGCAGATAACATGCTTACCTGCTTCAAGTAATTTCAATGCTTGTGGAGCGTGTAGTGAGTTGGGGCTAGCAATGTAAACCACGTCAATCGACTTAGAAGTCGCCAGCTTATCAAAATCATCAAAAAGAGCGGGTGATGCGTATTTCTCAGCAAACTCTTTCGCTTTCTCGATAGAGCGAGAATACACGCCAGCCAAAAGATATTGCTCTGTCTTCAACGCAGCTTCAATGAACTGATCGGTGATCCAGTTCGTCCCGATAACAGCAAGTCTAATCATCATTCCGTCTCCAATCATGACAAAAGGAGCCGATGGCTCCTTTGTTATTTATTTTTGTTCGTGTTGGCTATCTTACACTGTCATCACAACTCGTACCGCTAAAAATATCAGCACGGCGCCAGACAGGCGATCAATCAGTTGTGCTTTTGAGCGAATTTTGTCTAAAAGGCGTGGGCTCGATAGCAAGAAAGTAATCAAGGTATACCACAAACCGTCGACCACTAGCGGGGTGAGAACAATTAGCGCTTTAGCCGTTAGACTGTCCCCCACCGCAACAAACTGGCTGAACAGCGCGATAAAGAACAGCGCAATCTTAGGGCTAAGAATGGAGATAAGAAATCCTTCTTTTGCAGACTGCCAAGCCGATGTGTGCTCGCCCGACTCCAGCTTCGCTGCCACACCACCTTTTGAGCGCAACGCATTGTAACCAAGGTACGCCAGATACGCTGCGCCCGAGTAACTTATCGCTTTGAAAAGCAGTGGTGACTGTTGTAGGACAACGGCTAGGCCGATCAGGGTAATGAAAGCATAAATGCCAATGCCCAATGCGTGCGCCCATGCGGCTGCCAAGCCATTTTTTCGCCCCCCTGCTAGGCTATGTTTCGCGACCATAGCGAGACTCGGGCCGGGCGACATCGCCCCTAAAATACAAACCGTAAAAAGTGATAGCCAGATTGTGAGTGTCATTGTTTTTTCCTGAGGCTGAATCCATGTCGTTAAACTATCGCAGCGGATTAATGATTTGAAATCAAAGTTTATTATATCGGCTATGATTTCAAGTCATACCTACAGAATAATTTGATGTGCGCATCGCGTGCAGAACCATCTCACGCATCCATTGATGCGCTTTATCCTGATCGTATTTGGGGTGCCACATCAGCCAGTACTGATGTGCTTCTGTCTCAAATGGCAGAGGACGATATTCAAGGTTATGATTCGCCGACAAGTTCAAAGCGATGTGCTCAGGTACCACCATCAGATAATCACTGGAAACCAAGGCATTGACTGCAGCGGAAAAGAACGGGACTTTTAAAGCAATTCGCCTTTCAAACCCAAGAGATTTGAGAACAATATCTGTACTTGAATCCTTATCTCCGCCACCAGTAACCTTCAAATGTGGGTAACCCACCAGCTCTTCTTCTGTCAGCGTCTGTTTGACTGACAACGGGTGAGATTTACGCATCAGACAGACTGATTTGTCCTCACCGATTTTCACACTCGTTACATTAGCGGGTTTCTCTGGCTGCATGGTCGAGGCTAAGTGAATACCGGTTTCACCAAATTGTTGAAGATATTCTGGCTGCCATAAGCGATAGGCGAGATTGACGTTCGGCGATTGCTCTACCATAACGGCAACCACATCGGGCACTATGTATTGAGCAACATAGTCACTGGAAGACAGAACAAACTCTTGCTTCCATGTTTGCGGGTCGAAAGGTTTGTCGTGCAGTAGTTGTTCAAACTCTCCTAACAAAAGATTGAGCTTTTCCTGCATGGCCAATGCTCTTGGTGTCGGCACCAAAGCATTGCCTTCGCGCACCAATAAAGGGTCACCACACAATTCTCGAAGCTGAGCGAGCTGACGACTCACGGCTGATTGAGTAATGTTGAGTCTATCTGCGGCTCTGCTCACATGGCACTCTTCGAGCAACACCTGCAAAGAACGCAACAAGTTGAGGTTGATATGATTAAGAGACATGGCGTGTATTAAAGAACTCCGTAAGCACGGTGTGAGTCATCAGGTGGCGCAGTTCAGGGATCGCCTGTAGTTCATCACGAATCTCATTGAGCCTTGCCATGGTAGGTACTTCGACGAACAACATCATGTCGGTCTCCCCTGTTATCGCATGGCACCATTTCACGCCATCAATCTTATAGATTGTCTCAGCATAGGACTCGCAATAATGAGAGGAGGCTGACATGTCGAACTTTAATGCCATGTACGCCTGTATAAGTTCCGGTTCGTCTTGGGCGATATTCGCATGGTAGCCAAGAATGACTTTTTCCTGTTCCAACTTTTGAATTCTTGCCGTCACGGCTGAACGTGACAAATTGACCTGTCGAGCAATGTCACTGACCGAAGCTCTGGCGTGGTGTCTTAAAATACCGAGAATTTGATTGTCGAACTTATCCATATTACTTCCTGTCATACCTCAACTTATCCTGTTGATTTCAGGTAATGTGACACAAAAAACCGTTGGGCGAAAGAGTGCAAATTGCCTATTCACTCACCTGACTTCCGCCAAAATGACATATAACTACGACAAATTGCTTGCTGTGTTTTTTCATATGTTTGAGTAAGCTATCAAAAAAAAAATCAGGAAAGGAAACCATGAGTCAGCTAAAACAAGAAATCACGTTACTCTCAGGCGTTGGGCAACTCTCAACGACCTTGCTGGGAACTGGCCTTTTCATGGTACCAGCCATTGCCGCTGGTATTGCAGGTTCACTCTCACTTTGGGCATGGCTAATTCTATTTATTGCGATATGTCCGATTGCGCTGACCTTTGCTCAGCTGGGAAAGCGCTATCCGAATGCAGGTGGCACGGCACACTTCGTTCGCCAGGCATTTGATCAGCGCCTTGAAAAAAGCGTTGCTTGGTTGTTTGTCAGTGTTATTCCGGTCGGCGTCCCTGCCGCAGTAGCGCTAGCCGCTGGCTTTTTACAGCAATTACTGCCTGAAGCGCTGAACTCCTCTATTTTCGCCCAACTGCTAACAGTGTTTCTCTTAATCGCTGTTAATTTAGCAGGCACAAAGTCATCGGGGCGCCTTCAGACGCTGATTGCGCTCAGTATCTTCATTCTGGTCGCTGCATTCTGGTGGAAAGGTGATATTGGCGCGCAAGATCTAACAATGCCAGCGCTCTCCTCCGAATCAACTTGGAGTATTGGGGCTGCATTGGCCGTTATGTTTTGGTGCTTTGTCGGAATTGAAGCATTCGCCCACATGGGGGAAGAGTTTAAGAATCCACAACGGGATTTCCCAATTGCGATCATCATCGGTTGTTTTGTGGCGGGTGCAGCCTATTGGGCATGCTCTGTCGTCATACTCAAATATGGAGCTTATGGGAGTAGCGAGTTCGACAGTGCTTCTATCCCTTGGCTGTCAGAGATGCTATTCGGTGAACAATTTAAGTTGCTTATCAGCGCTCTCAGTTTTGCCGCCTGCTTTGCCAGCGTGAATCTATATACACAAAGTTTATCAAGGATGGTTTGGGCGCAGGCGCGCGAATACAAACCTAAAAGCGCGCTAGCCAGAGTCTCAATTCGAGGCGTCCCAGCAAACGCTACGTTGGCGGTTGGTGTGGTGTTGGTATTGTCATGCTTAGTGGGCGAAATTTCAGGGCTGGACTTAGAGTTCTTCCTTAAGCTGGCAAATGGTATTTTCGTTCTGGTGTATTTATTGGCGATGTTATCTGCCTACAAGCTACTTACCGGCATCAGCAAATGGCTTGCTGGCGTGTCGTTACTTATCTGCACAGGCGTGTTTGTCTGCTTAGGTTGGTCAATGCTATACGCCGTTGCTGTCTTTGTTTTATTGTCCCTACCATGGGGAAAGCGACAAACGCTGGATCAAAGTCAGGCTAAATAGCATATAAGGTGACGGCGTCACCTTTAATTTCCAGAATGCTTTGAGGAAGCACCGCCTTCCAGCCTGAGCTTTTCTCCAGCGGCTCTGATGCTAAAGCGATGTTAGCGCCCTCTTGTCTTATAAATACGGTTGGCGCATCATCATCAGAGCTATAACGGACCGCCCAAAACTGCTCTCCATCTGAAATACAAATAGACGCTTTTAATGGCTCTTCAATGCCTTTCGATTTCAACATCTGGCTAATATCAATAATGGTTTTACGAATCGCTTCGACAGGCTGTTCACACAGGCCATTGTGTAGCATCAAAAGAAAAATCAGCTCGCTGTCGGTCGTACCCATGCGTTTAAGGAACAATGATTCAGGTAACTGGCTTTGTAGCTCATACTTAACGCGCTCGAATTCACCAATCTGACCATTATGCAGAAACATCCAGTTGTCGATGATAAACGGATGGCAATTAGAGCGAGAGACCTGTGTACCCGTAGATGAGCGAACATGCGCCATAAATCGATGAGAACGAATGTGATGTGTCAGAGAACGTAGGTTTTCATCTCCCCAAGCTGGTAAAACTTCGTGGAACTGCCCTGGAGTGTCTCGCTCAGTATACCAGCCCAATCCAAAGCCGTCGGCGTTCACCCTTGTTACGGCTTTTCTTGCATCGAGGCTTTGATGCACCAGAGAATGCTCAGGTTCATACACCAATTCGTCTAAGTAAATTGACTCTCCCTGATAGGCTAACCAACGGCACATATTCTTCCCTCAATTGATGACATTTTGTTCAATACAATCACGATTCAAATAATCGGGCAAGTGCTTGTATCCCGGGTTCGATCTCTTGCAATGGTGTATTACCAAAACCGAGCACGACCGCTCGCCACTCTCGATGACTCTCCTTGTTATGTTCATAATAGCTCAGTGGCCGCAGCACTATCCCTTGCTTCGCGGCCCTTTTCACCCACGCATGCTCGTCTATTCTGCCGCTCCATTTTAGCGTGACATGCAAACCAGCAGCTTGGCTGATGATCGTAACCTGTCCACCGAATGCTTGTTCAATGGCTTGGCTGACAATCTCATGTTTTTGTTTGTACAGTCGGCGCATTTTTCGTATATGACGCAGTAAATGGCCTTCAGCAATAAAGTCAGCTAACGCTTCCTGAGTATGTGACGGAGAATCACCGCTCATGGCATCTTTGATTTCAAGACAGCGCTGAATTAAATTATCCGGCACCACCATGTAACCTAACCTTAAGCCGTTAAACATCACTTTACTTAGTGAGCCAATATAGATCACGTGCTCATCTAGCCCCATTTGGCCCGCTAATCCCTGTAAGCTGGTATAAGGCCGGTGTGCAAACTGAAACTCACTGTCATAATCATCTTCGATAATCCACCCTTGATGACTCGCCGCCCATTCAATCAACTTAAGGCGATTTTCAGTGTTGATGGTCGTTCCCATCGGATATTGGTTACTCGGGGTGATGTATAGCGCTCGTGCCGTACTTTTCAGGACATCACTCAACTCAAAGCCTGTTTCTTGATGCACCGTCAAAGGTTCCAGCTGATATTGGTTGAGTTCAAGCACCTTGGTCATTTGGGCATACCCTGGCTGCTCCATTAGAACTTTTTCACCTTGTGCCAGAGTCGCCGCCATCGCAATGGTCAAAGCCTGTTGAGCACCAGAAGTCACAATGATTCTCTGTGCTGAGCAGTGAACGGAGCGGCTGGAAGACAAGTAATCAGACAGCGCCGCTCTAAGCGCTTCACTGCCCTGAATATTTTGATTTCCCAGTAACACTGGGCGTAGAACATGCCTTTGCAGCAATCGCTGCCATTTACCAAGTGGAAACTGTGAAAGATCTGGAACGCCAGGTGCAAATGACGAATTGATATCAAAGCAGTTGGACTCGCCCGAAGACGTACCCTGAGTCACGGTCGCTGGCACATATTTATCCGGTAACTCAACCGCAACGTAGAACCCCGAACCTTGCTTACTTTCTATGTAGCCTTCCGCCAACAGCTGCTCATAAGCAGCCGTCACTGTATTGCGACTTACATTGAGTTCACTGGCGAGCTTGCGCGTCGAAGGCAACTTACCCTGCAATGGCCACAAGCTTTTCACTATTTTTGCTCGAATCGCATGAAATAACTGCTGTTGTAAGGTGCTCGCCCCACCTGAGAGAGTCAGATCTCCAATATCAATCAACGCCATTAACTGGACCTATAACTTTGTCAAAACTGGCTCTCAATAACATACCAGTTAAACATTAGATTGGAACCATAAATTACAAGCTAATGGAGAAACGCAATGCTATCAAACACAGAAAGGACCCAAATAAAAAAAGGCGCGCACAAAGCCGTGTTCGAGGACAAACATCTTGAACAAATTATTGATGAGTCATTAATCGCCCATATCGCGATTAATGACGCTAACGGCCCTATTGTGATTCCTATGTTGGCATGGCGTGTTGATGAACATGTGTATATACACGGTGCGAACAACAGCCGATTGCTGCGCTCATTAAAACAAGGCCACCAGACCTGCCTGACATTCACACTATTCGATGGCTGGGTTCTAGCGAGATCGGCTTTTCACCACAGCGCGCACTATCGCTCAGCTGTAGTATTTGGCCAATTTGAAGTAGTTGAAGAGAAGCAGGAAAAAGATCGTCTGCTCAATCATTTTGTTGAGCAGATTGCCCCCGGGAGAACGGAGCAGGTCAGATTAAGTAGTGACAGAGAACTCGCCGCGACCATGGTGCTGAAGATGCCTTTAAGCGAAGCATCGGTCAAAATCAGTCGTTTTGGAGTCAACGATGATGAATCCGATTTGGATCTTCCCGTGTGGGCTGGCGTCTTACCCTATCGGACGATAGTTGGTCCACTTGAGCCAGTAGAAGCATCTAAACATCTGGAAGAGCCCGATTACAGCAGTGCATATGGTGAACGCTGGCACAAAGTAGTGAACTAGCACTCGATCAAAACAGTAAAACGAGCCCCACCCAGTTCGCTTTCGCCTAAAGAAATACGCCAGTTGAGTCGCTTGGCTGCTTCTGAAGCGATGGTCAGCCCTAACCCAAAGCCGTCACTATGGCGGCTTTCATCCAATCTGGAGAATGCCAGAAAGATCTCATCGTATTTATCTTTTGGGATGCCAGCCCCGTCATCTTCGATATCAATCACTAATGTGTTGTCAAAACCGATTAAAGTGATCGCGACCGCAGCATCTGCGTAACGGAATGCGTTTTGAAGCAGATTATCAATCACCAGATTAGCTAAGGTTTCTAATACATCCAAAGCTGGGGCAGGCTCAGTCAAAGAAGCATGAAAGCTGATTTGTTTGTTGTAATGCTCTTGCCTGTCAATACGCTGTTTAAGCCAGCGTTCAGGGAGAAGGTTTTGTGTGTCGAGCAATTCACTTTCCGTCAAACCTCCTACCCGGGAAATTTGTACCACGCTAGCAGTCAGAGCGGAGATATCGTCAACATATCGGTCAATATCATCAAAAAACGGTTCTTGCTCCTCAACAGCATTGCGCCTAGCCATATCGCTGGCTAACTGAATTCGACTGAGCGGCGTTCTGACTTCATGAGGAATAGCCTGCGTGTAGATCTGACTCTGCTTTACATGGCCTTCAATGTCATCTGCCATGTAGTTGAAGCTTTCCGCCAGTTCTTTGAGGGGAAGTCGGAAGTTGTCACTGTCAATACGTGCACTAAACTCACCGCGTCCAAAGCGACGAGACGCACGGTTAAGCTGATTAATTTGGTTATGTAGATGGCGAATAGGGACATAAACAAATACGCCTAAGCTGACAAATATCCAGGCCACAAGACCAATCACAAACATGACTTCGGAGTCTTCGTACCACTCAAATTGGGGTTCAAAAAAATCGCGATTCTCACTGAACATGAGACTTCTCGCCGAGTTTGGTAACGGAAACACCGCCGCATACAAGTTATCTTCGACTAGATAAACGGGTATTGACTTCAATCGGTACAGCTCGCGACAATCTGAGCATGGCAGCGTCTCGGGTTTTACGTTAACCAAAGATAGATTAAAGATGTAAAACTGCTGCTTCCCCGTGTTGGTCAACTCTTTATAAAGGGAGTTAGGCTGACCACGTTGTTCGATGTATTGATTAACGAAAAACTGCCCATCATTGAGGAATATCTCGACTTCAGTTTTTCTCATAAAGTCAGAACCCAAAGTGAGAAATGCAACAACAGTGATTACAAGCCCTGTTGCCAGACTAATGTATGCTTTGGTAAAAGTGGAACGAACCATATCCGATTATGCTGCTGTGAGCATATAGCCCTGATTGCGAATGGTTTTAATCTGAGCGTTGTTCACATCCGCTCGGGCTAGTTTTCGTCGTAAGCCCGAAATACGCATATCAATGGAGCGATCATTGAAGGTGTATTCTATCCCACGAGATGATTGGCAACAGAGATCTCTTGATACCGCTTTGTCGGGAGATTGAACCAGCAAAAGAAGAATGTCGAACTCCGCCTGAGTTAAGTCAATGTTTTTGCTGCGATAAAAAGCCACTTTACGTAAAGGGCACAACCTAAATCCATAAGCTTCATAGTTGTGGGTCGATGGCTCCTGCCCCGCTGCCGCATAACGACGTAAATGAGCTTCAAGACGAGCAACCAAGATATGGCCACGAATTGGTTTAGTCAGATAATCATCGGCACCCAATTTTAGTAAACTGACTTCACTCAGCTCCTCTTGAACTGCTGTTTGTACAATCACAACACCCTGATAGAAGGTTCGTAGCTTTTTAAGAACCGTCGCACCATCTTCCCCCGGTAACATGAGATCCAATAGCACAACGTCAGGCTGGTAGCGCGTCACCGCATCTACCGCTTTATCACCTGAGTACACCACCTCAACACCATATCCTTCGGCTTCGAGGTACATTTGAGTCAGTCTTGCGATTTCCTTATCGTCTTCAACAAGAAGCACTCTGTAATTCACAATCTACTTTCGCAACCATTTATAAATTGACGCAAATTATATATTAGACGATTACTTGCTCAAGCAAGGAAATTGAGATTGCGCTCCCTGCCACACTGGATTTTGTAAGAGTCCACTTACAATTAATTACAATACCCGCTTTATCCATTCGATTAGATGTCGTTAATAGCCCCATTCTAGTGTTCGTATCGTGGACATACTGTGTTCTGAAGGCACATTTTTATGAGCTGAGTGTTTATGCTCTTACAAATCACAGTAGGCCTGTTCGACAATCTAGTTACTCTCTTTATTATTCACCAAAGTTATCATTCAATAAGTAAATAATGAAATGAATCCTAGCCGCTCTCTTCTTCTCTCGACGTTCACCGTCGCTTTACTATCTGGCTGTAACAGTGATGATACGAATCCAACATCAACAACGACCAATGCCGTTAATGTCTACAGCTCAGCAACCAACTGTAGTGTTCAGACTGGCGCGAATGCTTGCCAGTTCGATAAAGGCGTTTATGTACTGAGCATTGGACCAAATGTCTCTGAAACGCAGCGTGCTCGGGTACAAACCCAAATTAACAACCTGACTAACTGGGCACACAGTGATGTGCAAAAACAATTCGCTCAAAAAACCTTGGTCATTGGCGTCATAGAAAAAGAGCCAACGGGCAGTGCTGATTATGAAACCTTCGTCCTTAATTTGGCTCAACAGGTCAACACCTCCTCTGGTATTGACGGTATTGAGCTTGTTTACACCAATAACGGCGGTGGTGACGAAACACTAAAAAACACCTCTTACCAAAAGATGTTGCAGCTTTACGACTACTATGTCGATGAAGACTCTTTAACCACACAAGGCGCCGAAGTCGCCAGTGCCTATCAAGAGTTCCAGCGCCTTTTGTCGTTGCAAACTGGCGCGACTAAGCTTGAGTACGACCCATGTAACTACGGAAACGGTCAGCTCGCCGCCAATACATGCCCTGCCCCAGATGACAAAGGGGACGAAGACCCGATCCACACGGTCAGCAAGGATCTCAACCCAGGTGCTCTACTGGGCTCGATGTATGAATATAAAGTTGACCCAAGTCTAGGTACCTATCCCGGAGAGCTAAAACCTACATTTACCGCAACCGGGGATGTGGCTAGCCAAGACTCAAACGCAACAGATAACCCTCTTAACTGGACGCATAGAGCGTTTGCGTCACTGAACAACTTCCTCAATAGCTGGTTTTTCGTCAACAAGAAGTAAATATATATGAACAAACACCTACTCGTTAGCGCAATGGCGCTTGCCCTTACCGCTTGTGGTAGCACCGCTATCATGGATAAATCGCCCGCTGTCAAAGCTCAACCGGAGATCAACATAAAGACCGACAATAATTTATGGAAGTTAGGTCGAGAAGGTACTTTTGACATCGCTGGTATGTATAAGGGTAAGTACTCTCGCAGCGCCTCTTCATCAACGTGGTTCAATAAACTGTCTTTTAAAGATGGGGAAATGGCGGCAGAAGTTACTCGTAACAGTGATGGAAAAACATGGGTGCTGACCTGCACAGGTGGCGGTGTCTCATACAACTACATGGGCGTAGAGTTCGGTGGCAACGATCCTTATACCTGCGATATAAGCTCAGATGAGAAAAGCGTTGGTGAGTACAAAATTGAGCCAGATGCAGGTGTACTGGATATCGGCTTCGATAAAACAGAGAAAGGCTTGGTAAGAATTGGCACCACCCACTTTAATGTGAAAACTATTCATACTGGTGAAGGCCTACTTGTGCCAGTCGACACACCACTTGGCTACAGCTTTGAGCGTGGAACACAAGAAGTCGCTGCAGTGCAAACTAATGGCGCACTCACAATCCAGATGCTTGACTCACTGAACGATGATGAACGAGACACTTTAGTGGTCGGCGCGATTGCCAGTGCGCTCGGTTGGCGCCCTGAAGAGTAAGCGGATTGGAAAGCGCCATTGCGGCGCTTTTTTGTTCTCTGCGCCTAAAGGTAGTAACGCTGCACGTACTGGTTTGGCGTCAAACCCCGATGTTTTTTAAACATGCGATTAAAGCTAGCGATATTCTGATAACCAAGGCGCTGAGCAATATCATCAATCTTGATACCATGACGCATCATTTCTACCGCAATGTTACTCAGTACATAACCACTCACCGTGGTGAAGTTCATTCCTAAATTACGCAACCGACGTTGAAATTGCTGTACTGACAGCCCGAGTAAGCTAGAAACATTTTCTACCGTTGGCAACCCATAATGGCGGCTGTAGTTTAGAATTTCATAAATCACTTTCACTTCATCTTCTGGGTCAGGCATATTAAGCAATTCGTCCAAGTCAGCAAAATTCATCGCCAGTCGCCCTTTCTGCAGCCTCGCTTGCTGCTTGGTCGCTAAACGCAGCTCCGAATGAAACCATATCTCCGTGGACGAGTGACTCCATTCCACCTCACAGCCAAAATATGCTTCATATTTAGGTGTATTCTTGCGAGAACCAGACAGTTGTACTCTGAGTGGAGAAAAATCCTGACCAAGATAAGTACGTAAGATCTTGGTGAGTGCCATCGCCATACGGACACTGTCGTGTACTTTACATTCAGGTTCGATCATTGGATTCCGATACGCCCATTTGATCAGTGAACCACTCAGGGATGCAGATAGAAACGCTCCGCTTTGCAGACTACTAAATCCATAATTCACACGTCGAATGGTCGATGCGAGATCACTACCAGAAAGAAGCCAGTGAGAAATAACACCGATCTGTCCAACATCAACATCACGGTTGATATCAAGAATCACATCAGGGTTTCCTGTAACGCCCTCTAATTTTTCAAACCAGCGATTCACTTCAAACATTGGGACCAGCGTCATCGGATTGCGAAACGCAGATTCCGGAATCACTAGTTCGTCATCGTCAATTTGGTAGCGCGACCTCGCTTCCTGATGAATATGTCGAATTCCCAACACACGCATAAAGCGCACTTTATCCATATACAGATCACATCAATTAGACATTTAATATGAATCAATCTGTCACATACTAAGCTAATTTTCAAATCCGAAACACAATACAGATCCTTATTAATAAAGGAGCCTTGAATGAGTTTATTAAGTGTCCCGTTCGTGGGAACCGGTGCAGACACCGCATTACATGTCGTCGCAACTATTGTCTTGATTGCGACTGTCGGTGCAGCTCTGTTTGGATTCTGGAAGTTTCACGAACTACCAATCAACAAAGCCCATAGCAAAGATCATCATCAAATAGGACTGATAACGGCGTTGACATGGATTGGTTTCATCTGGCACTGGGTTTGGGTTGTAGCAGTCATTGTCGCTTTCGTCGATATGGACAAAGCCATTGTGAACCTACGCGACACTTGGCGTCATGCCCCCAACACGAAAGATAAACAGGAGGAGGCTTAATGTTAGAAGGTTTAGCTGTCTGGGCACTTTTTATTTACCTGCTAAGGCTGGTGGGTATGCCCTGGAATACCGCGACTAAGTCATTCGCCTATTTAGGTGGCGTTTCTTGGCTGATGTTTGTTTGGGTGGGTTTGATCAACTATACGCCAATGGATCTTTCTGGCGGTTCGGTGGTGCAATCCCCCCATATCCAGTTACGCCCCGATTCGCCTAACGTAACAGGTAAAGTCGACAAGATTTACATTGAACCCAACCAAAAGGTAAAGAAAGGCCAACTGATTTACGAGATCGACCCGACTCAATACCAAATCACCTATAACCAGGCAAAAGTAGAAGAAGAGTCAGCGATGGTGGAGCTTGAAGTTGCATTTGAGGATATTTCAATCTCACAGGCAACGTACGAGTCAATGGTTCAGGATTTAGAGACTACAGAAAGCCAACTTGCTGCTGCCAAAGCTGATTACAGTTTGCAAAACAAAATGTTAAAGCGTTACAGAGAGCAAAATCGTGTAGTGAACAACACCATCACTGCGAGCGATATCGATAAGCAGGAAACAGCAGTCACTAAGGCACGACACAACGTCTCAACCATAGAATCAAAGCTAAAAACAAAACAGGTGGACACCGAAAAAGCCAAACTCGCGATCGCGAAATCGGAATTAGCGGTAAAATCTAAACATGCTGATTGGAAAAAGTCACAAGAGAAACTCGCAAAAGCAAAGTGGGAGCTCGACAGCACCAAAGTTCATGCACCTGCTGATGGCTTTGTTACCAACTTCATCTTGCGCGAGGGACAGCGTGTCTCAATGTTACCTCGGCTGCAAATGTACACAGATGAGAAATACGTCCTAATGCGAGTCAATCATCAGGCGATTCGCAATGTTAAACCAGGACACAGTGCTGAATTTTCTTCGTCAGTCTACCCAGGTAAGATCTTTTCTGCTCAAGTTGAGGGAATAGTTGAAGCTACTGGCGAATCACAAAGCAATTTGCTTGGTCTGGATGACTCCGTGCGTGCGACGACGGGCAAGAACTTACAAAACAAACATCACTTCGTCCGTTTGAAAATAGAAGAAACCGAGGGCTATGACATTCCCGTCGGTTCTGTCGGGCTAGCTTGGGTTAGTGGCGAAAAGCCCGTTGGTTTTATGGCATTCCTTGATGTCATCAGAGGTATCATCATTCGTATGAAGTCTCAGCTTTACTACTTCTACTCTATTTAACACTCCCCTGTAAAAAGCTCGGTTAACCCGAGCTTTTTATTTGCATCCAGCGTTACACCAATCATTAGATTTTGTTATCACTTTTAAGCTTATCATTGGATATGCATCAAAACTCTTACTTTCATTCAATTTTACAAATTCTACCTTTGCGAAATGAGCCCTGCTCGCTCAATACGAGAGTGTATGACTATCCTGTTTTTGGGATTAGATAAAACAGCGCGTCATTCTCAATGATAAGAATGACAAGCGTTACGAGAAAAAATCTAAACAAGGGCCGATACCAATAAGGTTTGATTACACACTTAAATTGTGTGATATATCATTAGCAATGTTGAGGTTATTTGCAAAATGCAATTTCATATTGCAACCGTTTGCTTCCAAAACGGCATTTAGTGGTGAAATAGTGGGCAATTAAGCTCTATAAAAGTTGGCACATATACTGCATTTACTAGAGTGACCCTTCTTAAGCCGAGGGTCACCTAGCCAACTGACGTTGTTAGTGAACCGAATTTGTTCACACTTATTTGAGCCAATCTTACTTATTGAGATTGGCTTTTTTTCTATCTGTTGCCAACGAACTTATCATCAACTTTGATTGCTACATTGATGTGTCAGTTCAATGATCATCACATGGCACTGACACGCTCAATAATTGCACGCTTTCTCTTTTATCTTTGTCTTGTCTATTAAATTTCTTACGATTTAATGTAGTAAATAACCACTATAGGCTTTCTTCATTTCCAACACCTCAAAATCAGACATTATTCGATACTTCCACACCAAAATTACTCAAAATCACGTCAACAAACGTTTGGAACAGAAACTAGGTGAAGCTAACGTATGAAGCAATTCTTACAGACATGCATTCACAACAAACTTGTACAAATTTAGTAGAATTCCCTCTAAAAATATCATTTAGAAACCGATTACATCATCTTTAATATTTTTTTTATTAAATTCACAATTAAACTATCTTTTTGTTTTATATAAATTTAATTACAAGACAAAGCCAAGCAAACGTTAACCCTTATGGATTTAGATTGACCACGTGATATTTATCACCATAATAGCGGCCGTTTATCTAGAATTTACTCACTTAAGTTTGTTTTATCTATTTGTGGAGGTGATAGATGTCCGAAGATAACAACTACAGTCTGGGACCCGTTCCAACAACGGCCAGAAAAGGCGTCATTTCACTCACGATGGTGATGTTAGGCCTGACCTTTTTCTCTGCAAGCATGTGGACGGGAGGCTCACTCGGTACTGGCCTTTCATTTAATGACTTTATTCTCGCAGTCCTCATTGGCAACCTCATCCTCGGTATTTACACTTCTTTCCTCGGCTACATCGGGTCTTCTACTGGCCTCTCCACTCACCTTCTCGCTCGATACTCATTTGGAACTAAAGGCTCATGGCTTCCTTCTGCTTTACTTGGTGGCACACAGGTCGGTTGGTTTGGTGTAGGTGTCGCGATGTTCGCCATACCCGTTCAAAAAGCGACAGGCATTGATACCAATACATTGATCATTGTGTCCGGCCTTCTAATGACAGCGACGGTTTACTTTGGCATTAAAGCGCTGATGGTGCTTTCAGCGATTGCTGTTCCTGCAATTGCAATTCTGGGCAGCTACTCAGTATCTATGGCCGTCGATAGCGTGGGCGGGTTTGAACAACTCAAGCTTATTCAACCAGAAACGCCTATGGATTTCTCTGTCGCATTAGCAATGGTCGTAGGCTCATTTGTCAGCGCAGGTACACTCACCGCAGATTTTGTTCGCTTTGGTAAAAAACCAGCTGGCGCCGTACTGGTCACCATGATCGCCTTCTTTATCGGTAACTCACTAATGTTTATCTTCGGTGCCGCAGGGGCAGCAGCGACGGGTATGGCAGATATTTCGGACGTCATGATTGCTCAAGGCCTACTACTACCTGCAATCATCGTACTTGGGCTCAATATCTGGACTACCAATGAAAATGCTTTATACGCTTCAGGGTTAGGCTTTTCTAACATCACCGGACGCTCAAGTACTATGATGTCTATTATCAACGGTATCGTGGGCACCATCTTCGCATTGTGGCTGTATAACAACTTTGTTGGATGGCTAACGTTCCTATCGACTGCCATTCCGCCGATTGGTGGCGTCATCATCGCGGATTTCTTGATGAATAGAAAACGCTACCAAAATTTCGCTACGACAGAATTCAAAGACGTGAATTGGGCTAGTATTGTAGCAGTGGCAGTAGGTGTTGCAGCAGGTAAGTTTATCCCTGGAGTTGTACCAATCAATGCCGTACTGGGAGGCGCGTTGTGTTACGTCGTACTCAACCCACTTTTAAACAAGAAAACACTCAACGCGCAATCCGCGTAAGGACGCATAATGACTAAGTTATTGATCAAAAATGCAAAACTACAAAATCAAGAAGGATTGAAACAGATCCTGATTGAAAATGGTCAATTTCAACAGATCCTAGATAACGACATTGCTGTTAACCACTCTGGTGACATTTTAGATGCAGAAGGTGGACTCGCCGTTGCGCCATTTTGTGAGCCACATATTCACTTAGATACAACTCAAACGGCCGGAGAACCAAGCTGGAATATTTCCGGTACGCTTTTCGAAGGCATTGAACGCTGGGCTGAGCGCAAAGAAATGCTGTCTGCGGAAGACGTTAAAGCTCGTGCAAAGCAGACTCTGAAATGGCAAATTGCCAACGGTGTTCAACACGTTCGTACTCACGTTGACGTATCGGACCCGACACTTGTCGCTTTGAAAGCGATGGTTGAAGTGCGTGAAGAGATGAAAGAGTGGGTAGATATCCAAATCGTCGCTTTCCCTCAGGAAGGCATCCTCTCCTACCCAAATGGCAAAGAACTGCTTGAAGAAGCCGTGAAGATCGGCGCCGATGTGATCGGGGCGATTCCTCATTTTGAGTTCACTCGCGAGTATGGGGTTGAGTCTCTCCACTATGTATTCGAGTTGGCAAGAAAGTATGACCGCTTGATTGATGTGCACTGTGATGAAATTGACGACGAACAATCTCGCTTTGTCGAGACCTTAGCCGCTCTGGCCCATAAATATGAGATGGGAGATAAGGTTACGGCCAGTCACACAACAGCGATGGGGTCCTACAACGGCGCTTATGCGTCGAGACTTTTCCGCTTGTTGAGAATGTCGGGTATTAACTTTGTTGCCAACCCACTGGTCAACATCCACCTACAGGGCCGCTTCGATGATTATCCGAAACGCCGTGGCGTCACTAGAGTCAAAGAAATGCTCAAATCCAACATCAATGTGTGTTTTGGACATGATGACGTATTTGACCCATGGTATCCCCTAGGGACAGCAAATATGCTTCAAGTGCTCCATATGGGCTTACATGTTTGTCAGGTGATGGGCTACGACCAAATCAACAATTCATTGGATCTCATCAGCACAAATTCAGCACGTACGCTGAATATCCAAGACAAGTATGGGTTAGAAGAAGGTAAACCTGGCAGTTTGCTGATCCTGCCTGCCGAAAATGGATTTGATGCAGTGCGACGCCAAGTGCCTGTCCGTTACTCAATACGCCATGGTAAGGTGATTGCACAAACTCAACCGGCAGTAACCTCTATTCACCTTGACAGTGAAGAGCGCATCACTTTTCAGCGATAACGCTAGTTAGAATCAAAAAAGGGAAGCTTGAGCTTCCCTTTTTCATTTACAACGTTGTCGTGCCGACTTTCAACTTAAATGGTCGAATTCGATTTATTTGGATAGCATTCTTTTTCTCTATTCGGATATGACACAGTTCAAGAACTAAGCCAAATGCCATCGCAAAATAGACGTACCCTTTGTTGATGTGGATAGCGAAACCTTCTGCCATCAACAATCCACCAAGTAGCACTAAAAACAGCAGGGCTAAGGTTTTAAATCCAGGGTAACGGCTCACTAGGTTATTAATCTTTTCCGCGGTTAGAACCATAACCACCGCTGAAGAGAGAATGGCAGCAACCATAATGGGCACTTCACTCGTCAATCCAACCGCAGTAATCACAGAATCCATCGAGAAAACGGCGTCCACAGCCACTATCTGTAGCAAAACCACAGCCAGCCCAGTTCGTACATGAGTTGAATGTCCCGCTTCTTGGTGCGCTAGCCAGGCCCAAAGCTCCTTGAGACTTTTCAGCAATAAAAAGGCGCCACCTGCGATCATTATCAAGTCACGCCCAGTAAAGCTCGATGACATGATTTCCAATACAGACTGTGTGAGCGACATTACCCATGAAATCGAGAAGACTAGGACAATTCGAGCAATAACAGCCAACGAAATACCCAAGTTACGGGCTAGTTTTCTCTGATGAGCGGGTAGGCGTTCGCAAAGCACAGATATAAACACAACATTATCGACACCAAGTACTATTTCCAGTGCGAAAAGTGTTGCGAAGATAACCCAAGTTTCGGGTTGCATGAAAAGTTCTAACATAGGGTTGCCTCCTCGGATGAAGAAGCCAGAAGTGTGTTCAGTCGACTAAAGGGGTCGTCCATTTAAGTTTATTACCTTTATTGCTTAGGGATCGTCAGTAGACCACTCGCCAAGGTAATTCACAATAGCGCTATTTGTAACAATTCGTAAAAGAAAACCCCACTAAACTTTCGCCTAGTGGGGCTTATTCTTACTCGCAGCAATCCGGCTACTAATAGGTGCTCCCTGCATCTATTCCTTGATAGTACGCTGATTCCTTCAGCACTTTCCTTATCATCGCCTTCCTAGCGGTGTCCTCGGCAATCCAGCCCGTTAGCTATCCTCGCTAACTCTCATCGCTTTATCCTTAAGCGGTGTCCTGAATCTATCGTCCTGATAGAAATTGCCTTATTCCTTTAAGCGTCCATTAACTTTCCTTGATGTAACCATCCTAGTTACTAGCGTCCAGCCAATGTCCTTTGCTTTCCATGCCGACCATTCGTCCTGAATAATCGAATCTTCGTCCTGAAGATGACCTATCCTTGGGTCTTTCCTGTTCCGTGTCTGCTTCCTGCTGACAACTTAAGATTAAGTCAGTAGCGCTTTTTCACAATGGTCGATTTCGTCTAATATGATATCGGCCCGAATGTGAAAAACTAAAATAATCAAATAATATCAACACCTTAATATCAATAAATGACTGTTTCCTAGCATTTTACCATCATTAAACTTACGTATTTGTAAGAGATCTCGCACAAGAGTCATGGTCGTTTACTCCTCTATCGGAACACCTTGTCAGCAAAAAATTGAGATGTAAATCACATTTGTAGCGCGCTATCATTTTCTGAAATCGCTAAGGTACTGAATTTTACTGGACTAACTCAGCCGAAATTAGGATATTATTACCTGATCTCTATCACATTACGTTTGTTTATCTCCCTAAGCAGGGTTTTCTTTCCTAGAGGAATGACTGAATGATTTCTAAATGGGCACAACGCTTTTATCAGATGGCTGTCCTTGTGGGCTCTTGGAGTAAGGACCCTTCGACTCAGGTTGGCGCTGTCATCACGAAGCAAAACCGTATCGTTTCAGTTGGGTTCAACGGCTACCCACATGGAATCTCCGATAGTGCGATGACCGATGAGAGAGAGATGAAGTATCTCAAGACACTTCATGCAGAAGAAAACGCTATTCTTTTTGCTAAGCGTGATTTAGACGGATGTGAAATTTGGGTCACGCATTTCCCTTGCCCTAACTGCGCAGCCAAAATTATCCAGACAGGTATTTCAGCAGTGCACTGTCCTGAGCAGACCGAAGACTTCTTGTCTCGTTGGGGGGAGAAAATTAAAATCAGCCAAGATATGTTCCTTCAAGCAGGCGTTAAGGTAAACTGGCTACCGCTAGAAGATTTACAAGACAACGTGTAAACGTTCAAACGTGTCAAACAGTTGCTGGGACTTGTACGGTTTAGGTAAATAGGCGTCCATACCCGCTTCAAAGCAACTATCAATCTCTTCAGGCAGGACGCTCGCCGTTAAAGCGATAATAGGCGTTCTGTCTCGCCCTTGTTCTGTTTCCCATTTTCTGATGCTACGCGTTGCTGTCAACCCATCCATAACTGGCATCATGCAGTCCATCAGGATTGCCGTATACAATCGCCCCGACTGAAACATATTCACCGCTTCTGCGCCGTTACTGGCAATCTGGTAATTCATTCCAACTTTGCTGAGAAAGAAGCTAGCAATCTTCTGATTCATCAAGTTATCTTCGACAATCAGCACACAACGGCTTTCATTTATTGGGTAAGGCTGGGGGCGTTCATTATCAGAGTAACTGGTATTGATCTGGATAGAATTGAGAGCCTTGATGATGGCTGCTTCAAATCGGCTTCCCAAGAAGGGTAAAGTCAGATTAGATGATACAAGCGCTTCTGCATCCGGCAACATATATAAGTGATGCTGCAAACCGATGATCTCTGAGAAATTAAAACGAGCTCTAAGAGACGCTAAATCGCGGCGCGAGCTGTGATGTGGATGGTAACAATAGAAAATCAAATCAAACTGTTCATCAAGCATCGTCACTTCATTAGTGCTCTCAGCAGCTGTCACTGCTAAACCAAAGCGCTCCGCTTCACTCTTTATCAACGACTCATATTTGCTGTCATTTACAATAAACAAAGCTTTTCCCTTTGCTTTGTCCTTACTCGTTTCAACAACAGATTGCGCAGGTATGACGAAGCTAAAGCGGCTACCTAGACCGGGCGTAGAGCTCGCCGTAATACTGCCTCCCATTAATTCAGCAATTTGACGACAAATCGCTAACCCCAAGCCAGTGCCTCCATAACGACGGGTAATGCTGCCATCTTCTTGGGTAAATGGCTCAAAGATCTCTTCCAATTTCTCTTCGTTTATTCCCACTCCAGTGTCCACCACACTGCAGTGCAAATAGGCCTTCTCACCTTCATTCATGAGCTTGACTACCACGGACACCGAGCCATCTTGGGTAAACTTCACTGCGTTACTAAGCAGGTTCATCAAGATCTGTTTAAAACGAAACTCGTCAATGTACAAACTATCCGGAATGTCTGGGGACAACGTTGCTCTGAGTTCAACTTGCTGTTTAAGAGCTTTAGTACTGACCATGTTCATCGCTTCAAAAACCGCTTCGCGAACATCCGCATGACTGGGAGATAACGTCAGGTTGCCAGATTCGATTTTCGACAGGTCGAGAATGTCATTGATAAGTACTAATAGCGCGTGAGAAGAAACATCAATGTCACTGAGAATATCTTTTTGCGAGGAATTAAGACGACTATCCGATAGGATCTCGGTCATGCCCATAATGCCATTGAGCGGAGTTCTGATCTCATGAGACATGTTAGCCAAAAATACGCTTTTTGCTTGGTTGGCAGCCTCTGCATTTTCCTTGGCGACGACTAGATCCCGTTCATGGTCTTTCTGAGCCTGAATGAGATAGTTGATGTTTTGAGCAAACTTAGAGAACTCATCCTTGCCATCCACAGACACTAATTCAGTACTGCCGCTATTACGCATGCTGCCCATTACAGCCAGAATTTTTGCCAGCTTGGAATTAATACGATAAAGCGTACTCGTCCCCCAAAAAAACATCACGGAGAACACAATGAAACCGCCAATAGCGATGACGAGAAGCGTGTTTTCACTGCGCTGAATACTGCTCAGCAGTTCTTCGTGCAATTTTGATGAAAACAGGCCAAGTTGTTTTTCTACCAGGGCATTACGTTGCTCGATCGCAAGTGCAAAATCCCCAAGGCGTCCACGGCTCCCCTCATTAAGCAACATGTGCTGTTTGTAATAACTACCACGCTGGAAATCGCGACTCGCGAAAATGTTAAGTAGCGTGTTTATCTGGTCAGAATCTGCCCCCAAATTGATGAACTTATCGAGGTAAAATTGCTGCCTTTCGCTGATCTTGAAATACTCGGTGGCATACTCCGCATAAGAAAGGCGAATACCTTTGATTTCCTGGGCCAACCATGCTTCTTGCTCCATCCAAAAGTACAGCCAGCTGAGGTCACTCAATACAAGATCGAGTTTATGCACTTTTAGCTCGGTGCTATGGCTTTCAATGGACTGAACGTCACTGTACAGATCATACAAAACCGCATAAATCAGCCGACCTAGCTCTAAGCTTCCGTGAGAGCTGACTGTGGCGAGCTCAGGTAGGAGTTCGTTGAGTTCCTCAATGTAGCTTAAAGTGTGATCCGACTGGCTCATACTGCCACTAACGTGTTCTTCAGCGTGCGTCACGCTCGTTATTGAATTCAACGATTGCTGCGCCATCCCAAGCGCAATGGCTGCGCTTTGCCCTTCAATGCGGAGTGCAAGCGCTTCGTAGACGTAACGAGAAAAGGCAGACAAATGCCTTAGTGTCTGATTTTTTTCATTGATAACCGCGTAGCTGTGAAGCCTGTCCTGAATATGCACTACCGTATTGGCGGTGAACAAAATAATAACTAATGTAGGAATAAGGCATAAAATCAACAACCGACTTTTTATTGATATGTTAGTGAGGAGCATTGAGACTCGTTCCTTCGAATCATTTTTTGAACCACTAGGCCTATAATATTAGTTCATATTAAATTCGCTTCTTATTAACAAGAGTAAAATTAAGGTGATTTTTTCGAGCGACAAGGGATATATTTGCTTAAGCATTTGACAGCATTAACATTACTACTTTTCTGTTTTCAGTCTCTGGCATGTAATTTTGCCATCGTCACCCTGAACCCAGAGATAAACGTATTGCGCTCTAATCAAGTTAAAATGCTCTATCGAGGCCGTACTTCAAGTATTGGCGGTCAACCTATTAGGCTGATGGATCTCCCTAAAAACTCCACCCAACGCCAAGATTTTTACTACTCGTTATTGAATAAAAGCCCAGCCCAGATGAACGCTATTTGGGCACGCCAAAGCTTTTCAGGCAAAACACCAGCCCCCAACGAAATCGCTCACACTTCAATGAAAAATATTACCTTATGGCTGAGCAAGCATCCCAATGGCATAGCCTATGTTCCAGTCGATATGATTCCAGAACAAGCTAATGTCCTCTTTACACTCTGTAATAAAGGCTAGGATTATGGAGCTACGACAAAAATCATTTTTAATAATCGCACTGGCTAGCTGCCCTGTTACCGCTCAAACTCAACTGGCTAACGAGCTGAATCTAAGCGGCTTTGGTACCGTTGCTGCTGCCAAAAGCGATAATAATACGCCTGTGTTCTATGGCCGCGATATAGCCGATGACTGGTGTTTCGATTGTGATACCACTTTCGGTCTGCAGTTGGATTGGCAGATTAGTAATGAGCTGCGCTCAGTATTACAAGTGCTCAAGCGACCTCAGGACACTTTCTCATCCCCAATTCTAGAGAGAGCCTTTATCGAGTATTCAGACTCAGGGCACCGCTATAAAGTCGGACGATTGAGGTCACCGATGTTTATTATGTCTGAGTACTACTACGTCTCCAGCGCCTATCCATGGTTACGATTGCCCATAGATGTCTATGGGGGCAATCTAGGTATCACCCATTTTGAAGGTGCATCTGCGGAGTTTAACTTCGAGTTGTTTGAGCAATTTCAACTCAGCCTTACCCCCTTCTACGCTCTGGATAACGAGGAGAATTACGAACTTTATGGACGCTCTTTCACCTTAGACGTGAAAAATGCATATGGCTTCAGTGCAGATATCTATATAGAAGACAGCCAGCTCCATGTCTCTTATACCGATGTTGAGGCACGACAGATTTTTGCTAACCAACCAGACGTATGCTTTAACCTCCACTTAGTCAGCTTTGGGGCAAGCCATACGATTGGTAATTGGCATCTCCAAACAGAGGCAGTGCTTTCTGAAGATATACGCGCTAACTGGTATGCGGGTATAGACTATCGAATCGATATGTTTACGCCTTACATACAATATGGGCAATCAAGAAGAACCAAGGAGAGTAATAGCTACTTACTCGGGGTCAGATACGATTTTACACCTCAATTCAACGCCTCATTTGAGTGGCAACAAATACAAGGTCGAAAAAACGTGATCAGCGGCCAGTTCACCTTGCCACAAAACACAAGTGAATCGTTTGCTTCTAAGGTCGACTTGGTGTCTATAGGTTTGTCGTTTACCTTTTAAGTAGTTTACGTGCTACAGATCAACATACATTTAGTTCTTACACTATGATTTGCATACTTTTTGTGTGTTGAGTATTTTTTATCGAAAAATAAGTAACATACCCTGCAAAAGTCAATAGGTCATACCGACAATAAACCATGACTAAATCGTAACAAAACCAGCCAATTACTCTGCAATTATTTTTTCTAGCAGAATAAGATGTTAGGCATTACAATCCTGCCGCATAAAAATTACATAATTAAAACACTTTTTATCTCTGCTCACTCCCCCTACACAGTGAAGTAGAGTCAGTCCCCAAAACGTGAAAGGTCCAAACAAACAATGAGTCCAGAGAAACACCTCCTTGACTGGCAAACGAGCCAAACGATTGCGGAAACTATCTCTCCCCTACTAGGTCAACTTTATCGCGAAAAAGGCGTCGAAGTTCTACTGTTCGGTAAAACTCTGGTGAATGCAGCGACCATCGATATTATCAAGACGCACCGTCTTGCTCGTCGCTATACAGGAACTCCACTATCTGCAGATCAAACGCTTCCTCTGATTAAAGCACTATCAGAAATGGAACTGTCACCATGTCGTATTGATGTAGGCCAACTGGCTCATCAATTCTGGCAAGGTCGCGATGATGAGCACGGTGTCAAAGACTTCCTACATTCTTCTCTAATGGGCGCGATGAACGGAGAGACCGTTACTGAGCCTCGTGATGTTGTTCTATATGGCTTTGGCCGTATCGGCCGTCTACTTACTCGCCTATTGGTTGAGAAAAGTGGCCCTGGCTATCCGCTACGTTTACGTGCAGTTGTTGTTCGTGGTGGTAAGAAAGGCGATCTTGAAAAGCGTGCTAGCCTACTTCGTCGTGATTCAGTTCATGGCCAGTTCAACGGCAGCATCATTGTCGATGAAGAGCGTAAAGCAATCATTGCAAATGGTAACTACATTCAGTTCATTTACGCTAACAAGCCTGAAGAAATTGACTACACCACTTACGGTATCAACAACGCTTTGGTTGTCGACAACACAGGTGTTTGGCGCGACGCTGAGGGCCTAGGCCAACATGTAGCCTGTAACGGCGCTGAAAAAGTGCTACTTACGGCACCAGGTAAAGGCGATATTAAGAACGTTGTGTTTGGCGTTAACGAAGAAGTTATCCAAGCGGAAGATACCATCATCTCTGCGGCAAGCTGTACCACTAACGCAATCACGCCAGTACTTAAAGCCATCAACGACAAGTATGGTGTACTATCAGGCCACATTGAGACTGTTCACTCGTTCACTAACGACCAGAACCTGATTGACAACTTCCATTCAGGCGAGCGTCGTGGCCGAAGTGCATCACTCAATATGGTTTTGACCGAAACAGGTGCAGCGAAGGCAGTCGCTAAGGCGCTACCAGAACTTGCTGGTAAGCTGACTGGTAATGCTATTCGCGTCCCTACTCCTAATGTTTCGATGGCGGTTGCTAACCTGAACCTAGAAAAAGGCACCGACAAAGAAGAGCTGAACGAGTATCTTCGTGAGATGGCGCTAACTTCTAAACTGTCTGCGCAAATTGACTACACAGACTCGACAGAAATCGTTTCCAGTGACCTTGTTGGTTCTCGCCATGCTGGCGTAGTAGATGGTGCTGCAACGATTGCTCAAGACAGCCGCTGTGTATTGTACATTTGGTATGACAACGAGTTTGGTTACAGCTGTCAGGTTGTTCACTGTATGGAACAAATGATGGGTGTACGTTATAAGACTTACCCTAGTAAGTAATCGAATATCGCCCCTGAAAGATTCAGGGGCAAAACTCCACAACACAATTATAAAGATATACCCCCGTACTTGCCGTTTTCTTGATGAAAGCGGCTTTTTTGTTGCTGACGAATTTATTCATCTTTCATTCATTTCGATTTGTTTAATATTGAGGATAAAAGAGAGGTGTAAATTATGAATAGAGTGATTTCGAGCGCATTGGCGCTGTTTATTGGCTTCTTTACCATCATTTTTGGCCTGATCCTAGCAATTCCCTTAACCATCGCGGCTCTGATTACAGGTAAGAAGATCGAAAAAGCGATTAAGAAAAACGCATCAACATTTAACAACCAGCCATCGAAAGGATCTGTGTTGGAGGGAGAGTATGAAGAAGTGTCAAAGTAAAAAGGAAAAGCTGGAATACATCATGCGTAAAAAAACCGCGCTGGCATTTTACTTTGCTGCAGCCGTCACGGCAGGCCTTGTGGGCTGCAGCACGCCTTCTAAAGATCCAGCTTATGACAAAGCTGACACTTTACCTGAATATCAGCAGAGTAGCTTTCAGGAATACATCGCTGACACCAAAACTTGGCTGACGGAAAATCGCTTGTTTCTAACGGGAAATCAGCAGCAAGAGCTAGCACAAGTTTTACCACGAGAGTATGTGCCTTCTGAGCCAAACGGACAAGGTGTGCTTCTGGTACACGGTTTGGGCGACTCTCCATACTCTTTTACAGATATCGCCACACATCTAGCTGAGCAAGGTTACTTGGTGAGAACAGTCTTGCTGCCCGGTCATGGTAGTAAAGCTGGCGACCTGCTGCTACCTAGTTTAGAAGACTGGCAAGGAGTCGTTCACCATCATATTGGCTTACTAAAGCAAGACACCGATTCTATTTGGGTTGGCGGTTACTCTACGGGCGCGAACCTTGTCACTTCTGAAGCATTGTCTGATGAAGATATCAATGGCGTATTATTGTTTTCACCCGCCTTTGAGCCAGGGTCAACGACAGTCAAGTTTGCCGAGCTCGCGAGCTACTTCATTACATGGGCCGATCAGGATCCAGAAGACAATCCACTGCGCTACAACTCATTACCAATGAGTGCGGCAGCTGTTTACTATCAAACATCAGCACAAGTAAGAGATAAACTCGCGACAGCCAATTACGACAAGCCCGTGTTTATGCTCATGAGCGAAGCGGACAGTGTCATCAACACTCAGTTTTCAATTGATACCTTTACGCAAAAAATGAAGAACCCAAACAGTCGTATTGTCTGGCAAGGGGAGCACGATCTCACGGAGCCACGTTCAACCCGATTCTCAATGAACCTGCCTGAACAGAGAATTTCTAACGGCTCTCATATGGGACTGCTCTTTTCGCCAAATAACCCCAATTACGGCATCAATGGAACGAATATAATTTGCTCCAACGGTCAGGAAGAAACCGACGCAGCAAAATGTGCTCAAGGTGAACAAGTCTGGTATTCCGCTTGGGGTTACACCGAACCCGGTAAGATTCATGCTCGCCTGACGTACAACCCTTACTTTGACGAAAGTATGCAGATCATGGATTCCGTCATGTCATCTCGAATCTAACCACTCTTCATCATGCCCTGAATTATCAGGGCATGATGAGCGCCACTCCATTTCTGGGGCTCCTGCGTTTTTTCGACTAAGCTGGAATTATTGATTGCAGTTTATTGAAGTGTTTGTTAATAAGTTTAACAAACACATAAAAACAAAGGATTGACAGATGAGTAATGGTCAACGCGATATAACACTAAGATTTCTAGCTGAACCCGGAGATGTCAACTTTGGTGGTAAAGTTCATGGCGGCGCCGTCATGAAATGGATCGATTTGGCAGCCTATGCCAACGCAGCGGCATGGAGTGGTAAGTACTGTATTACGGCATATGCAGGTGGTATCCGCTTTGTTGCTCCAATACACGTCGGTAATTTAGTTGAAGTCAGCGCCAAAGTCATTTACACAGGCAAAACCTCAATGCATATTGCTATTGACGTCCAAGCCAGTGATCCAAAAGAGCTGAAAAATCGCCTGACAACGCATTGTATTGTCATCATGGTTGCGGTAGACGGAGAAGGCAAACCTTCACCTGTCCCTGAGTGGATTCCAGAAACCAAAGACGATATTGAATTAAGAGATTCAGCGATTCGTTTAATGAACATGCGTAAACAAATCGGTGAAGAAATGGAAGCGCATGTAAAGTATCTGAAATAACATTCCTATCAAAAAAAGAGGCTTAAAGGCCTCTTTTTTCGCTTTTTTATGTCAGATTAATATCATCGCAACACATCTGTCATTTTTCCTTCATCTTGGTTTGATTAAATCCGCAATCGATTAAGTAGAATGAAGGAACTGGCGTGAACCTTAGCCATACAACACTTAGCGAAACCACCTTAGCCAACCCAAAGGCTGTTGAATACCAATGGGTACGCACTATGTATGTTGAAGGCTACGCCGATTCGGAAATCAACCATTATATTCAAACCTGCTTTGGTGGTGACGATACCTTTGCTGACCTGTTTCGTCGAGTTGCGCTTTCTCAAGAAAGTATTTACGTGCTACTTCAGTATTTAGGATGTGCGCCTTCTAATCGCGAATTTTAACCCAAACGACACTGACTATTTAGAAATCCAGAGTTTGTAAAAATCGCTATACCCCGTTGGCCTAATTTGCACACCACGAACTTGCTGCACTTTCGTTACTTCCTCTTTCCCACAAAAAAGCGCCACACAACGTTTACTCTCATATAGCTCTTGCTCTATTTTCTGTAACTCGACAAGAGGCACGTGTGCACTCACTGCTTGACGAATTCTCTGTTGATGAGTTTCCATGCCCCGCTCATTTAACGCGAAACGTAGCCCCGTCGAGATGGATAGCCACTCAAACAGGCCGTATTCAAGAGGCGCCTCGACTATCTCTTCAATCAACATAAGATCAGCATGTGCAGTGGCTGCCTCAGGGTGACTAATGTCTTCGACAATATGGACGTCAAGTTCTAGTCCCGTTGAACGGATCAGTCTATGTAACCATTTTGCATTACGAATTAAACTGGGAATGGTCCAAATAGGCTCTGCAATCACCACTCGACCTTCAAGTTTTGGAGGCTCAACCGGCAACATATTTTCCGATAATTGTTGGAGGTCTACCCCCTCAACAGCGTTATCTTCATCATAATCGTATTTACTTTGGGCAATGTAGTTAGCTAACACATCCCAAGTAGCTGGGTTTAGCTCACTGTCGGCACGCTCATGATAGGTGAGATAAGAGAAGGCATTGATTGATTCTACTTCAACTTCGCCCACTTCCTGATTAAAGCTAAGCGCATTTTCAATTATCTCTGTGTTGTGAGACAGCGTCACCTTTTCTATCAAAGCCCGTGCAGCGTAATAATCATTGTGAGCTTTGAGAGAAAGGCTTTCTTCATTCCATCTATCAACCTTATACGGTCCGGTTCCGACATGGCAGGTATAACCATTACCGAAACATAGCTGATCTCGACAAATAATAGACGCGTAGGGCATTGCCAAAGCGTAAATAAATAATTTATTGGGAAAGTTCAGTGTAATCTCGACTTTGTCGGAGGCAGTAATATCTATTGTTTCAATACCACTCACCAGATCTCGAACCGGGCCAGAGTAATCGCGTAGGCGCTCCAAGCTCCAAACCACATCCTCTATTGCAAGCAACTCACCATCATGCCGGTAAATCAGTGGTCTAAGCCACAAACTGATCACATTGTCATTCTGTTCCCAATGATGGGCTAACCCAGGCAGTAGGCTGCCGTCTTGGTCTTGTCTTATCAAAACATCGTAAACACTTTTAATGACTTGCAACTCTGAGGCGCGATAAGTTTGGGCGGGGTCAATGGTATTGACCCAAGGATAGGAGGAAATAAATACTGAGTTAACTTGCTCGTTTCTCTCGTTAAACTCTTCAGCAGCGACACTGAGTGCTCGAATCGCAACTAATCCATAACTTTCAAGCAATTTCGTAATGACTTTAGACTGCGCTTGTTCGAGTTCATAAAGAAAAATAATGGAGAGAACTTGTTGGAGAGATTTTTTTACCTTAAGTTTACTGCTCTTGCCACGCCCTACTGCAGGCTGCCAATACACCCAGCCAATATTCGCTAACTTACCCATTACGGTTGAAACATTGCGTCTTGAGGTACAAAGCACAGTCTCAAGTTCACCAAGACCAACTGAGTAAACCTGATTAAGCTGGTACTTTTTAAGTAGCAACTCAAGGTATCTTATATTCACATCGTTCACGAATACTCCAAAATTCATCGCCCCTGTTTAAGAAGACATAAGGAGCTCTAAAAATAGAGCTCCTTCGTTTCATGGCTAGAAGTGATAACTTAAGCCTAGTGACAGAGTGGTAATATCTGACTCTACACTCAAGGTTTCGTTACCAATTTTAACTACCTCAAGCTCAGGTCTAATATAATCAAACTCAGCACTCAGCTTGATATTTTTAGAGATTGCAAACTCAGCACCTGCACCATACATTCCTGTGATAGCCTCATCAGAAACTGTAGCATAACTCGTTTTGAACTCAGCACCGAAGTATGCGATCCCCCCTTTAACAAATAGATTGAATCGATCACCAATTGGCAGAATGCCTTTAGCTTGTGTTGCCAAAAACGTCATATCACCAATAGACACATAAGAGCCATCGATAGCATCATAACCACCAAGTGAGCCTTCTATCGCGAAATAATCATTGAACTGATAACCAACAAATAGCTTCGCTGCCGTGCTGTCATCATCTTCCAAGTCTAACTTGTATGAGCCGTTTCCAAATAAAGTGGTGTTGTAAGAAGAGTAAGTGTCTTTAAACTTAGCTTGACCTACTGCCACACCAAGATAAGGGTTTGCGTTTGCAACCGAACATATTCCCGCAAGTGCGATCACTAAAATTGATTTTTTTAACATTGTATCTACTGCCTATCTTATTGAACTTTCAGATTGACACTTCCCTATGTAGCCAATGTTTTCCCTATCATTGGGTTTCGAAACAGAACTGATAATAGAGCTTTGCTTATCAATAAAACACGCAGAATATTTTCGTAAATTTTCTACTTTTTTTATTCACAACTCAAAATAAAGGTCACTTTTCTTTCATTTCTGTATGTAATCCAGCAGAGAATGGGCCCCATTCTCCCCTCAAGAACCAGTGACATACTATTTCTGTAAGTATCTACATTTCATTGAAATTAAAAGATAAGTAAGACTGTTGCAGAATGAATACGTAGTGAAAAGACATAAAAAAACCCGATTAAACTCGGGTTTTGGTTACAAAAACTGTTAGTAGTGAAATAGTAAGGAATCTAAGCTAACAGCCAGCTATGCGTAACGCCAGTTTTGCCCTCTTCTTAACTGATCGGCGGCCAAACCAAAAGTGTTAAGTCGAGAAGTAAAAATCCACCTGCATAGCAGGTGGCTTTGGTTGGCCCCCTATAAGGGGGCTCACTGCTATTTATCTAACCCTAGAAGCATTTGTCGCTCCTCTTCTTCTTTCCCCACACGATCTTGGTGCCTGACGTATCTACGTATAATTTCCTCGTTCATCCCTACCGAATCAACAAAGTAACCTCGTTGCCAGAACTTATTACCCCAGAGCTTTTTCTTTCTCAAATACGGAAATTTGTTAAACAACCTAATCGCTGTACGACCTTTAACAAACCCCATGTAATTTGAGATACTCATGCTCGGCGGAAGCCTCACGACTAAATGGACATGATCAATTTGGACGTTAAGCTCGACAACCTTGCATTTCTTCATATTGCTGTAAACGTAGATACTTCGATACAGCTCTTTGCCTAAATTTCCTTTCAGAATCTTTAGTCGATATTTAGGTGTCCAAACAATATGATATTGGCACCGATGATAAACGTGTGAAGCGGATTCATATCTGCTCATGTTCGTTATTTCCTTCATTTGTTGGTTGCAAACGAGGACATCTTGAACATGAGCGTTCTTCGGGCAAAGCCCAAAAGAACGATCACCACCTTCTAAAGAAGGTGGTTTAGGGCCAGAAAACAAAATGGGCGACCTCACGGTCGCCCTTATCGTTCTTATTAGCCTTTCACACCACCGGCGGTTAATCCTCCGACCAACCAGCGCTGCGCAAGTAAGAATACGATGGTAATTGGTAGTGCAGATAATACTGCTGCTGCCGCGAAATCACCCCATAGATAGTTTTGGGGGTAAAGATACTGCTGCATACCAACCGCTAATGTATATGAGTTTACATCAGAAAGTAGCAAAGATGCCACCGGAACTTCACCGACCACCATAATGAATGACAAGATAAACACTACTGCAAGAATTGGCACCGACAAAGGAAGTAGAACCAATCGGAACGCCTGCCAAGGTGTTGCTCCATCCAATGCTGCCGCTTCTTCTAGCGAATTATCAATCGTCTCGAAGTATCCCTTAATCGTCCACACATGAAGCGCGATACCGCCGAGGTAAGAGAAGATCAAACCGCCATGAGTATTCAGACCTAGGAATGGAATATACTGGCCTAGCTTGTCAAATAGAGCATAAATCGCCACCAATGCTAGTACAGCTGGGAACATCTGAAAGATCATCATTGCCTTAAGGATGGTGTTCTTACCTTTGAACCTCATACGTGCAAACGCGTATGCCGAGGTTGTAGAAAGTGTCACGATAAGAATCGAGCTAATCCCAGCGACTTTTACCGAGTTCCACAACCATGTTAGAACAGGGAATGGCGGTGGAGTAACTGAACCATCCGCATTAGTTACGGAAAAGCCTAATGCCAGCTTCCAGTGCTCTAAAGATGGGTTTTCTGGAATAATGCTCCCCGTTGCGAAGTTACCTTCACGGAAAGAAATCGCGATGATCATCAACAGCGGGAAGATAATCAGTGCTAGGAACGCCCACATTGCGATGTGAGTAGCCCAAACACGGTATTTTAATGACTTGCCTTGTACCATTGCCATTGTGTCTCTCCTTAGTCCTGAGCTACTTTTGTTACACGAAGGTTCAATAGCGCTAGCGCACCAACCAACAAGAAGATAAGCGTAGCGATTGCACTTGCCAGACCAAAGTCCTGACCACCAGCACCTTCAAATGCGATGCGGTATGTGTAGTTAACCAATAGGTCGGTGTAGCCCGCAGGCTCCGACGTACCAATCATGTTCGGACCACCTTGAGTCAGAAGCTGAATCAATACAAAGTTGTTGAAGTTAAACGCAAAGCTCGCAATTAGTAGTGGCGTCAGTGGTTTGATCATAAGTGGCAGCGTGATGCGACGGAAGTTGTCGATAAAGTTCGCTCCATCAATCGCCGATGCTTCATACAAATCTTCTGGAATCGCTTTAAGTAGGCCCATACACAGAATCATCATGTAAGGGAAGCCTAACCAAGTGTTCACGATGATGATCATCAGTTTCGCCAAGAACGGGTCAGAGAACCACGTTGGGCTGATGCCAAACATCGCCTCCAAGACCATGTTCACTTCACCAAAGCTCTGGTTGAACAAACCTTTGAAGATAAGAATCGAGATAAAGGCAGGAACAGCGTAAGGCAGTATCAACAATACGCGATAAATCGCTCGCCCTTTCAGCTCTTCCCATTGAACAACACTTGCCAGAACCAAACCAATCAGAACAGTCAGAGCGACACTGACTGCCGAGAATACAATCGTCCAGATGAAGATACTAATAAAGGGTTCTTTGATACCGTCATCTTTCCAGACACGCTCAAAGTTATCAGTACCAATAGTTACAATAAAGCCTGGTGAGACAGTTGAGCCTACAAATTGACCATTTTCATCAACTGGTTGGTAAAAGCCGACTTCATTGTTAGGGCGTAGGTTTTCTTGCGTTTCATTGTTGTAGAGCGTCTCCCCATCCGCTTGCAAAGTGTAAAGTGGGACAACTGCCGCAAACTTGCGCAAACCACTCATACGAATGTCTTCACCTGACGGCAAGTGCAGGTCTACAGCGCCAAGAACAGATTTATTCTTGATGATGGCTTTAATTTTCTCTTTTTCACCTTCAACTTGCTCGACAGGAGTCAACGACATATCACCAGATAACGTAGCGAGGTTGAATTCTTCTGTTGCGAACAGCTGATCACCTTTTTTCACAGAGATACGGTGGCCATTCTCTGTCTTGATAAGAGAGAACGGGTAGCTATCACCACTTTGATAAGTACGATCAAGCAAAACAGACTGAGCACGTTCAAAAGAAAGCTGGTTTTTCGCACTGTAGTTAGTGAAGGCAAGACCAACGGTGTACGCCAGCGGGAACAGGATGAATAAAATCATGCCTGCGATACCTGGGTAAATGTAGCGATGTGCGTAAGTCTTTTTACTACCAAAGATATAAAGGGCAAGTGCGGTTATGATAAGGGTAAGAAGTGCAAACGCAATCTCACCACGTGAATACATTAGAATCGTCGCGTAGCCATTAAGAATACCGACTGAGCCAAGAAGCGCCCACTTTATGAATACATTTTTACTTGAAGGCAAGCTCGTTGTTGGTGATGTCATAGCATCTGTACCTTGAACTGACTGCATAAAAGAACCTGCTAGCGATAATAAAACAAAGAAATGAAGGAGGGGTTACCCCCTCCTTAAAAAGGTCGACAATTATTTTGTCATTTGTTTTTCTGCGTCAGCCAGTGCTGCATCTACAGACTGACGACCATCAACGATGTTGATGATTGCGTTTTTCGCGCTGCCCCAGAATGCGTTCATCTGAGGGATGTTTGGCATGATTTCGCCGTTCATCGCGTTATCCATTGTCGCTGCAATGCGCTTGTCTGCATCTAGCTCACGTTGGAAAGAGTTAAGCGCTACCGCACCTAGTGGCTTGTCATTGTTAACTTTACGTAGACCGTCGTTAGTCAGTAGGTAGTTCTCGATGAACTCAACCGCTAGATCTTTGTTTGGAGAAGCTGTGCTGATACCCGCTGTTAGTACACCAACGAATGGTTTAGAAGATTGGCCATTGAATTTAGGCAGAGTGGTTACACCGTAGTTGATGCCAGATTTCTCGATGTTACCCCAAGCCCATGGGCCGTTGATGGTCATCGCTGTATTGCCTTGGTTAAACGCAGACTCAGAAACTGAGTAATCCATATCAGAAGAGATCACGCCTTTGTCTACCAGACCTTTTACAAAGTTCATTGCGTCTTTGACGCCATCGTTCGCGATACCCGCGTCTTTGATGTCGTAGCCTTCTGCGCCGTATTTGAACGCGTAACCACCATCAGCCGCCATTAGTGGCCATGTGAAGTATGGTTCTTTCAGGTTCCACATGATGGCAGACTTGCCTTCTTTCTTCAGCTTAGTGTCGAGTGCTTCAAATTCTTCCCAACTCTTAGGTGGGTTTGGCACTAGGTCTTTGTTGTAGATAAGAGACAGAGATTCAACCGCAACTGGGTAACCGATGATTTTGCCGTTGTATTTAACCGCATCCCACGCGAAGTCTACGATGCCTTCTTTCACTTCTTTAGACGGCTTAATTTCACTTAGAAGACCTGCTTCAGCGTAACCACCAAAACGGTCGTGAGCCCAGAACACAATATCAGGACCATCACCGGTCGCTGCAGTTTGAGGGAACTTGTCTTGAAGTGCGTCTGGGTGAGCAACTGTTACTTTGATCCCCGTTTCTTCTTCAAACTGTTTTCCTACTTCAGCAAGTCCGTTGTAACCTTTATCGCCGTTGATCCAGATAGTTAATTGACCTTCTTCGATAGCAGCATTTGCACCAAATGAGCCAAGAGCAACTAGGGTACCTAGTGCCACTGTGCTTAGGGCGTTTTTCATGATCATATCCTTTTTATATTTGTGTTGTAGGGTTCCACCGTTCAGAGGTTTCACCGTATTTCGACATACATTTTTAGCTAAACTGTCAATTAGCTCATCCTCCTACTCCCTACGCCCTCGGTATTATGGCCTATTTTCGTGATCGTCATCCTTCGACGAAGGCGACCAGAATCACAAAAATGACGCTTAACGTGATCGGTTTCACTATCAAACCCCAGATTTCTTTGAACTCGATCTAACTCCGTGCGATCAGCCCTCCTCTCCCTACTCCCCGCCTACTACCCCTTTAAAAAAAATCATCAGGAGGATGCAGTAACAGTCCAAGAAAGCCAAACTACAGTCATCCAAGAGTGGATGGTAAGAACCCTTTCCAGTGTGTTTATGATTGCTTTGCAATCAAACTAAAGCTGGTTTGCAATGCCGTGGGGTTCGCTGTTATGAAGTAGATGTTCGTAGTGATTCTGGTGTCATTACCAGTTTGGATTCAACGGGGGAGACAGTTACTTTCATACGGGGGAAGCGAACTTTATTTTGGCTTTGACGGGTGATGCGATTGAATCCATCACCCTTATTTTCTTACACTTCAATTCACCTTACCGAATTCCTACACTTACTGCTCGCGCGATAATTCATATAATGATGGGCAGTAAAATAAAAATATTGATCGAGGGCGAGCTAGATGGCGAGTGTCACGTTAAAAAATGTATGTAAAGCTTATGGCGACGTTTTAATCTCAAAGAACGTTGATCTGGACATTCAAGAAGGCGAGTTTGTTGTCTTCGTCGGTCCATCAGGCTGTGGTAAATCAACTCTGCTACGTTGTATTGCTGGTCTAGAAGACATTACTTCAGGTGATCTTTACATTGGTGAAGAGCGCATGAATGAAGTTGAACCTTCTCAGCGCGGCGTAGGTATGGTATTCCAGTCTTACGCGTTATACCCACACCTGAACTTATACGACAACATGTCGTTTGGCCTCAAGCTGGCGAAAGCCGACAAAGGTGAAATCGACAAGCGCGTTGAACACGCAGCGGAAATTCTTCAACTGAGTCACCTGCTAGATCGTCAACCAAAAGCCCTTTCAGGTGGTCAGCGTCAGCGTGTAGCGATTGGTCGTACTCTGGTTTCTCAACCTAATGTTTTCCTTCTTGATGAACCACTATCAAACCTAGATGCAGCTTTACGTGTTCAGATGCGTTCTGAGATTACTAAGCTTCAGCGCAAACTAGGTTGTACCATGATTTATGTAACTCACGATCAGGTAGAAGCTATGACTATGGCTGATAAGATCGTGGTATTGGACGCAGGCTATGTTGCTCAGGTTGGTAAACCACTTGAGCTATACCATTACCCTCAAAACCGCTTTGTGGCTGGTTTCATCGGCTCACCTAAAATGAACTTCATGAGTGTCTTCATTGAAGCTGTAGAAGACGATCGAGTCATGGTTCAACTGGCTAACGGTACCACTTTCTGGATTCCGGTTGATGGCCGCACGGTAACACGTGGCGAGCGTATGTCACTGGGTGTGCGCCCAGAACACTTGCTTCCAGCTGATCAAGGTGATGCTGCCATTGAAGGTGAAGTCAACATCGTAGAGAAGTTGGGTAACGAAACTCAGGTGTACATGCACATTGATGCAGCTGACGCAGATATGATCTATCGCCAACCAGATACGCTAGCGGTAGAAGCTGGAGACAAACTGATGGTAGGCATTCCAGCACACCGTTGTCACTTGTTCCACAGTGATGGTAAAGCTTGTCGCCGCCTGTACAAAGAAGCAGGTGTTGATTTCGAAGCATAATCATCAACCGATTAAAACAACGCCCGGCTCAATGCCGGGCGTTTTCATTTTCGTTACCCCATACTATTTTGGCATTGGATAACTTTTGCTAACGAATTCCGTTTCAACGACTTGTTGCATGCGGTTGGTATAAGAAGCCAACGTATACATGACATTCGCTAGCAAATTAGCATATCGAAACAAAATAGGATCAGGCGATTTTTTACCCGCATGTTCGATCGCCACAAGAGCACGCACAACTTTCTTCGCTTGTGTCCTGCACAAATGCAACTCTGCTGAAATAGGATGCCCTCCGGGCAATACAAAGCCTTTAAAACCTCCGTCTAGCTTTTCACGCAGTGTATTGTAATCATGATAAAGCTCCTGCAGGTTATCCTCAAAAATTGCCAGTTTTCCGCGCACCGAACCATTCAAGTGATAAACATAAGGCTGGACTCGTTGCAGTACATCTCGGCTATAGTCATCCAGATCCATCGTCAGGACCAGACCAATCCTTGTACACAGCTCGTCCGCCGCAATCTCAAAATCACACACTGGACTGTTTTCATAAATAAAGGGATAACAAATTTCCCCATGATCCTTGCTTACAGGTTTCACGCTTTTCCCTTTCAGATACAACAAAGGGAGCCAGTATAGCTCCCTTATCAGACAGTTTTCGACTTAATTGGACAGCTTAAGCGTTTTCTACCTGCTTATGACCTTCTTCAAGGTGAACAAAATCAACCAGATCATCACCTGATACCTGATAAGCCTGACCAAAGCCTTTTACAAAAAGGCCTTTCTCCGCTTTCAGGTTGAATAGAACAAAGTCTTGCAGTTGGCTCAGACCATCAATGATTTCACCGAAGCGTTCTTTCATCTGGCCCACAATTTGTTGCCATTGTTCAGACTCACGATCAACGACACTTGCTACCGCATCAAATGTCAGACGCTTACGCGCAAACAGCTGCTTTGACGTATCTTCGTCTTCGATCATCATGATAGAAACATTTGGGTTAACCTGAAGGTTGCGAGCGTGGCGCGCAATTTCTGAGATCAGAATGAAATAACCTTCCTGGTTTTGAACAAATGGCGCGTAGCTCACGTTCGGTTGACCATCAGCATCAACGGTGGCTAGCTGAAGCGTGCGGCGCTCTTGGCGAAACTCTTTGATTTCCGGACCAAGACGACCTTGAAGACGCTCTTGTTTTACTTGTGGATCCATTTTGAACTCCTGACTTTTCAATACTTTTTATTTCTAATAATGTTGGCTTTCGGCATAACCTGTCATGCCGGAGCTCTTATTTATTTGCGTAGCTCTTGCTGCCACTGCTTGAATGTTTCTACCTGTTCAGCGATCAGCTCACGCTTTTCGTTGCGTCCTAGATAGATTTTAAAAATGTTATTACCTTGTTCACAGAAGAAGCCAAAGTAGTGACTCTCACGTCCCATGAACGGCTTGCTAACTAAAGCAATATTTTTCACGTTGTCTAACTTAAGGTGACCATGAAGCTCGCCTTCTTTACCCATCAGGTTGTAGTAGCCTCGAGCAACTTTGCCTTTCGGGAATGGTGCCTTCACTTCAAAAATTGAACCGAACGAATGAACAATGGTTGTCACTGGGCCAAAACCGACCAAGTTTTCCAAGAAAGACTGAGCTTGCTCTCCCGGAGCCAAGGCAATCATCTCTTCTGGTAGAGCCGCTACCGCTTCGAATTCAGACACCTCTAAACGCTCTGCAATTGCAGCGGGTAGAAGTGTCGGTTCTTGCTCGATCAGTTGAGCGACTTGTTGTTTTAGTGCTTCCATAATAATTCCACTTAGAGTGCCACTTTGTGTGACGCGATTACTTCAGAATGTGTTTTTTGCAATACTTGAATGCAGGCTTGTGTCAAACTGACTGCCCAGAAGCTGCCAGCTAAAGTCAACGCTAGGTAATCCCCTTCAATGCGCGCTAAGCCTTTGTTCTGCCATACTTCAAACAGCGGCATAAAGAAATCAAACGTATCTTCACCTGCTAATAAAGGTAGTTGATGACGGCTAACGACACCTTTGTCGAAACCAGATTTAATGGCAGCAAACAAAGGTTCCAGCGCATGTTGCTTGGTCATCATCGCGACGACTGAATCACCAGACTTCATCGCGTTCATGTAAGTTTCTAATGTACGGTGGTTCATCATTCCATAACCACCAATGTTGCCACCAGCGCCACAGCCGATAGGCAATACTTCAGCGTATGTCTTAGCGAGGCTGTTGTACTGGCTGCGCTCTCGATTGTCTCTTGCCCAGTGATTAACACTTAGCTGGCGCATATAATGTTTGTCCATAAAAGCGACGCCAAGTTCATACATTGATGCTTTATCTGGTGTCGTTGCTGGTGGTGGCATCTTGCCTTTTTCAACCAAATTCAGCATCGGTGCGGTTCCACCGACCACAAGCTGATAGAGATCTAACCCGTGAGCGCCTGTCGACATGAAATCATTCAAGTCCTGCTCAAACACATCTAGCGTCTGATACGGAAGACCGTATAGAAGGTCGAGAATGATTGGTGCCTCTTCGGTGGCAGAGAGCTGCGCGACACGTTCCAAGACGACTTCACGATCATCCAGACGTTTTGCGCTACGGCGGACTTTGGTATCAAAACTCTGAATACCAAAGGAGAAACGGTTAAAGCCGCCTTCCAGAGCTCTTTCAAACATTTCGTTGCTGAATCGATTGATTCGTCCTTCTAAGGTGATCTCACAATCTGTAGAAAGCGGGAAGTACTGACGAATGGCTTTACCCAGACGTTCCACCTGCTCAGCCGAGAGATCGGTTGGCGTTCCACCACCGATATAAACGGCATGGAAAACACCCGTCTGTGTCCAAGGCAAAGCGCTCTTCAGTTTGATTTCATTAATCAGTGCTTCGAAGTAGTCATCGACCAGTTTTTGGCTCGCAGCATTTTGGAAGAAATTGCAGAAAGTACATCGAACCCGACAGAAAGGAATATGAATATATAGGCAACGCTTTTTGTTACGTTGACCTTGTTGTTCATACAAGGTGTTGAGAAGTGGCACTTTTTGTTCAGGCATGATGGGAGATGCCATACCGCCCGCATGAGCAGAATACTTTTTGGGGAACGCAAATCGTAGTGGATCTGGCGTATCCTCTCCCAAAATCGATTCATCAAATTTATAAATATCTAACATCACATAACATCTCTTAACGCTTATTCCACAAGGGCTCGCGCTAAATCTTTCAAAACTGCGAACGATCATAAAATGGTGCAAATGATAATGCAATTGATAATTGATCTTATTTCGATTGTAAGTAATAATCTGATTCCATGTTGTAAAAAATGATTCATTCGTGAGGCTGGTAGTGAACCTAAAAAGATATGCGATAGCAGGAGGCGTTTCCCTTGCTCTTCATACCGCAATTCTCTTTGTCGCTGATGAACCAAAGCTTCATGCGATGCCTGCTGATGCACAATCTTCCACGGTCTCTATCAATTTCAAAGCCGTACCCACTCCACAACCACCAGCGGAACCGGAGCCTGTCGCTGAACAACCCGTAGAAGTACCTGAGCCTCCTAAACCAGTTGAGCCGGCGAAAGTCGAACCGCCAGTAAAAAAGCCAGTGGTGAAAGAGAAGCCGGTAGTAAAGAAAGAGGCACCTAAACAACAGAAAAAGGTGGTTGAGAAAAAGACTGACAAACCCGTTAAAAAAACAACGCAAAAGAAACCACAAGATCAGCCTGTTGTTAAAAAAACTGTAGAGAAGCCAGAAAAGAAAAAAGAGGTTGTCGAACAAACGAAACCTCAACCTGCTGAGGTAAACCAAGGCGTTAGCCAAGAACCAGTACTGGTAAACAGACCTAGCTTCTTATCTAAACCGACTCGACCTGTCTATCCGAGACTCGCACAGAAAAGAAAGCTTGAAGGCGTAGCTATGTATGAAGTCTGGCTGGATGAAAACGGTGATCAGGTCAGACAAATCTTAATTTCTTCTTCCGGAGCAACCATCTTGGATAACTCTGCTCTGAAAGCCATCAAAAAGTGGAAATTTTCCCCGCACATCGTTAACGGACAAAAAATGGCCCACCGCGTCAGATTACCCGTTCGCTTTAAATTGGATTAACAATGGAACAACTACATCAATTACAAGAACAGCTTGGCCTGATGACATGGCCACTGATCATTTGTTCAGCATTAACCGTTATGATCATCACCGAACGTTTGTTTCAAGTCATGATCAGTTTGGGCGTGGGTAAGCGCGCTATCCGCAATGAGCTCAACCAAATTTCCCCTTCAGACAAGCAGCAACTAGAAGCCCTAGCAGAGAAACTCTCTCCACGCCGCCCACTGCTATATAAAGGCGTAGCGATGCTGTTAGCCCACCATTCGTTTTCCAAAGTTTTGCGTGAAGATGCCGCGGGTATGTGGCTTCAGGAAAAGCGTCATCAACTCAATTCTGGTCTTCGTTTGCTGACTCTCATCGGTGTGATCAGCCCATTGATTGGTCTACTAGGGACGGTACTTGGCCTTATTGAAATGTTCAAAGGTGTTGCAGCATCAACGGGCAGTATCACGCCCAACGATCTCGCTGATGGTCTTGGTTTGGCAATGCGCACAACCGCTGCTGGCCTGCTGATCGCTCTACCAGCCATTGCTGGCGCTCAGTTACTTGGCCTGTGGGCGGATAAAGTCATGGCGAAGCTAGAACACACACTCAACTACGTTAACTTGTGGTTGGAAGGCATCAGTCTCCAACACGTTTCACCTCAGGTATCAACGAAAGCCCCAATACCAGTGACCGAGGCGTCATCATGATTAAAGTATCACAAGAGAAGAGTAACTTCGGTCTAACTCCAGATCTCACTCCTCTACTGGATATTATTTTTATCGTCATGGTGTTCCTCATGCTCACCGCCGCCGTCAAGCTCGATTCACTGGAAGTCGACCTTCCAACGACTGACTCACAAGCGGTCGCGGAAGTGGATACTAAGTCTATTACCGTCAATATTCTCGAAAATGAGCCTTACTGGGCAATCAATGGCAAAGAATACATTGATTGGGAAAACTTCAAACTTGCTCTGCTGGAAGAGCATAAATCAAACAATCATCCGATAGTGATTGGTGCAGAGAAAACCGCTGACGTGCAATACCTCGTCAAGCTACTCGCCTTCTTACAAGAAAACAGTATCCAGGCGACACAACTACTTACGGAAGAATTAAAACAATAGAGTCTATTATGCTTAAGAAAACATTGATCAAAGGAATTGCCGCCCTATCCCTATCTGCAGTTGCTGCAACAGCAATGGCGAATGAACGTATCATCAGCGCTGGTAGCGCGGTGACAGAACTTATCCTCGCTTTAGAGCAGCAAAACCAGCTGGTTGCCGTTGATGTCACTAGCGAACTACCACAAGATCTAGAGCTTCCAAAGATTGGTTACCATCGCCGTTTGTCCTCTGAAGGCTTGATGGCACTCAACCCAACACGATTGATTGGTTCCGATGAAATGGGGCCAGAAACGAGCCTTAGCCAGCTAAAAACCGCTGGTGTTGAAGTCGATATCGTCAATACCCTACCAACTCCTGAAGGCTTGCTGGAACGCATTGATGAAATCGCGGCGCTAACCGATAGCCAGAAGAACGCTGAAGCGCTCAAAGCGGAAGTAAACCAGCAGATTTCGAGCCTTGAGAAAAACAAAGCTAAAACCAAAGAAGCCAAAAAAGTCCTGTTTCTGCTGATTCATGAAGGACGCCCGGCCAATGTAGCGGGAGCAAGCACAACACCAAATGCGATCATCGAGCTGGCGGGAGGCATTAACCCTGCGGCAAGTAAGCTGGATTCATACAAGCCACTGTCTACCGAAGCCATGGTAGAGATGCAACCTGATGTCATCCTGGTTAGCGGTCGTAGCTATGAGAAGATGGGTGGCGCTGATGCCATTCTGGCTAAAATGCCACTATTGGCGGCCACACCTGCTGGTCAATCAAAGAACATTATTACTGTTGACGGCCATGCACTTGTCGGCGGTCTTGGCTTGAAGAGTCTTTCTGAAGCTGAGCGACTAAGCCAAATCCTGACTACCGTAGAATAAACGCCCGAATTTATGTTGTTACGTCATATTCCTCTGTCCGTAATTCTAACGCTGTTCGGCTCCATACTGGCGCTGACAGCGCTAACCTCTGTGACCGTCGGTCCCATGAACATCAGTTTTATGGACAGCGTATACAGTCTGATTATTCGCTCTAACGATCTCGCGCCTCACATCAATATGGTCATTCACGAGATTCGCTTCCCTAGAACCGTGCTTTGCATGCTGGTAGGTGCCATATTGGCGATTTGCGGCACAGTGATGCAAGGGCTGTTTCGTAACCCACTCGCAGAGCCAGGCATTATCGGAGTTTCTGCTGGTGCCTCTTTGGGCGCCGCTTTTGCGATAGTGATGTTTGCGAAGTTCAGTATTGATTATCCTCAATTGATGAACTTTGCCGCCGTACCTCTTTTCGCTTTCTTTGGCGGCGCTCTGACAACCGTCATGGTGTACAAGCTCGGTACCAGCAAGATGGGGACCTCAGTGACTATTATGCTCCTAGCAGGTGTGGCGATCAGTGCTTTGTCTGGCGCTGGTATCGGCTTTATGAGTTTTGTCGCCAATGATCAGATGCTTCGGGACTTATCGCTGTGGCAAATGGGCTCTCTGGCTGGCGCTAACTGGACCAGCATTACGCTCTGTGCCGTCACTCTATTGATACTGATGGTTATATTTATGCGTAAAGCCATGCCTCTCAACGCCTTATTACTAGGTGAGGCGGAAGCAAATCACCTTGGTATCCCTGTACAGAAGCTTAAACGCCAACTCATACTGCTTACTGCCATTGGTGTCGGTGTGACCGTCAGCGTATCTGGCATGATCGGTTTCATTGGTTTGGTTATTCCGCATTTAGGTCGGATGCTGTCTGGCCCTGACCACCGTACACTACTACCAATTTCTGCGTTGATGGGCGCATTGCTCCTCACCTTCGCTGATATGTTCTCTCGTGTTGCTTTTGCGCCCGCTGAACTCCCTGTTGGTATCGTCACCGCTATCATTGGCGCGCCATTCTTTATCTATCTGCTGTTCAAACAAAAAGGGAAGATCTTGTAATGGGAAAAGTTGTACTGTCCGGTGAAGGTATTTCAATGCGTTTTGGTAAACGCAAAGTTTTGGACGATGTGGATATCAATATTAAAGCAGGAGAAGTGACTGCGTTACTTGGCCCCAATGGAGCAGGAAAGAGTACGTTGCTCAAGTTGCTCTGTGGTGAGATCCCATCCAACAATAACATTCAGTACTTTGGTAAGCATCGAAAAGAGTGGCAAGCAGGCACACTGGCCAAACATCTTGGTATGCTGCCTCAACACAGCACCTTGAGCTTCCCGTTTCTGGCGCATGAGGTGGTTGAGCTCGGTGCCATTCCACTTAACCTGCCTAACAAAGAGACTCAAACGTTAGCAAAACAATACATGGAGATGACGGATGTTGGGCACCTTGCCGAGCGGCTCTACCCTTCTTTATCTGGTGGCGAAAAACAACGCCTGCACCTCGCACGCGTATTAGTGCAATTATCTCACTCAGGCGACGAGAAAATTTTGATGCTCGATGAGCCGACATCTGCACTGGATCTAGCCCATCAACACAATACGCTGAAGATTGCTCGCCAACTCGCAGACGAGCAGAACACCGCCGTGGTCGTGGTCTTGCATGACCTCAATTTGGCTGCTCAATATTCTGATCGCCTTGTGGTACTGCACGACGGAGGGCTGGTGTGTGACGCAACACCTTGGGAAGCTCTGACATCCGAAATGATTGAATCCGTCTACGGCTATAAGTCTTTGGTAGACAAACATCCATCACTGGATTTCCCCATGGTTTACCCAGCAGCATAAAAGTAAGGAGCGCATCAAGCGCTCCTTTTCATTGGTTGATTAAGCCGTCGCTGGACACGGTGCTTGGCGTTGCTTTTTGTTTAACTTGTAAGCGAAGAGAGATAGCAATAGATACGCTAGCACTATCGCGAACAAGCAGACATAAAAAGCACTGTAGTAACTGAATAGCTCTCCAACAATGCCAACGGCTAAACTGGCGGCTAACATACTAACGTTGAGTAAATTTGAAAACAGCGTTGATGCAGTTCCCAACCTGTCACGCATCATGTCCTGTAGCGCAACCATTCCCAACGTTGCACAACTGCCAATGAAAATGCCATTGAAGATCTGGGCAGCAATCAGCATGGCTTTGTCTGTTGCGATCAACATGGTCACAAAGAACAAACAACCACTCACCAAACCGACCGACATAACACGTACGGTACCGAACCTAGCAGCCAGCTTTCCGGCGTAGAACATGACTGGGATCTCGCACAACGCTGCCACTCCAAACAGCACTCCAAGCCAGTTTGCTTCCACTTTTAACTCCTGAGACAAATAGAGCGGCATACTGACGATGTATAAGTTGTTTGCCGCAAAGGCGAACACCACAACAAAGGCATACAACACAATCAGAAAGTTTATTGAACTAGGAGCTGTCACTTTATCTTTTTCTTCGATATCAGGCTTTACAACACTATCTGGCAGGTAGCAAGCAATGACAACAATTGCTGTACAGACGATAAAGGCTGACGCAGCAAAAGAAGCATTGAAACCAAACTGAGCTTTAAGGATAAACGCCACGGGCGGACCGAACACCCAAGCAATCGCAATCCCTGCCCGCATTATCGACAAAAAGCTGGTGCTATCTTCAAACCGACTGTCGCCATACTCTCTGCCTAGCGCAAACAATTGACCAAAAGAAGCACCACTGACACTGCCAAACAGCGTCACAACCACTATCGCCAACCAAAATTCGCGAATAAAGATAAAGCTCACCACGGTCACCAAATAGCAGCTCAACGACACAATCAGTATTCGCTTTCTTTGCCAACCCTGATCTGAGTAGCGGGCTATGACCTGTGAGACAATCACTGAGCTAACAACCGCTGTGACCATGTAGGCAGACAGCATCATTGGAGAAGCCCCCAAAGCTTCCACTATAAACAGGCTCGAAAGCGGGTAAAAAAAAGCACCACAAAGCCCAGAAATGAAGGCTGTGATAATAAAAAGTATCGCGGTTCTGTCTTTATGCATATTCTGCTCTTTATGCTATTTGGAGATAGAGATTCACTTTAGAAAACCGCTTAATTTTAAATAGTATCGTACGGCTAAATTAATAGTATTCGACCTACATCTGATACTTTTCCACCAATAGATGTATTTTCATTGACAGTTTTCGCGCAGTTTCATTAGCCTAGTAAGGTGTCAGGGGAGAACTTCGAATTGAAACCGTTTATAGAAAACATCAGCAATCACCCTAGCTTTAACTGGTTGGTCAAACACTATTGTTGCGATGTTATCAAGCAAGAGTATGCCTGTGCCTGGCACTACCATTCTGAATATGAACTGGTGCTCTACCTAGATCCGCACGACGCCTTTGAAGGTAATTACTTTGCGGGTGATGCAGTGGGTAAGATCGATCACAACACACTGCTGTTATACGGGCCTGGATTACCGCACATGCTGAGTGGTCGTTTATCACGAGAGGAACAATGCACACATCACACCGTTGTCATCTGGTTTAAACACCAATGGCTAGAGAAACTGCAAGACCTGATTCCAGAAGCCCATCACTTTAAACGCATATTGGCAGAAGCCGCCTACGGAGTCAGGTTTAGTAAGGAAACCGCCCAGAGAGTCAACGTCATTACTCGAGACTTAGAGCAACAATCCCTACCAATACAGGCCGTCAGAGTCATGGAGATTGTTTTGCTCCTAGTGGAAGATCAAACTCGGCAAACCTTATCAGCGACTCCCTACCATTTACACCGCTTTGAAGATGATAAAGAGTCCTATCAAAGAATTCAGCAAGCTAGGTTCTATATAGAGGAGCACTACGCCCGCCCTATTAAGGTTTCCGATCTTTGCCAACTTCTTCATATGAGTGAGAGCTCTTTGTATCGCATGTATGAAAAGCATTTTGGGGTGAGTTTTTCCGAACATTTGAAGCAGTATCGAATAGGCAAAGCGTGTGAGTTGCTCGCAAGTTCTGCAAAACCAATCGCGCTAATTGCCGAACTGACAGGTTTTCAGAATCTTTCTAACTTCAATCGCCAGTTTAAAACCATGAAAGGCATAACGCCTTCAGCATTTCGTAAGCAATTTCTGTAATACTGCCCAACTTAGGCCGTCACCTTAATCAATACGGTTCACTGACATTGACACAACAACACTACACACACCCAGAGTGTTATGTTATAACATTTCTATAATTTCATAGATAACACCTGCTATGCTTTCAAAACGCTCTCTACTAGCACTCATCGCTGTCACTTGTTTTTCCATCGCTGCATTCATTCAAGTTGAAACAACCAAAGAAACACCCTCACCTGAAGTTAAAATCCCCATAGTCCCCTACCAATCTCTTCCCGATGCGGTGACTCCAAAGTTTCAACCGATGAAAGTCCACTACATCGTGAAAGTAGGTGACACATTAAGTTCAATTTTCTCAGCTTGGCATCTGCCTTATCAGACGCTACAACACATTCTAGAAGCGGATCTGGTTTCACTTAAGCTGGATACGATCAAACCCGGCGATCATTTAGAGTTCGTTGTTGATAATGAAACACGCAAACTCAACGCACTGATCTTCCATGAGAGTTTGGTAGAGCAAGCAATTTACGAAAAAGACGACAGTGGGCAATTTAGCTATCGTTTTGATGAACAGCCCGGTAGCTGGCGTTCAAAGCTCTACTCTGGTGAGGTCAATGGAAGCTTCTCTGTGGCGGCGCATCGCCTAGGATTAAGCACAACGCAAATCGCAAACATCACACGAGTGTTAAGGGACAAGGTAAATTTTGCTCGTGATCTGCGCGCGGGTGATTCGTTCAACATTCTAGTTAAGGAACAGTACCTCGATGATCATAAAACAGGGAATGCCGAAATTGAGGGAATTTCCTTGTCGATGCGAAGTCACGAAATAGCCGCTTTTCTCGCTGACGATGGACGCTTTTATGACAGAGAAGGTAATAGCTTAGAACAAGCCTTTGATCGATACCCGATAACCAAAGCCTATCGCCGTATCACTTCGCCTTTTAACCCTAAAAGGAGGCACCCGGTCACAGGCAGAATTTCACCTCATAACGGCACCGATTTCGCAACACCGGTCGGCACTCCAATCTACTCAACGGGAGATGGAAAAGTGATTGCTGTACGAAACCACCCTTATGCAGGCAAATATCTGGTTATCGAGCATAACAGCGTATACAAAACCCGTTACCTACATCTCAGCCGTTTTCTGGTTAAAAAAGGACAACACGTGAAGAGAGGACAGAAGATCGCCCTCTCCGGAGCAACAGGTCGTCTGACGGGGCCACACCTTCACTTTGAAGTACTGGTGAGAAACCGAGCCGTTGACCCGATGAAAGCCAATCTACCGTTAGCGACTTCTATTCCTAAAAGCATGTCAGCGGCATTCACAGATCGAGTTGCCAACTTTGACGCAAGTGTTGCCGCGCGGCAAAAGAGCCCAGAGAAAAATTCATAAAAAAGCGGAAGGATAAAGGGCTAGTCTCACCCTATGAATTCAGATGAGCTTAGTTCAGACTAATAGACCAGATACGAAAAAACCGCTGTATAAACAGCGGTTTTTTATCGAAAGTGGCGGAGAGATAGGGATTTGAACCCTAGATACGCTATTAACGTATGCCGGTTTTCAAGACCGGTGCTTTCAACCACTCAGCCATCTCTCCGTTGCGGGACGTATACTAGGTATTGGCATGAGTTTTGTAAAGGATTAATTTGCAGTTATCTGTTTAAGTGACGACAAACTAACCATCTGGTTTTTTGGACAAAGACGACAAAAAGAAGGCAAGTTTACTGTGTAAATACTCTAAACTGTATTTTCTAATAAAATAATGTTTTATTAGAAAACCTTTGATTTATATAAGAAATAGCGCTTTGAGATAACACATGTACGCCCGAAAGTCATTGCACATAATTGTGAAGTATTTCAAAATTAACGGGTTGACCTTTATCAATATAAGATTTCTGAGGTTTATATGAAAGTCGCAGACCTATTTAAACATCGTGGTGATAAGCAGCACTCAGAGCTCATGCAATGGGTTTCTCCTGCTGTACGTGAATATTGGGGTGAGTTTTTACACAAGACAAACAACCGCCACCTGTTTACTCGCCTCAGAGATCTGCAACGTCCAGCAGTCAACGATGAAGTGCAGGCACCTGTCGAGCCACCTAAAGCTGAGCCAAAGCCTATTGAATTGAAGCCAGAAGCACAAAAACTGTTTGACGAACTGCAAGACAAACTTGGTGAAGTTATTCATACAGGTGACTGGCTTGATATTTCTCAGGAGCGTATTAACCAGTTTGGTCAGGTAACGGAAGATATGCAGTGGATCCACACCGATCCTGAGCGTGCAGAAAGCGAATCTCCATTCAAAACGACCATCGCGCATGGTTTTTTGACACTAGCAATGCTGCCAAAATTAACTGACAGTGTCGATCCGGACCACTCGTTATTCCCAACGGCAAAAATGGTGGTGAATATTGGTCTTAATCAGGTTCGTTTCCCGTATCCAGTTAAAGCCAATAGCCGAGTTCGTGCGGTAAGCCGACTATCGAAAATCACGCCAATTCGCAAAGGCATAGAAATAGAGCGCGAGATTAAAGTCGAGATCGAAGGGGTTCGTCGCCCTGGCGCCGTGGTGGTATCCGTAATTCAATTGCACTTTTAAAGACTGGCAGTTTAAAAAAGGAGAGCCGAAGCTCTCCTTTTTTGTATCTACTACTTACTGATTGGTGTGTAGCCGTACTCGCTAATCAGTGCTTTGGCTTCTTTACCTTTCAAGTATTGGATAAACGACTGGGCATCTTTACCTAAGCTTGCTTTTTTGTATAACACAAGAAACGGACGGGAAAGCTCATACTTGCGGTTAGCAATCGTCTGGCTGCTCGCTTCAACACCTTCAAATTGAATCGCCTTAATTGAGCTGTCGACAGAACCAGTCGAAATGAAGCCAATTGCCTGCTTATTGTGGTTCACTATGGTCTTCACCATGCTGTTGCTATTGACCACTAAGTTGTCTGGGTTGATATCAGAGACCTGACGGCCGTTGACGATTTTTGTCAAACCCAGCAGGCTCTCAAAGCTGTAACGCGAGCCTGAAGACGCTTCACGCGTTACCACGGCAATTTTCTGATCGGCACCACCAACCTCTTTCCAGTTTGTGATTTTGCCTTTATAGATATCAAACAACTGCTCACGACTCACGTTCTGAACCGGGTTCGACTTGTTCACGACAACCGCCAAGCCATCAAACGCTAGTGGAGTCACTGTGAGCGTTTCGTCCTGCTCACTTTCCGTCAGGTATCTTGAACTCATGCCGATGTCAGCCACGCCCTTTTTAAGCAAAGTGATACCTGCTGAAGAACCAATGCCCTGAACAGCAATATAAGTATCAGGGTGAGTGGTATTGAAATCTTCTGCTAAAACGTCCATGACGCGTGCCACGGACGTTGAACCAGACACATTGACTTCACTCGCTAGCGCAGGAAAAGTGAGTAGGGAAGAGGACAATATTGCCGCCAGCGCAACACGAATCATAATAATCTCCAATCTGATGCGGATAAGTTAACTGGCGCTATCATATTTCGATTAGATGACATTTTTGTGAAAACCTATGCAGACTCTTCATATTCTTGTACATACTATGAATAGGTTAGCGGAAATAATGGAGCCGGTATGGGACTGGTCAGTTTGCTGCAAAAACAAGTAGAGAGCCGCGCACAAGTCATTTGTGAACAGCGTAATAAAAGCTTGCCTGCCGAGTTAGGTAAAGCGAGTTATGAAGTGACGGATAACGGAGTCGTGTTCATTAAACAGCACTTTTTGCTGGATTCAGCCCATTGTGACTACATGTTGCCTGTGGCTAAAGTGCAATGGAACGATGAACACAATACATGGCTGCTATTTATGGCTGACGAATTGAAAGAAGAGAATTGGTTGCCCTACCCTTATCTAGCACAAAGCCATGATCTTACAGCCATTATGCGTGAAGTGGACAAAGATCCTAAATCAGTATTCTGGGAAGATTAATCTAATGTAACCCTATAAATCACGATCAAAAAAGGGCGCTTTGAGCGCCCTTTTGTTTTATCAAGAATCGAATTATTCCGCTGGTGTTTCTGCCGCTTCAGGCGCCTTTACATCTTCAAAGACTTGAGTTGGCTTCGCGACAATACTGCGTGTTTCTTGGTTGACATCATTCAATACCAACTCAACCACATCACCCAAACGGTAGATAACTTCCTTATCGATAGATACAGTACCCGCTTCACCATTGCATTCTAGACGTTCTTTGTTTGCCAGAATCAAGGAGCCTGGAACAAACGCCGCAGCACCATTTTCAATCAAGCGAACACGAATGCCTGCGCGAGACACGTCAAAGATTTCGCCATTAAATACCGTCTCTTTTGCGGGTTCTTCAGCTAATGTGCGGGCATACAACCAATCACCAACATTGCGCTCTGCAATCTTATGGTGTTTACGATGCAGTGCGAGTTCTTCGCCAACACTTTCATCCGCTGTTTGTACCGGCGCTTTACCTAGGATGTGCGCTTTCAGCATACGGTGGTTAATCATGTCACCGTACTTACGAATTGGAGAGGTCCATGTTGCGTATAGCTCTAAGCCCATTGCATAGTGAGGCAAAGGTTGGTTACCAATTTCGCTGTAAGCTTGGTATTTACGGATACGGTTATCGAGGTAGCTAGTCTCTTGTTTTGCTAACCAGCGACGAAGTTCCGCAAACCCTTCCAGAGTCACCACACTTTCAGCAGTAAACGGCAACTCACCTTCAGGATTAACCAACTCAATCACGTCAGCGATCTTTTCTGGTTTGAAACCTGCGTGGGTATTGAATACACCTGAATCAAAGCTCGCCTTCAGCGCTTTACCTGCACAGATGTTTGCCGTAATCATAGATTCTTCAACCAAGCGATTCGCTGAGCGGCGCATATCTGCATGAATGGCTACCACGTCGTTATCTTCACTTAGCTCAAATCGGTAATCAGGGCGATCTGGGAACACTACTGCGTGTGTTTCACGCCATTCAGCGCGAGCTTTAGAAAACTCATACAAGTCACGAACAATTTCAGCAATCTCTTCCGTTGGCTGCCACGCTTCAGATTGACCTGTTTCAAGCCAGTCAGACACATGATCATAAGCGAGACGCGCATGAGATTTAATGTTCGCAGCGAAGAACTTAACGTCATCGCCAATAACACCATCTTTGCTGATTGTTACTGTACAGCAAAGAGCCGGACGTTCTTCGTTTTCAATCAGAGAACACAGCTCATCAGCCAAATCACGCGGTAGCATCGGGATGTTGCGACCCGGAAGATAAATGGTAAAGCCGCGCTCTCGGGCGACCTTGTCCATATCGCTGTCCGGCGTGATATAAGCCGTTGGATCGGCAATCGCAATTGTCAGCTCAAAATCGCCAGATTCAGTCTTCTTCGCGTACAGTGCATCGTCCATATCTTTGGTTGATTCACCATCGATAGTAACAAACGGTACATGCGTCATGTCGACACGTTCTAATTCCGCGTCATCTTTGATTTCCCAGTTTTCGATACCTGCAGGTTCACTGTTTGGTAAATCATTTTGCGCTAACGTTACCCACCAAGGTGCGATTTTGTCGTCCGCATCAGTGATCTTCTCTGAGATTTCGACAAAAAAGCCGTTATCGCCTTTCAGTGGGTGGCGAATTAAATGCGCAACAACCCAGTCACCTTCTTTAAAGTCGTCACTTTTCAGGCCTTTTTTGACCCTAGCTTTCAAAGAGAGTTTTTTAAGCTGTGGGTGATCAGGCGTTACATTCAGTTTGCCTTTAAATAGCTTAACGCGGCCGATAAAACGAGTAACGCCTTGTTCCAACAGCTCTTCTGGCTCCGCCACTTCGCGCTCTTTTTCAGTACGGATGATGGCTTTTACTTTGTCGCCATGCATACATTTTTTCATGTATGGAGGTGGAATAAAGAAGCTGGTCTTGCTGTCGACTTCTAAGAAACCAAAGCCTTTTTCTGTCGCTTTGATCGTGCCTTCCTTCTTCGGAAGTGTTTCCTGGATTTGCTGCTTAAGTTGAGCCAGTAGAGGATTATCTTGGAACATTTTAACTTCTAACTAATTCGTTCTTTATTCCGAATGCCAAACGCATGCGGCGCTATGTTGTTCCCAAGTCAATAAGCTATCGGCACAAGGTAGTGGCGGGCCCATTTTTGGGAGTCAATCTATTGCGCCACATGGTACTAGGTAATGTACTGAATGTATATTGTAGAAGCTTTTTATCATCGATTGTTCATACTAAAACCGCAATCACAACGCTTTGAAATATCGCCATAGAAAACGCCGTTAATTAAACTTATGGTGAGTGAGCATCTCCACCACATTTCGCGCCGCCCGCGCAGCATTGTGTACCCCGCCCCAATCCTCTTCATCGGTGTGGTAGGCTTCACCGGCAAAGAACACTTTATCCTTCACAGGTTTAAACAATTTTGACGGACCGCGATACGATGCGCTGTCGGCAAGGTACGCACCCATCACAAAAGGTTCCTCATTCCAATTTTGAACTGTGTGCTTCACATAACCATTGCGAACTTGCTCACCATAAACAGGGGTCAATTCGGAAAGGATTTGATTGATCAGATCAACGTCATTGAGACTTTGATAGCGACGTGCATGCTCTCCAACGGCAAACAAGCCCATCACGTGCTTAGAGCTCTTGTGGCCATAAGCAGCATCGTAATAAAGATACTGGCCTTCATCAGTCTCGCTATCGAGAAAGGTCAAAAACGTCGGATAGAAGTGGTTCTTAAATTCAATAAACACCTTAATTCCTCCCCAGAACGCAGCTTGATTGATCGCATCTCGCTTGTAATCTGGAAGTGGGGGGAGAAAGCGAAGGCGTTCATTGCGAAGGATTGGGAGTGGAACAGTGACGACAACAACATCAAAGTTGTAATGCTTCTGTAGGCTATCGGTCAGCACTACGCCCGCGTCAGCATAGTTTACTTGAGTAATCTCAGTGTCGAAGAGTAGATTAGATTTAATTTCTGGTAATAGATACTGCTCAAAGAAGCCAAGCCAACTGCTGTTGGTAAATCTTGCATCCTGATAGTCTCCGATTTCGCCCTCATAGAGGTTTCCATCTTCAAAATAAGCAACTTTGGCCGTTTTTGGATATGGGCTAAGCCGAACATTAGCTGGCTTTTGAGCGATACGGTCGAGTTCACTTGGCGCGACATGCAGCCATTCTGCGCCCAATGATAAGGGAAAGTCAGCGAATGTGTTTTCTTCTTTGATTCGTCCGCCAATTCTTGATGAAGCTTCGAATAAGGTATATTCAACACCAAGCTCCTTGAGCAGATAACCAGTACACATTCCAGCAGCACCAGCCCCAATGATACCTACCCTTTTGTTTTTTAGTTGTAACTTGAGCGCTGCATTTAACGGGAATGCAGCGCTAATGCCGAGCAAACCGCAAAGTTTAGTAAAGCTTCTCCTATCCATTGATTTACCTATCCGTTTCGAAAGTTAATAACGACTATTTTGCGCGCTAATAGATTCATATATTCACTATTTTTGGTCATTGAATACTCGCTTTAATCAATAGTGAGAAAAATATGTGATGTATTTCAATTTTTTCTGGCTTTTTTTGTGCATTTAGGGAATAATTCCGCCCCCTTAGATATGTCCCTAGCGGCTTGATGCGATTTACGACTTATCCGCATCTGAACGGATTCAGCAAAGAACTGGATTGGTAATGGAATTGGTAGAGCTCGTGGGACCTTTTGTTGACATTAATTTAGTAGGATCCCAATGACAGATTCTGTAATTCAGTTTAGCGACTTAGCGCTTAACGACTCTATCCTTTCTGCACTTGACGGAATGGGTTTCGTTTCACCAACTCCAATTCAGGCAGCGGCTATCCCACACCTGATGGAAGGTACTGACGCACTAGGTAAAGCTCAAACTGGTACCGGTAAAACGGCAGCTTTCTCTCTACCACTTCTGAACAAGCTTGAGCTTTCTCAGCGTAAACCACAAGCCATCGTTCTAGCGCCGACTCGTGAGCTAGCGATTCAGGTTGCTGCTGAAATAAAGAACCTTGGTCAAAACATTTCTGGCCTTAAAGTGCTTGAAATCTACGGTGGTGCATCAATCGTTGACCAAATGCGTGCACTTAAGAACGGTGCTCACATTGTTGTTGGTACACCAGGTCGTGTTCAAGACCTTATCAACCGTGAACGTCTGCACCTAGACGAAGTACACACATTCGTTCTTGATGAAGCGGATGAGATGCTAAACATGGGCTTCGTCGACGACGTAACTGAGATCATGGAGCACGCTCCTGAATCAGCACAACGTGTACTTTTCTCTGCAACTATGCCTCCAATGCTTAAAAACATTGTTGAGCGCTTCCTACGTGATCCTATCACTATCGACGTTGCAGGTAAAAACCACACTGTAGACAAAGTAGAGCAGCAGTTCTGGGTTGTTAAAGGTGTAGAGAAAGACGAAGCAATGTCTCGTCTTCTAGAAACAGAAGAGACTGATGCATCAATCGTATTCGTACGTACTCGTCAAGATACTGAGCGTCTTGCTGATTGGCTATGTGCTCGCGGCTTCAAAGCGTCTGCACTACACGGTGACATTCCTCAGTCTCTACGTGAGCGTACTGTTGATCACATCAAACAAGGTGTTATCGACATCCTAGTAGCAACTGACGTTGTAGCACGTGGCCTTGACGTTCCTCGTATCACACACGTATTTAACTACGACATCCCATTCGATGTTGAGTCTTACATCCACCGTATCGGCCGTACAGGTCGTGCTGGACGTAAAGGTAAAGCGATCCTTCTAGTTCGCACTAACCAAATTCGTATGCTTCGCACTATCGAGCGCGTGACTAAGTCTTCAATGGAAGAGATTCAACTTCCACTACGTGACAAGGTTGCAGAAGCTCGTCTAGTTAAACTTGGTGCTGAGCTAGAGCAAGAGAAAGAACACAAATCTCTTGAGAAATTCGGTGAGCTTGTAGAGAAGCTACAAGACGCACTAGAGATTGACGCAGCAACGCTTGCAGCAATCCTACTGAAGCGCCAGCAAGGCAAACGCCCTCTATTCTACATTGGCGAAGACCCAATGATTGAAGCGATTGAGCGTGACAAGCAACGTCGTAAAGAGCGTCGCGAAGGTGGCCGTGATGGTCGTGGTCGTGACCGTAACTTCAACAACCAAGACTGGGATACTTACCAGCTTCAGGTTGGTCGTGAGCAAGGCGTTCAGGTTAAAGATATCGTTGGTGCATTGGCAAACGAGCTTGGCCTAGTTAAAGGTTCAATCGGTGCGATTAAACTAGCACAAGGCGAGACTTACGTTCAGCTACCAAAAGCAATGTCTTCTGAAACTGCTAGCAAACTACGCAAACTACGCATCCGCCAGAAACAAGTAGATGCCGTAGTATGTGACTTCAACGATTTCCGTGAACCACGTCGTGGCGGCGGTCGTGATGGTGGTCGTGGTGGTCGCGATGGTGGTGGTCGTCGTGACGGTGGTTACCGTGGTAACCGTGACGGCAATCGCGAAGGCGGCTACCGTGGTAACCGTGAAGGCGGTCGTGGTGGACGCGAAGGTGGCCGTCGTGATGGCGAACGTCGCTTTGATCGTAACCGTGGTGGCGATCACCGTGGTAACTACCGTGGCGAACGTGGTCATGGCCGTGACCGTCGCAGCGAAGCTTAATTAGCTAGCATTCTAGAAGCCCCACCAGCGCAAGCTCGTGGGGCTTTTTGTTATCCTGTGTTAATCAATAGGTAGCCAATGAGAAGGAGGCTTTAATCCCCAGCGCTGCATCTCTGTTGTCGAATAAATAGCTCGACCCTGCTCACCAATAGTGATCGGAATTTGATCGGCTCTTTCACCAGCTAATATCCGATTGATCAGAGTGCCCGCCTGTTTACCTTGGCTTTCTCCGAATAAGACAACTCCACCGCTTGTTTTCCCAGCGCCGACTGAAAAATCCCAGAAAGAAAATAATGGAATCGTTGAATGCTCATTAGTCCACTGCAACACCAGATCAGAAGGCACACTCTCACCCCCTTCATCAATCAAGGTATGGTATAAACCAATGATAATGAAGGCCACACCGTCAGCTTCAGCACCCATAATTGCCGCTTCCCATTCACTCCGAGTCGACAATAATAAAATTTCCGTTTCTATACCGAGATTATCTTTGATCATCTCGTACTGCCGTTGAATGTGCTTAGCCGCAATTTTAGAAGTCACCCCTGAGTCAAACATCACACGGACTTTAAAATATCGCTCTGGATGGATGAAACTAAGATCACCAAGACTTTTAATATAAAGCGGGAGCTCTAACACGCCAGTAATCTTAGCTTCGCCTCGATATTGGTACAGAAGGTAACGGGGGTTGGAGTTAACCCCTAAAAACACAATAGAAATAGGCTCTTTATATAGTCTAGGTAACATGTAATTCAACGCGTTATCGTCACCTAAGACCACAACGTCAGGCTGCAAACTGTAATAGTACGACAGAGCTTCATCAGCTTTTGATTCAAATTGATCTTTAGGGAGACGTTTGGTGTCCATTTGAAATCGAAATAGCTGCGCAGTGCTGGTCAATACTTCCTCAATCCCTTTCACGTAGCTCGCATCCCAAGGATACTCGGCATGATAGCTCTCTATAAGTAGCACTTTCTCCGCTTGGGCAAAACTGCAATGCAGTAGCAACAAAAACGTCAGCACTCTCATAGAACCCCCTTAAAATCACATTTCATACTTTAGTTTAGGATTGAAAACTATCTTTGGTATGAATAGGTCGTTATAAAAGTTAATCAGTGCAGGCTATACTCAAGTAAAAACACGACTTTAGAGTCCTATGAGCCGCAGCAAAAAAGTAGAAGAAAGCATAAATAACCCTTTGTATAGCCGAATTGGTCGCCGCATCATCCTACTCATGGTGACATTGAGTAGTGTAGTAACACTGCTTACCACTTTGTTGCAGCTATCTTGGGACTATGAAAAAGAGTTTAGTGATGTCGACCAAAGACACATTGAGATACGCGACGTACATGCCAGCTTGTTGGCTTCTTCCCTTTGGTCTTTCGATTTAGTCGTCCTTCAGGAAAGACTTGATGGATTAGTCAACCTTCCTAAAATTGACTACCTTGAAGTCCATTCTGGAAATTACACCTTCAACTCAGGAAAAGAAGTTAAAGGCAATGTCGTCAAAGCTACTTATTTACTCACCTATCGCGATCCTGAAGATGGTCATACTGAAGATATTGGTTCAATTTATGTCGAATCAAACGCACAGGAAATCTATGACTATCTGATTCAACAGTTTATTTCCACACTTCTTCTCAATGCTTTTAAAACGCTACTCGTTTGTTCAGTGATGCTGTTTATTTTTCACGCTAGTGTTAATCGTCGTGTCTTCCAGATTGCGCAGTACTTGAGAGCATTTAATCCGCGTCATCCGAGTCCCCCATTGGTTTTGGAGCATACTCGTTGGATCACAGAAAAAAATGACGAGCTGGACTGGCTGGGAGAAGGCGCTAATAAGATCAGTAACAACATTACTCTGCTCTACAACAGTATTAAAAGCGAGCAAGAACGTTTGGCGGACTTCACGCATGTGTCGTCGGATTGGTTGTGGGAAACCAATGATCTTGGTCAGCTTATTTATTGCTCTGAACCAATGAAAGAAACGCTTGGCCTAACTGCGGTTAATGGCCTCAGCTTTTCTGACATAGAAGATTTGCATGACTCGACAGGCCTGCATCAGGCAATTGCTAGGCGGAATGATTTCACGCAAGTCGAAGAAAGTGTCACCATCAACAGCATCACCCTACATCTTTTGTTCCAAGCTAAAGCGCGTTATGAAAATAGCCAGTTTTTGGGCTTTAGAGGCACGGCCATCAATATTACTGAACTGAAGCTGACACAAATTGAGCTTGAAGAACTGAACCAAAATCTGGAACGCATGGTCGCTTCAAGAACACTCGACCTCAAGCAAAGTATGGAACAACTGCAAGAAACTCAGGACAAGTTGGTTGAGTCAGAAAAACTCGCTGCCTTAGGCGGTTTAGTGGCAGGTGTCGCTCATGAAGTTAACACGCCATTAGGTATCGCCGTAACCGCAACTTCAGTGATAAGAGATGTAACCAGCGAACTCAACGCAGCCTTCGCAGCTCAGACTCTAACCAGTACGCAATTTGAGACACTGATGAAACGCATGTCTGACAGCAGCCAAATGCTCGAACATAACCTCAGCCGCGCAGCAAAACTGGTGAAGGATTTCAAACAAACCGCCGTCGATCAGGTATCCGAAGCTCGTTCTCAATTCAACGTTATGCAAGTATTGGAGGCACTGTTAGCCAGCTTGCATCCTGAAACTCGTAAGATCCCCGTTGAACCAAGATTAACGGGTGACCGGACTATTTTGATGAACAGCTTACCAGGTGTGCTAACTCAAATTATCTCTAACCTCGTTATGAACAGTATCAACCACGCCTTTGATAACCAACCTCAAGCGGAGATCACTATCTCATTCTACCAAGTAGATGAATCAATAATCGTTGAGTACCGAGATAACGGCAGTGGCGTGGACGCCTCATTGCATCAGAAGATTTTTGAACCTTTCTACACTAGTAAACGCGGGTTGGGTGGCTCTGGATTGGGGCTTAACTTGGTGTTTAACCTAGTGAAACAAAAGCTCCAAGGAGAGCTGGAATTCAACTCTCAACTGGGTGAAGGGGTATATTTTAAACTCACACTGCCAGAAAATTTACCTATGGAAGATGAACACTAACGTTAGAAAATTAATCTGGTAGGGAATTGCGAATTTCAATAAACTCATCCCAATGTAAGATGAGCAGCTCAACCAATTCAGGTTCGAAATGCTTACCTTTTTGGGCAACCAGCTCTAACATAATGTCTTCATCACTCCAAGGCTCTTTGTAGCTGCGTTTTGCCCCTAGTGCATCAAACACATCAGCTAAAGCGGTAATACGACCCGTTACGGGTATATCCAGACCAGATAAACCATTCGGATAGCCTGTCCCGTCCCACTTTTCATGGTGATAACCGGCAATTTCCTTAGCAACAGTAATCAAGCGACGCTTAGATTTGCTGAGAATATCCACGCCATAATCAACATGTCTCTTCATGATCTCCCACTCTTCCGCATTGAGCTTACCGGGTTTGTGAAGGATCGAATCAGGTACCGCGACCTTACCTACATCATGTAATGGAGAAGCGTGCTTGATGACAGATGCTTCTGATTCACTTAGACCATACAGTAGAGCCAGTTTTTCACAGAATAAAGAGACTCGTTGAACATGAGCACCTGTTTCTTTACTCCGCGCTTCCACTGCATTAGCAAGGGTGTAAACCAACTCTTTAGACGTTTCGCGAATATCCAACATCAGGCTGAGATTTTCAAAGGTTAAACCTATGTTCTGCATGTAAATCTCAAGCAACTGCATGTCCAATTCTGTAAGCTCACGCTTAACATTCACATATAAAATACAGTCTACGCCTTGTTCATCATGCGTATACAACACGTAGGCATCACCAAACTTCTCTGACTTTTGCGCTTCAAATACACGCTTACAACGCTCAGACACCTTTACGGGTAGCTTTTCAAAAGCACACTCACTATAGAAATCAACAAAATCACCAGTCGCAGCAAGCGTTAAGGCTCGCGACTCTTCGCCATTTGGTCGAGGTTGAACAATGCAGTATAAAGCGGACTGATCCAGCTTAAGCAGCGAGGTCAATTGCTCTAGCACGGAGGTAGCATAGGTCTGAAGAGTGGTGGTGTTTTGAACATACGCCGAAGCTTCAATCACTTTACTAAGTCCCTTCTTTTGTTGCTCAATCAGGCAAAGGTCGCGATAGGAACGAAGCATAGAATAAAGTAGGGTTTTGAGTTTTTGCGTAGTTAATTCAGTTTTTTCTTTGTAGTCATCGATTTCATATTCACGAATAACGGTATCTTCTGGAGCCTGACCCGCCTGCCCTGTTCGCAGAACGAGACGGACTAAGCTGTTACCAAGCTCTTCACGGACGTACTTAACCAGCTCCAAACCCGCGTGCTCTGTTTCCATAACCACATCAACAAGCGCGAGAGCGATGTCATCTGAATTCTGAAAAATACCTTTAGCTTCCGTTGCGGAAAAAGCGGATATCAGTTCCAGATGTCTACCTTCAAACTCAAAATCAGAAAGGGCCAGTTTAGTGACTTGATGCATTTGCTCATCGTCATCAATCAACAGTACTTTCCATGGGGAAGCCAACCGCTCTGCTGAGTCTCGTTCACTGGTAGCAGGTTGCTGTGACTGTCGATGGTCTGCAAACAATTCCATTTCTTGTCTAACCCCTAATACTATTTCTCTAACTTAAGGTTTAGCACAAACTTATAAAAAAAGTGTAAATGGCACTCAATATGCAGTTCTAGTCCACAAAAATTAATTTAAAAATTCGCACTAAAAAAGCTGTGGAAACTTAAAGGCTTGCGATAGTTCTAGGAGAGCGCACGAACCGTTTTACGTTCGATTAAAGTCGGCTCGAGTTGGACAACTTGCGGTTCCGTCTCTCCACCATCCAGTTTTTTCAACAACGCTTCCACTGCTGCCTTACCTAAACGGTATTTTGGCTGATGGATTGTTGTCAGTGCCGGAGTCATGAATTTGGAGATTTGAATATCGTCATAGCCGATGATCGATAAATCTTGAGGTACGCGAATACCTTTTTCGTTGGCGGCGTTAATCACGCCCATTGACATCATATCGTTACAAACAAAGATGGAACTTGGCAGAGGTCCTTTCGCGTGCATCTTATTAAAAGCGTCGTAGCCGCCTTCACATTCAAAGTCAGATTCGATAATCCAATTTGGGTTGAATTCTAAATCCGCTTCTATTAATGCGCGTTTGTAACCTTCATAACGCATCTGAGCCTGATGCTTCACTAACGGACCAGTAATACAGCCGATGTCCTTATGGCCTGATTCAATCAGATGCTTAGCTGCAATATAGCCACCACGCAGTGAGTTGTCCTGAATCTTGTCGCTGGTGAACAACATCGGACCCCAGTCCATCACAACCACCGGAATATCAGGGTATTTCTCGAACACGTCAATGCGTTCGCCCTCCAAGGAAGAACACATGAGGATCAAACCGTCGACGCGTTTTTGCAACAAGGTGTTAATTGACTCACGCATGCGCTCATTATCACCTTCGGTGTTGCAAAGAATGAGGTTATAACCTTGTTGATAGCAACTGCGTTCAACCCCCTTAACCACTTCGCCAAAGAATGGGTTTGTAGAGGTTGTTACTAACATGCCAATGGTTTTGGTACGATTAATTTTAAGGCTACGGGCGAGCGCGGAAGGCGTATAGTTGAGTTCCTGAGCGGCTTTGTTTACCCGCTCAGAAATTTCTTCACTTACATAACGAGATTTATTAATGACATGGCTGACAGTTGAAGTGGAAACACCGGCGAGCCGGGCAATATCTTTCATTGTAGCCATGTAATTATCTCCTTATATTTGACTAATTATGTTGCTCCAGAAAAGCGTCAACTTCATCTCGACTAGGGATTGAAGTCTGTGCGCCAAAGCGTGTTACGGAAATGGCTGCGGCAGCGTGAGCAAACTTTATCGCAGATTCTAGAGGCAAATCTTCTAATAAACCAGTGACCAAGGCCCCATTAAAGGTATCGCCTGCAGCTGTTGTGTCTGTTGCTTCGACTCTGAAGCCTGGGATTAGTTCACCACGTCCATTCTGACTTAGCCATACCCCTTTAGCCCCAAGCGTAATCAATACGATTTCAATACCTTTACGGTGAAGCGTATTTGCTGCTTCTTGGGCTGACTCGTTGTCTGTAACCGTCACGCCAGTAAGTACTTCTGCTTCGGTCTCATTTGGGGTAATCACATCAATACAAGAAAGTAGCTCATCCGATAACTCACGCGCTGGCGCTGGATTAAGGATAACGTTGGTTCTAGACGCTTTCGCGACTTGCGCGGCTTTTTCAATACCACACATTGGCGTTTCCAACTGCATAAGCAGATAGTTGGCCTGACGAATTCGCTCTAAATCAAACTCAATCGCGTCTTCAGTCAACTTAGCATTCGCCTCCGCGGAGATACAAATACTGTTCTCACCGCTTTCAGCTACCTGAATCATGGCAATTCCGGTTGGACAATTTGGCTGCATTTTGACGCCAGCAATGTTGATGTTGTCCATTTTGAAGTTTTCACGAATATTGATACCAAACGCATCATCACCAACGCAGGCGATGAATCCTGTGTCTGCGTTTAATCGGGCCGCCGCTACGGCTTGGTTTGCCCCTTTACCACCTGGGATAACTTGATAGTTGCGACCATGCAACGTCTCGCCTGGACGAGGAAAAGAAGGCACTTGGAGAACATGGTCAGCGTTAACACTACCTAATACCACTAACTTATTCATACGGTTATCCTCGGTTCAATTGAACCTTACTAATTTGGAACGGGAGTAATAAGTTTGCGCTCTCGCAAAAGCGCAAGCTTATTTGCCCTCCTCCTCGAAACGACAGATTAAAATGAGGAGAAGGGCAAAATTCACATTACTTAGTGATTACTTTCAGAGGTACTGGGATGTACTCTTCAACAGACTCACCTTTCAGTACTTTGTCAGCAGTTTCGATACCTAATGAACCGATAAGATCTGGCTGCTGAGCCACTGTCGCAGCCAGTTTGCCGCGGTTAACTGCAGCGATACCATCATCAGTACCATCGAAACCAACGATCATCACGTCTTTACCAGAGGCCTGTACAGCACGCAGTGCGCCTAGCGCCATTTCATCATTTTGGGCAAATACCGCCTGTACGTTTGGATTTGCAGCTAGCAGGTTTTCCATTACGTTTAGGCCTTTAGTGCGGTCGAAATCAGCTGGCTGGCTGGCCAGTAGTTCCATCTCACTACCCTTCACTGCGTTCATGAAACCTTCGCCACGTTCACGTGCAGCCGACGTGCCCGCAATACCTTCTAGCTGAATAACTTTCGCTTTTTCACCCACTTTTTCCATGATGAAATGACCCGCCATTTCACCGCCGACTACGTTATCTGAAGCGATATGGCTTACAACATCACCACGGCTCGCACCACGGTCTAGAGTCAGTACAGGAATGTCAGAGCGGTTTGCCATGCGAATAGCATTTGAAACAGCATCAGAATCTGTAGGGTTGATCAGAATTGCCTTTACGCCACGAACCGTGAGGTCTTCGACGTTAGACAGTTCTTTACTTGGGTCATTTTGTGAGTCCAGAACAATCAGGTCGTAGCCCAGCTCTTTCGCTTTTGCTTCTGCGCCATCTTTCATCGTAACGAAGAAAGGATTGTTCAGCGTAGACAGTACGATAGCCACCGTATCTTGCGCCTGTGCTGAAATAGAGACGGTGGATGAAAGAAGTGCAGCAGAGATAAGAGTTGCGAGTTTTTTCATTGTGTTTAGTCCTTGTGTAGGGTGGCTCGGAGTACTTACCTCCAAGCCTTTTTATGAATTACTTGTTCTTGTTGTCGACCAGTACAGCCAGCAAAATAACTACGGCTTTAGCAATCATCTGGTAGTAAGATGAAACGTCGAGCAAGTTCAGAGCGTTGTTTAGGAAGCCGATGATGAGTGCACCGATTAATGTGCCCATGATTCGACCTTTACCGCCCATTAAGCTAGTACCACCGAGTACAACGGCTGCTATGGCATCCAGTTCATAGCCCATACCAGCGGTTGGCTGAGCAGAAGAAAGACGAGATGTGATAATGATGCCTGCCAGTGCCGACAGCAGGCCACATATAGCGTAGACACCAATCTTAACGCGATCGACGTTGATGCCAGATAGGCGTGTCGCAGATTCGTTACCACCTAATGCATACACATAGCGACCAAAGCGCGTGTGGTTAAGTAGGTACCAAGCCGCAGCGAAAACGATGACCATCAACCAAACTGGAACCGGAATTCCCAAAGCGTAACCTGTACCGAACCACGCGAAAGCATCAGCGGTATCGGTAAAGCCAGTCGAAATTGGGCGACCATCGGTGTAAACCATAGTGACACCACGCAACAAGGTCATGGTTACCAGTGTTGCGATAAATGCTTGTACCTTGCCTTTGGCGATAATGATACCGCTGATCGCACCCAGTGCTGCACCGGCAAACAAGGCCGTTGGAACCGCCACCAATACAGGCACTTCCAAAGCGATTAAACTGGCAGCAAAAGCACCACATAATGCCAGAACCGAGCCGACACTCAGATCAATACCTGCGGTCAAGATAACCAAGGTCATACCTACCGCAATAATTGCGTTTACTGAGGTCTGACGCAGAATGTTAAGAATGTTATCGACCGTAAAAAAGTTGGGGTTAAGGAACGATACAACAACAATCAGGAAGATAAGTGCGATGAGCGACTTTTGTTCAATCAGCCACTCTTTGCTGAACAGCTTCTTGCTGCCCGCTTCGTTTGGTTTGCTCATGGTATTAGTACTCATGCTGCTTCCTCATTTATTTCTTTGCCTACTGCACACGCCAACAACTTCTCCTGATCGGCGTCTTTGGCATCAAACTCACCACTAATGCGGCCTTCATGCATCACAATGATACGGTCGCTCATTCCCAACACTTCCGGCATTTCTGAAGAGACCAGAATGATACTCATGCCATCGGCTTTGAATTTGTTGATGAGCTGGTAAATTTCTTTCTTTGCACCGACATCGACACCACGTGTGGGCTCGTCAAGGATCAGTACTTTAGGTTTAGTCATCAGACCTTTAGCTATCGCCACCTTCTGCTGGTTACCACCAGATAGGTTGCCAATGATCTGATCGCGAGTTGGGGTCTTGATGTTGAAGAGTTTGATAAAGTCTTCGACGGCAACCACTTCATCGCTATGCTGAATTCGACCACCTTTGGTCAATTTATCCAGAGAGCAAAGCGACATGTTCTCTTTTACTGACAAGCCCAAGACTAAGCCGTCACCCTTGCGGTCTTCAGAGATGTAAGCAATGCCGTTTGCAAGACCATCTTGTGGGCTCACAGGGTTGATGGTTTTGTTATTCAGATTGATTACGCCACGCTCACTAGGCAGAGCGCCATAGATGACTTTCATCAATTCAGTTCGACCGGCGCCCATCAAACCCGAGACACCGAGTATCTCACCGCGCTGGAGTTTAAAGCTGACGTCGTGAACGCCAGAGCCTGTCAACCCAATCACTTCAAGGCAAATGTCGCCATGTTGAACGTCAATGCGTGGGTATTGCTCTTCCAGCTTACGGCCAACCATCATCTCAATCAGTCCATCTTCGTCGGTAGACGCTACAGCGCACTCTCCAATGAACTTTCCGTCACGAAGCACCGTAATGTCATCGCAGATTTCAAAAATCTCTTTCAGACGGTGAGAGATATAAACAATGCCGCAGCCCTGCTCACGTAATTCTCGAATCACGGCAAACAAAGACTCGGTTTCGGTATCTGTCAGTGCATCGGTCGGCTCATCCATAATGATAACTTTCGACTCAAACGACAGTGCTTTAGCAATCTCAACCATCTGCTGTTCACCGAGGCTGAGCTCGCCTAACAGTTGCTTAGCACTATGCTTTACGTTCAGTCTTGCTAACAATTTGTCCGCTTCAGCGTACATTTTGTCCCACTGAATTCGACCCATCGCGCCTGTAAACTCTCGGCCAAGGAAGATATTTTCTGCAATCGTGAGTTCAGGGATCAGGTTTAGCTCTTGGTGAATAATGCTGATTCCCGCTTCCTGCGAATCACGCGGGCCTTTGAACGCTGCTGGTTGGCCTTGGTAATGAATGCTACCCGAATCTTTGCTGTAGATTCCCGTCAACACTTTCATCAACGTTGATTTGCCCGCACCGTTTTCACCCATCAAAGCCATCACTTTACCGGGATAAACGTTCAGGCTCGCTTTATCCAAGGCTTTAACGCCGGGGAAAGCTTTCTCAATCTCACTCAGTTGTAGAATAGCTTGAGTCATAATTGGTCCTCAGTCTCAAACGGCTTAAAACACAACACCAGCTTGAAAAATTACATTGGCGTAAGGCGTACACTCACCCGTTCTCACTACGGCACGGCTTTGCTGAGTGCGCGTTTTGAATTCTTCATGTGGTACATAAACCACCGAAATAGATTTTCCTGTCTGCGCTTCTTCAGCACGCAGCTCAGCAATCAAAGTCTCATGATGTGCAGGACTGACGGAGGCAAACTCTTCAGCGATGATCACCCCTTCTATTTGCGACTCTGAAAGAATCACTCGCACTGTTTCCAAAAAGCTTGGCACGCCGTGAGTCAACGCAAGATCTACACGTTGCACCTGCTCGGGAATTGGTAAGCCTGCATCACATATCGTGATTTCATCAGTATGGCCTAGTGTCGCCACGAGGTAAGAAAGTTCAGAGTTTATCAGGGTACTTTTTTTCATTTCATCGACCTATCGATTACACGTTCAAACTGCGTTGAGTTTCTATTTCGCACTGCATCCGCTATTAACAGAAAACTCATCGAAACGTTTCGATGAAATCATAATCGTTGACTTCAGTTTTGCGAGTCACTCATCTTTAGAGTGTGAAACGGATCCTTAATTGATGATTTTAACAGCCCCAAACAGTGACATCATTCACCAAATTTGATGCATTTTTTAACGCAGCAGGTGATTGATTCAGCCGTAAATAACACACTTGAGACGTAAATTTGGGTATAGTGGCGCAAACAAAAAACTGAGAGAAACGATGAAAAGAATAGTTTTCGTTCTTGCCGCAGCGTTAGCACTGAGCGCATGCCAAGAAGAAATCGGCACACAGGAATGGTGTGACAACATGCAGGATAAACCGAAGAGCGAATGGAATGCTCAGGGAGCGCTCGACTTTGCCAAACACTGTGTATTTCAGAATACGGTCGGTAGCGAAGCTTGGTGCCAGGACTTAGCTGATAAACCGAAAGGCGAATGGACAGCAAACGAAGCCACCAGCTACGCCAAACATTGCATTCTTTAGTCACTCAACGAAAAAGCCACTAACAAGAGGAATTCAACCTGCCTGTTAGTGGCTAAATAAATGAACCTTTATTTCGTCGCGAGAAACTTTGCTACTCGCAAGACCCCAAAGGCTTCCACCAATGATCTGCGGTACCCGGCTCTATGTTATACAAGTTATCGGTTAGCGCTTCATACTTATCGCCTTTATGCGCAACCTGAACACCCGTCATGTAAATGCCTTCTCCCGTTGAAGGATCATAAGTTTGGTAAGCGGGAATGCCTTCACAGACACCTGGATCAGTCCCACCATCATCAGACGTCACATTCACCGTATGTTCCACTGAATCCGTTAAGCCTTCGTTGTCCGCGACGACCAAAGTGAAAACATTTTGTCCTAAATGCCCCTGTGTGAAATCCACATTTAGCGAAGAACTCGATTCACTGAGCACTACCCCATTCCAGCTCCACTGATAGTTAGAAATAGAACCATCATGATCCACAGACTGACTACCATCTAGAGTGATAGAAGAACCAACAATGGCACTTGCCGGGCCATTGATAATAGCGTCTGGCGCTTGGTTTCCTTCGCTTTGGCAATCACCATCAGCCACAATCCAGCTCGAATCACTTCCAGGAACTGTTGTGGTGTACCATTGAGCTTCATAGACCACACCTTCGTAGCGCATTAAATCACCCTTATCTGCGTGATTATATTCGCCACCTTCCCAGTCCTTTCTAGGCCAGTCTGGGTAGTCGTGAATAACACAAACCGACGCTTCATTCACTGTCACATTTCTGTTTTCAATGGTGGTTGCTCCGTTGAAGTCAGAAACAGAATAGACCAAGGCATAACGGCCAGGTTCAGTTGAGTTTACCTCACCATCGACTAGAATTCGGCTGGTTAAATCACCATCTGTCGAGTCATGTGCGGTGACGCCATACAATGCATCAAATTCATCGCCCACAGTAATTGATACATCACTGATACCATGAAGTACTGGTGCCTCGTTAATGACTTGGACATTGCGCACCTCAACCGCTTCATTACCATCGCTGTCTTCCACACGATAAGTCAAAGTGTTATCGCCAATATTGGCAGTGTCAACATTACCTTCGATCGTTATCTGAGAAGTGATGTTGCCATCTTCACTATCTAGCGCAGATACCCCAAGCATGGTATCGAAGAACTGGCCAAGAACAGATGTTGTGTCTTCCACTCCATGAATTTCAGGTTTGGACCCAATCGTCCCATCATCATCTTTTACCGTTACAAGGCGAGAATCAGTTGTGGTATTGTTACCGCTATCCGTCACACGGTAGATAATGGTATAAACCCCTTTTCGGGACTCATCCACCTCCCCTTCATGAGTGATTTTGCTGGTTAGATCGCCATCTTCTTCATCCGATGCGGTCACACCTGCCATTTCATCAAACTCAGTATTGACAAAGATTTCAGTATCTTGAGTACCAGAAAACACTGGCGGCATGTCAACATCGCCACCATGAATGAAAGGGCCATAAGTGTTTACAAACTGTTGGTCATAGGGTTTGTCCGCTGAATCTTTTCCCAGATCCCAGTTGACTGACCAAGTCATAATACCGCGTAAACCCAGTCCTTCAGCCTCTAGCTGAGCAAACGCATCAAATAGGTCTTGAGGATCTTTTACGAATCCATTGTTAGCTGCATCATTGTTAGCGGGAACTCCATATACAAGCTTATCGTGCGGAATCTTCACGTAACCGTCGATACCATTTGCAACATTGTATGAGCTCCAATAAATGAACTCTTTCTTACACTCGTCATTGTTTTGAGCTAGCCAGCCACTGCATGCTTCACCGCTATAATCACCATTCACACCATCGCCAGCTTGATTATAAAATTGTGGACTGATCCAGTCGTAATAGCCCTCTAAATTTTCTATGTAAGCTTTATAAGACTGATTTGCGGCGTGCCTTAAATTGGGGAACTCAGGTGCCATAGCAATGATGAAATTCTTGTCAGACTTTCTGTAATGCTCTTTGACGATTTTAAGCGCATCAACAATAACTTGCTCGTTGTCTTTCTCTCTGATCGCTGATTGTTCAAGATCGATATCCAACCCGTCAAAACCATAGAGATCAGTCAGTCGAATGATTTCTTCAGCTAAAGGCTGCTCATCGCCTGATTGCATTGCGATGTGCGCATTTGCGCCACCCATAGAGATTAACACTGAGCGGCCCTGAGCATTTAACTCACCAATTTGCTTGATAAAATCTTGTTCAGACATCCCCAGAGCAGGGTCTAAACGAAATGTTGGTATACGTCCTTCTGTTTCATCAAACACTTTCATGAAGGAAACCATCACGACATTATAATCTCGTGGTACCTCATTGAGTTGGATACATGCAGATGAGCCTTGTCTATACCCATCTCCGCCACCAACATTACACCAATTGTGCCAATAGCCTTCTAAGATCATCCCAGTGGGATTAACCATTTCCTGACCAGCTTGAGCACTTGCTAACGCTGACATAGGAGACAATGTCGCCCCTACTGCAATAGATAAAGCGAGTAGTTTTTTGTTTTGTCGCTTGTTCATAATAAACCTCGAGTGGTTGATACATACACACTGCTTATTCAGCCAACAGACCGTGTTCGCAAAAATTATGTTAGCCACAAAAACAACAAAGTTTCACACCTTCGAGCACTCTTTTTAGCTTATGGACACAAGCTTGCAGTATTGGAAAAATTCACAAAATTTTTGATTACACTTCACACCCAACCAAAAAGAGCTTAACCAATTGATTTTATGATATATATCAGGATTTTTCGTTATTATCCTTAGCGATTTTGACGGTTTTTACGGTCCGTAAAACGTGTTTTGACGGAGAGGTTTACGTCATGATTTGGTTAGATTCACCTTAAACAAAACACTTCTTCCTCACCTTCTGATACATTCCCCTTACTACTTATGACTATTAAAACAATCAAGCTTATCTATAAATGGGCTGGTCTACTGGCTAGAAGGTAAAAATGAAAGATACATCAAAGGAATACGCAGGCTTTTGGATCCGTTTTGCTGCGTCACTAATCGATACCGTACTACTGTTACTCCTAATAACACCCTTAATGCACTGGGTTTATGGTGAAGTCTATTGGAGCTCAGATGATTTTCTGCTTGGAGGTTGGGACTTAGTCCTAAACTGGATTTGTCCTCTGATAGCCACCGTTGCGTTCTGGGTCTACCGCTCAGCAACACCCGGAAAGATGGCTTTAAAACTAGAAGTATTAGATGCAGTTACAGGCCATCGGCTGACGCTTTCTAAATCAGTCATCCGTTACCTTGCATATTACATCAGCGCTATTCCTCTTTGCCTCGGCTTTATCTGGATAGCTTTTAATGGTAAGAAGCAAGGCTGGCACGATTTGATTGCTAATACAGTCGTAGTGCGTAAAGTCGTTCAACACGAGAAACAAGCAGAATTTCTTGGCTAACCAGTGAGTTGAAAAAGAAGGGGAAAACTTCCCCTTCCACTTCCTAGATTCGGCGACCAATAGAATAATATTGAATACCTCGGCTAGAAAGACGCTCTGGCTCGTACAGGTTACGACCGTCAAAGATAACAGCCTGATTTAGAGCCTGCTTAATAAAATCAAAATCTGGCGCCTTAAAATTCTGCCACTCTGTACAGATGATAAGCCCGTCCGCACCACTGAGAGTCGCCTCTTTCGTCCCCATCAAGCGCAAGTCTGAACGTGGGCCATAGATTCGCTGCGCTTCTTCCATTGCTTTTGGATCGAAAGCCTGAACCGTTGCACCCGCCTCCCATAACGCTTCCATCAAAACTCGACTCGGGGCTTCACGCATATCATCTGTTCGAGGCTTAAAAGCTAACCCCCATAATGCCAACGTCTTGTTTCGCAACTGCTCTCTACCACCAAAGTGTGTTTGCACTAGGTCATACAACTTGTGCTTTTGATAGAAGTTAACGTTCTCGACCGCTTTCAATATTTCACTACTATATCCGAAGCTTTCGGAGGTCTTAATTAACGCCTGAATATCTTTAGGAAAACATGAACCACCATAACCACAACCAGGATAGATAAAGTGGTAACCAATACGCTCATCACTGCCAATACCTTTACGAACATCTTCAATATTCGCTCCAACGCGCTCCGCAATATTCGCCATTTCATTCATGAAGCTGATCTTAGTTGCCAACATGCTGTTCGCGGCGTACTTAGTTAACTCTGCTGATTTTACATCCATAAAGATCAACTTTTCATGATTGCGATTGAATGGCGCATAGAGCTCACGCATCAGCTCTTTAAGTTGTTGATAGCGCGCATGATGTTTGTCTACACCAACAATGATGCGGTCTGGGCGAGTACAGTCGGTAACTGCGGTGCCCTCTTTAAGAAATTCAGGATTAGACAATACCGCCACGTCCAATGAGTTCAATCCTCGACGAGCCAGTTGAAGCTTAATCTCACACTCTACGGCTTGAGCGGTTCCCACAGGTACGGTGGATTTATTCACCACCACTTTGTCTTCGTGAATGTACTTACCAATTTCTGACGCTACCGCAAGCACATAATTGAGATCGGCAGAGCCATCTTGATCCTGAGGAGTGCCGACAGCAATAAAAATGACGTCTGACCGATTCAGCTCATGCTCTGCGGAGGTCGTGAAAGTGAGCCGACCCGCAAAGGAGTTTTCAGCGACCAGCTTTTCTAGTCCTGGTTCGTATATTGGGACAACACCATTTCTCAATTTTGCAATACGTTCTTCATCGACATCGATACAGCACACATTATGCCCAGCATCACTCAAAACCGCGGCTTGTACCAACCCCACATAACCACTACCAAAAATTGCTACTCTCATTGTCATACCAGCTTCTAATGTCACCAGTACTAAGTGTCCCGGGGGAAAATGACAAGCTGCTTACGCTTTTGAGGCAGTAATTTGACAAGCGTTGTGAATCAAACTGAGAAACAGGGAGTAGAGTTATTGAGCCGCAGCGGCTCCCATAGTATCGAGAGAAAGCGCGATGCGAGTGCCTTTATTCACTTCGCTCTGAACATTAATCGCACCTGCAAGTTTCTGTGTACAAATGTTATAGACCATATGTAGGCCAAGGCCTGTACCACCTCTTGCACGTAGGGTAGTAAAAAACGGCTGAAAGATTTTTTTCTGGTTTTCTGGCGCAATGCCGACACCATTATCCTCTACGATAATATCAATACGGTTACTGGATTGGTGCACATTAACCATAATCACGCGTTGAGCTTCATCTTGCTCTTCACCAAAGCCATGCAGTGCACTATTGTTGAGAAGCTCTTCTACCACACACTGGAGCGAGATCGGTGGTAAGAACGCTTGCAATGTCTCTTCACATTCGATTTCAACCTCGATCGATTTCTGCAATAAAGTATCTTTAACATGCAAAACGGCATCATTCAGCATGGGTTTGAGATCAATCAGCTTAGGCTCTTCTGTCGTCATTTTCTGATTGACTTGCTTGAGCTTACTGACCAAATCAACCGAGCGTTCGATATTGTTCACTATCATTTCAATACATTCATTAGCGACGTTGAGAAAGCGGTTCAGGTCATCTGTAGTAATAGTCCGTTCCGAAAACTTCTTCGCCACTTCATCAAGATGCTCGCTGAGAACAGAAAGACTCGTAACAGAGATGCCCAGCGGCGTATTCAACTCGTGCGCCACCCCCACAACCATCCCAGTCAGTGCAGACATCTTTTCCGCTTCCATGAGTTGATCTTGAGTGCGTTTAAATTTCTCGATGAGTGTTTGGATGGAGTGCTCACTGGTTTCAATTTGCATGGCTTGATTTTCAATTTCGCCTTCCACTTCATCAATCAGCGAGCGTAAACTGACAATCATTGAATGAAGTGAGTTCGCCATTACGTCTTTATCACTACTCGGAACAATATCCACATCATCAAGGTTACCTTTTGCTACGTGGTGTAACACATCGATATTGGCCTCTAGCCTATCCATTAAATGATTGAAAGAAATGGCAACGTCACCCGCTTCCGTACCGATTTCCACCGGCACGCGTTTTGAGTAATCACCGTCTCGACTGATGCCTTCAATCACTCTAAGGGTCTCAAGCCAACTCATCTGGACACCATGCTCTGTGACATTCAAACCAAGCTCTTCATCCTGAGGAGACACCCTGTCGAGATGAAAACACTTCAATAGTTGAAAACATGCATAAGAGTTAATGCCAGACCAAAACAAGATCACCAGAATACCAACAGCTTGCACCATCACGTCCCAGACCAACTCACCATTTTGCGTCAAGCTGAGTGAATAGCCGGTGTATATAACGCCTAAAATACCGCAGAACAAATGAACTGGGATGGCACCAACAGGGTCATCTATCTTAAGTGCTACTAGGATTCTTTCGCCGTAGTACACCGTAATGGATGCCAGAAAACCCAGCAGAGCAACCTCAAATGTATTAAAGATATTGGCGCCCGCTGTCACGATAACTAACCCACCCAGAACACTATTGAGCGTGACAAACACTGGCACGTGTTTGGACCGATGGACAAGAATCAGAGTGACAAATCCTGACACGGCACCACAAAGGACAGTGTTAAACAAAACGACAGGAACACGTGCATCGAATTGGTAGAAACTCCCACCATTAAAACCGAGCCAAGCAAACACCATTAAAAACACGCCGATCGTAACCAGAGTGTGATTATAGGAGGGGATTTCATTTACTTGTTGTGTGCCAATGAATCGGTCTTTGCGTGGCCCTATGATCATCGTACCGACTAAACCAATCATGCCACCTACAACATGAACCGTCGCACCTCCAGCAAAATCTTGAAAACCAAGTATGTAGAGCCAAGAATTAGGGTTCCAAGTCCAGTAGGACACCACTGGGTACGTCAGTATACCAATGAAAGCCGACGTATAAATATAACCGCGAAAACTCATTCGCTCGGCAACACAACCTGAGACAATAGTCGCGGCGGTCGCAACAAACATCAGGTTAAACATCACAACGGGAAAGTCTTCACTTGTTAGAGGGAAAGTGTCGAATGAGAAAAGCGAGCTGCCCTGTGCTAAATGGAAACCAACGAAAACATAGACGACAGACACCACTAGAAAGTCTGCCATGTTCTTCATCGCGACATTGACAGAATTCTTCGCGCGAACACAACCGGTTTCGATTAGGGTAAAGCCAGCTTGCATGAAGAATGCAATACAAGTGCAAACCAGCAACCATAGAAGAGACACAAAGTCCGTCCCAGCCATACTTACCTTTAGAGTTATACTTCCCTACTTATCAGTAAGCGTAGTCGATGACTACGAACTCTGATACATATCAGTTATAAATGTTAAAACGCATATTTAAGCCGTGACTGCTCTTTACCAAAAATTGACCAATAAAGTGTGGCAGCCTGTTTAAGAATTCACTAAGATAGTCGTTGTTGTGGGCACGCATCTCATCCCACATTTCCTATTTCGAAGCGCCTAACTCTGTTTTCTTACCTTTGAAATAGGCTCTCTCATAACTAGAAGCAATTTGTGTATTCATATGGACCAAGATAAGTTTACTCATATCTATCGCTTACCGACTGCGACACAGATACGTATAGCCAAATGGCAGCAGACATTTAATGGCACCTCTGATCTGGTCATTCATCAGGCGATTGAAACCCGGAATAAGCAATATCGTAAGCCTAACTTCTTTCCATCTGGTTGGAGCGTAACGCTATTCGACAAAGAGGATATCTCGATCACCAATCATGGTAAGTACATACAGACTGCAATGCGTACCATGCTTGATCGAAAAGTGTCTTATAAACGGATCTACTTGACTCGCCTGCCGCTAGAGGAAGCCGAGCCCGCTTTGAACAACTTTAAGTTGGAGTGGATCTCAAAGCACAATCGTGTTGCACGGAAGTACAACCAAATCAAGAAGAAAGAGTTTCTTCGCTACGCCCGTGAAGAAGAAGAAACTTTGTACCCTTCTATCCCCAAAGGTGAGTTTGACCGAGCCTTGTGGAACAGACTGGTTATTTCAGAGCTGGGGCCACAAAAGAAATTCGATAATCCTTATTTCGTCAAAAAGGCCAAAGTTTAAATACAAAAGCAGCCATTTGGCTGCTTTTTATCGCTCGTATTTGTCCATAATTTCCTGATATAAAGACTTTCCAGACTGACCTTTGGTGTTCTTGAGCATATCAACACCCTTTTGCAGCTTAGCAAGTACTTCCGGTTTAACATCAACGTTAAAAGCGTAATAGATCAGACCTTCCCTCACAACATAAACAGATTCAAACAAACTCGGATCGACCTCAGCTTGCTTAGACCACCAAATTGCTGCGCGATGGGCGTAAACCAAAAGGTCAATACGCTTTTTCATTAGCTGCTCCGCCAACGTTGTCACGTAATTGGCTTCCTGCATTGAGTTCCTTGGCAAACCCATCGCTAGCAGGGTTTGCTCACCGATATCATCTCTGATTACCCCGATACGGTAATTGGCCATATCCATTGGCTTTTCAATTGTAATGTCCGCATCTTTTCGCGCCAAAACGACAATTTTTATATCAGCGATAGGGCCAACCCAATTAAACAGCGTTTCTCTGTGTTCTGAACGTGTCGTAGAAAACAACACCGAATTATCATGAGTTAACACCGTTCGATATGAACGAGCCCAAGGTTGTAAAGTCACCTGCGACATATCAATCTCTTCCCCGACCATCTTACTTGCGGCAAGGAGGATTTCCACGGCATAACCTGTAATTTTATCGCCTTCCATATAATTGGCAGGGGGATAAGACTCAGTAAAAAATGACAGCTCACGAAGGTCATCGGAGTATCCGGCTACAGATACCGAAGAGAAAGAAGCAGACAACGCAATGAGTAGTGACAGAAGAGAATACATTCGCTTCATGACAAACTCCCAGTTAGTGAGTACTTTATAAAGTTAGCCCACACAACGGGAGTTCTAAAGAAAAATAGCGGATTTATACCAAGCCGTTGCGCTGTAATCCCCTACGAACTCCATTGCACATCTTACCAAAGCGGCGAATTTCATCGAATTGAGGCGTAATACCCCGCTCCATCGCCGATTCCCAATAGGTCAGTTCAGAATCAACCAGCTCCAGTAACTTTTTCGGGCACCCCACACAACTGCCCTTTGAACCACAAACAAAGGTTTCCGGTGCGTACAAAGGAAGCTCTTGCTTCACTTGCTGAATGATGGAAAGCATTGCGCTCATCCTATCTGGCTTTTTGCTCATCGCCTGGTTTTGGTGTTCAATAATAATGCGGGAAGTATAATGCGCCTACAGACAATGCCAATACCCATTAAGAATTAGTGGTTACTAACTTAGAACGACGTTTCCTCATGAACGGTCGACTTGGTGCCTTAACCACCAAGTAAACTGCAGTCGCTGCCAGCACAAACCCTAGCATCCCAAGACCATCAAAAGACTCACCAAATACGAGCCATGCTTGGATTGCCGTCGTTGGAGGCACGAGATAAAAAACCGAAGCCACTTTCGACGATGCACCATTTTCCACCATATAGAGCAGAAGCAGAATCGCAACGCAGGACAGCACAACAACGAGCCAAGTTAGCGTAAAAATGAACTCTGTTGTCCATTGGACTTCCATGGTTTCAAAATTCATTGCATAAGGGAGGAATAAGCAAGCTGCCGCGAGATACTGGACCATAGCACTACCTACCATATCGGCCCCTTTGCAAAAGCGTTTTTGATACAAAGTACCCAAAGTGATCCCGATCAGCGACAGCACACACAGAGCGATGGCAGCAAACTTATGCGTTTCCTCTTGCCATTGAGTTTTGCCAATCAAGACTAAACTGATACCTACAAACCCCAGAGCTAAGCCTATCCACTGCGATACTTTGAATTGCTCGCGGCTGAAAGCGACTAATAAGATGGCGGTTAATATCGGCTGAATACCAACCAGAAGCGAGCTCAACCCCGCAGGCATTCCTAAATCAATCGCAATATAGGTACCACCCAGATAAAAGCCATGAATTAAAACTCCTACCACGCAGCTATGCCAAAACAACTTGCCTTGCGGTATCGAGCGACGCAGTAAAGCAATCAGCAATAAAAAGAACCCTACATTGGCCAGCATGCGAATCGTGAGTAATGTCGCTGGCTCCGCATATTGCAGACCCAACCTAGCTCCTACAAAGCCCGATGCCCAAAGCACCACAAATACAAACGGGATTAACCTCACCAACATGTCATTTCCTCTGGCTTTTTCTCTTCAATTAGCGCTACTTTAATAAGGGACAGATAAATCAAAAAGACACAGATTGAGTATTTTTAATGGGTACAGATTCATTAGCAGACAATAAGTTTGTTCAAGTAGAGCACCACATTCGACAAGCGATTCACAATGGTATTTATCAACCTGAAGACAAACTGCCATCGATCCGTCAACTGGTTGCCGACCTGAACGTCAGCAAAAATACCGTCATTAGAGCCTATCAGGAGATGGAAGCCGAAGAGCTCATTTATGCGGTACCCAAATCAGGCTATCGAGTTAAAGCGACACAGCCAAGGGAGTTGCACCAGCAGCCACCTCAGTCCGTCGATCTGCTGTCTGTGTCGAAAGAAATCCTCAGCTATCCAGAGGAGAAAGAGTTGTTACCGACTGGCTCTGCTCATCCAAACATTCAGACTCCCGCCATCAAATCGCTGTATGCGGAAATAGGTCGTCATAGCAGAATGCAAAGTCACATGCCGAGTCATTATCAACTGCCTCCGGGGAATGATAGGCTCATCAAGCAGTTGGCAAAAATCAGCCGTGATCTTGGTGTCAAAGCCAATCCGAATGATCTAGCCATCACTCACGGAGCTCAACAGGCAATCAGTCTTGCACTTCGCGCTCTAACCACACCCGGAGACATCGTCGCCGTGGAGTCCCCCTGTTACTTTGGAAATCTGCTTTTGATGGAATCACTTGGGCTAAAAGTGGTCGAGATTTCGAGTTGTACCCGCAATGGTATGGACCCTAAAGCGCTCGAAAATGCGATTCAGGAATGGCCTATTGCCGTAATTCTCATAACACCCAATTTCACTAATCCAACAGGGTCACGGATGCCTGAAGAACGGCGCGTTGAACTTCTCAACGTTTCTAAAGATATCCCAATTATCGAAGACGACGTTTTTGGCGCACTGGCATTTGATAGCGGCGTATTGCCACTGAAAACACTCGATAACCAAGATCGAGTTATCTACGTGAATTCACTGTCAAAGATGCTCGATTCCAGATTACGAATCGGTTGGATTCTTTCTGGAAAGTATCGTTCAGAGATCGAGAAGTATCTGATTTGTGACAATATGGGCAGCTTGAACCTGATGCAATCCGCTGTAGGCGAATTTCTATCGACAGGAAAGTATCGACAGCATATCAATAAGATGCAGCGTACCTATCAACAAAACAACCGTCGTTTCAGCCTACTGCTTACAACAGCGTTAAACCGCTATACTGAGCTCCGTAATAGTTACCACCTATCTCAGCCGCAAGGATCTTTTTTGGTTTGGCTTACTTTGCCCGAGTCGGTTGACAGCTTCGCTCTCTATAAGGAATGCAATAAACATAAGATCAGCATCCTACCAGGAACTGTATTTGCAACCGCGGATCAATTTCGCCACTGTATCCGTCTGAGTACCGCTAACTTTGAAGATACTTCGGAGTGGCATCAAGGCATCGAACTATTGGCTAAACTGATTCACCAGCAGGTTATCCAATCTACACAGACCCTGATATAACTCTCTGATTAAACATTTAAATTTCTCCGTCGCTCTCGTATATTTAGATTCGACGGATAACCCATCACACACAAGGATGACATCACCATGACTCCCATCACTGCACAAGAAGTCCTGTCCTTTTGGTTTGAAGAGTTAGAACCTAAAGACTGGTTTGTAAGTAGCGAACAGCTAGACAATACAATCACGCAACGTTTTGGTGACCTATTACAGTGCGCCGCGAAATCTGAGCTTTATAGCTGGCGTACCAACGCTCTTGGTCGATTGGCGGAAGTCATTGTGCTCGACCAGTTTTCACGTAATGTCTATCGTAATACGCCCAAAGCTTTTGCTCAGGACCCACTGGCACTGGCGCTGGCACAAGAGGCCATCGCTTTAGGTAAAGATGCCGAGCTTTCTCCAACACAGCAGTCTTTTCTCTACATGCCGTTTATGCACAGTGAATCTTTATTGATTCATGAGCGTGCCGTTGAGTTATTCAAAGCACCGGGCATGGAAAATAACTACGAATTCGAGATCAAACATAAGGTCATCATAGATAGATTTGGTCGCTATCCGCACCGAAACGAGATTCTAGGAAGAGAAAGTACTGCCGAAGAAATTGAATTTCTGACTCAGCCAGGCTCTAGCTTCTAACTTCGATAATGAGTACGTTTCTCGCAGGTTTTACGCTCGGCCTTTCATTAATCTTCGCCATCGGGGCACAGAACGCGTTCGTCCTTAAGCAAGGAATCAAACAGCACCATGTGTTTTTGGTCTGTTTGATTTGCTCGCTTTCAGACGCCATCCTGATTTCTGCTGGTGTTGCAGGGTTTGGTTTAATCGTAGCGAAATTTCCTTTGATTGAACTAGTCGCCCGTTATGGCGGTGGCCTGTTTTTGCTCTGGTACGGTCTACGCAGCCTATATTCAGCTTACACGGCAAATCACGCCCTCAACCCTGCGGGTGATTCAACACAAAGTGCTTTAAAAACGGCATTGATGTGCCTAGCTTTTACTTGGCTAAATCCACACGTCTATCTGGATACCGTCGTATTGCTTGGCTCCATCTCTACCCAATACGAACCGAATAAATTGCAGTTTGCTCTTGGCGCTGTCAGTGCCTCATTTGTATTCTTTTTCAGCCTTGGATATGGGGCTAAGCGCCTGATTCCAGCTTTCCGCCATGCTCGCTCATGGAAAATACTCGAAGCAATCATCGGAATCATCATGCTTGTGCTAGCGTATAACTTAGTATTTTGATTTTAGGGAGTCACCAACATGATTGAAGTGAAAGGGTTAGATCACATCGTTCTAAGGACGAGTAACATCAAAGATATGCTTCACTTCTATCGAGATATTTTACACTGCCCTATCGAACGCGAACTTCCAGAACTTGGCCTAACACAGCTTCGCGCAGGTAGCGCCATCATTGACTTGGTTTGCGTCGACAGTACGCTGGGTAAACTGGGTGGTAAAGCGCCCAGCCAGAATGGTCGCAATGTCGATCACTTCTGCCTTCAAATCGCGCCACTAGAAGAGAACGCTCTGCTTAACTATCTCGACCAATGCGGGCTTATCTATCAACCCTTTGCAGAACGATACGGTGCTCAAGGCTTTGGTCGCTCAATATATATTCATGATCCAGAGGGAAATGTGGTCGAGCTCAAAGCGCAAATATTGACTTAACACTATCGCTACATTTCTTGGATCATCTCTTTTAATATATGCACCTCATTGGTTAAAAGGACTGTGCTGTGCGTATTGCAATATTGGATGACTATCAAGATCAAGTTCGTCACTTAGACTGTTATAAAAAACTGAATGACCATGATGTCACTGTTTTTTCTGACATCCCCTCAAACGAGAGTCAATTGATCGAACAGCTTCAACCGTTTGAAGTATTAGTTCTGATTCGAGAACGCACCATCATCACTCCCAATCTGCTTAAAAACCTGCCAAACCTTAAACTCATCAGCCAGACCGGAAAAATCAGCAATCACCTAAACCTAACGGATTGCGATCAACATCAGGTGGCTGTTGCCGAAGGCATTGGTTCCCCTATTGCTCCGTCTGAGTTGTGTTGGTCATTAATTATGGCAGCCAGTCGCCATATTCCTGCTTACCTCGAACGGTTCAAGCAAGGGCACTGGCAACAATCTGGACAGCCTACATTAGGGCGGACACTAAATGGACAAACCCTTGGCATTTGGGGCTTTGGTAAAATCGGACAACGCATCGCTAAATACGCTGAAGTGTTTGGAATGCATGTGATGGTCTGGGGCAGTGAATCCTCCAGGCAAAATGCTATAGAGATGGGTTACCAAGCCGCAAACAGTCGAGAAACCTTTTTTGAACAATGCGATGTGATTTCACTGCACCTGAGACTTAACGATGCAACACGACACATTGTCAGTCAGAAAGATTTAGACGCAATGAAGTCGGATTCGTTGCTGGTTAACATCAGTCGGGCTGAACTCATTGAGCCAAATGCGCTCTATCAAACACTGGCTACGGCTCCAACCAAACAAGCCGCCGTGGATGTTTTTGACTATGAGCCCGCGACAAAAGACAACGAACCTCTATTGAGTTTACCCAGCGTGATTGCAACACCACACTTAGGCTACGTAGAGCAAGGCAGTTATGAGCTCTACTTTCAACACGCCTTTGACAATATCCTCTCCTTCGCTAAAGGTGACTATAGCAACATCGCCAACGCCTATATTCTGGAGTAATGGTCATGATCACACTCATCAACGGAGATATCACTCGAGCTCAAGTAGATGCTATCGTCAATGCGGCTAACCCAAAGATGCTGGGTGGCGGAGGCGTTGATGGTGCAATTCATAGAGCAGCAGGTTCAGAGCTCCTGAAAGCCTGCCAGCAGGTAGAAGCCGTTGATGGTGTGCGTTGTCCTTCAGGCCAAGCAAGAATAACCACCTCAGGTAAATTAAGAGCAAAATATGTTATTCATACTGTCGGCCCTATTTATCATCAAGTTGCTAATCCTGAACAAATATTGCAATCTGCCTATCGTGAATCGCTTAAGCTGGCACTTACTCATCGGTGCCTAAGCATTGCCTTCCCAGCAATTTCTTGCGGCGTTTATGGTTATCCATTACAGGAAGCCGCCGAGATTGCGCTAACGGTATGCACAGAGAGCCAATTTGCTCAGCTGGACATTCAGTTTTACCTTTTTGGTGAAGAAATGATGACCATCTGGCAACACGTTCAGAAGACACTCATTCAGGAACACTTATGATCAGACATATTCTACTTATTCAATTTAAATCGAATGCTTCATCACAGCAAATTGAAGAGCTCAAGGCTTCATTTCTATCCATGCCAACCAAAATTGAAGGTGTCGATAGCGTAGAATGGGGGCTCAATGACAGCCCAGAAGGAAAAAATAAGCACTACACCCACTGCGTTATGATGACGTTCGCTGATGAAGCAGGTCGAGACCGTTACCTGCCCCACCCAGAGCATGATGCTTTGAAAGAGATTTTCAGACCAATCCTTGAAGACATTGTGGTGTTTGATTACACGGTATGATGCGATGAACCTTTTACAATCCATCCCTGATGACCTATCAGAAGAAATTTTTGAAGACCTCCTGTCCGGTTATTCTTTTCGCCTTGAGCGCATCATCTCAAAGGGGCAAAGATCCGAACCAGATTTTTGGTATGACCAAGACGAACATGAATGGGTCGTGGTGCTAACAGGCTACGCTCGCCTCCAGTACCCTGACGGAAAGGAAGTTGAGCTGAGGGCTGGTGACCATATCAAAATACCGGCCCATACTAAGCATAGAGTCAGCTACACCACGCCAGATGAAGAAACGATCTGGCTTGCCATCTTTTATAAGGACTGAGCATGATCTCTTGTAACCAATACGATTACATCGAAATAGCCTGCCTCTATCATATCCCTGTTCGGTTAGTGACGGAGTCGGGCCAGATTGTTGAAGGCAAAGCGATGACAACCAGCTATGATGCCCATCGAAGGGAGTCCATCGTCATCGCGACAGCAACGGGTGAAACACAGCTACCGACCGAAGCCTTGGTTTCTATGACAGCCTTGATAGAAAACCCGCATTTCAAAGACATAAAATTCACTCAGGTCAGTTAGTGCTAGTACAACCTTCATTAGCTTGATGTTAGACTGAGCTTCTATTTCATTTAGTGGTAAAAAGGTAATTTGATGAACCCAATTCTAGAGACGTTGAAAGAGAACAACATCAGCAACGAGCAAATCAACGAACTGTTTCAGACGTTGACACAGAACCCTCTAGCAGCCATGGCAACCATCAGCCAACTTGGTCTACCACAAGAGAAGCTACAACTTCTTATGGGCCAAGTAATGCAAAATCCAGCGCTAATTAAAGAAGCTGTTGAAGAGCTTGGTCTAGACTTATCTAAAGTCGAAGAAGCTAAATCGAAGCTTCAGCAATAAGCAAAAATCAGTCTAGAGAAGCCGCCTATCTTTTGATTGGCGGCTTTTTTATATCAGGAGGACTTTTGATAATCAGATTGGCTACCGGTAATACTACTCAACAATGACATCGAATCTCATCGACTGAAAAAGCCATCTACTCTCCCAGATGAATCACTTAACTCTTAATCTAATCTGAGTATGCTTAGTCCTCGATTATAGCGCTGTACAAATTTCTAATATTGAACTTTTTTGCCCACCAGCAATCATATGTTATAACATAACAAAATCATTATTATTACAGTACAAATGAGCAAAATCGACGGCTTCTTCGAGCCATGTATACGCCTTATAAAACGAATCTCTGGTACTAAAAATAGCTTCTCTTCAGATCACCATGATCGTATGCAAGAAAGTAGGTGCAATAAGATCGGGCTTTTTCTCGCATTGATTATTGCTCCCTCAGTACAGGCCCACCCTCACTCTTGGATCGATTTGAAGACCTATATTCAAGGCAAAAACGGAATGATCACAAGTTTGAAGATGGAGTGGACATTTGACGCGATGACATCCGCCTACATGTTAGACGGAAAAGATATGAGCGCTGAAAATGAGCAATCATCTTTGCAAGAGGTATCCGCCTCTGTGCTAGAGAATATGCTGTATGAACACTACTTTACCTATTTCTATGATGGCGAAGCGCCTATCAAATACAAAGTCGCTCAGAAAGGGACTCTAGCCCGTAATCGGTCAAAACTCGTTCTGAGCTTCGAACTGCCTCTTTCAAAACCCCAACCCGTGACACGAGATTCTCTACGCTTACTTATTTTCGAACCCAGTTACTATGTCGATATGGCCTGGAAATCATCCAATGACGTGGTTTTGTCTCCAGAACTGGATCGACAGTGTGATTTAGAGATGATTGAACCAAACCCTACTCCTGAACAGATGAGCTATGCAATGTCATTACCAGCGGATGCAGACCCAGATAATGCATTAGGACAGCTGTTTACCCAGACCGTCAAAATCCACTGTGCGAGCATCCCTTCCATCTAAACATGAATCATGAGTACAAATATGAAACCGCTGACGATTAATACTCCGGCGCGTCAAGAAAGCACGCCTTTACGTCCTTATCAAGCTTGGCTGGTCGCCCTTGCAGTCACAGCAATATTAGCTGTATGCCTTTATCAGCTCTGGCTCGCATGGCCTACACTGGTCGTAAAAACGGCGCACTGGCAAAGAGAGGTCAATAGTCAGCTTGCAGACTTACTCTACGATGCGAAAGAAAACACGCTCATAGCTGGTAGCTACCTGATTGGCTTTAGCTTCTTGTATGGCATGCTTCATTCGCTTGGCCCCGGACATGGAAAAGTAATTGTGACCACATACTTGGCTACTCACCCAACTAAAGTAAAAGCGAGCTTGATGATAACGGTTGTTTCCGCCATGCTTCAGGCTATAGTCGCCATTACCTTGGTGACGGTCTTAGTGTGGGGGTTTAATGCCTCGATGCGGGTAGTCAACCAGCAAGCTTCGCTTTTCGTGACATTCAGCTTTGGTCTGGTCGCCTTATTCGGTGGGTTGATCATGTACAAAGCTCTGAAAAATATATATAAGTCGATACGCAAACCACGAATTCGGGTAAATTCAGTAACACCACTCGCCACGCCTTTCTCAGGGAAACTAGCACCAATTGGAAATAGCTCGCTAAGCGCTCCTCATAGCAACTTTACTCAATCAGCACATCAACATAGCAACACGTGCGGTTGTGGGCACAACCACGTAGCTGATGCTGATGCCATTAATCAGGCGTCCACATGGCGCGAATATCTTGCCATTATTAGCACTATTGGCATTAGACCTTGTACTGGTGCAATTATGGTGCTGCTTTTTGCCAACGTTGCTGGCTTGTATTGGATGGGCGTACTCAGTGCCATACTGATGGCTGCGGGAACAGCTCTTACTACGTCTATGATTGCTATGATGACATTGACTGGCAAACATGTAGTTAAGCGCTACCTCGTTAAGGCTAACAGCAAAAGCAAAGGGTGGAGTGTTACTGGATCCTACATCCAGCTTATTGGTGGCATACTTCTCATTGTTATCGGTGTTTTACTAATGGCAGGAGAAAATTACGGCATGTCTCCCGTTTTCTCAGTCTAGAACGTTACTCGCACTGCCACGCAATATAGGTCTATATGGGCATGTTGGGATATACCATACTTTCAATCCAATCGCGGACTAACTAAGCCGGATTAGATTGTGGACATGTACACACATCCAGCAGGTTTAGAATCTATCTCAATCCTATTTAGAAAATTAAAAACTTTGTTGACAATTCAACCTCATTAAATGTTATGTTATAACATCACACTTAATGTTTGGTTTTATGGAAAAGTTATCTCAGACCGTTATGTTCGCTTCACAGCTTTCCGCTTGTGGCCCTCAAGGTTGGCGAGCGGTTAACGAAGTAAGTTTAAACATCAAAGCAGGCGAATGTATTGCAATAATCGGCCCCAACGGAAGTGGTAAGTCTAGTTTGCTGAAGGCCCTTTCTGGCGAATACCAAGTTACCAGTGGCGAGTTAAAAATTTGCGGCACAAACCTCGAAGACCAAACTCCGCAAACATTAGCAAAGACGATCGCCATTGTTGCACAACATGAAAACGCCGACCCACGATTAACTGTCCGCGAGTACGTTAGACTCGGACGAGTACCTCACACATTCTGCTGCTCGATCCAAGAACATGAGGCTGCCGTCAACCAAGCGTTAGAAGACGTCGGCTTGTTAAAGATGGAACATCGCCTTCTTGGGTCTCTTTCTGGAGGTGAATTGCAGCGAGCGAATATTGCGCGTGCGTTCGCTCAGAAGCCAGAGTTACTGCTATTAGATGAACCGACCAATCACCTTGATCCACTAGCACGCATAGAGTTACTTGAACTTGTAAAACGAAGAGGAATTGCGGCGATCGTGGTCCTGCATGATTTGACTCTAGTCGCTCCTTTTGCAGATAAAGTGCTACTCATGTCTGAACAAAAAATGTTGGTATGCGCTGCTCCGAATATCGTTTTGCGAAATGAGTTCATCGCTCCGGTGTTCGGACTCGACGTATTTACTTTCAGCCATCCACAAACCAATAGCGTGGTTTTCCATTTCGAAGCCACGCCCCATCGCCACTCTAACTTATCAAAAGGAGCCGCCTAATGAAGTGGTTTATGTTACCAATCCTGTTTGTTCCACTGGCCACAGCCAACGCTGCAGTGACGCACTACCCAGTCACAGTTGATAATTGTGGTAGCCCTCTGACAATTGATGCCCGCCCGACTCATGCCGTATTTCACGATATCAATATGACTGAAATGGCTTTTGCTCTCGGCCTACAAGACAGCATGGTTGGTGTTACAGGCATTACAGGCTGGTACAAAATGTCTCCCACTTTCGAGCGCACGCTGGGTAACATCCCAGAGCTGGCTGCAAAATACCCCTCTCTTGAGACATTAATTGCATCAAAAGCTGACTTCTTTTTTGCTGGTTGGAACTATGGAATGAAAGTCGGTGGCGAAGTTACACCAAAAAGCTTAAAACCATACGGGATAGACACTCTGGTTTTATCCGAAAGCTGCATTCACATGGATAAGTCCTTACAAGCAGCTAGTATGAACTTACTTTATGAGGACGTACAAAAGCTTGGAGTCATCTTTGACCGTCAAGACAAAGCAAACAAGTTGGTGAAAGCCTGGAAGCAGAGAGTTGAGGCAGTACAACATAAAAGTGCTAACTCAGGGGAAGCCTCTCCAAAGGTATTCTTGTACGACTCAGGAGAAGATAAGCCTTTTACAGCTGGTAAGTATGCAATGCCTAACGCAATGATTCAGAAAGCCGGAGGCAAAAACATTACCGACAACATGGAAGCAAGTTGGGCAACTACCTCTTGGGAGTATGTTGCTAAGCAGAACCCTGATGTCATCATACTACTCGATTATCAGACAGCTAGCGGTGCTGACGCACTGAAAAACTTTCTGGAACAGCACCCTCTTATGAAGCACACTAACGCCGTGAAAGCTCATCGCTACGTCAAACTCCGCTATGAACAACTCACCCCGGGGCCTGCCAACATAGAAGCTATTGAGAAGTTATCCAATGCGTTTTTCCCGCAATAGCTTAACGTTAGTGCTGGTCTCTATGCCAATCTCTAAATACCACCTAGCATGGCTACTTGGAATCAGTGCTATGCTGGTTTCATTTGCTCTGAGTTTGATGCACGGCTCTGTGCCAATCTCATTCCATGAGGTTGTACGCAGTCTGGCTTCGTTTAACAGTGAAGAAGCCACGATGACTAGTCTTATTTTGGTTGATTTGCGATTACCCCGTGCATTGCTAGCCATAATCGCAGGAGCAGGACTAGCGATGGTTGGTGCTTTGCTGCAAACAACGACACGAAATGATCTGGCGGACCCTTTCATTTTTGGCCTTTCCTCCGGAGCATCTGCGGGCGCGGTTTTAGTGATAACCTCTCTTGGAAATACGCTAGGCACTTGGTCACTTCCCATAGCGGCTTTCTCCGGTGGTATTGTCTCAGCAACGACTGTGTTATTTCTTTTTTCAACTCAGAAAAAGCGCGGTAACAACGATCTGGTTCTCTGCGGCCTTGCCATCTCTTTTTTGTTTAGCGCCCTAACCAGCTTTTTAATTTTTTCTGGCGATCAGCGCGCTGCTAGCTCCATTCTATTCTGGACGATGGGTGGCCTGGGTTTAGCTCGTTGGGACAACTTAATTTTCGCTGCGCTGGGATTACTATGCGTTGTTGTACTCGCGCTGTATCGCCATCGCGACTTAGATACTTTACTCGTCAGTGAGCAAACAACACGGTCTTTAGGGATAAATGTACATCGGCTGCGAAGCGAAATTTTTATCTGTTGCGCTTTCTGTACCGCTGCAATTGTCGCCCTAACTGGAGTTATTGGTTTTATCGGGCTCATGGTCCCCCATCTGGTTCGTCCTTTTTCTGGAATGACTCATAAACTCGCACTTCCATTAGTTGCAGTCTGGGGGGCAGTAATACTGCTGTTTGGTGACATAGCAAGCCGAACAATTCTGGCACCTCAAGAATTGCCTGTCGGTATTGTCACTGGAGCATTAGGTGGTGTGTTCGTGCTTTACCTAGTGTGGAAAAGGCCAACTCGATAAAAACAAAGGGCTCCAGATGGAGCCCTTTCACTTACGATGTTGTGTTTTTTTATTAGTCTAATCTTAGTGTCACGCCAGAGTAGCTAGAGTAACCTCTTAGCATCACGTGATAAGTTGTACCTGGTGTTGCTGATAGGCTGCACTGTTCAGTGTTACCGTAACGGTAAGGGCGGCAGTCGTAGCTGCTAGTAGTTGGTTTGCTGCCCGCTTTTACGTACAGATCCGCATCTCCAGTGCCGCCGGAGATAGAAACTGCAACGCTAGACGCTGAATCAACAGTGAACGTGTAGAAAGTTTCAGAAGAGCGTGCACCCGCTAGGTCAGTCACTGGCGTACCTTTTACGAGTACATCGCCGGTTGGTGGAGGCGTTGTACCACAAGACGCGTTTACACCTACTGTAGTGAATGCATCTTCAACATCCGATACGTTGTAACCCATATCAGCTGCTGCTTTGGCTACGCCACAAGCACCTGCATCAAACGTGCTGTTTGCTGTCCAGTAAAGTTGGTTCGCCAGCGTAAAGATTTCGAAACCTTTACGTACATCCCAACCCGCTTTGTTAGCCAGCAAGTAGAAGGCACGGTTGTACACACCACTTGAGTAGTGAACGTTCAGGCCATCGTAGTATTGAGAAGCATGGTCGATAGAGCGGCCATCTTTTGATGGAAGATCGAAGTAACGTAGGCCACCTTCAGACTTAAAGATGTCTGCACCAACAACCCAGTCAACAGAACCTTTCATGTAGAATTCCGCTGCTTCACCTGCAATATCAGAGAAGGCTTCGTTCATACCACCTGACATGTTGGAGTACACCAACCCTGAGTTTTGCTCGGTGAAACCGTGGCTCACTTCGTGTGCACTCACGTTAATGTCAACCAATGGATAGAATGTGTTCTGACCATCGCCAAATGTCATTGATGAACCGTTCCAGAACGCGTTTTCATAGTTGTTGCCGTAGTGAACACGCATGGTTAGCTGGAAGGTTAACGGTGAAGTATTCATCCAGTCTTGGTACATATCAAACACAACTTTACCAAAGTAATGTGCATCGTTCAGAGGCGAATAAGCGCCATTCACATACTTGTGGTCGTTGAAATTGGTATCGTCATTACACGGATAGCTGAATGCTGTACTACCTGAAGTACCACCATTCAAATCCACGGTTTTCACCGCTGAGTTGTTCATCGTACAGGTTGTGCCTGATTTATCGACGATAAATCCCGGATAGTCCGTACCGAAGTTGTATTGACCTGTCTTTTGGTTACCACCAGGGCCTGTACCTGTCGCTTGAGCGTGGTTTATGCCTTCCCAATGTTTCAGCACTTCACCTGTTGTAGCATCAACCAAGTAGAATGGGCGTCTTGGTACCTTTGCCGCAACAAAAAAGTCTACCATGTAAACGACTTTTGCAGTTTGAGAGTCATCAAGCCACACCATCAGCTTCGATTGGGAGTTTTCGAACGGAGCATCAGAAGCCCCAAGAGAGTGCTTCTTAAATGCATTTTTCGCTGCTGCGATCGCTTGTTTCTCATCCAGAGTGGGAGCAACTGTTGCCAAGTCACCACTGATTCCCTGTGCCATGACACCGTAAACTTCATTCTGGCTGCTTTTGGTCTGAGTGGCGACTACAGAGGTGTTAAACACAGGTAGGCCCATGTGTGTCTGTTGATAACGAACTTTGACTTTACCATTAGGTAAAACGACTCGTTTCACTTCAGCGAAGCCGGTTTCCAACGGAACTACGCTGTTTGACTGAGCTTTTAGTGCTTGTTGTAGTAATGCATCGTTTTCAACTTTAACCATCTCTGCGGCTGTAACTGGTAGGCTAACTCCTAATCCAGCAGCAATCAGCCAAAGCATTTGACGTTGTTTCATTTTACTTTCCTGTTATTGGTATAAAATCCTTCTCCCCAACGACTCAATAGGAAGTGTCTCTGCGATAAATCGCACCAATAACATGAGCGATAGCTGCACAATCAAGCAAGTTACATACGAAATTATAATTCTTACAGTGGAAACAAAAAACTACACGAATTACTCATTAAATTTTGAATACGAGAAAATTTGATCAAGAAGTGATCAACAAAACAATCAGATAGCGACAAATGATAATTTTATGCCACTAAAAACGGACATATTTCTATCATTAGTGACGCGTGACATTCAGTCACATTTTTTCTTTTTATTTCATTAATTTACAGAACATCAGATATAATAAAAGCCCCACACAATGTGGAGCTTTTAATGACAGAATTAATTGTAGTTAGATTAGCGACTTAGTGTGTAGCAGCACTCCAGGTCATAGTCGTCACCATTTTTCGCCGTGTACTCTTTTGCTTCAGTACATGCACGTGGTTTGCCTTTCTCATCCCCTTTCACCAAGCTGATCCAATGGCGCATCGCAGAAATTTCACTGCTTTCCTGAGGGAACATAGTGCAGGTCTCTAGTTGAATGTCATCAATTTCAACCAACTCTACACAGCCTGTGCCTTTATGATTGCCGAATGTCAGTTCAACATGGCTTCCTGTGCCATCTCTAAACAAGATAGATTCAGGATCTTCTTTCTCACCAGTGTAAGCAACAAAGTGTTTAGAGTGCTTCAAACCACTGTGACTACCATCTTTGAAATAAGCCATTACATGGCGATAGTCGATAACATATGCGGTAACGTCTTTGTGTGAGCCACTCTCAAGTGGAAATAGACGATCTAGCAATTGTTTTGCTTTTACTTGCTTCTCGGTGGTTTGATTTGAATTCATCTTTTCTACCGCGAAGACTGCTTCAGCGATAAATGGCTTGTCTTGTTTTTGGATTTCTGTTTTATCGAAAGTAAGCATATTCATAGTGTTTCCCTCGCGGATATTTCACAATTTTTCTGTCCTAGAGCAAATATTTCAAACTTGCGTTTAACTGATTGCAGATTTGTGACTTTGCTTACTTTGTATACTAGTGAAATTTTGACTACAATTTCACAACAAAAATTTTACAATGTGAATTTTACAAAATGATGCTGTCAAAAAGTCTAATTCGTCAGTCCCACTTTTTAGGGACCAAGATTCGAAACCTACGTAAACGCAACCATTTAACCATGGAAGATCTGTCAGCTCGCTGTATACGAGTTAATCCGGAATACGCCCCTTCTGTCTCCTATCTATCAATGATTGAGCGTGGAAAGCGTGTCCCTAGTATTGATATGTTGGAGGTCATCGCTGAAGTTTTCCAAAAAGATCCGACCTGGTTTCTGGATGATGAACCTGAACAGGCCGATATCACACCTGATAAAGGTAATAGAGGTGGCATTAGTGGAATGGCACTTGAGCCAAGCTTCCTCTTCTCTAATGAGATTTTACAAATTGCTATTCCAGAAATGCTCTCTCAAACCGGTATTACCGGCCGCCAGTTTGCTCACTTATTGATCCGTGCCCATCAGGAGAGCAACCAAAACCACTTTCCTGATCTAGAACGTGCTGCAGAAGAAGTCGGATTAAAACGCCTTAATTTGTCTGCTGAAGATCTGATGGATATTGCTCGTAGTATGGGGCTAACCATCCGCTGGGTGTCGCGTCCACCACAAGATATTGTCGATGAACTTGGAGTTAGCGCAAAGCAGGTCGTCACCTCTTTCTTTGAACCGCCTGGTTTTATCTATTTAAACGAGATTCTGAAACAATACCCGACTCGCCTGAAATACGATTTGGCCGTCTACATCGGCCATTGTGTCCTGCATAGTAAAGAGGGATTAAAGAGCGTCTTGTCTGTTGGTCACGCCAATAGCTGGGAAGAACACAACCAAGCCGCACCAACCTCAGATCTCAACTCTCAGGATATTTTACAAGCATGGCGAGATTTTGAATCGAGCTTTTTTGCTGGTGCTCTGTTATGTCCAAAGGTGCCTTTCCGCCAGTTGCTCGACCGTAGCGGTTACGAGATTGATGTTCACCTCAAAGCAGGGGTTTCCCCTTCTGTAGCAATGCGCCGAATGACGGTGGTGTCACCTTATCCACACTGGCATTACTTTGATGCCTATGGCCAGAACAAGCTGAAAGCGGTTTATCGCGGTAATGGCATCCCGCTTCCTTGGGGAAACATGCGCAAGGTTAACGACCCTTGTCAGCACTGGGCGGTATTCAGAAGACTTTCTGAGCCTCAAAACGGCAGCTCAGCGCAAATCTCTATTCTCAATGTTGGTGACGAGCCAAGAATCTACTGCTGTGAATCAGTCAACATGACTGACCCTGCGGGCAACAATCGAGTTCTCTGCGCGGGCATCGATTTAAACCCAGCGATCGACGCTCAAGGTGGTGACTCACGTAGTATCGCCGAAGAGCTGAAGTCATTGTGTGTTGATAACGGAGGCAGTGCTTCAATTCCTCGTCATATCCAAAGAGAGTTCACCACGATTGCCAAGATTCTCAATATTAACTGGATTGAGCGAGGTATTCAGACCGACGCAAGGGTGATCTGTTCCAGAGGCGCTGTGTGCCCTCGAAAACCAAGCTGCTATAACGGATGTCAGGAAAATGTACTGATGTGAGTTGTAAGGGCCTAAAAAGAAAAAAAGCCAATCACAATAATCGTGATTGGCTATATATGAATGTGAACAAAAATAAGGTTCACTAACAACGTCAGTTGGCTAGGTGACCCTCGGCTTAATAAGGGTCATCACTACTAAAGCATGAAGCGTGCCAACTTTAATTATCAATAAAAACCATTGTTTTTGTTCACTTCTGCATCAGATGCATGAAAACCATACGCATAATCCATTTCTAAATTGCACTTGATTGCAAAATGCAAATATCAAATAAATGCATTTTGCAAATTACAGGCTTTCTCCTAATTCGATTTGATATCCCAAGTCAATACTAGCTTTCCAGCTTTCAACACCTTTAAGGCGTTGAATTAATTGCTGTGCAGCGACTTGGCCGATCTCTTCACGTGGCGTAATCACTGTCGCTAGTTTTGGCGTCATTGCCTGACTGATATCATGACCATGAAATCCAACAATCGCCATTTGCTCTGGGATCTTTATTCCACGCCTCTGACATTCAAACAAAGCACCAATGGCTAAATCGTCATTGGTACAGAAGATACCGTCTACCTCAGGGTGCTTTTGTAAAAGCTCACCTAATAGTTTAGCGCCCAAGGTAAACGACGAAGCTTCCTCCGTCTGGAGAGTAACTGGCGCTTTTCCCTGCTCTTGAAGTGCCAACTGATAACCGTCCATCTTTAGTCGGGTCCGCTCATCCATCCGCGCAGCAAAATACGCAATGTTCTCTCTTCCCTGCGCTAACATGGCTTTTGTCATGTCACGAGCCGCAAGCCTGTTGTCAAACCCAACAGCCTGCTCAATGCGAGGCGAGAATGAATCCATGATTTCCACCACAGGGATTGATGCGGTTTCCAGCATCTTGCGGGCCTTGTCGGTATGAACATTCTCTGAGAGGATAATGGCATCAACGTTATACGACAGCAGAGAAGCAATGCTCTTTTCTTCAAGCTCTTCACTGTAGCCGTAGTGTGCGATCATCGTTTGGTAACCTGCTGGTGTGGTCACCGATTCAATACCACGTATCACTTCAGCAAAAACCTGGTTAGTTAAGGAAGGAACCAGCACACCGATAGCATTCGACTTCGCATTGGACAGAATATCCGGTGCGCGGTTGGGAATATATCCCAGCTCTTCCACCGCCTGATTAACCTTTTCTTGTATTGCTTGAGAGACAAGAGAAGGGTCGCGTAGACAACGACTGACAGTCATTTTTGTCACCCCAACTTTATCTGCAATATCTTGCAACGTAGGGCGTTTTTTCTTATTGGCCATTGATGATGTTTCTTTCTGCTTTTAATGTTACTGGTAACATTTTACTCATAAAACAAAACGAATTTATTGGTTCAGATAACAAAAAAGCGCTCGCTTTGCAGCGAACGCTCTGTTTTTAAACCGTGAGCTGCGTTTTGTTTGGCTCACTCCAAGTTAAATGAAACTTTTCATCTTCTGGTTTATCCACTCTGGAATAGGTATGCGCTCCAAAGTAGTCTCGCTGAGCCTGAAGCAAATTCGCTGGTAAAACACCGCAACGAAGCGAGTCGAAATAGCTCAATGCAGAAGAGATAGCTGGCACTGGTACGCCATGAATAGCCGCATTAGACACACTGCTTCGCCAGCCACACGATCTCTGTGCGATTTGCTCGATAAAAACATCGGCGAATAGAAGGTGTTCCAACTCTGGTTCATTTTGGTAGGCCTTGGTGATGTCCTGTAAAAAGATGGCGCGGATGATACACCCCGCACGCCAAATTTTAGCGATATCACCAAAATCTAGATTCCAGCCTTCTTCAACAGAGGTTGTCTTCAGCAGATCAAACCCCTGAGCGTATACCACTAGTTTGGCGCAGTATAATGCGTCGTGTAGTTCATCGAGCATAGCTTGCTTGTCGAAGCCACCCGCAGGTTTGGTGTGCGTTTTTAGAACTGCTGCCGCATTCACTCTTAGTTGTTTTTGTGCACTTTGTGCTCGGGCAAATACCGCTTGAGTAATGGTCGGTGCAGGCGCACCCATTTGTAGGCTATTCACCGCCGTCCACAGCCCAGTCCCCTTCTGACCCGCTTTATCAAGCACCACATCAACAAACGGTTTTCCTGTTACTGGATCTTCTGTCTGCAATATCTCTGCGCTGATTTCGATCAAGTAACTATTGAGTACACCCTTGTTCCAACTTGAAAATACTGCACTGATTTCTCTAGCCGACATCTCAAGAACATCGGACATGAAATGAAATGCTTCACAGATAAGCTGCATATCAGCGTATTCAATACCATTGTGAACCATTTTAACGTAGTGCCCAGCTCCCACAGGCCCTAGATATGCTGCACATGATTCTCCTTGTTCAAATTGTCCGACTGGCAGACCTTTTTCATCCACTTTTGCGGCAATCGCTTCCCACATCGGACGCACATATTCCCAAGCTGCTGGGTCACCACTAGCCATAAGAGCCGGCCCTGTTCGAGCCCCGACTTCACCGCCAGAAACCGCAGTACTAAAGAAACGCAATTTGCCCTGGTAGTGAGTCTCTCGGCGCTCAGAATCCGTCCAAAGGCTGTTACCGGTATCAATCACAATATCTTCGCTATCGATACCAGCAATGAGTAAATCATCAATCACCTTATCAACAATCTCTCCGGCTGGAACAGACAAGGCAATCACACGTGGTTTTTCCAAAGTCTTCAGTAACTCAGAGAGATTCGACGCCGCAACAAATTGACCTTTGCTGGCAATGCATGAAACGAGATCCGCTTCGGAAACAGCCCGTCGACGGTTAGCTTCATCAATATCAAACCCAGTGACATTAAAGCCATGGTCGAGTAGATTCAACGCAAGGCTTTTACCCATCACACCAAGGCCAATCATCGCAATATTTGACTGGCTCATAGCACTCGCTCCTTCAGTGCAATAAGCGCTGATTCCACTACGGTATCGACATCCGACGTAATATCGATAAACAACGCTTCATCGTCGCTTGGTTCAACTAAGGCTTCAAACTGACTTTTGAGCATCGCTTCGCCATTAAAATAATGGTTAGCACGTTGCTTGTGTCGAGACCATATAGTATCGAAGTCACCTTTCAGATAGACGATAGCCAGTTGTTGATTGTTACGACGAAGAATATCTCTGTACGCTGGTTTGAGTGCAGAGCAGGCAATCACCGCAGCATCATTCTCAACGTAAATTCGGTTTAGTGTTTCTAGCCAGCCTAAGCGGTCGCAATCATCCAGTGGAATTCCTTGCGCCATTTTCTCCACATTGGCTTTTGGGTGGTAATCATCACCATCATAAAAAGGCAGAGACAACTTATCGGCAATCTCTTTACCAATCAGGCTCTTACCACAACCTGAAACGCCCATTACTAATATTTTTTTCACTTTCATTGGGTAATACTATCCTTAGCCTTCCAATCATCAGAAGGCTGTGAATACCAATTTCAATACTTTACTAATTCAAAATGCTTTGCGGTTATTTCCACCACATAGCAAGATCTGGGAACATAATCACTAGGCTTAATACGAAGATCTGCAGGCCAATAAATGGCAATAGTGAGCTGAAGATTTCCCCTAAACTGATGTCTTTTGGTGCGACGGACTTAAGATAGAATGCTGCCGGCCCAAACGGAGGCGATAAGAATGAAACCTGCATATTGAGGCAGAACACCACACCAAACCAAACTGGGTCATACCCTAAACTGGTAATAATCGGCACAAAAATCGGCATAGTCAGCAGTGCAACGCCAACCCAGTCAAGGAACATACCGAGAACCAGCAGAACTACCATCATGATCAACAATGTTGCGAGAGGGCTACCGCCACTGAGGCCAAGAATGACTTCTTCTACAAAGTCGATACCGCCCATTAAGTTGTAGATTCCAACTAATGCGCTCGCACCAATACCAATCCACATGATCATGCCGCAAGTGCGCATGGTTGCGATTGCACTCTCTTTGAGCATGTTGATGCTCATTTCACCGCGAATGATCGCTGAAATCATAATACCCACAACGCCCAGTGCAGAAGCTTCGGTTACAGAGGCGACACCGGTGTAAATGCTCCCAAGGACAACCGCTACAGACAACAGCGGGAAAAACAGAGCCTTGAAGTAGCTAACTTGCCTTTCATCTTCTTCATCACCATCACTTGGAATAGGGGCTAATGAAGGATTGAGCTTACAGCGAACTAATACGTAAGCGATGTAACAACCAGCAAGAATGAATGCTGGTAAGAACGAAGCCTTGAACAAATCACCGATTGATACACTCGCCGTCATACCATAGATAATCAGAACAATACTTGGTGGAAGCATAGTGCCCAGTGCGCCGCCTGCACAGGTGGTACCAATCGCTAATTTTCGATCATAACCAAGACGTAGCATCTGTGGTAAAGCAAGAATACCAAGCAGGACCGTTTCTCCGCCAATCACGCCTGACATTGAGGCTAGAAGAACCGCCACCAGCAAGGTTTGCACAGCCACACCACCGCGTACTTTACGGCCGACAGATTTCATCGCATCAAACAAGTCTCTGGCAATGCCTGATCGATCAAGCAGCGCAGCCATGAGAACAAACATAGGCACAGCAAGGAACACATAACCTGAAGCAAAACTGTAAGTCCGGCTCGCGATCAAAGGCAGTGCATCTGGCCCAAACCAGCAAAGAGTGAAGAAAATGGCGACAAAGCCTGTGACAAAGGCCAACTGCATACCTGTGAGCAGCAAGGCAATCATCATCACCAGCATGAGTACACTACCCCATGCGATGCCAATAGAAGATAAATCAAACATCGTTATTCTTCCTTAGCCCCATAACTTCCTGAATGAGGTGTAAGACAAACTGGATAACAAGAATACAAAGGACGACAAAAATCAGGCCCTTGAGTAAAGCTGGGTAAGGTGCATTCAGTACAGAACCCGATGTTTCAAGGCGAAGCTCACCCCACGGGGCATACCAAGATTCTTTCGCCATCGCAAAAGACGCGTAAGCCAGCATGCCAGCAAATGCCAGCCCCACGAGGTGGTGAACAATATTGAGGTATTTACGTGTCTGTTCGGACACAGAATCGTAAATTAATACCACTCGCACATGCTTATTAGCAGCAAAGGCATAGATACCTCCAACAATAAACAGTGAACCACCAATGAAGGACGCCGTTTCGTGAACCCAAGTTGTTGGCGCGTTAAAGGCATAACGCATCAGAACTTCATAAAACGAAATAAATACAGTGAAGATGAATAACCAGCTCAGCAAATTACTGATTTTTATAATGGCTCTGTCGAGAAAGTTTCTCGGTTGCTCATCCTGCTGTTGAGGTGGATGTGGGACGTTGTCATTCATACCAATCAATTCCAAAAAGAAGGAGGGCTAAGCCCTCCTGAGAGAAGCTAGAACACATGTTCAGCTTAAAGAAGGCCGTTTTCTTCTAGGAAACCAGTCACTGAGTCATACACTTTTTTCGCGTTTGGTGAACGCTCAGCAAACACTTTCCATTGAGACTTAGCAATTTCACGGAATTTCTTACGCTCTTCGTCAGACCAATTATGGATAGTGATGGATGGGTTCGCTTGCGCTTCTTTCACTGCAGCCTGATCCGCCATTTTCAATTGAGTTGTCATGTCGTAAGAAAAATCACGGACTGAAGTTTGAAGAATAGTTTGTAAGTCTTCAGGCATCTTGTCCCATTTCTTCTGAGATACAGAAATATCGATCAGTGGTAATGAGTGGAAACCCGGTTGAACTGGGTGCGTAGCAATATCATTCATGCCCGCTTTTTGGTTGGTTGAAAATACCGTATAGTCCGCTGCATCAATAACACCTTTACTCAAACCAGTGAAGACTTCAGAGCCAGGTAGGTTTACAGGCGTTGCACCGGCAGCGGCGAACACTTGCTGAACCAAACCTTCTGGCGCACGTAATTTCAAACCTTTCAAGTCATCGACACCGTTGAGCGGCTTTTTCGAGATGAAGGATTCAACGCCCGTTGTTGAAGCACCAACAAACTTCACACCATATGGTGCGTAAAGCTCAGTCATCAGTTCATTACCACCACCGTAGTTCATGTACTGCAGAAGCTGGGTCGTATCTGACCATGCACCGACCATGTTGCCAATTAGGCCAAAAGCAGGATCCTTACCCGAGAAGTAACCAGTTGCTGTCACTTGCCCATCTAGAATACCCATTTTGATCGCGCCTAAAGTTTCAGTGTGTTTCACCACTGCCCCTACTGGTAGAAGGTCGATGTCAATTCGGCCATTCGACATTTTCTCTACGCGCTCTGCCCATTTTTGTTGAACTTTAAAGTTCAAATCACCAGATGGGTCAGAAGACTGAATCTTCAGTTTGAAGTCAGCGGCCAAGGCCGAAGTCGCAAAAAGTCCTGTCAAAGTGGCAGCAAGCAAAGGTTTTGTCATCGCTTTCATAGTAGGGGTGTCCTTAGATTGTTTCATGTACTCCAATGCAGCCTAGTCTAGCTGCCCGGGATGAGACCGGATTATTATTTTATGTTACCGGTAACTTTGATACGAATGTTACCGGTAACAAGAAAACGTTTTCCATGACAAAAGTCACAAGTTTCAATTTTGTTAATAGCAAGATAGCTTAAGAGCAGAAGAAGTGTGATCTAAAACACATACGAAGCCCCCAACAGTTGAAGGACTGTTAGAGACAAACGTTTTGTTGAAGAAGTGTGTGCTATTTCTGGCGAAATACCCAGACAGGACCGATAAGAAGAAAAAGAAGATCTTCAAAGAATGAAGGCTTCTTACCCTCAATTTTGTGCCCAATAAACTGCAACATCCACAATACGGCAAATAAGATCAGCGAAACAAGGAGCACGGGCGCCTGAAGAATTTCCAAAGACCAAATCAAAGAAATACACGCCAATGTAAAACCAAGCATCATTAGAAACACGCTCAGCGACAGTTTAAAATAGAAAATCATGACAGGTAGCATCGCAACCCAAACCCAGTTTAGGGTAAAACCGAAAAACGAAATCGATGGAATTGACCAGATTAAGCCGACAATAGATAAGAAAATCCCCGGCACTGCTACTTTGTGGATTTTCTGGTTAACTGGATTTTGATGACTCTCACCATAATCGCTTAGCCACTGGGTCAGATCTCGCATTCTTATCCCTCTAAATCATCATCTTATAGTATTGTCTATAGCATGAAATTAGAGTAAGTGCCGACACGCAATCAGAGATTCGTGACTACAATCCGCTACGCTGAGCCTGTCGACGTTTCTCTTCATACATTCGGACATCGGCGAGCTTAAGCATGTCATCAACATCTTTAAAGTCTGCGCTATACAAAGCAAAACCAACACTTACATGAATATTGATGAGATGCTGCTCAAAAATAACTGGCGTATGGCAAATGGCTTTCTGTAGCTCAATGTTTAGAACATCAACATCTTCAATAGAAGATATCCTTGGAAGCATAATTAAGAACTCGTCTCCACCAATGCGAGCCACCACATCTGAAGCCCTGAGTACGCTTTTAATTCTCTCTGCTACCGCAATCAATACCTTGTCCCCCGCTGCGTGACCGTAGGTATCATTGATTTGCTTAAATTTATCAAGATCAACATTGAGGATTGCAAATACCTCACCTTTTCCAGAATGAGAGACTGCGTCAAAATGCCCTTGAAGGGTATACATAAAATAACGACGGTTAGGTAACGACGTTAGCTCATCGTGAAGGGAGCGTCGATCTGCAGCTTGATATAGGCGAAAAATGGTGACAAAGGCAATCAGCAGAACCAGCACCATTGGATACCCTAGCAAACGAACTGCATGGACTCGGTACCACTCACTGTGTCGAAGCAAATCATCCTTAGTGGAAGCAGCTATTATCCAACTGCCGTATGGAAAGTGGACCGTTTCGGTGGCAAATGCGTTATCAAAAGTGCTCTGCGAGCCGTAAAAAACTTCTCCATCCAATCCCGAGCTGTTTATTCCACGCATTGCTAAATTGTATTTAAAAGAAAACTCTTCAGCACCAGCATCAATAAACAAGGTTTCCAATGAGATTACAACACTACATACGCCCCAGTAATCACGGTTGTATAGCGGATCGGTAAATATAGGTATGCGAGCAACAAGCGCCCTTCCCCCCTGAACCAAATTAACAGGACCAGCAATAAAGATCTCCTGAACCTCGCGGGCTTTCTTTATCGTTCGCCACTGACTTGGAACTGTTCGATAATCAAGTCCAAGTGCTTTCTCATTGCCTTCCAACGGGTAGATGTATTTGATGACATCATCAGGCGCCAAGCCGATGATAGTAACGTGGCTCGCTTTGCGCATAATGCTGGAAGCGAGTAAATCCCAACCTGAATATTCGAAACTGGGATTAGAAGCGACTAACGCCGATATATCGTTAACGGCGAATATGTCGTATACGATAGCTGACTCTAGCTCTGAACGAACAATAGACAACTCTTCTTTAGCGCGGTCTAACAAGCTATCTCTCAAAAAATTCTTTTGACTGCGATCGATAGACTCGATAAGTCCAACTGCCAAAGAAAACAGTGTAAAAGCCAGCAAGAACACTGACCATCGATTGCCAAAGCGATACTTCATTCCACCCCCACAAAAGCTCATCGAAAAGATCATGTTTGTTAGACCGATGAGTAGTAATGCCTCTATTCCTAACCAGTTAGAGGTATATAATTATTATTATGGCTATTGTTTTAGCACTTATATAAAAACTACATTAACTTGAGTGAGTTTTCATCGGTTAAAGATAAAATTATTGATAAGAGAGTGAATTTTGGATTTGTTTGAAGCCTTACCCTATGAACAAAGATGGATCGACTTACCGAATGGTCGATTATTGTGGTTAGACAACTTTATTTCATCCAATGAAGCCGACGAACTGATGTCTTCACTCAAATTAGAAACACCTTGGACACAAGAGCGAATACAGCTTTTTGGACGTAGCGTGCTACAACCGCGTTTGCAAGCTTGGTACGGAGATAAATCCTATTCCTACTCTGGCTTAACTATGCCTGCTATGCCAATGACGGAAAGATTACAATCCGTGAAGTCTCGATGCGAAGGCGTCGCCAACCAAACATTCAATTCAGTATTACTTAACTTGTATCGAGATGGTCAGGATTCGATGGGGGCTCATCAAGACAATGAGCCTGAGTTAGGACAAAACCCTACTATCGCTTCTCTCAGCCTTGGAGCTACACGACGATTTACTCTCAAACACCTGCATACAGGACAAAACCATGATATTGAGCTTAGCCATGGTAGCTTGCTCATCATGGCCGGAGAAATGCAACACCACTGGAAGCACAGCTTACCCAAAACTAACCAATCAATAGGTGAACGTATCAATCTCACCTTCAGAACCATTTTTTAATTTCTTACGCTACTTTTAAGTTACTTTTCTTCAACCACTTAGGTAACAGTACGCAGGCTACGTTAGCAATGATAATGAGCGAAAGACCTAACACTTGATACACACTGTAACTTTCTTTGTAGAACAGTACTTGCCATAACGCGGTAAACAATAAGTTGGTAAAAATGAGCGGTGCGAGCTGAGATCCGGACTCTGCTAGTTTATAGGCTTTTGAGCGAAATACTTGAGTATTGATGATCAGGAACGCCAGAACACCAAGCACCGCTATTATAAGCCAAGGATTAGTTCCAGCAGGCTGATACATAGTTTGATTATTGACTAAAGTCAGCGCTAAAAGCGGAGTAATCACCACAGCAGCATAGAGGAAAGTCCATAGGTTGATTTCAAACGCATTCAATCTACTCTTGCTGATGCGGTATAGGCTCAACTGCGAACCCGCATTAAACACCCCAGCTCCAAGGCCAATCAGGAGTTCTGGTCTGAAATTGAAGCCACTAACATCACCCGCTAACAAAACGACCCCGGTAAACGTAGTCACAAGCCCCACAATATTAACGACACTCAAGTGAACAGAAAATATAAGCTTTTCTAACACTGGAATAAACAATGGCCCTGTACCAAACAATACAACACTCTCAACGAGAGTCAGATGCTGTAGTGCATAGATAAAGCACACCTGACATGCACCAATGCAAAGCGCTCTCACCCAAAGAGGGACCTGTTCATTGCGGTCTGGCCATCTTACTTCTTTGCCAATAAACATCAAAAGGAGCACCATCGCAGGCAAGATAAAACGCAGAAAGCTTAGCAGGTTAGCATCAAAATGCTCGCTTAAAAATTTGGAAAACAGTCCGGTTAGTGACAAACTGAATGTTGAAGACAACATGAATAAAACTGGGTACAACTGATTTGGCATAACTCCTCCCTATTTGCTGCTAAGTTTAGAAGTCTGAAGCAGAAATAAAAAACGAGTAATATTTACAGGTTAAGTAAGAAAAACTTACAGATGAAAAAACTAGCACCTCTTAAGTCTATTTACTCCTTCATTGCTGTGGCAGAAACAGGCAGTATGACGGAGGCAGCCAATGAATTGAGCGTCAGCCACTCTGCTGTTAGCCAAGCTATCAAGTCACTCGAAACGCAAATCGGTCAGGCGTTGTTTATTCGGACGGGGCGAAAAGTGGCTCTCAACGCAGCTGGCCGCAGGTACTACAAACAAGTAGCCCCGGCAATAGAACAGATTGTAGCGGCCACTCAAAATCTGATTGACGAACAGCAGAGCCAGAGACTGACACTCAATATGGTCCACTCTCTGGCAATGCACTGGTGGATTCCCCGAGTCAATCGATTTAATCAGTATGCACCGCAACTGGATATACGCATTTCAAACCTAATCGGTAGCTTTGTTATGGAAAACGAAGGCATTGATGTCGCAATCATTCATGGAAACACTGACGATTGGCCTGATTACTACTGTGAATTACTAGCTAGGGATGAATTGGTAATGGCCGCTAGCCCTGAGCTAGTCAATGAAGAGACCACACCAGCATCTTTATTGGCTCAGTATCCCGCTATCGTTGCTGCTAACGACAGACGAAAATATGACTGGCAGGTATGGTGTGAAAACCATCAACTCTCTATGCCACCTTTTGCCAATAATTTAAGCTTTTCAGCCTCAATTCAAGCAGTTCAAGCGACCATTCGTAAACTGGGTGTCTTTGTGACACATCGACAGTTTATCCGGGATGATGTCAGTCATGGCTCTCTCGTCGAGGTTGGCCAGCCAGTCCTCAACCCTCATCAGGATTTTTACTTCGCCTGCCAGCCCGAGAAGCTTAAAAATGAACACGTTCTAATACTTCGCAATTGGCTTCGTAGCGAATTCAGTACTTAGCTGCCATTTATAGATTTTTTTATTATATAGAATGACACTAGGACTCCATTTTCTCTAAACTAATCATAGAGTTAAAAACGCCAATTTATTATCGATTATTATATTTGACCATCAAATACAATGAGTTACCTATGCGCCAAAATTTAGTGCCTTAAATTTAGCCCCAACTCATAAGCAATACGACTCATATAATTAATTGATCTCATTCAATTTCCTTTTCTAATACCTTCATTCAGACTCCTTTTTTTCTTCTAGACTTTAATTGCCGGATTGTGAATTTACGGGCAAGGAATCAAATGGCGAGTTTTGTAGGACAACATTTAGAAGAAATGGCGGATATGCGCTCTGCTCGCAAGTGCAAAGTCGTGCTCCTCTGTTCTGTCATTGCGCTCGTCATTTTAACCTATTACGGCTCTATCCATATTGCCAATCAAAACTACCTGTTTGGCACACTCAATATGCTGTGCGTGGCAGTGCTCTCTGCCAATCTTTGGTACCTCAGACTTAATCAGTCAGCCAACTTTTCAGACTTGGTGCTTTCATGTGTTTTGCTCTTTCAAGGAATGATGTTGCTACTATTCGGCGAACATATCTCCGATCGCCTTCTTTGGCTCTACCCTATTATGGCGGCTGTTATTTTTGTCTGTGAATTCCGCTATGGATTGCTGTTCAGTAGTAGCTTCTATGTTTTGACGATGATCACCTGTCTATTTACGGATTTAGTTTCTGTGCCACTGCAGCTCTCTGTAGATAGATTTCTGATCAGTTTATTTGCCCTATGCTTACTGTGTAATACCTCATCTTACTTCTACTCCAAAGTCGTCAACTATATTCAATCGCTCTATAAAGAGGGGATTGAAGACCTCGCTTATCGCGATCAACTCACTGGACTTGCGAATCGTTGGAGCTTTGAGAGCTGGGCAATGGAGAAATTAGAAGAAGTACGTGCCAATAAGACGGTCACCGCAATGGTGTTTCTCGATATTGATAACTTTAAGGCCATCAATGATACCTATGGCCATGATGTAGGGGATCGAGTTTTACAACATTTCTCAAAACGCCTAAAGAACAATATTCGCTCTAAAGACAGGAAGACACAGAAACACGACTATTCAATCGCACGTTATGCTGGTGATGAGTTTGTCTTACTTCTTTACGATGTACGAAGCATAAAAGACCTTAACAATATACTGGAGCGCATCTGTCATTTGTTTGAAGACAGCTACCAAAGCACAGAAAGGATTAATAAACTCACCGTAAGCGCTGGTGTCGCAATCTTTCCGACCGATGGAGACTCACTGCCAGAGCTCACTCGCTGTGCAGACAAAGCAATGTACGCCGCAAAACATAATGGAAAAAACCAATATCGATATTACCAAAGTGATCACGCTGGATCTGTCCCTGCAATCAAGAGTACCGATGCAGAGAAGGTAACCCCAATAAATAAGTTTAGCGGCTCATGAACATGAGCCATAGACAGATAGCCATCACAACCAACATCCAAGCAGCGTAACGAGCAGAATTAGGTTTATCCTTCTTTGGCACAACAATAGGCTTCATTGCGGTCTCTTTGGCAGCCCTTGCAGCAGTCGATAATGAGCTACGCTGTGCCATTTGATCGCGCCGAGCTTGCGCTTTATTCGCTACTTTGCCAAATCGGTGTAACTGATCAGCAGTAAGCTCCTGATTGGGATCGTAACGAGCGTTCGGGTCTTTGTGTTTCGGTACTACAGCCATCATCAACCTCCTCTCGAAGCAGTTCAGTTACAAACTAAGTATAGCTAACGATGTAACTGACAAATTTGTTTATTACTTGGTCATATCTCGGGATTTCCGAACAATAATGCAGCTACCTCATCATATAGCCTTGTTCTCAAGCCCTTTCATTAGTTTGTTTAAGCAAAGTCTTTGCCAATATTTGAAAGCATGTAAGAAATGATTTTTGGACAGAAATGTGATGAAGAGAGGAAATATACGTCCTCTGTAGATGGAATTTGCGTTTTTAAAATCGAATTGCGTTTTGTTTTGCATGTTATTACTCGCCGCCCACCATACAGACATAAGCGACGAGATTGTTGGTTTTATTTTAAAGGTACTCGCACAGATAAGCAGTTGCTGCAGTGACTTTAAGATCGAATGACGAGTCGCCTGCTACGTTAAATGACTCACCTTTGGTATACGTTACCCAATCCTCATCGCCAACACGTTTAACGGTTAAGCTACCTTGCACAACCGTCATACGTTCTGGTGCTGCCGTGCCAAATGTATATTCACCTGGAGCCATCACTCCTACACTAGATTGCGCACCATCTTGCTCAAACGCTAAAGATTGTACATTCCCTTCAAAATAACGGTTTGCTTTGATCATGCATCCTCCTTGAAATTTTCGATAAAAACTAAACGTTAGAGCTAGGTTTTATCGGAATCATTGACACCTAGCAAGTAAGTATTTCAACCGCACGCTAGGCGGTGCATTTACAAAGTGATATAAAAACAGTGGGTTGCCGTATAAATACCCAAAAGATAGGAGAATGTTCGATGTCTAAGGAAGAATCCAAGATCCCAACCAATAGATTATCTCGTTTTGGTCAGATGGCATCATTGGCGACCAAAATAGGCTCTAATGTCGTTGCGGAAGGAACAAAGCAATGGATGAAAGGTAATAAACCTAGTAAACAAGAGTTATTGCTTACTCCTACCAATATCAAACGCCTGGCCGATCAATTAGCACACCTACGCGGTGCAGCAATGAAAATAGGTCAAATGCTCTCTATGGATGCGGGTGATCTTCTTTCTCCTGAACTGGCCGATATTCTGGCTCGTTTACGCTCTGACGCCAACCCCATGTTGGCTAAGCAGCTCACACAAGTCATGTCGAGCAGCTTAGGCGACGATTGGAAATCTCAATTCCTGTCGTTTAACTTTAAACCAATAGCCAGCGCGTCAATCGGACAAGTACACTTTGCTCATACTGATGCGGGTGATCCCATAGCAGTCAAAGTTCAATATCCAGGTATCAGAAAAAGCATCGACAGTGATGTGGACAATGTGGCGACACTTCTTAATCTGGTAGGCTTAATTCCCAAAAATGTCGACATCAATGGCCTTCTTCAGCAAGCGAAAGAACAGCTTCATGACGAAGCCAACTATAAAAAAGAAGCCGAATATCTCGAAGCTTATCGAAGTCATTTGATTAATGAATCTCAGTTTGAAGTTCCAACAGTTTACCCTGCCGTGAGCTCTGAAACTGTGCTAACTATGTCTTACCTAGAAGGGCAGCCTATTGAAACAATTAGTGATTGCGATCAAACCACTCGCGATAAAGTGATGACCGCGTTGCTATCTCTTCTTTTTAGAGAGCTTTTTGAGTATCAACTTGTGCAAACAGACCCCAACTTTGCCAACTATCTGTTTAATCATGAGAGTAAGAAAATCGTTCTGTTGGATTTCGGAGCGACCAGAACATATAGCGACAAAATCAGTCAAGGTTATCAACGAGCGTTTAAAGCGGTGACTAATAATGATAACCATGCATTGGATAGCGCACTCTCTCAGATAGGTTTCTTTAGTCAAAATATTGAAAGCCAACAGAAAGCGGCGATTTTAAATCTAGTTGAGCAGGCCTGTGAACCTATGCTTTTCGATGGGGAGTACGATTTTGGCACCAGTGATTTGTCCATGCGATTGAGGGAAGCAGGGACAGTATTAAGTATGGAAAAGAACTACTGGCATACTCCGCCAGCAGATGCGCTGTTTCTCCATCGCAAGATAGGCGGACTATACTTATTAGCAGCAAGACTAAAGGCAAAAGTGAATGTTAAGGCATTGGTGGCACCTTATATTGACTAAAATAAACCGTGCATTTTTTGGGCTGAAGATCAAACTTATTATTGATAAGTAATGTCAATGAGAAAACTCTTACACCACAGCAATCGAATTAAAGGTAAACTTTCGATTTAGTTCCGCTGATCAGAGCAGTTTAGTGTGGCGTTAAACAGAACAACCAATGCACCCAAATTGAAAAAGCGCTCTTACATGGAAAAAGAAGCTTTTGTAAAATTATCTTTCGCAACGCTATTTTTCATTTTGGCGACAGCTTTTGCTGCGCTGCTTTTTTTCAGCTACAAAGATTACGTCCACCCTAAGAATGTCTACGGCCGTTGGATAGAAATCGGCACTCCTGAATACAACACTGAAATTCTGACGTTTAACGAAATAGGTGTTTATCGAAATGACCGGTTAATCACCACTAACTTCGACTTTGACGGAAAGCTAGTCACGGTAACAACGGGTGGTGGTATTTCAATTTATCAAATTGCAGGTACCTTCGAATCACCTCAACTTCGTCGTCTAGAACCCAACAGCCCAACACAGCGATTTATCAAAGCCGGTTATGAAAACACGGTTGATATGGAAGGCGGCGGAGGCTCTGCCAAAAATCGCCGAGCCGCTTTATCTGAACACTTCAGCAGTAAGAAATAAACAGAGCGTTGCTCAGTTTATTGATTTACCGTCATCAGAAATGAAGGCGAATAAGACCTGTCGGAAAAATGTCGGTAGTGTGCCTACTGACAACCCCTTATACTTGTCCTCATAACTTCAACAATAAGACCCCTTAAATGAATGAGTTAGTTGCTTTATTGCCTCAGAACCTTGTGACTATGCTGCAAAGCTGGGATACCAACGTTCTGTTCATCACTGCCGCAAGTTTCTTTGCTTGGATCGCATGGCGCATCATCTACGGTAGACTAGAGATTCTTGTCGGCAAAACCAAATTCCACTGGGATGACCTTACTCTACACGCACTCAAAACGCCCGTCAGCACACTGATTTGGTGTTGGCCCGCGACAATTTCACTTGGATTCATTCTGCAAGACTACATGGGGTCTAAGCTGAACTGGCTAAGTACTTTAAAGCTTCTACTGGTGATCGCTATCTTTATCTGGATCACCATGCGGCTGATAAACAATGTCGAAGAGTATGTTTTAAAACAGAAGTCTAGGGACGAGACGACAGTCCAAGCGATAGCCAAGGTGTCGAGGCTGTTCTTCATTACCATTGGTATGCTGACCATCATGCAGGCATTTGGCCTAAGCTTGTCCGGTTTACTGACCTTTGGTGGTGTCGGTGGCTTGGTTGTGGGTTTAGCAGCCAAAGACCTCCTCTCTAACTTCTTTGGCGGTATGATGATTTATTTCGATCGTCCGTTTAAAGTCGGAGACTGGATCCGCTCTCCGGATCGCCAGATCGAAGGCACCGTAGAGCGCATCGGGTGGCGAATGACGATTATCCGCACTTTCGACAAACGACCTCTTTATGTTCCTAACTCAGTATTCAGCAACATAGTGGTGGAAAACCCATCACGAATGCTCAACCGAAGAATCAAAGAGACGATTGGTGTTCGCTACGATGATGGAGAGAAGGTTGCTCAAATCGTAAAAGACATTAAGACAATGTTGAAAAGTCACCCTGATATTGATACCAAGCAGACTCTCATCGTCAACTTCAACGCTTTTGGTCCGTCATCTCTGCAAATGATGGTGTATACCTTCACCAAAACCGTTAACTGGATTCGCTATCATGAAGTCAAAGAAGATGTTCTGTTAAAAATCATGTCTATCATTCACAAGCATGGCGCAGATATCGCGTACCCAACTCAAACCTTGAAGTTTGAGCCGCAATTTTCAGACGAACAGACGCCAAACGAACTCTAATAATAAAGCCCTCATTCGAGGGCTTCTATTTATGTTTGAGTCACAGGTTCTCTTTCCACTGGGTCTTCAGCGTGTTCGGCATACCAATAGAGCCAGATCATTGATAGACAGACGATAAAGCAGAAACCAAATAACCAGTTAGCGCCTAACCACTCAATCATCATTCCCCCAAGCAATGGACCAATTGCAAAACCCAACGTATAGAGCGCCGTCGCACCGAAGTAAGAGCCCCTCAAATGGGCAGGCGCGAGTCGATCAATTTGAACGTTAATGGTTGGGAAAGTCACCACCTCTCCGAGGCTGATAATAAAGCTGGCTATCGCCCAGCCTATCGCGGCATCTTTTGGTGACACAATAAATGCCAGTTGCCCAATAGCAATCAGGATCATCCCTATGCGAGTACGGGTAAAAAGCGGAAGCTTTTCCATCAGTTTAAGTAGCGGGAACTGAAATAGAACAATGGTCGCGGTGTTGATAAACAATAGCATCGCAATCAATGTGGCAGACTCTTCAATGCCACTTCGCACAATAACCTGAGGAACTGATGATTCGAGCTGCGCATAAACGAACATCAACATCAGATTAGCCAACATCAACAAGACGAAGATTCGGTCTTTACTGATGACTTTCAACGTCTGGCGAAAATTGGGTAATTGTGAACGATCCGGTTGCTTAAACTTGCCTTTACGTTCAATACCAAAAAGAATCCAAAAGCAATACGCTAAGTGAGTAAACCCAGTCACCATAAACAGGCTTTGAGGATCCGATAATGCTAGCGTTACCCCAATAAGAGGCCCTATTGCCCCGCCAATATTAAGCAAAAAGTAACGTGTGTTAAGTGCCAGCTCTCGGTCTTTCAGATCATCAAGCGAGTCTCCTAACACCGCCTTAGCTGGCCCATCAATGAGAGGATGCATCAAGCCAGTAAAGAGAATGAGAATGTAGAAATGCCAAACTTCACTCGCCAAAGCGATGCCGTTATACGCAAAAAAAGCGATGATACAGCCGGCCGACATCAGCCACTTTCTGCCGAACTTGTCAGATAGATAACCCGAATATAGCCCAGCGACTGAACCTATCAAGGCAGACGCTGCAAGCATCGAACCGACCTCGATAGCAGAGGTACCATAATCCTGATAGAGGAAGACAATCAAAAACGGCCAGGCCATGAAATAACTGGTCCTAGCAATGAGTACGCCAATTAGAACTGTCCAAACGGAAAAGTTAAAACGTTTCACCCTTTCCCATTGAAAAAGACTTTGTTCTTTATCCATTGGCTTACTCCTTCATTAACCAGCTTGTTGCATAAATGTTAACTTAGAGTACATGAGTTTTCGATGTAAAAGATAGCGTTATTTATAATTCCAATAAAAAGGCCCGCAATACGCAGGCCTAGTCAAAATATCGTTTATTTTCTATGGAGTTATAGTATCTAATTCTGAAAGCTTAAATCACCTTTTACCCACTTTTCATTCTGGTTTTTCCACCAGAATGACGTGTTTATCTCATCATTGAGCTCAAGTGTTTCTCCAACCATAGGTGTCACTAATCTCGCGCCCGTAACTTTGGCTTCTTCGATGAGATCGGTCATGGGTTCATCCCATTTGTGAGCAAACAGCTCGAAAGTGGACCAATGAACTGGGAACAATTGCTCTGCGCCCAGATCCATAAATGCCTGCATCGTATGTCGCGCTTGCATATGCCCCCAGTTTTCGACAGGGAAACCTTTACCCTCTTTCACATTGGCGGCCACTTCAATGAATGCCATATCAAACGGTCCGAGTTTTTTTCCGATCTCTTTAAAATGTGTGTCGTACGCTGAATCACCGCTGTAAAACAATGAGCCAGATTTACCAAGGATGGCCCAAGAAGCCCAAAGCGTGCTATTGGAATCAAAACCAGTACGGCCAGAATTATGGTTTGCTGGGGCTGCAGTCAGCTTAACGCCATTGATAGTGGTCGACTCCCACCAATCTAATTCTTGGATCTTAGCAGGACTTACGCCCCACTTTTCTAAATGGCGCCCTACCGCCAACGGCACCATGAAGGCGACATCTTTATCGGCGTAGTAACGAATCGTCGACTCTTCTAAATGATCATAATGATCGTGTGAAATCACAATAGCGTCTGGTAGAGGTAATTCATCACGTTTAACCGGCGCTTTTACATTACGGGAGAAAAACTTTTTCGCCACCCAAGGTGACGCGTGCTCAAACACAGGGTCAATAAGGATTCGAGTTCGGTCTATATCGATAAATAGACTTGAGTGTCCTAACCAAGTAACACGCATATCATCACTGCGTTGCGCCAGTTTGACCATATTGACGGGAACATGGGGCAACATGGTTTGAGGCTTGAGGGAGCCTCGTTGGAAAAAGAATTTCCACATCACTGCAGACATACTCTCTGAGCTTGGCACGCTAGGCATTCTAGCCACTACTTTGCCATTTTTAAATTGCTTTGAGTTGACGATTCTTTTCGCTCTCAGCCGTTCGCTCTGTTGACGCTCAACACCGCTTTCGGTGTTAAGAAGCTGGCTGAATCCCATTACACCTAGTGCTGAATTTGCCGATGCTTTAATCCGATTGCTCATTTTCATGACCTAGTAGCTACCCAAGAAAGTAAACGATGGTGTATACTTTAGACACTACAACATTAAAAGTAAACACCATCGTTTACTTTAAGTATCTTGAGATGAGTGCATGATTAAACGAAGCGATATAAAACAAGAAGATATCATCAGGTCCGCCATTGAAGTTTTCTCTCAAAAAGGCTTTGAGCAGGCCAGTATGGAAGGTATTTCTAAACATGCTGGGGTTTCAAAACGCACGTTATACAAATACTACCCAAACAAAGATGCTCTATTTGAGGTCATTGTAGATAAGCTAATATGTCGCTTTGATGAACAATGTGAGCTGAAATTTGAACCTTCTGTGTCAGTGGCAGCACAACTTATCGATATCACACTCAAGCAGATGTGTTACATCAATACCGACGATTTTCAAATGACCGCACGCTTAGTCATGGCGGAATGCATTCGATGCCCTCACACTTCTCAGTTGCTGATGAAACGTTTCGAGGCTATCGAGGACTCTTATGGCCTTAATCAGTGGGTAAAACAAGGCATTGAGGCTGGGGTGCTTGAAGTCGATGACATCTCCATGGCTGTTGAACAATTTATCGGCAGTATTAAAGCCGTCGTTTTTTGGCCTCAATTACTTGGGCATCAACCTCCGGCAAACTGTGAACTACTAAAAAGTGCAGTAGAATGTGCAACTCACACCTTCGTTGCACGTTATCAGACGAAATAACGTCTCTCTGGGCAAGAATACCAAGTCAAGTTCTTGCCTCTCTCTTCTAACCATTTGTCTAATTAGCAATAACTAAATAAAAGTCCAGACTCAAAGTAAATACCTGTTGTAAATAGCCAATAACAACTATTCTTATAAATAAGAATCTTAGGTGTCTATAATTGTTTCTATTTTGAGAAAATTTAATTATTCTCATCCAACTTAGAAAATAAAATAAATAAAAAACACACTCTCAAATTATTGAGTAAAACATCTAATTATTATCTAACCCACTATTAATTAGTAAATAATTTAATCTATCTCCCTCAATCTAAAACAATACACCATCAGTCTTAATATTGAGCCACCTTATATCATTGCAACCTATATAAAGATGTTATAAAAATGCGCCTTGCTATTTTTATTTGTTAAAACCTTACAGGGATTACATGTATTTCAGGAGCTCACAATGAGTGAACGAGGAAGGATACGTATTACCAATTATCACGGTAAAGTCTTTTATCGTCTTATTGACTGCTTGGTAATACTCTGTGCGTTGTACATTGCTATCAAAGCAAATGCGCACATTGTTACCTTAGGCTACATCTCTGCAGGTCTGTTGGGTGTTATCATCTACTCTTTCATCGCTGAAAGTCTGGATATATACAGCCATTGGCGTACTGCTAAACTTCGTTCTCTGGCGCTTTATACTTCTTTTTGTTGGGTCTCTACCGTTGGTGGACTCACGTTACTCAGCTACTTTTCAAAAACTGGCCCAGACTTTTCCCGTCTAATTATTGGTTATTGGATTGTACTCACTTTTGCAGCTCTGCTTATTTGGCGCATGTTCGCTTTCATGGCACTTTATTACCTCCACCAGCGGGGCGTTCATACAAAAAAAGCAGCCATTATAGGTTTAACTCCACAAGGATTAGAACTATCAAACAACTTGCGTAATCATCCAGAATTAGGAATTAAGCTCACGGGTTTCTATGATGATCGAGAGCCGAAGCGACTAACCAGTGATTTACCTATATTAGGCACAATAAAAGATGCATTAGCGCTAGCAAAGAATGGCGAAGTGCAAAATATCTATATTGCTTTGCCAATGCAGGCACAAAAACGTATTTCAGATATTTTGGAAGCCTTTTCTGACAGTACCGTAAATACGTATGTCGTGCCCGATTTCTTCACGTTTAATCTATTGCATTCCCGTTGGTACACCATAGGTGAAGTCAACGCATTCAGCATATTCGACACACCGTTTAATGGGTTATCGACTTGGTTAAAACGTTTAGAAGATTTGGTTTTGAGCAGCTTAATTCTTGTGTTGATTAGCCCAGTACTTCTTGCCGTCGCGATCGGTGTAAAAATCTCTTCTCCGGGCCCCATCATTTTCAAGCAGCTTCGATACGGCCTGGATGGTAAGCCGATCAAAGTGTGGAAATTCCGTAGCATGAAGGTAATGGATAATGGCACTAAGGTCGCTCAGGCAACAAAGAACGACCCGCGTGTGACTAAGTTCGGGGCTTTCATTCGTCGTACTTCATTGGACGAGCTCCCACAGTTTATCAACGTACTGCAAGGTCGCATGTCTATCGTTGGCCCACGTCCTCACGCTGTCGCGCACAACGAAGAGTATCGCAATATTGTGAACCGTTACATGTTGCGCCACAAAGTGAAACCAGGCATTACAGGTTGGGCTCAGGTTAACGGATGGCGCGGCGAAACCAACACCATCGACAAGATGGAAAAGCGCGTGCAATTCGACCTGGATTACATCCACAGATGGTCTCTATGGTTCGATATTAAGATTGTTTTTCTTACAGTTTTCAAAGGTTTTGTTGGCAAAAATGCCTATTAAGTCATGGACATGATGTTTATTATGAATAGATTCAACAAACTCACATCAATCACAAGCGGGTTTCTGACTCTTGCGGTTTCTCATTCGGTCTATGCGGCGCCAACACCAGTGCCAATTGAAACAGAATCGGGTATCGCAATTGTGCCTTACCTGAACCTCTACAGTGGCTACAACAGTAACGTGGCGAAAGAAGAGTTTGATGAAACCAGCTCTTGGTTCGCTGTCTATGAACCCGGTGTCGGGTTTGAGCTGGAAAGTGACAAACAAAAGCACAATCTTGGCTATCGCATCCAGCGCGGTGAGTTTTTTAGCTCACAACGCGACAACTATACCGATCACTTTCTTGACCTGACCAGTTACTGGGAAGCGAACTCAAGAAATGCGCTTGATCTACGCTACAGCTTAGCCAAAACGCATGAAAACCGTGGTGACAACGATACAACCTCCAACCTCGACTACAACAAATATGTCTCTAATTCGTTCAACCTTGGCTATCGCTATGGCAGCACCGAAGCAAAAGGTCAAATAGAAGCGAATGTCGGTTGGGGTGATTTGTCATACAAGAACAACCGAAATGTGACCCGATACCAAAACTGGGACGAAGGAAGATTCAGTACCGCTTTCTTCTACAAAGCATTTCCTAAAACATCGCTGTTAGCGCAGTACATCGTCAATGATCGTAGCTACAACGAAGTCGCGCCGGGTTCCAGTGAACGTGATAGCTTGCACCATTTTGTTTACCTAGGTACCTCATGGGATGCCACCGGTAAGCTGCGCGGCAGTGTTAAAATTGGTTATCAGAACAAAGAGTTTGACACATCACAGCGAGAGGATTTTGACTCATTTTCATGGGACGTTGACGTTGCGTACATGCTGAGAAGCTACTCAGCACTCGAACTGAAATCTAGCCGTAAATCCACTGACCCTAATGGTTTGGGTGGTGCAATTGATACCTCAGTCTACAACGCTAATTGGTCACACAACTGGTCAGAAATTATCTCTACGCATACTGAGCTTTCTTATCTGTCTGAAGATTACACTGACAGTAGTCGCAAAGACGATACTTCCAAAGCGAGTGTTTATCTTGATTACGATTTTCGTCGTTGGTTGACGTTCAAAGGCGGGGTGTCTTACGAATCTCGTGATTCTAATCTAAGCAACTTTAGCTATGACCAGTCTGTCTACTACGTAGCAGTAGAAGGTGTGATGTAAGCTCATGAAGTCTCTATTTTCAATTCTGCTGCTATGTGTTTCGTTTCAAGTCTTTGCTAGCGATGAGCTTTATCGTCTTGGCGTTGGCGATCTGATTAAGGTGCAGGTTTATGACGAACCTGAACTGTCACTAGAAACCCGCGTTAGCGATAGTGGCTCTATCGATTACCCTTTCCTTGGCAGCATCGCTCTCAAAGGCCGCACTCTAAGAGAAGTCAAGCAGTCCATTCATGATGGATTGCTTGACGGCTATCTGGTCAACCCGAACGTCTACGTCAGTGTCGTGGAATATCGTCCTTACTTTATCAACGGCGAAGTCATCACGTCTGGCGGTTACCCGTTTCATCCCGGGCTAACCGTGAATAAGGCCATTACTATTGCGGGTGGATTTACTGAGCGAGCTTCAAAGTCAAAAATCTTCGTTTCGTCCAGCGACGAACCAGATTCAAAACCAACTCGTGTCTCCCTACTTCACCGAATCCAACCTGGTGACATTATCACCGTTGAAGAAAGCTTCTTTTAATTGAATATTATGGAAAATACCCAGAATTCTCCGGTGAGCAAAGAAGAGCTCATTGATATCCGCCAATACTTTAAAGTGTTGCTTAACTATAAGTGGCGCATCATTATTTTCTCAATACTGGTCACTGCTCTGGCGATATTGGTGGTACTTTCACTGCCTTCAAAATACACCGCAAGAGCAACACTTCTGATTGAGTCTAAGCAAGCCAACATCATCTCCATTGAAGAGTTTTACGGCTTAGACACCAAGAGTCAGGAATACTACCTCACTCAGATTGAGATTTTGAAATCAGACCGAGTCTCCGAAGAAGTGATTCGTCGTCTCAATCTGACCAGTCACCCTGAGTTTGATCCGCGAGCACAGGAAGAATCCAACGTTTCTTTGAAAGATCGCTTGATGGAATGGTTTCCTGTCCTGCAAGCTTTTAGAAAGTCTCTACCCAATGAAGAGCTTGAGCAGTCAGACTACGCAAGAAACAAGCTAGTACTTTACAAGTTCAAACGCGGATTAGCGATCAACCCAATCCGTAAAACGCAACTTGTACAGGTTTCATATACCAGTAGAGACCCAGAGTTATCCGCGCAAATTGCCAATGAAATCGGACGCGTTTTCATGGACAGCAATATTGAAGCGAAAATTGAGGTCACTCAGCAGGCGTCGAGCTGGCTAAATGAACGTATTGGTGATTTACGCGAAAAGCTACGTCAGTCTGAAGCACAGCTACAGGCGTTCTTGCAACAAGAAGGTCTAGTTGATATCCAAGGGGTGGAAAGCCTCGCCTCACAAGAGCTGGCTGAACTCACCTCTCAATTAAACAAAGCTCGTGATCGTCGTGTTGCAGCTGAAACACTGTACCAGGTAGCCAGAAACTACAAATCTGACTCTAACCAATTGTCTGCGCTAGCTTCGGTACCAGAGATTTCTAACCATCCAACCATTCGTGATGTCAAAGTTGCAGAAGTTCAGGCTGAGCGAAAAGTTTCGGAACTCTCTAAGCGTTACGGCCCTAAACACCCTAAACTCAAGGCAGCAATTGCAGAGTTAGAATCCGTTAAGAAGAACCTGCGCTCGGAGTTAAACCAACTGCTCAATGGCATCAATAACGAGCTTAAAGCCGCCAGACAAGCCGAGCAAACCATTCGTGACGAACTAGAAAAACGCAAAGTTGAGTTTCAGGCTCTGACCGTTAAGAACGCTAGATACTCTGAGTTGAAGCGCGAAGTACAAACAAACCGTGAGCTGTTTGACCTGTTCCTTAGTCGCCAGAAAGAGACCAATGCGTCTAGCGATTTCAACGCCAATATTGCACGTTTTACCGACTATGCGAGCCCTCCGCTTGCGCCAAGTAAACCAAACCGTAAGATGATCGTCATCTTAGCATTCCTAGCTTCTTTGAGTTTTGGCTGCGTAATGGCATTCGTTGCTGATGCAGTGAATGACACCTTTACCGATATCAAACAGGTATCAAAACAGTTGTCACTCGAAATTCTGGGAATCGTTCCAGCACTAAAAACCAAACGCCCACTGGATGGCAAAGCCTACTTCGATGAGCGCAACCGTCAATTGACTGAAGCCGTTCGAACAGTGCGTACTGGATATTTGCTAGCGAACTCAAACAAGTCCAATTCTGTTGTCATGGTGACGTCTTCACAACCCGATGAAGGGAAAACCACTTCAGCACTCAATTTGGCGCTGTCATTAGCACAAATGGAAAAGACCTTGCTGATCGACTGCGATTTGAGAAAACCGACTGTCGCGCGACGATTTGGCCTGCCTTCTGCGCAACCAGGTGTGACAAACATCTTAACCAAAACTCACGCTATCGAAGATTGCATTTATCACGATGAGGAATCGGAGCTGGATATTCTCGCCGCTGGGACTTACACCAACAACCCACTTGAGCTTATCTCTTCAACAGGTTTTGGCGATTTCGTTGAGCAACTGAGAACTAAATACGATCGCATCATCATCGACACACCACCTTGTCTGGCTGTCAGTGATGCCTTCATGCTATCGCGATATGTTGATTCAGCGGTCATCGTCATCAATGCTTCGCATACTCGAACCAAAACAGTACGTGATGTAGTTGGCAAGCTCGCTCAGCAAGGCACAAGGATTGACGGTGTGATCCTTAACAAGCTGAACGTTAAAAAAGCGTCCGCTTACAGCGGCTACAAACAGTATCAGTCTTATTACGGAGTCGAAAACGCGTAATGAAAGGCAAGGTTTCCGCTTTGTTGTTTAAGCTGGGGCTAGCTGCCTCAGCCATGTTCATTCTGTTTCTTTCGTATCACTTTGGTGTGGCCTCGCTCTACGCCAAAGCGGTTTCAAATAAAATAGAGCACTGGAACGCGTCAGAAGAGAAGCCGCAGCTAGGCGAAATAGAAAGCGCTGAGAAACTGATCGACGCCAGCCTTAATCACCATTCTTCTCACCCTCACTACTTTGACTTACAAGGAAAAGTGTACGAGTGGAAGGCGTATATAAGCGACGAATCAGAGAAGGGCAAATATCTGAGTTTGGCTAAGCAAGCATACATCAATAGCGCAGAGCTTAGACCGAACTGGCCTAACACCTGGGCGAACCTAGCGGCTTTAGAAACTCAGCTCAGCGGGGCTAATCGAAGCCAATACCTGATCCAAGCCGATACTCACGGTCCCTTTATTCCTGAGGTGAACCTTAAAATTGCAACGCTGGCACTCTCCAACTGGCAGACATTCACACCTAAGGAAAGGAAGCTAGCGATGCCACACATTTATCGAGCTATCAAACACAAAGACGTTCGCCAGACATTTCGCGATTACCTAACGCAAAGTAACAAGTTTCGCTTTGCTTGTATCGTGATGAAACAGATGCAGGATGTGGACTATGCGTCGATTGGTTCGTGCCGCTATCTCAAAGTATGAGTGTTTCATAATTGAACATGCGAGCGAATCATTTTTAAGAAAAACAGAATGTTAAATCAATAATTGTCGATTAATCAGTGTAAGACCATATACTGGCCTTATTAACGCTCACATAGAGTATTCAGGACTTATCACCATGAAAAACAGAATATGGATGTTGATTGCCAGCCTTGCGTTTTCAGCACAAACAATGGCAGAAGAAACACCAAATGTGGCCTGTTCCGATCTCGACGCTGTCCAAGCGTCCTTAGATAGCGCAACGGACCTGACTTCAACTCTCACCAGTTTGCTAACCAGCTGTCCTGACCAAACGACCGATATTCTCTCTCTTGCTGCTCAAAGCCATTCCGATGACAGTCTGGCTGTACTCGAAGCGGCAACACAATCTCTGGCACCTGAACAAATCGCCAAAGCAACAGCGATTGTGGTTAGCCATGCCAACCCTGATGCGTACGAACAGCTCATCCAACAAGCGGTGTTCTCTGCTCCTGACTATGCTCAGGATATCGTCGATGCTGTCGCCGAACTCAATTTACTCGACCCAACAGACATTCTGATCGCCGCGATTTCTGGCGGTGCTGACCCGGCATTAATCAGTGAACCAACCGCTGCGGGTATTGCAACCGCTCCACCTTTAGCGGTTAACCCAGGCGCAACTACCGCATTGGGTACTGGCAATGGTAGCGGTGGCGGTACTGCCTCGCCAAATTGAGTTTGGATATGTCTATTCAAGGCAGGCCATGAGCCTGCCTCTTTTTTGTGCTGTTTTTATGACCAATTATCTTGAACGTCTGATCTACCCACTGTTTCTTTTATTTGTATTTTGGCTACCGATCCCTCTCGGAGGAAACAGACCTTGGGCGTGGTCGATCAATGAATTCTTCGTAGCGGGATTACTACTGTTTTGCATTCTGTGTTTTTCCACTGACCACTGGCTACATCAATTAAAACGAACTCGGTGGGTATTGATCCCACTTGCAATATTTACCCTTTGGGCTTTTATTCAACCCGTTCTTCCCTTTGGTTCGTTTGAGGACACCGGCCTAGCACTCGTTTCCTCAGTAAAAACACTCCATTATTTGCAGATCTGCCTGATCGCTTCCGTCGTTATCACCAATATGCCGCGGCTAAAAGCGCTTATTCTTGTCATGGTTAGCAGCGGTGTGTGTCAGGGTTTTTATGCCGGTGTCATTCAGTTGGTTGATCTTCCCTTATCACCCGTTTTTGATTTACCCAATGGACATCGAGCGTCTGGTAGCTTCGTTTATCACAATCATTTAGCCAACTTTCTGATGATTAACCTATGCATTGGTTTTGGATTGCTGATCTCCCAATTGCAAGACAGTCAAAAGCAAAGCATCACCCTATCGGCACAGCGCTTCTTCGCTGTATTCCTGTCCGATAAGGCTTTTATCCGCCTGGGTTTGATTATCATGGTGATTGCCTTAGTGCTGACGCGTTCAAGAATGGGGAACGTGGCATTTTTCATCGCCTTAACCACAGGCAGTTTGCTTCTGTTGCTCCTGTATAAGAACAAGCCTAAAAGTATGTACGTTTTGATTGCCAGCCTGTTTGTGATCGATACGGTCATCGTCAGCACTTGGTTTGGCCTAGAAAAAGTCAAACAACGTTTGGTGGAAACCAGCCTGAGCAACGAATCGCGTGACGACGTGGTTTACGCCGCATTGGAGGCAATTCAACATCAACCTCTGCTTGGCTTGGGGGGAGGCAGTTTTTACTCGTCGTTTCAGGCCTACAACAACGGAAAGATTCAGCTCTTTTACGATCACGCCCACAACGACTATATCCAGTTTGTCTTCGAGTATGGTCTGATTGGTACATCAATACTGGCAGTGGCTGTTGTCGCTGCTCTGCTTAAGTCGATGCAAGCTTTTCGAAATCGACGCAGCCGTCAGATGAAAGGGGCAGGGCTTGGGGCTTTTATGGCTATATTAGGGATGCTGATCCACATGAGTGTTGATTTCCCACTGCAAGCACCAGCAACGACTATCTATTTCTTACTTTGTCTACTCATCGCTCACTGGGCTTTTGCCATCCCTGCCGTAAAACGTAAACGCTCAGATGACTAACGAGTAACGAGTAAGCGAACACTCCCTCGCAATGAGGGAGTGTTCCTTTTTCATTACAATTGCTTCTCTACGATTTCTTCCAGTTTATCGTAAGGCACATAACCTGGTATCACGCTCTCGCCGACAATCAAAGCAGGCGTTCCACGCAAACCGAAGCCATTGAACAACGCGTAATTGTTTTCCAACTGCTTTTCAATGTCTTCAGGGTTGTTCAGGTATTGCTCTGTACCTGTTTTCTTGGCGATTTTAGCCAGAGAAATTGCATCGTGAGTACCTGGTTTCGCCACTAGCAACTCGTGAACTTGAGGATACTTGTCACGTGCGTTTTGCCACACATTCAAAGCATAACCCGCCGAGTTAACACTCGAAGAACCTTCTTTCAACGGAACATACAAGTTAACGACTTTGATCTGCGGGTAGTCCTCTACCAGCTTCTGCAATTCAAGATCTAGCTTCTTACAATAAGGGCAGCTGTAATCCGTCACGTTAACCAAGGTTAACTCCGCATTTTCTGCCCCTATAGAGGTGTGCTTAGGGTCATTGATGTACGCTTGGCTGCTCGATAGCAACTGATCAAATTGTTGCTGCTGTTTAACGTACATGCCCAGACTCTCATGAAGCCCGTCGACGACACTTGGATTGGCTTTGAGCATCTCGACAATTTCGTTGATTTTCTCATCCTGATTTTGAGCTTGAGCCAGAGGCGATAGCGCCATAACGCCCATCGCAAGTGCTATTGTTAATTTCTTAATCACTTTATTGTTCCTATTGATTTAACCAAAGTCTGGCTAACATACCCGGTGGTGTAATGATGCCTGTTGTAATGCTTTCCACCTTGCCATCTTTGATTATGAAAACGGTTGGGGTTACGGAGATATTCCAACGATTAAATATCTCCCCTCTTTCATCATTAATATTGCTAAATTGATACTCTTGAGCCTGCATAAACTGGCGAACTCGAGCGGAGGTTCCTGACGAACCAGCGACACCGATGACCGGATAGTACTGACTCAACCAGTCAACCGTTGGGCTGACAAACTTACACGCAGGACACCAAGTCGCCCAGAAATAGACCATCACTGGCTGCTCATAGCTCATGGCAATCACATCGACTGACTCTCCATCCAGAGTGACACCCGTGATCGGCGGCGCCGATTCAGTCGGTAGGCTCTGGCTACGAAACCAGTCTATTGCCGCAGAAATCGCAATAGCTAATACCACCAGAATCAAAATCTCTTTAAGCCAGTAACGCAGAGAACGTTTCACTAACTGTTCCCTCCCCCAGCAGTTGCAATGGCTTCCATCACAGCCTCGCTTGATAAGATAACAGGCAATAGGATACCTTCGGGTGCGCTTGGCCCATAGACAATGTTAAACGGCACACCAAATCGGCCATTGGCACGCAGATAATCCGTCACTAAACCATCAGGATGCGTCCAGTCCCCTTCAATCAAAGTGACCGATGGGTGCTTCAGTGCCGAATAGACCGGATCCTGTAGAATGACGCCAATTTTGTTCGCTTTACAGGTAACACACCAATCTGCCGTCACGTTAACAAACACCGTTTGACCTTGTTCAACGGCTTGCTCAATCCGCTCATTAGATAAGCGCTTCCAAACCAAATCATCTGGCAAGGGAGTTGCCCAGTGATCAGTGGTCATGCTCGCTAGAACAAAACCGCCCGCTATCAAGAGTACGGCACCACCACCTGAAATCGCCATGGCTTTGTCGCCATACACCTTTTTCACGCGAATCAGTACGACAACAAATGCCACCAAGGCAATAAGCAGCGTCCAGAACGGAGGAATGTGGTTATTGAGTAACGTGAGTAGCCAAATACTGGTCGCCAGCATCATGACGCCAAACAAGAGTTTGAGCTTATTCATCCATGCGCCTGGTCTCGGCAGCAGTTTCGCAATACCTGGGAAAAGCGCAACACCAATCCAAGGAAGCGCCATTCCAACGGCTAAGGCAGTAAAGATCGTAAACAGCTCCAGTGAGCTAGCGGCTAATGCAAAAGCTACCGCTGTTCCTAGGAACGGGGCAGAACACGGAGTGGCAAGCAAGGTGGCAAACATGCCTTGGGTAAAGTGTCCGGCATAGGAATTATCGCCTTTTGATGCAGCCCAAGTATTGGTTTTCGAAGACAGGCGAATCTCGAACAACCCCAACATATTGGCACCAAATAGACTGGTGACCAGCACCATAATGGCGATAAACCAACCGCTTTGGAACTGAATCCCCCAACCCACTGCATTTCCGGTCAGCTTAAGTATCAACAGGAAACCAGCCAGCAACCAGAATGAGGTAAGAATACCAGCCGAAGACGCGAGAAATTGCCAGCGGATCTGGCGTCGTTCAACACCTTGCACTGCCACAATACTGCTGAGCTTCATACCCAAGACAGGTAGAACACACGGCATGACGTTAAGAATCAAACCGCCGAACAGAGCAAAGCCAATCATCTGCAATAGAGAGATATCGGTCTTGGTTACTACCCCATTTGAGACGGTGACGTCCTGCTCAGCCAGAAAGTTGTTGTCTTGAACCGTGACAAAAATACTCTGATCAATAAAGCTGATGTCGCCTAGCCAACTCGACACATCAAACGTTGCCGTAACTGTATCTCCATCAACACTATAGCCAGTCAGTTTGTAGCTGTACTCCTTTGCATCATCCGAATGCCCATCGACAATAAAGTCCGGGTTCTGCCAACCAAGCGCTTTGGTCATCTCAACTTGAAGAACATTGGCATTCGCATCCCAGATCGCTTTTGCATTCGACAACAAAGGCGAAGACTTAGGTACCTGGCTGATGGCTTGGGCATGCGTATAAAGTGCGTCTTGATTGATAATCAGCTCACTTGGGGTGAAAGTGAGTGAAAATGGGTAATCCGTAAGCACACAAATCGTGGTACAGGACGACATCGTTAGCTTGGCATCCAATACAACGGGTTGAGCAAAATCCTTGACTGCTAACGTCATAGGAATCACGGTTTTATCTTTATAGCCCAGTGTATTAATGCCAAGCAAACTGAACTGTTCCGGGTAAGGCCAGTGCCACTCTACGTTTTCAAGATTGGTCGACTCTCCCCAATCAATAGAAGGAGCAACACCACCTTCTCCCGGGCTGCGCCAGTAGGTCTTCCAGTCGTCATCCAGTTCAACTTCTAAAAAGCCTTCTACGGTTTTACTCGCAGCGTCAGCCTGACCCGTAAGAACAAAGCGAGTTTTGAGCGGCGGATGCTCCTGCTTGGTCATCCAGCCGGTATCGACTTCTGCAAAGGCTTGGGTGGTGAATAGCAAGGTACTCAGTGCAAACAACAGAGAGATTGCACTCATGACCATGTCTTTTAATAAACTTCTCATGTGTATTTCCAAAATAGTCACCATTTTTGTAAATGGTTGATATAACAGACGTATTAAATCCTCTGACCGAAGTCAGAAACACATGACTGAATTTATTCTCTGAAAACACACAAGGTGAGGTGAACCCTAGATTTTGGGACGATAGGTTCGGTAAAGGATGGGGCTTCTGGTCGACTCCGAACCAGCCAGGCAACGATGACCACGATGAACAAAAACATCGGTACCATCATGTTATCAAGATTAACCTTGGCACTGCTGAGCAGCTTTTCTGTCAGGTCACACTGTTTTTGAATGCCATCACCGTTATCGGTGAGCTGAATTGTGTCGGTAAGAGCAGACTGCTTAAACGAGCACATGCTAATGATGCTGGTATTCTGCATAAAGCAGATAGCAAAAACCCACCCAACCAAAAGTAAGGTAATTCTCGCCATCACTGCAGATTTCAAACGCTTGATCATTAACTCTGTAAAACCCGAGGATTAAAAACGCCCCATTATGGGTATGCGGCTAAAGTGAATGTTAGTGTAGTGTCAGAACTTCACTATACAATTTTCTTTTGTAAAAAAATCTTATCAACGCCTGCCGTTGGGAAACCTTCGTAGCGCCCAACTTCTTTAAAACCAAGCTTGAGATAAAATTCCGCAGCCTGAAACGAATAGGTATCCAAGTAAATATCCGTTACGCCATGGGCTTTAGCTTCTCGCTCGACTCTAGCCATTAAGCTAGAACCCGTGCCTGCAGAGCGTTTGACTTCGTCTACCCATAAAAATTCAACAAAAAGTGTATTTGTAAAAATCTCACCCGTTAATCCGCCGACAAAATCACCTTGTTCATTTTCAGCAATGCACGCCAACGACACAATGTCTTCATCAGGAAAATGCTTGAGGTTAAATGATTTCAGCCCATTGTAGATAGCATCTTTAATGTTCTTTGGCGGGTTCAACATGAAACTGATGTGCATAGACGTCCTTTCCTCTTAACAAATAAGGCCAGCAATTGCTGGCCTTATATTACAACTCTGCGATAAACGAGCTTAGCATCCAAAATGCCAGAATGGCAAAAATCAGCCCCATGAACTTATGTTGGTATGTTCGGAACTTGGCATTTTCAAGCAGTGGTTTACCTAAAGTACCCACCAATGCAACCAACAGGAAGTTGAAAGCCAGCCCTAGCACATTGAGCAGTAACCCCAATGCCAACATTTGTTCTCCAGATGAAGCCTCTATATTTACCGAAACAAACTGAGGTAAAAACATGACAAAGAAGACTAAAGCTTTAGGGTTAAGCAAGTTACTGACTAATGCTCGCTGATAGAAAGTCCCAGCCACTTTACTTGACGGGTCCAAATCAGGATTCCCACTGTCGCTCGCTCGTAGACAATCCCAGCCCATTTTTAACAAGTAAGCGCCACCTAGAAGATGAAGCGCCTTAAGCGCTAGAGGGCTCATCGCCACCAAGGCTGAGACGCCCGCGGCAGCAAGCAGCGTTAAGATCACACCTGATGTCGCGTTACCCAAACTGGCAAAAACACCTACTCGACGGCCATAACTCATACTGGAACTGGCGATCAGAAGCATATCCGGGCCAGGCAACAATAAAAGTGCCACCACTGCAGTTAAATAAACTGGAAGCACAGACATATCAATCATAATTATTATATTAGGCAATCAATAAAGCGCGGGATTTTATATCAAAAAAAGATCAATAACCAGGCACAAAACTCAATTGAAAAGCAAAAAAGCAACACATAAAACCATCACAGACCATTAACTTTTTCTTAAAAGGAAAGCAATTTTGTACAAAAATAAGCGAAACTTATAAGCTAGACTGGTGAGAGTTTTAAGTGTGGAGTTTCTAGGAATGGCTGATATCAAAAAGAAGGAGTCGGCACGTTTTCAATTTGCTTCTGAGCTTGGCGGGCTAGAGTTACTCGATGCGAAATATACTCATCAAAACTTTTCACGCCACAGCCACGAAGGCTATACCGTTGGTGTTATAGAGAAAGGCGCGCAAAAGTTCTATCGAACCGGAGGCAATCATATTGCGCCTCAAGACAGCATTATTTTAGTCAATGCGGATGAAGTGCATAACGGCCAGACGGCGACTGAAGGAGGATGGGAATACAAAGCCATGTACCCTCTTCCTGAACAATTCACTCAGATTACTTCAGGTTTAGCCCCAGCATTATCTGCCCCTTATTTCCCAGAGCCAGTCGTATACGACCCTGAAATGGCACAACAGTTAAGGCTGGTCTTTGATGTACTAGAAAAGTCTGACAATAAACTACTTAGAGAAACGTTGGTTTACGGCACACTGGTTAAACTCATCGCTCGCCATAGCAAAAGCAGACAATCCAGCGATTTGATAACGTCTGGCTCTAAACAGATTGGTATCGTTAAAGAGTTTCTCGATGACTTTCCACAGGCGAATGTGTCGTTGGAAGATCTGGCCAAACTCGCAGGATTAAGCCCATTTCATCTTGTGAGAAGCTTTCAGAAAGCGTATGGGTTGCCACCACACTCCTACCAAATCCAATCACGACTTAGATTCGCAAAGCGCCTGATGCGTCAAGGCATGAAAATATCCGATGTAGCTCAAGAATCCGGATTCCACGATCAAAGCCACTTTCATCGCCACTTCAAACGAGCTATGGGGGTCACCCCAAAGCAATACGCCAACAGCATTTAGCTGCGCAATTTTATACAAGGCACGCGATTTTACGTGTGTATTAATAATTACAAGTCTAACAACCAATCAAATTTTTATGAGTAGTACGACATTGAATTCTCCATACACACCAAGTAAACAACGATTATTCATGCAAGGAGCATTCGCTATGATGCCTCTGAGCCTTGCCGTTATTCCTTGGGGGCTGCTTGCAGGATCTTTTGCCATTGATGCCGGTCTTACTGTGATAGAAAGCCAAGCTTTGTCGGCGATTCTTTTTGCAGGTTCAGCTCAGCTTGTGGCAACAGGTATGTTAAAAGCCGGAGCTGGACTCGCCACTATGCTGCTGGCAACCTTCTTTATTACTTCACGCCACTTTTTATACAGCGTATCTATGCGCAGTAAAGTCAGCCCATTACCATTCAAATGGCGATTAGGGTTGGGTTTTCTACTCACTGATGAGTTGTTTGCATTGTGTGGTCAACAATCAGAACAGCAGTTCAATCGCTGGTATGCACTCGGCGCTGGACTCAGCTTTTACCTTTGCTGGAACCTAGCCACCTTGGCTGGCATCATTGCTGGCAGCCAGATCCCAGGAATGAATGAGCTCGGATTGGAATTTGCGGTCGCCGCGACATTCATTGCAATTGTCACACCCAACATCAAAAGCTTCCCTATATTAATGGCGGTGTTAACTTCGCTTCTCGTCTCGGTGGTCTGCAGCTATTTGAAAATTGAGTCAGGGCTAATGATTGCTAGCGTATGCGGAATGGTGGCGGGCTATGTTTGCGAGACAGTAAGAGGGGCAAAATAATGATTATGCTTTCTATTTTAGCCATGACAGCATTGGTTTTCCTAAGCCGTTATGTTTTTCTTGAGCCTAGACTACCTTTGCGATTAAGCCCAAAAACGCATCGCCTGCTCAGCTATTCAAGCCCGGCAGTTCTGACCGCAATCTGGGCTCCTATTGTATTTATGCCTGAAAAGCAGCTCTGGCTTACGCCAGATAACCCATACCTACTTTCTGCAGTATTGGCGGCAATCTTGGCTTGGAAAACTAAAAATGTGTTACTGACGACCTTAGCCAGTATGTTGGTGTTTGTTGGCCTAAAGCTGCTTTAGCCGAATATCAAAGCCAATAACAAAACACCACATCCTAGCATCGTGACCCACTTGACCAGTACACCTAGCTGAGTAGTACCACCTTTTGGAGCTTGATTACAACATCCCATAATAATGACCTCTGAGTTAACCAGAATTCAGAGGTTACTCCTTTCCCTAGGGGAAAGGTAAAGGGTTATTGCGCTAACCATTCAATTTCGATCAGCGTTTTACCTTCAGCTTTTAATCGTCCAAGGAACACATCACCAGTATGAACTTCACCAACGCCTTGCGGGGTGCCAGTCATTACGATATCGCCATCATTTAAAGTGGTGTATGTTCTGAGCTCTTCGAGAATGGTTTGGGGCGGATACATCATTTGGGTGACGGCCCCCTTTTGAACACGAACACAGTTAATAAACAGCTCAATTTCCAGCGATTCAATTACAATACCATTTAAAGAAATAAAGCGGCTAAATACAGCTGAGCCGTCGAAAGCTTTCGCGCGCTCCCACGGTAACCCTTTATTCTTAAGTTTGGATTGCAACTCGCGTTTGGTTAGGTCCAATCCGAGCCCAACCGCACTCAATTGACCTCCACTTACGATAAAGCAGATTTCGCCCTCGTAGTGTAGTGTTTCACCGTGGTGCGATATTAACTGCGAAGAGATAGAAGAAGACGGTTTGTTGAACGCAACCATTTCATCCGGTACTGCATTATTTAGCTCTTTGATGTGCTCAAGATAATTGCGTCCCACGCAAACCACTTTGCTAGGATAGATACTTTTATCGCCAAGTTTTACCGAATTCATGCTGCTTCCCTGATCGTTCTACTCCGAACGCCAATATTAATTCAACATATTAATGAATTAACCCATCGTGTTTCGAAACTAAGATCCAATCCCCATAATTGGTACACCCATCCCAGAAAACAGAAAAACGCCTATCCAACACTGGATAGGCGCTAACACAATTACGTGTTGAGGCAGTAGATCTTATTGATTTATAGGAAGTAACGAGCACCAATGGTCCAATTGTCTTCCTCTTTCACGTTAATGTCATTGCCTAGGTCAAACTGATAACCAACAAAGCCCATGAAATTAGGCGTGAAGGTGTACTCTGCCTGCAATGCAGATTCGCTGTACTGAGTTTTACTAGCTTTGTCATCAATTTCAGCTTCGTAGTTGACGCTTAAGTTCCAACCGTTACCCAATGCGTAAGCGAGAAGGATTTCATACTCATCGCTTTCCTCGAAGCCATTCATATTTTCATTCATTGCATAAACAACAGCAGAGTATAGGCCGTCACCGTATGAACCAGAGCTAAAAGCAAACGCGTGCGAATGCGCATCTACGTTGTCTACATCACCGCCGTTGTATGAATAGCCTAGGTTAAAACCGTAAACACTCATCGACAATGCGATTTGACCACGTGCGTCGTACTCTTTGCTTGTACGAGTCGTCGTAACAGTGCCACCAGAAACGGTTTGAGTATCCGTGGTTGCAGTATGCTTACCTTGCCATGCTAAGCCTAGATTTAGACTTCCCATGTCTCCCAGCTCGATCGCTTTACGGTAGCTGACCATGTCTTCACCGCGAGCTGTACCGAGATTGTTGTGATCGTCATATAAGAAGTCATTGGCGAATGCGATTGGTAAATCCGCAACACCGGCGATATCGTAGTATGGAGACCACTGAGTACCGACTACAAATCGACCGAACTGCTCATGAGTCGCACCAATGTAACCCAAACGAGTAGTGAAAGAAGTGTCACCACCATCAAGGTAGTTTAGAGCCCATTCCCCTTTCGCATCGACAGTAAAACCGTTACCGATATCTTGTGTTCCGGCGATGTTGATTCGAGGAGACACATCATGCACCTCCACTTCATCTGCCGAGTCATACTCACCGATGCCTACATCTACGTAGCCACCGATAGAAATTGTTGAACCTTCGCTATTGTAGATTTCTGCAGCGAAAGCGTTAGTACCACATGCTGTTGCCGCAATCGCAGCGGCTAATAATTTAATTTTCATAACTTAACGTCCGTTTAGGTTTGTAACTTCTGTCCGTGTCTGGCCTGTAGGGCCAAAGCATCACGAACAATTAAAACGTAGTACGAAATATTTAAAAATGAAGTGCAACCAAGTGCTTAGCTTGAAGATTTATTAGAAATTGCTCAAATAACAAAAATGTGAACAATTTTTAACCACATGAAAGTATTAAAGTTTTTAGTGAGAGAAGAGGCCTTTTCTTACCTCTCGATCAAGTTCACACTTTTTGAAATTTAAACGGAACTTTTTTGAAAAAAGTAAAAAGCCCTCTATCAATAGAGGGCTTTTAAAGCTAAATCCAGTCAAATTAACAGGATAGTAATTAGGCAAAGTGCAATGGTGGAACAACCTAGTTGGTTACTCTACATCCGCTATCTGAAGATCGTATTTGCCCAGCGAGCAAGCCCTGCCGTTACCGAACCAAAATAGTTCCCGCTTATCACAGGTGTGTCAGGAAGTACGGATTTCACTGCCCCAGTGAGGATAGGTGAACGGGCTGAGCCCCCTGTCATGTAAATCACATCAGGCTTGATACTACTTTGCTTAATAGCTTCGATAACCAGCGCTTTGATTTTCTCAGTTGGATTGACAATGGCTTCTTCCATTTGTTGGCGTGTTACAGATAGTGAAACCACTTCAGAAAGTAGATCCAGATTTGCGTTGTAAGCCGCCGCGTCAGCCAACGCTATCTTAGTTTGCTCTGCTTCTCGAATCACCGAATAACCAAGGGTTTCTTGATGCAACTGCACTAGTCTAGCCAGTTTTTCAGGTTCACGAGCTTCCTTTAGCAATAGTCGTAGCTGCTTGAGGTTTTCATGTGCGTAGAACTTGCGCTGGGCCTGAACATCGTTGATTGCAATGGGGTTCCAAAATTGAGTGGTTGGGATGTCTAGGCCAGACTGGCTAGTTGACCCCATACCAAACTCCTGCATAAAGCACTTAAAGGCAGTGAAAATATCTAGGTCATTACCGCCAATTCGTTGCCCAGAGTGAGCAATTAAAGACTCACTTCTGTCCTGTTTTCCACACCAACTTGGGCCCATCTGAACAAATGAGCAATCTGTTGTACCACCACCAATATCAACAACCAACACATTTTTATTCTGTTCAAGGCTCGCTTCATAATCTAAACCTGCCGCCAGAGGCTCAAACTGAAACTCGATATCTTTAAAGCCTGCTCGGCGGGCAGCGCGGCGCAAAATACCTTCTGCCTGTAGGTTAGAATCATTTCCACCCCGACCAAGAAAGTTCACTGGACGACCAATAACTGTCTGTGAAATCTCTTTTTGAAGTGAGCATTCTGCCTGAGTTTTGATATTAGCCATCATGGCGCAGACCAAGTCCTCAAAGAAGGCCAACTGCATATCACGCAGGCCTGTCACCCCAAGGAACGATTTGGGGGACTTTACGTAATAAACATCCTTGGGATCTTCCAGATAGAGCTCTAAGGCTTGCTGACCAAATCGAATATCGTCAGAGCGTACTTCCAGTCCTTCCTCGCGATTAAGCTTAATTGCTCGACGCAGTACGCTTTCACTGATTTCGCTACCAGGCTCAATGTCTAAACAGCGAAACAAATATTCAGAGACAACTTCCGCTGTTGGCGCACATAAAGTAGATGGAATATAGTAGCTATCTCCAACCAGAGGGATCTGCCTGATCTCATCATTGACCAATTCCGCTACCGAACAGTTAGCCGTTCCATAATCGAATCCAATCGCCATCAATCACCTCTTTATCATCTACCAAAAATCGGGCCGCACAGTAAAGCCTACACTTATAGACAGGTCAACCCAGTTAGGTTAATTCTTTTTAACTGCATCCATTTGTTTTAAAGTGGCTGCTATCCGTTCATGTACTTAGGGAAGCGAGGAAGTGAATCTACGCCAGATAGAAGTGTTTTATGCCGTCATGCACGCTGGCACAGTGTCAGGGGCAGCCAAGCAGCTTCATGTTTCACAGCCCAATGTCACCCGAGTACTGGCTCATACTGAGCAGCAATTAGGGTTCACGCTATTTGATCGAGTAAAAGGTCGGCTGGTTCCAACTCAGGAAGCCCAATCTCTGATTACAGAGGCAGAAAAGATCTACCAACAACTTGGTCAATTTCGAAGTTTAACCAGCAAACTCAAGCATGGACAGCATCACCTCCGCATTGGTTCACCGCCAATACTTGCCTCTGGTTTCCTCGCACCGGTCATAGCAGAGGTTTGCAATAACACGGACTATACCTTAGAAGTGTGCACTGCAAATCGAGATGAACTGATTGATGGTCTAGTAAAAAACGAATTAGACCTCGCTGTATGCTTTGGGGAAGAGAGCGCTTCTTCCATTGTTCAAGACACGTTACTCAACACAGAAATGAAGGTGCTGACCCCCACAGAGACGATCGCTCAGCACTCAGTCACACTTCAGGAACTACTAGAGAGTTCGTTGCCACTGGTTGGACTCGACACGCGAGATCCACTTGGGTTTCAGCTGCACCAATCCATTCATGCCGTCGCCCCAAACTTTCACCCAAAGGTCAGCGTTAGAAGTTATAATGTTGCCGCGGAAATGGTCGTGCATGGTGCGGCAAACGCCATTATCGATCCTTGGACCGCCAAGCATTATCAATCGTATCCGCAGATCCAATGTGCTTCATTAATGCCAGCGATACCAGTAAACGTCTCCCTGATTTATTGCCAGCATTACCCGCTTTCTGTTTCAGCCAAGTGGTTCGCTGAGCGCCTTCAAGAAGCCGCGCGACAAGGTGTATAGCTTAACGTTATACCCTAGCAACAAATAGGTATTCGGCATAAAGCATTGAGTTCAATAGAGTGTATGCATCTGCTTATTCTGTTAATCAAGGATGCTTTATGTCTATTGCTCAACCTTACTTACTCTTTCTTGGCGACGTTACCGACCCGATTTCAGCAAAAACGGCACGAGGTATTGCACTTTGGCGACCTGAACAATGTGTTGGTGAGCTACGCCTAGCGAGTGACACTGTCACTCTTAATTTACCCAATCTAACTCTAGAAGAAGCAAAAAATGAGGGAGCAAAGACACTCGTCATTGGTACAGCCAATGCAGGCGGCTTCATACCTGAAAGCTGGCAAGAGTGCTTAATTCAAGCAGCGGAGCTAGGCTTTGAAATTGCCTCCGGCATGCATCAACGACTAAAAGATATCCCTGAACTGGCCGAGCTGGAACAACAAGGTACTACTAAACTGCACGATGTTCGTCATTTTGACCAGAGCCTAGAAGTCGGCAATGGCATACCACGCAAAGGTAAACGTATCTTAACTGTCGGTACTGATTGCTCTGTCGGTAAAATGTTTACAGCATTGGCATTAGAAAAAGCATTGCGCAATATTAATGTCTCAGCACAATTTAAAGCCACAGGTCAAACGGGCATCTTAATTGACGGACGAGGCATATCGATTGATGCGGTTGTTGCGGATTTCATTTCAGGCGCTGTAGAAAAAATCAGCCCTGAATTTACCGATCACGAATGGGATATCATCGAAGGCCAGGGCTCACTGTTCAATCCTTCTTTTGCAGGCGTGAGTCTCGGCTTACTACACGGCGCGCAGGCAGATGCTTTGGTGCTATGCCACGAAATTGGCCGCCCTCATATTCGTCATCTACCGCATTGTCAATTACCGACAATTGAAGCAACAATAAGCGCTAACCTCGCAGCTGCACAACTGACGAATCCTAATGCTCAACTGGCAGGTATCAGTCTGAATACCTCTGCTATTAGTGAAGAAGATGCCATGGCGCTTTGTGCCGATTGGCAAGAGCAATATCAGGTTCCGGTCACCGACCCAGTCAGATTCGGCATCGATGCAATTGCCGCACATATTAAAACTCTGTGAGGCTAAACATGGACATTACAGCATTCAGTGAATCAATTCCTCTAGCTCGTCCTTTTGCCATCTCGCGAGGAGTAAGAACGCATTGTGATGTAGTTCGAGTGGAGATCCACCATCTAACTCATGTTGCGATGGGAGAATGTACGCCTTACCCGAGGTATGGCGAAAGCGTTGAATCAGTATTGACGCAAATTCATCAAATTATTCCTACGTTGAAAACGCTTTCCGCTACTGAAGCAAAAGTCGCGCTACAGAAAATGCCGGCTGGAGCCGCAAGAAACGCGCTCGACTGTGCATTATGGGATTTGATTGCAAAGACGGACGGATTACACTTTCCATCTCCCTACTTTGATATCCGCTCACAAATCGAGACAGCGATGACGGTCTCGATCGATACACCAGAAAAAATGGCGCAACAAGCCAGTGATTATATAGAGCAGGGCGCCACTCTGCTCAAGGTCAAACTGGACGACAAAGACATTGTACCGCGAGTCACTGCCGTTAGACGTGCAGCGCCAGAATGCAAAATTATCCTTGATGCCAACGAAGCCTGGCAGAATCAAGATCTCGGCGAGCTATTTTCAGCTTTAGAACAGCTTAATATCACTATGATCGAGCAACCCGTTCCCAAAGGTCAAGATGGTTTATTAAAGGGGATCTCACATCCGATTCCTATCTGCGCTGATGAGAGTTGCCATGTGCGTAGCGACCTCTCCCGCTTAGAGGGATGTTACGAGATGATCAATATTAAGCTCGATAAATCGGGCGGTCTAACAGAAGCAATGGCGTTGGAACAAGAAGCAAGAGCGAAAGGGTTTTCTATTATGGTGGGCTGTATGCTCGGTACCTCGTTAGCAATGAAGGCTGCTTTACCTATCGCAACCCGAGCAGAGATTGTTGACTTGGACGGGCCAGTGCTACTTGGCACGGATATCCCTGATGGCTTAATTTATCAATCTGGAACTTTAGATTTAAACAATCATCAAAAATAATATATTCCTTCCAATTTTATAACCCCGAATTAAATATAAACTCTTTATTCGGGGGCTTCTGTTTACTTATTGATCAAAATAGTTCCTATTAACTAGATCAAACTAGTAATAAAGTGCTAGTAAAAATAATCACAAATATATCGATAATAGCCCCTCACTTAAATCGCATCATGAATTAACAAAATATTGTTCTAAAGTTCATAAAACAGCTGTCGATAACAGTGAAAAAGTCATTGCTTATTTAATAGATATACCCAAAAACTTAGAATCTAAAAATTCCTTAGTAATATATCTAATACTATAAGGTTAAAATGACTCTGCTTTGATAGTGGAGGTACTCACTGCATGACCAGCCCATTACCTAGAAGGCTAAGAGACATAAGAAAGAAAAGAGGTATCACTCAGGAAGAGCTGGGGCAAAAACTAGGGATGGAGTCAGGAAGCGCAAGCGCTAGAATTAGTCAGTACGAAACTGGTAAACATGCTCCTGATTACACGACCGTAAAACGCATATCTGCGGCGCTAGAGATAACCGTCGCTTACTTCTACTGTGATGACGATACGTTAGCAAATATCATAATAGAAGCCTCCAGCCACAGTGAAACAACAAAGCTTGATATTCTAAAAATACTAGAAGGAATTCAAAAACAATAAGTTAGCATCTTTGCTGTTTTGGATAGACACGACAATGATTTCTGAACTCGACCTCGCCATACAACTGACAAAAATAATAATTCTTCTCTATATATCCTATCTTTTATTGCGCCATCAGGTGAGCAATAAAATACTGTATGGATGTTTATTAGCAATGATTTCGATGATCATTGAGCTATTCATCAACTATTGTCAGTTGTCATGGCCTGCTATTAGTTCTGATCATAAAGATGAAGTTTTGTTAATTTCGTCGACAACGCTGCTAATTGCTCATATTTTGATGCTATCTGGCGTATCTTCGTTATATTTTAAACTCAAAGAAGAATCAGAAAAAGATCATCTGACCCAACTTAATAATCGAAAATTCATGCGCAAGATCCCAGAAAAGGATTACGACGTCATCTATCTGGATATTGATAACTTTAAATCTATCAACGATACGCTTGGCCATGATTACGGTGATGCTTTGCTCGTATTATTTGCTCGATATTTGTCTCATTGCATTCTCAAGAATGAATATTTGGTTCGATATGGTGGAGATGAATTTATTGCTTATGTCCAACCTGGGCGTAGCGGTGACTTCATTGAACGGTTGTTAGGATACGTGGCAAACTCTGAAATTGAGTTTAGCTATGGTATATCGGGTAGTGCTAAAGGCGAGTTATTTTCAGCAATTACCCGTGCCGATAAAAACATGTATCTGATGAAGAGGCGAAGATCAACATCTAGAGGCCGTAAACCTGCCCAGGTTAACGAGACCTGAGCCGACTTTACTATGGCGTTACTTAGTCTGCATCACAAGCAAGCCCCCAATGCGCTTTACTAAATGCGCTTTTTAAACTTTTATTAATAGAATGTGAGAATGGATTCTCAAGGTAGCTTATGGTGGCATCGGTTGGACGTATCGTGAAATATGTATTCGCGGCATCAGTTTTGCTGCTCACGACCAGTTGCCTTCCGCAGCAGCCCAATATCAAACTCGGTGTTGTCCTACCTTTGACAGGGACCTTTGCTATATATGGTCAGCAAGCACTGAAAGGCGCCCAGCTTGCCGTCGACCAAATCAATGCAAATGGTGGGGTTCTTGACAGACAACTTGAACTCATCATCCGTGATAACCAGACTGATCCAGCAAAAACCGTAAAATACAGCCGTGAATTAGTACAGCAAAGCCAAGTATTTGCTCTGTTTGGCCCTGTTAGTAGTGCGGCTCGTTATGCCATGGCGGAAGTCGCGGAAACATTTCAAACCCCTTTGTTTTACGGTATCGATTATGAAGGCCAACATTTTAATCGCTACCTGTTTTGCTACAGCGCCATTCCAGAGCATTACATTGAACCTATCGTTCCTTACCTGATCGACAACGTGGGGAAAGATTTTTATATCTTCGGCTATGACTATATCTGGCCACACCGGATGGCTGAAAGTATTGTAAACTCCGTCAATGAACACCAAGGTAGCGTCGTTGATATAGAGTTTACCCCATTTGGTGTAAAAGACTTCACTTCTGTATTCGAGCGCATTAAAACCTCTGGCGCTGAAACACTAATGCTCATCTTACCCGGTGTTGATGGCTTTACTTTCTTATCCCAGTTGAAGTCGTTTAACTTTGGCCGACCTCTTCAAATCGTAGCTTTTGCGGCCGATGAAACCTATTTGTCCAATCTTGGTGATGACGCTTTAGAAGGCGTACTCACTGCTCTTCACTTTTTTAGTCAGAACGATGAACCTGTATTACAGAAATTCGTCAACGATTATAAAAACTATCATGGTTCTGAATCGGTGGTGACCTATTCCAGCAAGTCTCATTACGATCTGATTTACTTACTCAAAGCAGCGATAGAAAAAGCAGGCTCAGTTGATAAAGAAGTTGTCATCAACCAACTCCCTGGGCTAACTCTATATGAGAGAGAGCTGGCGATTAAACTCAGAGATGATCATCACTTTGAACTGCCCATGTACTTGGGCCAGTTTACCAACGGTAAGCTAAATGTGATCGAACAGTTAGGGACCATCAAACCAGAGGATCAAAGACCTGTAGGAAATGAATAAGCTTAGCGTAAAGATTTTTATCATACTTCTACCCTTAGCAGTGTCATTGCTGATCTTCAGCTACGCCTATTACAAAGCTCGAGAAAAGCTCACCATCGACCACATTTTCCAGTCTATTCAACTTTCTTCGTCTCTAGGCGCTAATGAAATTAGTCACTATGTAGAAGGACGATTTACCGAATTTGATCGCCTTAGTAGTGAGATAACAACCTGCAAAGAAGGAGAGAGCTCATTATCTATCTCTTCTGCAGACGCCTTGAGTTTCACCAGTGGTTTCTCCGCGCTCGCGATTTCGGACTTATCCGGACAGGTCACTGCATTTAGTTTGTCTTCGAATAAGAGTAATCGGTACGTACTTCGTAAAAACATTAAGGGCCTTATTCTTCTGCCTGAACACGTTCTTGCCCTACTACACACTTCATACCAAGAGTGGCAAACCACTTATCCCGAGAATCTACGGTTAGAACAAGAAACCCTCCGTCAGTTACTCGAACTTAACCAGCGTGGCGAGGTGAACTCTCAAGCGAGTAGAGATTTGAGTAACTTACTGGTTAAGATTCGTGAGGGAAGACGACTCCCTCGCCAAGTCATCAGCCTTGCCAGCGCAGAAACTATTTCAAAGCTAGGCCTGATATTCGAAACCGAAACTTATCTATATTCGCGACCTCTTATTGGATGCGATAAGCAAATAGTCGGCTTTTACACCGCCGTATTGGATCGCACCATAGTTGAAGACCACCTTTACCAGATAAAAAACACCTTGATTCAGAGTAACCTCCAACACGTAGATGTTTTAATGGTACGAAACCAAGGTCTTCACTCATTGTCCGCAGCCAATCATTTATCGCTGCATGAACTCTCAAAAGCAGGCCTTAATGAGACCAATAAGCCACAGATGAGAGACGATCTAAACGGGATGCTGATCAATCAACCTATAGAGTTGAATATTCAAAATCATCTTATCTCTGTGGACAACACCCACCCATCCATTCCCGATAATCAAAAAGGCATAAACTTGGTGGTGTATGTATCAATGGAGGAACTCAAGTCGAGCAACTTACTACTAATGCGCGAGGTGTTCCTCTATCTATGTATTGCTCTGTTCTTATTTGCATCTTTGACTCTTTATCTTTCCCACTACATCGCCTCACCGATCGTCGATCTGCGTCGACGAATCTCAGTGCTCTCAAAAACAGGCCGGGCGAAAACTGATTTCTCTGTCAGAGATGATGAAATTGGCCAGCTCTTTAGTGCCTTCTCTGACATGGCTTACAGCATCAAGACCAAAGAATCTCAACTGGTTAAGCTGGTGCGCGAAGACCCATTAACAGGCATTCTCAACCGTCGCGCATTGGTCAATCATGCCGAGGATATTCGACGGCTTAACGCCGTCTCATGCATATGTATGATGGACCTTGATCACTTCAAACAGATCAACGATAACTACGGCCATGCGATTGGTGATTCGGTGCTGAAAACTTTCTGTACGTTAGTGGCCAGTGAGATCCGCGATACCGATATCTTTGGTCGACTGGGTGGTGAAGAGTTTGCGTTAATCTTGCCGGAAACTCAGCTGGAAGATGCAGCCAGTTTAGCGGAGAGAATTCGCAGCCGAGTAGAAGTTCAGCTGGTCGCCAGTTTGAGATCGGTCGTCTGCTCCAAAGTAACTGTCAGCATCGGTGTGGTGGAATGGTTGGATGATGACTTTGCCAAAGCACTATCTAGTGCAGATAAACAACTGTATATGGCGAAAGAAAGTGGGCGTAATCAGATTAAAGTACAGGAATCAAAAAGCCCGCTATAGTGCGGGCTGATGTTGAATAACTTTTTCTACTGACTCAAATCTTCATTCGAGCGACATTCCTACCTGACCAATTCGAGTTTTGAACTCTTCAATACTGTCAGCCTGATAGGTGGGTGAGCCGTTAAAATATCTTGGTTTTTCAGGCAGCATGGCATTTTTCAACGCGTTTTCCTGATCAATGTCATCGTGGTAGACAGTAACGCGATGTGGAATGTCCTGTTTAAATGTCGCCATTTTCTCTTCTCCTTTTCATCTTACGTATACACGACTCTAAGCGTAGAAAAGGATCTCAGACTGTCAAAGCGCCCCATTAAGCATGGGTTGCAGATTAGCAGAGCGTTAAGCTAGACACTTCCTTGTTTGCGCCTCTTTTTTGCCTAAAACAAATCATTTAACAGGAATTCTGTTTTTGTGAGCTTACATCCACATCCTAATTTGAAGCTAAATTAAACGGAACTTTGGCAAGGTGATGATGAACGCCAAACCCGGCTCTTGAGATCTCACATCAATTTTTCCCTGATGAAGAGCAATAACACGCTCAACTATCGCCATCCCCAAACCTGCTCCTTGAGCTTTGTTTTGAGTTTCTTTACCACGGAAAAAGCGCTCAAAGATCCGGTCAATATCAATTTGACTCATTCCTCGACCGCTATCGGCAATCACGACCTGTACATGTTCTTCATGCTCAGTCACTTCAGCCCAAATTCGAGTTCCCTCTCCAGAGTAGCGAATAGCATTATCCATCAGATTTCGAAACAGACAGTTAAGGAAAATCTCATTGCCTTGAATCGCATAGGTTTCCTCATCGGCTTCTAATGTGATTTTTTGCTGTTGCTTCAATGCAAGAGGCACCAGCTCGGCAATCACATTGCGTAGTATCTGAGCAACATCGACGGTTTGGCTTAAATCTACGACCAGTCCGCTCTCTACTTTTGCCAATGTCAATAACTGCTCAATGGTTCGCTCAGAACGTGTAATGCTCTTTTCAATCTGTTTTAGGTCATGGTCTTTTTCTTCAGCATTTTGTGTTTCAAGTGCATTCTGCGCATTAAGCTTGATCACGGCCAGAGGTGTTCGCAGTTCATGGGCAGCGTCTTGATTAAATCGTTTTTCTCTTTGCCAAGCGGCATCGACTTGATCAAACAGGTAGTTTAAGCGTTTTACTAAGCTATCCAGCTCCGTTGGGACATCAGTAATATTAAGTGGTGAGAGGTTATCAATCGACTTCTCCGACACTTCCTTTTCTAAGCGGCTGATTGGTGCAAACAAATGATAGGTAAAAAGCACCAATAGCAAACATAAGAATGGTGTTGCCACCAGCATGGGGACAATAGCTGGGATCGCAATTTTGTTTTCGACTTCGCTGCGCAGGTGCTTGTCTTCACCCAGCCAGAGCCACATTGGCTCACCCGTTTTCGGTTGCGTTAATAGCATGGTTACGCCACGCCACATGTTGGATTGCTGCTGATCATGAATGTCGTTCAGGCCAGGATGACGCATCATCTTTAAGTCAACAGGTGGCGCATTCGGAGAGCTTGCCAATACAGCGCCCTTTGAATCGAGCAATAAGTAGGCAAAATTATCTTCAAGCAGCTTGGCTCGTGACCATTTTTCTAGGTTGTCTTTGGGAGACGTTTTACTGGTGATGTTAGCGAAAACGGTTTCTGGGTCTGAGTTTCGGTCTTCGCCAATCACAGAGGGGTCGGTCAATAACAACACCTTCAAGAAACTCTCACTGAGATCCTGAAGCCGTGCATCATCAACGTCCGTAATAGCTTGACGAGTATCAAGATAGACCCAGATGGTAGACGCAGTAATAACCGCGAGACAAAGTAGCACGCTCGCCAATGCGACACGACGTTTAACAGAATTCAGTCTCATACTAGTGTTGGATGATGTATCCGACTCCTCGAATATTTTCTATGGTACCTTTCGGCATCTTTTTGCGCAGATTATGGATGTGTACTTCAATCGAATTAAGTCCGGCACTTTCATCCCAACCGTGCATGTTTTGCAATATCTGAGTTTTGCTTAGCACCCTACCAGCATTCGTCACCAGATAGAGGAGAATTTTAAATTCATTCGGCGTCAGATTAATGCACTCACCGGCAACCGCGACTTTATGTGAGTTGACCGACACAGAGACATCTCCCACCACAATGGTGTCATCTGCCATGCCCGCCGATCGGCGAATCAACGCGCCCATACGCGCCAGCAGCTCTTCCAGTTGGAACGGCTTAACCAGATAATCATCTGCGCCATGATTGAGCCCATAAACACGGTCATTGAGTTCATCTCGAGCGCTGAGAATCAAAACGGGCGTCTTGTCTCCTTTGCTCCTGAGCTCTTTGAGTACTTTCAAACCACTAATACCTGGTAATGAAATATCAAGAATGACCAGCAGGAAACTGTCAGTTTGCAGTGCATGAAGGGCACTTTCACCCGATGTTACCCAGTCTGCGGTATAGTGATGTCTGGCAAGGGAAGCGGTAATCGCATTGCCAAGCATAGGGTCATCTTCAACTAATAATACGCGCATGTTATCTATCTCTGTTCTGTATCGTGACCCATTCAGCAGTGATAAAAGGAAGGTCACAAGCGATGGTTTTATTTACTGAGTCTCACTGCTTTCAATCCATCTGTGTCGGCCTTTTGAGCTTTGGAGAGCGCAGAAGCCAAACATAGAATTCGTTCAAATTAGCAAGCCAGACTTAAAAAACATTTAATAAACTGCAAAACATTTCAATTTTTGGCCTTACCAGTGCTAGCTTGGCATTCGAAAGGCTCCGATTATATTAATCTTGTTGAACATGCTAAGTACATCAGTTTATGCATATAGTTCCATTTCACCGCAGAGACCGACTATTGAGAGAGAAAAGTAATGACGTAGTTTGACTGCAAGGAGTAATGACACTCCACCTCTCGAAAACCCGTCTTAGCCACCAGCGAAGGCGATAAGTCCAGCCATATGCGCTGTTTGTATGGGTCAACACATTTAACCTGAGCACATTCAAAGCCGAAATACTCACCAATGTAGGGATAAAGCGCTTTAAACAGACTCTCTTTGGCGGAGAAGATGATTGTGGTGATGATATCGTTACTAAATGGCAGTGACGCCAGACGCTGCCACTCCCATACAGAACAAACGGAGCTGGATATCTCACGCACCACTTTGGTCACTAGCACTTTCTCAATATCCATTCCGATGTAGCGCCTGATGTTCTGAATAGCAGGAAGCACTGCACATGCAGCGATATCATCGCAATGGGTAATGGTACCTAAAATTCCGTCTGGCCATGTTGGACAGCGATTTGCCCCGACCCCGATCTGGACTCCGCTGGCAACCAATCCACCGCAAGCAGATATCGCCTGTCTGGCCGCATAACGACCCGCCAGAAACTCAGCTCGTCTTGAGCTTACCGCGCGGCCAAGTCCATCAGGACATCGAATCCTGAACTGCTTGAATAAGGCATCGTGATAAAGGCTTTGGTTAAACTGGCACACAAAAACACTCGCGCCATTGATTAGAAACCTTTGCTCCTTGTTGATAAACCGACCGCTTGTTTGTTCAGATAAATCACGCGCTCCCATTATGACGTCAATGTCAGGAAATAATGTAGCCATAATTACTGCCTCGTATCCACAGTAACAACCGCAGATAACCCATTGTCGACCTGAACCGCATCATCGAACACAATCTTAACCGGTACACGTTGCACCACTTTGGTAAAGTTGCCCGTCGCGTTATCTGGTGGTAGCAAAGCAAAGGTGGCGCCTGTAGCTGGCGATACGCTGTCGATTCGTGCTGAGAAGGTTTTCCCTGGATAGGCATCAATGGTGACATCAACAGACTGCCCTTTGTGCATGCGAGACTTTTGCGTTTCTTTAAAGTTCGCCAGAATCCACGGTGTACGATCAGAGACTATGCTCACCACCGATTGCCCCGGTTGCACCATCATACCGACTTGCAGGTTACGATTGCTGACCACGCCATCTATTGGAGCCACAATTCGGGTATAGCCCAATTCAAGCTTCGCCTGCGACAAACTGGCTGTGGCTTGCTTGACCATCGCGTCGGCCTGCTCTATTTCACTTTCCAGTACCGATAGCTTGTCTTGCTGGGTTTTCAGGCTGGCCTTAGCCTCAAGATACGCCGCTTCATCAACTTTATAGGCAGACGCGCCGTTGTCACGTTCACCTTTGGACACATAGTTTTGTTTCTCTAAAGCCTGCAAGCGCTTGTATTGCTGAAGTGAGTATTGATATTTGGCCTTCGCCGACGTCACCTTGCTCTGGTACTCTTCAATGGCACTTTTTTGCATCTTGTACGCCGCGTCCGCGTTCGACTGTTCCGCCTGACTTTGCGCCAAGGTCGCTTCAGCGAGCTGCTCTTTAATCACGAATTCGCGGTCATCCAACTGCGCCAGTAAATCGCCTTTTTTGACCTTCTGATTGTCCTTAATATTAATTTTTACCACTTCCGCATTGATGCGCGAACTGACGTTAGTAATGTCCGTTTGAACGTAAGCATTGTCGGTGGTCTGGAAAAAGCGCCCGTAGTAATACCAATAGGCACCGCCAGCCAGGACTAACAACATCAGTGGAATCAAAATCTTTATTATTTTTTTCATAGCACGACCAACCAATCAAAAAAGGCGAAGAGTATTAAACTCGAACCAGTTGTTTACCGAAGTGCTTCCCTTCCAATAGATCGACAAAGGCCTGCGGTGCGTTTTCCAATCCTTCGGTCACCGTTTCACGAAATTTGAGTTGACCACTTTCCGCTGCGGCGGTCAGCCAACTGATCGAGCTGGCATATTCATTGACCCACTCGGTCACCAGAAAGAATCGATTTTCCGGCGCACTAGGCAGTGAAGAGTAGAAGCGCGATAACGTCGAGGCATCCACATCTTTACCCTTGTTGTATAACGCTGCGCTACCACAGATTGGCACTCTAGCGCCTTCGTTTAAATGACGTGCAACCAAGGAAGAAATACGTCCCCCAACATTTTCAAAGTAGATGTCCACGCCGTTCGGACAAGCGGCTTCAATCTCCTCACCCAAATTGTCAGACTTGTAATTAACGCAGGCATCGAAACCCAGTTCATCGACCACATAACGACATTTTTCCTCACTGCCCGCGATACCGACCACTCGACACCCCGCCATTTTGCCAAGTTGACCGGCAACCGACCCCACAGCACCTGAAGCGGCTGACACCACCATGGTTTCACCCGCTTTAGGTTTGGCAATTTTGTTCAATCCAAAGTACGCCGCTCGACCCGGAGTTCCCGCCACACTGAGAAAGATCGTTGGCGATAGTTCCGTATCTGGCAATCGATAAGTCATGAAATCCGCATCGTTACCGACACAATATTTTTGCCAACCTGAAAAAGTGAACACCCTATCGCCGACCTGATATTTAGGGCTGTTACTTTCGACAACCTTGCCAATGGTTTCTCCCTGAATCACCTCACCCAGTTTGATCGGCTCTACATACGCAGTGTTTTCATTGAGGCGAGGTCGCGTATATGGGTCCATCGAAAGCCAAGTGTTTTCAATTAAAAACTCACCCGGTTTTAACTCGCCAATTGGCTGGTTGGCGATACGAAAATTGCCCGTTGTCGCGGCACCTTGGGGGTGGTTATCAAGCACAATTGATGGGTTAACTAGTTGATTCATAAAGCACCTCATTGAGTTTATAGTGTTGTAATTCGATACCAAGTCACCTGACGCCAAGTAGCTGGGGATTTATGCGCTTGCCTCCGATGACCAACGAAAGCCGGGCCAGTAAAAACTGAAAGCAATCATCGCCAGCGTCAGTGGCCAGGCGCCAATGAAAACGAAGTAGTCAGCGTAATCCGGCATATCACGGGAGCACTTAATCACGAGTAACGCTTTCACTGCGTAGGCGAGAATCCACACCAGAGAAATCTCCTGCCATACTTGGGCGTATTTTGGCGAGCCATAGACAGGCAACTGCATCAAACGAGGGAGCGCATTTTCCGCCTGAGTACGAACCACTGGGCGGCCAATCATCGAGTAGAAGCCGAACACGACGATGACAGACAGTGATCCGCCTACCGAAAGGAAGACGCTTTCTTGGTCAATCCCAAACAGGGTGTAACCATGCAGGTAAAGGTAATGAATAGTGCCCGAAACCAAAATCAAAGCGATAATGGACAGAGAACCACTTCGTTTGCTGAACAACTCCAGCAACGCGGAGTAACACGCGGTGACAATCAACGCCGCTCCTGCTCCTACTCCCCAGAATGTCAGGTTGTAAATCAGAATGGGCACTATGATGGTCATTCTTGCTTCTGAAGACAGCAGATAGCTCCAGACACTCATTGATGTTTTATCACTCATGCTGTTTCCTCTTTTTTCAGTTGAAACTGGAAATCACGGTTTGAACACAACACCATGATGGCGGTGGCGAGCATCATGATTCCCATGATCATAAACAGGTCGTTAAAGGCCATGATTTGCGATTGAACTGCCATTCTTTCGCCCAGAATGCTCACCGCAGTTTGTTGGACATTGGTGCTATCAGACGGCAACCCCTGATTGACCAGCAGATTCTTTACCTCACCCAGATAGTGATAAAATTGCTGACTACCTGTCAGTAAGGTGGATTTGATGGAGTCGAGGTGGAAATCGATCCGAGTAGTGAAATAGGTCGACAGTACTGCGGTTCCCATTGAGCCACCCAGACTGCGAAATACGTTGATTAACACTGCCGATGAGGCCGCATCTTCCGCTTTAATATTCTGGGTCGCCAGCATGGAGAGTGGCACCATGATAAACGGCTGGCCTAACGCACGAACCAACATCGAGGCGACCATCTGCGGTCCGGCAAAATCAGCATTCATATGGCAATCCATAAAGGCACTAATGGCCAAACCAACGAAACCGATGAAAATAAGATACTTGGGGTTATAGCGACGAATGAGAAATGGGATCATCGGCAAAATCACCAGCTGCGGCAGCCCCATCCAGATAACAACATGACCAATTTCTGTCGCGTTGTAATCATGAATCATCGTCAGATAATACGGCACTAGAAACAGCGTGCCGTAGATAGCTGAGCCCAACATGGCAAAAATGAGCAAAGCATAGGAATACTGATATTCCTTAAACAGGCGAATGTTAATCAGCGGGTTGCGATGTACGATCTGGTCATAAACAAAAATCACAAAGCTGATGGCAGAGAGCACCGCCAGTACGCAAATCATGCGTGAATCGAACCAATTTTCATCGCCACCTTTTTCCAGAATGACTTCCAGTGTACCGAGAAACATCATCACCGACACAACGCCAACAAAGTCGCCCTGACGAATGATTTGCCAGTTAATAATGGGATGCTTCATTGAACGTTGAATCAGTGCCCATGCCACGACTGACGGCAAAACATTGACGTAAAAGATCGCGTGCCATGAAAAGTGTTCAGTGAGCCAACCGCCGATCGCCGGACCTATCGCTGGAGCGAAAGTGGCAATAATACTGAATAACGACATCCCCATTGGGCGCTTTTCTAGCGGCAGGATTTCAATGATCAAACGGAAAGACAGCGGAATCAATGCGCCACCACAAAAGCCCTGCAAAGCGCGAAATACAATCATCGAGTCCAGATTCCACGCCATTGAACAAAGCAAGGACGAGCCGAGAAAACCGCCGATACACCATAAAGCGTAACGACCCGTTCCCAGCGCTTTTGATAGCCAGCCACAAAGTGGGATCGCAACAATCTCAGCCGTAAAGTACGACGTCATCAGCCAAGAGGCGTCATCCAGGGACGCAGACAGCGCCCCCTGAATGACTTTCATCGAGGAGTTAGTGATCTGGATGTCCAGAATTGCCATAAAGCCACCGATGAGGCCACCAATGATGGCCCACCACTCCTTCCTTGAAACGACGACTTCGCTTTCCGGTTTTGAAAGTGCGATCGTACTCAAAGCAGCCCCTCCTGTAGACGACTCGCCAAGTCACCAATGTGAGGCGCGTTCATCATGGAGATGTGATCTCCCTTAGCAGGCAATACGGTCAGAGGCTGCTCGCTGAATGCCTGCCAACCCAGCCCAGATTCTTTCAATCGCGTACGGCCAGCTAAGATCTCTTCTGCTTCCGCCACGATAACAGGACCAGAATATCGCTGCCCCTGATATTCATCTGTCGCATTCATGTGAGCCTGAAGAATGGCGAGAAAATGCTGGAAGTCCTCAGCGCGGATATTATCCGGCACCAAATTCGCTTTACGAAAGCCCGTCAGGAATACCTGTGTTCTTTCCGCTTGTGACATCTTGGCCAGTTGTGGGCCCGAGGTATCAAAAGACGTTCCGGTAAATAGCTCTACCTTGTGAACAAAGTAAGCAAGACGCTCATGCTCAGCCATAGTGGCACTGTTATCGACGTTCACTTGAGGGGCTGGTTGGTCAAAAACCAAAACCTTCGGCTGATTTCCGGTCAAGGCCTGAACCTGACACGCCATCTCAAAAGCGATGGTGCCTCCCAGTGACCAACCTCCGATGATCAAATCAGAACGTTCTGTCAGTTCGCCGAGCTGATTCACGTAGTGCTCAGCTAACGTTGACACTTGGCGGTTGTACTCAGCTAGCCCCTGAAAATCAGCCACCTGAACACCGTAGACCGGATACTCTTTACTCAACCCCTTCACTAATTCGTCGTAACAAAGCACATTGCCACCGGCAGGGTGAATCAGAAGTACGGTCGGCTTCTGCTGTGGGTTACCTTGATTGAGCATCACAATCGAAGAACCGTATTCAGCGTTATCGGATACCTGTTCAATCAGTTTGCCAAGTCGAGCAACACTGCTGTTTTCCAGTATCTGGCCGAGGGTCAATGTAGTAGAGAACGCTTTATTCACTTCAATCAACAGCTTCAATGCACTGATGGAATTTCCCCCAAGATTGAAAAACTCGTCATCAATACCGACCTGTTGAGTGTTCAAGGCTTGCTGAAACAGCGTCAGCAAACGAGCTTGCGTTTGATTGTTCGGAAGGGCAGAAGCCGATGTCTCTGGATTCCGTTTAGCCGCAGGTAACGCCTGATAATTGATTTTTCCGCTTGCGGTGATTGGCATAACGTCGAGCCACATCCATACTTCTGGCTGCATGTAAGCGGGTAATAGCTGTCTCAGTTCCGCCTTAATCCCTTCCTGATCGCCAGTTTCACCAGCAACGACATAAGCGACCAAACGGTTGGTGTCCGCGGTATGCTGCTGAACAACCGCCGCACGTTCAACATTAGCAATCTGGCCTAAAGCCTGCTCAATCTCGGCCAACTCAACTCGATAGCCACGTACTTTGACCTGACGATCCAAGCGACCAAGATATTCAAGGTTGCCATCCGCTAACAGGCGGCCTTTGTCACCAGTACGATACAGACGCCCACCCGGTAAGTACGGGTGGGGAACAAAGTGACGCCGTGTTTGCTCATCGAGGCCAAGGTATCCAGAAGCGAGCTGCGCTCCGCCAATAAAAATTTCACCGGGTACGCCAGCAGGAAGCAGTTGTTGATGAGCATCGAGAACCAGTACATGACTTCCATCGAGGGCCTGACCAATAGGCGCAACCTGATAACCCAAATCCGCAATGTTGTCGGGAATCGTCAATGTCGTCACGCCCACCGTGCACTCGGTTGGGCCATAGTGATTGACTATCTGGCAGCTTGGTTTGAGCGCTTTGACTTTCTCAATCAGAGAAACAGGTAAACGCTCACCGCCAAGTACCAATGTTTGCTCCGGAAGCAAATGCTGCGCGTTCGGGGCATTCAACAACGCAGACAAATGTGTCGGCGTGATTTTCATGCAATCAAGAGGTTTATCTTTTAGATAATTGGCGAGTTGTTCAGGGCTTTCCAGTAGGCCATTGGTCACTATCTCCAGCTCGCCTTGCCCGACCAACGCTGGGAATAGCATGGTATGAGCCAGATCCGTGGAGAAAGACGACATTAAGCCATATCGCGCTCTGTGAGTTTGTTCGAGTACCGGAGCAATCGCTCGGCAATAGTGGCTGAGTTGGGAATGGTGAACACACACACCTTTTGGTGCCCCTGTACTGCCAGAGGTATAAATGATGTACGCTGGTCCATCGCCAAAATCATCTGGCGGATTAGTGCGTGTTGGTGAAGTGTTACTCGTATCTGTGTTCAGAATGTCGACCCAATTTAGTGAAGATTGTGTAGCCAGTGCTTTTAAAGCAATGGGTACTTCACCTACGAGTAAAACACGCTTAACTTTAGCATCGTTTAAGATGAAGCCGATTTTAGATTCTGGCAGATTGATGTCGATAGGAAGGTAGCAACCACCCGCTTTCAGAATGGCTAATATCGCTACCACACTATGCTCACTTTTTTCCATCAGTATCGCGACGGGCTCACCGTGACTCATACCTTGCGAGGCCAGTTGTGCTGCCAGCTGATTGGCGCGCTCATTAAGAGCGGCGTAGCTCAGTGTACGGCCTTCACAACGTACTGCCACGTCTTCAGGGCAAGCTAGCGCCTGTTGCTCAAATTGCTGATGAACCGGCAACGTTTGACTTGCCTCTGCCGATAAACACGTTTTAAGTAGAGACTGACGTTCATCTTCTGTCACCAATGACAAGGCTTGAATCGATTGCTGTGGGTGCTCAACCAATGCGGTCAATATGGTATGTAAATCGCGCAGCATTCGCTGCACGGTGGCGCGTTCAAACAATGCTGTACTGTAGTTGAATGTGCACAACAAACCGTCGCCGTCTTCCTCAATCCATAAGTTGAGATCCAACTTAGACACACCGTAATCGACTTTGAGTGGCGAATAGCTAAACAAGGTATTGGTTCGCGAATGCGGATAAACCTGATAAGTCAGCACAGCCTGATAAAGCGGGTTAACACGTGCATCTCGCGAATAGTCGACAACATCGAGAATGCGATTAAACGGCACGTTCTGATAGGCAATTGCCTCTTCGCTCTCGGTTTTTGCTGCTTCTATCACAGCCGAAAGAGGCAAATCATCATTGAGATTAAAGCGCAGTGGTAGCGTGTTCATGAACAGCCCCATCATTTCCTGCGTCTGGGCGTCACTACGATTGGCAAAAGGCACACCAATCACAATATCGTTCTGACTACTGTATTTATGTAGGAGTAACTGGTAGGCCGCCAGCATCAAGTGAAAGGTAGTTGCCCCCTGTTTTGCTGCGCAAGACTGAAGCTGGTGACAGAAGTCAGCATCAAGTGGATGGCTGACATAGCTTCCCTCAAAATTGAGCGCATCCGGACGAGGGTGATCGGTTGCCAGTTCCAGCACACCTTGAACGCCACTTAGCTTATCGCGCCAGTAGTTCAGCCCCTGTTCGTACTTACCGTCTTCAAGCCAGCGGCTTTCCTTTAAGGCGTAATCGGTAAATTGCGCTGCATGATCTACCGCCTGACCAAAATAGGTGCTCATAAACTCTTTGAAGCACAAGCTGACGGTCCAACCATCTGAAATAATATGATGGAAGGTCAGCATGATGATGTATTCACCCGGCTGAGTTTTTGCCATTCGCCAGCGAAACAGTGGTCCGTTAGTCAGGTCAAAATTCTTTCTGCCTTCTTCACGAGCGACTCGCATGACCCACTGATTTTTATCCGCTTCTGGCATGGCAGTAATGTCATCAAAACCAAAATCAAAACTGGGCAGGTTGTCGATGCACTGGCAAGGCTCGCCATCGACCACTCGGATCGTGGTGCGGAATATGTCGTGATTATTGACCATTTTCGTCAGAGCGCGTTCGACTCTGTCTGGCTCGAACTCGTGATCAATGTGACAAGTGATCGCCAATGGGTTGTTATAGGCTTTATTGTCTTCGAGGAACTGATCCAGTGTCCAAATGCTCTTTTGCGCATTGGTGAGAGGGAATATTTTGCGTTTTGGTTCCGTTGTTGAAGAACGGCTCTCTTCCATGAGCTGCGCTTTTTTCTGTTTTTTCTCTCTGGCGAGCCTTTTCAGCTCTTCGAGTCCCATAGAGTTCAAAATCTGATTCGTTTTCGTTGTCATAGCCGTGCCCTTTTACCATTTGGAAGATTTGGCTGCCGTTGCGACAGCCTGAAGGTGATGAACTTCCCGGGCTAATGCCCGGGGAAATGGGCGCTATTCGCTCTGAAGAACAGATTCAAACGCTTCGATGATCAGGCCAGACAGCCCTCTTACAGTTTGATCCTGATAGAAGAGATCCACTCGAATATCGACTTCAAACTTGGCTGACACTTTTGACACAATTTGCACCGCCAACAGCGAGTTACCGCCAAGCTCGACGAAATTGTCATCAACACCAATACCTGAAATGCCTAGAATCGACTGCCAGACTGCAATGATCTCTTTTTCGATATCGTTTTCAGGTGCCACATACTCAACAGAGAGTTCTGGACGGGCGTGCCCTTGGCTCACTTCCGCTTCCAGCTCTGCCAGCTGTTCATCTTCCTGTTCAGGAATCGCTTCGTAGATAAGCTGACCCAGATCACTGGTCACCACGACCAGTTGCTCAAACTCTAGGTGTGCAAGCTGTCGTTTCAGTGCATCCAGCCCTTCGTAGAACAAAATGTCCTTGTCGGAGACATCGACGGTAACCTGAGCTACAGCAGACGCTGGCGCAGAAGCAGCAACCTGATTCTCGGCTTTCATACGCACTAGTGTGTAGTTCTCCAGAACCATTAACGGCTTGCTATCAGCAGATAGGAAGACCACATCCAAGATGATGGTGCTGTCTTCCGCCTGATAAGGCTGCTTGAGTTTGATGTGCGCGTAGCAGTCTCCATCAAGCGGTGCCAGATAGCTGATCTTGCCGTAGCTGATTGGCAGGTAGTTGTCTGTCGTGATCAGGTTGATACAGCGAATGGATACCGAATCAATCAGTGCCGGGTGATACGGGTACTGTTCAAAATCACTCTGGAACTGAGCATCGAGATCTTTATGGATCAACCACTCACCCTCACCTTGCCATGCACACTTAGGACCATTCCAACGCTCACTGAGCGACAGGAAGGTTTCACCCGTCACGGCATTGACGTAATCCTTGCCGGTTAAGTCATCAGGCAGTTTGTTAATGCAGCGTGACTGAATCGCTTCAAGTGAATCTACAGCGGCAAGACTCTCTTCACTCTCGACACCGCGGCCAAGGTTGCCCAGCGCATGTTCGTCCCACTCGATGTCACGGACACCGCGGCTACGAAGGCTAAAGCTGTAGCCCGCGCCTTCACTGCGTACATACAGGCGCATTTCACGTGGCCATGCGTTGTGGTAAATCGCCGGTTTGGTCAACAGCAAGTTCTTAACCTGAAGCGCTTCCTGAGGCTTGAAGTGATTCATCAGGGTATGCAGCATCGACAGTATTGTGGTACCAACCAAGGTCGGTTGATTCGACAAGCTATGTTCGTTGAGTACCCAGTCGTTTCGCACATCCAGATTGACTCGATATTCTTCTTCCATACCTTTACGGCCGAGCAGCGTAAGCAGCCCTGTTTGTTCTAGGGGCGCTTCGTTGGCTTTGTTTTTCTCATCCAACTCACGAGCCCACTGAACCGCCATGCCGACATCACCCCATTTACCCCAGTTGATTGCAATGGTGCGACCGTTTCGATTCTGATTACGGTAGCTGGCAAACACATCCATAAAGGCATTACCAGAACAGTAATCAATCCGAGCTTCATCACCGACAATCGAGCTGATGGAAGAGAACAGCACCATGAAATCAGGCTGGCTGTCTCTGGTCAGGTCATCGAGAATCAGGCTGCCGAGGATTTTCGGCTCCAGAACGCTGGCACAATCTTCATCTGACTTGAGCGGAATGATGCCACCACCCGCAATACCAGCCGTGTGGAAAATGCCATCAAAGCGATCATAGCGTTCAAACACTTCCGACATAGCGACATAATCACAGACGTCCACATTGACTAGGTCAATGGTGTTACCTTGCTCTTCAAGACGCAGGATGCCCGCCAGTTTTTCACTCATTGGATCATCGACTGGGTGATTCTGAATCCAGTCATTCCATTGCTCGCGTTCAGGCAGACGACTGCGATAAGTCAGAACAAGCGTCGCATTGCTCATTTCCGAGATGTGGCCGGCCACCAGCATACCAAGACCGCCCAATCCACCAGTGATGAGATAAACGCCATCATCTTTGAATTGCGCTGGTAAGCCTGGTTCTTGCTGTTTTAAGTTAACCGCCTGATAGTCTTCCTCCCAGCGACAACCACCTCGATACGCCACCAGTTGGCCGTCAGTGTTAATACTGCTCTCAGCAATCAGACAACGTGCCGCTTGCTCTGCTGTCCACTGGCCGGATTCATTCGCTAAGTCCGCAGGCCAGTCGATATCGACTAAATGACACTGAACATCAGGGTACTCGTGGTAGAACACACGCGCAGGCCCGACCAACAGTGCTTTCTCAGGTGCGTAAACTCGCTCCCCAGATACACTGAAGATATTATTGGTCACCAACAGCAGGTGAAGATTATCCAGCAAGTTTTCATTCACTAACGCCTGTTGCAGGTACAACGGGCTGTAGAAAGAATCCAACTGGTGTTCACGGCACAGTTCAAGGTCGACATCACCTTGCTCAGGAGAGAGGTTCCACAGATCAACAATACGAACCGGATTCATCTTTTGAGCTTTGATTGCCTTAAGCACTCGGATGTAGTCTTCACGAGAGGTAGGGTCAATGACAAAGCTCTTCGCGCTGTCGCTGGTGACGACATTCTCCTGATAGCAGACGCCTTTGAACACAGTCACCACTTGCTGGCCTGATGCCAGAAGCTGAGCATGCAGCTGATCAGCCACACCATATTCGTCAGCGAAAACCACCCAACAATCATTTTCATCTTGAGTTTGCTTGCTCGGCATGAAGTCAGCAGGAATGGTTCGCTTCCACGCAGGCATATAGAACCAGTCACCAACATCGGTTTTCTTGCGTTTCAAACCGGCTTCCGCACTGTTGCTTGATAGGCTTTCAGCAATACCTGTTTTCAGTTCAGGCAGTTTGAATTCATTTCGCTCGAACGGGTAGCCCGGCAGAGGCAGGCGACGTCGGCGCTCACCACCATAGTAAGATGACCAGTCAATCTCGACGCCGTGCGCCCATAAAGCACCAAGCATTGAGATGAAATACTCACCGGAAATCTCTACTTCTTTGGCCGTAGGCAAAGAGGAGAAGATATCGGCATTCGAACCATCTTCTTCACGGAAGTGTTGCTTCGCCGCAGACTCCAAAGAACGGCCCGGCCCTACTTCTAGTGCCACGAAGCCATCCTGATGATCGGCCATCAAGGTTTTGAATGCATGCGAGAACAGCACAGGATTTCGCACATGACGAACCCAGTAGTCGCTATCCTGCGCTAGTTCGTCACTGATCCATTCGCCATTTACTGAAGAGACGAACGGAATCTGCGGCGCATTCAGTTCAATGCCATCGATCACGTCTTTGAACGCTGGCAACATAGGATCCATCATGCTTGAGTGGAAACCGTGTGACGTATCCAAGTGCTTGCAGAAGATGCCTTCTTCTTCCAGCTCATACTGGAACGCTTTTATCGCTTCAAGCTCACCCGCCACCACACAGAGCTCTGGGTAATTGACCGCCGCGATATCCAGTTCACTGTTTGATAAGCGCTCAGTAAGCTCAGCTTCTTCCATCAGAACCGCTAACATTGCGCCCGCCGGCAGAGCCTGAACCAACTTGCCACGAATCGCGACAGCTTTGAGCGCATCTTCAAGCGAGAACACACCCGATAAGCATGCTGCCACGTACTCACCGACACTGTGACCAATCATCACATCTGGCTGAATGCCCCATGACATCCAAAGCTGAGCAAGGCTGTACTCAACAACGAACAACGCAGGCTGGGTGAATTGAGTTTCGTTGATACGAGCCGCGGTTTGATCATCTTGCGGGAAGATAATCTCACGCAGATCCTGTTCTAGAATTGGCAGCAGATATTCGCAGCACTGATCCATCGCCTGCTTAAACACCGGATACGTCTGGTAAAGATCGCGAGACATATTCGGATATTGGTTGCCCTGCCCCGGGAACATAAACACCATTGGTCGCTTGGATTTGTTTCCAGACACAATCTGAGAAGGCTTAGCCAGCGCTTCAATGATTGCCTGACGATCATTGCCAACCACCGAGGTGGAAAATTCGAACTGTTTGCGGCCTACCTGCATGGTGTACGCCACGTCCGCAACATCTGCATCTGGGTTATCTGTCAGGTAACTTGCTAGACGCTTCTTCATCTCATTCAATGCGTTACGACTGCGAGCTGAGAACGGGATCATGAGTGGCGAGTTATGCGCATCACCCGGTTGAGTCTCGGGCGCCGCTTCAAGGATCACACAAGCATTAGTACCTCCGACACCAAAGGAGTTGACCAAGGCATTGTTTGGCTTGTCCTGCTGCTTAAATGCCGTCAGTTCGGTGTTCATTACGAACGGGCTGGTTTCAAATTCAATGTTAGGATTCGGCTCAGCATAATGCAGCGAAGCTGGCAGCTGTCCGGATTCCAATGCCATTGAGGCTTTAATCAGACTGGCAACGCCCGAGGCAGCATCGGTGTGGCCGATGTTAGTTTTGACTGACCCTAAACGACAGAACTGCTCTTTATCCGTGAAGTGGCGGAAGGTTTGCGACAAAGACGAAAATTCAATCGGGTCGCCCAACGCTGTCGCCGTACCATGCGCTTCAACAAAGCGGATGTTTTCTACATCAATATCGGCGTTGGAAATCGCCTGCTTCGCGACTTCAACCTGCCCCTCAATGCCCGGTGCCGTGAATCCCGCTTTGAGGCTACCATCATTGTTGATTGCCCCACCTTTTATCACTGCGTAGATGTGGTCGCCATCTTTGACTGCATCCTTAACACGCTTAAGCAGCACAGCACCAACACCGCGGCTAAACACCGTGCCATTGGCACGAGAATCAAACGCGTAACAGCGTCCATCCGCTGACTCCATACCACCTTGCATGTATTTGTAGCCGCGGCGCTCCGGTGTATCGATAGACACACCACCAGCAACTACGAGGTCACTTTCACGGCTTAATAGGCTGTTAATCCCCATCACCACAGCCACCATTGCGGTTGAACAGGCCGTCTGCACATTCACGCTTGGCCCTTTTAAGTCCAGCTTGTAGGAGACTCGCGTTGTGACATAGTCTTTATCGTTATTGGTCACAACAGACGCGCCACTGGCAAACTGACTGACGCCCGGATGGGAATGGACTTTGTTTAAATGCCACGCTGTGCCTGTACCGCCAAAAACACCCACTTTGCCCGGATAACTCGAAGGCACGTACCCCGCATCTTCAAAAGCATGCCAACTGCTTTCCAGAAACGCACGGTGTTGAGGATCCATGATTTCCGCGTCACGAGGAGTAATATCAAAGAAGTGCGCATCGAAATGTTGCGCGTTGCCGAGAATACCTCGGCGAGGAATGTAGTTGGGTGAGGCAATCAATTCTTCATCGACACCCGACTCGCGAAGCTCTTGTTCGCTAAATGTTGTGATGGTTTCCAGCCCTTCAGCGAGGTTCTTCCAGAACGTCGTGATGTCTTCTGCACCAGGGAATCGGCCTGACATGCCAATAATAGCTATATCTTTATCGCGCAGTGTTGCTTGGTCTTTCATATGCTACCTCACGGGTTGTATGTCGTATTTATTTGTACTTATTTCGGGAAAAACGGCCCCTCTCCTTTGAACAGAAAGGAGTGTTTCAATCAGCGAATAAAATGAATTTGTCTTCTAGGTAAAACTATTTAGCGAAGTTTTAATTCGATTTTTCTAATAACACCTGAGGGTATTTTTTAGATATATTCTTACTTAGCGAATCCACTGTAGGACATTGAAATAGCTCGATAATATTAATCGGAATTCCAAGCTGTCTTTTTATTTCCCTGTGTACTTTACTCATTAATAATGAGTTGCCTCCTGCATCAAAGAAGTTCTCATCTCGGGCAATTTTTTTAACATCTAAAACCGATTGCCAGATTGAGAGAACACGGTTTTCAATTTCAGGTGTCATATTGGGTTTGTTATTCGACATAGTGCTAGAACCTTCTAATTAGTGAGCGTTTAAAGCTGACTTGCTAACTTTCCCATTAGGGAGCGTGGGTAAGCTATCAACGGAGTAATATCGGGAGGGTTGCATGTAGTAAGGCAATACTTTTGCCAGTTGTTCTTTGATCACTTGCACATCAACGTTGGACTGCTGAGAGGGCACATAAAAGGCAGTCAGGTAAGATGCCTTACCGTCATCGCTGCTATCCACAATCACTGCAGCGTGAGAAATGCTGGGCATCGCTTGTAGTTGAGCTTCAATTTCAGCCAGCTCAATTCGGTGACCTCGCAGTTTGATTTGTGAATCGGTTCGGCCATGGAAGAGTAACGCGCCGTCTTCTCGGGTACTCACCAAATCGCCTGTGCGATACATTTTTTCTCCACTCTGGGGATGATCTACAAAGCGTTCTTGAGTAAGGTCGGCACGTTTGAGGTAACCTTTCGCCAGAATGTCTCCGGCCAAATACAATTCACCGCACTGCCCTTGTTTTACCGGCTGTAAATCTTCATCAAGGACAAGCACTTCTGCGTGTGGAATCGGGCGACCAATCGGCACAACTTTTTCTACGCACTGTGGCTGACAGTACCAGTGACAGGCAAAGATGGTGGCCTCTGTCGGCCCGTAGAGGTTGTGGATATGACCCGGATACTGCGCGGAAAGGTCGTCCACCAAGCGTTGCGGCAACGCTTCTCCACCAGAGAAGATATGCTCTAGCGAGGTACATTGTTGCAGTACATCCGCATCGACAATGATACGCAGTGCGGTTGGCACAAATTGGGCGACAGTGACCTGATGTTGCTCAACGAAGTCAGCCAACAGCACGGGGTCATACTTAGCGTCTTCAGCAATCAGTGCACAGCTTGCTCCAGTCATCAGAGGCCAGAACATTTCCCAGACTGAAATATCAAAGCTGAATGTGGTCTGATTCAGTACCCGGCTGTTTGTCGTCAGTTGAAAGGCATTTTGCATCCAGTTGAGGTAATTCACCACCGTATGATGCGCGATCATCACGCCCTTAGGCTTACCGGTTGAGCCCGAAGTGTACATGATGTAACACAAGCTCTGTTCGTCTACCTGCGGTAAGTCTGGGGTTGTCGCGCTGGAAAAATCTATGCTATTCACATCCAACGTTGGAAGATCATTGCTAAGCCAATCCATGCTATTCAAATTGTCAGTGATCACCAGTTTGGCTTCCGAGTGCTCTGCCATATAAGCGAGGCGATCGCTTGGGTAATAAGGATCGAGCGGTAAGTAACAAGCCCCTGATTTCAAAATACCCAATATGGTCGCAACAAGGTTATTGCAGCGATTCATGTAGATGCCGACAACATCGCCTGATGTAATGCCAGAGCGGATTAATGACTGAGCAATATTATTGGCGCGCAGTTCCAGTTGGCGGTATGTGATGTTTTCGCTGTCACTTCGCAGAGCGATATTATCCGGTGTTTTGGCGCACTGATGAGCAAACTGACGGTGGATCAATTTTGACATTGTATTCATCTCCCCATATTTAATCGTTATTCATCTCCGGCTCCCTGCGAGCCGGAGACACTCCGCATTACAGAGATAATGTGTCTGAAATCAGAGCCAAGTATTGTTCTGCCAGCAAGGTGATCTGCTGCTTGGTAAACGCCGTGCTTTCATAATCGAAATTGAGGGTCAACTGCTCGCCGTCATCGACAGTTAGAGTCAAATCGCATCGAGCGGATTGCTCAGCGATGTGTTGAACTTTCATGCGGCAGCCTTGCACCTCTGTAGCTTCCGGCATTGCAGACAGATAATTAAACGTGACAGGGAAACGTAGTTTCTCGAGCCAGCCTTTGCTTCGCATTTCATCAGCAAGTTCTAGGTAGGACACGGACTGATTTTCTATCAACGAGTAGATCGCTTTGCTGCTGGCTTCAATCAAGCCTACAACGCTATCCACCTGATCAACCTGTTCGTGGTAGGTGACCATGTTGACGAAACAGCCGAGCTGACCATCGTTCTGACAAAGAGCTCGATTGGAGACAGGCAAGCCAATCGTTATGTTGTGATAACGAGTTTCGTGGTTTAACACGAGATTAAACAGCGTGAGTAACACGACATACGCCGTTGCATTGTGTGCGTGCGCAAAGTCTTTTATCGCTTGGCTGAAAGGCTGGGAAAGTTCCACAACGTAGCCTTGTGGTGACGGGTAATCCGCTTTTGGGTACAACGAACTGTCCGCTCCTTTTGTCAGATAGCGATTCAATCTCGACAACCAAAATTGCATCTGGCTTTCTTCATCCACCATCGCACCGCGATGCTGTTTCAAGCTCAAGTGGTGTTGGTGATGCTGGGCAAAACCATAATCTCCTGCCATATAAGCGCGGTAAGCTTGAACAAATTGCTCAAAGAATATGCCAATGGAATCATGGTCAAACACAGCGTGGTGGACACGAACAACGATCACATGCTCATCGTCACTATTGCTCAATAACGCCAGGCGAATCGGCGGCTCTCTATCAATGTCGATGTCCGGCATGTCTGCCATATCCAGCAAATCACAATGCGACATTTCACTGAGTTTGCCCGACACATGCTCAACCTTGCGGTGCGGAATCTCTACTTTACCTGCACCATAGCCACCTTCTTTAGCGGTAAAGTTATCGAGATCGAATTGAGTAGTCAGGATTGGGTTGCTGGCCAACACCCGATTGAGGCACCATTCCACGCTCTCCGAACTTGCCTTTCCTTCAAGGTAAATACAAAACGCAGGCTGGTAGGCTTTCGGGTTAGCGCTGGTTTGTTCTAACGTCAGGAAGTAAGCCTGTTGCGATGTGAGCGGTTCGAATTGCGCTTCTTGATTCTTCTCATTTGGAGTGGATGTCGCGTCATCCAAGTCATCTGCCAGATAATAAGGTACAACCGCAGCCAATTTACGCGGCGTCGCATTGCTGAAAAAGAGCTTGAAATCTATCTCGCTGTAGAGGCGGCGTCGAATCAGGGTTCTGGCACGCATCGCCTGCAAGGAATTCCCGCCTAAGTCAAAGAAGTCATCATCAACCCCTAGGCCACTAAAACCGAGCACTTCTTGCCAGATGTCTACGAGGTCCCGTTCAAGGTCGTTAGCGGGTACGCTGCGATCATAATTCAGCTCTGGCCTTACTGGCGCAGGCTCGGGCAGACGAGCGCTATCGAGTTTTCCATTCGGTAGTTTTGGAAAGCTTTCAAGGTAAACAAATTGAGCGGGCATCATCGCGCTCGGGCAGCGCTCGCTAAGGAAAGCACGTAGATCCCAAGCACTTGGTTTTTTGTCCGTCAGCAAGTAAGCCACCAGCCCACCATTGACCATTTTCACCGCAGCGTCGGCTACTTCACTATGCTGACGAAGATTGGCTTCTATTTCGCCCAACTCAACTCGCACTCCGTGAATTTTCACCTGACGATCTTTGCGACCCAGGCACACCATGTCTCCGTTTGCGTTGAACTGACCCAAATCTCCGGTGCGATGCGCGCTATGGCCGCGATGAGAGAAGAAACGCTCTGCGCTCAATTCAGGTCGATGACTGTATCCGCGAGCCACGCCCGGGCCGCATATACAGATTTCACCCACGCTGCCGTCTGTCACTAATGCGCCCTTTTCATCGAGTAGAAACAACTCACTTCCTGCCAACGCTTTGCCTATAGTCACGGGCTGGTCTGGCTCTAACTCAGTAAACGCACAGTTTGCAACGGTTTCAGTCGGGCCATATAGGTTAAACAAACGCACATTCTCGATGCTGTCGAACGTACGTTGCTTAATGTCTTCACCGATAGGTTCTCCGGATAGAAAAACAGTTTCAGGCAGAGACAGCGCGCTATCGACTGAGCAGCGGTAATTGAGTAATTCATTCCATATTGTAGGGACACAGTAGATCGCCGTGTTAGTTCGGTTCTGATACCAATCAAAGAGTCGTTGCGGGTTATTCAAAGTACCTTCAGGAAGAATATGAAGGGTGTCACCACGTAGCAAAGGAGCAAACAATTGAGTCACCGCAGCCGCAAAGCTTAGAGAGGAGGTGAGCGGTAGGGTTACCTGAGTTTCAGGCCATAAATCATGATTAAACCAATCGAGATAATACGCCATGCTACCATGTTCAACTTCTACCCCTTTTGGCACACCCGTCGAGCCTGATGTGTAAAGGGTATAAGCCAAATCAGAATGGTTTACCTTCGGCAATGATTGGCAGTGTAGAGTGCCAGCTAGATCAAGCGCTGCAACATTCAGCTTCTCTGTATCGCACTCAGCCATGCTCGGTTTCTTGCTCAGTAACTCATCAGTGATGATGAGGAATGCATCGGAATCATCCAAGATTTGCTGAATGCGTTTTGTCGGCTGGAACGAAGAGAGAGGCACATAACTGAACCCAGCTTTCATTACCCCCAGTATCACCACAGGCAACATCAGGCTAGGTTCAAGGTAAACCGCTACTTTGCCTTTATCACCATCAGGATATTGATTAACTAAGTAGCTCGCTAATTGGTTTGATTGCAGCTCAAGCTCAGAATAGGTCAGCGACTTGTCTTTGTAGATAACCGCTATTGCCTCAGGGGAAATCGACGATTGCATTGAAATAGTTTCAAATACAGGATTGTTATTTTTCACAATATTTACCTCGCTGGTTAAGGTATTCCTGAAGTCATGCGAGAATATTTTCTTGCTGACCGGTTTCTACAAATAAAAGTTAGACATGAAAACTTAGGATTTAATTAAGGAAACAAATTGCTTTTAAGCATCAAAGTTTTTAAGGCAGAGATAGAGTGGAAATAAAAACCAAATAACAACCACTTATGGAGATAAAACTTACTTTAAATTCAATATTATCAATTATAAACTGACTTTAAATTGACTATAAACAGACATAAAAAACACTTTGGAATTAAATTTAATTTCTTTTTATAAATGAAGAAACAACTCAAACATAATCATCAAGTAATAATGATAAAACATTCATTAGTAACCTACACCGCCAATAATATTCTTTACTCATTCAATCTTAATTAAATATTAAGTTTTCAAAGCTAGCTTGCTAAATACGCAATAATTAACGGTTTAATGAGGTCGTTTTATGAGTAATGTAGAGTCCACTAAAAAGATATCTGAAATCATGATGCTGCCTCTGGCAGCCAAAGCACTCAATGTGGCCGCAGAACTGGGGCTTGCCGACTTATTAAAAGAGGGCTCGCTCGACATCGACGCACTTGCTTTAGCTTGTAATGCGGATAAGACTGTCCTGCTAAATACGCTTAAGGTCGTCGAGCTGTTTGGTTTTTTTGATGTTGAAGATGATCGAATGATCAGCAATAACACGCATTCCATGCTGCTTCTTTCCGACCACCCCCAATCTATGCGACATTTCTGCCGACTGTTCGGCGAAGAATATTATCGCGGCTATGAGGGGCTACTCCATACCTGTAAAACTGGAGACTCCGGATTCAAACACATCTATGATCAGATGCTTTACCAGTATTTAGAATCCACACCTTCACGTTCCTCCGTGTATGATCTCGCTATGCGTGACTTTTCAAGACCAGTGGGCGCAGAGCTCGCCAGAGTTTTTCCAGATATGTTCAGTTTTGCGGGTAGCTTAATGGACATTGGCGGCGGAAGCGGCGTAATTACCGCAGAGTTACTCCATCGCTACGAACATCTGTCTGGGTGTATCTTTGACCGAGAAGAAGTGTGCGAGCAAAGTTGGCAGTACCTGCCCAGCGACATTCACGACAGAGTCGAGGTCTGCTGCGGCGATTTCTTCGATTCTATCCCCTCTGGCTACGATATTTATCTGCTGAAAAACGTCCTGCACAACTGGAATACACAGTCTTGTAAAGACATACTCGACACGGTTGCTCGATCGCTAGAAGACAATCGCCTGCTGGTGATTGAACCTCTCGTTGAAGACGGTGAGCGCTCTCCACGACTGCTGTTCAACGCCCTGTTCCAATCGGTTATCTGTGAAGACGGCACCCATCAACGCAGCTTAAGCGATATGGAAAAGCTACTCGCCAAATCAAATCTACGCGTCGCCCGTAGTGCAAAACTCGCCACGGGACACACTGTGATGGAAGTGATGAAAGGCTAACCAAAAGTTACGCACTAAAACTAAAGATTCACAAACCAAATTATCAACAAGTAAAGGCTAAGCATTTAATATGCTTAGCCTTGTTATATTTTTGAGTTTTACTATTTACTGTAATGATAATCAATACAACCTTTGACTCTCATCCCGATCTTGGACATCATCTCCCTCCTTTACCCTGATACAATTCTTATTAAACTCGGCAGAATAAGATGGCTCTGACCCATAAAGACTACTTAAAAATTGCATTTCCTTTCATCGTTTCTACTGTAACTCAGCCCTTGTTGGGGGCGGTGGACACTGCCGTGATTGGTAGGCTCGGTGTCGCTGAGATGATTGGTGGTGTAGCGGTCGGTACGGTCATCATGAACACCTTGTATTGGCTATTTGGCTTTTTCCGAGTCAGTACCACAGGGCAAAGTGCGATTGCGTTAGGTAAAAACAGTCCAGAAGAGCAAGCGAGCAGCTTATTTCGTCCTTTCGTACTTTCGCTCAGCCTTGGCTTGATTTTTATTGCATTGCAGTCCGTGATTTGGATGGGTGCAGAACTGATTATCTCCCCTGATCCAGTCGTGGCAGAAAACACTAAGATTTACTTCGATATCATGATCTTTGGTGCGCCATTTGTACTGCTGAATTACACCGTGATTGGTTGGTTAATGGGGCAGGCGAAAGCCAAAGAAACCTTGTTCACGCAAGTGTTTGGCAACGTGCTTAACATAGTGCTGGATGTCGTATTTGTGTTGTACTTCGACATGGGAATTGCTGGTGTTGCGTTGGCGACACTTATCGCGCAAATCTCGACGTTTGTTATTGGTGCGGTGCTGGTGTTGAGAACCTGTCGTTTTTCGTTGTTTGATTACATTCAGACCGCAAAAATGACGCGTAAAGATCTCAAAGTCATTGCATCTTCCAATATGGATTTGTTGTTACGTACTGTGTGCCTGCTTGTGTTCTTCAACATGATGGCGCGTGTAGGCTCTCAACTTGGTTCTGATGTGCTCGCAGTGAATGCAATCTTGATGCAAGTGACCTTCATCGTCAGCTACATGTTTGATGGTGTGGCGAATGCGTCGAGCGTCTTTGCAGGTAAAGCGGTTGGGCAGAAGAATCCAACATTGCTTGATAACGTGATTAAGCTAAACACGCAATGGACCGCAGCGTTCGTCGTTGTCTTGACCTTGCTGTTGGTTCTTTTCAAACACCAAGTGGTGACGTTGTTTACCACTTTGCCAAACCTTGTTGAGCTGTATTTAGATATGAGCCCTTGGTTATTGGTGTTCCCATTAGTTGCGGGTTTTGGTCTTACGTTTTACGGCATCTTTACCGGCACGGGGACGACGCGACCAGTGCGTAACTCTACCTTCTTAACCATGGTGGTGTTCTTAGTGACCCAATTTATTGCGGTGCAATACTGGGGCAATCACGGTTTGTGGCTGGCATTTACTGTGTTCTACGTTGGACGCTTTGTTTTCTTGTACCCAAGCATCATTCAGGTGAAGAAAAAATGTCTTTAGTCATATTAAATGGACGTCATTTCATATCATTGTGAATCAAACCAATCGCGATAGTTCGCATTGATGATGTGAGGGAAAAATAAGCTGAAATAACTACTCCAGACGGTTTTATTGCACAAAATCACGTGATAGCATTGTTATGTTATAATGTTACATTTGTTTTGGTGTCGTGATTTCTCAACCAATACTCTCCGTTAATAATTTCAGCCTTGCAGACTCAGAACGCACACTCTTCAAAGACATTTCTTTTGAGCTGTTCCAAGGTGAAGTTCTTGCCATTATGGGACCTTCTGGCATTGGTAAATCCATGTTGTCGAAAGCCGTCGCAGGTTTTTTGCCGTCTGATATTTGGGTGGACGGAAGTATCCAGCTTAACAGCAGTGAAGTCGCAAAAACTGGCATGTTGCAACGCAGTCATTCGCAGCGTCCAGCGGTCATTTTCCAAGATGCACTCAAAGCGCTGAATCCATTGGCGTCTGTCGAACAACAACTGTGTTTGGCGTTAACGGGCAACAAAACACGCTTGTCTTCAGCAAACAGAGAAACGGTGACGACCTTGTTGTCTCAACTCGGATTTACGGATCCAAAAGCAGCATTGGCGCAGCACCCAAGCCAGTTATCTGGTGGTCAGCGCCAGCGTATTTGTATTGCGATTGCGTTGCTTGGTAGTGCCAACTTGATCATCGCTGATGAGCCCACCAGTGCGCTCGATCCAATAACTGAAGCGGAGATCCTTGAGTTGCTACGCAGTAGTGTTCAGCAGCGCAACATCAGTGGTTTGTTGATCACGCACGATCTATCTGCTGCTTTGGCGTGTGACAAAGTCTTAGTGATTGCGGACAACACCATGGTGGCTTATGGCGCACCATGGCAAGCCATTCAGCAAAGTTCGCATCCTTTCTGCCAACAACTTGCGCAACTGCTGCCTTAACCTCATCTCTGGAGCCTATTTTGACTAAGCACAACTTGAGCGGGCACACGCAGCCTAAATCGGCGGAAGTTCGCTTTGAGCAAGCCAGTGTTCACTATTACTCCAAACCAAGTTGGTTAGGGGGCAAACCGTTTAAAGCGCTTGAACAATTGGATCTTGCTATCGACACACAGAACATTGCGATTGTTGGTCCTTCTGGTGCGGGTAAATCGACCTTGATTGAGCTTCTTTTTGGTCTTCGTAAACCCACATCTGGTGAAGTGTATGTGTGTGGCTATCCGCTATCGCGTATGTCGGCTAATCAGCGCCAAGAGTTGTGTCAGCACATTCAACTGATTCCGCAAGAGCCGCAATCGAGCTTGAATCCGTATTACAGTGTTCGCCAGATCTTACTGGAGCCGCTAAGCAATATTGGTGTAACGCAAGGGCTCAATGAGAAGGTCGAAAAGGTATTGGCGGATGTCGGCTTGGAACTCACTTTGCTGGATCGTAACCCACAGCAATTATCAGTTGGGCAAGCCCAACGTGTGGCTATCGCCAGAGCTTTGATTGTTGAGCCTTGTGTGTTGGTTGCCGATGAGCCAACCAGCAGCCTAGATCCCGTCAGTCGTAAACAGATTCTCGACCTGTTAACAGGTATTCAAAAGAGTCGTCAAATGCGCCTGATTTTGGTGACACATGACCTCGATGCTGCACAAACCCTATGCGATGAAATCCTGGTGTTAGACAAAGGACGCGTTGTCGAGCACGGCACAACACAAAGTGTGGCAAATAACCCATCGCACTTGATCACGAGAGCATTAATGAGCGCTCAACACAAAAGTAATGAATTCACAAAAACCATTGGAGAGGTTTCTTATGCACCTTAGTACTCCCAAGTTAGCTTTGTCGCTAGCCTTAAGCGCACTGCTGACCGGTTGTTTTGACTCTGGCGAAAGCAAGCCAGAAGCGGAAAAAGCAGCGGCACCGCAAGCAACGGAAATTCGCGTTGCCATGATGCAGCCACCACGCACAGGTTTGTCGCCACTTTCAGATGACGCGTTCAAACTGTCACGTTGGAGCACGGCAGAAACGCTGGTGAACCTAAACGATCAGTCGGTAGCAGAGCCTATGCTGGCAACAGAGTGGGAACAAGTTGACCCGAAGACGTGGCAATTTACGGTACGTAAGGGCGTGAAATTCCACGATGGTTCTGACCTTGATGCCAACGCGGTCGTGAACTCTCTGCAAAAAGCATTAGATGCTGCACCAAAGCCACGCATTTTGGATGGTATCGAATGGCAAGTTCGCGCATTGGACGACTTCACTGTTGAAATCAAAACGACCTTTAACGATCCATTGTTGCCAAGCCGTCTTTCTAGCCCACAGCTAGCGATCCTTTCTGGTGCTGCATATCAAGAAAACGGTCGTGTTGTGCCAATCAATGCGGGTACGGGTCCATTCGTTCTGACAGAAATCAACGGGACAACCAGCGCAAAACTGAAGCGTTTTGACGGTTACTGGGGTGAAAAAGCGAAAGTAGATAGCATTTTTGCGGAATACGTACCAAACGGTTTTGCTCGTGCTGCAGCGCTGCGTACCGGTGAGGCGGATGTCGTTGAAGCGGTTCCTGTTTCGCAAATCGCGATGATGGAATCTTCACAGCTGCACGAAGTTGCAATGCCACGTACCAACACGCTTTACCTAAACAACAAATCAGATGTGTTTAGCCAGTTCGGTTTGCGTAAAGCAGCGGCTCAAGCGGTTAACCGTGAGCAAATCATCAAAACGGTTTACGAGAACCACGCCGATTCAGCGAAAGGTCTGTTAGGTCCAGCATTGGCATGGGCTCAACCAATTCGTGATGCGAACCCTCGTATGGAAACCATGGAAATGCGCCACGCGAACGGTGAGAAGATCACCATCGGTACATTTACCGACCGTGCTGAGTTGCCAGAAGTAGCGGTGCTGCTAAAGCAACAACTTGAAGCGGCAGGCTTTGTGGTTGAGCTAGATGTTCGTGAATACGCACAAATCGAAAACGATGCACTAGCAGGTAAGTTCGATGCGTTCTTGTTGTCACGTGCAACGGTGCTGGATTCTGGTGACCCAGTGGCGTACATGCAAAGTGACTTTAGCTGTAAAGGTTCTTACAACCTAGGTCAGTTCTGCTCTGAAGAGGTGGACGCAGCATTGAAACACGCTGATCGTCAACCTTTGGGTGAGAAACGCCAACAAGCGATCATCGAAGCAGAAAGCAAAATCCTTGAGCAATACGCTGTGATTCCACTGCTTCACGAGCGTGTAATCCAAGGTGAGAGTAACCGCGTAAAGAATGCACAACGTGACCCACGTGAGCGTCGTCTGATCGACCAGTTTACTGAGGTGAACTAACTCGATGTCGTCTGTTGCCAACATGCGCTCTCGTTGGAGCGCTTGTATGCCTGAATGGTTTACGCGTTTTTTGTCGCGCTTCCTGTCTCTCGGGGTAGTGGTTGTTTTGGTGGGTTTGATGCCGGATATTGCCGGTATCGATCCAAGCCAATCAATCCTCCGTGCTCGTGCGGGTGCTCAACAATTGCTGACGGCAGAAGCTCTGCAAGCAATTCGAGAGGATCTTCAACTTGACCGCAGCGCTGCTGAGCGACTGTGGGATTGGTTGACGCTTGCCATGCAAGGTGACTTAGGTGTCTCTTGGGTGAGTGGCGCATCCGTAATGGAGAGCGTTCAACAAACCGCAAAAACGTCGCTATTACTGATGGTTACAGCGTTAGGTATGGCATTTGTAATGTGCATGGCGAGCGTGCTTTACACTGTGCGTCGTTGGCAACAGAATCGTTTAGACAAACATCATGACACGCTCAGTTCGGTGTTGGTTTCATTGCCTGAGTACGTGATTGCTTCATTGCTGATCATGGTGTTTTCCATTTGGTTGGGCTGGTTCCCGCCTTATGGTTGGCAAGGCGTGCAAAACCTCTGGCTACCAAGTTTGGCAATGGCATTGCCTGCTGCTGGCTTGTTCGGTCGCTTGCTCAATGACAGCCTCAAGCGTGTATTAGATGAACCTTGGGTGATCACTTGGCTATCGGCGAACGTCCGTCAGTTTCAAATCTTACGCTTTGCCTTGTGGCGTGCCGTTAGTAACTTGATTCCTCAAATCGCAATGACGGTGATTGGTTTGACCGGCGGCGCGGTTGCTGTGGAACAGGTGTTCTCCATTCCGGGTATCGGACGACTAATTTTAGGCGCGGCGAAGTCACAAGATCTGCCGATGTTGCAAGGAGGCTTGTTGGTGTTGCTGGTGTTCTCGATGCTGATCAGCAGTGCGAGCATCTTATTGCAACGCTGGTTACTCGGGCACAGTGTCACAAGTGGCAAGTTGATCAGCAGTCACAGTACGTTCCGTTTTACCCAAAGCACCACCAAACGTATCGTCAGTGCGACAATCTTTGCCTTGCTGATTGGTTGTGCGGGGTGGGCGTTAATGCTCGATCCTTACACCATCCAATTTACCCGCCTTGAATCGCCAAGCTTAGTAGCACCGTTTGGTGCCGATGCAATTGGTCGAGATCTGCTTGCTCGTGTTGGTGGCGGTATGATGTCGACTATCAAAATGGGCATCATCGCAACGTTCCTAAGTTTGGTGATTGGTTTGCTGCTCGGCTTCGTGACTCGTTATAGCCAAGGCTTAATTGAGATCACCAAAGGTGTGCCATACATTGTGGCGGGTCTGCTGATTGCTGGCCTAACGGGGATGAATCCAAACAGTGCTTTGATTGCGATTGTTATGGTGTCGTGGGCACCATTAGCCGCGCACTGTGCAAGCTTGTTGATGGAGGCCAAAGCGCAGCCTTATACGCATCTTGCGCCAATTTGGGGAACCAGTCAGTGGCGGGTACTCCGTTACTACTTGTTGCCTTATGTGCTACCGCCATTGATTCGTCACGCGTTTCTACGTTTGCCGTACATTACGCTCAGCCTGACTTCTCTGAGTTTTATCGGACTTGGCGTTAAACCGCCAGAACCTGAGTGGGGCTTATTGATTGCAGAGAATCTGCCTTACATAGAGCGCTCGCCATTGGGTGTCTTGCTGCCAATCTCAGGTTTAGTTTTGATGGCAATAGCAATCAATCTATTGTTCGATGATTAGGAATGAGTCGCTTCTAATCATCGATTCCTCCATCTCCCACCACCTATCAATTACACAACTATGCAGCTAACAGTAAAAATTAATATGAATTTAACTGCATATCATATTGCCATGTATCACAGTTTGCCAGATAACAAACTTATCAATTAAAAGACCATAAAAATCTCATAACTAATTGAAAATGTTGATTTTGAGATCTAGAACATTAGCTCTACCTATGAATTACATCTTTCTCATTTTTATTATTTGATATGCATTCATTTTTATAAAATATGTTAATTTTAACATTTTTATAACTTAATCTTTTGTGAAGAATTGAATGGATTGTTTAAAAAGGAGTCACACATGCAAGTAAGCATAACAACAAAAAAATCCATTCTCGCGACTGTTATCAGTACCACCATGCTATCGGGGTGTTTCTGGGACGATCCACGTGAGGTGGCAAAATACGTCAGTGAAAACATCGATAGAGATGAAGTCGTCAGCCACCTAGTGACACTAGAAGGTTTGGCTTCTGCCACTACAGATGGCAATTCCATTACTCGTGCAGCAGGCACCAAAGGTTACGCCAACTCGGTTGAGTTCATTGTCGAAACCATGAAAGAACATGGCTACATCGTTACTACACAAGAGTTTGACTTCCGCGCTTGGGAAGAGCTAGCAGGCACGAAAGCCAACGTCGATGGCAAAGATCTCATCAGCGTACGTGAAGCCGATGAAGGTGTTGAAGCAGACTTCGCCGTCATGTCTTACTCAGGTAACTCCAATGGCCAGGTCAGTGGCGAGCTCGCGTTCATTACACCAGACTTCCGCTTTGATGCACCCGATTACGACAGCACTGATGGCTGTGAAGCATCTGACTTCACAGGCAAAGACGTAGCAGGCAAGATTGCCGTTATCCAGCGTGGTGGCTGTGCATTTGACGCAAAAGTTGTCAACGCAGAAAACGCAGGAGCGAAAGCGGTTATCGTCTTCAACCAAGGCAACGATGAAGGCAGAAAATCTGTCGTTAACGGCACGCTAGGCAGTGATACGAAAGCGACAATCGCCGCTTTGGGCGCGCGCTTCGATCTTGGTCAAGAGTGGTACAACAAAGCACAATCTGAAACGGTATTGGCAAATCTTACGGTCAATGTGAAAGATGAAGACGTCGTAACGCAAAACATTCTTGCAGAAACCCCTCGCGGTAACGACGATCAAGTCGTCATGCTTGGTGCTCACCTCGACTCTGTTCCAGAAGGTCCAGGTATCAACGATAACGGCACAGGTACGGCTGGCCTACTTGAATACGCCGTGACCCTATCTGAGCTTGAAGTACCAGTTAAGAACAAAGTTCGCTTCGCATGGTGGGCAGCTGAAGAAGCAGGTCTAGTAGGCTCTGAGTACTACACCAATGACTTGTTCCAACCAATCTACAATGACGCACAAGCTCAGATTCTTGAAGAACTTGGTTTGAAAGATCCAAGTGAGCTAACGCCTGAGCAAGTAGAACTGGTTGAAGCTCGTTACACTGAGCTCAATAAAGTGAAGCTGTACCTGAACTTCGACATGATTGGTTCACCGAACTACATCTATGGTGTGATGGACGGCGACTTGTCTGATACTAAAGACAGCCCAGATAACGCTTACACTGGTGATTTCAAACCGCCATACGGCACATCTGACATCGAGTCTATCTTCCAGGAGTTCTTTACTGATAAAGAAGAAGCGACCATTCCTCAAGCTCTGTCGAAACGTTCTGACTACGCAGGTTTCGCTGACTGGGGTGTTGCATTTGGTGGCCTGTTCACTGGTGCAGAGAAAGTGAAAACAGCTGAAGAAGTTGAGAAATTCGGCGGTGACATCGATGTGTCTTACGATAAGTGTTACCACCAGGCGTGTGATGACGTGAATAACGTTAACCAGAACGCGCTTTACACCAATACTCAGTCACTTGCTTACGTAACAACTTACTACGCGATGAGCAAACAGTTGTTCCCAGAGCAGCCGGCAGAACCAGAAGTGAAAGCACAACGTGCCTTCTCTACTGGTGAAGCGCCAAAAGAGAAACTACGCATTGGCGAAAGACTTAAAGCAGCCGACAGCGTCTCTGACCACGATCACTTCCACGGTGACTTTGATCAAGACCTAAAATAATCACCTTTCGTAATACAAACGCCGTGCCTCGCACGGCGTTTTTCGTTCTATCTCACGTTTTCACCACTGAGCGTCTTTCTACGCCCCACACTCTCGCCAAAAGGAGGAGTCAAACCCCATCAACTTCCACTAGCCTTAAATCAACCTCAATAAGAATGGTTAGATTGTTGAATGAAGAAGTACAATATTTATCAGGTCTTTACCCGTCTGTTTGGCAACACGAATACCACCAATCAGCCATGGGGCAACATAGATACCAATGGGGTTGGCAAGTTCAGTCACTTTACTGAAAAGGCTTTAAATGAAATTCGTGATTTGGGCATCACACACATCTGGTTTACTGGCGTACCACATCATGCTCTAGTCAATGATTACACGCATGTAGGAATCGACAATGATCACCCTTCGGTTGTCAAAGGCCGTGCAGGCTCTCCTTACGCGGTAAAGGATTACTACTCGGTCAACCCAGATCTAGCTGATGATCCCAGTCGACGAAACCAGGAATTCGACGATTTAATCAGTCGCACCCACAATGCTGGCCTCAAAGTGATCATCGACATCGTACCTAATCATGTGGCTCGGGTTTATAAAGGGTTAAACAACCCTTCAGGTGTGGAAGATTTTGGAGCTCACGATGACACCAATGTCGGTTATCACAAAGACAACAACTTCTACTATATTCCAGATGCTCCTTTTGAACTGCCAAGCGAATTATCGCCTGAAAAGATCCTTGGAGGAGACGTGCATCCACACTTGGAGACGCCTTATCAGGAGTTTCCGGCGAAATGGACCGGCAATGGATCAAGGAAAGCTCAACCGTCCATTGATGATTGGTACGAGACAGTAAAAATCAATTATGGTGTTCGCCCTGACGGCAGCAAAGACTTTCCTATCTTGCCAGAGGAATACCGCTTTAAGCCTCATTCTGAGCACCATCAATTCTGGCAGGATAAATCCGTTCCCGATTCGTGGAAAAAGTTTCGGGATATCGCACTTTACTGGCTTGAAAAAGGCGTCGATGGCTTTCGTTACGATATGGCCGAAATGGTGCCTGTCGAGTTCTGGAGCTACCTCAACTCTTCGATAAAAATGGCTAATCAAGAAGCCTTTCTGATGGCTGAAGTCTATCAGCCGGAACTTTATCGCGACTATATCCAGCTCGGAAAAATGGATTACCTTTACGACAAGGTCGATCTCTATGACCAGTTGAAATCAATTATACAAGGTCATGGATCTACGCGAGAGATTGGCCGTATTGAGTATCAGCTGCGCGATATTGAGCACCATATGCTGCACTTTCTCGACAATCATGATGAACAGAGACTTGCTTCGCCTGAATTTTCGGGGTGTGCTCAAAAAGGCAAACCCGCCATGTTGGTGTCTACTTGCCTATCAAGTTCCCCTAGCATGATCTATTTTGGTCAGGAGGTCGGTGAACCTGGAGCGGAAATCGGTGGATTTGGTACACCTAGCCGTACGTCGATATTCGACTATGTGGGCGTCCCTCACCATCAGCGTTGGATGAACCATGGCGCTTTTGACGGAGGCCAACTGAGTGAGGATGAAAAAGCACTGAGAACCTTCTACCAAAAGCTGCTTAACCTGACGTTAAAAAGCCCTGCCCTATTGGGAGACTATCACGACCTTTACGCTGCGAACTTTGACAATTTCGGCGAAATGCAAGATCAGTTGTTCGCTTTCGCCAGAGCCAGTGAAGAACAAAAGCTGATTGTTGTTGCCAATTTCAGCGCACAACAAGGTAAACGAGTCGAACTGATTCTCCCTTACTCGCTCATTACTGACTGGCAGCTGCTTCCCGGACAATATCGTTGGATAGATAGGATGAGTGACTCGGAGTACACCCTGAATGTGACTCAAACATCAGCTTCCATTTCTATGCTGCTTTCCCCACTGGCAAGCCTGTTCCTTGAGCTTGTCACCCCTGATTCGGAACAAAAGTTATGACACATCCATTTATCTTTCATGGCCAAAGTAAAGACTGGTTTCGTGTTACCAATGGCACGCTAGCCCTCAAGCTGGTAATAGAAAAAGGCATTGAGTTGAACAAAGTCTTGGTCCGTCACGAACCTGACAATGAAGAGTATCTGGTAGAAATGCAGCCCGATGGTGAAACACATCATCTTACCTTCTGGACCGCATCAATCACTGCCAACTCAGACCAAGACCTCACTCGCTACGCGTTTAAGATTCTCATGCCCCAGCGTCAGCTTTGGCTAGATGCAAAAGGCCTCCATACACGTATGCCGCCAAGAGAAACCCACTTTAAGTTCAACTCTAAGCATCAGCCTCCGGCTTGGGTCAACAAGCAGGTGTTCTATCAGATATTTCCCGACCGATTCTGTAATGGAAACTCTGAGATCAGTGTTAAGACTGGCGAATACAAGGTTTCAGGAGGAACAAGAAACGTCGTTGCCAAACAATGGGGCGAACCTGTTGATGTGAGTAACGGTAATGCTGGCTGCGAGTTCTATGGCGGTGATTTGCACGGCGTTGAACAAAAGCTGGACTACCTTGAAACACTTGGCATCACTGCTTTGTATCTTAATCCCATTTTTGCCGCTCCGAGCAACCACAAGTACGATACCAGCGACTATTTGAATGTCGACCCACACCTTGGGAGCAACCAACATTTCGCCGAGCTCTGCCAACAAATCCATCAGCGCGATATAAAAATCATGTTGGATGCGGTTTTTAATCACACCTCAACAGAGCACCCATGGTTCAATCTGCAAGGTTTGCATTCCGAAGCGGGTGCCTACCAAGGAACTCACTCTGAATATCGCGATTACTACCTTTTTGAAGGAGAAAGTCAGCTCTATGAGGGGTGGAAAGGTATTAAGTCACTGCCTGTCCTCAATTTTGAAAACAGCCACGTAAGAAATTACATTTACCTCGGGGACGATGCTGTCATCAAACACTGGCTAAAACCGCCCTATTCTATTGATGGTTGGCGGTTCGACGTAATCCATATGCTCGGTGAAGGACAAGGTGCTAAGAATAACCAGCACTATGTCAAAGCGTTTCGCCAAGCGGCTAAATCCGTCAATCCTGATTGCTATGTTCTTGGTGAACATTTCTTTGAAGCCACTCAGTGGCTACAAGGCGATCAGGAAGACGGTGCGATGAATTACTATGGTTTCGCTCACCCACTGCGTGCCCTGCTTGCCAATCTCGACATTGCCTTTGATCCAATATCAATATCCGTACCTGAGTTTCTCAATTGGTTGTCCGAAGCCAGAGCGAAAGTTCCTTGGTTGAATCAACTTAGCCAGTTAAATCAATTAGACAGCCACGATACTGCGCGATTTATGGAGTTGGTTAAACATGATCCTAGGCTGTTCAGGCTGGCTGCAACTTTGTTGTTTAGCTACGTTGGCACACCTTGTCTCTATTACGGAACAGAACTAGGTATGGAGGGAAGTCATGATCCAGACAATCGACGATGTATGCCTTGGGACGAAGTAGACCACAACACCTATTTACCTTTTATCAAGCAACTGATTGAGATCCGTAAAACTCAACCTGCTCTACAAGAAGGTGATTTTTTGCTGCTTTACCAAGATGACACAAGCTTTGCCTATGCTCGTCAACTCACTGGACAATGTGTGATCGCGGCTTTCAATTTGGGGAATAATGTAAAGTCGCTCACCCTGCCTGTCTGGAAACTGAATATCACCATCCCAGCTTTCTTCAATGCCATGACAAAGCAGAAACTAGAGGCCAGTAACAGCGAAATCTCGATTAAGCTTGAGCCCGTCTCTTCAATTCTTATCGAAAACCAACGCTAATACACATCTTATAGAACCCGATTGCCCAGGTACCTCTGGGCAACGCTATTTAGTTTCAAATTTATTCTTATTAATAATCAATCTATTACCCTTCATATTTGCGATTTTTAATTTAAATTGCAAAAACAACAATTGCAATTGCAACTGTTGTTTTGTAAATTTAAATCATCCCATACAGATAAAGCAAAGGTAATTAAGATGAAAAACTGGATTCGAACAATACATAAAGCAGCCGCCTTAAGTGGCTTTATGATGATTCTAAGCTTCTTTACTAGCACGCTTTATGTGGAACTATTTGGCAGTCTTGCTCAGATAGCAAGCGTTAAGACATACATCTTCTATGCAATATGGTTTTTGATTCCAACCATGGCATTGGCGGGTATTACGGGGGCTAAGATGGCACCAAAGGTCACAAGAGGGCCGATTGCAGCAAAGAAAAAGCGCATGCCCTTTATTGCGTTGAATGGTTTGCTGGTTCTTACTCCTGCAGCCAGCTACCTTCACTATCTCGCAAACGCAGGGCAGTTTAACAGTACGTTTTACATCGTTCAGATTATCGAATTGATTGCGGGCTTTACCAACTTGATACTAATGAGCATGAGTATCCGAGACGTTATGAAGCAGAAAAAGCCCGCGCGATTAGCCTAAGCCATCAAGCGATGAATCTGCTCAATGGTATCTTGGGCAGATTCATAATCAACGGGGAGCTCGACCACACCATTGGCCGTCTCTATAAACAAGGATGGGAAACTATTCCCACCGATAGAGCGAGCGAAACTGAGCTCCTCCATAAATTGTTGGTTTAGAGCTTCAGACTGAAAATCTTGCAAGAACTGCGCTTCATCCAGCCCAATCTCCCCTGCTATCGCAATCAAAACTTCACTGTCACTCGGGTTTCGTGCTTGAAGGTAATAAGCGTGCTGAATGGCGCGTAGCATCTCTTTCTCCGCTCCCTGCTTACGTGCCGCTAACGCTGCTCGACAAGAAGGATAAGTTGAGCGCTTAGGGGTGTTTTTTGTCCAGAAGTCATAGTTGAACTCAGTGCCCAAATAGTTTTCGATCTTTTTCCAATATGAGGCAATTTGTTCACGCATGGCGATGGGCATAGGCTCCATAGAGTCTGGCGCCAACCCTCCAACCACATATTGCACTGTCACCTCATCAGCTAACGCACTCTGGATTTTTTCCCAAGTGGGTTTATAACCCCAACACCAAGAACACATAGGGTCGTAAACGTAGTAGAGTTTGGCAGCTTGCATAAGTTCATCCTTATAGTGAGTAGCGAATCAGGGTCTACATCACCAATTCGTCTATTTCCTTTAACCCCATAGAGGTAATTGTTACCTCTGCTTGATCGAGATCATTTTAACAAAGTGATTACATCATTTATGTTGACATAATGTTACGGAGGTTAACAAGAGGGATGCCCATGGAACTGAAAAAAGACCCAAGATGTTACACTGATGTTTGTGTAGGTGGTAAATGGTTTCACCATGATCACTGTACCAGTAAAGCGTATATGCTCAAGGGCGGCGCAGACGTGAGTGTGGAATTTAACAAAATACCTGAAACAGAAGACGAACTTATTGAACTGTTAGTTCAGAGTGTTTAAACAACAAGCGCTTAGCAACCCCCATTGCTAAGCGCTTGTTTTTTTTATCTGTCTATTTATTGATTGCGAGGTAAGTACCAGCAGCAATCATCACGCCACCAGCCCCTTGATTCAGCTTGCGTTGAGCACTTGGAGTTTTCAACACTTTAACCAGTCGCCCTGCACCAATCGCTATCATCATTAACCCTGTCATCAGAGCAACAATGCTTAATACCGCAGCCAGTGCAATATCCTGACTATTAAGAACGGTTAAGTCCATAAACGTTGGCAGGAATGAAATATAGAATAGGATCACTTTAGGGTTTGAAGCCGAGATCAGAAAGCCCTGTACAAATCCGGCGATATGAGACGGAGCTTTTGGTGTTTGATCCTGTTGAATCGCTTCACTGGCCTGAGGCAGTGCTTTGATCATCTTATAACCGAGATAGATGAGGTAAGCCGCACCGACGTAACGAATCACCACAAACAGCGTTGCCCAGTTTTCAGCTATTGCGGCCAAACCCAAGCAGGCTAAAAGGAGATAGATAACGTCGCTGGCAACCATTCCAGCAGAAAGAGAAATACAGTGTTTTGCGCCTGAAACCATAGCACGAGCAACGATGGCAAATACGCCCGGCCCAGGTGTGATGCTAAAGATCAACATAGCGATAAAGAAGGTGATCGCACTTTCAACGGTCATGGCTGTGCCTCATACATAGTGGGTTACTGAAAAGTAACATTATTGTATAAAAATACAATCGCCTTGCAGCATTCAAACCCACTATAATTTTAGCCAACTGGCATACTCAGGATCCGTATCTTTTAGATCCATGTAAATCCAGACCATGCGATCGACAAACCATGCTTTGAATGCCATTACCCAGAAATTCCCCAATACGACGATACCAACATCCAAGGTATACAAACCGTATATCAGAATAGGTACACCAAGCGCAGAAAGCGTACTCAGCAGGTTACACATCCTCAGATGGTGCCCCGGTATCTTAACTTTTGATCGTTGCAAATAAATCCGCTCTCCGAAGGTTCCGATAGACGCCCAACTGTTAGTGTTTTTTGGCGCTGAGAAAACGCGAGGGTTGAGCCAGACCCAAGCAATAGAGATAAAAATCGGGAGTGTCGACCAGACGCCGATCCATTCTTTTGACCAAATCGATAATGAGAGCAGCGGCAATATCGTAAATCGAGAATAAACGCTGAGCGGACTCGCATGTCGCTGCCACGCCTCTTCATCCATTCCCATCATTTTCTCAGTCCACTTAAAGATATCCACTTTTGATCTCCTTCCATTACCACATACTGGTAAATTTGCTTTGCATCGCTCTGCTGATGGGAATGCTGTCGTCACCAATTACCGCAACCATTTTACCGGTAAAATCTTTCTTCACTTTGTCTATCATCGAGACGTTAACCACACTCGAGCGGTGCACTTGCCAAAACAAATCCGGATCAAGCTGAGCCAGTAGTTCCTTAAGTGACGTTCGCAGCACATACTCAACTTTGTTGCCCTGTTCTCGTTTGTACAGAGAGACGTATTTGTCTTCCGCTTTGAAGTAAAGCACCTCAGACAAAGCAATGAGGTGGATCTCTTCACCTTTGCTTGCTCTAATCCAACTTAAGTATTTCGGCTGAGCGGGCGCGTTGAGCTGCTGAATCTGATTCAACAAAGTACCAAGCTCTGTCGCGGGTTCAGCACTGCTTAGCCGCGCTTTCAGTTTTTCAACGCATTGGATAAGGCGAGAATCAGAGACAGGTTTAAGCAGGTAATCCACCGCATTAGTTTCAAAAGCTTGGACAGCGTATTCGTCATACGCCGTTACAAACACAATATGAAGTTGGCAATCACGCTTAGAGAGCTTCTTTGCCAGTGACATACCATCCAGCCCGGGCATTTTTATATCCAGAAATACCACTTGAGGCTGATGTTGCTCGATCATTTCAAGGGCTTGTTCACCATTCGCAGCCTGCCCGACAATATCGAGTTCAGGCCAATACTCAGCAAGCGCCTGATTAAGATGACGGCGCAGCAACGGCTCATCGTCGGCAATGACTGCCGTAAGAAGATCAGTTTGCATCCATGTTTTCCTCAAGTTTCTCCAATGAGCGACGTTGTACAGACAACTGAGCAATCACACCACCCGATGCATTCTCTTTCAGGTTCAGTGACGCATGTTGACCAAACAAAGTGGTGAGCCGATGACGAATATTGTCCAGCCCAATACCTTGCCCAGCATGACTAGGCGTATCGCTAAAACCAATCCCGTTGTCGATAACAGAAATGGTCACACTATCCTGATTTTCAGCAACCTCTACTGTTATTTTTCCACCGACAGAGCTGGGCTCAATGCCATGTTGTACTGCGTTCTCCACTAGCGGTTGAACCAACAGAGGCGGTATATTGAGGTCCCCCAAACAATGGTCGGAGATTTCATAATTCAAGCGTTCTCCGAGCCGTATTTTTTGAATGGCAAGGTAAGCATCCACCAGCTCTAATTCGCCTTTTAAGGTCGTGTTGTACTGACGACTGCGTTGTAACGTCCCGCGTAATAGCTCGGTCAGTTTCTCCAGCATCAGCTTGGCATTTGTCGCATCGCTATCTATCAATACGCTAATGTTAGCCAGTGTATTAAACAAGAAGTGGGGTTCAATCTGACTTTGCAGCTGCTTCAGTTGGCTTAGTAGCAGTGCTTTCTCCTGCTCCGTTTGAATACGGCGAGCCCGTTCCAGCTCCTTTTGAGTCTGCAGCTTTTGCTCATGCGTATAGAAATACAGAAAACAAGCCGCTGAGAAAATAAACCCAAGAATGATTACCGGCTTCATCTGGCTGAAGTCGGCAAACTTGTCGTATTTGCTTAACCAATAGTAGGCATTGGTCGTACCAAACACCATTGAAGCGCCAATAGACAACATGCTCAGCTGACGCCGAGTCCAATGCTCACTCGTCCACTGCAATAAATGAGAGCTCAATACTGCGCTATATCCGTAGCCGAAACTGATAAGAATATGCTCCCAAAACGGGCTCGGCCAGATGGCATGTGTTGCGAATGCGATGATGAGGCAAAAAACTGAGGTAAACACCAAACTCTTCAATACGTCTGTTAAACGAGTAGCAAAGTCAGTCATCAAAATTTCCCTTTTAGATTTATAAAAATCATACGCTTATCTGATAGATTTGCATATACGGAGTCATGTCTTCCCGTCATAAAACGGGCTGCAAGTTCAACGTCGACCGAAGTCTGCCCCGAGTCATAAGCACTGTAATTAATCCACTGTGTTGCAATGACACCGCCGTCTTGTGGCGATAATAAGAGATCAAAAGTTGGCTCTACATTCTCCAGCCATAAGGCATTTTTACTCCATTGCCACTGACCCCAGCTAGTGGGATTCAAACTCCAATGAAACATGACGTTATGCTGCGCCAGATTGATATGGTTGAGCCCCTGAGCGTACGAATGCGATAGACCAGCGGTGTTGGCGCTTTCTGATAAAGCAGTCGCTCTTTCCAGTCCCTGACGCCAATCTTCTTTGCTCCACGCCCGATTGTCATACCAATATTCAACAATGATTTGATTGCCGGCTTGGCTCGCCCAATTAAGCCCAACCAAACCTTGAAAGCCACTACTTTTGTTAGCAAGAGTTACGGGTGAGTAGAGCCCTTGCTGCTCAAACCCTAGATAATCCCTCTGGTACACAAAAGAAGCGTGGTATGCCCATGACGCATCATAAACAGACACCATGGAGCCACCAATTAAACCCTGTCTCACGTCGTCATAGTAAGCAATGCCCTGCCATTCCGTCTCATCTGCCAACCAGTAACGACGCAGACCAATGCCCTGTTGCTCAGTTCTCTGTTCGAGCTCGCTAGACTCTTGCTTTGTCCAACTGGAGTCGCTGTAAAGCAAACTCCACTCTCCCGAAGGATCAAAGTATGACGCCATTGCGACACCTGCGCCCTCCTCTACCTGAATTCCCACTGGGTTACGCCGATAAGGTTTGAACAAATCTAAAGGACGATATCCATACCCTACTCCCCAATCGAGGCGGATTTTACCCAGCGTCATATCAATCGGTAGTACGCCAGTCTCCCAGACGCCTTGCCAAAAAAACTCCTGAACAATCAACTCATTGTCAGTTGAATCGGATGAGTTGCTCGACGCTAGTTGACTACTCTTTGCTGCTAACAGGCCGCTCCAATTTTGCCACTCGGCTTGCACACGAAGCAATGCGTCTAGCTGCTCAGTGTGCGACGCCGTATGCGGTTCAAACCAGACGGAGTCTCTGTGCTGACTCTGGCTAACACTAACCGTCCAGTCCCAGTTGAAACTTGGCTGAGCAAGGCCACTGCCTGAAACCATTGCCGCCAACGCGAAAATCAAACGGTAAGTCACGTTACAGCTCCGACAGTGCGTTACGCGTCAAAAATGCCGGAATATAGTATTTATCTTCAAGTTGATGAGCCGTCACTTGCTGATATTCAATGACCGTTTTCTTCGCTGGCTGAATCTTGTCAATCAAGGTCATGCTCACGACTCTTGACTGGCCATCGCGCTCACCCTGTTCAAACAATGCCTGCTTAGCCAGCTTGCCAGATTTTAAGTACAAATCGGCTTTGATCGGGAAATCGCTCTCCGATTCCAACCATAATTCGATGCGATCGTAACTCGCACCTTGAGTTACAGACTGCAGAGAAAGCTGGTTTGCCAGCACTGCCCGCTCATTGATGGTCAAGGTTTCCTGAGCCGTCAGCGTCGCTCGGTAGTCCTGACTCCAAGTGAGAGTAGAAACATCGCCAACGGAGGCTTCACCGAGTAGCTTTTGCATTGGTGTTATACGGATCGGGCGACGACTTTTAGGCATCACTAGCCAATAGTTGTCTCCCAACATCAGCATCTTTTGCCCCGATTCAACTGGTGACTTAAACACAACCAAAGACTCGCGTTCGGGGCGCGTATAAACATTGTATTGGCGTGTTTTATCCAGCTCTCCGTTTTTATACAAGGTAACGAGAGACACCACTTTGGCGGACGCTGTATCAAGGCGGTAGGCATCTGCATTTTTGACCATGGTTGCCGTGTCATTAGCAAACACACCAGCACTCAACAGACTCAATGCGATGACGATAGAAAGTGATTTAAACATAGGTCAATGCCTCCGTTATCGGCTTATTGACACCCTTTCGGGCGGAAAGAAACGCAGCGAAAATACAAATTGCCATGACACCCAATGCGCTGTAACTCAGTAGCTCGGGTGAAAAATAGATATTGAGTGGATAACCGTCGGTTCGACCCGGTGGTGGTGGCATTTGCACATCCACCACCATCAGGACAATACTGGTGACGGCTGTTAGAAGCCCACCTAAGAGTGTGCCAATGCCAGCCAACAATGCGGCTTCGCGCACAAAGCCCGCCACGATTTCCGCAGGATATGTGCCTAACGCGGACAAGGTTCCGATTTCTCGCGTTCTTTCCGTCACCGACATCGTCATGGTGTTAAACAGGGCAACGAACACCACCAGCGACATCACCGCCCCCATAATGCCGAAGATTCGATCGTATAAATCTTTCACTTTGGTGTAGAAAAAGGCTCTTTGCTGCCACGGCGTGACTTCCAGTGCTTGGCTATGTAGCAAAGAAGCGAGTTGTTCTTCCACCCAACTCTGAAGCTTCAACGTGTTTTGTGTTTCGTAGAGGAAGACCGACAAAGTACTCACTTTGTCACTCACCAATAGTTCCTGTACCGATTCAATATGCAGGTATAGCTGGCGCTTATCTAAGTCCGGTACACCCGTTGAATAGATACCATGAACTTTAAAATCGAGCGCATTCAGCGCGCCGTCGCTCGTCGTCGCAAGCACGGCGATCCAGTCACCAATTGATACGTTGAGGTTACGGGCCAAATCGACGCCCAGCATCACCTCAGGCTCCGAGGGTTGATACCGCGAAGAGCGAATATCAGACAAAGTTTTACCCTGACGCACGTCGAGAAACGGCCCCTTCATATCGAACTCACGTTCATTCACGCCAGTACCGACAAAAATGGTCGATTTATTGCCATTTGAGACCAGCCCTGTGAACTCAATCCTAGGCTGAATGCCTCGTATATCCGGATTCGATATCAGTTGCTTGTAGATCGCAGCGCTGTCTTCCAGACCATTCGTCAATGGCATGTCTTCATCTTTCTCAAAAAATCCGGGAATGCTGATTGTCAGATGCCCCGTATCCCGCGCCGTTGATTCTTGGAGTGATTCATAGGTGTAAAGCCCAAACCCACCCGCTGACGTCAAAGCAAAAACGGCAATCGTGATAATAAGAGCGGACAGCACACTGCGACGACGATTTCGCAGCAAATTCAGATACGCTATGCGCACTGATTGAGGAACTAACTGGCCCATTTCATCGCCTCCTCGCTTATTCTGCCATCCACCAGTGAGAGGGGGCGGTCACATTGATTCGCCATTCTTTGGTCATGAGTGGCGACAATGAAGGTTGTTCCCAATTCATGCCCGAGGGTTTTCATCAGTTCAATCACACGCTGCGCGGTATGGCTATCCAGACTGGCGGTTGGCTCATCGGCAATAACAAGTTTGGGTTGATGAACCAGCGCCCGTGCAATGGCGACGCGCTGTTGTTGACCACCCGAGAGATGATCAGGTCGATGGTGAGCAAACTCTTCCAGCCCCACTTTGCCAAGCATTTCCATGGCGAGCCGTTGCTGCTGTTTGGCAGAGTATCCGTTCAACATTAGTGGGTACGCCACGTTTTCCCATGCACTCATTACGGGAACCAAGTTAAAGCGCTGGAATACAAAACCCATGCTGGTTCGCCTCAATTGCGCCGATTGTTGTGGCTCTTTCGGGTATAACGAGCCATCGAACATAACCTGACCTTCATACTCACTATCAAGCAAACCCAGAATATTCAGCAACGTGCTTTTGCCAGAGCCTGACGGGCCACAAAGCGCGACCATTTCACCATTACTGATTTCGCCAGTGACGTTGCTGAGAGCCTCCACTCGCTGCTGACCGAGTTGGTACCGCTTGGCTAGATTTTGAAACTGCAACATGCTCTCTCCTTAGGCGTTATTGGCCATCGCTATCGCTTGTAACGTCATCGGATGTTGGGCATTGAGCGTTGACATTTCCTGTGCCCATTTTTGTGCCTGTATGCTGTCTTCTGCACGTATGGCGGCCTGAATGGCGTAGATGTAAACCCAGGCAATCGCATCAAAGGATTGAGACCTAAAAGCCTGCTCAGAGAGAAGCCCCGAATACAGTTCATAACCACGTTCGAAATGATTAAACATGTCGGGCAATGATGTATAAGTCGTCGCCGCAACGGCTCTTGCCAATAGGGACTCTGGTAGCCCCTGACGAATCTCTTGCAGTGGAACAGGCGTTGTATCATCCGATAGCATATCCAACCCTTTGGCAATCGTACCGAGCCCTTGCTCGACGTATTTCATCTTGTTCCAAGGAAGAAAAGCATCGCGTCCCATCAAGGTTTGTGAGCTACCGAGATAGACCAATGTCAGAGCATCACCGCCTTGTCTTTCGATCTGACCTTGCAGCTGCTCATAAACGGATTCAACCTTATCTTCATCGCCTTGAGCGGCTTGATTATATTGCTCTATTAACTTGTCACTTGGCGCTGCGACCGCTTGAGCGCTAACCAGTAAACACAGACCTAACTGATGCGTTAGTTTCATTTTGTCGTTCCTTCTTCTTAGCTGATGTTCAAAGGTTAATCAGCGATGAGCAAGGCTGCTTGGGTATGCGACGAACGGTGGTTGGAAGACGTGAATGGTAAAAATAGAGCGTGAATGGTGAGATTTTGTTCAGCCTCTGCGGCTTATCTGGAAATCAACGGCTATGATCGTTAAAGTAGCGCCATGATTAGTTATCGCATTGAAATTCAATGTGACGAGAGAGAAGAAATTATGTTTAGTGATGATCGCATCATTGATAATCTCGAAGAGCTAGAAGCTTTTCTTATTGCTGTCGAAAACGGCAGTTTTGGTCTGGAAGGCATTGCAGGTATCGCCCTTGCAACGAACAATGCTGATGGCCGCCACTTTGTGGCAGTGTTGGATGATAACCACCAGCTGCTGCTAGCTCGTTGGGTAACAGACGAAATCTTCAAAACAGGTCAGGATTTAGTCCGCAACGGGCCGAAGAAAAGCCATTAAAAAAGCCCGCAATTGCGGGCTTTTTTAATTCAGATGCTGAGGCAAGGTTAACTCAGGCCTCCAAAGCAAAGGTATTTCAAATCCATGTACTCATCGATCCCCTGTTTGGCTCCTTCTCGGCCAATACCGGATTGTTTGACGCCGCCAAATGGCGCGACTTCTGATGAGATAATCCCATCATTAATTCCAACCATTCCGTATTCAAGCGCTTCAGCCACCTTCCAGATACGACGAATATTATCACTGTAGAAGTAAGCCGCCAGACCATAGATGGTGTCATTCGCCATCTCAATCAACTCTTCATCGCTCTCAAACGCCAAGACTGGCGCCACAGGGCCAAAAATCTCTTTGGAGACAATATCCATTTCTTGAGTCACGTTCTTCAGGATAACCGGAGCGATAAACTGACCAGATTGAGGCACTATAGGTGAAACAGGCTGCGCCCCTTGCTCAATCGCCCCTTGAATTAAACCCTCAATACCCTCTTTGGCGACTTGGCTAATGACAGGCCCAATATTCACGCCTTCGTCCAAGCCGTTACCAAGTTTGAGCTGTTTTACTGCATCATCAAATTTAGCCACAAATTCATCGTATACATTGCGATGAACGTAGAAGCGATTGGCGCACACACAAGTCTGGCCTGCATTACGAAATTTAGAAGCCACAGCTCCAGCAACAGCAGCGTCTATATCTGCATCATCAAATACGATGAAAGGGGCGTTACCACCCAACTCCATTGAAGTGCGTTTAATATCGTGGGCACTTTGCTGCATCAGGAGACTGCCGACACGAGTTGAACCCGTGAAAGACAGTTTGCGAATCAGTGGATGAGAGGTAAACAGCGCCCCAACTTCTGGCGCACTTTCACCTACAACCACTTGTAATACATCGCGAGGAATACCCGCCTGATAGGCCAGTTCCACTACCGCAAACGCAGACAACGGCGTCAGTTCAGCGGGTTTCACCACAAAGCTACAACCTGCGGCAAGCGCGGGAGCGGCTTTGCGAGTAATCATCGCTATCGGAAAATTCCACGGCGTAATCGCACTCGCTACACCGACTGGCTGCTTAATGGTCACCATACGCTTGTCCGGTGTTGGTGCTGGAATGGTTTCGCCATAAGTGCGTTTTGCTTCTTCAGCGAACCACTCAACAAAGCTCGCGCCATAGAGCACTTCACCTTTCGCTTCCGCTAGTGGCTTGCCTTGTTCTAGGGTCATTAAACGGCTGAGGTCATCTTGGTTTTCAACCAGTAATCGAAACCAACCTTGGAGGATGGCAGCTCGCTGCTTGCCAGTCAGCTTGGCCCACTCTTTCTGAGCGTTATGAGCCCGAACGATTCCCTGTTCGATTTCCTCCTGAGTGGAAACCGGTGCATAACCCAGCAGCTCTTGTGTCGCGGGGTTATAAACCGCGATACTTCTGTCCTGATCCGACACCATAAAAGACACTAAACTCTGATTACCTATTTGCTGCATTGTGATTACCTTGTTCTTCGCCTATTGAGGATTGGGCTGTGAATACTGGTGATTTTCTGACGATGAAAAACTGCTCACGCTAGGAAATAAAGCCCACGGTTTGTGTGCCTCTAGAATTACATACGTTTGAGGGGTTTAACAACACTATCTAGGTCTTCAATGTTCAAAGAGAAACATAGTTGAGGTCACTGATCCAGTTCACTAGTTGGTCTGCGTTGTTTATCAAACCAAAGTAAAGAGCTTTCTTTGAGGAGTTTTTGCTGCAACTCAAGATTGGACAAAAGCTTGTTAGAGCAATGAACCTAATTCAATCGGAATTGATGAGAGAAATTACTTTGCCCCCTTAAACGTTTCTATGTTTATTTCTTTTGATGATACGCGAGCATTTCCGGGGTGTTCTTCAAACCCGGTATCTTGTGATAATTTTGAACTGCTCGATCTAAGAGTTGTCTTGCCTGTTTCTTTAAATCAAGTTCAACAGTGAGATCCTCTTTACCGTTGATATGTTTAACAGTGTTTTTCGCATTCAACACTGTTTTATCTAAAACTGAGTTTTTCGGTGTATCTGTATTCAGTACTTGCTGCCACCATGTGCGCATTTGGCGAAATAAAGCGTCTTTAGAATTTTCTTTATCATGAAGAGCAACGATCTTACCTAGCATCTCTTCTGCGGCACCTGCTAAGTGGATGACTGAAGCCATATTTTCATTTTTTACGTACAGCGATAGTGCAAGATTAAGATGTTCTATAGCTAAATCTTGCTTGTTGTAAGTTTCTAAATTACCTCGAATATCTTCCAATTTTCCTCCGTGTAAACATGACCCTTTGTTAACTTGTGAGCGATACAACACCAGTGTTAATACAGAGCAGAGTCGATCTCGGCAAGGTAAACACTACGACAATTAACGATTCTCGAGTTATGTTCGTCTCACTCTATTGCTTTGACTTCATAAAAGTCGAGCTCTGATAATTTTCCGTCGAGCCAAAAGAAATCATTACTAGCTGGATAATCTAGTCTTGCGTTTGCGAAACTACACAATTTATCAAGAACCTTTCTTAACGCCATAATAGACATCCCAGTGCCATCAGCAATAATTGGGAACACATGCCAACTGTCTTGGTCAATCTGAATGGACACGGAATGATTGCTATTACCTTTGGCGTTAATACCATACGCTCGACATGTATCTCTGAAGCTTTTATGAAGATGAATTACATGCTGCTTGTCCCCAGAGTCTCCAATGTGCTTTACCCAATTTTCAAAACTACCGTAAGTCATTTCTTGACCTTTGAGAAAAGAAACTAGTCCACCGAGAGGACTTACGTTTTCCATATCGCGATCAAAAACCATATTGTAAGGCGTATTTTGGGGGAACAACCAACGATACAATGCATCAGAATCAACTTCTATATCAAGAAACTCATTCTTAGTAACTCTGTCACACAGCACAGCGAATTGCTGTTTATGAAGATAATAATTACTAGCTGTGTTTTGGATTTGAGTCTCGAACAACTGCCTCTCAGACTGAATCATCTTACTCGAAGCCTTAATCAGTCCCAAAACAGGTATCAATGCAGCCAATGTAAGAAGAGGGATTTTTAACACCTCTCCAAAAAAGTAGTTCACTCCAGAGACACTAAGATCAACTGGTTTAGAAAAGGCATCAACAAGCACGATTGATAGTAAGCAAAGGACTAGAGCTGCTCCGATAGAAAGTATCAGAATGAACATTTTTTCTAGCCTACTTTGTTTCAAATCGAGAGCTTTTCTCTGCGCCTTAGTATCCATATATAAGTACAACCCAATGAGTTATAGAGGTGGTATCTGACTTTCTACTTTCAAGATTACCTTTGATAAAGATTATAATTTATCAGTAACTTACGAACTATAGCTAAATGGTAAGCCCCAACTCATTAGACATTACACCGATAAGAAAAAGTAAGTCAAACCACCACAATATGATTCATGAGGTTGAGCGGTTATGGCACGGAACAGGGCAAAAAAGAGTCAGCCTAACAGGCTGACTCTTTTGAATAGAAACAGGATTTATCTTGGGAGAGGTTAAGGATATTGTGGCAGGTTACATCCGCCGATTATTTGGACTGATGACCACTCTTCTTCGCAAACTTTTGCATCGCCTCAGCAAAGGTTGTTGTTTTACCTTTCGCTTGAACCTGCACTACTTTATAGCCCATCTTTTCTAACGCTTGGCGCTCTGCCAAAACGGCTTTGTCATCTTGCTGGCTACCTTCAGCAGGTTGATGAATGTAACATCCCTCAAGTTGGCCATCTTCGACCAGTTGGTGGTGTCTCAATGCTTCGATATCAAAATTCATAGTCAGTCTTTTATTTAAGTTTTTGGGGGTTACATTCGCTTTAAAGGCTTAACGACGCTATCTAATCCTTCGATTTTTAGCGCAAGGCATAGCTTGAGGAGGTCGCCGAGCTCCCCATTAGGAAAGCCCTTCTTATCAAACCACAGTAGATATTCTTCGGGGAGATCGATCAAAACGCGTCCAGCATATTTGCCAAACGGCATCTGGACGCGTGCTAACTTAATAAGATTTTCTTTTTCCAGCATGATATTACTATTCAGGATGAACTCTATACCTAGAGTACCACTGAAATTTAATGCCAGACAGAGGCGGCGCTACCGTAGGCTCACATTACGCTTGATTTACAGTGTGAGCGTACTCGACCACGATTTGATTACCTTCGATGTAAGCGTTCTGGATTTCTCCGTCAACACTCATTCGGCTTTGGAGATAAACCACCTTAGGGCCCATATCATTAGCTTGTTTAAGTGAAGGAAAGACCAGTTTCGCATCGAGATGAAGTAATCGGCAAAAGTGGCTAATGAACGACATCGTCAAAGGCTCTTCTCCGCGTAAGAGTTGCGAGAAGCTTAGCTGACTGATCCCTAACTTTTTCGCAAACTCCATTTGCGTGAGACGCATTTTAGACTTTTGAGACATCCACGTATTGTATAACGCCTCTCTATCCTTCTCAGTAAATTCCATGGGTGAATCCTTGTATCGCTTAGTGCGATGGATTCTGCGCCTTTTCATTCACAGAGATGTCAGCAATGAGTTAACGTTAGTTAAGAGTTTGGTTTGCTCGCTAACGGCAGTCTCTAATGCGGTGCAATGATGACGTACAAACCCATTTACTATATGTAACAGTTCGACGGCTCATATCTTCCAAATAAATGCTTATTAATAAACCAAACAATAGTTTTATAAACTCACTTACAACCGTTATTTTTATTCGGGATATCCTTTCCAAAAACAGGGATAAATGATGAATATAACTCTCCTTCCGCTAGATTCTCACTTAATTAGCAAAATAAAATAACAGCAGAATCATCTAATAACTTTTATTAAGCACTTATTATGTTGGCTTGATTCTGTCTAGTGTGAATATGAAAGGGAAGGTATGAACATGAGCGGAGTAAGTTATGACAGAGTCACCAAAACGTTTCATTGGTTTATGGCAATCATCATTGTGTACACAACAATGGCAGGATATGGGATGCACCTTACAACCCAGGATTCTCCTATGTTTCACTTCTTGTCGACATTAAACATGTCTCTTGCCACAGTTGCTGCTCCCGTGTTTTTGGCACGTTGGGTGTGGAAGTATTTTAGGCCAAGCCTAGAGGTTGACGACAACATTGCTCATTGGCAAAAGAGTATTGCTAAACTCATTCATTCGCTGATGTATTTCATGATGTCTTGGGTATTTATTTCCGGATTTCTGATGCTACAAAGCCCGTATTATTTTTTCTGGATAGTAGAAATTAGCAATCTAATTCAAGAAGTAGAAATAAGTTCGTTTTTCTTTCAAGTTCACCGTTTATCTTGCCTGATGCTTGCTTCACTGGTGATGCTTCATATTCTCGCAGTGGCTCACCATCATCTTATTAGGAAACACAATGTCCTTAAATTGATGCTTTAGAGTACAGACAAAAGCGGATGCACAAGGCATCCGCTTATCTGTTAGAACCAGCTAGAAATCAGACGTTTGAACCAGTCCATGAGCTTTTTGAAAAGGCTGCCTTCATCAACATCAGCCTGAGCGATTAGATCTGCCGTCGCGACCTCGTCACCTTCCACGCTGTATATGATGGTGCCGACTTTTTCTCCCTCAGTGATAGGAGCCACCAATTCGCGGTCAAATTCGACTTCAGCCGTCAATTTGGCCGCATTACCTTTTGGTAGTGTCATGTAGATATCTTCATTGACACCCACACTTAACTGATCCTGCTCACCCATCCAGACTTTCGCTTCGGTCACAGTGTCGCCAGCTTTGGTAGGTGACACCGTTTCGAAGAATCGGAAACCATAGCTAAGTAATTGCTTACTTTCAGATTCTCGACTCTTAGTGCTGCTTGCGCCCATCACCACTGCGATCAAACGCATGTCCCCACTGGTTGCGGATGTGGTCAAGCTGTACCCTGCACCGCTGGTGTAACCTGTCTTCATACCATCAACGTTCATGCTGCGATCTCGTAGCAAACCATTTCTGTTGTACTGAGTAATGCCGTTGTAGGTATAAGACGTCTCGCTATAGAGAGGATAGATATCAGGCAAATCACGAATTATGGCTTGGCCCAGTTTCGCAATATCCATAGGGGTTGAATAAAGACCATTGCTATCCAAACCGTGCGGATTGGTATAGGCGGTGTTTTCTAGGCCAAGCTTTTCAGCCCAGGAGTTCATTAAGTTAACAAAGGCCCCTTCGCTGCCAGCAACGTATTCTGCAATCGCGACACTCGCATCGTTACCTGATTGCACGATAAGACCACGATAAAGATCCATCAGAGGTACCGTAGTGCCTACTTCGATAAACATCTTTGACGAATCAGGGAAGTTCTTTGCCCAAGCGTTTTTGCTGATCACAACCTGATCATCCAAAGTAATGTTGCCCGCTTTAACTTCCTGTCCCGCCACATAAGCCGTCATCAGTTTGGTTAAACTGGCCGGATTAAGCTTGGTGTTCGCATTCTTTTCTACCAACACTTGCCCAGTGTTGTAGTCAATCAAAACATAGCCTTTCGCCCCTAATGTCGGAGGCTCAGGGATAATAGTAGGTGCCGCAATGGCATTGAATGTCGCAGCGATAGAGGAGAAAAGTGCTGCTTTTAGGAGAAACGTTTTTTTCATGGGACGTTACCAACTCTAGTCACAATCGGAGTTTTTATGATTAGTTCGAGTATAAACAAACAACAATGATATTTATTCGCTTTGTAATCAATCGTTACGCTTATTGGAAAGTTTTATTAAATAATGAGAGTTCGACTCCATATATGGGTAGATTAGTACAAAAAAGCCAGTGTTCATAACACTGGCTTTATCAATCTTGATTCTCTGAGCGACTAAGCTTGAGCTTCCTGAACCTTCTTCGGTTTTGGCGTAATGCTGTCTCGGTAGCTAAACCACAAGTAAGTCACTACTAAAGAGAAGAATAGGTATGACAGTGCGAATACTAATGGAGAAGTAATCAGCTCTTCCGACATACTCCAACTCACCCCAATCACGGTGATAGTCAGCTTAGATAGCATGCCACAAATCAGAAGCAACAAAGCTAGCTGAGGAAAACGAGTCGTTCGGAATGCAAACCAGTAGCAGCTGCCAACGGCCAATGCAGAAATCGAAAGACCTAACATGAAAGAATGAAGGTGTTCAGCGGATAGCACACCTGCTGAGATTGACGCCATTATTATCAGAAATAGTTTCATCATTGCCTCGCTTTTTAAACTTGGAAAAAGCTTCCTTTCATTTTTGCAAACTCATTTTGCACATATTTTCGCCATTTCCCTCCGAAATTCAACCCCTAAATTGGTACATTTTTTGTCCGTCAAATACCCCTGCAACATATGTAAAATAATGGTTAACAAAACAATAGGTAAGGTTCCTTACAACTCAAGCTCAAAACCCAACAAACCCGCCAAAATCGAAATATACAGTTACATTTAAGTAACAACATTTACATCTATAATCGTTGGCAATTTTGTGATCTGATGCATTTTAAACCAGACATTTCGAGCCCAAATACGTTGTTACAATCTAAGTTTTCACTTTTCAGCATCCCTATCATTGGGAATATCAAAAAGAGTGTGACTCTAGCCACTGTTCAGTAGATTTGCGCTCGAATAGAACATATGGCTTTGTTACCTTTGCGCGCATTCGATATTTCGTACTACATACCATGCCTTCAGAGTACAGAATCAAAAAGATCGTTGAGATCGGTGACACCTTGCATCGTAGTGGCTGCGCGCCCTACAAATTAGAAAAATACACTCAATTTTATGCTCGAAAACATGGCGTCGATGTCATGATTCAAGCGACTCCAACAACCGTTAACTATCAGTTTCCTGACGACAACAATGCCGTGGTTATGAAGCGCCATCAGCCCGCTTCGATTAACCTCAGCTTACTGGCGAACACCATTATTCGAATTAACCAACCCAGTAAGGAGCCCGTTCCAGAGCCTGTAGGCTACCCTAAATGGGTCACGGCACTTGCGAATATGGGGATTCCACCTGCGTACCTTATGCTGGTTGGTAGTACGCTAGAGGCTGTCTATATTTCGATCTTTCTTGGTTTTCTCGCATGGGGCGCTCAGCAAATCTGTAAAGCGAGGCGCTCTATCGCCGTAGAGTTTGTCGCTGCACTGGTCACCGGCATTCTGGTTGCCTTTTTCGCAAGTACCAGCGCCGATCTCCCTGTCTGGGCGCTGTGTATCGCCGCTATCGTCTTATTTGTTCCCGGTTTATCGATAGCTAACTCGCTCGAATGTCTAGCGTTTAACGATTTGGTTTCAGGGACCAGCCTGCTGGGTCAAAGCTTTCTCACCCTGATTAAACTGTTTGTCGGCATTATGATGGGTTTGAACATCGGAGAAGCAATCTGGGGGCAGCCGGATACCACTTCTTACGTCAATGAGATACCCACTTGGCTCCACATCTCAGGGCTGTTTCTAATATCCGTATCTCTTGGTGTGATATTCAATGCCAGACCTAAAGACATTTTGCTCGGTTTGCCTGTAGCGGTACTGGGCATGTGGGGACCATTTTACCTAGGTTTCGAAAGTGGTTGGGTTGTGGGTACTTGGATTACCACCGTACTGATCACGCTCTACGGCACTTGGGTGGCGAAGAAGATGGAGCTCACCGGGTCTATCTATATCGTTCAGGGCATCATCATCTTGGTACCAGGTAGTCGAGTTTTGGTCAGTGCTGGGCAATCTGTATTTGAACAGTCTATCTTGCCCATTCCAAGTATTGGTCTCTCAGCACTGTTTATGTTCTCAGCGATTGTTGCTGGTCAGGTTACGGCTTATTCGATTTACTCACCGCGAATCGAGCGATAGTCGCACTCAATAGATAAAAGAAAAGAGCCCTATTCGAAAGTTGCTGTTTAAGCGGCTTTTGAATAGGGCTCTTTGCCCTTATGTTTTAGCTTACGAGAAAAACTCCCTTTACCCTTTTTCGACTTCTCTACCCGCGTTTTAAACAGTTGGCTGGTAACGATGGCTTTTAACGCATTGTCTTGTATTTCACCTCTTCCAACTTCCAAATTAGCTTGAAGGGAAGCGGCGTGCTTAAGTTTTTTTCTGGCACTCTTGCCCATAATTTTGTCCTGCTTTGATTTTACAAACGACTAGTACTTGGTGATAAATCACTCATCAAACCCATATTTGACAGAATAAATCACCATACAAACGAATGTTACACTATCTATAGCCCAATCAGTAATATTTCCGAAACTCTACCTAGCGCAAATTTCGAATGAAAAGAGCATGGTAACGAAAAAGTATCATATGAATTTTATTGACTTAGTGCCACTTAGCTTTAGACTAGACGGCAGCTAGAAAACGGTTCTTGTTTTTATTCCGCCGTTTCGTTGGATTTCTTGTATTTCTTCCGTAACGTCGTGCGCAATAGCAATCTCCTTTTCCACGCTATCGTTGCCGTCATGGCTTTTACAAGATTTATCAAGGATATACATTATGTCTAACACTGTTACTGGTACAGTTAAATGGTTCAACGAAACTAAAGGCTTCGGTTTCATCCAACAAGAAAACGGCCCTGACGTTTTCGCTCACTTCTCTGCAATCACTGGCGACGGTTTCCGTACTCTAGTTGAAGGTCAAAAAGTTGAGTTCACTGTATCTCAAGGTCAAAAAGGCCCACAAGCTGAGAACATCAAACTAGTTTAATTTTCAACTAGCTAGATAAAGTTTTACAATAGCCAGCTTAAAGCTGGCTATTTTTTTATGTGTAGTAAACGACTATGGCACTCAAACCCACTATCTATAAGTTTCGAATTTCGCTCTCGGACACTAACCGTGACGTCTACGATTCTCCGCAACTGACTATCGCACAGCACCCATCAGAAACCATTCCGCGAATGATGGCGCGTATTCTGGCTTACTGTATTCAATATCAACCGGAACTTGCATTCACTAAAGGCCTATCTTCGATTGAAGAACCGGACCTCTGGATCAAAGCACTTGATGATACGATCCTACACTGGATTGAAATTGGTGAACCTTCCCTTGATCGCATTAAGAAAGCCACTCGCTTAGCAAAGAGAGTCGACATCTTCACCTTTACCAGCAAATCTGACGTCTGGTGGACGCAAACCAAAAACAAATCTCACCAGTATGACGCCAACATATACCGACTCAGTGCAGAAGGCATCGATGCTTTGTCTGAAGTAGTTGAACGCGGAATGGATCTATCCGTAATGATTACTGGCAGCAGCCTGTTCATTGACTGTGACAAAGGCTCATTTGAAGTTCAGATCGAGACTCTACAATCCAATGACTGATCTGGAACAGGCATTCACAGCGATTGGCGCAGAGTCACTGGACGCAGTAAAGGAACATCCCAAACTGTGGCAGCAGTTTTTGCAGCACCAATCGGCCTTGTTTGACAAAGTAAAACAGAATAAACCCAATAGCGCCGATGAATCCCATTTACTCGGCATCATGACGAAAGCGCATATTGAGTGCCTGTCTCGTGTTGAAACCAACCGAGAAGCGGTTCAAGCCATGTGGAAAGCATTACACGATAACCTTGGTGAACAAAATGCCAAGCGATTCGAGTATCAAGATTATCAAATGCTAACTCTGGTAACACATGTCTGGCTCTATATTCAGGGTTATCTGAAAATGGATTTCAGCCTGGCTAATGACCACGCTGAAACAACCGCTAATCTACAAAACGACCTTTCTGGTCTAGATGTAAATGCCATCCGGACACAGTATCTCGCGAGCTACTACCTGGGAAGCGACAATTCCCCAGTAACGCAACGAAGCAACCCTATTTGGAGTTGGTTCAAACGCACCTTCGGTTGATTAAAAAGGGCTTCCCAATGGGAAGCCCTTTATCAATCTTAAAGATAGGTATGAGGTCCAAACACTTCGTAGTGAATTCGATCTCTTGTCACACCCAATCCTTCTAACTGCTTAACCACCGCTTCCATAAACGCGACCGGCCCACAAAGATAAAAGTCAGCACTGCTTAACGGTAACTCGCGTTCCACTAAAGACAGGTTCATCTGTCCTTCGAAATGGGCCTGATCGTTTAAGTACCATGTAAACTGCTGCCAACCGCGCTGTGAAATCAGCTGTTCTGTTTCACTCTTGAAGGTATGCTGATCAGCACTATTACAAGCGTAAAGGTACGAGACGTCTTTTTTATCAGCCGCAGCCAATGTTTGCAGCATCGACTGGATTGGCGTCGCGCCAACGCCGGCAGAAATCAGAACCACTGGCGCGTCTTTTTCTTGATAGTAGAAATCACCTGCCGGTGCATATAAATGAACTGTATCGCCTTCATTTACTTCATCATGCATGAAATTAGATACCAACCCATTGTGTTCCCCAACTTCACGTTTAACAGAAATTCGGTAGTTTTTGCCATTAGGTTTCTGAGACAGAGAGTACTGACGAATTTCATTGTGCTCGCCTGCAGACGGCTTAACTTCAACACCAACGTACTGACCAGGGTTATAATCCAACACATCACCACCATCCTTTGGTTCAAGAACAAAACTGGTAACGTATTCTGATTCAGGTTGCTTCTGTTTAACCACAAACTGACGTGCGTTTTCCCAGCCACCAATGGCTTGCTTACGCTGAAGATACAGCTCGCCTTCACGATCAATAAACACTTTTGCCAAGAACAGATATGCTGCCGTCCATGCCTCTTCCACTTCTTTGGTAAATGCCTCTGACGCCAATTCACGTAACGTTTCAATTAGGTGATGACCAACAATCTGGTAGTGTTCAGCTTGAATGTTAAAGCTGGTGTGTTTATGAGCAATACGCTCAACCGCTGATGTCAGTGCTTCAAGGTTTTCAATATTCTTGGCGTAAGCCGCTACCGCTTCAAATAGAGCAACACTTTGACGGCCCGTTTTCTGGTGCGTCATATTGAAGATATCTTTAAGCTCTGGGTTGTGCGAAAACATTCGTTGATAAAAATGCTGTGTTAAAGCCGGGCCGGCACTTTCGAGCAAAGGAATAGTACTTTTTACGACTTCGATATGTTGGTTGTTAAGCATCTTTATTTTCTCCTCATATGGGTATTATCTTTTTCCCTTCTAAGAGCACGATTGATGCCAAGTTTAAACATCTCCTAATTACTTGGATTATCGAGCATTATTCACTATCAAAAAGTCATAATGACCTAGTTGAAATATGTCGAAATGACTCTAAAATATAATAATTACACGTTAGCACTGGTTACTTTTAGCTCACATCGTTCTGTGAGGAGTCACCTACTGTCATTTGGAGCCCTACCGCACCATGCAAGATATCTCTGTTTCGACTTTAATCGATATGACCATCGGCCTAGCCACAGGCCACAATGAGCACGATCGTTTCAACAAACTGCTTGATGCTATTCGCAAAGCCATCCAATGCGACAGTGTGGCGCTGCTTTCTTTGCAAGGAGATACCTTAGTCCCCTTAGCCATTCAGGGCTTAACACGTGATACGCTGGGTCGTCGCTTTAAGGTCGACGAACATCCTCGCTTTGACGCAATCTGTGCCTCAAAAGCCGCTGTGCGTTTCGACGCAGACTGCGAACTGCCCGATCCGTTCGATAACTTACTGCTTGATTACGATGGCGATTTGCCAATGCATGCTTGTATGGGCCTTCCTCTGCTCTATGCTGACAAACTGCTTGGCATTCTGACTCTGGACAGCCTAACACCTAATGTCTTTGACCAAATCCCTACTCGCAGTTTAGACGCTCTATCGGCGATTGTGGCATCAACTCTCAAAGTTGCTATGACCGTTAGTCAGTTAGAACAACAAGCTAAGCAGACTCAACAACGTTTCGAAGAACTCAATGAGGATGCATGGGAGCGTGAAGGCGGCGAGATCATCGGTGCCAGCGAAAAAATGACGACGCTGAAGTCCGATATCGATGTCGTCGCTCCATCCAATTTCAATATTCTGATCAATGGCGAAACTGGTGTAGGTAAAGAGCTTGTCGCTCGAAGCCTTCATCACCTATCCAATCGCCGTAAGCAGCCTCTTGTTTATGTCAACTGCGCAGCCATTCCTGAAAACTTGGTAGAAAGTGAACTATTTGGTCACGTTAAAGGAGCGTTTACGGGAGCCGATAAATCGCGGCTAGGCAAATTTGCCTTGGCAGACGGCGGCACTCTATTTCTTGATGAGATTGGTGAACTGCCTCTGACAGCACAGAGCAAAATTCTTCGTGCATTGCAAAACAACGAGATTCAACCCGTTGGTCAAGATAAAGTGGAGACAATTGATGTTCGCGTTTTGGCCGCGACCAATCGTGATTTGAAAGAAGAAGTCAGCGAAGGTCGTTTTCGCTCAGATCTTTATCATCGCCTTAGCGTGTATCCGATCAGCGTCCCACCACTTCGTCAACGCGAAGGTGATATTGTTCTTCTCGCGGGTTACTTCCTCGAACAAGCGCGACGTAAGCTTGGTATCGTCCAAATCAAGCTGGGCAAAGAGGCTCAACTCCTCTTATCGCGTTATAACTGGCCGGGCAATGTTCGTGAGTTAGAACATGTGATTAACCGAGCGGCGCTGAAAGCAAGAGCGAGAGGCAACAACGGCAAACTGATCACAGTCTCCATTGATGACATCGGTGAGCTCCATTCTCTGCCTGTTGAAGAGTCGCCAAGCAGCGTCGTTGCAACTAAACATACGGAATCCATCGATTGGACAAAAGGACTTCGTGAGTCAACGGAAGAGTACCAGCGACACATCATCACACTCGCCTTGACCGATGCCGACTTTAACTGGGCAAAGGCAGCAAGACAGCTTAAAACTGACCGAGCGAATCTGACGCGGTTAGCAAAACGATTAGGTATCACAGTTACGAAGCAGCATAAGATAAGTACTAATTGACGAACAACTTGGTTACAATGCAAACACTAGTTAGTCACGATATAAAAAGTGGGTGAGACAACCCACGCTAAAGTCACCCTATTTGTTGTATTGTAAAGGAATGTTATGAAGTTTATCCGTTGGTTTTTAGGCCGCGTAATCCTATTGCTTAACTTTGTCTTTTCACCAAAAGGTGTAAAACGCTCGGCAGAGAGTCAGCAAGCCGTCAATGACAAAGCCCAGTCTATGGCTCTGTACCAATTCGAAGCTTGCCCATTTTGCGTAAAGGTTCGTCGTGCTATGAAGCGCCAATCAGTCAATATTGAGCTGCGCGATGCCAAAACAAATCAGGCACACCGTTCTGAACTCGAAGCTGGCGGTGGCAAAATCAAAGTGCCATGCCTAAGAATCGAGAAAGAAGGCAAGGTCGAGTGGATGTATGAATCCTCTGATATTGTTGCTTACTTAGAGCAGGAATTTGCCTAAAACTAACTGAAGGAAAATGCCATGAATGTAGTGACTCTGGAGATCAGCAAAATCAAAGCCATTGTCTTTGATTTAGATAACACCTTAGTCACCTCAAACTTGGACTTTCATTGGTTAAGAACACAAGTCGGCTGTCCAAAAGAAGTCGACTTGCTCACCTTCATTGACGAATTGGATTGCTCTCAATCAGCTATTCGAGCAAAACAGTTGATACTGCAACATGAATTGGATGATGCCGATCACTCCTCTCCGATGCCCGGCTGTCACGACTTGCTTGACTTCATCACACATCATAACCTTCACACCGCTATTATTACTCGCAACTGCCAACAAGCCTCACAACGAAAAATCGAGCATAACCAACTCAATATTTCGCGTGTAATCAGTCGTGAACATTTCCCGCCTAAACCAGCACCAGATGCGCTTCTTGCACTCGCAAAAGAATGGCAATTGGATCCGCAACAAATTCTCTACGTAGGTGACTATGTCTATGACCTACAGGCAGCAAGCAACGCGTGTATGCCGTCTTGTCTCGTGACTCATGGTAAACCAAGTACATTTACTCAACACGCCTCATTGACTGTAAATCATCTCAACGACCTATTGGACTTGTTCTCAACTTTTTATCAACAAAAAACTGAAACTATTTCATGACTTACCAAAAAGTAACCAATGGTTAAAAGTTGATCTGTGTGCAACAATAAAGTTCTAAACCTAAGATCTGCGAACTGGATAATGTCAAAGAATAAAGTTTTAGTGCTCTATGCCCACCCCTCTCAGCGTCGCTCCGAAGTTAACCAACCACTGTTTAAAGCCTGTCAGGCGGTCGAAGGTGTCACTGCGGTTGATCTGTATTACGAATACCCGACCTACAACATCAACATTGATCGTGAGCAGCAACGCTTACTCGACCACGATGTAATCGTATTTCAGTTCCCGCTTTACTGGTATTCAACACCTTCAATTTTAAAAGAGTGGCAAGACTTGGTATTGGAGTACGGCTTTGCGTATGGCCACGATGGCACTGCATTACACGGTAAAAAGTTTCTTTGTGCTCTCACTGCGGGTGGTCAAGAAGAAGCGTACCAAACAGAAGGATACAACCACTTCACCATACGTGAATTACTCCAACCTCTTGAACAAATGGCGACGCTGACAGGTATGGAATACCTTGCTCCATTTGCTCTGTTTGGTGCTCGTACCGCGAAAGAAGATGGTCGTATCAAAACACATGTTGAGGCTTGGCAAGCACTGTTATCGGCATTGGTTGAAGATAGAGTCGATTACGACAAAGCTTCAAAAGTCGAAAAACTCTGCCACTGTTTGGATGAAATCATTGTAGGAGGTTTACAATGACCAGTTATTTCCTACAAGCATTTATCTATCTTGTTGCCGCTGTCATCGCTGTTCCTATTGCAAAGCGACTTGGGCTCGGTTCTGTACTCGGTTATTTAATTGCAGGCGTCGTCATTGGACCAATCATAGGTTTAGTTGGAGAAGAAACAACGACCATTCAGCATTTTGCTGAATTTGGTGTTGTCATGATGCTGTTTTTGGTCGGCCTTGAGTTAGAGCCAAAGATGCTCTGGTCAATGAGAAATCGCTTGCTTGGCTTAGGAGGTCTACAAGTCGGAGGAACCACAGCGGCAATCATGGGCGTGGCTTTACTGTTTGACCAACCATGGACCATTGCCCTTGCGATTGGTTTGATCTTCGCACTTTCTTCAACAGCGATTGTATTACAGACCTTTAATGAAAAGGGTCTAAACAAAACAGAGGGGGGACAGAATGCCTTCTCAGTGTTGCTGTTTCAAGACATCGCCGTCATTCCTATGCTGGCGTTTATCCCACTATTGGCACTCCCCGAGTTGGTGGAACAAGCTCAGGCGGCAGTCAGCAGTGCAGCCGATCACCACGATGAACTCAGTTTAGTCGCAGGTCTACCGGGTTGGGCGTATGCCTTGGTGATTATCGGCTCTGTTATTGGCCTGGTCGTTGGAGGACATTATTTAAGTCGTCCACTGTTTCGTTTCGTCGCTAGTTCAGGGCTTCGTGAAATTTTTACCGCTACGGCGTTAATGTTAGTTGTCGGTATCGCGGCGCTGATGAGCTTGGTTGGTCTGTCCCCTGCACTCGGGACTTTCCTTGCAGGCGTGGTTCTGGCAAACAGTGAATTTCGCCACGAGCTTGAGTCCAACATCGATCCGTTTAAGGGCTTGTTATTAGGCCTATTCTTCATCACCGTCGGTGCTGGTATCAATTTTGGTATCCTGTTCGACGACTTTGCACTTATCATCGGTTTAACACTGGGCGTAATGTTACTCAAAGCAACTATTCTTTACGTGTTAGCACTGATATTCCGTATTAAAAACAGCAACAAGTGGCTGTTTACACTCAGCTTAGCCCAAGCGGGCGAATTCGGTTTCGTCTTGCTCAGTTTTACGGTGCAGAATCATGTCATTCCACAAGATATTGCTCAAACTCTGTCACTGGTGGTCGCCCTGTCGATGTTCCTGACTCCGGGTTTATTTATCCTGTTTGATAAAGTCATCTTGCCAAGGTTTGAACTTGAGTCGAATGACCGTGAAGCCGATCAAATTGAAGAAAAGGGCACAGTCATCATTGCGGGTATCGGCCGCTTTGGACAAATTGTAAATCGATTACTCGTCGCTAATGGGGTCAAAACTGTGGTGCTTGATCATCAGGCTGATCAAGTTGATGTCGTAAGACGTATCGACACCAAAGCTTACTTTGGTGATGCCACTCGGCCTGACCTACTTCACACGGCTGGTATTGAAGAAGCCTCTATGCTGGTTATAGCCATTGATAACCCTGAAACCAGCGTTGAGCTGACCAAGTACGTCAAACACACGTATCCAAAGATCAAAGTGTTGGTCCGTGCCTTCGACCGAGGCCATGGCTACCTATTACGTCAGGCTGGCGCTGACATTATCGAGTCAGAAACTTACCATTCTGCGCTTGAACTTGGAGCACAGGCCTTGAAATCTCTGGGATACCACCCATTTCATGTAGAGCAACAACGAGCTGCGTATCGCCGAATTGAAGACAAGAAATCCGACATGCTTTATCAGGCATGGGAAGATGACTCTGAAGGCGAACGATTTGATAATAACTACCGAAAACTCTTTATGCACCTCGAAGAGCAAATAAAGCTGGCGATGAATACCGATCGCTCAGACAAACATGAGGGTGGTGAGCGAGGCTGGACACCGCCACCCAAAGGTTATGCTGAAGAGTTCAAGGAAGAATAAGTTGAGACCGGGGCACTGCCTCGGTTTTTCTTTTACAGAATGATTGAATGATATGACTGCTACAAACATTGAAAACTCCCCATCTCTGGGTCAACAGCTGTTCAAAATGACATGGCCAATGCTATTTGGTGTCCTGTCTTTGATGAGCTTTCAGTTGGTCGACAGTGCTTTCATCGGCCAGCTTGGCGTACTGCCGCTTGCAGCACAAGGTTTTACCTTGCCTATTCAAATGATCATCATCGGCATTCAAGTCGGATTAGGTATCGCAACAACCGCCGTAATCGCCAAGGCTATTGGGGCTAACAACACACGCTTTGCCCACCAGCTTGGCGGGTTAGTGATTGCCATAGGGACAATTGGTGTTGCGGTTATCTCTGTGTTTATTTACCTCATTCGAGTCCCGATCCTGCAGTTACTCAGTGCACCCGAAACTCTCTTTCCTGTAATTGACAGCTACTGGATTTACTGGCTAGTCAGTGCTTGGACAGGCGCTCTACTCTACTTCTTGTACAGTGTTTGCCGAGCCAATGGTAATACTATGCTGCCAGGCACAATGATGATGGTCACCAGTGTACTTAACCTGATCCTAGATCCAATTTTCATTTTTACTCTCGATCTCGGGCTAAACGGCGCTGCCATCGCAACCATTATCGCCTTTGGTATCGGTATCCTAATCGTTGCACCTAAAGTCACACGCAAACATTGGATGAGCTTTGACTGGCATGACCTCAACATCACTCAAAGTGTTAAGTCGATTGGTAATATCATGGGACCAGCGATGATCAGCCAATTGCTACCACCTTTGTCTTCGATGTTAGCAACCAAGTTACTCGCAGGGTTTGGCACTGCTGCAGTCGCCGCTTGGGCACTGGGATCTAGATTCGAGTTTTTTGCTATCGTCTCTGTGCTTGCTCTTACGATGTCTATGCCACCAATGGTCGGTCGATTATTAGGGGCGAAAAACATCACTGATATACGTCGACTAGTGGTTATTGCCAGCCAATTTGTGATTGGATTTCAACTACTGATTGCCGCCTTTACATGGCTGTTTGCAGATTGGCTAGCTTCATTGATGACCAGCGAATCTCAAGTCACTGAGATTTTAATCTGGCATTTATTGATTGTCCCTGTCAGCCTCGGACCACTAGGCATCTGCATGCTAATGGTATCCATTGCCAATGCATTAGGTAAATCCTACACCGCCTTAACCATTTCAGCGTTGCGTTTATTTGCGTTCTTTTTGCCTTGCCTTTGGCTAGGTGCACATCTTGGCGGAATAGAGGGGCTATTTTGGGGCTCTATGGTTGGTAACCTATTAGCTGGCATCTGTGCATGGCTAATGTATCAAAAAGCATTGAGGCAGATTGAAGCCAATCTTGAGCGATAAAACTGATTGCCTTTCCTAACTATGCTGGTTAATCTGGTTTTTCATCACTAAGGAATATCTCTGATGCAAATTTCGTTTACTTACCTTTGGCTCCTTCTCATTGCCTGTAGCCGGTAGGTAAACCTGTGCCTGGCTACGAGAACACGTAGCCAGCCTAATTCTTCTCGTAGCCCAACTCTCAATAAAGGATACGAGATTAATGACCGAAAACACCCAGACAATTCGACCTCTTGCTTTTCGCGCCACTCAAGTTGGCCTGTTGCTGGCTCTAGCGGGTTGTCTGCTCTTCTCCATCAAACCTGTACTGATCAAGATCGCCTACCAATACGGTGGTGACGCAACTTCTATCATGGCACTGCGTGCATTTAGCTCTCTGCCGCTTTATCTGGCCATGTTGGTGTATTTGTGTCGCACACCAGACAATCGTACCAAGGCCAAGCAACATGGTCTTAAAGCCGTGGCTATCGGTATCATGGGCTACTACATCGCCAGCTATCTGGATATCGCCTCATTGGAGTTCATCTCTGCTCAATTAGAGCGACTACTGATTTTCTTGTTCCCCACTTTTGTCGTGCTCATTAGTTGGGCTCTGTATCGGCAGGTCCCAAGCCGTCGGGTCATTGTGACCACATTGCTTGGCTATATTGGTATCTCTTTGATCTTTGTCCATGACTTTAACACCCTTGGCAGCTCTGTTTTATTCGGCAGCGGTCTCGCCATCACGTCGGCCTTAGTGTTCGCCTTTTATCTTGTGTGGAGTAAGCCGCTCATCTCAAGAATGGGTAGCTCTCTGTTCACGAGCATTGGCATGGGCAGTGCCGGAGTCGCAATCGTCATTCACCTGCTATTAAGTCAGGCAGAAATCTACAGTTGGAGCTCAGAGCTAATTACCATCGGCGTTACATTAGGTATTTTTTGTACGGTTGTTCCTTCCTATTTGATTGCGGCCGCGATGGCGAGCTTAACACCGACTCAATTGAGCCTAACCAGTAATATTGGCCCTGCGATCACTGCGATATCTGCAGTACTCGTATTAGGGGAAGCATTTACTGTTTGGCATGCCATGGGAATGACTTTGGTCGTATTTTCGGTTTACCTGCTCAATAAACCCAAAACCGACTAGTCCGTCGTCGCTAATGATACGACACCGCACAATAAAACAGGCTGTTTCTTCAGTTTTTTTGATGAAGTACAACAAGATAGATAGATGACGTACTACAAAGAACATCGTATGATTCAGCCTACTACATTCCTTAACACAACAATTATGGCTTCAAGACCCCACCATCCTATTCAGGGCGCGAGCTGGATGCTCACAGCTGGTTTAGCCTTTGCCTTGGTTAACAGCCTCGCTCAGGTTGCTAGTATTAATTTCGGCTTGTCTTCCACTACTGTCGCATTGATCCAATATGCGATTGCGTTGGTTGTCATTCTGCCCTACTTAAAAACATTGGGTATCAGACACTCTCTGCGTACTGAACATCTCGGAATGCACATTTTCCGGGTTTTTCTATCGGTTATCGGTATTCAATTGTGGCTCTGGGCGCTAGCTTACCCGGTACCAATTTGGCAGGGGATCGCACTGCTGATGACCTCACCACTCTTTGCAACGGTAGGCTCAGGGCTAATTCTTAAAGAAAACGTAGGTATTGCACGTTGGGGAGCAACACTGTCCGGCTTTATTGGGGCAATGATCATCCTTGAACCTTGGGCTGATGGCTTTAACTGGGCCGCTTTACTCCCAGTGGGCGCTGCATTTTTCTGGGCTTGCTATTCACTTATGGTCAAAAAACTATCCTCCGATGACTCCCCATCGACGATGGTGGTCTACCTACTGATCCTCATCACACCATTTAATATCTTGCTAGCAATTCCAGATTGGCAGACGCCAACTGGCGGTACGATCTGGCTGGTGCTATTCGCCGCTGGAGCACTGACAGCTTTGGCACAGTGGGCTATTGTAAAAGCGTATTCAGTCGCCGATGCTTCGTTTGTTCAGCCATTTGACCACGCGAAATTACCATTAAATGTACTGGCAGGTTGGATTGTATTTAGTTGGGTACCACCAGGCAGACTGTGGCTAGGGGCTGCGATCATCATTGCTTCTGTCGCTTTTATTACTCAATGGGAATCAAAAAAATCCCGCAAATTGAAATAAATATCAGCGCGCGCCGTTCTATTAGTTAAAGGCATTTAAGGGAGAGAGCTCTATGACAGATCCAATCAAAGTAACACTATATCGCTGGGCCGGCAGTTGGGGACCGTTCAGTGTAAAAATTCCATGTGGCGAATGTACCCTGACCAAAGACATTCTCAAAGATACATTTGAGAACGAACTGGTCGATGTTCCCGTTGAATTGGAAGTGAAAGATTGGCTCTCTCATTGGTGGGAACCGTTGAAGGTTGGAGCCTGGCATGCTCCTATTCTTATGGTCGAAGGCAAGGTGGTCAGCCAAGGTGAAGCCTTGAATCGCGGTGTGTTGGTACAGTCTATTATTCAAGAGTGGACTAAACGCGATACGTTGAAAGGAAACATTGTCTACGGAAAAGCGACCTGCCCTTACTGCGTGAAAGCCAAGAAATTACTTGATGACGCTGGGATTGATTACCAGTATCACGACGTCGTTAAAGACAGTGCGGCTCTGTATCGCATGATCCCAGAAGTGAAAGCCATTATCGGCGAAAAAACACCGGTAACCGTTCCCCAGATCTGGCTTGATGGTCATTACATTGGCGGCGCCGACAATCTGCAAGCTTGGCTGGCAGAAAAAGGCTTAAGTAATGTGCCCGATAATGTAGTGACCATGGACAACAACCAAAGCTCTGTTGGTTAAAAAGAAACAAAGCCCCAAATATGGGGCTTTGTTTTTATAGGAAGCGTAAACTCGACTATTTCGCGCGTTTTGGTTGTTGGTACGTTTTACCTGCAGCCTGATAGGTATCTTTACGTTTCACATCAAACATCACTTCAAAGAACCAAGCAACAAATCGAATCACGTCATCGCCTTCATTCATCACATGCTCAACGTATTCTTGCTCTTCACCCTGCTCATTTTCTTGCATCGTCACATGGTAAATGCGTTGTTCACCGTCAACTTCTGCCAAAGCAAACTGACCTGTTAGAGACTGCGCCGCCTCAGCAACTTCTTCATTTTCATGTTGTTTCAACACTTCAAGTGCTTGCGGTAAGTTCTCTTTTGCACAAAGCGCAGTGACTAACTCTTCGAATTGTTTGTGTTCCATCGTCGACCTCTCAGATCGTCAGTTCAATCATTGAGGCGCATTGTAGCAGGGGTTTTACTCCTTTCAAGCAAACTCTTGGCGTGTCACTGGCCGAACCCGACTCGAGTAAAGCACCATTGCCAACAGGCTTGCTGATATCAAATAAAACGCACCTAATGCCATTTGGCTTTGTATCCAATTCTCCACTAAATAACCCCCAAACACCCCTGCAAGACACATCTGGATTGCTCCTGTCAGAGCAGATACAGAACCAGCCTGCCGTTTATGTGGCGCAAGCAACATGCTAATTGAGAGAGGGAAAGACAACCCCTGTGCAATCGTCATCCATGTAAAGGCCCAGACAATATTGAACAGCGTCAACCCAGTCACCGCCAACCAAGCTCCAGCAGCCATCATGATGAAGATAGCGAGAGCCATGAGTTGTTGTGTACTCAAATAGCGATTAAGGACATTCAATGCCAGTGTACCAATCAGTAGCCCTGCGGACGGTATCACCATGACTGAACCATACTCGGCAGCCGTTAAGCCCAATTCATGCTGTAACATGAAAGGCATTACAGACAAGGAAACCATGCAAGCAAGGTAAGTAATCCAGTTGTAGCTTGCGCTACTCAATACTTGTTTGTTGGTGATCAATTCTCCATAGTTTTTGACCACTTGGCCTACCTTGAATGATGTTCGACCGTAGTTCATTGTCTCAGGTAAGATGAAGTAACCCAGTGTAAAAATTGCGGCTAGGTAGACCAGAACAAAAATAAACACAGCTTCCCAACCCAGATAAAATGCCACCCAGCCACCGAAGACAGGCGCAATCACAGGCATGATCGAAGCCGTGACAGAAACGTAAGATAAAGCTTTGGTCAGCTCTGCACCGTCATAGCAGTCACGAAGCACACTTCTGCCTAATACAGACGCGCTGCCCGCTCCGAGGCCCTGTAGAAGACGCCCCAACACCAAAATCCACAAGTTATGAGAAAACAGCAAACAAATCACGGTTCCGATCAGGTATATCCCTTGCCCGAGCAGAAACACCGGACGACGTCCGATAGCATCCGATAATGGGCCATAAAACAACTGCGAAGCACCAAAGCCAACTAAAAACAGCGTCACAAGAAGTTGGACATCAGCTTGGTTAACCTGAAGCGTTTCACTGATCATCGGTAATGATGGCAGATAGATACTCACACCTACCTGACCCGTCGCAATTATCATCATCGCCAGCAGAATCGGCGTTTTTTTCATAGCGTCACCTCGTTTATTCTTTATGCAATAAAGTTTAAATTCGACGCTAACGAATGATAATATCCTCAATTGGAAACTAATTAGTTCCCAAAAAGAATTAATGGGAGGAAATCATGGACTGGATACAAAGTGTTCAAAGCTACATTCGTGTGGTAGACGAAGGCAGCTTCAACGGCGCAGCGAGAAAAATGAATACCACCAGCTCAGCGATCAGCAAGCGTGTCCATTGGCTGGAAGAAAGGATTGGGGTTCAACTTCTCAAGCGCACTACCCGAACCGTGACTCAAACCGAAGCCGGAGCGCTGTTCTATGAGCGAGCTAAGGTCCAACTTGATGGCTGGCAATCCATTGTCGATGAAACTCGTTCAGTAAACCAGACACCAGCGGGGCTTTTAAAAATTGGTGCCACCATTGCAGTTGGATCCAAATTTCTGGTTCAGTATCTCGATGATTTTCTACAAATGTATCCAGACATTCGCATCCAATTGATCACTACTACCCCTGGCCAACTGCCTGAACTTAGCCTTGATCTGTTCATCAGCCGTGAGATAGAACAGCTTAATTCACTCAGTTTTAAAGCCTCAGCACTGTTCGAGCACAAAGCAGGCTTCTACGCTTCGCCTGAATATTTGGATAAATACGGTGAACCACAATCGGTTGATGAGTTGACTGGACACAACACGCTAATATGGGGAGAACGGCCACATCGTGAAATAACACTGACGAATGGAAAGAAGATCATTTTGTCAGGAAATCTTGCAACCACTAACCCCGAAGCACTTTTTTACGCCGCTAAAAATGCTATGGGGATTTTAATTTCCAACGATGTGATGATAAAAGATGAACTAAAAGCTGGCACCTTAAAACGTATCCTACCCCGAATAACTGCTGATGAAGCAACAGTTTACGCGTATTATCCTAAGCTGGACTATCAACATACTAGGACAAAACTGTTTCTCGACTACCTTAAAGAGCGTTTAGCTAAAGAACAAATGGAAGAGCATTAAGCCAAGAAATATCTCCTTCCAATTTGAATTGTTATGAGATCTGTACCATATTTTAATTGAACCAATACCAACAAATAAGTGATTTAAATCACGATAAGGTAGGGTACTCAAATGGCTAGGTTACATGAACAAACTACGTCTATTAGCTTAGATGTGGTTAATCAAACTCTTCAATTAGACGGTGCGCAGCTACTCGATCAGGTCACTTTAGTGCTCCATCAGCATTTTGAGTCTTTTTGCACCTGCGTGATAGAGATTGATAAGTTCAACTCCAATGCTCATATGTTATCTCATGCTAGCGATAGCGCTTTAAAAAAACCATTCTCCTATGCCCTGAGAGGAACTCCCAGCGCACACGTTAGCAAGTCAGATCTTGACTTTGTACTTTACCCCAAAGGTGTAGCAAAAGACTTCCCTGAAGATATCTACATTCGAGAGAATAATATTGAGGCTTACCTTGGTATTCCGCTGAGAACTCGTTCTGGAGATGTGCTTGGCATTTTGCTATCAGCCTTTAGAACCCCAATTGAGCAAAGTGAAGAGTTGATTTACTACCACACTCTATTCGCTAATGTCGTAGTGCATAGCTTGAGAGCTAAGTGGCTCTCGGCACGATCGGAGAGTCTCGTCAATCAACTTAGCTATGAAGTATCGCACGACAATCTCACAGGCTTGCTCAATCGAAGCTTTTTATCCGACAAGCTCGAAAGATTGTCGGAAACCAGTGGAGACTCATTCACTCTAGCCTATGTCGATATTGACAGCTTTAAGTCCATCAATGACTTGTACGGCAACTATATCGGTGACCAAGTTATTAAGTTTGTTGCCAAGGCGATTGAAACCTCGATTCAGGACAGACAGTTAGCCTTTAGAATTGCGGGGGACGAATTTGCCTTTATTACGTACAATAGAGACCCGCTCGAAGTGTGCCGCTTAATATTGCACAAGTTGGAGTCCGGTTATAAAGACCCTGCACACAATATCAAAGTCAATGTCAGCATAGGCATTGCGAGAAAATCAGATAATCGACTCACTGCCGATCAGCTCATCCTCAACGCCAGCTTAGCTCTGAAAGATTGCAAGCAGTCAAGAAACTCTCAAGTGCAATGTTATGACACCCACCTCAGCGCGCAATACTATCGACGTACTATGGTCATTGACGCACTGCGCAACGAGCTCTCACCATCGAACCTTAATCCCAGCGAAATCTATGTGCTAGCGCAACCTATAGTGCGTCGAAACCAAGAACACTGGGATTACTTTGAAATCCTCGCTAGGTGGGAAAGCAGCGCACTTGGAATGATTTCCCCATTGGAATTCATAGAAGCAGCTGAGCAGTCAGGTTTGATTGTGGAGTTGGGAGAACGTATTGTCGATCTCGCTTGTCAGGCAAAGCAGGAACTTGAGCAAGGCCTTGGTTACAAGGTCAAACTTGGAATCAACTGCTCAGCGCATGAACTCAATGATACTAATCGTTACTTAAAGCACCTCACATCGACCATCCACCGTTATGGCTTCAAACCTAATGAGTTTACGATTGAGCTAACCGAAACCGTCTTACTGTCTCAGACCAATGAAATTCGATTTATTCTGGACCAGTTACGGCTATTAGGCTTTACCGTTGCACTGGATGACTTTGGTACCGGATACTCAAGCCTTAACTACATTCACAGTTACCCCATTGATTGTATTAAGATTGACGCAACTTTCATTCGCAACATGCTGTGTAACGAAACATCGGAACGCGTAGTCTGGCTGATTATTCAGCTTGCTAAACAGCTCAAAGTTGATTTAGTGGCTGAAGGAGTGGAGAGCCAAGAAGCGTTAGAGAAATTGCATGAGATGGATTGTTATCAGATTCAGGGCTACTTCTACTCACGCCCAGAGAAACCTAAAACGATTATTGATATACAGGCTTCACACACCGTTCAGGATGAACCACCAACCGTCGTGAACATGTTCAAATCTTAAAGATGGACGCTCGCTGCGTCCATTTCACTTTTCATTAGAAAGGTAACTCAAGCTGCATGATAACATCGCGCTCGTAGTCATCGTGCCAGCGATAATCTAATCGGAGTCGAGGCTCTCCCGGCTTCTTATCACCGAAGCCTAGACTGAGTTGAAGGCCATGGCTCATGATCCAATTTTCTGTATCAGAGACATTAATCTGATCTTCCAACTCAGACGGTACCCAAACGCCAATGCCAATATAATTAGAGGCTAAACTTTGACTCAGTATAGGGTTAGTCTCTGTTTGCAGAACCCAATCAGACCAATAAGAAGAATAATCTGGAGATTGTTCCTCTGATACCCAGTCATCGAACGCATCCAGTTTGTCAGCGGTGTATTGAATACCGTCAAGTAAGGAAAAACACACACCTTGTGAGGAATGAAATAAAACCGAATCAGACTGATAGCCAGAGCTATATAGCTCACATGCACCAATAGTTGAAGAAGCCAGACTTGCTAGCAATATCAATGCATGAGTTTTCATTCACACCCCAAATAATTAGTACAGCATTCGTTAATAATACCCTTTTTCGACCAACATTTGGCAAACTTTAGGCGTAGTAAGTGAATTAATGTCTTTTTTATCACTTATTGCCTTTCTTATGTCCGTACTACGTACCTTCACGGTCTCAGGGCATGCCATCACTGACCAGCGATTAAGTATTTCATCCGCTTTATAAAATTTAGCAAAATTAAAAAGATTATCAGGGCCAATTACGAAAGTTATTTCATATTCTGGATATTGACGCTGCAATTCACTTAAAACCGCAAATGTCGTTACGCTATGGTTTGGCTGATAAAGCGTCTCTTCAACAGTACTCCGCACGACATTGCTCGACTGCAAGTCTTCAATAAATGCATCCACCAGTTCACAACGTGCTTGATAATCAAGCATCTCTTTACCCCAAGCATGAGAAATACTAGGAAGTAGCAGTACCCTATCGAAATGCATAAGCGAATCAATAATGCTCTTATGTCCAAGGCTCGGCGGGTTAAATGCACTGCCAAATACTGCGATTTTGTTCATTTTCTTTCCTGATGATTGTGAAATCACTGTTCACAGTTTTCTAATCTGTTCATTTAGGTATGATATTACCATTATTTTCTAAAAATCATTGCTTGCAGGAAGGAAACATAATGGAACAGCTAATTCGCGACGAGATGCGCGTATTGCCATCAATCGACCCTCAGTTTGAGATATCACGTCGTGTCGAATTTATTAAGCGCAAGTTGCAGGAAGCACGATGCAAAGCGTTAGTACTGGGTATCAGTGGAGGTGTCGACTCAACAACCTGTGGTCGTCTAGCACAGCTTGCCGTCAATGAGCTGAATGAAGAAACCGATGGCGGATACCAGTTTATCGCAGTTCGTCTACCTTATGGTGAACAAAAAGATGAAGATGAAGCCCAGATAGCGTTGCAGTTCATTCAGCCAACTCACTCTGTGTCCGTCAATATTAAAGCTGGAGTTGATGGCCTGCACGCCGCCTCCCGCGAAGCACTCGCTCATACTGAACTTTTGCCTCAGCAGGCATCTAAGATCGATTTCGTCAAAGGCAATGTAAAAGCACGTGCTCGCATGGTCGCTCAATATGAAATTGCCGGTTATGTTGGTGGATTAGTACTTGGGACAGACCACTCAGCGGAAAACATCACAGGTTTCTATACCAAATTCGGTGATGGCGCATGTGACCTTGCCCCGTTATTTGGCTTGAGCAAGCGTCAGGTACGTGAAGTTGCAGCAACACTAGGTGCACCAGAGCTTCTTGTAAAGAAAACACCTACCGCTGACCTTGAAGAATTGGCTCCACAAAAGGCCGATGAAGATGCTCTTAATCTCACTTATGATCAGATTGATGACTTCTTAGAAGGTAAGCCAGTATCACAGGAAGCGTCAGACAGGTTGGTCGCAATCTACAAAGCCACACAGCATAAGCGTCAACCTATTCCAACCATATACGACTAATAAAAAACGGGAGCTCTCAGCTCCCGTTTTTAATGGCTACCTTAAACGCTTCTAGACTCTTTCTTCTAGCGCAATGTTGTTGTTTGCCCACAGTAAAGCCTGCAAACGGTTCTTGGCATTTATCTTCTTAAAAATATTGTGTAGATGTGTCTTAACCGTGTTTTCGCTGACAAACAGCTCATCTGCAATCTGTAGATTGGATGCACCATGGCCCAGTAAGCGCATGATCTCTTTCTCGCGTTTAGTCAGATTAGCGTATGCCTGTGATGTGGTGACGCTGTTAGCACAGCGGAAGTGTTCAATATAGTCTTGCGCAACTTTCCTTGATAACCACATCTCATCTTGCATGATCTTTTCCATGCCTTTGAGCAATAACGAGATGTCATCATCGACATAAAACACACCGACCAAATTACGCCATTTGAAAAGTTGAGTGGATGGGACATCCTTCGGGCAATTAATGACTATCTCTTTAGAATTCTTATAACTTTTTGATCGAACTTGATTATAGAAATCGAACTTTTCATCATCCAAATAATGATAGTCGAACAGAATATAGTCGCCGAGAACGGAAGTCTCACCTTCGCACGCTTCAAGTTCTTCAACCGGAACAATTGACACGTTTAACTGAATGCCCTGCTCCAAAGAGTCTTTAAACAATCTAGACTGCATGCTTACATCTGAAAGAAGTGTTATCTCGTGGGTACATTTATTTGCCATCTGCGAACTCTCCGGCTCAACTTATTATGTAATTTAAAACTATCGTTTAGTTAAAATTAGTCAACATAGCAAATCATTGTTCGCTGGCTAAATACACCATTAAGAAGATATCTTTCAATTATTTACGCACAATTCTCACTTTTGAGAACGATTTTATTTAGCTAACATCAGGCTAAATCAGTGAGCTGAGGTCAGTTTTCTTCGACAGTATATTACAATCATCATCAATAAAGCGGCATAGTGCAGCGAGCCCCCACTGCTGCCACCCGAAGTCGCTGCGACAGAGTTGCCATTCACATTACTATTCAACACCCTATTCCCGTTAACGGTTGTAACATAGTACTTTGGTGTGACTTGCCCATTAATGACGTTGTTGATCCAACCAATGTAGTCATAGACATCGGTAAACACAGAAGTGACATTCAAGGATGGGTCTCCACAAGTGCTGGGACCAAAACTAGTAATACCTATTTGTATGTATTGAACACCGTTGAACCAATAGACTGGCCCTCCTGAGTCACCATTACACGTGGAGTTTTGATAACTGCCAATTTGAGGCCCGCCAAAACAGATTTGTTTATCGGTTACTTTACTGTACTGCGTTTGACAGCTAGCAAGCGATATATAGTCTAGCGACGTTTCCAAAAGCTGGGTTCCATTTCCTCCCCCTTCTATCAGACCATGTCCAATCGCTTTGTAGTCTGCTGAGCTGGGAAAGTTGTTATTGAGAGTGGTATTTAGAAGAGAGGTGTAATCAGATACGGACAGTGGAGATTCAAGTTTTATAATCGCAATATCATTGGGCCACAGCTCAGAGCCTGAATCAATGTAGTCATCCGGATAATAAAACTCTTCTGCTTTTGCTTGTTGAGTAGATAAAAAATTCGTTTCATCTTCTAACTGGGGGACGACAACCGTATATAACATGGTACTTTCATTACCATAAATACAGTGAGCCGCGGTCAACGCGTATTGGCTGTTAATCATAGTCGCGCCGCAATAACTCGAGGTACTGTAAGTATTTCCGTTGCGGTAAAAAAGGCTGGCAAAAGATGGGTAATTGACGATATTCGCGTTGCTGCCATTCACGATATAAGGCGATACGTCGACAGCCAGCAATCGGGAGCTAACCAGTATTAGGCTAAGGAACCAAATTGGATTTTTCATTTTCCCGTCTCCCTTTCGCATCCGTCAACATTAAGTTTAGCTTACGAAAGGGCAAACGGTTTAGATTCTAACTTGTTAATTTCCTTCTAAATAAGGCGGCGCTTATCAATAGAAAAGACAGATAGCCAAGTGAACCGCCGCCACCGCCTCCAGAAGAGTTCGTTGAATTTAAATAACTAGTTCGATCTGAGTCACTAATAGTCCGAACAGGCGTTTCCGAGCCGCTAAGCACAGAGACTATCCATGCTTCGTGATCTAAAACCTCAGTAAACACTGAGTTAGGTTCAACTGCAGGATTTCCACACCCACTTGCAGGACCAAAGCTTGTAATACCGGCTTGCTTGTAGGTACTGCCATCCAACCAGTATAGCGGGCCTCCCGAGTCTCCTTGACAAGTAGCATTATCGAGACCATTGCTACTTGGTGTTGGCCACCCCATGCAAAGGTTAGCACTGGTATCAACACCTGTGTAAACATTACAAGATGAGTTGGCTACATATTGGAGTTGAGTGAATAGCAGATTATCATTATTGTCCGCTCCAGGTTCTGTATTCCCGTGCCCGACCGCGTGAAAGGTCTCAGAGGTACTTCTATATGTAGTATCATCACCAGTACTAACTCTAACTACGTAGTCTGCTGAACTTGATGTTTGCATAGGGGTTGCAAGCTTCAAAATCGCAATATCATCGGTTAAAGTCGAATCGTTATAGGTACTTTTATAGTAAATCTCATTTACCATCACACGTTCAATGACGCTATATGGAAAATCTGACTCGTTTTGAAGCTTTGGTACGGCGGAGGTAAACAACTGCTTTTCTTCGTCACCATAAATACAATGCGCAGCAGTTAAAACATACTGATCATTTAGTAACGTCCCGCCACAGTAACTTCCGACATAATACTTGTTGTCATAATCAATACGATCTTTAAACAAGCTTATTATCGAGGGGTATGTCGTTACGTTAGCGTAACTACCGTTCACTATATAGGGCGAAATCTCGGCACTTTGAGCATAACCACTGGCAAACAATGCAAACGGTAAAAGTATGGATAGCTTTCTCATACAAAATTTTCCATGCGAATTATTATCATTAATATCAGGTCTGATAGTACATATCAGAAATTACTTACGTCGAGAGATTTCATGCGTTCGGGCTATCTTTTGACCCAAAGTGTTAACTTGGTTAAGACTCATATCTACTATAGAAACTGATATGTCGAGCTACTTTCGACAAAATGAGGATAAAAAATGCCAGTCAGAGAATCTGACTGGCATTATATGTACTAGCTTAAGTGGCAATTAGTTCAGTTCGAACTGAATCGCGTCGACTAACCAACCCGCAGTCCAAGCATTGATTGCTTTGATCTGCTTACCTTGAGGGATATCGAAAGTTTCGACTTTGATTGGCGAAGCGTAGCCTTTAGATCCCAACATGACTGAAGAACCATTCTTGAACTTAAACTTCAACGCAACGATATGGTTACCACCCCAGTAGTAGTGGCCCGAGCTGACTTCGATGCTCTCTACTTGGCTCAAATCAACAGGGCTACGTAGCGCGCCTCCGTTACCGCCAATTAGCGCATTAAGCTCTGTACCTACTGCATCAATCGCTAAGCCGGAACGTACGTAAAGCAAGTTGCTCGCTGTCACTTCCGCTTTTTGTACATCACCATTCGGGTAACCAAAGATAGGAGAAAACTCCGTTTTACCTGCGCGTAGCGTGCTCGAGCGGTAAGTGTTGTGACTTAGCCAGCTTGGCTGATACGTTTCAGGAATTTGTCCCGCCTGTGTAATATTCGTTAGGTTGAACGAGTGTTGGTTCCAGATGCGCGTCGCGTTAGTCCATGGTTTGTCATCCTGAGCAGACTGATACACATACACGCCCTTGTTGATGCTGTACTTACCGTCGTAGTTGTTTGCGACCACGATCATTTCAGCATTGTTATCACCCTCTAGATCAACAACGATTGGGTATTCCCACAAAGTTCCGGTTGAGTTATCGATAACAGCTAACTCTTTACCAGTTTGACCGTCAAGGATTCGTACTTTGAAATGATCCTGTACAAGCACTTCGTCGATACCATCAGCATCAAAGTCGTACGCAGAGACACCAATCTTACCGCTACCAATATCGTCGTTTTCAACAGACCAAACTAACTCGCCTTTAGCATTGTACATATCAACGGCTTTATAACCTGCGTAAACAATACCGATGCTGTCTGTACCTGCTGTCGTTGCCGTTTCAAACTGTACGCCTTCAACCAGCCAACCTTGCGACCAAACGTTAACGCCCGTAACGCTCTCACCTTCAGGAAGAACAAAGCGCTTGGTTTGCAGATGGTAGCCATAGTTTTTAGATCCCACCATGACTGATGAACCATTCTTCAGAGAGAATTCCATTGCCAGGAGATGGCGACCACCCCAGAAGTACTTGCCGTATGTGACGTCAATTGCCGTAACATTTGAAAGATCGATAGGATCACGAAGTGCTCCGCCATTACCACCAATCGTGTTATGGGCATCCGTACCAATCGCATCGATTGCAGCACCAGAACGGACATAGAGCAGGCTGTCATTACCGACTTGTGCCGACTCCACATTGCCTTTCTCGTAACCAAAAACTTCCGATTGCTGAGTCACTGACTCACTGTACGCAGCTAGGAAACTTGAAACAGCTTGAACGCCGCCACCTGGGTTGTTCTCGTTAGTGATTTCCCATTTAGTTGAACCATCATGCTCCAACACTGCAAGTGAGCTGTTCTGAGCCGACGAGTAACTTGCCGGAACAGAGACGACCAACTCAGGGTTCTTATCTGAATCTAGGTTGACCAATGAAGAGAACCATACTTTATCAGCTGCGCTGTACTGCCAATCAACAGCTCCAGAGCTTTGGAATAAAGTACCATCAGCAAACACTTCCTGGCGGTTGTCACCGTCAAAATCACCACTGATTGATGCTGGAGACCAAGTATGGCTAAACACTAGCTGACCAGATTGATAATCGTAGACGCCATCCGCAGACAGAATTTCAATATCACCATCGCCATCCAAGTCTGCTAATGCGATGTCACCGACTGTTCTCCAGCCAGACTCAATAGTCGCAATCTGCTTCTTCACATTACCGTGATTATCTAGCACCTTGATGAAGTCACTGCCTGTACTGGTCGTGACAATTTCCACCACACCGTCATGATCAAGATCGGCAACAGCAGGACTGTAGCGAGCATCTGCAATAACACCGCCATTGTCGTAGCTCCATAGCTCGGAACCATCCACACCACTTAGTGCTCGAACAAGACCACCGCTTGAATAATTGCGGCCTTCAAACGTTACAACAATCACATCTGCGACGTCTTGGTTATCGATTCGACCATCACCGTTGTCGTCATTAAGCTGAGCGGTAACTGGCGTTACCATTACCTGATCAGACTCGGGTTTAAAGCTGCTACCCTGCCAAGACCATTTCAGCTCAGTCTCGATTTTCTTATCTGGCTCAGTGTAAGCCAAAACTCGCATAGAGCGTGGGTTTGAGAAATCAAGGATTTCACCGTTGTACGCTTTAACTGACTCTAGCTGAGCATTAGACTTGTAACCACCAAATACCGCTAGGCGATTGTAAGATAGGTTGTCCCAATCACTTAGCATCACCCCAAGCCCCTCTGGAGCACGGACTTCAACTTCATGACCTTTAATGTACTCAGGTAACGAGTAACCTGAACGTTGTCCTTCTTTTAGACAGTAACGTTCATCATTCTCTAGGCTGACAATACATGCTTCTGGGTATTGCTCCGACGCCAATACACGCATCGAACGAGGCTTAGAAAAGTCTAAGTAACGACCGTTATACGCTTTCACATTTTTAAGTTGTTCGTTTGACGTATAAGAGTCAAAAACGGCTAGTCTGTTGTATGACAAGTTATCCCAGTCACTCAACATAACAGAAACACCACTCGGAGCGAGAACATCGACCGGGTGCGCATAGATCCAATTTGGAAGTGAATAACCTGAGCGCTCTCCCGCTTTAAGGCAATACTTCTCCCCTGACTGCTGACTGATAATACATCCCATAGGTTCGGATGCATGGGCAGGCAAGCTGATGTTGGCTAATGCAAGTGAGCCAAATACCACTGCTAATAATTTACGTTCCATTAAGAACACCCTTTGCTGATTTGTTGCCAAATTAATGTATTGCTCAAGACTGGCGTAATTCTTCTGTTACGTTGCTTAATCCAGAAATAAGCGGTTAGGATTGATTCGCGCAAATTATCTGTATGGAATTTGGTCTGTTCAACAATTAGGCGAGAATATCACGCCTCAATAATGAGACATCTTAGAAACGAGACATTTAAATTGGGATACCGCTTCATTTAACAGACAAAAGATAAAAACTTTTATCTCAATATCCAGCGGCGTATAGAATGGCAGCCATAATTCGAGAAAACGTACCGATGCCCAAGCTAGGTCAGTTTATTATGAAAATACCTTTGTTCGTCATTATCGCTCTTTTTGCTCTGCCCACGTTATCTCAGGACAAGGTGTACAGACTGGATCAGTTTGGTGCCATTGGTAACGATTCCCAAGACGATAGCCAGGCAATTCAGAGCGCCCTCTCTTCTCTAAACCCTGGGGACATTCTCGTCATCCCTGAAGGCACATATGATGTGTGTCAAACGCTGTACTTAACCAACACCAAGCAAATCTCCCTAATTGGTAGCCAAGGAGCGGTATTGCGTAAGTGCGCTGATTTTATTGGTGAATACCTACTTTATATAAAAGAAACTCAGAACATATTCATAAGTGGTCTTCACTTTATCGGTCTAAATAATGGTGACATCAAACAGGTTTGGGGCGAGCAAGGCGTTTATCTCGCCAGTACGTCTGGCTCCCATCTATCGAACAATACGTTTGAGAATTTTGGTGACGCGGCATTAAGAGTCACAACCGGACCGAATCAAGGGGAGTCTCTTTCGCAAGATGCGACATTGTTCGCCAACACATTTCGCAACTGCAGCCAAGTCACCACCACGCAGGCGACTCAGGGCTCTAGTGCACCCGGCACACAAAACATCGCTTTCGAATACAATCTATTTCAGGGATGTACTCTAAAGCTTTCAAGCCGACACCAAGTTCAGGGTGCTCTTGTTCTTCACAATACTTTCAAAGATATTAGTAGCGCGGCATTAGAAGTCAGCTATTACACGGATGTCTCGGTGAAAGACAATAAATTCGACAATATCACCGGTTACGTCATGAATGTGTACCCCAATACACGTGCTGAACAGCCAGTACACTGGGGTAATGTTGAGTTTCATAATAACGATGTATCCGATAGTACGATGGGGATCAGGCTACAAAGTTTTTCCGCGAACGAGTCACCGACAAAGTCAGTGGAAAATATTTCCGTCTCACATAATCGTTTCTCCAACATTACCTGTGAAGGAACAAATGAGCAGAAATATAAAAAGATCATTCGAACTTATAGTCAGAAAAGTGGCTACTCATTTGAAAACGTAAATATTGTTGGTAACGAGTACGACGGGGAGTCAGGATGCGATTTTCTTTCTATTGATACGTCATCCGAAAAAATAAAAATAGAAGAAAATACCAAAACGCTAAAGGTCGATGGAAACTAGCTCTCTAACGTTTGATACTTCACGTGACAAGTGGAAGCGTACTTTAATTCGTGAGTTTAATTAGAGGCACCTGCTATGAAAATACATGAATTTAAAAATATTGAGAATATTACATGGGGAAGTACTTAAACTAATGTAGGTATTTAGAAGGGATGGATGAAGAAAGTAGCAGGAAGATACCTGCTACAGAATATGAAATGATGGATATACGAAAGATTTAGTCAGTAACGGCACGTTCACCTTTATAAACTTTAATTGCACCTTCAACACGTTTGCCACTATCTACATCATATAGTTGCGGTACGATAGTATATTCGCCATCCGGGTAGCTAGCGTCCAGAGTGAAGCCACGAATAATACTAAGTTCCTCCAGAGCTGGTACCGATTTAAGTACACGAGCGTGAACAGGAATTGCCAAGCCGTCTGGACCAACAGCAGTTACCCAGAACTCAATGTTGGCAGATTGATCTCTGGTATTATGAGCTTGCAGGTCGAGAATCAGATAACCACCTTCACTAGGGAAAATCGTGTCGTTAACAGCAAATGCTTCTAGTATCAGGCCATCGATAGCCGCTGGCTGTTCAATACTTACGCCCTTGGCAAACGTCTCTGATTTAGAGAAAGTTTTACCCGTTTCAACGTTAACACCTTCGACAGCTACTTGATATAAACCATCATCCATATACTCGCGTACCCAAATACCACGTTCGATATGTAGTGCAGACCCTTCTTCAATATTTTCACTGTCAAATTCAGAACTATTAACACCAACAACTGACTTAGCAGGAAATACAATACCTTTGGGACCTTTTACAGATACCCAATATTTAAGGCTGGCATCTCCATCACCAATATTTGTTAAATCAATACTTGCAGACAAATACCCACCTTCTGTCGGTACCTGATTTTTAGAAAGTTGAATTTGTGCATCAAGAAGAAATTCTTCGTTCGCAATTTGATTCTCAACAGCAAATACAGACAAAGAAGTGCTCAGCGCTATACTACCCGAAAGTAGAGCGATAATTAGTTTTTTCATTTTCACACCAAAATGTTAATAAATAGATTTGATTAGTACGGCAGAACAAAGCGTAACAACTGAGTGTTTTGCATTCAAACAAAAAACCAATAACACCTTGGGTAATAATTAAACTTATTAATCAAAGAAAATGTTTTCAGTTGTTACATTACTTTAGTGACAAAAGTCACATTAAGAATTATATAGACAGGATTGATTATTTGCCAAGTCGTTCTTTCAGTAATAAAAGAGCAAACTTTGAGTTAGTCACCAAATAGCGCTTCCACATTCTTCTTGGTTCCTGAATAACTCGATATAACCACTCTAATCCAGCATTTTGCATCCAAATCGGAGCGCGGTTAACCTTACCCGCAACCACATCAAATGTACCTCCTACTCCCATAACAAAGTCCACGCCCAACTCATCCCGCCATTTATTAATGAAGTTTTCTTTTTTTGGCGATGTAATAGCTACAAATAGTAATTTTGCGCCTGACTCCTTGATTTTGTTTACTAAAGCTTCTTCATCATCCCAAAAATAGCCATGGTGATATCCAGCTATATTGAGGTTGGGGTGATTGGCTTTCATGACTTGCGCCGTTTTCTCTACAACTTCTTGTTTTGCTCCTAGGAAAAATACAGGAAACGCCTCAGCCTCAGCCATAGCATTGAGATGATGAAACAGATCGACACCCGCGACTCGCTCAGGGATCTGATGACCAAGAAACCTTGCACCCCACACGACACCCATACCATCAATATTGATGATGTCACATTCAGTCACAGATCTTGCCAGCTCGTGATCTTTTTTCATGTTTACCAGTTTGGCAACATTCACAACCACGTGTTGAGTAAACTCTCCGGATTCAATACGATCTTTTATTGACTCTACGGTTTGAGCCATGGTCATTGTGTCCATTGGGCTTCCCAAGAATGTCACTCGACTCATGACTTTTCTCCTTTCTGATTCTTTAAATAAATACTCATGGACAGGTACATCCAAGCTTGAGTCCAACGCACATAGTTAATTGCGTTAGTTGTGCGTGCGGTCTTTTGATAAACAAATTGTTTTTTATCTGAAAGATAAAGCTCTTTGACAGACCAATTGAGTACTTTACCTGCCATGTCTAAATCGTCTTGCTCTCCACCGACCTTAATTAAGGTGATCACAGCTTGGGCTACTGAATGCGGATCAAGAGGGTAGCGGTTATTGTTGTAGTACTTAGCCGTACCATCTTCTTCAAAAAGATGCTCTTTGTAGTAAACCAACCCATGATCAATCGACTCGTCAAACTCGTCGGTTTGCAGCGAATGTTTGAGTTCGTATAACGCTTCAAGGTTATAACCTGTATGAAAACCATCAATGAACTGGTGGTGGCTGCGTGCACCATATACCCAACTGCCATCAGGTGACTGCTCATTGATACTTTGCCAAGCCACAGTTCTAGCAAGTTCTTGATATTTCGCGTTGTCTGTCTCAGAACCAACAAATCCAACCCAGGCAGCGGCCCATAAACTTGCGTTATGGACGAATGCTTTTTCCCCTGGGATATAAGCAAAAAATTGTCGTTGCTGATCTTCTGTGTATAAATGCTCAACAATAAACTCTGCACTGGAACATGCTGCATCAACATAGCGTTGGTTGTTGGTCAGCTTTCCAAGGTCGAACAAAGCTCTGCTTACGTAGATGGTTGATATGACGTTGGGTTTACCCTTGGGTACAAAAAATGCCCGGGCTTTCCAATCAAAATGATACCCCCAGCAAGAAGCACCCCAAGTTTTCGAGCAGCACTGATGCTCCAACAACCAGTCAGCCAATTTCTGGGCTTCTTCAAGTAAGTGAGTTTCATGAGTGGTCTGGTATTGCTCTAACATCCCTGAAATAAACAAAGCAACGCCTTTGGGATTGCGCTTCTTTGGTACCCCAAGAAGGTGACGCATATTAATACTCGAGCGCTTGAAAATCTGAATCCATGCGAGGCCGAATAGCGAATTACGCAACCGTGGGAAAATATCGAAAAGGCGAGCATTTAATCCATCAAACGGATCAAAACCGGCAAAATCATTGTGAGTGGCATCGTCTAAAAGTGAGCAACGAATATCAGTAATCATGCGCGGCTCCTTTGGAGAAGCACGGCATCATAAATACGTTGCACTTGAGGAATAATTGCTTGCACAGAAAAGTGTTCATCAAATTTTTGTTTTGCGTTTTGGGTATAATTTTGATTCATATCTTGATTAATCAATAGTTCAATAAGCGCATCAGCCAAGGCCTCTGAGTCCCCAGCTTCTACGAGAGTGCCCTCCTTGCCATGAGATATCGCATCAGGAATACCACCAGCGAAAGTGGACACCACGGCAATACCAGCCGACATCGCTTCCAATACACCCATTGGAAACCCTTCGTTATAGCTAGGCAGGCAATAGATTTGAGTCTGTCTCAGTACGTCGAGCTTGCGTTGACCAGAAACCCAACCCAAAAACTCCACATGGGATTCAAGCCCTAAATCCCTTGCCATCGCACGGTACTTTTCAACGTCACCGTCACCTCCGATCATAAGCTTAGCGTCAGGGCAGTGTCGTTTGACTCTAACCATGGCCTTGAGCAGGTCATGAACGCCCTTACGCTCACCCACTCTTCCTAGAAAGCTGATGGTTGAAGAAGATGTAGACGATGCTTCAAGCTCAAGTGATGGCACAGCGTTATAGACCAACTGGAAGTGCTCTGAGCGATGAAAAGTCGCTCTTGCCCAATCGATCCACTGAGAGGAGAGCACAATAACCACATCCGACATTTCGAATGTGTCACGAATGTGCTTCTTTCTATTCTCATCACACTCGTTCGCATAGAAATCGCGAAACTCAGCGCCATGCAAATGCAATATCACGTTGCCACCCAGTGCTTTAATCAACCTCACAAGCACTGATTTCCGCAAATAGCTTCCTCTTGAGGCAACATGAATATGTGCTAACCCGACACGATAAAACGCAAAATAGAACAAGACTTTAACTAACGCGCTAATGTAAAGCAGTAATGCTCCAACGCGACCAAGTCGATTGTTGGTAGAGTGAGTTGCAATCAGCCTTACCGCATTGTCAGCAAGGAAACCGGACTGTTGGTAAACGCCCAATACAGTTGCAATTCCGCCCTGCCCTTTGATATCAGTTGCAATGGTCAGATTGATGGTCTTTTTCAAAATTTGCTCTCCACGCTGCATACGGCCTGACGCACCTTGCCATTTTTCGTTCTCGGTAATGCATCTACTCTGTGAACATCGACTGTAATGCTTTGTCCTACACGCTCGTTAGTGTTGGCGATGAGTTGCTGTTCCTGCTGCGTCGTAAACTTGGCTTGGTCAACGACAACTAATACTTTGATTGATTCTGCTTTTTCTTGAACAAACTGGCAGCTTATTAAACCTTCTATACCTTTTGGTATGTGGTTAAGAATATGGATTTTCTGACCATCTTCACCGAGCAGAAAATCACCAACGCGTCCTTCGATTTTCTCAATAACAGGGTATGTTCTTCCACATGGGCAACGTTGTTCAGTTGCCAAAACAACGTGATCCCCAGTGCGGTAGCGTACGAGGGGATAAAGTGCATTGTTGTAGTTCGTGCCAACAATCTCGTGCTTGCCATCACCACTATCTAGAAATTCAACATGCGAATAATCAGAAATAAGGTGATAATTGCCATGTTCACAACTACCAATCGCTGCGACACGCTCAAACAGCCCATACCAATCAAACACCTTGCACTGAAAACGTTTCTCAATTACTTCTCGATCTTCTTGTGAGAGAGATTCTGAGGAGGTCACGATCGATTTCAATTTGCCTCGGTAATACAAGTCCTTGCTTTCTAGGAACTTGGCTAGCGTAGCGATTGAGGATGGGTACGCTTGAATAATATCGACACCGTAGTCTTCCATTGCTGTCAGATAACCCGGAATCGCATCCGCTGTCAGATGAAACGACGACATTAGAATCATGTTTTCAAAAACTGAATAGCGCCAATAAGGGCCAACTTTCTGAGATAGTGGCACGACTACATCACCGCGAATCCACGCTCGCTTGTCGCCTTTTTGGTAGCCAGCCCACTCTAAATGACGAGAGACAAACGCCTGCTCCCTAAGCACCGAATTGAGGTCTTGTGGGATCGATAGAGGCGTACCTGTTGTGCCACTAGTACTGCCCTTCACTGTCACTTTAGGGTTGAGCTGTGTGTTGAGAAAAGCGTCCGGTGAGGCTTTGACATCTTGTTTGTCAATAAACGCAAACTGGTCTAGCTGTTGATGTGTTCCGTAAGCAGCAGTGCTTTTTGCGCGTAACAATGCCGCTTCAAGTTGCGAATCACAAAAGATCTTGAGTGCATCATGAGAGTATTCGTTTTCTCTAAGTTGCCCCTTCAAGCCTGCGACACGTTTTTCACTACGAATGGCTGCACGCACTAGGTCTCGTAAAGACACCATTACGTTCTGAATAAATATTGGCGATTTCTTATATATCGACGAGGTGTACACGTTACTATCCCCTAACCACGGAGGTCCTGAAGGAATGGGGCTGTCCCTTCAACGTCAGAACGATTGTCATGGATGTCATAATCGTTGTCTTTTACCCATCCAATAATTTTGGCTGGAATCCCACCAACAATGGCACCTTCTGGGACGCTTTTTGTCACCACACTGTTTGCGCCGATGATCGCGTTGTCACCAACCACAATCGGCCCAACCAGCACTGCTCCTGGGCCGATAAACACACGGTCACCGACATTAGGGACTTCTTTAAACGGCCCTTTACCCACCGTTTTACAACCAATACCAATACTGCACTGCTCGCCAATTACCGTTTTGTCATGCAGCGATACGCCGATACCTTTAACGACGAAAAAACTTCCTTTACCAATATGACACTTAACGGGCACTCGGCAGTTATAGAACATAAAAATAAACAGCTGGAATAGCTTTGGAATCAGCGGGATTTTCTTCAGATAAAACCAGCGAGCAATTCGATAGATGGCAATAGCATTAGGCATGTGAGTAACCCGAATTTAATTGAAAATTTTGAGGAGCTGACAACTTTTCTCTCAATGACTTGCTTAAGTACAAACAGGTGAAAAGCAATAGCAAGGTCGGTGTTTTCGTCGTCAGAGAGTTGTTAGTGATGCTGATTACAGCAAAAGAGAAAACGCTCATTCTTTCAATAAGGTTTCCTGTCATCGCAAAATAAGTAAGTGGTACATAAACCACTAAGAACAAGGGAATAGTTCCTACGAGTCCAAAGGTGAATATCCAGCCAATGAGATAGTTTTCGATTACATTGATGCCAATATAAAGCTCAATGGATTCCATCAAACGATGGCTTGCACCCAGCAACCATTCACGAAGGCTAAGTTGATCAATGAGGTAAAACACGTTTAATCGTGCTGACGCACTGCCATCAATATAGAGTTTTGATGCAATTCGTTCCGTAATTCCAGACTCAACAAGCAGGTACGCACCAGCCCAGAAAGCGAAATATCCAATCAGCATGAATAATGCGATTTTTTGTTTATTGTCAGGGATGCCCTGCGTGATGGCTTTCCACTGCATGGGAGCAAAAGACACGGATACCGCACAAATAAAGATGGCTAACGCAGCTCTACCACCAAACGCGAATAACGCTAACGCAACGATCAACATATACACAAAACTTGGTAGCTTGGTTTTGTTGGCGATGAGTAGCGCAATGCTGACCGTGATCAACGCATTGTTAAGAGGGTGAGTAAGAAATGCCGTTGAGCGAAAGAATGAAAACTCCTGGAACTCAACCTTGACCAGACGAAAATGGAGCATGTATTCCATCACAGCCACAAGCGAGTTAAGTAATATTAGATAGGCAATCAGTTTGAGCAGAAACGATTTTTGATTATCACTAAGGTAAGCCAGTAACGGCACGATCAAAACTGGTGCTAAAAACGTATTGACCAAATAGGCCATCCCTGAAGAACCATGAATGGCAAAACCATATAGGATCACGAAAACATTACATGCCAAAGCAATCAGCCAAAAACGGTAATAGCTGCCTAACCGTTGAGAAATTCCTTTCACCCCATCAAACAGAAAAACCAACCCAAACCCCATCAAAACCAGATAAGAGTACAAATGGATCTTAAACAGCGGTGATCCCCCTTGAGATACGTACGGCACCCCAAGATCTTCTAACATGTAACCGCCAAGAAGAATCGCAGATGTAATTGCGATAAAAGGCAATAAATAGATCTTAGACAGCACGTTGTCTACTCCTTAGCTTGAGTAGAGATGAGCGAACCTCAAAGCTGTTCAACAGCAAATGCGCTAAGCCATATACGACTAAAGCAATACTAATCGAGACAATTAGAGCCAAGACATCGTTAATTTGCCCAAGGAATGGCTGGACAACAAGAATCGCTAACGCCATCACACCTGATGCGGTAACTGTTTTTAGCGCAGATTGAGGAGCCGGGTATCGATATCCAGCCTTCCAACCAACAAAGGCGGTTAGCAACAGGCCAACAAACATGGCCAATAGAATGCCGATTGCTGCTCCCTGCGCGCCAAGTTGAGGAATAAGAGCAAAAGCTGCCAGCACTTGAACGAATAAAACAGTCGCCATAATCAAAGGCACGTACTTGGTTTGTAGGGTGAACTGCAAACCATGATCAAAGAAATGCGCACGTAAGTTAAACAGTAAAGCGGCAGCGGCGACCAAATAAAACGTTGTTAGGTCGATATCTGCGTAGGCGTCACCAAGGAAAATACCCACTAGTGCCGGAGCTAGCAAACACAGACCAGTAGTCGCGGGCAAGCTGAGTGCAAACAGTAATCCGCTATACATCTTGTGCTTTGCAATTAGGCGTGTTCTGTCTTCGGTAAGCTTGGTGAGTTCTGGATAAAGCGGTAGAGCAATAGCCATAAAAACCAACGCCATAATGCCGAACAATAGATTCGCAATCGCGGCATACTGCCCTGCTTGTTCAAGCCCAGTGAGATTGGCAATAAAAAGACGATCACTTCTCGCTGCCAGTATGCCCAGCAGGCCAGACAACATAAGCGGTGCGCCGTAGGAGAACAGCTCTTTTTTAAGCGCAGTTTCAGGCGTCACTTTTCGATGCCACGCTCCAGCACCAACACACATCGCAGATCCTATCGAATAGCTCACGACTAAAGACAGCAACGCCATTTCTAAAGCGGGAAAAAATGATAGGAATAACACGGTTGTGAGTATCGACAGGACTGCTTGAGTCATTACAGACCGGCGGTAGTGGCCGGACTTTTGGTTCACACGCGCATACTCAATCGAAAACAGATAAAGAGCTTTAGCGACAAAAAAGGCGTAAACCGCGAAAAAGACGCGCCATTCAAACTCAGTCAATAACGCGACCAAAACACCAATGACAAAGAAAGAGAAGAGAATATTGCCAATCAACCAACGAACAACTGTCGCGCTGATCTGCTTTTGCCGATCCTGCTCCGCACTCGGATAGAAGCGAATAAGGCAGTTATTGATCCACTGAACTAATACTGAACGTGACGCTTCTACAATCACCATCAAGACAGCGAGAAAGCCGTACTCTTGCGGCAAAAGAAAGCGAGTCTGTACTGCAATAAGTGTAAATAGGCTTAGAGCAGAAAAGAGCTGAACAGGAGCATAAGTGAGCAGCTTTTTAATCACAACAACTCTCCGTAGAGCTTTTGATATTCATCGACCACTGCACGTGATGAAAACTTCGCTTTCAAGGATTCGGTATCCACCACAGGTAGGTTGTGCAAAAACTGCAAAACGTTGTCAGTTTCCTCGTCGGATCCGTCGGCCGATGTGTAGTGCACCCCAGCAGCACGGAAATAGGCTCGTTCTTCCTGCAAGATACCCACTTCGGTCGCGATCACAGGCAGGCCAGAGGCAAGTTTTTCCAATGGCGCAAGTCCAAACGTTTCCTCACGGGAAAGAAATACTCCGACATCAGAGTCTGCATACATTTGTTTGATCTGCTCAACATTCATCGGGCCAAGCCAAACTATTTTTTCTGCGACGCCTAACTCTTCAGCAAGAGTGTTAAGCTCTCTCGCGTAGCTCTCATCTACAGGGCCAATGATTTTTAGATCAACGTTAACAGTATTCGCTAACCGAGCCAGCAGCCTAATGATCTGATCGACTTGTTTGCGAGGTGTAATTAAAGAACAGGTCACCAAGCGCAATGCGTCTGACGTTGTTCGTTTTGTTTGCTTAAAGTAGACATCATTAACCGGATTACCCACTTTGTACGCCTTCTCATGCATCCTATTTGGTAGCGCATCAAGCAAGATATCACCCACGCAAGTTAATCGATCAGCAGAGCGCAAACTGAAAGCAGGCAGTAAAGTTTCAAAAATTAAGTTATTGAGCCAACTGCGACTTTTTCGACCTACCTTTCCTAATGAGTGCAGTGTAATTACTGAACTGGCTTTACGACTTGGCAGTAGTGGAAGGCTCGGTAGATGGCTATGAATCACATCCGGTTGAAAGCGACGAGCAAGCTCACTTAGCTTAACGTTCTGAAAAACAAACCCTGGCACAGGTAGTCCAAATACTTTCCCTTTCTTGGGTATGAAAGTGATATGAGTTCGCTCATTGAGTTGAATTCTTTTGTTTAACTCTTGTTGCGACGAACCCACTTTGATCGCCAGAATTTCATACTCAAAACCTTTAGGCGCGCTGAGCTCAAGTGACTGAACTATTTGCTGGCAGACGGAGTCAACGCCACCGGCGTTATCACTTCCCCATTTAAGGGTACTCAATGGCATCACTAGTAGGACTTTTTTCATCATCGAACCTTTAGCGAGAAGGCTCAGAGAGTGAATGACTGAGCCGCTTCACTCTCTGATTCATATCACGCCAGAACACCTCTTGTATCAATGACCACTTTCTTACTGAAAGCGAGTTTGTCTGCGGCTTTAAACTGCTTATGATCGACAAGGACCACAACCACATTCGCTACTTCAAGAGCACGCTCCAGATCCATAAATTCAACTCCCGCTTTAACGAGGTTTTCCGGCAGCGAAGAAATGTTAGGCTCGACAGCAATCACCTGCCCAACATTTTCATTGGCAAGCTGAGTGGTAATGTCCAGCGCAGGGCTCTCACGCAGGTCATCAATGTCGGCTTTAAACGCCAAGCCTAAACACGCGATCACTGGCTTTTTAAATTCATCTGCAGCTTGTTTAACCTGATCAATCACCCAAAGAGGCTTGCCATCGTTAACTTCACGAGCCATTGCAATTACTTTTGCTTCATCTGGGCAGCTGTTGACGATGAACCATGGGTCAACAGCGATACAGTGTCCACCGACACCAGGTCCTGGATTAAGAATATTTACGCGTGGATGGCGATTAGAAAGCTTGATCAATTCCCAAACATTGATCTTCAACTTTTCACAAATAAGGGACAGTTCATTGGCGAAAGCAATGTTCACATCACGGAATGAGTTTTCAGTCAGTTTAGCCATTTCCGCCGTACGAGAATTCGTAAGAATACATTCTCCGCGCACAAAGGTTTGGTATAGTTCAACTGCACGCTTGTTACAGGCATCGCTCATGCCGCCAATCACGCGATCGTTGCTCACCAGTTCCTGTAGAACATAACCCGGCAAAACACGTTCAGGGCAATGTGCAACTTTAACATCAGCAGCATCTCCGCTTTGCTGTGGGAACGTCAGGTCAGGGCGAGCTTCCGCTAACCAGCCAGCCATTTTCTCAGTAGCACCCACTGGTGACGTACTTTCCAAAACCACTAAGTTGCCTTTTTCAAGCACTGGTGCAATTGCCTTTGCGGCACTTTCTATGTAACTCAAATCAGGCTCGTGGTTGTCACCTTTAAATGGTGTTGGAACCGCAACCATAAACGCATCGGCTGCTTCAGGAACGGTTGTTGCCTTTAGTTTACCTGTCATTACCGCACTGCGAACAACGATATCCAAATCCGGTTCAACGATATGAATCTCACCTTGATTGATGGTGTCCACCGCATGCTGATTGACATCAATACCGATAACTTCAATTCCGCGTGAAGCAATAACCGCAGCTGTTGGTAAGCCGATATAGCCTAAGCCTACAACTGAAACCTTGTTAAACATTGTGTGTTCCTTAATCTTTAAAGCGCTAAAATATCTGCAATTCTTTGACAAGCCTGCCCATCACCATACGGGTTGTGGGCCTGACTCATGGATTCATAGGCTGTTTGATCAGTCAAAAGCTGAGTGAGCTCGCGACAAATCAAATCGCTGTCCGTACCTACCAGTTTGACCGTTCCTGCTTCCACAGCTTCAGGTCTTTCGGTGGTATCTCGCATAACCAAAACGGGTTTACCGAGAGATGGAGCCTCTTCCTGTATACCGCCAGAGTCCGTCAATATGATGTGAGCCTTATTCATCAGATAAACAAATGGCAGATACTGTTGAGGCTCCACTAAATGGATGTTTGGAATGTTTTTGAGCAAGCGATTGACTGGTTCTTGTACGTTCGGGTTTAGATGAACCGGATACAAGATCTGGCAATCTGGATGACGCAATGCCGTATCAGACAGCGCCTGACAGATACGCTCAAAGCCGCCACCAAAGCTCTCTCTTCTATGACCAGTCACCAGAATCAGTTTCTTGTCGGACTCAAGCATTGGGAACACACTGTCTAGTGTTGCTCTAAGATCTGAATCGTTTTCAATCTTGTCGCGAATCATGAACAGCGCATCGATAACCGTGTTACCCGTCACATGAACATCCGTGGCAGGCACGTTTTCATCAACCAGATTCTGTAAAGAGGTTTTTGTGGGCGCGAAATGGAATTTCGTTAGGCAACCTGTAAGTTTTCGGTTCCCTTCTTCAGGCCATGGAGAGTAGATGTTTCCAGTTCGAAGACCAGCTTCAACATGGCCAACCTGAATTTGCTGGTAATACGAGGCGAGCGTCGCACCCAGAGTTGTTGCCGTGTCACCGTGAACCAAAACAACATCAGGTTTAAATTCGCTAAGAACCTCTTCCATCCCAGTTAAAATCTTGGTTGTCACCGTTGTCAGTGTTTGACCCGGTTCCATAATATCGAGGTCATAGTCCGGTTCGACGTGGAAAAGCTCTAATACCTGATGCAGCATTTCTCTGTGCTGCCCAGTTACACATACTTTGGTTTCAAATCGAGAATCACTTTTCATTTGATGAACCAAAGGCGCCATTTTTATTGCTTCTGGTCGCGTACCAAACGTAATCAAAACCTTTTTCACAACACTTGTTCCCTGAATTAAGCCAAGAGTCATTTATCGCTATCGATAAAAATTCAAATAATACTTACCCAACCGAACCTGAGCCCGGCAAGACAATAGGAAAATAAATACAAAGATAAAAAATGAGTCTTATATATAAGAAAGACTCAATATCAATTAATAAACAGTTCTTCTGGTGTGTCTCATTTTTAATAACTGGAAAAATTAAATTTATGCCGCTATTGACGTAATATAATTAAGTACACCATCACTTCCCTGTTCAATCAGCTCAAAGGCCTTCTGGTGACGAACTTGACTCCCTTTATATGGGTCGGGGATTTCTTTTTCATCAACATCGGAATACGAAAGAAACAACGCAAGTTTGTTTCTGTACTCCCTAGGGCAGAGGTCATATAACGCAGCCAAGTTTGCCTTATCTGCTGCTAACACCATGTCATAGTTAGAAAAATCATTTTTCGTCACTTGTGTTGCAGTCAAACCATTCAGGTCATAACCGTGCTGGCTCGCTAATGATTGAACCTGTCTGTCTGGCGAGTTGCCAACCTGATCTCGAATAGTTCCAGCACTGGCAATATTGAGTACTAAGCCACGCTGCTGTGCTTTTGTTTTCAGAACAGCTTCAGCAAGTGGTGATCGGCATATATTACCCATACAAACAATAAGGATCGAAGGCATACTTTCCATAGCGACTAACCAAATTTTATATATATTTTTCCCAAACTATAAATCGGCTATAGGTTATCTTATTGATGTAATCTAAGTTGTCTCAATTTTGAGTATATAAAATAATTGCTAAACAATATTTGAGTTATTATTCCAATTATAATCCGCCACACTTGTATGCAAATCCATTCTTCTACTAAGAAGAACGACTTTCCAAAAGCACATTACAACTTAGCCGCTACTTATCTATAGCGTTCCAATTATGTGAAATTATTGTTAACCGTCAGTAAGTTGCATTGATATCCCTGTGAGCAACGTCTTAGAAAGCACTTTCCATTTTTGCTCATCTGTATTGTGTGACCATCAGCGAAGAAATTATCCGTCAGCTTCTGACAATGTCATTATCCACAATAATTTTAAGGAATTACTCTATGTTGTATTTTGAGTTTCTCTTCCTGCTGTTAATGCTCTATATCGGTTCACGCTATGGTGGTATCGGTTTAGGTGTCGTATCAGGAATTGGGTTGGTGATCGAGGTCTTCATCTTTAAGATGCCACCAACATCGCCACCTGTGACGGTCATGTTGATAATCCTTGCGGTGGTAACCTGTGCCTCTATCTTGGAAGCTGCTGGTGGCCTGAAGTATATGCTGCAAGTGGCAGAGAGACTTCTGCGCAAAAATCCCAAACGCGTGACACTCATCGCCCCTTTCGTCACTTACTCAATGACTTTTCTCTTAGGTACTGGTCATGCTGTCTATTCGATCATGCCTATCATTGGGGATGTGGCGTTGAAAAATGGTATTCGTCCTGAGCGACCCATGGCTGCTTCTTCAGTGGCTTCTCAGATAGCGATTACCGCGTCACCTATATCGGCGGCTGTGGTCTACTACCTCGCTCAGCTTGCCGATATTCAACATGACATCACCTTACTGTCCATCCTGATGGTGACAGTTCCCGCAACGCTGTTTGGCACTCTGCTGATGTCCCTGTATAGCCTAAAACGAGGAAAGGAACTGGATGATGACCCGGAGTATCAGGCGAGACTCAAAGATCCCGAATGGCGCAAGCGTATCGAGAGCACAACAGCCACTTCTCTCGACGAAGTGCTACCTGCATCTGCTCGCAACGCAGTGCTGATCTTCCTTGCCTCCATCATAACCATTGTCATTATCGCGATGGTGCCGGAAATACGCACCGTTGTTGAGGGCGATAAGCCAATAAAAATGTCCGTCATTATCCAGATGATGATGCTGTGTTTTGGTGGTGTAATCTTGCTGGCAACCAAAACCGACCCCCGCGATGTCCCCAACGGCGTGGTATTTAAGTCTGGTATGGTCGCAGCTATTGCCATCTTTGGTATTGCATGGATGTCCGACACATACTTTAAATATGCCATGCCTCAATTCCGTTCAGGTATCGTCGAAATGGTGACCAGCTACCCTTGGACATTCGCTCTGGCACTGTTCATCGTCTCTGTTGTGGTCAATTCTCAAGCAGCGACTGCTCGTATGATGCTCCCTGTCGGTCTAGGGCTCGGCTTAGATCCTGCCCTATTGATTGGTTTGATGCCTGCCGTTTACGGCTATTTCTTCATCCCAAATTACCCTTCAGATATCGCCACGGTAAACTTTGATACTTCCGGTACAACTAAAATCGGTAAGTGGTATTTCAACCACTCATTTATGTCTGTCGGCTTGATAGGTGTGATTGGGGCATGTTGCCTAGGATACGTGCTAGGCCAGGTTGTTATCGGTTAAAAGCATGAGATAAAACAAAGCGCCCTCAACCTAGCCTGAACAAGGTTGAGGGCGTTTTTATATTCAGAATTACTGATCGTGGACGATAATGTGCTGATCAAGCAAGGTCGATATAATTTGCGAGGAATCCATGCTGTTGAAGTCAATTTGTTGACCTAAATCCTCCACCAGAATAGTTTGCTCACCATTTCCATTACCATCAGGGTGCACTTTAAGTTCAATATCATCTCCATCAACTAACTTTGCATCCAAATGGGACAGTAAAGTATCCATATCCACATTAGCTTGCTTCAGTTCAGGTAACACTTCACGCAGGTCAATCTGATCTCCTTCAGCAATACTGAAATCGGTAATAGTGTCCGTCGCACCATCATCAATTTCATGCCAAATAAAGGTATCTTCACCAGTTCCACCTGTCAGAATGTCTGAACCTAAACCACCATCAAGAATATCGTCACCAGCACCACCGATAAGCGTATCATTGCCAGTTCCTCCTTCGATTCGGTCGTCACCGGAACCCGCCTGCAACTCGATACCTTCGTCACTTCCCAATAGCTGGTTATCTTGGCTAGAGGAAGAAACATCAATATCGGAGATATCATTGGTCACGTTAAGGTTGATATCAATAGGTGCTGATTCAGCCGTAGAGCTATCCGTTTCAGTCGACACCGCAGTCAATTGAATGGTATGTGCCCCTTCCTGTGCACCGACGATAGAGACGCTATCAATATCATCTGCAGGCACGACAACTTTACCGTCCACTGGAACCAGCGTTCCTGACGATGTTTCCACCGTTGATCCAGCAGGAAGTCCCGACAACTCCAGAGATAGAGCTTCATGGACATCCGTAAGTGCCGCAACGATCCCCAGTAGAGCGATACCATTATTGCTTGCTGTTAGGCTGGCATTAATGTTCTTCACATAATTGTTATCTGGCGCAATCGATAGAGTTGGCGCGTTTGCAACAGGCGTAATCGTGATCGGTTTTTGCGTTGTCTCCGACATCACCATGCCTGAAGGGTTGCCTGAATCCGTCGCAGTAATGGTAAGCGTCACGCTGTCAGATGGGGCGTGCGTCGCATCAAAGGTTACACCAGTGCCAGCAGATGGAGAATCCAGCAGGGTATTCAGTTCACCAATAGTGCCCGTCAGTGTAATTGAACTGCCTGACGACGGAGTCGCTGTGATAGAAGAGCCCGCAGGTATGGTTACATTCAGCTGTCCAAAATCGACACTGAGCGTGACAGTCATGGCGTCATTAGCAAATGCGTCAACATAGTCAGCATCGCTGACGGAGATTCCACTGATCAACTGGCCCGAAGATTCATTGATGATGGTCGTAATGTCGTCCACATCAATCTCAGGCTTATCATTTACCCCTATCACAGACAATGAAACCGTACCTGTATCTTGAAGGAAGTCATTGACTCCGTTCGTTGCACCATTGTCCTCAATGGTATAGCTGATGGACACATCACCATTAAAGTCATCTGCTGCCGTAAACGTCCAAGAAACACCGTCTGGGTTAAGAGTCAGTGTACCTTGCTCTGCGGGGACAGAGATGGACTTAACCACCAAATCATCACCATCAATGTCATTGCTGGCGGCAATCAACTGCGCGGCGGTGATCTGAATACTGCCTTCTTCAAGAATATCCCCTAGGTCAAGATCGCCAGCTTGAGGCTCGTCATTCACTTCAGAGACATGAATAACGAATGACGTTTCGTTGGTGTTTGAGGTGTCTGGGTTTGCAGCATCCACCGAACCCACATTGCCTTGATCGTCGATGTGGGCCGTCACTTTAACGCCATCAGTGTCGATCAAATCATTGCTGTTTTCATCCGGCTTGAATGTGACAAGGTCTTGAGCAAGAGCCGAGTTGATGTCAGCGACTTTACCCGTAATTGTCACAGTCTGGCCTGATGCATCCACCGAGACGGTGAGCCCATTGTTAGCTGCTATCGTGGTGTTTTGGAATAGCTCGCCGCTATCTACATTTAAAGTCAACGTGTATTCAGCATCGGGATCATCAAGGCTAGAATCCACATCGGACACCGTGAAGCCTTTAATCGCCACGACAGTATCTTCTGCGGTCTGAATATCAGCGATATTGTTGAACTCTGGGCGGTCATTCACCGCTTCAACATCAACGGCGACATCAAAGACCTGATTCGTTGTCGGACCAAGATATTCATTGCCATCCGCATCTTTATCCACCGATTGGACGGTAATTTTCAGGCTATCTTCATTCCAAGTTCCTTTGTTGTGATCCCCGGAATTAAACACAATCTTGTCGACTTCCTGAGCATCGACACGCAGCTCCCATTTACCATTGCCTAGATTGTTCGCAGGTGTCACACCATCTGGGTAGTAAATCGTCGCACCGTCCGGTACTTGCTCAACAGTAATTAACAATGTTTCTGGCTGATCCTGAGCAGAATCACCCGGTAACAGATCGGTTTTATCAACGATACTCGCGTTTATAGCAATGTCGATATTCTCACCTTCATTACCAGTCACACTGCTTGTTGGGTCAATGTCTACCACATCGCCAACAGGGGTAACATCAATGGTGAATTGCCCTTGATGTGCAGTAGGCTCTTGTAACAGTTGCTCTTGCGTAAACACAGTAATTCCAATATTGGCAGTGCCACTGAAATGCTCTGCTGGGCGAATCGAAATCGCTGACAGATCGATTTCTGTTACGCTCGGGTCAGTCAATTGAATAACCCATTCACCACCACCACTGTTCTTAACTACAAAGTCAGACGAAGTACTGGTTACCGTAAAGTCATCAGGCACACCCGTTAGTTTGGCTGAAAGGAATTGCTCTGAGCCATCCGTGTCATTCAATGCGATCGACAATCCAGAACCACCTGAAGTGAGCGAAATGTCGGTATCTTCATCACCAACCACAACGATATTGTCCGCTGCGGTTGGCATAGTGACAGGATCCAGGACTGGCGTGATATCAATGTCCACGTTCTGCGTGAAGGTGCGCTCACTACTCGTATTGGAAACTTGCGTCGTACCTGTGGTATCAAAAGTGGTTTGGTCAACCACCGTGCCTTTCACTGTAAAGGAGATTGAATTGCCACTGCTGTCCGTCGGATAGTTCTCTTTAGGTACAAAGTACAAGCCATCTAATGCCGCCTGAATAACCACAGGATCGTTAGAATCAACGACAAACACACTGCTGTCTGGTTGGATAGGGTCACCATTCACATCAGCGAAATAACCCAAGCTAGAATCAGGTAACGTGATTTCAACTCTCGTCAGTGTTTCTTGGCCTTGGTGACTATCGTTGCGAACATCTGCCAAATCAATATCAAGATCTAACTTAATAAGATTATCTTCCAGTGCATTAGCGTCCAACTGAGTACCCGTGCCTTTTTCAACTGAAGTCGCACTCAGGCTTATTTCAGGAGTGACATCGCTGTCGAGAGGCTGACCCTGCTCGCCCGCTCCCGGCGCTATATCAACTACCGGTGTTATTGCGACAGGAATATTCAATTCGACACGATTCTCATCACCGGACGCTTTATCCGTAGTGACAAAGGTAATCGGTAAGTTGAAGTCACCAGCATAATCCTCTGGCAGCTCTAGTTTGAGGCCATCAGGAATCGAAATACTGCCATCAGGATTGACGGTTGCTTCGAACAGGTAAAGGTTATTAGCGAAATCGTATTCCGCTCCGATCACTTTCAAACCACTCACTTCTGCTGGAATATCGCTTGGATCAATCACTATCGTGAGCTGATCCGCGACATGATCAGCAGTACTGATATTACTACCATCGACACCAATTTGGACAACATTGCTTAGCTGACTACTAAGGTCAACGTAGTTGTCTTCGACTCCTGTGATAATGGCGTCTGGAGTCGTCACTTGCTCAATAACCGCAGCTTCGCTGTTTTGATCAATAACATCAGTCGGGAAAGTAAGATCCACAGTGGTCGATTTCTGACTCACTGGGCCATTCTCGTTTTCATCACCTTTATCGTAAACCTGAGCGACAAACTCAACCGTCAAGGTACTGCTCGGTAACCCATTGCTATCGGTGTAACTAAGGCCATCAGGGGCGACAATGCTGAAGTTTTCTTCATCCGTCACTGTCCAAGAGCCGTCACCATTGTTGACAGCACCTGTGACAAACAGCTGATCCAAGTCATCACCTGAAATGCCGACAAAACGAACCACCACTTCTTTGACTAGTTCATCCGAACTCGGATCAAGATCTTCAAAGACAATAACATTCGCATCACCATTTTGATCGTTGATAGTGAAGTCTATACGACCATCATCATCTGCATCGTCAATCGTGGTAACAACAGCATTATTAGATTTAACCTGAAGATCACCATCACTCTCAACAATTGGCCTAACCACAACGGTGAGTGAACCCGTCACTTCTTTAGGGGCAACACTGTCCCCATTATTATCGGCGTCATGCTCTTCGATGACCAATTTGGTCTGTAAGTTCATGTCGACGCTAGAGTCTTCTGGCGGCTTAACACGCACGACAGGTTGGCTGGAGTTTTCGTCCAACCCAGTGATCGTCAATGTATTGGTAACGTCATCATAAATCGCGGTGCCGCCTGTGTAGTTAGCCACTGGAACGCCATCAATCGTAATCTCAACATCTTCAGGGAAACCTGAAATAGTAATGGATGAGACGAACTCATAATCACGATCATTGGTATCTGGTGCTCTGTCAGGATTCTCTGCATTTTGCAGATTCCAAGGGACGACGATAAAGCTGTCTTCGTTACCTGTAGAAGTCCTACTGTAAGCGTCATCACTACCACCGGCATCAATAACAGGAACAACTTTAACCAGAATACTGCCGTCAACTTCTCTGATGTGGCCGTCATTCTCCGTAACGATAACTTTCGTCGTTATGTTAATGTCTTCCGTCGAATGTTTTGGCGGTTCAACCGTAATACCTGAATTGTATTGCTCTTGAGTAATATTGGCCTGATAAATAGGGCCATTAGCATCACTACCTACATATACCAAGTCAATTGCACCACCATTACTGTCGTACAATTGAACGCCATCAGGAATATCCGAGAGAAGTACCGTTATCGATTCAGAGTTATCATTGACACCATCTTTTTCTTCACCCGACAGGACGGCAAAACTCAGCTCAATACTGGAGTTTTCGTTAATGACAACCTGCGCACCTGCATTGCCATTACCGTCTGTGTAGCTGTACCAAGTATCAAGCTCAGCACCAGTGTCAGGAACATCTGGTACATCTGGGATGTAAGGGATGTCAGCGACACCTTTCACCGACACATGAACGGTTTTACCCGCACCCATTTCGACCACATCGGTAACCTGAGAGCCATCGCCAAGTGTTGCGGTATCTTTCACAACACCTGTGGCCTCAAAGGTGAAGCTCTCGTTGGAATGTAGTGGCGGTTGAATTTCAACTTTATCCAAATCAGATTGTGCAATCTCGTAATAGCTTTCACTACCATCCGTAATCAGCGTTAGCGGATCACCTGAACTCACCCAACGTACTTCAAAGCCAGTTAGCGGCTGACCATTTTCGTCAGTGAAATCAGATAAACGGACATACAGCACTTCAGAAGTATCTCCCGGAGTATCAATGTCAACCGTTGAATTGAGCGTGATGACTTTATCGAGTGTAAACGGTTCATGATCGGTATCGGGATCGACTGTGTTCTGGCTCGCCGCATTATCCTCAAAGATTGAGATACGGTTGACTGAGAAGCTACTCTCATCTGCCTTCGGCGTAACATTGAATACCAGCTCTTGAACCACGGACTCGGCAGTTTCTTTGCCAGAAACAGCATTGGAGCTTTCTTCGGTCAATGCTTTTGCGTCAAACTTAATCGCTCCAGAGAAGTTATCCCTCGGATTTAGCTGAACACTGTTGATGTCATCAGAGCTGATCAGATAAACGCCTGGAGATGACTCTGCAATGACGTTTCCTGATGCATCCAGTAACTCAAACTCGCCTTGACCTTGAGTCACTTCAAGACGGTACGTAATCGTCTCTGGATTACTGGTATCTTGTGTCACCGCACTCAAGTTGAGCGTCTGATGAGCCCCATCCTCTGTTAGCGTGTATTCGTAGGTGCTATTGGCATCATCCCAGGTGGCAATATCGGCGACACTTTCCACTTCAATTCTGAAGCTCGAATTCAGCTTATGATCCAACGTACCATCGTTGTCAATTTCAAGCTGGTACTTGATCTGGATACCTGATTCATCGGTCGAGTAGTTTCTGTCTGGTACAAAATACAGGTTAGTGATCGTGGTGATTTGATCGCCATCGCCATTCACACTCGATGTCTGATCAATCAAAGAGCCATCAATGTAGATTTTGCCTCTGTTGTTTGGTTCAAGTTCGACGTATTGGCTGCCGTCAAAGTAGTAGAAGGTACCGTGGTGATCTCCCGCCTTGATCGTCATACCACCGATAGATTCGTTGTTATCCGCATCATACAAATTCGCTTGAAGCAAAATCTGTGTTGGAGAGTCAAGACCCGTGATGCCGCTCTGGTTATCCTGAACGTTAGCGGTATCAACGGTATTCGGATTATTTGGATCGTAGTCAATCGACGGATCACGACCAGATTCTTCGAAAGTCGTAACTTTGAGCGCGATTGCTGACGCTTTTCTATCGACGATGGTCAGATCCAATTGCGCCGTTGAGGTATCTTTGTCTCCATCCGTCGCAGTCACATCAATACTAAAATCAAACGTATCACCATCATGTTCTAGGTTATCGTACGCTTTGAAACGGATGTCACCATTAGAGTTGACTCTCAACTCACCCAGTTCGCGGATATCTCTTGTTCCGTTACCAGTATCGTACTCTTCGTAAACTTTGATCGTTTGATTGCCAGACTGAATATCGACACTATCGACATAGGTACCATTTTCACCGCCAAATTTAATCACCGAAGTACCGTCTGTAGTCCCTTCAATCATCGTAATAGCAGCGTCATCAGCCCCTTTATCAGTGGAGGCTTCAAACATATTCACTCTCTTGAAACCACTACCTTCAACTCTAGAAATCGAGTGGTCAGTCAACAATGGGACATCATCGACGACGGTAATAGGTAGAGTAATCGCAGCGGACTCATCTCCATCAAAATCTGTCGCCTTGATTGTAAAGTCTATTTGGACACTGTTTTCACCCGCACCGTCTGCATGATCAAGAGGTTTAAGTAATTCAAATTGATAGCTGTTGTCTAATGTATCAAAAACAATTCTAAATACTGGCTCATGACCATTTTCAGTCATTGCTGTATAGGTGAACGTCGTGCCACTGGTTTGGACAGCAGCCCACTCAAGCGCTTCGCCGTCAGCAGACAAACCATCTAACGTATCATCTGCATTAGTTAACTCATATTCCACAACACTGTCAGCGCCTTCAGCAATGACGAAGTTACCATTAATCGTGGTGTCTTCTGAGCGATCCGAGCCGATACCCGCTAGGTCATCTTCGTCGACAGATGTTTCCCCTGTCGTCCCCGTTAGTACAGGTTGATCATCAATGACTGCAATTGGTAGGCGGACAGCAGGTGAGATGTCGTTGTCTTTATCAATCGCAACCACATCGAACGGAATGGTCAACGTATCGCTGTTTTGTGCATGGTCCAAAGCTTTAAATTGGGTGTAAGTGTAATCACCGTTGTCAGACAGCACTATAGTGAAGATCACTTGACCGCCAGCCACACCTTGATAAGTGGTCGCGCCGGCAACGCCATTCACCTCTGAAATCGTAACGGCTTGCCCATTAGACGTTAGACCATTTTGCGTATCAGCTATATTCACCAACTCATAGGCAACAACACCATCAGCCCCTTGTGAGGTGACAAAACTACCTGTCGCAACGGCGACTGCACCAGACGAATCAGAACCTGCTGCCGTATCATCTTCATCAACGACAAACGTGCTTGATGGGTCAATAGAGCGAATTGTCGGGCTATCATCGCCAATCGTAACAGGCAATGTAATGCGGTCGGTGTCGCCATCGGTATCGGTCGCCACCACCGTGAAATCAAAGCGTTCACTGTCGCTGTTGGCGTCATGGTCAATCGGACCTTTCAGCTCAAAGGTGTAACTGCCATCAGGGCGTAACGTCAGCACAAACACATCGCCATCAGTGCTTGAAGCCGTGTACGTGGCCACACCATCGGCATCGATGGATTCAGAGAGCGTCACCGCTTTGCCCTGAGAAGTCAGGCCATCAATCGGGTTGGTGGTCAGGTCAAGCTCGTAGCTCACGACCTTATCCGCACCTTCAAGCGTGGTGAAGTCTCCGTCTTTGCTCACGCGTGTCGCGTCCGGGCTAGTGCCACTGGCTAAGTCATTCTCATTGAGGATTAACGCCTCCGCCGAGGCGATGTTCGGGCTATCATCGCCAATCGTAACAGGCAGAGTAATGCGGTCGGTGTCGCCATCGGTATCGGTCGCCACCACTGTGAAATCAAAGCGTTCACTGTCGCTGTTGGCGTCATGGTCAATCGGACCTTTCAGTTCAAAGGTGTAGCTGCCATCAGGGCGCAACGTCAGCACAAACACATCGCCATCAGTGCTTGAAGCCGTGTAGGTCGCCACGCCATCGGCATCGATGGATTCAGAGAGCGTCACCGCTTTGCCCTGAGAAGTCAGGCCATCAATCGGGTTGGTGGTCAGGTCAAGCTTGTAGCTCACGACCTTATCCGCACCTTCAAGGGTGGTGAAGTCTCCGTCTTTGCTCACGCGTGTCGCGTCTGGGCTAGTGCCACTGGCTAAGTCATTCTCATTGAGGATTAATGCCTCCGCCGATGCGATGTTCGGGCTATCATCGCCAATGGTCACAGGCAGGGTAATACGGTCGGTGTCACCATCGGTGTCGGTCGCCACCACCGTGAAATCAAGGCGCTCACTGTCGCTGTTGGCGTCATGGTCAATCGGACCTTTCAGCTCAAAGGTGTAACTGCCATCAGGGCGTAACGTCAGCACAAACACATCGCCATCAGTGCTTGAAGCCGTGTACGTGGCCACACCATCGGCATCGATGGATTCAGAGAGCGTCACCGCTTTGCCCTGAGAAGTCAGGCCATCAATCGGGTTAGTGGTCAGGTCAAGCTCGTAGCTCACGACCTTATCCGCACCTTCAAGGGTGGTGAAGTCTCCGTCTTGGCTCACACGTGTCGCGTCTGGGCTAGTGCCACTGGCTAAGTCATTCTCATTGAGGATTAACGCCTCCGCCGAGGCGATGTTCGGGCTATCATCGCCAATCGTAACAGGCAGAGTAATGCGGTCGGTGTCGCCATCGGTATCGGTCACCACCACTGTGAAATCAAAGCGTTCACTGTCGCTGTTGGCGTCATGGTCAATCGGACCTTTCAGTTCAAAGGTGTAGCTGCCATCAGGGCGCAACGTCAGCACAAACACATCGCCATCTACGCTGGAAGCCGTGTAGGTGGCCACACCATCGGCATCGATGGACTCAGAGAGCGTCACCGCTTTGCCCTGAGAAGTCAGGCCATCAATCGGGTTGGTGGTCAGGTCAAGCTCGTAGCTCACTACCTTATCCGCACCTTCAAGCGTGGTGAAGTCTCCGTCTTTGCTCACGCGTGTCGCGTCTGGGCTAGTGCCACTGGCTAAGTCATTCTCATTGAGGATTAGCGCCTCAGCCGATGCGATGTTCGGGCTATCATCGCCAATCGTAACTGGCAGCGCAATGCGGTCGGTGTCGCCATCGGTATCGGTCGCCACCACCGTGAAATCAAGGCGCTCACTGTCGCTGTTGGCGTCATGGTCAATCGGACCTTTCAGCTCAAAGGTGTAACTGCCATCAGGGCGTAACGTCAGTACAAACACATCGCCATCAGTGCTTGAAGCCGTGTACGTCGCCACACCATCAGCATCGATGGACTCAGAGAGCGTCACCGCTTTGCCCTGAGAAGTCAGGCCATCAATCGGGTTGGTGGTCAGGTCAAGCTCGTAGCTCACTACCTTATCCGCACCTTCAAGCGTGGTGAAGTCTCCGTCTTTGCTCACGCGTGTCGCGTCTGGGCTAGTGCCACTGGCTAAGTCATTCTCATTGAGGATTAATGCCTCCGCCGATGCGATGTTCGGGCTATCATCGCCAATGGTCACAGGCAGGGTAATACGGTCGGTGTCACCATCGGTGTCGGTCGCCACCACCGTGAAATCAAGGCGCTCACTGTCGCTGTTGGCGTCATGGTCAATCGGACCTTTCAGCTCAAAGGTGTAACTGCCATCAGGGCGTAACGTCAGTACAAACACATCGCCATCAGTGCTTGAAGCCGTGTACGTCGCCACACCATCAGCATCGATGGACTCAGAGAGCGTCACCGCTTTGCCCTGAGAAGTCAGGCCATCAATCGGGTTAGTGGTCAGGTCAAGCTTGTAGCTCACGACCTTATCCGCCCCTTCAAGCGTGGTGAAGTCTCCATCTTGGCTCACGCGTGTCGCGTCTGGACTAGTGCCACTGGCTAAGTCATTCTCGTTGAGGATTAACGCCTCAGCCGATGCGATGTTCGGGCTATCATCGCCAATAGTCACAGGCATGGTAATACGGTCGGTGTCTCCATCAGTGTCGGTCGCCACCACCGTGAAATCAAGGCGTTCACTGTCGCTGTTAGCGTCATGGTCAATCGGACCTTTCAGCTCAAAGGTGTAGCTGCCATCAGGACGTAACGTCAGTACAAACACATCGCCATCAGTGCTTGAAGCCGTGTACGTCGCCACACCATCAGCATCGATGGACTCAGAGAGCGTCACCGCTTTGCCCTGAGAAGTCAGGCCATCAATCGGGTTAGTGGTCAGGTCAAGCTTGTAGCTCACGACCTTATCCGCCCCTTCAAGCGTGGTGAAGTCTCCATCTTGGCTCACGCGTGTCGCGTCTGGACTAGTGCCACTGGCTAAGTCATTCTCGTTGAGGATTAACGCCTCAGCATGGGTTATCGAAGGAGCATCATCGACAATATTGACAGAAATATTTTGCGCAGCAGTATCACCATCATTATCTTTGGCAATAACCGCGAAATTCAATGTTTTATCATCAGCATTCGCAGCATGATCAATCGGTCCTTTCAACTCAAATGAGTAGGTGCCATCTCCTTTTATCGTCAGGACAAATACATCCTGAGCAGACGTTGAAGCGGTATAGGTATAGGTATTAGTTGCGCTGTCATAGGTTTCATTCAGCGATACCGCCAAGCCATCGGACTTCAAACCTGATACTGGATTAGAGTTCGTATCGAGTCGGTATTCAACTACCGTATCTGCGCCTTCAGTTACAGTAAACTGACCGTTTGCCGTCAAAGAAGCCACGTCTGGTGAGGAACCTGAAGCGAGGTCATCTTCGTCAAGAGTCAAGGCGTCAGCGCTGCTAATCGTCGGTGCATCGTCTTTCACTTGGATGAGAATTTTGCCCGCTTCCTCGGAACCCGTACCGCCCGCTAATTCAGAACGGTCACCATCCGCATCAACCGCGTAAACTGGGAGTTCAATCGTCAATGACTCATCGTTCGCACCTAAATGATCAAGCTGTTCAAACAACGCGAACTCATAATCACCTTGCGCAGGTGAATCCACCTTAATTTCGAACACTGTGACACGGCTGCCATTGAGCTCAATCACACCTTCGTACGTTCGAACACCGTTCTCATTAGCCGTTAGTTCAAGAGTGACCTGCTGCCCCTGTGAAGTCAGTGAGCCATCGGTATTAAATTCGCTAGGCTCCAACTCAAAGTGATCGATAATATCGCTGCCTGCGGTGGCTGTAATAGAACCACTACCCGAAACCACAGCAGTCCCCACTTGCGAACCACCAGCAACACCTGATTCATCAAGACTCAACCCATCAACATTAGTAATAACAGAGTTGTCGCCGTCAGTAATCTCAATATTAAGGTCATTGGTTACCGTGTCCTGATCGTAATCTACGATAGTGGTAGGCAGCGAAAGAGAAATCGTATCAGAGCCATTGTGTTCCAAAGGCTTAAACTGCTGGTACTCATACTGCCCCTGCGTATCAACGCTAACCGTCAGTACGGTATCTCCTGAACCATCAGCCGTTAACGTGATTGTTGTCCCGTCATCTGACAGCGTTGCCGTCGTGGTTTGATTGTCACTGAGTAAGCCATCAAATTGCTGAAGTGCAGAACTGTCAAACGTTACTGAGGCCAGTGCATCACTGCCAATTTCAACGAATGCGCCTTGGATTAACGTTGAATCAGATTCGACGTTCTGAACATTCGTCGCTTGAGGTGTTGGATTAACGCCATCTCCAATTGAAACCTGAGCATCGATAGGAGCTCGAATAGCGTTACCACCTGAATCAGCACCTGTGATATCAAAGCTGACTGAAATCTGATCATCGCTGATTGCAACTTGTCCACCACCAACAGAATCTACATGATCAATAGGCTGGCTTACTGTTGTGGCCAGCTCAAGGCTGACATCTTTGCCGACCAGAGTCGTATCAATATCAATGCGCAACACTTCACCTTGAGCGTTGACACCGATAATAGCGTTCTCGGCAGAATCATAAGTAAACGTAACGGCTTCGCCTGAAGATGTGATATCAGAATTGAGTTCAGCCAATAAGCTAGCGAGTGAAGCAGGTTCAGGGACAAAACTATCGGCATCTAAGGGAAGGTCACCAGCAAAGATGGTGACTGTTGCTGTTTCTGATTGGGGGTAAGTACCAGATGATAGAGAGCCCTCAACAAGCGCTTCTGAAATGCTTTCACCACCAGCAGCAAATACTAACGTTCTTAGCTCATCTTCTGTCTCTTCTGCATCGTCTTGTGCTTGCGCAGATGTTTCGAAGAAAGTACTTGCTAACACTTCGGTGCCATTGTAGTCGATGGTTACAAAGCCACCATTAGCGGAACCAGCACCACCTGCTCCCGCAGCAGTTGCTTCTAGAATTTGAGTCGGGTCAGCACCGTCTAAAATTGCGCCTTGAATTGCCGCAATATCGTCTTCACTTAAAGCACCTTCACCAAGCTGGTCAAGATCAAACTCAACATCTCCATCAACTGGCGCAACATGCCATGCACCTGTTTCTGCGCTTTCCAAATCAAGAGAAATGCTATTTTCGTCAATCTCTGAGGGAACACCGTCCGCACTTAACACCACGGAGGCATTACGAGCGGTGATCATAATTTCATTCGACTGGATAGTCTCGCCTTGAATGACTTTTCTCGCAGCACCGTCTGGCTTCACGGCAATAACATCACCATTTACCTCTTCAACGATGCGAGTCTGGCGTACAATTTCGACTTCCATACTTATCCCCTCAATCTGACTCAGCAAGTCAACAGCAATTAAGAATTTTAATAATATTTAACAAGCGTATTGGCGACAAAAATATCAAAATTTGTACGTGATTCCAGTGCTTATTTCCGCAATATGGCCGTTGTTCGCTATTAGAGTAAGTATAGACCTAATTGCACACTGTCACCCCTCAGCTAACTGCATGATATTCAACAGTTAACTCATGCTCGCCGCCAAAAGTCTCACAAGTGAGAAAATAGATTAAAAAATACGTTAAACGCCAAAATAAGGCTATGAAAAACATCATCTTTGATAGATAACTCTTAAAGTAAAGAAAATACTATACGGACATTGATGTCTTCATGAATTACAAAATTCAGCGTTACTTGGCTAATGGAAGAGAAGTTTTTGCGCACTTACCCAATTTATTTCCCATAGCGGGCATATTTGGGGCAGTATTTATCGTGTCGTTTATTTGGAACTACCATCAAACGAGAGAACAGGCCGTTCTCGACGGCAATCACTCAGTGACCACGTTGGAAAATTATATCGACCGAGTAGCCAGCGAATTAATCATCCTAAAGAAGAATGTGAGCGCTTCGTGTAGCGAAGAAGACAAACTCGCTCTTCGTGCTCATATGTTCCACTCTGATATGATTAAAGAGATTGGCTTATATCAAGGCTCCCATGTTTACTGCACCAGTAACGAAGGACCAACCCGTATCCGCTTATTTTCTTCCGTGTTGCAACGCATTTCAGAGTCATCAAATAACATCACCATTTCGCTGACCAAATCAAAAAGCAAACTCAATTCATTTTTCATTTATGTCTCTTCCGATGACGGAACAGGTATTAACGCGTTGCTTCCGCCTAATCAGTTTCTGCAACAAACGTCTTCTCTGTTAGACAATCAACACTACGGGTATCAGATTCAGCTTCTCAGCCGCAGTATTCAAGGACAGCATCAGATTTCTGAATATATGACCACGCCTTTCAACTTCTCATCACAACTCTATCCGTTGTCGGTCAAAATCCAGCTTGATACCGCCGCCTATCTTCACCACTACCAACAAAACATTTGGCAGGTCGTGTTGTTCGCTTTCGCCTTGTCACTGATTTATATCCTGCTGCGCCATCACACTCTTGTCAGGCATTCGATCGAATTCTGTTTGAATAAAGCCATTAGCGAGCGTCAGATCGAACTGTATTTGCAACCGATTGTGGATATCGAAACACGCAATGTGGTCGGTAGTGAAGCCTTGCTGCGTTGGAATCACCCGCTGAAAGGCCGCATTTCTCCTGAAATATTTATTCCACTCGCAGAGAAGTTGGATCTCATTGATGATTTGACTCGCCACACCTTTCAATCGGTGACAGGGTTTCTAACACAGAATGGCCATAACCTGGGTAATCATTACATTAGTATAAACTTAAGCCGTACATCATTACTCAAGCCTGACTTCATGGCTTTTCTACAGTCTTACGCCAAAGAAAACCCAGCTTACGTGCAGCACATTCTAATAGAGGTGACGGAAAACCTTGATTTCCCTGTCGATCAACTTAAAGACGCTCTCAGTTCTTTGCAACGTATAAGCCAGCTTGGATTTGAAGTCGCTGTGGATGATTTTGGTACCGGATATTCCGGGTTAAATTTGATAAGACAGCACAAGTTTAATGTGATGAAAATAGATAAGGTTTTCATTAACAGCTTAGGCGCAGACACCCATATTAAACCTGTTATTCAGTCTATGGTGAGCTTAGCAAAAGAACTGAACATGAAGGTTATTGCTGAGGGTGTAGAAAACGAACTTCAGATCAGCCAGTTGAATGAGCTTGGCGTCCGCTACATCCAAGGTTTTTACTATTCGAGGCCGATAAAGCCGGAGGCACTTGTCGAATATACGGTCACACCGTTTAGTGTTCGTTTTGCCAATCGTTCTATCTGTTACTAAAAAGGAGCCAGCTTAGCTGGCTCCTTTTTGCTTCCTTTTGAGTGGCCTATGGCACACCATGACCTTTAGAGGCTACCCAAACGCGATACCATTGCTCACGAGTGAGCTCAATGTCCATCGCTTCAACAGCGCTTTTCACGCGTTCAATTTTTCCTGAACCAATAATAGGCAGAGGTCGTGATGGCAGTCTATTTACCCATGCGTAGATCACTTGATCAATACTCTGCGCACCTACTTCACATCGGATTGCTTCTAGCTCATCACGAACACGTTGTGCCTGCTCGGTTGCACCAGTAAAGATGCTCCCGCCGCCGAGACAAGACCACGCCATTGGTCGCACGCGCTTCATTTGAAGCTGATCTAACGTACCATCATGGGCAACTTCAAAATTCAATGGATTGATTTCAACCTGGTTAGTAACGAGCGGTTTGGCCACACGAGATTGTAGAAGATCAAACTGACTTGGAGTGAAGTTAGACACGCCAAAGTGCTTCACTTTGCCAACTTTGTGTAATTCATTAAACGCATCAGCCACTTCATCCGCATCCATCAGTACATCAGGTCTATGGATAAGCAAGACATCAATTTGCTCGATGTTCAGACGTGCAAGCGAATTGTTAACAGATTCATAAATATGCCCCGCACTGGTGTCATAGTGGTTCACCTTGCGTTGAGGAAATTTGTCAGTACAGAGGTTAATATCACACTTAGTGACGATCTCAATCTCATCACGGACGGCAGGATCTAACTTTAACGCTTCACCAAATAGAGCTTCACATTCGTAATTGCCGTAGATATCGGCATGGTCGACTGTTGTAACACCTAACTCAATATGTTGCTTGAGAAACGACAATCTTTGCTGAGGCGTCATACCCCATTCTGCAAGGCGCCAGTAACCCTGAACCAGTTGAGAAAACTCCGGGCCTTGCGGCGCAATTGTGACTTTAGACACCATCACTTACCTCCTAATAAAAACTGCCTTTACAGTATTCTTGTTTAATTCAATGCTCAACGTATACTGACAACAAATTCGAACCAGAGTACGAAAAATTGAGTTTCTCCGAACGGCTAAAACAATTGATTGGTGAGGAGTCGGTTTCTGGTTTTGCTCGCCGAGTAGAACTTTCAGAAGCCCTGATTCGCAAATACCTCAACGGGAGTGAACCGAGTTTGTCGAAAGCTAATCAGATAGCCATGAAAGCCAACTGTTCACTTGAATGGCTGGCTACTGGCTGCGGGTATCTATATAGACAAGCTGAAGTGGTCGACATGGACGCCTATATAATGGCCTATCGACACGTCAATGGCTTTGAGCCAAAAGACCACGAACCACACCGCCATGTCATTGCAGGCTATCAATATCTACGAGGTCACAAGAAAGCCGATGGCTACCTGGATGAATCTGCCATGGTGCAATTTTTAAACCTCCAGATAAAGGCACAACGCTGAAACTGTCATTCGTACAACATAAAGGATGACTGCTGTGATTTTGAGCAAATTTTGGGGCGTAGATTAGGGGAATGATGTCAGCTTGAGGTAATCCGTTTAACCTTGTTTAAAAAACAATCAAGGAATGAACGTGAAGCAAACACATGTATCTCTTGCTGTGCTGACTGCCCTAATCAGTTCAGCAAGTATAGCCGCGCCGACTCTCACCATTTCAACCACCACCACAAGTCGGGATTTCCCTTTAAGCGCATCGGATCCATTGGTCCTGCCACTCAAAAAAGAAACTTATCAAGTCAGTATATCGGGGATTGATGGTACGTGCCCATCAGTAGCAGAACAGAAAGTTAAGTTTCGTAAACCACTGAGCCTCAATTGCAGCAGCGACACTGAATTATCGGTCAAAATTCGCTTCAGTGGTGATTACTCATTTGCCTACGATGAGGGCCAACACACGATCACGATAGCTCGAGAAACTAAGAAAGTGGCAGCCAAGAAGTTTACCCGATCTATCCCTGATGTCGTTTGCGAGCAATACAAAGGTGGAGAGGTGACACTTTCTTTAGGTGGCACCTTCACTGATGGTACTCAATTAAGAGAAGTATTTTCAAATCAACTCGTTACCGTGCAAAACGACCAAGTCAGATTAAAGCCCTCCCCGAACAGTGGTGGACTTGTTCTACTTGAACAGGCCGACGCCAGCGCCTCCTCTGCGCAATTCGACTATCGAAACGCCAATATCTATTTCGCCATGGTGGATCGATTCAACAACGGAGATACATCCAATGACCAAAGCTATGGCCGAAAGAAAGATGGCAAACAAGAGATCGGCACCTTTCATGGAGGGGATCTTAAAGGACTAACCGAAAAGCTCGACTATATTCAAAGCCTTGGCACTGACGTGATCTGGCTTTCTCCTATCGTAGAGCAAGTCCACGGCTTTGTCGGTGGTGGAGAGAAAGGCAGTTTTCCATTCTATAGCTACCATGGTTACTGGACTCGTGATTTCACCAAAATCGATCAGAACTTTGGTAATGAAGAGGATCTAAAGCAGCTGGTCACAGAGGCTCACAAACGCGGTATGCGTATCTTCCTAGACGCCGTGGTCAATCATTCGGGTTACTCGACACTGGCAGACTTACAGTTCGACAACATAAACGTTGTTAACACCGATAATATGCCCGATAAGTGGCAAGACTGGGCACCCAAATCAGGGCAGAACTGGCATAGCTTTAATGATTCCGTTGATTACACGAGTTCTAACTGGCATCAGTGGTGGGGTAAAGACTGGGTTCGTGCAGGTCTGCCAGGCTACAGCAAACCCGGCTCAAGCGACATCACCATGACACTAGCCGGCTTACCTGATTTTTTGACCGAGTCTGAGCAGCACGTTACGCCACCAAAATGGTTACTCAACAATCCAGGAACCCGCGTTCAAATACGCGAAAGCTACACTGTATCCGACTATCTCATCGAGTGGCAAACAGACTGGGTCAAACGATTTGGTATTGATGGTTTTCGAGTTGATACCGTTAAGCACGTTGAAGGAGATGTGTGGAAACGGTTGAAAAACGAGGCAACAAAGAGCCTTGAGCAATGGCGTGCCAATGATAATCAGATCGGACAACCTTTCTGGATGATGGGTGAAGTCTGGGGTCATTCTGCTTACCGCTCTCCTTATGCTGACCAAGGTTTCGATGCGCTAATCAACTTTGATATGCAGAAGAAACTCGACAAAGGCGCTGCTTGTCTGAGCCAAATGCAGGAGACCTATCAAAACTACGCCGATTCAATGCAAGAAACGCCAGATTTTACCCCTGTCAGCTACATGTCTTCACACGACACAGAACTGTTTTTCAGTCGTTTCAACTCGATTGAGATGCAGCGTAACGCCGCCAACGCTTTATTACTTAGCCCCGGCGCTGTTCAGGTTTACTACGGTGATGAAGTGGGAAGAGATTTAGGCCCCTATGCTGATGACTTCCATCAGGGCACTCGCTCAGACATGCTGTGGGAGCTAAGCAAAGAGCGCCAACAACTTCTCAAGCACTGGCAAACGTTAGGCCAGTTCCGTCAATCCCACCCAGCAATAGGAGCTGGTATACACAAAGAAATTGGCAACAATTCAGCCTATGTTTTCTCTCGGAGTTTGGAAGGCGACACGGTTGTTGTAGGTTTCGTTGGTAAATAAATACACAAGGGCTCTCTGCCGAGAGCCCTTGTTCAAATTAGTCAGATTAAGGTTCGTAGTTTGGATTCATCAATGAATATCGATATTGCTGATCTTTCTGCCCTTCAGCCGCAATATAAAGTAAGAACAGCCCTGTATGACCGATACCACATTTGAGATCGCAAGGGACTTCGTAATCTAGCTTCAAGGTAGGAGACGGCGGCGTAGTATCAACCTTCGCATCATTCGGGTCTTGATTCATCACATTGCGCGAGTCATCGTACTTGGGCAGAGTGTAAATAAACAAATCACTCTCGCTTTGGGCCGCGTGAGTCCATGGGGATAAAGCCAAGCATAGTATGACAGTCCAGATAGTCGTTGACGTTCGCTTCATGAATCATTGGGGTCGATAAGTTTGATTTCCATAATATATTAAACAGTGTTCAATTAAACCCCTAAAACGAAAAAAGCTCCCGACTTGGGAGCTTTTCTTACAAATAAGAAATAGGTTATTTGTTACGACGAGCTTCTACAGCATCGGCTAACTGACGAAGAACCTTTTCAGTATCTTCCCAACCAATACACGCATCAGTGATAGACTGACCGTAAGTTGGAGCTTGACCATCAACAAGATCTTGACGACCTTCAACAAGATGCGACTCAATCATTACACCAAAAATAGCATCTTCACCTGCAGAAATTTGGCCCGCTACATCTTCCGAAACCAACATCTGACGCTGGTACTGCTTCGAGCTGTTCGCATGACTAAAGTCGATCATCACCTTCTGAGGCAGACCTGACGCTTCAAGTTCAGATTTAATAGCACCAACATGTTCAGCACTGTAGTTAGGCTCTTTACCACCACGTAGGATGATGTGGCAGTCTGGGTTACCAGCAGTTTCAACGATTGCTGAGTGACCGTACTTCGTGACTGACAAGAAGTGGTGAGAAGCACTCGCACTGCGGATTGCATCTGATGCAATTTTGATGTTGCCATCAGTGCCGTTTTTGAAGCCGACTGGGCAAGAGATACCAGAAGCCAGTTCACGGTGTACCTGAGACTCAGTTGTACGTGCGCCGATAGCACCCCAGCTGATTAAGTCTGCAACGTACTGCGGAGTGATCATATCAAGGAATTCACTTGCCGTTGGTAGGCCAAGATCAGTTAGATCCAGCAGCAACTTACGACCCATGCGCAGACCGTCGTTGATCTTAAACGTGTCGTTCAGGTACGGGTCATTAATCAGGCCTTTCCAACCCACAGTTGTACGTGGCTTCTCAAAGTAAACTCGCATCACGACTTCTAGGCGGTCACCCAGCTCATCACGCAATACTTTCAAACGCTTACCGTATTCGATTGCTGCTTCAGGATCGTGAATAGAACAAGGACCAACGATAACCAGCAGGCGGTCATCATCGCCGTTTAAAATCTTAGAGATTGCTTCACGAGAGCGAAAAGTCGTTGAAGACGCAGTTTCAGTCGCCGGAAACTTCTCTAAAACAGCCACTGGCGGTAATAATTCTTTTACTTTGCTAATTCGTACATCATCAGTCTGGAACATTGCTTACGTCTTCCTATTTCTCTTAGCTTGAACACCGCACCAAAAATTAGTGGTGCATAAATGCTCTATTTTGTTTTTCATCTTCCCTGTAACTTATCTATCAAAAACGATGCTTGCAACCACTTTTTAAACCAAAAGGCAATATTTCTTCTATTTTTACATTTTACACCGCATGTAAAATTTAAATTACATACGATAAAGAGTGAGCAATATCAGGCTTTCTAGCTCTATTTGAACCACATGAGATGCAATATCTTCTTGATATTGTTAAGGTGGAAATACAAATAAATGCATATAAAGAATCGGCATGAGCGCCATCGATTTTACACACGTCAGCAAGTGGTACGGCCAATTTCAGGCACTGAAGAATATTAGCCTCTCAGTACAGAGAGGAGAGAGGTTAGTCGTTTGTGGCCCTTCTGGTTCTGGAAAGTCGACTTTAATTCGAACCGTTAACGGGTTGGAAACCATCTCAAATGGCAATATTCAAGTACTCGGCCAGCCTTTGACCTCTGTCTCACCGGGAAAAGTCGGCATGGTTTTTCAGCATTTTAATCTTTTTCCTCACTTAACCGTATTAGAGAACCTGACGCTGGCACCGATGCGCACATTGAAGCAGTCGAAACAACAAGCTATCGATACAGCCATGCACTTTCTAGATCGCGTCAACATCACGGAACAGGCAAACAAATATCCCGTTCAATTGTCTGGCGGGCAGCAGCAGCGTGTCGCGATTGCACGCTCTTTGTGTATGAAGCCCGAGATTTTGTTGTTTGACGAGCCAACCTCCGCTTTAGATCCAGAGACCATCAAAGAAGTTTTGGAAGTCATGACAGATTTAGCTACAGATGGCATGACAATGATATGCGTAACACATGAAATGGGCTTTGCCCGAAAGGTGGCCGATAGAGTGATATTTATGGATCAGGGAGAAATACTCGAAATGGCTACTCCTGAGCAATTGTTCAGTACGCCGCAACACCCTAGAACACAACAGTTTCTGGAGCAAATCCTGAGCCACCAATGATTAGCCGAATTTTAAAGCCCGTTTTGTCCGCCTTCGCTCAAATCCTAATACTAGGTTTAGGGCTGTGGTGGCTGCTGGATTCGGGTGCGAAAGCAATAGATTACCAATGGCAATGGCACCGAGTACCTGACTATATCGCCTTCTATGAAGATGGTGAGTGGTGGCCTGCTGAACTGCTCGAAGGCTTGTGGGTCACTATCAAGATATCGGCATGGAGCCTATTGTTTACTCTGCTGATTGGAATGCTGACGGCTTTGCTTAAGCTTTCTCAGTCTGTTGTAGGTCGAACCATCGCAAATACTTATATTGAGCTGATTCGCAATACGCCGCTTCTGGTTCAGATATACCTTTTATATTTCGTCTTTGGGCCTGTGATCGGCCTTGATAGATTCGCGACTGCGATTTTGGCGCTCTCACTTTTCCAGGGTGCCTACACCGCTGAGATTTTTCGTGGAGGCCTGAACAGCATCCCTAAAGGTCAGTTTGAGGCTGCTCGCTCCCTTGGACTCAGCCCTTTCTCTACCTACTACGACGTTATCTTCCCGCAATTACTGCAAAGAACGTTACCGCCTTTGACCAATGAAGTGGTTTCTCTGGTTAAGAATTCATCAATTGTCAGCGTAATGGCCATATTCGACCTGACGACAGAAGGAAGAAACATTGTTTCGGAAACCGCTATGCCATTTGAAATTTGGTTTAGCGTGGCAGCGATATATCTTTTGCTCACACTGTCACTCTCGGGAATCTCCGCTTGGCTAGAACACAAACTTGGCGCCCAATGGCGTGCTCAATAATAAGGAAATCAAATGAAACACTTAGGACAAAAGATTCGTTCGTTGAGAGCTTTCAAGCAAGCGATTACCGCTTTGCTTGGGCTAGCAGTAGCGCTACCAACGCTCGCCAGTGAAACCCCAAATTTGGATAAGATTAACGAGCGCGGCACCTTACGCGTCGGAATGTCGACCTTTGTCCCATGGGCAATGCGCGACAAGCAAGGGGATTTAATCGGCTTCGAAATCGATGTAGCTGAACGTCTTGCCGCGGATTCTGGCTGGAAAGTCGAATTTGTACCCACCGCTTGGGATGGCATTATTCCAGCGCTTCTGGCGAAAAAATTTGATGTCATTATTGGCGGCATGAGCGTGACTCCCGAACGCTCTAAGAGTGTCTTATTTACCACTCCTTATTCACACTCTGGTGTTCAGGTGGCTGCCAATAAAGAACTGGCTTCAGGCTTTTCTGAAATGAGCGATTTCAATTCTCGACGCGTTAAAATCGCTGCACGCCGTGGCGCCTTCACGGTACAAGTCGCTCGAGAGGCTTTTCCGAAAGCTAAGATTCTTCAGTTCGACGATGATGCTCAAGCATTTCAGGAAGTCCTCAATGGTAACGCTCACGCTGTGATTGCTTCTAGCCCTAAACCTGAACATGAAGCTGTGAAGAATGCCGACAAACTGTTTATCCCGTTTAATGAGCGCCTGTCTAAGGGCAACGAGGCTTTCGCCGTTCGTCTTGGTGAAAGCGACAAACAAGCCTTCTTCGACCAATGGATACAAGCCCGTACCGAGGATGGCTGGCTTGAGCAAAGATACGAGTACTGGTTCGCGACGCTCGACTGGCAGCAGCAAGTTGCAACGGGCCAATAACCACGTTTCTTAAACCCAGAATGATTGATGAGACATAAAGATTAGCAGGACGTTAGGTGAATAAATCGAATTTACTGACCGCCAGTCAGGACAGAAAACCCAGCTTAAGCTTCAATAAGCTAGATTTGGTTTTATTGCTTGCTTTAGCTGTGTTTGGATTCTGGCTTTACCAACGTGCTTCTATCGGAGTGAATTACACTTGGCGATGGAGCGAAGCATTCACGCTGATCTTTACTTCACGCTCTGATGGGTCGTTGCCCTACTTCATTCAGGGTGTGATCTCGACATTACGGCTCAGTGTTTGGGGAATGCTACTGGCACTAACCCTGGGAACACTCATTGGTGTAGCTAGGCATTCTTCCATTTACGTATTTCGTTCACTGGCCAATGTGTATATTCAGTTAATCCGAAATATTCCCCCGCTGGTCTTTGTGTTTATCTTCTACTTTTTTATCTCAAATCAGCTCATTCCCGCTATCGGGTTGGAAGGAGTTCTAAGGGAGAACTCCGGAGATGCGAATGCGTTGCAGTCGATGTTGTTCGGGCCTAAGTCCCTATGGGAAAATCTACTGTCTGGCGTACTTTGTGTCGGGATCCTTTCCTCTGCCTATGTTGCTGAAATAGTACGTTCAGGTTTGGCTGGCATAGCAAAAGGACAATGGGAAGCGGCGGACGCATTAGGGCTGTCCACTTGGGCTAAGTACCGCTTGGTAATCGCCCCTCAGGTATTAGCCGCAATTACTCCTGCACTTGCCGGACAAGCCATTTCATTAGTCAAAGATACCTCGATTGTGTCACTGATTTCGATTCAAGAAATGACTTTCGTTGGCACAGAGATGGCAAACTCCTCCGGTCTTATCTTTGAAATTTGGCTAATTGTAGGCGCCACTTACCTGATATTTTGCCTGACGCTTTCCGCCTTGTTTAAAAGGCTTGAGCGTCATTCATTAAAACATCAAGCAAATGGCTAGACAGGTACTTCTCTCAAATCAAATAGTGCTCGGCTAATAGCGCTGAGAACAGCAACATCAGGTGCCAAATAGAGAACTTAAATGTTTTGATGGCTTGCTTCTCGTCAGTACCAAATTTCAGCTTCCAAGCGTGATAGACAAACAGCGCAGACAGTATTGTTACGGAGGCTAGGTAGAAGACTCCTGCCATCCCAACCAACACAGGGAACAGGCAAACGATAAGTAATAATACGGTGTAAAGCAGTATTGATGTTTTCGTATATTCCTCACCGTGCGTGACAGGCAGCATTGGTATATCGGCTTTGGCATAATCCTCTTTGCGATGAATCGCTAATGCCCAAAAATGCGGAGGGGTCCATATAAAGATAATCATCACAAGCAGCCAGGCATTAGCATGCATTTCACCTGTGACAGCCGTCCAACCAAGTAACGGCGGCATCGCACCAGCAATCCCCGCAATGACGATGTTTTGTGGCGTAGCGCGCTTTAAGTACATGGTGTAGATAACGGCATAGCCCAGCAAACTGGCAAAAGTCAGCCAAGCTGTCAACGCATTAACCCAGACATACAAGACCACAAATCCGGCGAGCCCGATTCCAGTGGCGAACGCAAACACATTGCGCACATTGAGTTCACCCGACGGCAGAGGTCGCTTGTATGTTCGAGCCATAACCGCATCAATTCGTCGGTCAATCAGGTGGTTAAATGCCGCAGCAGAACCTGCCATCAAAGCAATCCCCAACATACCAAGAATTGATTGTTGAACAGGTAGTGATCCTGGCACCGCTAAACACATTCCGACCAGAGCGGTAAGCAGCATTAAAGCAACCACCTTCGGCTTAGTCAGAGTGAGGTAGGTTCGCCATAATGATCGGTCTTGTTCAGAGATGTGACTGATAGAATTACTCATCGCGAACTCTCCTTACGAAAAAATCGAGTGGAATGGGCATTAGCAGTGACTTTCTGCCGCAGCAGATAATTGACATGGAGGACTGAAAGCAGCAACAAAGCAGCGACTAGGTTATGCGCAACCGCCACCACAAGAGGTAAGCTAAGTAAGACATTAGCAATACCTAAGCTGATTTGTAGAATCAGCAACACACCCACTTTGAAAGCGGCACTTGTTAGCTTAGGATTTCTGGCACATAGCAACGCACAAAGTAAACTGATGGACAACAGAGCCACCAGCACAGCACCAAATCGGTGCGTTACATGAATCGTCATGCGAGCGCCATAGTCTAACGTGCCAAACTCGTAGGTTTCTTGCTTGGGTTGTATCAACTGAAAAGCGCGGTCAAAATCCAGATGCTCTGTCCAGTTCCCTTCACATACCGGTAAACTTGTACACATTAGGGCGGCATAGTTGGATGATGTCCAGCCGCCCAAGGCTATTTGAATAACAACAAAACACAAAGTGACAGGGGCGAGAAACTTTAGCCAACCAGATACATGAGGGACGGCTTCAATATGTGACTTGCGATCAAGTAGCCGCCAATACAGAAGCGCAAGTAGACAAAACAGTGTAAACCCTCCAAGAAGGTGCCCCATCACCACCAGTGGCATCAACTTCATGGTTACCGTCCACATACCCAAGAGCGCCTGAAAAACCACCACTAAAGAGATAACAATCGGCAGGCCATAAGGCAACGACTTCTCTTTAATCACTCGAAATGAAATAGCAAACACCAATAAACCCAGCGTGCCCGCAAAATAGCGGTGGATCATTTCCAGCCAAGCTTTATTCGCTTCAACAGTGAGCTCTGGATACAAGGATTTTGCCAGTGCTATTTCTTTTTGATCGTTAGGTACGGTCAACTGGCCATAACATCCCGGCCAATCGGGACATCCTAGTCCAGCGTCAGCCAATCGGGTATAGGCACCAAGCATGATGACAATGAACGTCAATACGAGACTTAGGCGAACTAAATTGGTCAATCCCATAACCAAACTCCTTCCCTGCTGTTAGCCTACTCTTGATAACTTAAGTAGTTTCCTTAAGTCCGCTAGTACATCTTTGCTTTGGCGGACCAAATCGTCTTGTGATTCCACTTTGGGATAACGCATCACCAATTGGCCCAATGGGTCGACAATGACGTACTCAAAGTCAGACACAACCTGATGGAAGGCTTGATTCACTTTGATGGCTTCAAACCCACCCTTTTCCAATACCGATGTATCACTGAGCTCAGAGACAAGCAGCACAGGCGCGACTCGGCTCTGATATTTGCCCAGCGCTAAATGACTTTGACCTAGCAAGTACACTTGCTTTTGACAGAATTCATCACATTGCTGCGGAATTAAGTACCCCAATTGCCATTGCTCGCTTGCATAAGGGTTGCTGATTCCAAGTCCATCAAAACTTTGCTTTGGTTCAATCAATTCGCCTTTGTTCGTCACGCCAGATTCATACCAATGATTGGCGAGAAATGTCTTAGCAATGACTGCGGGCAAAGCAAACATTAGTACCAAGGCAACCAGAATGATTCTGCCTCTTGTAACTGGATTAGCCATCCTGACCTCCTTGTTTTAATGCTCTGATAAAAACCCAACCACTCAACAACACGAGAGCCACGGCCATACTAAACCACTGAACGGCATATCCTGTGTGTTTAGCGGAACCCAGCGGGACAGGTTTCCAAGGCTGCCCATAGGGCCAATCTGACGTGCGGGGCTGTAAAATGTAAGGCTCTATTGGGTGCTGCCAATATTGTTCAAGTTCAGCAATATTGAGATTTTGAATTCGATGCGGAACACCCGGCTCAATATACAGCTCATCACTCAGCGGGTTCGAAGAGCGCTGGTAAACTCTCGCTTCTGATATCAGTGGGCTGTTCAGCCAGTCAACGCTGGGCAAGTTGCCTCGCTGGCCCTTTGAAGGAATAAAGCCGCGTTCCACCAAAACCGCACGATCACCCCCAAACTCCATAAGCTGATAAGCCAAATAACCAACTTCACCTTGATAGGTTTGATTATCGAGCAATAGGTACTTGCCCTCGATAGGCCATAGTTCAGCGGTAACCCGCATGCCTGTAAGGTAGCGGGTCTCGGTAACGTTTAGCTGAGTAATATCGATTGCAGGGGCCTGTTCTCGTGCATCCAAAAACCGCTCCATTTGCTGCTTTTCTTCAGCTCTCGATAGTTGCCACAAGCCTAAGTTGACCAAAATAGAAAAGGCAACCACAGTTAATAACAGACCAACCCAAAACGAGTACGACTTCATCTGAACTGATAAGGAAGACTTTATGGTATTCATCTTCAAATCGCTGTTGGTAGTGTTACTACTGTTTATCATCGTAAACCTCGCAAGAGCGATGCTCGAAATGGTGAAAGGGCCTCAGCCTGAAAGTGATGAGGAGCCTCGCCAAGATAAGCCTATGAGTTATTACCTTGGCCGACGGGTGTTCCTCTCTGCACTTGCCGTTGTGTTATTGATCGCCGCCCTTCTTACAGGTTTTATTGAACCTAATGTTCGTCCTTACTAAGGGCGAACACACCTACAGCACATAAACAAAAACAAACAGACATAGCCAAACCACATCGACAAAGTGCCAGTACCAGCTGCCTGCCTGAAACGCGAAGTGATCCTTAGGAGTAAAATGATCTTTTGCCACACGGGCGAGCAGTATGATTAGGAACGTTGTCCCTAAGAAAACGTGCATACCGTGAAAGCCGGTTAATAAGAAGAAAGTGTTGCCATATATTCCGGATTGCAGCGTAAGATTCAGGTCCTGATAAGCATGGGCATACTCAACACCTTGGTAATAAAGGAAAAATCCAGCCAGAACAATCGTAATTTCTAGCCATACAATGAGCGCCATACGTTTGTTCTGCTCAAGACTCGTATGGGCCATATGCAAAGTGATAGAGGAAGTCAGAAGAATCAGGGTGTTAATCAGCGGAATCCCCTGCCATCCCATCGCCGTCGTTGTGACACCATCAGGTGTGGTCGTCAGTGGCCAAAGTGCTTCAAACGCGGGCCACAAAACTTCATGAGTCATCGCGTTATTACTCGCGCCACCCAACCAAGGCACTGAGATCATGCGCGCATAAAACAGTGCTCCGAAAAAGGCGCCAAAGAACATCACTTCAGAGAAGATGAACCAACTCATTCCTTGCCTGAAGGAGCGAGAAATTTGCTCAGAATACTTACCTGTCATCGACTCGGTAATCACATTGCTAAACCAACCCGCAAACATGTAGAGCAGGAACAGGAATCCAGCCAGAAGAATCAACTTACCGAAGATACTGCCTTCTCCACCTTCGGCCATGTTCTGCACCGTGATCCCCGCGCCAACCGCGATAAGAAACAGCGCAACCGCTCCGACAATTGGCCAGCTGCTTTGAGCCGGAACATAATATGATTGATGTTTTGAACTCATGGCTTAGCTCCTTGCTGTGTGAGGTCGCCACTCGGTTCCATTCGTGCTACTTCAACGGGTTGAGGAACCTTATCCGTAATGTCGTAGAGGGTATACGACAGCGTTAATGTATGAATCGACTCTGGAATATCTGGCTCAATGTAGAAGATCAAAGGCATTTCGGCCTTCGCCAGGCTTTCCAGTGGTTGGTGATTAAAGCAGAAACATTCAATTTTGTTGAAATACGACGCGCCCATACCCGGAGACACTGAAGGAACAGCCTGACCGATAGTTGCTATGGATGACTGGTTTGTTGCTATGTAGGCCGTCTGAATCACTTCTCCGGGATGCACATCCATTGACTGTTGCTTAGGTTCAAACAACCAAGGCATACCCTGATTTCTGTGTGCCATAAACTCAACTCGAATAAGACGTGATGTGTCAGGAACCATACCCTGTGGCTGTAGCGCAGACTCAGTATTTGTTTTTCCGTTGATTCCTAAAGCCTCGCACATCACGTCATATAACGGGACAAGCGCAAAACCAAAGCCAAACATTGCCACCACTGCTGCCAGCAGCTTCAAGGTTAATTTGTTATTGGATTGCTGTTGTCCATCCATAGCGCTTCCCTCAATCCACTTTCGGTGGGGTAGAGAATGTATGGTGCGGTGCTGGGCTTGGAACTGTCCACTCCAACCCTTCAGCACGATCCCACGGTTTTGCCTCAGCTTTTTCTCCTCCGCGGATACATTTAATCACTAACCAGAGGAAAATGAGCTGAGACAAACCAAAGGCAAAACCACCAATCGACACTATCTGATTGATGTCGGCAAACTGAATCGCATAGTCAGGAATGCGTCGTGGCATCCCAGCTAAGCCAAGAAAATGCATCGGGAAGAATAAGACATTGACCGAAATCACTGAGCACCAGAAATGCCACAAGCTCAACTTATGGTCATACATATGCCCTGTCCATTTCGGTAACCAATAGTAAGCAGCGGCCATAATCGAGAATACCGCTCCTGAGACCAACACATAATGGAAATGCGCGACCACAAAATACGTATCGTGGTACTGGAAGTCTGCAGGAACAATCGCCAGCATAAGACCGGAAAACCCACCGATGGTAAACAGAATAATGAAAGCAATGGCAAACAACATCGGTGTCTCGAATGTCATCGCACCCCGCCACATCGTAGCCACCCAGTTGAACACTTTGACCCCAGTGGGCACCGCAATCAGCATGGTGCAATACATAAAGAAGAGTTCGGCAAACACAGGCATCCCTGTTGTAAACATATGGTGTGCCCAAACCAAGAAGGACAACAGCGCGATACTACAAGTGGCGTACACCATCGAGTGGTAACCAAACAATTTTTTACCACTGAACGCTGGGATGATGGCCGACACAATACCGAACGAAGGCAAGATCATGATGTACACTTCGGGGTGACCGAAGAACCAGAAGATATGCTGGAACATCACAGGGTCACCACCACCTGCGGCATCAAAGAATGATGTGCCAAAGTACTTGTCAGTCAGAACCATAGTCACCGCCCCCGCCAGTACAGGCATGACGGCAATCAACAAGAAAGCAGTAATCAACCAAGTCCAGACAAACATCGGCATCTTGAACCAAGTCATTCCCGGCGCTCTCATATTGACGATAGTGACGATCACGTTGATCGCGCCCATGATCGAGCTAATCCCCATGATGTGAACTGAGAATACAAACAACGCCGTACTGTCAGGCCCGTAAGTCGTAGAAAGCGGCGCGTAGAAAGTCCAGCCGAAATCAGGGCCCCCACCTTCCGTAAATAACGAAGCAATCAGGATTAAGAACGCAAAAGGTAAGATCCAAAAACTGAGGTTGTTCATCCGTGGTAACGCCATATCTGGTGCGCCAATCATCATCGGAATCATCCAGTTTGCTAAGCCAGTAAAGGCTGGCATGACCGCACCAAACACCATGATCAAACCATGCACGGTCGTCATCTGGTTGAAGAATTGGGGCTCGACCAATTGCAGGCCAGGTTGGAACAACTCGGCGCGAATGATCATCGCCATGGCTCCACCGGTCAGGAACATAATGAAACTGAACCAAAGGTAAAGCGTCCCGATGTCTTTGTGATTGGTCGAATAAATCCAGCGGGTTATGCCAGAAGGCGCTTCGTGATGCTCATGATCATCGTGTTCATCAATGGCAATCGCACTGTTTGCTCTTCCTAACTCGGCATCAGCCGCTGGCGCTGATTTTACTGATTCAGAATTCATTGACTCAGGTTTGGACGTTTTCATTGCCCCTCCTTGGATGCCTTAAATGCATTCACATCGGATGCCTGCACCACATCACCCGTACTGTTTCCTAAACCGTTACGTTGGTACGTCACCACAGCCGCAATTTCTTTGTCCGAAAGCTGATTAGCAAAAGCCTGCATTGCAGTCCCTGCCCGACCGTTAACCACCACATCAATATGAGTATCAACATCGCCCGTCGCGATCTTACTGCCTGTAATCGCAGGGAAAGCTCCTGGAATACCCGCGCCACTCACCTGATGACAGACGGCACATCGGTCGACATAAACCTTCTCACCTATCGTCATCAGTTCTTCTTGCGATAGTGACGCGGTTAGAGATGCTGCCGCTTCTTGCTTCGCTTGCTCTATCTCGGCTTTTTTCGCCAATAGCCAAGCATCGTATTTGTCTTCTTCCATGGCATGAACAACAACGGGCATGAATCCATGTGCTCGGCCACATAGCTCTGCACACTGGCCACGGTAAACACCGGGCTCATCAATGCGCGTCCACGCTTCGTTGATAAAGCCCGGGATCGTGTCTTTCTTCACTGCAAAGTCAGGTACCCACCAAGAGTGAATTACATCATCGGAAGTCAGGAGGAATCGTACTTTTCGGTTGATGGGCAACACGAGAGGGTTATCAACTTCAAGAAGATAATGTGCGCCTTTTTCTTCTATACCATCAATGGCTTTTTGGCTGGTTGCTAACAAGCTGAAAAACTCAACGTCTTCTCCGAAGTAGCTGTAGTGCCACTTCCACTGGGAGCCAGTGACCTTAATCGTCAGATCGGATTGGGACGTATCTTCCATGGCGACAAGCGTACGAGTCGCCGGAATTGCCATGAGAACCAGAATGATGATGGGGATGACCGTCCAGATCACTTCCACTTTGGTACTTTCATGGAAGTTAGCCGCCACTGCCCCTTTTGATTTTCTGTGATGGTACATGGAATAGAACATTGCCCCGAATACCACAACGGCAATAGCGCAACAGATATAGAAGATCAGCATGTGTAAGTCATAGACTTCATTACTGATGCCTGTCACACCTCTGGTCATGTTCAAGGTGTTCTCTTCAGCGTTGACTGAAGTAGCAAAACCAACAAACAACACATTGATCAGTTGCCACAGTGAAACCTGTAATCTTTTCAAAAGACCTCTCCTCTGCCTGAGGCATCATCTCTGATGATTTATCCAAGGCGCCCTTTAGCCTGAATGACGCAAAAAAGTCCTAGTGGGCCAAAGGGTGCGGAAAATTCCTTGTAAACAGCAAATTCGATGTAATTTGTTATAGTTATGTTAATAAAAGCTAGTTGGCGTTTACTAATTGTGCAAGAAAGTGCTAATGGAAATGTCGCTAACTTGAGCAGGTTAAATTGAAGATTGATCACAATAATTGGTTTAGCGATTGCGCTCTCGCAAATGATAATCAATATCACTTAATATCCATCCATTATTTCCCAAATGTCATACACTTGGGATAACGATAGTTAAAGGTAGAAATAAGTTATGATGGAACAAGTTACTCGTTGGTTGGAAAAAGATCCGGATCCACGTACTCGTGAAGAACTTCAACACTTGATTGATAAAGAGCAATATCAAGAATTAGCTGACCGATTTAGCCAGAGGTTGGAGTTTGGTACTGCTGGTTTACGAGGAAAAGTTGGCTGTGGTCCAAATCGAATGAACCGACTTGTTATTCAGGAAACGGCTACCGGGCTTGGTCATTATCTTATTAAGCACGTTCAAGATGCAGTAAAACGTGGCGTTGTCATTGGGTATGATGGACGCCCAGATTCAAAGCAATTCGCTCATGATACCGCCTCTGTATTGACCTCTTTAGGCATCAAGGTATACCTGACACACGATGTTGCTGCGACACCTATCGCTGCATTTGGTGTTCGTCATTTTAATGCCACCGCTGCTGTTGTCGTCACAGCCAGCCACAACCCACCCGAGTACAACGGCTTTAAAGTGTATTGGGAAAATGGCGCTCAAATTATTCCTCCTCATGACTCTGGTATTGCTGGAGAAATCGACGAAGCCGCCACAAAACCCATCCCTCTGATGAATCTTGATGATGCAGAAAAGCATGATCTTCTCGTGTGGCTAAAAGAAGATTACTACGAGACTTATCGCCAAACGATGAATGGCAACCCACTGCTGGCTAATCATCAACAGCCAGAAGCGGTTGGCGTCGCCTATACCGCAATGCATGGTGTAGGTGCTGACATGGCAGAAACACTGCTAAAAGATGCAGGCTTCACCAAAATCTACAGCGTTGCCGAGCAACGTGACCCCGATGGCTCTTTCCCGACTGTGAACTTCCCTAACCCTGAGGAAGCTGGTGCTATGGATATGGTGGTCGCGCTGGCGAAAGCTAATGACGCCGACATCGCGTGTGCCAATGATCCAGACGCAGACCGTTTTGCGGTCGCTGCTCGTCGACCTGATGGCGAATACCAGATGCTAACGGGCGATCAGGTGGGTTCTCTATTTGGCAACTACCTACTCAGCCATACTGATGCAACCAAACAGTTGATTGGTAATACTATCGTGTCTTCAACATTGCTTAAGAAGATTGCACTTTCTCATGGCGCTGAGTACTACCAAACTCTGACAGGTTTCAAATGGCTGACTAATATCGCCATGCAAAAACAAACCACAGAGAAGCAATTCTTGTTCGCTTATGAAGAAGCATTAGGCTACACCGTGGGTAATAAAGTGTGGGATAAAGATGGCTTGTCTGCTTTGGTCGCTTTCTCTCAGCTAACCGCCGAGCTAAAGAGTCAGGGGAAAACGGTGTGGGATCAATTGGAAAGCATTTATCGCGAGCACGGTATGTACATCAACGCTCAGCATAGCACCGCGCTCGATCCAAAAGCACTACCTGTTGGGGACAAGCTACGAGCTGCGCAGCCAAATCAAATCGCGGGCCGTAAAGTCGAAGTGATTGAAGATTTGAAATCTTCAACACGCACCTTTGCAGACGGAAAAACTGAATCTATTGACTTACCAGCCAGTGACGTTTTGATCTATCACCTATCTGGCGGTGCACGTGTCATCGTTCGTCCATCAGGCACGGAGCCTAAGCTGAAGTGCTATTACGAAGTCGTCGAAGCATTTGATGCAGCAGATAGCTTTTCCGTCGCGGAAGAAAAAGCTGAGCTAGCGCTGGATATGCTGATCAGTGAGCACCAAACAAGTTTGGATCACTAACGAGTCATCGTCTCGAAAGTACCTGTTTACAAAGCGGCTGGTTAGCCGCTTTTTCTATATCTCTACTCTTATTTCAATCCCCAAACACCTTCAAACTGACAAATATGTTAAAGTTTGGCTTCCACTTTCCTCTAGTGATTGAATCGTCATGAATACCGTTTTATCTGTCATCCCTGTTGGGGTGCGTTTTATGCTGCTTTCGGCGCTTGGCTTTGCCTTAATGTCGGCCTGCGTCAAATACGTCAGCAACTATGGTATTCCTGTGTTTGAAATTGTTGCCGCAAGGGCATTAGTTTCGCTGGTGATCAGTTACCTAGATGTCAAACGCAAGCGCATTTCAGTATGGGGGCACAATAAGCCCTTGTTAATGCTTCGCGGCGCAGTCGGCACGGTCGCTCTCATGTGTGTTTACTATTCAGTGACAACACTTCCACTAGCAGAAGCAACTATCCTCCAATATGTGCACCCTGTGTTTACTGCTTTACTTGGTGTGCTATTTCTCAAAGAGCGCATTCAGTTTTCGACTATGATCTGCATCGCGCTTTGTTTAGTGGGTTTAGGTGTGATGGTTCAGCCGAGCATGCAAACAGGCTCCAGCTCAGACTTACCGCTGTTTAGCGTGATGATGGCACTACTTGGTGCCTTTGGTAGCTCTATTGCTTATGTGATTGTCCGTCGATTAAGCCAGACAGAAGATAGCTCAGTGATTATTTTCTATTTTCCACTGATGGCCCTACCAACCTCGATGATGTTGATAGGCGATGATTTTGTATGGCCAAGTCTATTTTTGACCTTGATGCTGATCCTAGTTGGCGTCTTTACTCAGATAGGTCAATACGGGCTAACCAAAGCGATGCAGACTCAAGCCGCAGGCAAAGCCTCAGCCTATTCCTATGTGCAAATTGTATTTTCGGCCCTACTTGGTGCTTGGGTGTTCAACGAAATCCCATCCTATTGGACATATTTGGGTGGCTCGTTGATTGTCATTGGCGCATTAATCAACGTCTTTGGGCAACATTTGAAGCCACCGTTCCAACGGGCGAAATAGCTTCAAACCCTCTCGGGGTGTCTATACTTGTCATTAACGATGATAATGAAAACACCCCGCAATGAATTTACGAGTATGTTTTTGCTTTCTGATTCTGCTAACCAGCTCTAAAGCCCTCGCCACGGAGATAGAACTCCGTGACGAACATCTTAGTATCTGCGGCGACTCTATCGACTGGCCTCCCTATACATACCTAGATGGAGAAGACGTTAAAGGCTTCGATCTCGAGGTTCTTAACGAGGTTTTGATACCTAAAAACATCACCTTCAATTTCACCATGACATCATGGACCCGCTGCCTTAAAGGTGCGAAGAGCGGTGAATTCCAAATTGCAGTCAGCGCTTCACACTCAGAAGAGCGTGCCAAGCACTACCTGTATACAACTTGGTACTATCACGTCACTCCCCACTACTTATATAAAAAGTCGAGATTTCCTCAAGGACTAAACATTGATGGCGTCGCGGAGTTAGATAAATACAAGGTCTGTGGGATCCACGGCTACAACTATGGCGATTTCTGGCTTAAAAATGTTGACCAATACTCTCACAACATGCATGAACTCGTTACAGAGCTCAAAGAACAAAGATGCGACGTTATTCTATCTTGGCAGGAGATACTCGAAGGAATTAAAAGCATTTGGGGTATTACTTACGTAAGTGAAGAGATCGAATCTAAGCCGATTCCAAATATGCCTAAGCATAAATTTTACATGTTGATTTCCAAACAATATGAACATGGTCCAGCTCTGCGGAATATCCTCGATAAAGGCTTGAGAAGATTCCAAACCAATTAAATATCGACCCGAACTTTAGCACTTAGCCCACCAATAATCCCAACAAGTGATATATAAAATTATTATCAAAAATATATAACTGACTGAACTTTGATAACATTTTTCATCCAGCTCACTAATCTGCTCACCACAGCCCATGCAGCAGCATGCGGCGCTTTTACTCAACAACAGGAACAGATTAGTGAAAAAGTTATTACCTATACTGGCGCTGGCCGCAGTATCGTCAAACAGTATTGCCGCTGAAGACCCAAACATCTCCGTCGGCCTTGGTTATGATCAAGACCTGAGCGTCATCTTCGATCTTAATAGCACTTTTAGAATGACGGCAGGAAATGATGGCATGGCCATGGACTACGTATTTAAGCGTGGTGACATAGAATCAGAAACCGATATCAACTGGTTTTTAGGCGCTGGAGGTTACTACGAATGGGATGATGACTTTGGTGCACGCCTACCACTAGGTGTTGAAGTTCACTTTGCAGACAAATGGGAAATCTATGCGCAGGTGCACCCAGAGTTAGGTATTAGTGACGGCTTGGATTTCGGTGTCGGAGCTTCATTTGGCGTCACCTACTCATTCAAATAAGTCGTTCGGGGCAGCCTGCATTCACTGCCCCAGCTTCTTTGATTTACAGTAGCCGTCTTCTCAGGCCCGCTTTTTCAAGGATGCGGGTTGAAATCTCTTCTACCGACAACGATGAAGTATTGATATATGGAATGGCTTCACGTCGGAATAAAGCCTCAACACTTTCCAACTCGTTGATGCACTGTTCTGTACTCGCATATTCACTGCCTGCCAAACGGTTCTCGCGAATTTCCGTCAATCTTTCAGGATCTATCGTCAGACCAAACAATTTATGGCGATGGATTTCGAATTCTGGCAGCAGTCTCAGACGACGAATATCTTCCTCAATAAATGGGTAGTTCACGACTCGTAGACCAAATTGCATCGCCATATAAAGGCTGGTTGGCGTTTTACCGCTTCGAGAAACGCCCAACAATATAATGTCTGCCTCGTCCATTCCCTTGAGCGTAATGCCATCATCATGCGCTAAGGTGTATTCAATTGCTGCAATGCGGTCAAAGTAGGTGTCAGAATCTTTGCCTACACTGCGCGATCGCTGCAACTTCGGTTTTGGCTCCATCTGGATATCATCTTTAACCTGTTGGACGATACTCGCCAACACATCGTAACTGAATGCAGGGGCTTCCAATAGTTTCTGTTTGATCTCCGGTATAACGATGGAAAAAAACACTAAAGGCTTCACACCGCTCTCTTGGTAAGACTGTTCAATCTCTTTCAGTAGATCAGCTAATTTGTCTTCACTTTCGACAAACGGAAACGTTTTTTCGTTGGCGTTAAACGGGAATTGACCCAAAACAACATGGCCTAATGTCTCACATGTTATGGCCGTACCGTCAGAAACATAGAATACATCACGACTTTGAATATCAATTTGCATCTTTTATTTAAACTTTAAAATTCTTTTGAGTAGGATGGACACCATAATATCGATAATAAAACCCGGCTGACAATTACGCCCCCCACAGCTTTGAAAATTTGTTGAGAATTTTTTTGAGCCCATGCGTAATCGTTTGCCTATCCCTACAAAGCTGCAATGTTTCTGGAGAAAGACATGCAAAAGAACACCCTCTGGTTCAATAGCCTATCCATGGAAGATGTCGACAAGGTCGGCGGTAAAAACGCTTCACTTGGAGAAATGGTTTCAAATCTATCGAATGCTGGCGTTTCAGTACCGAATGGTTTTGCGACTACTTCTTACGCGTTTAACCAATTCCTTGATTATGAAGGTCTGGATGAACGAATCCACCAACTGCTCGATGAACTAGACGTTGAGGATGTAGAAGCTCTGCGTAAGACAGGTGCCACCATCCGTCAATGGGTTTTAGAAGCTCCCTTCCCTGCTGACCTAGAGCAGGATATTCGTAACGACTACCAAGAACTGATTGAAGGTAATACCGAGCTTTCAGTCGCCGTTCGATCTTCAGCAACTGCTGAAGACTTGCCGGATGCCTCATTCGCGGGCCAGCAAGAAACGTTTCTTAACGTAAAAGGTATCGATGCTGTACTTGAAGCAACGAAACACGTTTACGCATCTCTGTTTAATGACCGCGCTATCTCCTACCGTGTGCACCAAGGTTTTGACCACCGTGGTATCTCGCTGTCTGCGGGTATCCAACGCATGGTACGCTCAGATAAAGCCTCTTCAGGTGTTATGTTCACCTTAGACACTGAATCTGGCTTTGATCAGGTTGTGTTCATCACTTCCTCTTGGGGTCTAGGGGAAATGGTCGTTCAGGGTGCAGTAAACCCGGACGAGTTCTACGTTCACAAGCCAATGCTTGAAGCGGGTCAGCATCCGATTGTTAAGAAGACGTTCGGTTCTAAACTTATCAAGATGATCTACTCGACCAACCAAGAAATTGGTAAGCAAGTCGATATCATTGATACCTCAGCACAAGAGCGTGAGCAGTTCTCTCTTAATGACGAAGAGATCAAAGAACTGGCAAAACAAGCGATGATCATCGAAAAGCACTACCAGCGTCCGATGGATATCGAGTGGGCGAAAGATGGTATTGATGGCAAGCTTTACATTGTTCAAGCTCGCCCAGAAACCGTATGTTCTCAAAGCGAACAGAACGTGATTGAGCGTTACGAGCTGAACAACAAAGCAGAAGTTTTGGTCGAAGGCCGTGCTATCGGTCAGCGTATCGGCTCTGGCCCAGTACGTCTGGTTGACTCGTTAGACCAAATGTCTTTGGTTCAAGATGGCGATGTACTGGTCACTGACATGACTGACCCAGATTGGGAACCAGTGATGAAGAAGGCCTCGGCAATCGTCACTAACCGTGGTGGCCGTACTTGTCACGCAGCCATCATCGCGCGTGAGCTCGGCATTCCCGCAATCGTTGGTTGTGGCGATGCCACATCAAAGCTGACAGACGGTGCTACCGTTACTGTCTCTTGTTCTGAAGGTGAGACAGGTTACGTTTATCAAGGTGAGCTGGACTTCGAAGTGAAGCGCTCTGCGGTTGATGAACTGCCACTGCTGCCAACTAAAGTGATGATGAACGTCGGTAACCCAGATCGTGCATTCGACTTCGCGCAGATTCCAAACGAAGGTGTTGGCTTGGCGCGTCTGGAATTCATCATCAACAAGATGATTGGTATTCACCCGAAAGCACTGCTGAACTTCGATGCACAAAGTGACGAGCTAAAAGCAGAAATCACTCAGCGTATCCGTGGCTACAAAGATCCTATCGATTTCTACGTCAGCAAGCTGACTGAAGGTATCGCGACTATCGCTGCAGCATTCTGGCCAAAACGTGTCATCGTTCGTATGTCTGACTTTAAGTCCAACGAGTACAGCAACCTGGTTGGCGGTAAAGGTTACGAACCGCACGAAGAAAACCCTATGCTGGGCTTCCGTGGTGCGTCACGTTATATCTCACCTGTATTTGAAGACTGCTTCGAGCTAGAAACTCAGGCGATTAAGCGTGTTCGCAATGAGATGGGTCTGAAGAACGTTGAAATCATGATCCCATTTGTGCGTACTCCAAGCGAGGCAGCATCGGTTATCGATCTTCTTGCGAAGTTCGATCTGCGCCGTGGCGATCAGGGCCTTAAAGTCATCATGATGTGTGAACTACCGTCTAATGCTGTGCTGGCAGACGAGTTCCTCAAGTACTTTGACGGCTTCTCAATCGGTTCTAACGATATGACTCAGCTAACACTGGGCCTAGACCGAGATTCAGGCGACGTGGCTCACCTGTTTGACGAACGCAACCCTGCTGTTAAAGCCATGCTACAAATGGCTATCGATGCTGCAACTAAAGCTGGTAAATACGTCGGTATTTGTGGTCAGGGTCCATCTGACCATGATGATCTGGCTGAATGGCTAATGGAGCAAGGGATCAGCTCAGTGTCACTTAACCCAGATACTGTGATTGATACTTGGCTGAAACTTGGTCAGGTAAGCGGCAAATAAAACGACACGATAACTGAGTAAAAACCGCCTAGTCTGACTGGGCGGTTTTTTAATTTCACGATTAAATCGCTGACTTTATTCTCTCAAAATGTCTATTTATCCGATTTCGGCATTTTCCTCTCTACCCACTTTGATACACCTAAAAACGCTCAACGCCTTGCCCTGCCTAGCGACTTAACACTGAATTTATGAGTCCCACCTCTATTATTCAAAATAAAAATAAAGACCACACACAGTTCACGGTTGCAACATAATTTCAATCAAATTAACATCAGCAAAACAAAAATCCACCATTGAACGAAAATAGCACATTTAATCGTGAATATTTAGCGGTTTTTATTGAATAGTATTGCAAAGGTATTCGAAAGACAGTAGGCTTGCGCCCGATGATTAAATGCAGATGTATAGTGAATATATATGCCAGGTGGATTGGCCTATCATATTGACTAGTAGTAACACGAGAATTGTAATGCAGAATAACGCTCAATCTATCAAACAGACGAAAGGTAAAGGCAACTTTTGGATGTTCTTTATCCCTTCTTTACTGGGTCTGTTTCTTTTCATGGCGCCGATTAGCTATGACGGTGATATCACCATTCCAGTCGCTGTACTGGCAAAATCCATCCAAGCTGTATTTGGTGATCACCTAGTAGGCATGGTCACGTCTATCATCTTGTTTATGGCGGCAACATCATTGTTATGCCGTATTAAGAACCCTGCATTTATTGCTAACAACCCATTTTTAAACAGCCTGTTTAACCCAAGCCCTCTTTGGCTGGCAGTGCGTGTTATTGGTGGTCTTGCTGTTGCGATGACCTTCTTCCAAGTCGGCCCTGAAGCCGTATGGGAAGAAAATACTGGCGGCCTAGTACTAGAAGGTTTGTTACCAACGCTATTCTCGGTATTTATATTTGCGGGTCTACTGCTCCCACTGTTACTTAACTTTGGTTTGCTAGAGCTGTTTGGCACGCTGCTAAGTAAAGTGATGCGCCCTGTATTTAACTTACCAGGTCGTAGTGCTATCGACTGTATGGCTTCTTGGCTTGGCGATGGCTCAGTCGGTATCCTGCTGACCAGCAAGCAATACGAAAACAAATTCTACACACAGCGCGAAGCGGCTGTCGTGGGTACCACATTCTCAGCGGTATCCATCACGTTCAGCTTAGTCGTTCTTGCTCAGGTTGAACTGGAACACTTGTTCTTACCTTTCTACGGTGCAATCTGTCTGGCGGGTATTGTGGCAGCGATCATCATTCCTCGCTTGCCTCCTCTAAGCATGAAGAAAGACGCTTTCATCGATGGCACTAAGCCAGCAAAAGATGCCGATGCTATTCCTGCAGGCCATACAAGCGTGTCTTGGGGTATGGAGCTGGCACTGGCGAAAGCGAGCCAAGTGAAATCATTTAAAGATGTCTTTGGTGAAGGCGTGCGTAACGCGGTAGACATGGTATTTGGCGTGCTACCTGTAGTAATGGGCCTAGGTACAATTGCTCTGGTGATTGCTGAGTACACATCGGTGTTTAGCTTCCTGGGTCAACCGTTCATCCCATTCCTTGAGCTATTAGGCATCCCAGAAGCGGCAGCGGCCTCTGAAACTATCGTGGTTGGTTTTGCTGATATGTTTATTCCAGCGATTCTAGCGTCGTCTATTGATAACGAAATGACACGTTTCGTCATCGCTGCTATGTCTGTCACTCAGCTGATTTACATGTCTGAAGTTGGTGCGCTGTTACTTGGCAGCCGTATCCCAGTGAACATCTTTGAACTGTTTGCCATCTTCATTCTACGTACCTTAATCACACTGCCTGTAATTGCCGGTATTGCTCATCTGATTTTCTAATCTCAGGTTGCAAATCAATCTTTTTTCAAAGGCCCTTTCAGGGCCTTTGTTTTACCTGCCAACCTAGATCAGCAAAATAAAGTCTCTTACCTATACTTAAGTTAATTTGAGAGGTGGTAAAGGAGGGAGAGATGAGCCCTTTACTTTTGCACGTGCTATTGCTGACAACGCCCGCACCAACAGTCGATGCGAGCTCTTTGCCTTTGAAATGTCGCCTACTCCATACTGCTGACAACTTTTGGTTTTATCGCGAGCAGATGGTGTATGAAAGCAAGCAGTTTGTGATCTTCCAAAACTTTAAAGGTCGGGTTGTCACTCAAGTGGATTTAAAAACCAATGAGTTGATCAGGACAACTTACATTGGCGAACCTTACGATCCTAAATATCAAATCCTGCTTGGATTATGTGATAAAACCAAGCACACAGTTGAAATGTGGAAACTCAAACAAGTTCCCTACGATAATTGAGCCCTACCAATAGCGCTCAAAGGTGATGTTGCCTCCCGTCGCTCGACGGAATTTTTCTAACCCAAACCCTTGCAGAGTCTTGGTGGTCTCTTTGATCATTTCTGGGTTTCCGCACAGCATGACAAAACTGTTCTCCTGAGTGAGCTCTGCCTGTGCTCTTTCTTGAATCTCACGTTGATCCAACAGCTGAGGAATGCGGCCATATAGCGTATTTGGGTGCTGCTCTCTCGATACAACAGGCACATAACTCAGGCGACCTTCATATTGGTCAACTAACTGCTCAATCAAGTAGCGGTAGACCAAGTCTTTCTCATGCCTAACGCCATGGACTAAAACAATTTTTTCATATCCGGGGCGAACGTTAATGTCATCGAGTAGCGATAGGAAAGGACCAATACCCGTCCCCGTTGAAAGCAACCATAAGTCCTGAGTCGATTTAGGAATAGAACTCAAAATCAAATCACCGTAAGCGGCAGCGCCTACGTATACCGAGTCTCCCTCTTTCAAGTGCTGCAGTTTTGGCGTCAGTTTGCCTTCAGGGTTCGAAACAATCAGAAATTCCAGCATATCACTGCTGTTGAGTGGTGCGTTGACGACTGAATACGCTCGGCTGATCAATTGACCATCGTCGTCATACAGGGCCAGTTTAGTAAATTGGCCCGCTTTAAAGGTGAGAGGCGCGCCAGTAAGACGTAAACTGAATAGCTCTGACGTCCAGTCAGTGCGCTTATCTACTTTGGCGAGATTAAAACCATCGGGTGCGGTCATTGCAGATCCTCCATCAGGTTACCTCTTTAAAACCTACTCCTCTGATCTTTATAAGTAAAGACGGGCCTTTACTTAGTCATTAAAGATCACATTTTGATAACATTTTCACAAAACCACTTGATTCAGCATTAGAATAAAAGCTCTTTTAAAAACCAATGCAAGGAACACGCATGGAATCGTTACTGAAAGACTTTCCGGTCATCACAGAAATTCCGGTCGCTTGGGGTGAAATGGATGCTCTCCAACACGTCAATAATGTGGTTTACTTTCGCTACTTTGAAACCGCAAGGCTCGACTACTTTGAGCACATCAATCTTCTCGTCAACCTAAGCCAAAGCCATATCGGCCCAGTATTGGGCGAAACAAGCTGCCGCTATAAAATGCCCATCACCTATCCAGACACTCTGATGATAGGGTCTAAAGTCGTCGACATTCAGGAAGACAGATTCACTATGGAGTATCAGGTTGTGAGCAAGAAAGTAGGTAAAGTCAGTACCGTAGGGCGCGCCACCTGTGTGATGTTTGATTTTAAAAACAATTGCAAAGCAAACTTACCTGAGCAAATCAAACAGTCCATTTTAAATTTAGAAGCGACGGCAGAATCCTAATACACCGCTTGACCTTCCCCCTAGGGGAAGCTTTATGCTAGCCGGGTTATAGTCATTTTAGGTTACGTATGGGCTTCCCTTCGATTCGTAAATACTGGATTCTATTTATCAGCATGAGCGCCATGTTGGTATCCAGTTTTGCTACTAGCGAAACCCTAATGACGTTCGAAATGCTCAGCGATTCCGGTAGCAAGCAGGCTCACTGTGGCATGGCAATGAACATGAGCCCAGCGCTGACAGATTCTTCAATCCCTTCAGATCATTGTGAAACCAGCGAAGAGATGGTTCATAACTGTTGTAGCATGATGTGCGCAACGGTTTTCGCCCCCATTCCCCGAATTGATAAACCTCTACTAATCTCGACTCAGTTGGCTCTGATCCATTCAGATGTCCAAGGTCAGGTCATTACCCGTTTAAGCTCACTCTATCGCCCTCCGATAGCGTAATCCGTTCTCTGTTATCGACTCCCAGCCTATTGCTTTGGGAGATGGTTTTTCGTGCCTGTCAGGCACTCGGAAACGGACAATAAAGTGAAAATCAAACCAAGGATTCTGGCGCTTTCTGTCAGCGCCGCGGTCTGGTTTGCGCCTGTATCAGCAAGCAACTTGCAAGAGCAGACTCACCAGCCGCAAGCCGTGCTATCACAATTGATCAGCATGGCACTCAATAACGACAGCAATCGAAAGCAATATTTTGCTCAGTCACAAGCTTTGCGCGAGACCGGCGTTGCCAGTGCCACGCTAATGGACCCCAAAATCAAAGTTGGCTTCGGTGGCCTACCTGTAGACAGCTTCAAATTCGACGAAGATCCGATGACGAACATTTCCGTCGGATTGATGCAACAATTTGAGCGTGGTTCGACACTGGAGTTACAACAAAAGAAAAGCAATCAACAAGCGGATGGCGTCGGTTTACAAATTGATGCCCGAGAACTGGATGTCATTAACAGCATGACCCAACTCTGGCTTGAACTCGGTTACCAGCAGCAGGCGAAAACCATCATGCTGGAAAACCGTCGTTTGCTCAAAGAAATGGAAAGCTTCATTCAGACCAACTATTCGATTGGTAAAAGTGAAGCTCAGGATCTGCTCAATGCTCAGCTTCAAGTGAGCAAACTGGATGAGAAGCTTCAGGCTAATCAGCAGATGCAACAGCGCTTGATGGCCCAGCTTTCCGAATGGTTGGGAGCCAATTGGTCTGAACAGATTCAGAACGTCAGCGCATCCAATCAGCTTAACTGGATCAAGCTCGACCAACAGCTGAACGAGAACCTAGCAAGCTCCGAGTATTATCAGCAGCTCAGCCTGCACCCAATGGTACAAATGGCCAGCCAAACCATATCCACTTCCGAAACTCAGGTTGAAATTGCACAGCAGGCTTACCAACCTCAGTTTGGCGTTGAAGTCATGTATGCCTACCGTCAGGCCAACGGTATGATGGGAGAACCTGCATCAGACTTAGTTAGTGCCTATCTGACCATGGACATTCCTCTGTTCACGGGAAACCGTCAGGACAGAAATCTCGCTGCGGCCCAGTATCAGGTCGGCGCGGCCAAGTCCCAGAAAGACACGTTACTCGCTCAGATGAATGCCAAAGTCAACGCCTTACTTGTCGACCGAACCAATTTAGCCCAACGACTAGAACGGTATCAGTCCACCCTTCTTCCTCAGGCCAACGCACGAATTCGCGCGGTTGAGCGAGGTTATCAGAACAACACGTCTCAGTTTAACGATGTCATTACGGCCTCTGCCGATGAACTTGCTCTGCAACTCGAACAGCAACGTCTGATTGCAGATTTAAACATTGTGAACAGCAACTTAGCTGCCCTACTGGACGGTTTTGATTATCAAGTTGAGCCAGTCACTTTGGCTCAAGGCGAACAAGAATAAGGTATCTGACATGAAAACATTACAAATCGCTGCTATCGCTCTGTTGGTAGGAGGCGCGCTGGGCTATTCCGCTAATCATTTCCTAGCCGGATCTAGCATGGGAATGGACGCCAAGGCTGAGTCTGGTTCTTCTGATTCTGCTGAACCTCTCTACTGGGTTGCTCCGATGGACCCGAACTACAAGCGAGATAAGCCCGGTAAGTCACCAATGGGCATGGACTTAATTCCAGTTTACGCCGAAGACATGGCGGGAGAGCAAGATAAACCCGGAACCATTACGATTGATCCTTCGGTAGAAAACAACCTCGGCGTCAAGTCCGAACCCGTAACCCTAGAACCTCTCTCGCCTCGCATTGAAACGGTCGGTTACATCGCGTTTGATGAAAGCCAGCTGTGGCAAACCAACGTACGCGTCGCGGGTTGGGTTGAAAAACTGTTCATCAATGCGATCGGTGAAAAAGTCAACAGAGGCGATGTGCTGTTTACGCTCTATTCACCTGAGTTGGTGAAAGCGCAGGAAGAGTTACTTAATGCCTCTCGAACCGGTCGAACCGGCTTAGTCAAAGGAGCCACTGAACGACTCGTGACACTAGGTGTAGACCGTGCACAGATTAAGGCGATTCTAAAACGCGGTAAAGCGTCACAAACGATAGAAATAAAGGCACCGGCTAACGGTGTGATTGCAAGTTTAAGCATTCGCGAAGGGGGGTATTTGTCACCCGCGCAAGCTGTGATCAGCGCTGGCCCGCTGAACAATGTTTGGGTAGATGCAGAAGTGTTCGAGCGTCAGGCGCAATGGATTAAAGCTGGCAGTGAAGCTTCGATGACATTGGATGCTATTCCGGGCAACGAATGGCAGGGTAAGGTCGACTACGTCTACCCGATTCTTGATCCTAATACTCGTACTCTGCGCGTCAGACTTAAATTCCCTAACCCAGATGGCGAACTCAAGCCCAATATGTTCGCCAACATTGCTCTTCAACCTGTAAGTGAAGAGTCGGTACTGACTATTCCTAAATCTGCGGTGATACGCTCAGGCGGCATGGCTCGCATTGTGCTGTCAGAAGGTGAAGGCAAATATCGTTCTGCTCGCATCGAAACAGGCCGCGAAGCCGGAGATCGGGTTGAAGTTTTGCAGGGCTTAACCCAAGACGATCAAGTGGTGACTTCCGCACACTTTATGCTCGATTCCGAATCCAGCCAGTCTGCCGACCTTGCGCGCATTAATGGTGTTGAGCCAGATGAGGAGACCGTTTGGGCTAAGGGAGAGATCACCGATGTCATGGCTGATCATGGCATGTTGACGATCAACCACCAGCCAGTACCAGAATGGGATTGGCCGGGCATGGTGATGAATTTTACTCTTGCTAAAGAAGTCGATGCGAGTGCATTCACAACAGGTCAAAGCATAGAGTTTGAAATGCAAAAAACCGAGTCTGGCCAGTACGAAATCGTCGACTACAAAGTGGATGACTCTGTTGTTGCTGGCGAGCTTTGGTTGCAAGGCGATATTTCTATGCTGATGGCCGACTTTGGCATGATCACCTTAAACCACCTCCCTGTCGCGGAGTGGAACTGGCAAGCCGGTGAGATGAACTTCTCCGTTGGCGATGAAGTGGATCTATCAGGTTTTGAGGAAGGTCAGCGCGTTCGATTTCTAGTTGAACGACAAGGTGCAGATTACCTGCTCAAGCAATTGGTAACGGATGAGGGCTAACGATGATCAATGCAATTATCCGTTGGTCAATCAGTAATAGACTCCTAGTATTGATTGCCACCTTAGCTATTGTTTTGGCTGGCCTTTACAGTGTAAAGAATACGCCTGTAGACGCAATTCCTGACTTATCGGATGTTCAGGTTATCATCAAAACCAGCTATCCGGGTCAAGCACCTCAGGTGGTCGAGGATCAGGTCACTTATCCATTAACCACTGCCATGTTGGCTGTACCCGGTGCAGAAACCGTCAGGGGATACTCTTTCTTTGGGGACTCCTATGTCTACATCATCTTTAATGATGACACCGATATGTACTGGGCCCGCTCGCGCGTGCTGGAGTATCTCAGCCAAGTCGCACCAAACCTGCCTTCGAATGCCAAACCAACGCTGGGGCCTGATGCCACTGGGGTTGGTTGGGTTTACAGCTATGTTCTTCAGGATAAAACCGGGCAACACGATTTAGCCCAGCTACGCAGCTTGCAGGATTGGTTCCTCAAGTACGAACTGCAAACCGTTGATGGAGTATCGGAAGTTGCCACTGTAGGTGGCATGGTCAAACAATATCAGGTACAGATTGACCCCGCCAAACTGCGTGCTTACAACCTGACATTACAGCAAGTCAACAACGCGATTCAAAACGGCAACCAGGAGACAGGTGCCTCCGTGATTGAGGTCGCCGAAGCTGAACACATGGTGCGCACCACGGGCTACCTGACTAGCATCGAAGATATCCGCTCACTGCCACTCAAGGTAACCGAAAAAGGCACCCCGCTTCTGTTGGGTGATGTCGCGGATATTAACCTTGGCCCACAAATGCGTCGTGGCATTTCTGAGCTCAACGGTGAAGGGGAAACAGTTGGTGGCGTGATCGTGATGCGCTTCGGAGAAAATGCCAGTGAAGTGATCGCCAAAACCAAAGCCAAACTGACCGAGCTGCAACGCAGCTTGCCTGAGGGAGTCGAAATCGTACCAACGTATGACCGCTCTACGCTGATCGACTCTGCGGTAGAAAACTTATGGAAGAAACTGGCTGAAGAGTTCATCGTGGTTGCGATTGTCTGTGCTTTGTTCCTGTTCCATATCCGCTCATCTCTGGTAATCGCTTTGAGCTTACCGGTGGGTATTCTGACTGCGTTTGTGATCATGCACTGGCAAGGGATTAACGCCAACATCATGTCATTGGGCGGTATTGCCATCGCCATTGGAGCCATGGTCGATGGCGCAATCGTGATGATAGAAAACGTTCACAAGCACATTGAACGCACTCCACTCACCGATAAGAATCGCTGGCAAGTCATTGGCAAGGCTGCAGAGGAAGTCGGCGCACCGCTGTTCTTTTCTCTGCTAATCATCACGTTGAGCTTTGTTCCTGTGTTTGCTTTGGAAGGTCAGGAAGGGAAAATGTTCTCACCACTGGCATTTACCAAAACCTACGCCATGGCAGCCTCCGCTGGCTTAGCGATTACGCTAGTGCCTGTTCTGATGGGCTATTTCATTCGTGGCAAAGTGCTCCCAGAACACAAAAACCCAGTCAACAAAGGGTTAGTCTCGCTTTACAAACCCTTGCTCAACCTGAGCCTGAACTACCCTAAAACCATGATCGTCATTGCGATGGGACTTATGGCATCGGCTTACTATCCAACCAGTAAGCTTGGCAGCGAATTCATTCCTCCACTCGATGAGGGTGATTTGATGTACATGCCGACCACCTATCCGGGCATCTCAATTGGTAAAGCACGCGAGCTGTTACAGCAAACCAATAAGTTGATTAAGAGCGTCCCTGAGGTTGAGACGGTATGGGGGAAAATCGGACGAGCCGAAACCGCAACCGACCCAGCACCACTGACCATGATTGAAACCGTCATACAGCTGAAACCTCGCGAACAATGGCGTGAAGGCGTAACCACCGAATCGCTGCGCAAAGAGTTTGACGATCTCGTGCAGTTCCCCGGGCTAACCAATGCGTGGGTCATGCCAATCAAGACCCGCATCGACATGCTGGCAACTGGCATTAAAACGCCTATTGGGATCAAAATTGCAGGCCCTGACCTTAACGTCATTGAACAAATCGGGGCAGAACTGGAGCCTATTCTCAATCAGGTCAATGGTACGGCGTCTGTTTATGCTGAGCGTGTCGCTGGAGGACGATACGTCACTATCGATATTAAGCGTCGCTCTGCCGCTCGCTACGGCCTCAATATAAAAGATGTGCAACGCGTGATTTCCACTGCGGTGGGAGGCATGAACGTTGGGGAAACTATAGAAGGGCTGGAACGCTATCCGATTAATGTTCGATACCCGCAGGACTACCGTGATTCAGTGGTGAAACTACAGAACCTACCTCTGGTTACTCCAAATGGCGCTCGTATCGCACTGGCTGATGTTGCTGATATTCGTTACGAAGACGGCCCACCGATGATCAAAACAGAAAACGCTCGCCCTAATGGCTGGGTATTCGTTGATATCGATGGACGAGATCTCGGTTCGTACGTTGCCGAAGCACAACAAGTCGTGGCTGATCAGCTCAATCTGCCCGCTGGCTATTCTCTGGCTTGGTCAGGTCAGTATGAATATATGGAACGCGCGAAAGAGCGCTTAAGTGTCGTGGTACCGATTACGCTGGCGATCATTATGCTGCTGCTTTACTTCAGCTTCCGTCGCATTGGCGAAGTGCTGGTCATTATGATGACTCTCCCTCTCGCCATGGTGGGTGGCTTATGGCTGATGCATTACCTCGGCTATAACTTCTCGATTGCCGTTGGGGTCGGCTTTATTGCCCTCGCGGGTGTCGCCGTCGAAATTGGCGTCATCATGCTGGTGTATCTCAACCAAGCCTGGCACTACAAAAAGCTGGATGCCCAAGAGCAGAATCACGCCATTACTTCCGATGATCTGTCGATGGCGATACGAGACGGCGCAGGTCTCAGAGTTCGACCTGTGATGATGACAGTTCTGACCGTCATCATAGGTCTTGTGCCAATCATGTACGGCGAAGGTACGGGCTCTGAAGTCATGCAACGAATCGCCGCCCCTATGATTGGTGGAATGGCATCGGCGCTGCTACTCACGCTTCTGGTACTACCGGCCATTTTCAAATTGTGGAAACAAAGAGAAATCTCACGTCACTCATAACCATAGAACCATGTCCCCGTAGCTCAGTGCTTCGGGGCACCCTACTACTTAAGGAAACAATGATGAAAAAAACAATTCTGGCACTTGCACTGACTCTGGCTAGCACTCAAATTCTCGCTCAAATGGATCACTCATCCATGGATCATTCCAAAATGAATATGGAAGGTATGGACCATTCGAAAATGATGGGCGATATGAAGGGGATGGACCACTCACAAATGAACATGGACGAGATGTCCGATGTCGGTATGCCTGCCAAAGGTGCTAAACCGGACAAAGTGGTCCACGTGATCCTAGACGATGATATGAGCATTACATTCAAAAAAGAGGTGGATATAGAACCGAATGACGTAGTCCAATTTGTGGTTATGAACAAAGGGAAAATCGACCATGAGTTTTCAATAGGCTCAGCACAAGAGCAACTCAAGCACCGTGAGATGATGAAGAAAATGGGCAACCACGCTCATGATTCTGGCAGTACAGTGACGGTTGCTCCGGGCAAAGCCAAACAGTTACTGTGGCATTTCCATGGTGACAACAACGTTGAGTTTGCCTGCAACATCCCAGGACACGCGGAAGCTGGCATGGTCAAATCAGCAGTATTGTAACGCACCCCAGCCTGCCAGCTGTTGCTGGCAGGCCGTATGATGTCAGTCAAAGTGCTTCATCGGATATAAAGTGCCAGCTTTGGGTTGCTGTAGGTGACTCGGTAACGCGATAACCTCATCAAAGCCCGCTAACGTATAAACTTTTTCGGAATTGGGAATATTATTCTTTCCTTCTCTTAGATGTGCCACGTTGTTACGGTAAATCAGATTCTCAGCTCCCGGAGCTTGATGCTTGCCCAACTCCCCAGTCGCAATCAAAGGCCAATGATGGCTCCACGGTAACTGAATCAGGTTGTTTTCAACTAAATTTTTCCCACCGTCACCATTGTGAAAGTTTACATCCACTTCAAGGTGATTGTCATAAACCACATTGTATTTGGCTTGCTGATGCAGAGTAACATGGCGAATTTTTCGCACCCTCTCGTTCGTCACTAAAATGTACTGGCCGCGTATATCGTAATAACAGTGACCATTGATTCCCTTGTTGTAGCAGCGGTAGATATCATTACCGCGAAATGTCAGGTGTGAGGTATCGCTAGCTGCAAAGATGGGATTCGTCCCTGCTTCCAACATGCGGGTATCTTGTACCCAAGAATCATGACTCTTTTCAGAAAACTTAACCAAGCCGACATAGAGGTTTGGATCTGATACAGGTTGGTTTTTGTCTCCGGTTCGAGCCACTTTGACGTCATTGGTAAATGGCCACGCAGATTCAACATGAGGCTCATCGAAATTGTTTCTATCTAGAGGCTCAAATCCGTCAACCGCAAGCTGAATCGTCATGTTCTCCAAACCCGCCCCAGAAACATCCGAGAATTGGAAAGCAAATCTATCTGTACCATAGCCTTGCCAAGTATTACGCATGGTTACCAGAACTTGTGTCTCTATTTTGCTGCTGCCGCGCAATACTACGTTTGAGCGCATCTCCACCGTTGTATCCAGCAGATAAACACCCTCTTCCAGTATTACTGTTCCTCCGCCAGCACTTGCTACTTTATCAATTGCCGTTTGAATATCATCCTTAGGCGTTATCTTCGCAACCACTCGTTCAGGTTCAAAACACGGGATCCCCCCTCTGACTCCAGCCTTTGCCCATTCGATGCTCAGCGGAAATCGTTGGTCATACCGGCTGATATCAAACTGCCAATTCGCATCTCCAACCCGACTGCCGGCCGGACACGCCGCCCAAGCAGATGGCCACGTTATCAGGCTCAAAGTGGTGATAAAGAAAAGAGACGCTCGGCGTAATATCGTAAACGAGGAGGGGGTAGACATACTTTAACTCTGTTCAAAGTTGATCTTCCGAGCATAGAGACAAAACGGAGTAATCATTAATAGTTAACAATGATTAACCTTTAAGTAGGTCAAAGGGGTTTTCTAAAAAATCAAAAGAAGTAAATAAAGAAAAAGCCACGTATCTTAGACACGTGGCAAAACAAAAAGTGAATGGCAGTGGATTATTCGCTTTTTGCGTTTTATAGCCCCCAAGCTCAGGAGCTAATACGTAAAGTTTAGACGAAATAGTGCAACTATCTATTCATATGGTTTAATATCAATATTTTTCAAACTCACCGTTGTTGTAGTCACTGAGCGCCTGTTCAATTTCTTGCATGCTGTTCATCACGAACGGGCCATAGTGCACAACGGGCTCATCAATGGGTTCACCTAGGAAAATCAGCACACCGCTTGTGCTGTTTGCATTCAACTCAGCGACTTCTCCAGAAGACAAAAGCGCCATCTCACCTTGTTGCACCCTGCGTTCTTTAACACTAATTTCGCCCTGATAAACATAAAGCATCATGTTAAATTTCTGCGGCGTAAGTAACTTAATCTTCTGCGCTGTTTCAGAACGCCAGTCTGAAACTGATAACGGCACTCCGGTTTTGCTCAGCGGCCCTTGCTGTACGTTGCCTTCAACGGATACCTCACCAGCTAAAACGCGCAATACGCCAACGCTCTCATCTTGATATTCTGTGATGGTTTCAGGCTGAAAGTCATGATACTGAGCGGGTTTCATCTTGTCGCGCGCTGGCTGATTTATCCAAATTTGGAATCCATGCAACTCGCCATCCTGCATGATAGGCATTTCACTATGAATCACACCACGGCCTGCTGCCATCCATTGAGCGCCACCAGAACGTAACTCACCCACATTTCCCATATGATCTTTATGTTGAAAATGACCTTTGAGCATATAGGTCAGCGTTTCAATGCCGCGATGCGGATGAGGAGGAAAACCGCCTATATAGTCGGAACGCTGATCGGATTTCAGCTCATCCATCATTAGAAATGGCGAGAAACTTGCGTTATTAAACCCCGCCACGCGGCTAATTTTGACACCATCGCCATCGGACGTGGCATAGGCTGGAATGATTTGGCGGATTTCGCGAAGCTGGCTCATTTTCTTTCTCCTCAAGAGCGATGACTACAGTCTATCGCCCTCAAATTGAAACTTGAGCACAAGGATTCGAGCTACTTATTCAAAATTTTTGAATGCCTTCAATGCGGTTGCCTCTGCAAGACCTATTCGAATGAGAAGCCACTTAGATTTGTATTTTGACTGTCACGAAGCAGCAATGTAGCTCTGCCAATAGCGATGAAGCGCAGCGATATCTTTGGAACACAACCATTCCATCGCTCCCTTTAGCTCTTCGTCATGCCAGTGCCACCATTGCATTTCTAACAACTGCGCGATTTCTTCTTGGCTAAAACGAAACTTGATGTGCTTGGCTGGATTTGAGCCAACAATCTCATAAGGCGCAACATCTTTTGTTACCACAGCTCGGCTGGCAATCACCGCGCCATCGCCAATATTGACTCCTGCCATGATCATGGCCTCAGAGCCAATCCACACGTCATTGCCGATCACAGTGTCACCTGCCGGACGAAAGCCATCTTTTGCTTGAGCAAAATTTGAATCGTCCTGATAAAAGAAAGGAAAAGTACTTGCCCAGTCGGTACGATGCCCTTGATTGCCAGCCATCATAAACACTGCACCGGAGCCGATAGAGCAAAAGCTGCCAATGATCAGTTTATCGACATCGTCACGCTCAGCAGAAAGATATCGAGCACAGTCATCGAAACTGTGCTGATGGTAGTAGCCTGAATAGTAACTGTGTCTGCCAACGACAATGTTAGGGTTAGTAATTTGTTCAGCAATCGGTTTACCCGCGAAAGGCGAGTCAAAATAGTTTTGCATTATGGTGGTACCTGATTGTTTTTCGGACAATTTACACCAACACTCTATTGCCCCCAAGCATTCTTTCTCGTCTGAACCAGATATAACGCAACGCTGACAAGACATAGACCAAGCATCACCCAATAAGCGCCCGCTAGGCCAAGCCATTTCGCTGACAGGCCTGCACTCAAATATGTCACCAACCACCAAAAATGAGTCAACGAGAAATGCGCGGCAAAATATTCACCACTCTCTTTACCTTCGACTGCGGCATTAATAATGAGCCCAGATGTCGTTTGAATGCATGACATTCCGATACCCAGCGCAAAGCACATCAAGCCAAAACCAATCCAGCCTGGTGTCCAGGTTCCGGCCAAAAACGCCAGAGCAATAAAGACTAAACCGCGTAAATGGTAGCGCTGTGGTTGATGATGTTTAAGGAGTCGAGGAAGAAAAATCGCTACCAGCATGGACCCTAATCCAACCACTAACATGGCCATCGCCGTTTGGGTCTCGCTCCCATGCAGAATGTCGTGTACATAGACCACAGTATTCACCAAAACCATGGCACTAGCAGACGCAGCTGCCAAATAGGCATACCAAAGTGCACGCAGACTCGGCTGCTCTAAATACGCTGAAATTCCACTTAACACTGAGCGAAAAGAGAGTTTTTTTGGCTGAACATTCAGTTCTTTCCTTTTGGGTAAGGTACATAGAATGATCAGTACGCCAGACAATAAGAAAGTCATCGAATCAAGCATAAACAGCTGACGAAAACTGATCACACTCAGCAACAATGCAGTGAGCATTGGGCTAAAAATCTGTTCTAAATCATAAGCTAATCGGCTGTATGAGAGCGCTCGAGCATAATCATCTTTATCCGGTAAAACCTGTGGCAAAGTGGACTGAAACATTGGTGTGAACCCTGCCGAACATGCATTGATAACAAACATCAACACGTACACTTCCCACACTTCAGTGACGAAAGGGAGGCAAGCAAACATAAGGGCACGGATGATATCCAGAGCGACCAGCGTCTGGCGCTTGGGCAACTTGTGAGCCAAAACACCAAATACTGGCGCTAAGCCAATATAGGCCAGCATCTTGAGGGCGAAAGCGATGCTCAGTACTGCCCCTGCATTTTCTTCCGCTAAATCATAAGCGAGTAAAGCTAAGCATACCGAGCTCACTCCTGTGCCAATCAGGGATATCACCTGCGCAGACAGTAAGCGAACATAATTCACGTTCTGCCACAAGGTAGAAGGCTTCAAAGCAACGGTCATTACTCTCCCTCCCAAAACGCTTTAATGCCTGACACCAAAGCACGTAGCCAGAGTTGGAAGGTATCCATCAGCCGACTGGTAAATGAGCCTTGGTCCACCCCGACCTGACTTACGACGGGAGCAGTAAACACTTTCTCACCGTTGAGACTCCAGATGACCTGCCCCAGAGAGTCTCCCGCTGCAATCGGTGCCTGTAACTGGGATTCGACGACCACCTCCTGCTTGAGCGAGTCTTTCATGGCACGTGGAAAGGTCAAGTACACAGTTTCTGCCACCGTTACAGGGACGTTTTCCTCAGCTCCCTTCCACACTCGGCTTTGCATAATAACTTCGTCTTTTTTCGCCACTTGGACGGTATCAAAAAAGCGAAAGCCGTAACCAAGTAAGTTGCGTGAAGCGCTGGTTCTCGCCTGCTGGCTTGGTGTACCCATCACCACAGAAATTAAACGCATCCGCCCCTCTGTCGCAGACGAGACAAGGCTGTACCCCGCGTTTTCGGTATAACCTGTTTTACCACCATCCACATTCAGTGAGCGATCCCATAACAGCTTATTTCGGTTGTACTGTTCGATGTCATTCCAAGTAAATTTCTTCTCCTGATATAGCTTATAGACCTCAGGCACGTCCTTGATGATCGCGCGCATCAAGTTCGCCATATCCTTTGGTGTGGTTTGAATATTGTCGCCATCTAAGCCATGCGCATTGATAAACTGTGTGTTTTCCATGCCAAGCGTCTGCGTCCAACCATTCATCAAGCTAACAAAAGCGCTTTCACTGCCTGCTACGTGCTCAGCTAGCGCAACCGAAGCGTCATTTCCCGATTGCACAATCACGCCCAACATCAGGTTACGAATGCTGATTTCGTCACCCGGTTTGATGAACATTTTGGATGGCTCCGGAAAATTCACCGACCATGCATTACGGCTGATTGTCGCTTTGTCATCCCAGCTAAGGCGACCAGCGTTTATCTCTTGTCCAACAACGTACGCCGTCATAAGTTTGGTTAAACTCGCAGGAGCCAAAGGCGTATCTGGGTTTTGTGACGCAACTACCTGACCGGAGTGGTAATCCATTACGACATAACCTTTAGCATTAATCTGTGGTGCATCAGGTGTAATAACAGCCTCCGCGGAGGCAACGACCAGAGTACAGAGCAAGGCACAAAGTTGAGTCCATTTGATCATTTTGCCACCTCACTACTCAGCGCCGCGAGATCACCGATATATTGTTGTCTGTCTCCTTTGCCATTTGAAATGTACTGGTGAGTTTCACTGCCTTTTCCACACACCACGATCAAATCACCGGCCACACTCAATTGCTTCGCAAATTCAATCGCTTCAGCTCTGTCACTGATTTCAAAATGCGGAACTTTGGACACTTGCGATGTGAGTGCTCGAAATATGTCTTCCTGATCGACACCCATGGGGTTATCTGAGGTAAAAACTGCCGTATCTGCCAGTTGCGAGCACAGAACGCCAATGCCACTCGCGTCCTGAATCCGATCTCCCGTTACTCCGGTCACTACGATTAAACGCCCCTTGGTATAAGGTCGAACGTCTTCCAGCAGCTTACTGAGTCCATCAGCATTGTGTGCATAGTCCACCAATCCGGTCGCTCCATTGTTAAGCGACAAGAACTGAGCACGGCCATCGGGCGCTACTATGGTTTGCAATGCGGCCGCTATCCGACTAGATTGCCAACCGAGTGAAAGTAAACTCGCTGCAATCGCCAAAGCATTTTCGACATTGAACGTGAAAGGCATTTGAGAGTTCACATCAAAACACTCGCCGTCAATTCGGAGTTCAAAACACGAGCCAAAACGAGTAGTACGTACATTGGTGGCGAAAACATGCGCTTGAGCATTCTCAATACCAAAAGTCACCACGTTCACTCGCCCACTCGCTCGCTCAATCGCCGCTGCTGCATGCGGGTCATCAAGGTTGATCACCGCCGTGCCATTGGGTGCAATACGATCAATCAACTGCAACTTGGCTTGGACATAAGCATCTTTAGTCTTGTGATAATCGAGATGGTCGCGGCCAATATTGGTGATGATACCAATCTGCAGCGACACAAATCCGGCTCTGTCCTGTGCTAGAGCGTGACTACTCAGCTCCATAAGATTGAATTCAGTTTCGCGTTGCGCCATCTGATGGAAGAGGTTCAGTAACGTCACACCATCGGGGGTTGTGTTCTCAAGCGGGTAATCGCTACCCGCCAACTTCGCGCCCAGCGTTCCGATGTAAGCACTCGTCGTTGTCTGGTTCAGGATCTGGTTAAGACAGTGAGACACGGTGGTTTTACCATTGGTTCCAGTGACGCCTATGTGCTTGATTTTCTGGTGGGGGTGACCATAGTAAGCCTTCACTAAGGCTAAACTCTGATAGTAGCTATCGGTCATTATTACCGGAATATCAATATCTAACGGACGATTCGCAATCACCGCAACAGCACCCCGACCGACCGCTTGTTGCGCATAACTGTGTCCGTCATGGGAGATCCCTTCACGACATACAAATACATCATTAACTTCAATCTGCGCACTGTTCGTTTTGAACTGGTTGACTGGCAGAGATTTTAAAACTTCTATCTGTGAGTTGATGGCTGGGGTTGGCATAGAGTTCTTCCCATTAACGAAATTACTTCGAGTATAGGAAGTGAAACAAAATCAGTGAAATCGAATGATTTTATCATCTACATCGACTACATTGATATTCATGGTTAATCACTGCTTTGAATGAAATGAGCGACAACATCAACTGGCGACGCGTAGATCTTAATCTGCTTCTGACCTTCGACGCCCTATACAAGCACCGCAGTGTTTCGGCGGCGGCAAAACATCTTCATCTTGGTCAACCTGCAACAAGTTACAACCTCAAAAGGCTAAGGGAGCTACTGGACGACCCCTTGTTTGAACGAGGCGGCAGCAGCATGACTCCGACGACGAGAGCGATGGAAATTGAACCTAAAGTTCGTCAGATCCTATCTATATTCAGTCAGGACATCATGCCTAAAGCCGCGTTTGAAGCTGACAGTTTCGACGGCACTTTCAAAATTGGCTTGAGCGATTATGCGGAACAAGTGTATGGCCCAGAACTGTTTGATAAGTTGCAACAGTTAGCGCCAAATGCCAAGGTGCTGTTCAAACCTGTTGATGTCAGCAACTGTGTTGAGGCATTAGAGAAACAAGAAGTAGACCTGTGTATTGGCGTGTTTTCAGATCTCCCTCCAAAAGTCACCTCGACCTTTCTATACCGAGAGAAACATTTGTGCATCTTTGATAACAGAGTGCTGGGTTCCGAGCTCCCACTCTCCCTAGAGACCTACCTAGCCACGCCGCAAATGATCATAACGGCCAGTCAGGAGCTGACTACTAAGGTTGACGCCACATTATCGAGTATGGGGGTCAAACGGAATGTGGTGTTGGGTAGCACCCGTTTTCTCACGATTCGAAGAATGCTCACTGGCCGTCGCTTGCTTGCTGTCATGGCAGAAATGGTGGGAAGGGTTGAACTGATCGACGACAACCTCACTCTTTGCCCACCACCTATCAATATTCCTGATTTTGATATCGAAATGGTCACACTCACCCGAGACAGCCACCACCCGAGAATTCTCTGGTTATCGGATTGGGTCAAAGAAGTCATCCAGCATAAAGTGGCGGCCCTGCAGACAACGTCCAATTAGGCGCGCTATCCTTTGCTCAGAATTGACCTGATAGGATTGGTTATCCGCTTCAACCAGAGTAAAGTAGCCCGACTTCAGAAAAGGAAATAATAATGAACGCTCAAGCATTTATTGACGCAGGACTGCATTACATCCCCCACACATTCTCAGTGCCACTGGATTACTCAAACCCAGCACAAGGACAGATTGATATCTTTGCGCGTGAAGTGTCTCTCGTTGAAGATAAGAATTCGTCTAAACCGTGGCTGGTTTATTTTCAAGGTGGGCCAGGGTTTCCATCACCACGCCAAAACGGCAATAACGGGTGGATAAAACGCGCGCTGCAAAACTACCGCGTGTTGCTGCTTGATCAACGGGGCACTGGTAACAGTTCGGTTGTTAATCACCAAACATTGGCCCATTTACAGCCACAACAACAAGCAGAGTATCTGAGCCATTTTCGCGCTGACAACATAGTGCGAGATGCGGAATTCATCCGTGAACAGTTCGGTGTCGATAAATGGGCTATCCTAGGCCAGAGCTTTGGTGGCTTCTGTTCTCTGACTTATCTGTCTCTGTTCCCAGACAGCTTGTCGAGAAGCTACATCACAGGCGGCGTGCCTTCTGTTTCCCGCCACCCAGACGATGTCTATCGTGCGACGTTTAAGCGCACGATGGAAAAGAACCAAGCGTTTTTTAGCCAGTTCCCGAAAGCTCAGCAGCTATGTCAGCAGATTGCTGATCATCTTTTGCAAAATGAAGAGTTTCTGCCCAATGGCCAGCGTTTTACCGTTGAACAATTCCAGCAAATTGGAATTAACTTTGGCGTTAGTGATACTTTCCTACCCACTTACTACTTGCTTGAAAACGCATTCATTACCGTGAATGGTAAGCCTCAACTTCGTTATGAATTCCTCAATAGTATGTTGATGGAACAAAACTTCCAGACCAATCCGATTTATGCCATTTTGCACGAGTCTATCTACTGTCAGGGTTTTGCTTCAAAGTGGAGTGCGCACCGCGTTCGTCAAGATCATCAGGCGTTTAATTATCAGTCGGGGCAGCCATTTTACTTTACTGGCGAAATGGTATTCCCTTGGATGTTTGACCAATATGTAACGTTAAAACCGTTCAAGCAAGCCGCAGACATACTGGCAGAAAAGCAAGACTGGGCACCGCTATACAGTGCTGAGCAGCTTTCAAACAACAAAGTACCGGTCAGCTGCGCGGTTTACGCCGATGATATGTTTGTTGAAATGGACATCAGCCGCGAAACTCTGGCAATGATGCCCAATGCTAAAGCGTGGATAACAAACGAATACGAGCACAACGGTCTTAGAGCCGATGGCGAACGTATTTTCGACAAACTGTTCGAGATGGGTGAACAAACTGCCGCCAATCTCACGCTGGTTTAACGAAATCAAGGCGAACACTGAGATCAATTGTTGGTGTTCGCCCTGTCAAATCGTATAATTTCCTTATTAGTCTGTTATTTCTGGATTCAGAACATGTCTTCAAAATTTATTGAACGAGTTTGGTCTCATGCTTGTGTCACTATGGAAGAAAAGCTCATCTTGCTCGCTCTGGCAGAATTGTCCGATCGCAGCGGTGCAGTAATTACCACCATGGCGGAGTTGCAGGAAATGACCAACGGTTCTGAATCCACAATTGACCATGTCCTTGGCAAACTGGCGGTTGAACAAGCCATTATTTCACTAAGCAAGACGTATACCCGTAAGCAGGGGAACATCAAGTGCAAAATCAACGTTGGTAACCAGCACTCTATTCCTGTGTATGCCACCTCAGAGCCGATCGCCAAAGTGCCGCAATTCCATAAAACGCAGGTGAAGCCACTCAATCCATCGGCTTCCAATGGCAAAATGATCAACCTTGCTGAACTGTCACCTAATGTGATCGAGTCGTGGGCAGAAGTCATTATGTTCCGCACTGGTTTCGCCAATCAGACCAACGTCTGGGCAAGCTTTGTGGAAAAAGTTCAGGCCATTGGTCAGCCACTGATGAGTCAGGATGACCTTAACAGTCGCCTTCACGCCCACCTGCACACGGAAAAGAGTTACGGACAAGGTAAAGGCTTTAGTAATAAAAAACCTGCAGCGACCAAAATGTCACCCAACCAAGCCTTCAAGAAAAAGATGGCGAACTTCAACTTTGATTTTGACGACTAGGTAAAAGATGAAAGATATCAACGAGATCGCCTCTTCTTGGAAGCAAAAAAGTCAGGATAAGCCCGCTCAAACAACTCAACAGGTTACCAAACCTAGCATCCCCGTTGTTCAGCAAACTCAAACGCCTGCCGCGCCTGCAACTACTTCGAACCAGATGCAAGTCAGCAGCGAGTTCAATCAGGATTTGAAGGATGTGCTTCGTCCCTACTCTGTAGAACAACGTAAGCACATCATGGGTTTCTTTGGCAAAATGCAGGAGAACTTCTCCACTCAGTTCACTCACATGTACGGCTCAGAGCCGGATGATGAATTTGCGGCGTTTGCCTCTGAGCTTTCCATCGATGATGTTGAGCGCATTGTTCATCATCTACGTGAGCGTTTGGTGGCAGGTAAAGAGTGGCCACCCGCGTTGGCTCTGCTCTCTATGCTGAAAGACCTTCCGCTCAACAACGAAATTCTTGAAGCTCGCCATCGCATTTTAATTAAGAAAGATCCGCAAACTCGCGTTGAAAAGTACATCTTTAACCGTAAAAACAGTTACCTGAAATCGCTGTCTGAGAAAAATCTCGCCGAAGAATTCAAAGTGCTATACATCAACGCGTATCAAGAAGTGCAGAACAACCTCGATCAGACACTCGACCAAAGAGAAAAAGACGTCGAACAGAACGTGCTCAAAGTGGAGCCAACAGAAACTGATCGTGAAATTGAGCGCCGAATGACACAAGGTATAAGGCCTAGCGGAAAAGTCGGCAGCATTCTTTCTCGTATTGATAAACTGCGTGGGGCGGGTGAAAGCACGTCGGCAGAAAACGCGTCGGAAGCGACATGGGAAGAGGTGACAGAACCTGCGAAACCAGTTAAACAAGACACGATCGATCGTGAGCAACAAGCTTTGATGGAACAGATTCTACGAGAAACAAACGGCGACAATGAGAACCTTTAATATTCTGAAGAAAGAGCGAGATTTCTTTCTCGCTTCCACTGGGCGTTCGCATTGTAAAATCATCATTGACGATTACAGTCGTGACTTGCCGCTCGGTGAAGTTGAGCTGCATGTTGAAGAAGTCTCAAACAAATACAAGTACTACTCCAACGAAGCCATTTTTAAGCTCACACTACCCCTTGAAGAGCAAAGCAGTATCGACATTTGCACGCTCAGCAGTGGCCGTAAAAATCAATTTCTTTACAAGAAATGTCTGCGACTCGGCGGCAAATGGGAAACGATTCTCGGCCAGTGGGTATTTTCCGCGTCGGTTGAAGATAAAGTGCGTGAACTGGAAAGTATTATCCGTTCTGAAGAACAGTATTTTGAGGTGACATTCAAAGAGACCGTCACTCTGACCAATCAAGAACTGACCTTGTTTGGCTATCCGGTGGTGCTTTCCTCATCTAGCGCATCGGTGAAAACCATGAAAGGTATCAGATTGCATCGTGGTGATATCGCCGTGATGGGAAATCGAACTGTCGTCGTCGCAGGGACGAAGATCCGACTATTTGTCCCATTGGAGATGAAAGACAATCCTGATTTTCGTGAAGATTATCTCTGTGCGACAGAGGTTGAGAAGAAGCGTAAGCCCAACAAGAAAACGACTTACTCTTGGGAATAAGGTGGTTTGCTTCCCTCACAGCAAAACGGAGGGAAGCGAATGGCTATCAAGCCATTGAGTGAAGGCCAATCATATTCCCTTCTGTGTCCGACACCACGGCGATAAAGCCATGAGGACCAATAGAGAATTTGGAGTGTTCAACTTTCCCACCAGCGTCAGCGACTCTGGCCTCTTCAACGCTGCAATCTTGGCACGAGAAATACACCATCGTGCTGTTGCCGCCTGCTGAAACACCTTCCATCTTCGCCAATGCGCCTGCCGCACCATACTGTTCCATCACAGCAGGGAATAGCCACATCTCCACACCCATTTTGGCATCATCGTTCATCTCCTCCAGCGTGACATCAAAAACCGTTTGATAAAACGCCTTCGCTCGATCCATGTCGTCAACATAAATCTCAAACCAACCTACCGGATTTGTTTGCATAGTCCGTTCTCCTTTTGTGCGCCGCCCGGTCTGTTAAAGGTAGACCATCCCAGTTGATAGCGTGGACTTACGACGATTCATTCGCACAATCGAAACATTTAGTGACGCTCTTTTGCAGCAAGAGGGAGTTAGGGTAAGTAATCACATTGCCTTCAGGGTGTTTAATCAGGGTATGAAACATACGTATATCGAGAATGGTCCCCTCAATATCTTCCCCGTCGGCAATTTTAATCGCATCGCCAATCCGATATGGAAAAACAAAGAAAATCAGAAAGCTGGCTGTAATGTTGCTCAAGATTGACCACTGAGCAATAAAGCCAACACCAAGAACAGTAAAAACAGACGAAAGAAAAATTGAAAAACTTCCATAGCCAATCCCACTAGCAATTAGATAAACAGCGAATAGGAAACCGAAGTAGATCAGGCTGAAGCAACGCTTAATAAACAGGGTACGACTTAGGCCAACTTTCTTAGCAACCGCCAGCGTCGTGATCGCTTTGTCCGTAAAACGAACCATGATCCAATAGATAATGATAAATGTCAGTGCGAGCAGAATATCGTACTCCTTAAGCACCGCAAAAAACCTCGCCACATTTTCCAGCATGATGATCTCCTCTCGATTTCTGGATTCAATCATGCAGGAACTGCACTGAAAATTTATCAACGGTGGATAGCCATTTAATAAAATCACTATCTAAGAGGAACAAGACTCCCACATAAGCTCACTGCACCCACCTTTAGGTCAGTTAAACAGATAAAGTACCGATAAAATAAATATCAAAACACTGATATATAAGAATTTATATTTTTATTCCCAGCAAATAGCTTGATGAGATATTGCTAACGATTCGGTAATTAAAACCCGTTCGGATTAGGAAATAATACACTCCTGTTCAACCTACACCAGGAATCTATTATGACCTTTATCGCTATTAAATTGCTTTTTGTTCTTGCCGCACAGCTACGTAAAAAATATCGAGCTAGCCGCGTGCAAGCTTAATCGACAATGCTCAGCCTTTTGATCACCCAACTTCTTATGCTCTGGGCAATCGTCGACCCTATCGGTACCGTCCCGAACTAAATATCACAGCCAACAACAACTAGGTTGTTGGCGTTGTAATGCTTCTGATTGGGCTGCGTACGTTTGCTACCTCCTCTAACTAATCGTTAACTGGTTATCACTATGAATTTAGACATTGCCATTATCTTCGGCACTTTGCTGGCACTGGAAATTATCCTCGGTGTCGACAACATCGTTTTCATTTCCATCTTGTGTGAACGACTCCCGATCCACCTTCGCAGGCGTGTGCGAAACCTTGGTATCGGCCTCGCCGTGGTGTCACGAATCGGCTTGGTGTTCTCAATCAGCTGGTTGATGTCTTTGACAGAACCTTTGCTCACCATCAGTGAATATGACTTCACAGGTAAGGCGCTCATATTGCTGTTGGGTGGGCTGTTTTTGCTGCTTAAAAGTTTGCACGAATTGTGGCATTGGTTGGGGGCGAAGACCCAAGCCCATTCGCGTACGTTAAGCACTGGTGTGGCCGTCATCATTCTACAAATCATTGCGGTGGATGCCGTATTCTCTATCGACTCAATCATCACCGCGGTAGGCTTGACTAACGACATCAATATCATGATCGCAGCAATCATCATCTCAGCATTAATCATGATGGTATTCGCCGATAAAATTCAGGGGGCAATATCGAAGTACCCTGGGCTAAAAACTTTAGCGCTGCTGTTCTTGGTGCTTCTTGGTGGGTTATTGATTGCCGAGGGGGTAGGTATTGTGGTCAACAAAGGTTATGTCTACGTCGCGATGGCATTCGGATTGATTCTGGAAGGTTGCCATATCTTGCTGAGCAAGCGTAAAGCGAGCAACAGTCAGGTTAACGCTGCAAATGATTTGAATCAGTTGGGCTAAGCCCTCGACTATCAAACAGAAACAAAAACGCCGGAATCACTCCGGCGTTTTTTCATTTACTGCTCTGGGCTTATATCTTCGAGAATAGGGTCTAAGTTACTGTCAAAAAACAGTGGCCCTGCCAGATTGAGCGCCCGCATAGAAGAATTACTCTGAGTCGCTTTTAAGTACAGCTCTTTAGCACCACCAATGTTTCCTCTCGCTTCTTCTGCTTTTGCCAGCAAAATGTAAGTCAGATTAGATTGCTGCTGATAAGGCATGGATAACAAAATACGTGAAGCAAGCCTAGGGTCATCTTTAGTCAGTGCCATAATGGCGTTAGCTTCATAAACTCTTGGTGAAGCGCCTTCCTGCAGCCTCTCAACTAATGCGGGTTCATAAAGCTGATTGAGCTGAGCAATCTTTGCACTCTTATTTTCCTCATCGGTAAAGAACACATTCATCACCTCTCCGATGTAGTTCACCGCAATCACCATCGAATTATCAGGTGACGCTTCTTTCGCGGCTCTGAATCGGTTCAAAGACCCCATAAAGTCGAAATTTTTGTACAATAAGCCAATGCCATTCATCATATTTTCGAGCGTCTGTGGGTCACGTGGCATTTCCTCTAGCGTGAGTAAAATATCGCGCTTAGGCACCTCAATGAACATCGAGCTCAGTACGTCATCCAGCATTGCCAAAAAGGTCGCATGAAATAGAGAGAGGTCAGTGGAATAACGTCGATTTAAATGTGTTTGCTCAGATACGCGATTGTAATACTTCATCGCCAGCTTTTGCTTGCCATCCTTGCCTTGCTTGAGCTTGAAGCTCAGCTCAACCGCAGCCAGTTTAGAATGAGGCTCTTCGTTCACAATACGAATATTGCTGTAATAGTCGAGATACTCCATGAACTTGGTCACCATGCCATACAGCTCCGGAGATTCTTCAATTTCAGGGCTGAGATTAAGCACCACATAACGTGATTCATAGTGCTGAATGTTATCGACCGCTTGATGTTGGTGGTCAGCTTCTGAAGTGGAGTTTGCCCAGTGATTGGCGATGAAGCTGGCTTGCAGCACCACAACCACACCTAAAGCCCAGGTAAGATAGCTACGCTTGGAGCGTGCAGGTTTGTCAGCGACGAAAGTCGTCGGTGCCACAACTTCATCGTCCGATTCTACCAAGTCACTAGCTGTTGAAGGCGACGATACTTCCAGCTTTTCGACTGTCACTTCAGCGTCAAACTTGTAACCGCGCTTTGGCACAGTCACAACATAATTTTTGTGAGATTCCGTTTTGTTTTTAAGGACCTTGCGCAGCTCAAATACTGCTTGGGTCACGACCTGATCCGTCAGGATTGTTCCATTCCAGACATGCTCGATCAATTCATCACGAGTATGTGTCTGCCCCGGATACTGACAAAAGAACTCAAGTAGCTTAGATAGCCTTCTATCAATATTAACCGTTTCGTCAGCAAAAAAAATCTGCCCTTCGTTTGGAACAAAGCGCCATTCATCAACAATAAAACAGGTACCTTTCTCTAACATATTTGGAAATCTCGCCCCTATTATTTCGTTAATTCAGATTAAAGATAGTATACAATTAGATGATTTTGTTGGATTTATTATCAATTCTTATCGACTTCATTGTCGTTCTACCCAATGGCTCACAAAAGCAGACTCTGATCGAATCAATTCTATGTGAAGATCTTCTATATCCAGTCCATAAATAGGTTTTGGTAGCTTCAGTAATTCATCCTGTTCACTGGTCAGCCCAACATCGTTCACACCAAAGGCAAGAACGACAACAGACAAGGTTTTAGCGGTTAAATTTAGCATCTCATTACCATCGAAGTTCGGAACCAAGGCTCCACGAATACCGAAAAGAGAAAGCATTCTATTCATCCACTAACGCATGTCATAAAAATAGAATAATTAAATAATTCATAAGGATATGACGAAAATTGGATGTTTTGTTTATCTTAGTTTTATCTTTTTTATCTTGTTACACACTAGTCTGTTGCCTTAATTAAATAGTCCTAAGGAGATAGATGTGAAAAAGCCTTTCACCGTTCTCATACTTGCAGCGGTATTTGGTGTTGTTGGCTACAGCAGCGTAAAAAGCTATGCCGAGTGCGAGGATCAGGAGATACTCTCCGTCGATAAAATGACCTGTGAGCAGTTCAACGAACTGGAATTGCAGACTCAACCTGTCGTGATGGAATATCTCTTGTCATGGAATTACAACACGGATGAAGTCGCCGTTATTATTGAAAGCAACGGAATTGAAGCGTATATCGATGAACTGGCGCAGCAATGCCGAGACACACCAGATATCATGTTGCATGATATCGTTGTCGACGAGCATCACTCATAAATTATCCGCTATCAGAAAAGGGCGCTCAGGCCCTTTTCATTTTTACTCTTCGGAGAGTGTCATCTCTGTATAGGCTTGCTCACTCATCAAGTCATCCAAAACCTGATTCAGCTTACTCCGATTTCTCACTGTCTGACCTGCGATAATGATGTGCGCCATACCATTTGCAACGGCAAGATGGTGCTTTCTCCAAATCGCTTCAGAAGGCTTAGGGAATACCACGATGGTTGAATTGGCGTTTCGCCAGGCTGGAATATTATGCTTGTTAAGTACCTGAACCGTTTCTTCTGCCAGTTCAAGACAGCTTTGAATTCGCTCTCTTTTTTCTTGTTCGCTGGTGCTTCGAATAAACTTCCACAGAAACAAAGGCGTTAAGCCATTACGCGAGCCCGTCAGCGTTTTATCTGGTGCAGCAATGTATTCAATCTGATGGCTGATCTTATCGGTGTGCTCTTTTAGGGCCAGCACCATGCCACACGGAATCGGTGAGCCCAGCATCTTATGGCCAGACACAGATATTGAGTCAATGCCGTCTCTGAATGAAAACTTGGGCGGGTTGTCTACGTAAGGAATGATCATGCCATGAAAAGCGGCGTCCGCATGTAAGTAGTACTGATCGCGGCTAAAGCCTGCGTTATACAATCGAGCCTGAATCTGCTCTAAGTTATCTATTGCTCCGGACATGGTTGTGCCAATATTGGCGAAGATAATTGGTGGTTTATTCGGGTTTTCCTTAAGAGCGGACTCTAGCGCGTCATAATCCATTTCGCCATTCGCCTGAGACTCTACAACACAGTGCTCGACGTTGAGAAAGCGAACAATCTTCATCACCGAATAGTGAGTATCCTTAGAGAAGTACACTACACCGTCAGGGAAGCGTTCACGTGCCAAGTAGCATCCGTACATATTGCCTTCAGTGCCACCATTGGTGACATAGCCCCAAGCTTTTTCTGTGCTGGTATGAAACAGCTGACAAAAGTACTCAACAACATCCTGCTCAAACTGAAAGGTATTCATTGGGTAGTTCGACGTTTCCGCCCAGTCACCAACATTGTTAATGGAAAACTGGAAGAAAGACGATAGGTCCTGATAGTCGTAATCTGTCGCAACTGGATATCCCAACATCTGATGTTGGCTGTCGAGGCAAACTTTGTAAAACTCCCTAAGTCTTTGAGTATCATCATAAGAAAGTGGCATGTTCAATCCTTTACGTCCGATTTATCGACGTCTAAATGCCCTTTTCAACAAGCAATTACAACAATAAATCGAACGCTAAATTCGGATGTGTGACTGGCGATAGAAAACCACTACATTTAGCTGATGAAAGACTAAGAGAGTAGTTGTTAAAATATTATATATATCAATTATTTCTAGTTAAAAACATTGATGTATCTGCGCTTTTTCAGGCCCTTAAATAGTGACTTTGAACAATAGCACCTAGATGGGTTTCACTCTTATGCAACTTGAAATTCAATGGTTTCACTAAGCTACCAAACAGCGGCGCGCCACCACCAAGTAATACTGGAATAGTAGTTAGGACCATCTCATCAATCAGGTCTTGCTGAAGGAAGCTTTGTACTGTTTTTCCACCATCAATGTAGAGATCTTTGTAGCCCTGAGCATTCAATTCATTCAATACATCCTTCAGCTCACCTTTGACCAGAAAGACCTTGTCTTCATAACCTTCCGGCACCTTGTCCATTGTATTGCTCAATACAAAAACAGGTTTGGAATAAGGCCACTCGCTGCCAAAGCCTAAAACCACATCCAATGTATTTCGCCCCATCACGAGTGCATCGACGCGTTCCATGATTGCGGAGAACCCCATGTCATGATTGTCTGGGTTCGAGACAGAATGCAGCCAATCAAGGCCACCTTCTTTATCCGCGATATACCCGTCTAGACTAGTAGCAATAAACACGATGTTAGACATAAAACAGCTCCGATAGTGATAGGTAAAACGAACTCGACACCATTAATTCTACAATGTAGAATTAATGAAAATACTATAACGAGATAACAAAATGACTGTCAAGAAGAAACGCGGAAGACCAGCAGGAGAAAAAGCTCAATTGGGTGAGGAACGTATTCTTTCGGTTGCAAAATCAATGATGAAAGAGCAAGGAAAAATTCCCAGCATACGGGCACTTGCCAGCGAGTTAGATGTCGACGCGATGGCCATCTATTACTATTTCAAAAACAAAGATGCGCTGCTGGAAGCCATCACAGTTTCCTTGATTGAAGACATCTATCTGCCTAAAACTAACGAAAACTGGCAGCATGAGCTCACGCAGTTAGCAACCAGCTATGTCCAGTTGTTGAAGAGCTATCCAGGATTATTGACCACGTTGCTCAGCATGGAATCTGTCAGCCCAGCGATGGTCTTCATTGAGCGTTTCAAATCTATTATCGCGCCATTGTCTTTAAGCGAAGCGGAAGAGCGTAATGCCATTGATCTTTTGGCGGACTACCTACACGGGTTTGCTTTAGCCCTTAACTGCAACCCTAACACCGACCAACTCGATGAAAACATGATGACAGGGCCGCTTTCACTCTATTGCCGAGCTTTAATGTCTGGTCAATAACGTAGGAGCTATGCTGCGCAGTGACAGGGTAAGCAGTCAATCATTTCCGATTTAAGCCAGTTGACGAATGGCGCACTCAGTGGCGAATGATGATCGGCAGCCTGGATGGCAACATAGTTGTGCCCAGTAAGAGAAAACCCCAAAGGCGCAATTAACCGCCCTTGCTGAATGTCATGGTGTACCAGTGGGTAAGAACCTATAGCGATCCCAAGCCCGTCACTTGCCGCCTGCAAACAAAAATAGAAATGAGCAAAGCTTTGCTGGGATTTTGTTGTGACTCCTGAGAGAGACGAAGCGTTTAACCACTCTTGCCACGCTGTTAAACGCGTTTGAGAATGCAGCACCTTGGCATTTTGTATATCACCTTGAATGCTCTCCCAGTATTCTTTGGTACACACTGGCCCCGCCCACTCTTCCACCAAAGGAGTTATCTGATAGTGCGACGGGATCGGGAAATCATCACGACGAATCGCGACATCCAGCCCCGCATTGACGAGATTGATTGGGCCGCCTGCCGTGGATAAGCGGACATCTGTCCCTGTTTGAGAATAGAATTCGTCCAGCTTGGGCATCAGCCAGCGCATGGTAAGAGTGGGCTCACAAGACACTTCCAAAGAGTGAGCATCGAGGCTGTTTAGCTTGGCAACACCTGCCGATAAAGCGCCAAACGCCTGCTCGGTATAGCTCTTGAGCAGTTGCCCTTCTTCCGTTAGCACCACATTGCGGCCTTGTTTGTGAAACAGGCGCTTATCCAAATACTGCTCTAATGTCTTGATTTGCTTACTGACGGCCCCATGCGTCAAATTGAGCTGATCTGCTGCCTGAGTATAACTGCTGGACGATGCGGCGATGTGGAATGCGTGAAACGCTTTAAGGTGACGCATATGTGAAATTATCTCACAAGTCTTTGGCGATAGTTTCGATTATAGAAAGGAGGAAAGCTTCCTACAATAGCTGCATCTTATAAACAATATACAAAGGTTCACAATGGAATTTGTTAGTTTAGCCGTGCTCGGTTTCTTTATTGTCATTAGTCCCGGTGCGGATTTTGTCTTAGTGTTGAGGAACAGTGTTCAACAAGGAAGAGCGGCAGGTGTTTGGACAGCCATTGGCATTAGTACCGCGATTACGGTTCACATCGCCTACTCTATTCTAGGTATTGGTTACTTAATTTCACAAAACCTTTTTCTTTTCCAATGTCTGAAATATCTCGGCGCTGCGTATCTGATTTATCTAGGTATAAAAGGATTTTTATCCAGCAGCCACGAATTAGAGCAACAAGCAGGCATGGACAGCCATCAAGCTCAATGGCGCTATGCATTGCAAGGCTGGCTATGTAACGCATTGAACCCAAAAACCATGTTGTTTTTTGTCAGTATCTTTAGCCAAGTCATTTCTCCAAACGGCGAAGAAATGACTCTAGCGCTGTTTTACGGTGGCTATATGATTCTGCTCCACGGGCTATGGTTTGGTTTAGTGGCCGTCCTGTTGACTTCGCCAACACTTCAAACGCGCTTGCTGAAATTGAAGAAAAGGCTAGAACAAGCCTGCGGCATTGCGCTTGTCTCTTTCGGCGCCTTATTGGCAACCAAAGCGTGATAAGGATCAGTCAAGCAGTTGCTTGAGTTGCTCTTCCAACCATAAGAGTGCCGGCCCCTTACCTGAACTTTTCAAGGTCGCCACATCCACAGGTGGGCTCCAAGTTTTGTGATCAATCGAAACATGCAACTCAACCAAGGCGCCTGACTCAATAGCAGGATCCACCATGTGAGCAGGCAGATAGGACCAACCTAAGTTGCCATGCAGAATAGTGTGCTTGATCGAGCTAAAGCTGTTTGACCACCACACCTTGGACGCCAGCACGGGAAATTGCTGTAGGGTAGCGCCTTGGTCACCACGCGGTAACAACTGACGGTATTTGATGGCATCAGTGATCGTGACCGTATCCAGCTCAGCCAGAGGGTGAGCAGGATGGCAGATCGCTTTAAACGGTAAATGCCCAATAAAGCACGGGTGAATGTCCTGACTAAAATCCAAATCAGTAAACATGATGCCAATGTCTGCCTGACGTGAAGTCAAAGACTCGACGACATCCATACTGGCGGTCGAAATCAGTTCAATCTCTGTAGCCGGAAATCTCTCAGCAAACTGGAGAAGTATCTTCGGAAAGTTCGGCACCATGAGCGCATCATCCACGGCAAGGCGAATTAGTTCCTCATCGCCGTTTTCAATCGATTCCACAGAGGCGTTCAGCTCTTCCACCTGCAAGACAATCGCTTTGACCTGCTTAAACAATTGACGCCCTTCACGGGTTAGCGTCGGCTTACGCGTCGAACGATCAAATAGCTGAATATTCAGATCAATCTCTAGATTGTTGATTCCCTGACTCACCGCTGACTGCACTTTGCCCAATTTTCTCGCGCTGGCGGAAAAGGAGCCCTGCTCAACGGCTTCAACAAACATCCTTAGTTGCTCAATGTTATACATATCATCATTCGTGATAGTTACTATCTTTATACAATCATAAATATCGATACTATTTATAGCAAATAATCAGTACATAAGTGAGAGAGAAACAATGTCACATAAAGAACGCATTCTACATATGGTGCTATTTGAACTGGTTGCCTTGATTTTAATGGCGACGCTAGCAACGCTGATCACTGGAAACGGCGCGGGCAAAATGGCGGGGCTTGCAATCGCACTATCGCTGATAGCGATGGGTTGGAACTACATTTACAACTATGGTTACGACAAAGTATTCGGCGCAGACCGCAGTAAGCGAACCGCCAAAGTACGTATTCTGCACGGGCTCGGATTCGAATTAGGCATGATGATCATCTCTTTCCCAGTTCTAATGTGGACATTGCAACTCGGATTCTGGTCAGTATTAGTCATGGATATTGGCGTGGTGATTTTTTTCGTCCTTTACTCCATCGGCTTCAACTGGGTTTACGACACTATTCGTCAACGTATTACCGCTCAGCGACTAGCCACTTCAGCATAAACACAGATTCACGGGCTTTGGTTTTATCAAAGCTCGTGGTATTTAGCCGCTATTCGCTTTACACTTCGCTTATTACTCCGCAAATCCACTTCATTAATGCTCACTATTTCAAACACAGTCACGCTTCAGGCATGGGAGATTCAACTAACGGCAATCCGCGCTCAAGGTGCCGGTGGCCAGAATGTGAACAAAGTGTCTTCTGCGATACACCTGCAGTTTGATATTAAGCACTCAACACTTCCTGCGGTGTATAAAGAGCGCTTGCTGGCCTTAAATGATTCACGAATCTCGAAAGAAGGCGTTATCACCATCAAAGCGCAGCAATACCGCACTCAAGAGCAGAACAAAGAAGACGCACTTAATCGGCTCGCCGAACTGATTCGCTCAGCTAATGTTGTACAGAAAAAACGCCGCGCAACCAAACCTACAAGAGCTTCGAAAGAAAGACGCCTAAAAGCCAAAGGGATAAAATCACAAACTAAATCCTTGCGCGGTAAGGTGAGCCACTAAAATATCCTTAATACCCCTTCAAGATTGGGGCGGCCTACTAGACTCAAATAAATAACCAAACTTACCCAACATAACTAGTGTTTGGAGAAACCTGCCTTCAGAAGGTTAAGCAGGCATCAACCCTTAACTTTAAAAATATTAAAGATAGTTACGCCAGCAACTCATCGATTTATTAAGTGATGAGTTGCTCGTTCAGCTAACACCGAAGCATAGAGTGCAACGAGAGGTCGCAACAACTCCCACCACACTTCCTCATGTGAAGCCACCTTTTCAAGCCGTTCAATTTTCCATATCACATTGGTTGCATTCATCATTTGTGATCTACTGCCTTTCACCAAAATATAAAACCAGTAGCATATGCAAAATTTTTATTAAACTCCTGTTTTTATTTATATTTATGATGATTATGCAAAGTAAATTATCACTATTTATAAGGCCGAGGTCGTACATAAAAACAGCAATGATAATTACAACGAGGCTAGCTGCTATGACGCACACCTACATAGATCACTTTGGACCAACAACTACACATCATTACTTTAATCCAGGAAAGTACTTGAGCGACGAAGCACTTTTAAAGATTTACGATGAGTTACTCTCAATCAATGGACGCGCCAAGAAACCAGTTGATCACAGACTGTTAGATGCCGCTGATGATGTAGACGCGATACGTAACAAATTCCAAAGCATGGTTGTCGGCATCTTGTATAAAGAGCAACAAGTGCCTATTGGATTTTTGGTGAGCCCCATTATTCGCGAAGGTAAGTTAACCGTTGTTCACGCAGGACTCGTTGTTATCGCAGAAAACAATGGGACGAATCTTTTGGCACTCGCCACCGCAGGCTTAGCCAAAGTCATTTACAGAAAATATCGACGAGTCTATACCACCAACATATCTGCAACGCCCAGGATCATAGAAAATTTCAGCCGTTTTACTGTAAAAGGATGGCCTACCGCGGAGTCCAACCAAATCAAACCACCTTCTAAAATCTATGCTCGAGTTGCAGAAACGCTGGTAAATGGTTATGTCAAAAAGTACTTCCACAATCCGGAATCCGTTACCTTTGACTCGAAGCGTTTTGTTCTCAGCTCAGAAACCGATGAAATGGGGTTTGAAAAAGACTACCGCCAGTTACCCAGAGCAAAGCGCCACAACGTAAACAGCTTTGTTATGACGTGGATTGATACTGAAAAGGGAGAAGACATTCTGCAAGTTGGTATATTTAACACTTGGGTTGCATTCAAAACCTGGATTCAAATCAGTCTCTATCGATTGATTTTAATGGTTAGCTCTGGACCAGCCTATCAAACCAAAGAAGCTGTCACTGAACAATCTACCGAAGGAGCCTAGTGATGGACTACTCACGTAACTGGTTGTTCGTCTCGCCTACGGAACAGCAGCAACTAGCCTCTACCAAACTTTTGATCGTAGGCTGTGGAATCGGTGGGGTCGTAGCAGAACTGGCTCTTCGCACTGGCATCCGGCATATCACCATTGCCGATGGCGATACCATTGAGTCAAGCAACCTTAATCGACAAAACTTTACTTCCCACGAGCTTGGTAAGAACAAAGCGTCAGCAGTTGGAGACCGACTGACAAAAATAGATGCGACAGCATCAATTAATGTTATAGACAAGTTTCTGGACGAGTCAGACTTGATGGCACATATCCCTGAGCATGACTTTGTCATCAATACCATAGACTTTGATGCACCTGAATTCCCTCTCGTACACCATATCTGCAAACAGCATAAGAAAGTGGAGATTTTTCCCATCAATTTAGGCTTCGGGTCTGGGATGACATTGCTCGATCACACGACGCCAGGTTGGCTGGAGCACTATCAAGTCGCTCATCACACCGAGATTAAACAGGCTATTCTGATGCACTTGCTTCACTCCGGTGCCATGTCCGACTATTTGGTAAAGAGCGCAGAGACTTACTACGCAAAACAAGTGGAATACGACTCGCAGCTCGCCATTTCTTCATCAATTTCGGCATCAATGGCTATAGGTGCTATCGTTGCGATAACCAAAGGTAGCCCCGTTGCCAAATTCCCTCAGTTCCAATACGTCGATGTAATGGCGCCAACGGTTTTGTAGGGTGTTCTTCTGATCATTTCGGGACCAAAACTGGCTAATTAAGTAAAAATCCCTCTTCGAAGAGGGATTTTTAACCAGAGCATTAAATATGTATGTCTTGAGGAGTAATTAAGACTCTTCCATTCCATCTCGCCATGCCGATAGCACTTCAATATGACTTGGTTCTATGCCACAACATCCACCAATAATACTAGCGCCGAGCGAATGCCATGTTTTTGCGAACTCTAAATATTCCTGAGGAGAAAAATGACGCAGCGCCTGCACAGTGTTATTCGCCTCATGGCTGGTATTTATTGGCGTAAAACTGTTTGCAAACACACCAATCGCTAGCTCACGCTCCAGTAGGCCAACCACGTTATTCACCGCTTTGATCGCTTGCTCAATAACCTCTGGAATTGAGCAATTAAAGAATATTCCTTTAGCCTCACTACTCAACAAAAGCTCTACTGCTGATGACACCGACTCACCAGATCGAAGACGAGCTGGTTGATTCACTTCATCCATCAAGGTGAAGGCAACAAAATAAGGTCTATCCGTCTGCGAGAAAACGTCCAAAACAACCTTTGCTTCTGCCAAACTCGATACAGTTTCCGCCAGCCATACGTCTACATACTGGTCTTGAGCCTGAAACAACAACGAACTTATTTCATGGGCCTTAGCTTCCTCAAAGAGGTCAGGACGATATGAGCCCAGAGGAGGAGGAAGCGAGCCCGCAACCACCACATTTTTTCCTGAACAATCCACCACTTCACGAGCAATTTGAGCTGCACTTTTTGCCAGCTCTTTGCCTCTGGACGCATACAGTTCTTCCCCTAGATGAAAAGGAACACAAGCATAGCTATTCACTGTGATGACCTCTGCCCCTGCATCAATAAAACCTTGATGAGCTTGCTTTACATAATGTGGGGATTCAATCAGAGCTTGAGCACTCCAGAGAGGTTGAGAGAATGGCGCTCCGATGCGTTTTAATTCGCGACCCATACCGCCGTCAAGTATCGTAACTTTGTTCATTTTGGACTTCTATACTGCTAAGTACCCTTAAGGCAATTCAATCACATTAATGCGTAGACAAAAGTGATAGTTTCTCATTATTAACATGAACAAACTTCAAGTTTATGTCTCTAGTATAAAATAACGTCAATGTAAGTGAAGATCTCTTTCTTCAAGGTACGAGATTGAACCACAGCTGAAGTACACTATCTTGGCCGACGACCAGTTTCACACAAGACTCATTCGAGCTTCTCTAGGTGTAATGAGTGATCGACGATATAACCTTGATATCGCTCTAGTGCACCTTCAGGAATCGCGAACGGCAAACCTCCCCAAGAGAGCTGCGGAACCGCTCTTACATAGGGTAAAACGCACAAGTCTACAAATTGCTGTTGAGTGTAAGGAAACGATATAAAATCGGTTTTCCACTGATTAATATTTGCGATCAATTCTTGGACAGAACGGTGTTCCTCACATCCCGCAAGGAGCTCTGGGCTCGGCAAATAATAGGATGTTTTATACCCTGATGCATGGAAATCAGCGAGTGCAGCCGCGTTTTTAGATTCTACAATTAGACGTTGCCTGTCTTCCTTCTGATTAAAGTAGCGGTTCAGATAGCCTACAATAGTTGGGCTAATTTCAGGCGTTAGATTTTTCAGATCTAACCATAAACGACTGCTTATCGGTACAATATCCACAAGCTGATGGAAGTAGAACGCCATTGATGCATGTTCAGGATAGTGGTAAATATCCAGCGCCTCTTGGTCCACATTCCAAACCGCATCAAACTCGAATGCCTGATAATACTTAGCGTACGTTTTTGCCCGCTCAGGACTGTTTGTTCGGTGAGCATAAACATGCTCAGGAATACGATAGCGTTCAAAGAACAAAGATAACGCTAGTGGATCTTCAACGCCGTATGAATCAGCATCTAACTTACCTTGTTCCAAAATAGTGACAACGGGTAATTGATCACAGCTTGCAACCAACCCTACTTTCTCGACGACTTTACAGCTGGAATAAACGGCAAAAACCCTGATCGGCCTCAGCTTATCGAACGTCAGCAAGATAAGAACAGATGTGAAAATTAAAAGATAAATTAATGAGCGTTGTATCTGCATTGCTGCTGCCCCGGATAATAAAACTCAAATGAAAAGTCACTAGGTAAGGTTTTCGTCACACCCTGCACAGAGTAATAGGTGAACTCACTGGTTGACTCTGGTGGCTCTATTTTCATACCGAGTGTTGATAACAAGACTTCAGGAAAGTAAGCGCTGTTAAACAGCAGATGTTGGTTATCCCGGTAACAGTTAATCACCTCAGACATATTTTTCCCTAGCGAACCAAAGACAAGGTAAGGCACGGCAAGCTCGTCTTCGATCCGAATAGGTTGAAGCCCATGCCCTTTCCCAATAACTTCACCATGATCGGAAAAGTAAACCAGTAAGCTGTTGGGTTCATCTTTAAACAGCCCAGAAATCAGTGCATCCAGAATCGAGTCTGTGAAATGAACAGAGCTCAAGTAAGCGATTTCAATGGGTGAAACATCAGAAGCAAGCGTGAGTTGCTGCTTGATGGCATCAAAGTGGGCTTGGGGCAATGCTTCACCATTTCTCACTGAGTAGTCAGCATGCTCGCCAGATAAATGCAGCACAACAAACTGATGCCCATCATCTTTGTTTAGCTGCTTTACCACCGCTTTGGCTGCATCAATATCTCGCCAAAGCTGTCCTGGCTCACCAGTATGGATAACATTATCTGAGGAAGTCGCTACTTTAGCGGTGAACGAGTCCCAGCGAGTGTAGAGCGCTTGGGTGGTAACCCAGGTAGTTTGGTATCCCATCATCCGGGCAACATCAATTAAGTTCACATAAGGCAACCCTTGGTACAACATTTGATTCGCCGAAATAAATGAGAACGAACGAGGGACGGATTCTCGAGTGTTGGGGGCAGGAGCAAAAACGCCATCGACCACGGTGACAAGGTTACTGTCTTCGATATAGCGAGCCTTCAGCTTTGGGCTCGAATTTATCTGACTACCGTAGAGAGAATAGGATGCTCTTCGTGAAGACTCTCCAATAACAATGACGATATTAGTAGGAATAGCGAGAGAAAAATCAGGCAACACATGCTCTGGCAAATCTTGTCCGTAGCTCAAGTGGCTCTGATAACGCTCATAAAAAGCCAAGGCAGCAACTCTGAAAATATTGTATGCGGGCGTGTCCTGATAAAGGTACAAAGTATGGACGTAATCTTCAGCTATCTGCTGTTTGGCTTCAGGGTCAAAGTTCCATTTAAAAACAGGTAAAGCGGTAGCCACAACCAAAACACTCAACAATAACGTCATTCGGCGCCATCCCTGAATAGGCAAGTAGGCTTTCCAGAAACAATACAGCCCTATGGCGGTGGATAGAAAGACCGGAACCATGATGCTCCAGTTAACGAGTTCAAAATAACCGATAACTTCTTCGCTATGTGTCAGCAGTATTGAGTGGAACGCTCCCGTAGAAACAAGGCCTCCCGTCAGAACCAAAGATACGATGCTGAACAAGCACGATAGAGCGAACAGAAGTTTGATCGCCTTACCCAACCAGCCTTTAAACGTCATGATAAATAACAGTAGCAGCACGCTCATCAGCGCGAAGTAGTAAGTGAATATACTGCTTAACTGCATGGTAAAAACGAGCGGAACGAGAAAAGGAAGTAAACCAACTACGCAGTACACGACAGCAGTTTTATTCATCGCCTTCATAGGCATTCTCCTCAATAACGACTTGCGCATTCAATCGATACAGCAGAGAACATGCCAACTATAAAATCTTTAAACTACAATGTATTAAGTGACAAACAGGGTTGTTGGGTTAATCTCAAACCCATATTGAGATAATCATCGCTTTTTGATTCTCATATCAAAAAACACTGTCGAAAACTTAGATATTGAGCTCCCTGCTTAACCAATAGTGTTTCTTGCAGAAATTAGATGCCACGGCTCAACTAGCCGTGGCAACAACGTGAGACTATCGCTCGTTCTTACTGTGTTTGCCTTCGAACATCTGATTAATAAATAAGGCTGACAAAATAATGGCTAACGCTAGCCCAGTATTGCCTTGGACAGACTCATCGGTGAGGAAAACACCAATCAATACGCCGACGGCGGGAACCAAATAATTGGTCATCGAAGTGAAAACCGCGCCCGCATTTTTAATACTCATCATATAGAGGTAATACACAACGCCAGCACATATCACACCTAGGTAAAGCAAAGACATAACTGATGACGTATTCGGGTGCGATTGATTGAGCGGTGCCGTCATCAAAGCAATCACAGTCAGCTGAACACTGGCCATACATAGAACATTACGCGCCACAATAAGTGGGTGCTCGCCTTTGACGCGATTAAGTAACAGCAACGCAATAGCAAAACAGATAGCAGAGAACACAATCGCTATCGAGCTAACAAGGTCGATACGCCCTGTCTCAGTGACAAGCTCAGGATAAAATAACACCAGCAGCCCGCCGAATCCTACGATAACGCTAATCGCACTACCTATACTGATTCTCGCACCTTTAATAAATACAGGCGCAAGCAACAATGCGTAGAAAGGCAATGTTCCCATCAATATCGCCGTAATCGAGCTTGATAACTCCTGTTGTGCCCAAGGTACCAAAACAAACGGAATTGCCGCCTCCAAAAGGCCAATTAGTGCAAACAGCCCCCATTGCCTGCTCACACTGGTTATGCCGATCATTTTGCATATCAGAGTTAATGTTAGTGCACCGAGAATAGCGCGGAATGTGCCTATCCATACTGGGTCAAATCCCATCAGCGAATATTTCTGGAAAACAAACTGAGAGCCCCAGATGAGCCCGATCGCAAGCAGAGTTAAATAGTTTTTAAACATGACGTGATTACCTAAAGTGCATCATTTTTCACTAGATGTGTATGTTGTCGTTGTTGGAGTAAGTTCGGTGGGCACATCGATTACATCGCTTTAAAAGCAACCGCATCCACTTCTATTTTCATCCCATCAAGCGCCAACCTAGGTACTGGGATCAACGTACTGGCAGGTAAGCGATCAGAAGGCCAACGCGTGAGCATCTCATCACTCCAGACTTTCAGTTTGCTTTCATCGTGATCGACGATTAACACGGTAATTTTTAATACATCGCCGAAGCTGATTGCATGGGCAGTCAGAGCAATATCTAAGTTGGTTAACACACTCCGCACTTGCTGGCGAAAATCTTCACTTAAACGGTGCTCGACGCCTTCTCCACCACTTTGGCCTGAGATATAAACAAGCTGCCCGTTAGAGGGAGCCGTTACTGTGTGACAAAAGCCATACGGTGTTGGATTGAATAAATCTGAGGGATTATGAAAAGTAATTGTTTTATTGGACATTTTTTACCTTCTAGCCATTGTACGTTCAAATCCCAGGCACTATAAAAGCTCAACCTAGCTTGAGGTCAATAGCATTTTTTAGTCCCGCAGATATAGCCAAAAGCGGGATAACAAATAAAACCCACAGACACGTATTTCTGGTTCGCTAAGTATGTCGAAAGGCTTTATTGCGAGCAAAAATGTTATGTTATAACATAAGAAAACAATAATAATGGAACATCAGAAAATACACGGTTTGGGTGAATGTTATGGACACAATCGAGACAATGATTGAACAGGCAGAGAAGCGCTGCCGGGCAAATGGAAAGCGGCTCACTTCAAAACGTAAGCAAGTACTCACAGCGCTCCTTCATGCTGATAAAGCCCTGTCTGTTTATGAGTTGATTGATTACGCAAAAACTCACTTTGGCCAAACGGTTCAAGCCATGTCTGCTTACCGAATCCTGGAGTTTTTGGAAGAAGAGCACTTGGCACATAAGCTCAACGCCTCAAGCAAATACGTCGCCTGTGCTCATATCCATCACGAGCACGAACATGGCGTCCCCCAGTTCTTGATTTGCCGCCAATGTAATAAGACTCAGGAACAAACTTTAGACCCATCCCTTATTACCAACCTAGAGTCAGATGCCAAGCAAGTCGGGTTTAAGGTGTTGACACCACAACTAGAGATCGATTGCCTGTGCAGTGAATGCAGCCAGAATTCCGATTAACACTCAGTAACTCAGCCAAAAGGAGCCGGTCCAACATTATGACCTCAATACTAATTAAGAATGCACACATCGTCAGCGACGGTATCGTGAGTCAAATGGATGTGCGTATTGTCGGTCAAAGAATAGAGAGAATAGAGGCAGATATTGTCGCCACCTCGGGTGACGAAATTGTCGATGCCAAAGGAGGTTTCCTACTGCCCGGAATGATCGATGATCAGGTGCATTTTCGTGAACCTGGCCTGACACACAAGGGCTCCATCGCTTCAGAGTCACGAGCGGCAGTAGCCGGCGGTATTACCAGTTACATGGAGATGCCAAACGTCAACCCTTCCACGACCACCATTGAAGCGCTCGAACAGAAATACGCGATTGCAGCCCAGCACTCCTGCGCCAACTACGCGTTTTACCTTGGCGCTACCGAGGATAACCTAACTCAAATACAACAGCTGGATCCAACAAAGCACTGTGGCGTAAAAGTGTTTATGGGCGCTTCAACGGGTGACTTGTTAGTCGAACACCCGCAAGCATTAGAACGAATCTTTGCGGAATCGCCCACGTTGGTAGTAACACACTGTGAAAGTAGCCCTATCATCGCCCAAAACAGCGACAAGTTGCGACAATCTCGTTCGGTATTCTCGATTGAAGACCATCCAGTACTCCGTGATGATGCCGCGTGCTTTGCGTCTTCATCATACGCCGTTTCATTAGCTAAAAAGTACCGCACGCAGCTGCACGTTCTTCACATCACTACGGAAAAAGAGCTTTCGCTATTTGAACCGGGGCCCATTCAACAAAAACACATCACAGCCGAGGCGTGTGTACATCATTTGTGGTTCAGCAATCAGGACTACGCTGAGCGAGGCAACCTGATTAAATGCAATCCAGCGATTAAGTACGCCAGCGACCGAGATGCCTTGATCCAAGCCTTGCACACCAATCAGATTGATATCATCGCTACCGACCATGCACCGCATACCTTGTCAGAAAAACAGGTGCCATATGAACAGGCTCCCGCTGGTATGCCATTGGTCCAACATGCCCTACTGAGCTTACTCGATCACGTCGACAAAGGAAGGCTGAGCTTGACTCAGGTGGTCGAGAAAGTATCGCACAATCCAGCACTCAGATACGCGATTAAAGACCGAGGATTTATTCGCGAAGGTTACTACGCCGATCTGGTGCTGGTCGACAGAGACAATTCCACCAGCGTCACTCATGACAACAGCCTGTATCACTGCAGCTGGAGTCCATTCGCAGGTCACACCTTTTCGTCGAAGATCCAAAGCACTTGGGTGAACGGCAACAAGGTATTCGACGGGAAACAAGTGACTTTTGAGCCATCAATCGCCAATGCCCTGTCCTTCACACGTTAGAAGCAGTTCCTATCCACTGAGATATTAAAATGTTAAGAAGAAACCCAAACGGGCATATGCCTGTCGTCTCCGAAACGGCATTCATTGACCCAACCGCCATCATCTGTGGCAAAGTGATTATCGAAGACAATGTATTTATTGGTCCCTACGCGGTGATACGAGCTGATGAAGTCAATGCGCAAGGAGAGATGGATCCTATTGTCATCAAACAGGATACCAATATCCAAGACGGCGTGGTTATCCACTCCAAAGCAGGCGCAGCAGTGACCATTGGCGAGCGCTCTTCTATCGCTCACCGCTCTATCATCCACGGCCCATGTGAGGTTTGCGATGACGTGTTCATCGGTTTCAACTCGGTCGTTTTTAACGCAACGATAGGAAAAGGCTGTGTCATTCGCCACAACTGTGTTGTTGATGGTTTAGATTTGCCTGAGCAATTTCATGTACCACCAATGACCAATATTGGCGCAGGCTTTGATTTAAGTAGCATTTCTAAAGTCCCGCCTGAGTATTCAGCATTTTCAGAGTCCGTTGTCTCTGCCAACCACACCCTTGTGAAAGGGTATAGGAGAATGGCAAATGAGCTCTGAACAACCAATCAAAGCGGTTCCGACAAATATTATTACTGGCTTTCTAGGTGCAGGAAAAACATCCGCAATCCTCAAGTTAATGCAGCACAAACCGGCTGACGAACGCTGGGCTATTCTGGTTAACGAGTTCGGTGAAATAGGTGTCGATGGAAGCTTGTTTCAAGGCCAACATAATCGAACAGAGCAAGTATTTATTCGTGAAGTTCCAGGTGGGTGCATGTGCTGCGCAGCTGGGCTACCCATGCAAATTGCTCTTAACCAATTACTTACCGAAGCCAAGCCTGACCGTCTTCTCATTGAACCGACTGGCCTCGGGCACCCTAAAGAAGTATTGCAAGTGCTCTCTTCTAAACATTATCAAGAAGTACTGTCTTTACAAAAAACACTCACGCTGGTTGATGCACGGCAGCTGTCTGATGAGCGTTACACGCTTCATGATACATTCAACCAACAGATTGCGATTTCAGACACCATAGTTGGCAGCAAAGTCGATTTATATCAAGGTGATGAGAAACGGCAGTTAGACGCTTATGTGACAAAGCTGGGTGGCTCGGACAAACGAGTGATTTTCGCCGAATTTGGCAATATTCCTTTTGATGAATTTGAGGGGCCTACTTTAGCTAACGAACAAGGCGGTCACCATCACCACCATGGCCAATCAAAACCTCTGGCCGCTGACCTACCTATGCCAGAGAGTGGCATCATCAAAGCAGTAAACGAAGGTGAAGGTTTTCGAAGCATTGGCTGGCGCTTCTCACCAGACAAAGTTTTCAGCCGACAGAAACTGGCATTAATGCTAGTTGAGCTGAACGTTGAACGTATGAAGGCTGTATTCATAACCGATATGGGAGTTTTAGGCTACAACATGACGTCAGACGGATTGACCGAAGTGATTCTGGATGATGGTTTTGAAAGCCGCGTAGAGTTTATCTCGGACAACCTTGATGACGAGATTGAAGCTCAGCTGCTGGCTTGCGTGATTGCCTAAACAACGAAGTCTTAGAGGGTAGACAGTACGCCTACCCTTTACATATCCACTTTATATTTTTACACGTATCTTTTCGGCCAGTGCCATGGCGATATTACTGGCACAATACGCACTTTCATTGATGAAATGAGGATACACTTCATTGCTCCCCTGCCAATGCACGTCATATCCATTGAAAGTGGCAAGGATTGGCTCTCCGGACTTAACAACTTCAAAGTCTTTCCCACAAATTGTCGGATGAACTGTCGCGATACGCATGCCATCATTATCCAGCGGAAATGCGACGTCTTCTAAATAACGAAACGCATCATACTCGGTACCGTGAATAGCTTTGCCTAAGTTATGTAGTTCAATAAAGTCTAGCACTGCGGTAAGCAAGTTTTTCATCAGTTCCAATGTTTCATAAGTCAAAGCACCGTGTGCTTGCGCACCGACTTCTAACATCACACCATACTGTCCAACCGAACATAAGTAGGGCTGCTCATGCCATGGTTTACGATCTTCAAATAGTATATTGGCACTCGGCATGCGGTGCTTCACGTATGACCCCATTTGATTGTAAAAAGGATCATCTGACAGCAGGATCAGCGTTGCACCCATGTTGCTGGTCGTGTTGTGTAAATCAATAATCAGTTGGTTTTGCGAATCTCCAAATCGTTCTGAAAATTTTGAGGCAAGTTCAGACTCCTTTGACTCTGAAGCTCCCGATAATGCCTTTGTTGAAAACTCACGGTTTAAATCACTTTCAACGAAACGAACACGACGCTCTACCGCCTCAGGGTTACCTATTACATTTTTAACCTCAAACGTTGATCGGTCGGCAGGGTAATGTCCATCTCTGATCAGCTTATGGAGATAAAGGCCTGTTAGCTCATTACCATGAGTGCCTGCCACGAGAAGCACTTGGTTTATTTTCGGCATAAATTGACGTCCTAAGTTCAATACAATGCAATAAATACAATGTTATAACATAACAATTTAATATTCGCGACTCGATGAGAATGAGAGAAACGTATTCTTGATGTAAAACCGGGGCACCCAGCAACAGTCCCCCCATAGGGTTAACCAATACTAGATAGGCGAAGAAGTAATACCAGTAGCAATATAAAATCAGTGGGTAGAAGCTAGAGATGGGTATAAAAATGGCTCCCTTTCATTGGGAGCCATTTGTTGTGAAGGTATCAGCTAAGGGTTACCCCCAAGCACCTTTACTGAGGGTTAAGACCAAGAGTTTGTAGAACAAGCTTGAAGTTATCTTGTCGCTCTTTAATCGCGTGAACTTCACCACTCACCGGACAAGTGTGATCCGGACAACCTCGGTTGACGATACCGGATACTGCATCAATAAACTCAGTACCTTGCAAGCCACCGTCTACATACTTCTTCAACTCAGTGTGATAGTTCCAGTGTGCGTATGGACCACCTTCATCGTTGTAAGCCTGTACCGAGGTTACCCAATAGAACAAGCCCGCAATCCACTTGATCTCTCTATTCTCTTCCGAGCTACAAATCAGCCCAGGGTTAGAACAGAAATCAAGGTCAGCATAAAGTGGGTTAGCAGGTGGTGCTTCTACCGTAACCCCATTCACTGTTGTACCGACGGTATCAGGGTCTACGTGCGAACGGCCCATGAAGTGGTTCAATGTACCGAAGTTCTGACGGCCAGTGGTTTGAATAACACCACGGCCCCACCAACCACATCCTTGGACAGTACCGTTAGTATCAGTGCCGTCCCAAATAAACGAGCCTGCTTTTTGATCAGCGTAGACTTTACATTCATCACGCTCCCATACCTGTTTCGACGTATCGACAACAGTTGGCACTTCATTACAGTGACCGCTGTTCGTCCAGCGCCCAACATTACCGTTCACTAACAGTCCTTGCTCTTCCAACACCGAGTCCGGAGCTGCGAAGATAGGGGCAGGTGCACCATACCACTTGGCATTGGTTAGTGCGCTCACTTCCATCTTCGGATCACGAGGACAAGAGTATGGGTGATCCTGACCCGTCACCGGATCCATACCATAGTCAGCATACTTCTGACCTAGCTGACCACAGCTTGCAGTCATAGGGTAGTTAACAGGCGCACCGTATCTCACTTCAGACCAGTTGTTTTCATCACAAGCATTGTAGCGAATCGTCTCTTGCATACTCTGTGACAAGAATGCAGCAATGGCGACTTTGGCATAAATGGTATTCGTTGCATCATCTGCCACGTCATCCAATAGCCAGAAGGTATTCCCTGCTACACCAACGTTGTGCATAGAGTTAAGGCCCGCTAAGAAATCAGCCCACTTGTACACCGTTGAAGGAATCCACTGTGATTGAGGTGTTTCAAACAGGAATGCTTGGTTGTTCATTGCTGTTTCTGCACTGGCTAACTCATTGTTCAATGAATCAATGCGAGTTAACGGCCCATTCGTGACACTTTCTCCAGCATAATAAAGCGGCACAGTGGCGCTTTGGTAGCGAGCAATTTTATCGCTCAAATCCGCCGTATCAGTATCAAACGAAATGGCGAAGATATTGCTGTGTGCGGCCTTACGAATATGGCGGTCACCATTCGTATTCCCCAAGAAGTAAGACGCGGTTTGCGTGGTAGGAAGAGAAGACAGCAGTGCTGGCGTTTGGAGATAATCAGTTACTTGTTTGACGTATTCCAAAGCGTAATGCCATTGCTCATCAGTTAGAGCTGGCGATGTGCTTGATTTAGTGAAAGCAACAAAGTCTGCTTTGGTCAACGACTCTGCTTTATACAGTTCAAAGCTAGACAATAAATCAGACGTTGCGCCTGACGCTGCATTCCAAACCGCTCTGCGACCAGAGTGAGTATCGTAAGCAAAATCACCGATACTTAATGTCCAACCGAACGTGGCTTGAGGCGCAAGTGTTGAGATAACTAGATTGTACGCCTGAGCCCAACCTTGTGCATCGTCACTTAGCGCATTGATATCATTGATATCAATTTGGCTACCTGTCGCATCAACAGCAGCAGTAAGCGCTTGCTTAACCGCGATGGCACCTAATGCTTGGCCTTTGTCTGCAGTCGCAGCATCCAGTACATCACTATTGATAATGACCGATGTTGAACCCGCAACTTCTACTGCTTGAATAAGAGATACAAACGCATTAGTTAACTTCGTTGTATCAGAGAGATCCGAGCTACCGATAGTATCGATCACTAGCGTCGCAGGTGCATTCAATGTCGCAGGGCTAGTCACGACAAAATTGCTTGGCCACCCGCTCACTTCAAGACGCACAGGGTCCATTGGATTTGGTAGTGACAGTAACGGTGCCGTACCCGGAGGTGTACTATCACAATTCAGGTGATGTCCCCAACTATCATCGCTACCAGGAACAGAAGCAGTCCACCAATTCGCTTTATAAGCGACATTGTCGTTCACCATGATGTCCCCACCATTCGCATGATCTCCACGCGTCCAGTTCGGATACACATTGAATTCAACACATAAGTCATCAACTGGTCCGGGGGCAGGATCTGGGTCTGGCGTCGGATCTGGGTCCGGTGTCGGATCTGGGTCCGGTGTCGGGTCTGGGTCCGGTGTCGGGTCTGGGTCCGGCGTCGGGTCTGGGTCCGGCGTTGTATCACTGATCAATTTCCACGGCGAGTCCCATTCATTTGGATACTCATCCGTTGGGCTTTGACCAGCGTTAGCCCACCACTTGGCTTCATATGTCTTCCCATCAATTGTGACTTGTGAGCCACCGGAGTAGGCCTTGGTTGAGTCATAAGGTTCCGCCGCATATAAACTGCCGCTTAAAACAATACACGCCAACGTAGTCGCTATCTTGTTCATCCTAAACATAAGTTTACCTTTAAGTTAATTTTATATTGTTTACTTCACGCTTGAATAAGGTTTTTAGATTCACTAATCAGATAAATAATGATCTAAAAATAAGCTAGCACTTTCCAACCTAATTATCTGGTCAATACGCTGTATTCGTGTCGTTATGCGGCTAATATCACGTCGATTTAGCTATTTCATGCCTAGTTAGTTATCGAGTTAAAATAACTTATGTACGCGTTAAAGTAGCTATTTACAGAATGAAATTTGGGGTAAGGGGTAGGTAAAGTTTAGTTACAAAAGAGGGTGTATTTTGAAATGTAAGCAACTCAATATATTGAATTTATGTCAGTATCTCTGTTTGTCTGATTATGATGAGCGGATAAATCTATTAGCGGATCATTATGGTCCAGTAATCGCAGGCAAGCCTTGGATCTGCATGAATGGCTCACAGCTATCCAAGGCTACTGATGTAGCCTTGGTGTTTTAAATAAGGTGACTTAGCGTGATTCAAGTGGATAAGAACGGTAACTCCACATACCGTAAGTTCGTAGAGCATCTCGGTAAATACCCAGCAGCTCGCTGTCGCTAGCCTTTGCCAGCTCTTTTAGCGGTTTGTCTGGGTAGCCTACCGTGTCAAACGTGATACCTTGCGGGCCTGTTTGCCAGCTTGCCACTTCAAACAGAGTCTGCCCGCGTCGTACGTGGCTCGCCGAGCTGATAATAGTGGCGTGTTTGATGCCGTGACGAGCCAAAGCGTAACTGCTGAACAACGCATTACCGACGGTGCTGGTCGCATAGTTTTCTTCAATGATGCGATCTTTACTGACACCTTTAGAGATCAACCAATCTGCCATGAGTTTGCCTTCCGTTTTATGGTTCTTAGGCACGCCCCCTGTCAGTACAATCAAAGCGTCAGGGTTGGCTTTCGCCATCGCTAACGTTGTTTCTAGGCGTTGAATCAATATTTCATGCATCGAGCCATCTGGATTTAGTGCGTAGCCCAACGTCACAATTGCCCCTTTGTCATCCAGCTTGCCTTTGTCCGCCGAGTCTTTCAGCGGTGTCGCCAAGACGCGATCGACGGTTTCAAAGAGACGAGTAATGTCAGCCGCTTTACCTGCATTTAACGTGCTCAGCTTTTCCATATGCTTGTTTGATTCAGCATCATTGCCTTTGAAGCGTTGCCAAACTGCAAGATACGCATGCAAATCCACATCATCAGGTGCGACCGTCAATGCTTGCTCGAACAACTCAATCGCACGATCAGCGTTCTTGTTGTAGATCTGCGCATTTGCCGCCGAAATCAGTAAGTCGGTACGGTAAGGCTCTAGTTCGTAAGCTTCCAGAAGTCGATTCGTGACGATTTCCATATTGCTTGGCATTTTTGCCGTAAAACCAGCGTGCGAGATACGTGCTGGTGACTTAAATGCAGTGACTGCATCTGCCAACAATTGATCCACCACTTGGCGTTTCGTTACAAGCTGCGCGTAGTCCGTTGACGCTTGAACCGTCGCGTCGTTCGCAGCCAAAGAGTAAGGCGCAGCAGTAAGCGCTAGTGCGCCACCAAGAGCAAGGGCAATGATGTTCTTTTTCATGTAGAGGTCCTGATGTTGTTATGTTCGAACTGTGTCGATTAATTTTTTCGCAGTGTAAATTTACTCACCAGCAAAACCGTGAACCAATACGCATTTCGTGCTTATGACATTGATAAGGCTTTGAAAAAGCGAATTAAGATCACAAATCAACGCCATAAATGAATCCATAAAGATAATAATTTCACCCCATCAAATAACTTCTTATAGGCAACCTAATTACTCTTCTTGAGATAACCAAAAGTTAACCCGTCTCTTCTTATCATTCGGTCTTACACTGAACAAGAAGGACGAATGGAGTCAGGTTTCACAGTGCTACGTTATCCAACGTGACCTTGTTGGCTCCTGCGTTATCAACACAAGGACAATCTGATGAAGCACACCCAACAGCAGGTCAGCAGATTTTTGATGCAAGCCACGCTTGGTGCAGATCAAAAACTCATCGACTCTGTTTCCCAGCAAGGCATTGAAAAATGGTTGGCAAACGAGTTCAAATCAACGCCCTCTCCGAATCACTCATATGAGTCAACCACTCGTGAGATCTGGCACTACTTCAGAAGCAAGCTCGTCAATGCTCATGGGCAACGAGCGATAGATGGTGATGGCAACAACCCAGCTTTGCCATACAAGTGGTATTTCCATATGGCTTGGTGGCAAAAAGCGCTGGAAAACAACGAGAGTCTGCTTCGTCATCGGGTCGCACAGGCATTGAGTGAAATTCTGGTTATTTCCGACAACTCTGTGCTTGAACTCGATGCGATTGGTATGGCGAGCTATTACGACCTGCTCTACAAACACGCTTTTGGCAGCTACGCTGACTTACTCTATGACGTGTCTATGCACCCTTGTATGGGTGTTTATCTAAGTCACATCAACAATCGTAAAGCCGATCCTTCACAGCGTATCCATCCCGATGAAAACTACGCACGTGAAATCATGCAGCTGTTTTCAATTGGCCTTTATCAACTCAACCCTGATGGCACTCGTAAAACTAACCAACATGGTCATCCAATCGCTACCTACGACAATCGAGATATCAAAGAACTCGCCCGAGTCTTCACTGGCCTCAAAGCAGCGAGTTATCAGTTTGAGTGGGAAAACAGTTTTTGGAGTAAAGATTACAACGGTTACCAAGTCAGCTTTGAAGACGGTATCGACAAGCGCTACAAAACCATCCCATTTGTGAATATGACTCAGCCGATGGAGGTTGAAGAGAGCTATCATGACAGACAGGAAAAGTCATTGCTCAATGGGCACATCTCGCTGCGCAAGAATACTTCTGCTCAGGAAGAAATTCGGACGGTAACGCAAAAGCTGGTCTCCTATCCGAGTACGGCACCGTTTATCGCGACTAAGCTCATTAACCAGTTGGTGACGTCCAATCCCAGTGCAGAGTACGTCGAAGCAGTAGCCGTAGCGTTTGGTCCACAGGGTAATCTTAAAAATGCCATTCACGAGATCCTGACATACCCACTCAAGCACCCTGTGGGTAAAGTGAGATTTCTCAGCGCAGCTGTTGAACAAGGCACTCTGGTTCAGTCACAGAAGCTTAAGTCTCCCATTCTTCGAGTCACTCAACTCCTACGTGCATTTAATGTCTCTAACCAGTCAAAAAAATTGTGGGTGATTGGTGATGATATTGAAGATCAATTAGAGCAGCACCCGCTCTCCTCTCCTACCGTGTTCAACTTCTACAAACCGAGTTACACACCGCATGGCCCCATCGAAGACAGTGGACTGGTCGCGCCGGAGTTTGAGCTGCATAACTCGGCAACGTCCATCGCTTACGTCAACTACATGTACTACTGGCTATTTGGTGGCTATTTGCCTGCGGTCAGTACCGAGATAAGTCGCCAGCCGGGCATTCATAACGTCGCGGAGCTGGACATCGAAGCTCTGCAGGCGAACAAAGCAAATCGGCTCAAACTCAACTTTGCTAAGTACATTGGCAAAGCACGAGATCCTTCAAACCACGGCGCCCTCATTGATGAAATCAGCCTACTGCTGACGGGGAAAAACCAGTTAAGTATCAAGCCGCAGATTCTGTCTTCGTTTGCTGTATACAAAGATCAGCCAGAATGGGTGGTTCAAACCATCGTATTCTTCATTGCCATTTCATCTGAATTCACGGTACAGGAGGCGTAAACCATGGGTATTTCAAGACGACAATTTATAAAATCATCCACCGCCGCTTCTGCCTGCGCAGGGCTGATGCTTACTGGCACCGCTCCGGTTTATGCCGCACCTAAACCAGTCAAAAATACGCTTGGTAACATCAAACCAGCAAAAAAAGCGCTGGTGTTCATCATGCTTGATGGTGGTAATGATTCTTACAACATGTTGGTTCCCACCTCTGAACGTCACTATCGTGACTACCAAGTATCGCGCAGCAATCTGGCGTTAAACAAGAGCGAACTTCTTGCCCTGAGTGGCTACAAGGATGCTCAAGGGAGGCGTTTTGGTCTTCACCCTAGCATGCCAGAAGTGCAGCGGCTGTTTGATGCCAACAAGCTCGCCTTCGTGGCTAACACTGGCCCTATGATCAAACCGATTGAAAAATCTCAGTTTTACGCTGGGAATGTGCCACTGCCGCTTGGGTTGATGTCCCATTCTGATCAGTTCAAACACTGGCAGACAGCGAGACCAGGAGAGCGTATCAACCGTGGCTGGTTTGGCTATTTCGCAGACGCCCTTCAATCCAACAAACCGATTGAAGCGATTCCGATGAACATCTCACTCGCTGGCAGCAACATCATGCAGAACGGCTTGCAGTCCGCGCCTTATTCAATCACGGAATCTGGCAGCGTTGGGTTGATCATTAATGAGAGCCCAACCGAGCTTAACAGATTGCTGCTGGATAACTTTGAGAGCAGCCTCAATCAAAGCTACCCCAACGATCCTTTTAAACAAAGTTATCTGGCCATCACACGAGAATCCCAAGCTCAGCATGAAATCTACCGTAGAGCTGTTGAGGGGATCAGGGTTAAAACGACCTTCTCTGATTCGCCGTTGTCTAAAGAGCTACGCAAAGTGGCTCAGTCGATTAAGGCGGCAGATAACCTCGGCCACCAGCAACAGACTTTCTTTCTGCGCTATATTGGCTGGGACCACCATGATGAACTACTGAACAACCACGCTAGCATGCTCGCCATTCTAAGTAAGGCTCTTGGGGAGTTTCAACGCAGCCTTGATGAATTGGGAATTGCCGAACAAGTCGTGACGTTTACCGGCTCCGACTTTGGCCGCACACTGACCTCCAACGGTAACGGCACCGACCACGGTTGGGGTGGCAATACGATAGTGATGGGCAACGCGGTTAATGGCGGTAAAGTTTACGGCGACTACCCTTCTCTAACATTGGGAGACAAAAACCCGCTGGATGTTGGGGATGGCGTGCTGATACCCACCACAGCCATTGATGAGCTCTACGCTGAGCTCGCCCGTTGGTTTGGCGCCAGTGAAGAGCAGCTTCATCGCTTACTGCCTAACCTCAAAAACTTCCGGATTAAAGGTGAGAAAGATAAACTGTCCGGATTACTGAAGTAGCAATCAAGATACAAAAAACCACCAAATATGGTGGTTTTTTGTTTTTGTCATGCATCACAGCGTTATCTGAGATGCTCACCAATGTACTCTTGGTAGCTCAACTTTTTGTCCGCATTGTTATCCAGATAATCGAAGGCATACGCAGCGTATTGATTGAGATTTTGGTAGTACTCCTGCCAACATTCCGCTTTACACTCAACCGGAATGTTGGCATTAGCGTATTGCGTCTTCAACTTCTCAACATACGCATTGGCCTGTTTCAGATATTCGTCCTTGACCAGAAATTTGTCGCTATTGGTGTCCGCTTTATCAAACGACGCTTGCCAGTAGGCGTTGTAAATCACTGTACCTTGCTTAGTGAATTCTGATTTAGAAACCTGACTGTTACCATCTTTATCCAGTTGTTTAAATGTTTTGACCAACTCAGGCTCGGCGACCTGTAACGTTTTCTCAGAACACACTTTGGAGAGCCCTTGATTCCAATGTTCCCCTTCCGCATCCACACCACCATTTTTAAATTCTTGAATGTTCAGAGATCCGTTTTTATCGGTATCAAAGTAATCGAACATTTCATCAACGGCAGGCGCAGCGATAAGGTTAAAACTCAGCAGTGGTAAAGGTAAGTAAACGGCTTTAAGTAAGTGCATATCAGTTCCTTTCAATCGTGAATACCGAGCCAGTATAGAAAGCGGAACGTAAACGAATGGTTAACACTTAGAGATGAGTATTTGAGTAGAGAATAGAAAGAAGAAACCAAAAAAAACCCGTCTGAGTGACAGACGGGCACCTAAGTTTGGCAGTTAAACAAAGAGAAATTAATTCAGCCAGTACTTCATTTTGTCGATGAAGCTCGTATTCTTATTCCAGATCCAGTAGATACCTTGTTCCAATTCGCTTTCGGTCATGTTCTTAGGTCGATAGACGGGATGGCTTCCGTCATATTTGGACCAGTCTTTGGTCAAAATACGTCCTTCTTCGTCCAGCTTTCTGAAGGTCTCGGTTCCCGGAAAGGGAATCATGTAATGTGGAATCACTTTATCGACTTTAATGTCCTTCACAAACGCTTGAGTCTGCTTAAAAATCGTCGAATCATGCTCATCGAAGCCAAACAGAAAATCGCCCCACACTTCAATGCCATGACGACGGATTTTAGCGATGTACTCCTTCATTTTTACTGGTTTCACGAAGCCTTTCTTTTGCGCTTTCAAAGCGGCTTCAGACGGGGTTTCAATCCCGAGTAATACCGCTTTAAAACCAGCTCGGCTCGCAGCCGCTAAGAGCGCTTCATCACGTGCAATGAGCACCGTTGTCTCACCGTAAAAATTCATTTTGAGTGGCTCTAACGCAGCAAACAGATCCATGGCATACTGTCTATCATGAGTCAGATTGTCTGAATGCAGTTCCACCCACTCAACACCCAGCGTTTTTAGCTGCTTCACTTCTTCCACAATGTGGGCAATGGGCCTTTGTTCAAACTTGTTAAAGAATCGAGGAACCAAACAGAAATTGCACTTAAAAGGGCAACCCCGCGTAACAACCACCGACCACGTATAGTCGTAAACCGATGGTGGAATTATGTCGGTCGGATACGGGTTCAAACAGCTTAAATCAACAGGTTCGTTGCTTTGATACTGAGCCTTAAGTTGCCCGAGCTCTGCATCATTGAGCAGCTGAACCCAGTAGTTTTCCACTTCACCAAAAATTAGGCTGTCTGCATATTCAGCGGCTTCTTCGGGATTGAACTTGGTATGCAAGCCACCCAAAACCACCCACTTACCTTGCTGACGATAATGCGAAGACAGCTCATAAGCTCGATACGCGTCTGGGGTCGACATAAAAATCACTACCAAATCCGCGTCGGGAGAAGGATCCGCTTTCATTCCAATGGTTTCGTCCACCATACCAATCCCATACCATTTCGGTGTGGCCGCGGCGGCGGCAAAGATGTTCTGCGGCGGCCCACCCGTTTCGGCTTTGTATTTGGAGTAATCGCTACCAGCAGATGCTTTAACCAGATAAATGTTCATCGTTCCCCCTCAACTCACAGACGGTAAAAGAAATCAAAAATGTTCTTATCCATGAAGAAATACAACGCGCCCATTGCCAGCCAGCTTAAAACGATAATCCAGAACAACATGGGATTTTTCTTCAGCTCGACCCGTTCAACAAAGTAAGCTTCTTTGGAGCGGAAATTCTCCCAACTCCAAAACACACAGAACATTCCCCAGACGAAAAACAGGTTGTACTTGAGGGCGATCACCGCCATCAGTAAAGCCAAAATGGTTTTCCATCGCTCGGGAATAAAACGCTGCATAAAGCCTCTCACAAGTCACACATTCAGCGGTGTTCTGCTTCAGTACGAGTAGCTTACTAAGCTAAGGGTTAACTTTTGGTTACCAGATGAGAACCGCTTCACGAATCATTTGGCTGCTCTCGCATAGGTCAGCCGAGCGATATAGTCTGATAACCTAGCTTTAAATACAGGGATTTGAGATGACACTTCCTCCAGCGCTAAAACATGGCTCACTCACCAAGTTTCGAGATGACCTCTATTGGATACAAGGGTGCGTAAAACTCAAAGCACCTCACCCTAAGTTCGGCCCGCTTACGATGCAGTTCAGCCGCAATATGACCATCATTCGTGACAATGATGAACTGACACTGGTGAACTCTGTCCGACTGGATGAACAGACACTGAAAGAGCTGGAAACCTTAGGCGAGGTTAAGCACGTTGTCAGACTGGCGGCATTTCACGGAATGGATGACCCTTTTTACCAACAGCGTTACGGTGCCACTATGTGGTCGGTGGATGCGCCCTACTTTCATGGCGTTAATCCGAACCAAGCTGACAGTCGTTACTTCACTCCTGACGAAATTCTCTCTGCGGATCATCTGCCTCCGCTAAAAGGGCTACGCTATTTCGAAATCAGTTCAGGAAGACTCAACGAAGGCTTGTTGTGGATAGATAAAGAGCAAGGTATTGCTATCTCAGGCGACAGCCTGCAAAACTGGGCGGAACCGGATGCATTCTTCAACTTTACCGCCAAGTTTATGATGAAGAAAATGGGGTTCTTTGCCCATGCGGGAATTGGGCCGGGCTGGATGCAAGCGGTAAAACCGGACTTAACGGAACTCAATGAATTTTTCGATTGGTCGTTTGAAGCGCTTCTTCCTTCACACGGAGAGCCCATAAAGGCCGGGGCCAGCGAGGCCTATCGCGCCAGTGTGAAGAAACTGATTGAAAAATAGAAACGGGAACTAGAATTCCTGATTCATTTTGCTCAGACATTCTAAAAGCACCTCAGACTGTTCATCGCTGATATGTCTGGTCAGATCCTTGACTAACGCTAGGTGGAGCTGGTTGTGATGCTGATAAATTTCATCGCCAGCTTCCGTCAATTTGACGACAATCGCGCGGCGATCTTCAGGGTGATCACAACGCTCAATCAGGTTGGCTTTTACCAGTTTTTCAATCTGTACCGTCAAGGTGCCCGTGGTAATCCCCAGCTTTTGCGCCAACTCTTTCATCCGCAGTGCACCAAAACTCCCCAGCACTTCAATAGTATGAATTTGTGCCAGTGAGTAACCCGTTTCTTTGACGACAGACTGCTCCCATGAGGACATTTTGTCGTAGAACTCGGTCAGTGTTTGGTTAAGTAACTCTAGGTTGCGCATAGTTTCGCTGGATGAACTTCAAGGGTCAGGTGATGAATCTTATCAAACTTCGCTAGCAATTGTTTATAGTCTGATAAGGATTTGTCCTCCAAGGACTCAATCGCAATCGCCGCCGAATAATGATCACTGCTGATTTTCCACATATGGAAGTCTTTTACCAAAGCGAGGCCCGCCAGCTCAGACTCAATTTTTTCTCGGTAATCCGGCTCAACGCTTTCATCAAGTAACACAGGGCTGGTCTGGTGAATCAAACCAAGCGTCCATTTACCAATGACGATGGCACCAACAATACCCATGATCGCATCGAGCCAGTTCCAACCGTAGAATTTACCCATAAACAGCGCAACAATGGCCAATACGGAAGTGAGGGCATCCGCCAACACATGCATGTAAGCGGCTCTTAAATTGTGATCATGATGATGTTCATGCTCACCGTGATGATGGTGGTGATGACCGTGATCATGATGATGTCCATGAAGCAATAGCATACTGACCACATTCACAATCAACCCTATCACCGCAACCATAATGGCTTCGTTAAACTGAATCGCTTGCGGGTTAAACAGTCGGTGTACAGACTCTACCACCATGAGCAATGCGACAATACCAAGGGCAATGGCGCTGGTATATCCGCCAAGCACGCTGACTTTACCTGTACCGAACGAGAATCGATCGTTGCCGGCATTTTTCTTCGCATAACGATAGGCAAACAGAGTGATACAAAATGCCGCAGCGTGAGTTCCCATATGCCAGCCGTCAGCCAGCAATGCCATCGAGCCGTAAACCGTACCTGCAACAATTTCAGCCACCATAGTCGCCAATGTCAGCAGTAGCACGTAAAACGTTCTCTTCTCGCCTTCCTGATTATGTGAAGAAAAATCGTGATGATGTTCGGTGGCAAATTTCAAAACTGAACCTTTAGTTTGATTATCAAATTATTTGAAAGTTAATTTAGTTTGACTGTCAAACAAAGTCAACCTTAAAAAGTGCGCCAGACCACTCTCTCACTTATATGAACGGTAACGTACAGCCAAATAAAACAAAAACACCGCCACTGATGCGATTGAACGTGCCACCATGATTATGAAGAAAGCTCTGCATATGGTGCGCGAGCAGTACATAGCCATACTCAACCGCAAATTCCACCACGGCAAAAGTGACCGCTAAAACAAGGATTTGTGGCGCCAATGGCTGTGCTGGGTCAATGAACTGGGGCAAAAACGCAACGTAGAACAACAGAACTTTAGGGTTGGCTACGGCTGTAAAGAAACCGCGTCGAAACAGGCCTTTACTCGCTTGAACATCATTCTCTTCACCTTCACTTTTCGTCAGCGTGCGTGTTTTCACCAGCCCAATGCCCAACCAAATCAAATACAGCGCACCTGCAACCTTCAAACCATTAATGACAGCGGGAGAGAGTATGGCTAAAGCGCCGACACCAATGCTGGCAATCAATATCAGCCCGAAAAATCCGGTAATACCGCCAAGCACTGTGTACTTAGCAGCGCGGCGACCGTAATTTACCCCGTGAGTCAGGGCGAGAATGCCATTCGGGCCGGGGGCTAAGCTCACCCCAATCACTGCTACCAGATAGACAAGCCACATCTCAAATTGCATTACATTCTCCCATTCATTGTTCACTTGATAGCCTGACGATAGCGTCAATCTTGTATTGTGACTTGGTAAAATTTGGACGTAATACGTGAAAATATTACGTGGTCGTTTATAGTGGTAGGAAGATTGCTTAGCGGAATACACTCATGATCACCACTCCGAAAGTTCGATTTTTAATCTTGCCCTGCGAAAGCTTTTCCCTGCTGGCATTAGGAGGGTTTATCGACAAACTGCGCTTTACCGCAGACGAAGCCGATCTGAGTGAACAGAAACTGTGTTCGTGGACAGTGGTAGGCCATGAGCATCGTCAGCTTGCCAGCTGTGGCATTCATATCGAAATCGATCACCTGATCGATGACATAGAGCTTCAACATTTTGATTATTTAGTTTTGTTTGGCTCACGCACCGCCAGACAAGCTCATCAGTGTGCCTCCCTGTATGCGAGTTGGTTGCGAAAAGCCGCCGCTCACAACATGCCGTTGGTTGCGATTGATAACGCAACCTTTACCCTTGCCGAGCTTGGCTTACTTGAAGGGTACGAAGCAACGATCCACTGGCGCCACGAGCAAGAGTTTCGTGACCTGTACCCTAAGATACAGGTGCATTCAGACCGATTATTCAGTTTTGATCGCAAGCGAATTACCTGTAGCGGTGGCAGTGCCAGTGTCGATCTGGCGGCAGAGATCCTCTCGCTTCACTTTGACAAATCTCGTGCGCTGAAAGGCCTAGCAGACATGCTGATTGATGAGAGCCGAGAACCATTCCACCAGCTCCGTTCAGACAAAGATGAGCAATATCATCACCCCATTCTTAACCGAGCTATCCGAACCATGCGCCAGCAACTGGATAGGAAGCAGACCATTGAACAGATAGCCGATTCCGTAGGCCTGAGTCGACGCCAGTTGGATCGCCTATTTGAGGCCCAAACTCAGCAGAGCGCGCATCAGTACTGGCTTGAAATGAAGCTTCAGTATGTCTACTGGCGACTGCTCAACTCCAGCACACCACTGACCACAATCGCCGATGAAGTCGCGATCTGCGATACCAGTTATCTGAGCAAACTGATAACAAAACGCTTCGGCGACTCACCGAGTCACATCCGCTCAGGTAGACAAAATAACGCCCTGGGACAAATCAGGGCGTACAGGGAAAGTTAGAGGCGCAAAGTTCACCGTTAAAACTCGTCACTGACCTCATAAGAATCCTGCAAAGTATGGAATCGTATTATTCGGTAATTCCGCGAATTCGGGCATTGCGCCTGCGTAACATTTCCAATGTCAGCAACAGCATAACGGACATCAAAATAAGCAAGCTGGCAACGGCCAGAATGGTTGGGCTAATTTGTTCTCGGATACCTGACCACATCTGACGAGGAACGGTTCTTTGTTCAACACCAGTGATAAACAGCGCCACCACCACTTCATCAAACGAGGTTCCAAACGCAAACAGGCCGCCGGAAATCATTCCTGGGCGAATCAGAGGGAACGTGACATGGCGAAAGGTATAAACCGGACTCGCGCCCAAGCTGTAAGCGGCTCTCACCAGTGAATGATCAAACCCACTAAGTGTGGCGGTCACGGTAATCACCACGAAAGGTGTCCCAAGTGCCGCGTGAGCAAGGACGATTCCGATAAAGGTTTGAGATAAGTCGAGCCGAGTGTAAAAGAAGTACATTGCGGCAGCGGAAATAATCACTGGGACAATCATCGGCGAAATCAAAAATGCCATGATGGTATTGCGAAACGGAACATTGTTAGCTGCCAGTCCCATCGCAGCCAAAGTACCGAGCACGGTCGCGACCAAAGTGGCGCAAACGGCTATCAAGGTACTGTTCTTCAGCGCCGACAGCCACTGGCTATTGGTGAACATATCCGCATACCAACGAACCGAATACGCGTCTGGATCGAGATTGAGCATGCCTTCCGTAAAAGTGAAGTAAGGCGTCGCGTTAAACGATAACGGCACAATGATCAAAATAGGCGCAATCAAGAACAAGAAGACGAGTGTGCAAAACAGCAAGTGACCCCAATAGCCGATGCGCTCGGTTTTGCTGCAATATACAGGTAACGCCATGATCAACCTCCAACCTTAATGTTATTGATGCCAACCACACGGTTAAACAGATAGAACAGTGCTAGAACCACAGCAAGCAGCAAGCCTCCCAACGCCGCCGCCATGCCCCAGTTCAACGAGGTTTGCATATGGTAAGCAATCATATTGGAAATCATCTGCCCACTGCGTCCGCCGACCAGAGCAGGAGTAATGTAGAAGCCAATCGACAGAATAAATGTCAGTAACGCGCCAGCCCCAACGCCGGGCATCGTCAGTGGCATATACACTTTGACAAAGGCTTTAGCGGGCGTCGCTCCCAGAGATCGCGCGGCGCGAAAGTAGCTCGGGCTGATGCCTTTCATCACGCTATACAGTGGCAAAATCATAAACGGAAGCAGAATGTGCACCATTGCCACAATAGTGCCAAAGGTATTGTGGATCATGGCAAGGCGTTCAGTTGCAATGCCCGACCATAACAAGAGATCGTTAATCACACCTTGATTTTGCAGTAACACAATCCACGACGTCGTCCTCACCAATAGTGAGGTCCAGAAAGGCAATAGCACCACAATCAACAGCAAATTGGCCTGCTTGTCAGGGAGATTCGCCAGCAGGTAAGCCACCGGATACGCCATAACCAAACAGATAATGGTGATCGCCAGTGACATGCCGAAGGTTTTGGTAAACAGATCGACGTAAACCTGTCGAGTCTCTGGTTGCTGAACGACCTGACCTTGCTCATCAAAACGCAGGTCCAGCGCCGCCAGATAATAGCTTAGGGTGTAAGGCTGGCTAAGGTTCTTTATCACCGCCCAGTATTGCGGTTTTGCCCAGCGTCTATCCAGTTTGGCCACTTCTTGAGCTGATTGAGGAAGGCTTTCCATCTTGCTCAGCTTACGGCCGGATTTCATCAGCAGGCTACGCATCCCAGACACTTCGATGTTCATCCGATTCGCCAGTTTGGGCAATGATTTATCCTGATATCGCACCAACAGCTCGCTCAAAAAGGTTTGCTGAATTTCAAGAGGAGGCAACTGCTGATAATCCCAACTCTCCATCGCCTCCACGGTTTGAGGAAAGGCTTTCGGGATGGCGTGATTATCGACGCTGCGATACAACATTTCGACGATAGGAAAAGCAAACGTCACGCAGATAAAACAGACCAAAGGAAGAATGAGTAAAAGGGAGCGGATCTGTTTATGGCGTTCAGCGCGTTTTAGCTGGGATCTAAGATCATTGTTTGAGCGCGAGAGCTTTCTCTGCAATGCGAGTACCGAGCCCAAACCTGTCAGTTCGCGACTCATGCGGCTTCTCCTTCCACTCTCAGCGGCTCTTGACCATCAAGCGCATGGCAATCGTGACTGTGCCAACCCAGCTGGCAAGTTTGTCCGGGGGTAAAACTGCGGGCATGACGGCTATCGTTAGGCACCTTTACAATCAGCTCACCCATCTCATCCACATCGATGACTAATCGGTAATGATCGCCATGATAAATCAGCTCGCGCAGCAGGCCTGAGACATGGTTGTCGCATTCTGTTTGTTTGGGTTCGACCATGATCTTTTCAGGACGAATCGACAAGGTTGTTTGCTGATACACTGTCGATACTTTCACCGCTTTTGCGTGTATCCGGTGGTCCCCGACCTCCACTTGGCAAATATCCCCTTGAAGCGATATCACTTGCCCTGTTATCTGATTATTCTCACCAATAAACTGAGCCACGAACGCATTGCTGGGAGCTTCATAAAGCTCAGATGGTGATGCTAACTGCTGGACAGCACCCTGATTGAATACGGCTATCCTATCCGACATCGTCAGCGCCTCATCCTGATCATGAGTTACATACAGCACAGTAATGCCAAGTTTCTCATGCAAGCGTTTGATCTCTAACTGCATTTGCTCCCGAAGCTGTTTGTCCAATGCCCCCAGAGGCTCATCCATCAGCACCAACTTAGGTTCAAACACCAATGCTCGCGCTAAGGCCACACGCTGCTGCTGACCACCAGACAGTTGCTTGGGATAGCGGGTCGCAACGTGTTCCAGTTCCACCATTTGTAAAGCGGTAGCCACTTTTTGCTCAATCTCTTCTTCACTCATATGGCGAACCTTGAGCGGAAAAGCGAGATTCTCTGCGATGGTCATATGGGGAAACAAAGCGTAATTCTGAAACACCATGCCAATGTCCCGCTTGTGCGGCGCAAGGTTGTTCACGGGTGTGCCATCAATATAGATTTCACCACGTGTCGCGGTTTCAAACCCAGCTAACATCATCAAACAAGTTGTTTTGCCTGAGCCTGATGGACCAAGCATGGTGACAAACTCACCGGGTTTTATCGACAGGTTGAAGTCTTTAACCACCAGATTCTCGCCATCATAGGTTTTCTGGACATGCTGAAAACTGACGTATTCCTTTTGCGCAGTCATGATTTATCCCTTTGGTTGCTGTAAACGCGAAAGCAATCCAGCTAAGTAAAGGGTTTAACATCTTCATAAGCCGCTTACGTAACTGGATTAAAAGGGCGGTTTATACCGCCCAATTTAGAGTTAGAGTTGGTATTTAGTCAGGTCCGGGCGCGTAGCAATGGCATGCTCAACCATAGCGATCACTTTGGCGCGCTCTTCTCCTTTTAGATTCTGTCGAGGTGCTCGAACCTGCTCGGATCCGCGGCCGCAAACCTGTTCAGCCAATTTAATGCACTGAACCAGAGTCGGAATCGTATCCAGACGCAACAACGGCAGGAACCAACGGTAGATTTCCAACGCTTCCGCGTAACGCCCTTGGCTGGCTAACTTATAGATCGCTACTGACTCTTCTGGGAATGCGTTTGTTAGACCAGAGATCCAACCGGTAGCGCCCAGCATCAACGACTCTAGTGCAATGTCATCTACACCACTGAACACTGTGAATCGGTCATCAAATCGATTGTAGAGCTCGGTAATGCGGCGGGTGTCTGTCGTTGACTCTTTTACCGCAACAATGCTGTCGTACTCTGCAAGTTTCTCCATCAAATCTAGGTTAACGTCAACGCCATAAGAGACCGGGTTGTTGTAGATCATGATGGGCATTTCCGGAGTCGCTTGCGCTAAAGTGGAATAGTAATCGACCGTTTCACTGTCTGAAGTACGGTACACCATGGCAGGCATCACCATACAACCGTCGATTCCTATCTTTTGTGCATCCTGCATGTAATCAATTGATGCCGATGTAATCGACTCCGCAGTGCCCGCAATCAGGGACACTCGACCTGCAACCACTTCGTGTGCTGCTGCAAGCACCTGACGTTTTTCATCTGGGTACAGCGCACAGTTCTCACCCACGGTTCCAAGGCAGATAATGCCATTGACACCATCATTAATCTGATTGTCGATCACCGTTTGTGTCGCATCTAAATCAATGCTCTGATCTTTGCGAAACTGAGTACTTACTGCCGGGTATACACCTTTCCAATCTACGTTCATCAATAACCTTCCACTTGTATATTGTATGCAATTTAAAATAGCGGCCGAAACCACGTGATGAGTAGTCATGCCACTCAGAGTTAAAAAACCTGTTTCTGCGTTAAAACAAACTTCACAGCAGCCAAATCCGCCAGCGCACTGCCCACGGATTTATAGAGTGTGATTTGCTGTGAGTCTTCGCGGCCAACATGGCGCCCACTGCACAGTTCAGGCAGTTCCGCACTTATCTGTTGCTCACTGAAGACACCTTCTTCAATAGGGATCAATAGGTCGCCGGCTTCCGCTAGTACGTTGATTCTGCTGTCGACAAACACTGTGGAGCGAGTGACGATTTGCGTATCACACTCTCGTTTGTCTTTGTCGTGGTTGCCAATCAGATCGATGTGTGTGCCAGCTCGGACATTGCTTCCATTAAACAGAGGCTGACTAGCGCCTGTTACACACGTCACCATGTCCACTTCACTCAGCGCTTGATCAACGGAGTCAACCACTTCAACACTAAAACGTTTTGATTCAGGCAGCGCCTGATATTCACTAGCGGATAAGATCTCATCCATCGTTTGACGAGCTTTTGCTTCATCGCGCCCCCAAACCAATACCTTGCTCAAAGGCCGTACCGCTGCGTATGCCCACGCCATGTATGGGGCGAGATTTCCAGTGCCGCAAATCAGCAGCCTGCTTGCATCCTGTCTGGCCAGATAATCCGCCGCGAGCGCTGATGCCGCCGCTGTGCGCCAGAAGGTCAACACTTTGCCATCGAGTAGCGCAAGCGGCTCACCGTTAGTGCGATCAAAGGCGAGAATTTTCGACGCCAGAGTGTCTTTGCCTTGCTCAGCATTGTTAGGGAAATACGTGAACGCTTTAACGGTGATCAGCGACTCGTTCCATGCAGGAAGCAGAGCAAAAGCGTCATAACTACCGTCTTCAAGCGGCATCACTCGACGCTGCGGAATGGTTGCCTGCTCAGTGTAAGTTTGGCGCATCGATTCGATAAGTCCTCGCATCGAAAGACAATTGACGATTTGCTGCGCGTCGATATTAATCATAGATCCTCCAGAAATGGTCAGAGGCCACAGCCTCTGACCTGCACGTTAGTTAAGTAGCCAAGTATTGAACTCTTCGTTGAGTTCATCGGCATAGTCAGACCACCACTCATCATCGATCAAAAAGGCCGTTTTAAAGTTGTTTGGTGCGGTTGGTAGACTGGCTAATATCTCCGGGCTGATCTGCGCAGAGGATGACTTGCGGGTTGGGCCATAAGCGACGTACTTCGCTTGATCGGCCAATGGTTTAGTCCCGGAAGAAAACTTAATGAAATCTAGGGCTTGTTGGGTATTCGGGCTGCCTTTTGGAATCGCCCAACCATTCATGTAACCAAGTTGATGATCCCAGATGATTTTGAACGGCTGCCCTTCTTCCTCTGTCGCACTATGGATACGACCATTAAACGCTGACGCCATGATCACTTCTTTATCAGCCAACATCTGAGGCGGTTGTGCGCCTGTCGTCCACCAAACCACGTAAGGCTTGATGCTATCAAGTTTGGCAAATGCGCGGTGTCGGCCTTCGCGTGTCTCCAGCATCTGGTACACATTTTCTGGCTTTACACCATCGGCAATCAGTGCCCACTCTAAATTGCCCTGTGGCATTTTTTGTAACGCACGTCGACCTGGGTATTTTTGCAAATCGAAAAGATCCACTAGCTTGGTAGGCGCCGACTTACCTTTGAATGCATCTTCGTTAATGGTGAGCACCGTAGATACGACGATGGTATTCACTGCGCACTCATGGATTGCACCGGGAATAAAATCCTCTTGCGCTGGAGTACCATCTGCGCCCGCTGGCAAAATGCTTGGATCAAAGGGTTCGAGTAACCCTTCCGCACAGCCGCGAACGATATCGGGTTTATCCAAAGACACCAGATCCCAACGAACGTTATCCGCTTCTACTTGGGCTTTGATTTCCGCCAAGCCGCCACTGAAGTCTTCGGACACCAGTTCGACCCCAGTTTTCTCAATGTATGGCTTGTGATAGGCCTCCACCTGACTCTTTGTAAACGCGCCTCCCCATGAAACGATCGTCAACTTATCCCCCGCCACGGCAGAACCAGCCGTACCTAACAGCGTTGTGGCTATCAATAAAGCCAGTGGTGTAAATGTCTTGCTTGACATGATGTTGTGCTCCTTTGTTGTTGTCTTATCGGGTTTAACCCGAATTTTTCAGACGCCTGAATACCGCTGTTAGGCACCAAATTCACATTAACTTTTCATTAACATAATACGACAGTATATTTTATACAATATTAAATTTTAAAATTTTTTAGCCAAATCGATTTAGGCAGAATGGCGCTAAATTTATATGTGGTTGCTCGCCACGATGAAGTTGAACAATTAAATCTGCAGTCACCGCCGCTTGAGTCAACCCCAGATGTTGATGACCAAAAGCAAACAGCATTTTTCCGTTTTTCAGGCTATCAATCACAGGTAACGAATCCGGTAATGAAGGTCGATTTCCCATCCAAGATGACCCTGTATTTTCCAGATTACATTCTGGTTTAAGCACCGATTTCGCAAGATTTTTTAGCATGGTTGCGCGGCGCATATTGGCTGGTGAATTCAGGTCAGCATACTCGACAGTGCCCGCTAATCTCAACCCATTCTGCATGGGCGTCATGATGAATTTTCTGTCTGCTGAGCTCACCGGAAACGGCAGAGTTTTCGCCAGATCTGGCATCATTAGATGATAGCCGCGCTCCGCTTGTAGTGGCACTTTTATTCCCGTCATTTGCTTAACCAAGGAAGCGGATTCTGCCCCTGTGGCAACAATGACCTTATCAAAACTCTGCGAACGTTCCTGAACAGTGACGACCATTTTCTCGTCCTTTTCTTGGATGTTTTCGACCTCCCCTTTGCTCCACTCCCCCGATAATCCTTGAAAGTAAGACTTAAGCTCAACGCACATATCATAAGGGCTCAAGCTATGTGAGGTTTTTGGAAAGAACACACCGTGATTCACCGAGTGAGAAAGTTTAGGCACTTTTTCTCGTACCATATTTCTATCCCAAACCTGATAACTCACTCCTTGCTCATCCATGGCATTCAAAGTGGATTGGTAAGCCGAAAATAGCTGAGAGTCTTCGAAAACAAGTAGTGAGCCTTCATCCACGATCAGATGACTCAGCCCAATTTCTTCTAACAAGCGTTGCCAACTTTCCATCGCCGAATGATTAAGTTCAGTCAATGCTTGAGTCGCATGTTCAGTGGCTGATTTTCTCGCTTTCATCAGAAAGCGAATCATCCATGGCAGCGTTTTGTGGATGTCTTGAAAACGGATAGAAACCGGGCTTGATGGGCTCAATAACATCTTAGGAAGTTGCGGGATAAGTGCCGGTGTTGCTAATGGGAAAATTTGCTCCGTTGCGAAGTGGCCAGCGTTGCCTTTGGAGCATCCTTCTCCCGCATTGTCTTTTTCAATAATCGTGACTTTCTCGCCATTCATTTGCAGCTTGAGCGCAATACAAAGTCCAATAATACCACCACCAATGACCGCAATTTTTTGCGCTTGTGAGGAATTTTTGTTCACCATTTATTTTGCTCCTTATCACGTTTCAAAAAAGAAATTGTATAAAATATACTTAACATCACGATAACATCCCTCCAAAGCAGTTCAACCAATTTCGTATCCAAGGAGCGAGAAATGAGACAAGGAACCTTCTTCTGCATTGATGCACACACCTGTGGTAACCCAGTGCGTCTGGTTGCAGGTGGCGTACCGCCACTGCAGGGCGAAACAATGAGTGAGAAAAGGCAATTCTTCCTAAAACATTATGATTGGATCCGCCAATCTTTAATGTTTGAGCCGCGTGGTCACGCCATGATGTCTGGTTCTGTTGTCCTGCCACCTTGTAGCGAAAACGCTGATGCTTCGATCTTGTTTATCGAAACCAGTGGCTGCCTGCCCATGTGTGGGCACGGCACGATCGGTACAGTCACCTCAGCATTAGAACAAAAATTGATTACTCCACGAGAAGAAGGCCGACTGATCCTTGACGTTCCAGCAGGTCAGATAGAAGTGCACTATCAACGCGATGGCGAAAAGATCACTTCTGTGAAGATCTTCAATGTGCCTGCCTATCTTGCTCATCAAGATGTCACCGTCGATGTGGAAGGTCTTGGCGAGATCACCGTTGACGTCTCTTATGGCGGTAATTACTACGTTATCGTTGATCCTCAGGAAAACTATCTGGGGCTGGAGCATTACACCTCAGACGAAATCCTGATGTTTAGCCCTCGGGTACGTAAAGCCGTATCCGATGCCGTTGAATGCACCCATCCTGACGATCCAACAGTATGTGGTGTCTCACACGTACTCTGGACTGGCTCACCAACTCAGCCCCAAGCTACCGCTCGCAACGCTGTCTTCTATGGTGAGAAAGCACTCGATCGTTCCCCTTGTGGCACAGGTACCAGCGCCCGAATGGCACAATGGCACGCTAAAGGAAAACTAAAGCAAGGTGATGATTTTATTCATGAAAGCATCATTGGCAGCCTGTTTACTGGCCGCATCGAAGGCATTACGGAAGTCAATGGGAAAGCAGCCATCTTACCCAGTATTGAAGGCTGGGCGCAGGTTACCGGACACAACACCATCTGGGTGGATGATAACGACCCATATGCATTTGGATTTGAACTTAAATAGCCCAAGATCAACAGGACACAACCATGAATAAAACCAGCACTTTTTCTGCCCTCAATCCTGCAAACGAGCAGGTATTGGAAGGACAATTTCCAGAGCATCAGCAATCTGATGTCGACTTTGCGGCCAATGCCGCGGCTGAGGTGGCTAAATCATTTCGCCAAACCTCCCCAGCGATTCGAGCTCAGCTGTTACACAGTATCGCCGACCAATTGGAGCAAGCCAGAGAAGGTATTGTGGAACGAGCTCATCTTGAATCAGCTCTGCCGCACGCAAGACTTAATGGTGAGCTAAGCCGTACAACTGCGCAGCTTAAGTTGTTCGCCAATGTCGTAGAAAGTGGCTTGTGGCAGGAAGCGATTTTCGACACCGCAGATCCTCAACGTTCGCCACTACCAAAACCGGATATTCGCCGTCAGAACATTGCTCTTGGCCCGGTTGCGGTTTTCGGTGCCTCTAACTTTCCTCTAGCTTTTTCCACGGCCGGCGGGGATAGCGCATCAGCATTGGCAGCGGGTTGTCCAGTGATCGTCAAAGGGCACCCGGCACACCCTGGCACCAGTGAGAAAGTCGCTGAGTGTATTGCCAAAGCATTGAATGAGATGAGTTTGCCTCAAGCGGTATTTACTCTGCTGCAAGGAACCAGCCATGAGTTAGGCCAGTCCGTGGTTTCTCATCCTAAAATCAAGGCGGTCGGTTTTACGGGATCGATTGTTGGCGGACGTGCACTGTATGATATTGCGCAGCAGCGTCCAGAACCGATTCCTTTTTACGGTGAGCTGGGCGCTTCCAACCCTGTTTTCATCCTCCCCCAACGTATGGCGCAGCATAGTCAGTCTTTAGCCGAAGAATATCTGCTGTCGATGAATATGGGCTGCGGTCAGTTCTGTACTAAGCCTGCGGTGGTGTTCATCGTCGATGATAACGCTGGCACACAATTCCTGTCGTCGGTACGCCAAGGGATTCAAAACCAGCCTGGGCAGATCATGCTTACAGAAGGGATCAAACAGGGTTACCTGCAACAAAGTGAGCTGCGATCTCGCGAGCAAGGGCTGACACTCACCCAATCCCAGCCTGAACAAGGTGTACCTGCGTATCTATTTGAAACCACCAGTGAACAGTGGCGACGCAACCCACAATGGCAGGAAGAAATTTTTGGCCCTCAATCCATCATCGTCAAATGTGAAAGCGCCGAAGACATGCTTGAGTTGAGCCAGAATCTGGCCGGAAGCCTGACGACTACCATTCAGGCAGAAGAAGCAGATTATGCACTCGCAGCGAAACTGGTGACTGAGCTTGAAGAAGTCGCTGGTCGCTTAGTGTTTAATGGCTGGCCCACCGGAGTTGAAGTCAGCTATGCCATGGTGCACGGCGGTCCTTACCCAGCTTCAACCATGCCTGCAAGCACATCAGTGGGGGCGGAAGCGATAAAACGCTGGTTGCGTCCGGTCGCTTATCAGTCCATGCCGGACGAGTTATTGCCTCAGGCTCTACAGCAAGCAAACCCACTTAACGTGCGTCGGACTATAGATGGTCAGTAGTCACTGTTCAAAAAGGTACCAGCTGGTACCTTTTTGTTTTGACCCATCCCAAAAAACAAACAGGTGAACGGCTGCAAGGGTCGCAATGCCGGACGCTAATGGTATATTGAATAAAATATTGAATAAGAATGATGTGAGCGGAGACTTGGATGTCGCAAAAACCTGTTTTTAAAACTCGAACGCAGTTGGTCGAAGAAGCGATCCGAACCAAGATCCTCAAAGGGGAATTAAAGACGGGCCAACCCCTACGTCAAGATGCCCTCGCCAAAGAGTTCAACGTCAGCCGAATTCCCGTGCGTGAAGCTCTGATGCAGTTAGAAGCGCAAGGATTGGTTGCGTTTGAAGCACATAAAGGTGCCACTGTTACCGAGCTATCGCCTGAGAAGATTGATGAGCTATTTGAACTGCGCGCCGTCGTAGAGTGCTTTATTCTGGAACGCGCTATCCAGAAAATGACCGATGAAGATCTCGCTAAAGCGAATGAAATTCGTCAGCGATTTGAAGATGTTGTCAGCCGCGGAGATGAAGTGGAAGAGTGGAGCAACTACAACTATGAGTTGCACAAAGCCTTGTATGAACCCGCCGAAATGCCGGAAACCATGGATGTGATCTACAACCTGAATACAAAGTGCGACCGCTATATTCGTATGCAGCTTCTGTTTACATCAGGCATCGTCAAAGCCGACAAGGAGCATGTTGCCCTGCTGGAAATGTGCCAGAACCGTGATATTGAAGGAGCGAAATACATGTTGAAGAAACACATCCTCGAAGCTGGTGCTGATATTCGCAACTTGCTTATCGAGCGCCAAAACAATCAGGGCTGAAACCCATGCATATAGGACCAGAATTTTTGCTGGCTGCCATCCGCCAGAAAATCAAAAACGAAGGTTTGTGCTATAGCGAATTGTCTGACAAAACCGGCGTGCCGCTTTCGACCATAAAGCGGCATTTGCATAATCCTTCATTGGGTCTGGACAAGATCCTGATGTACACCAATCACCTCAATAGTGATCTGATGGAACTGACGCAATTGGCGGTGCAGCTCCAACGAGACAATGAGCAGTTCCTCTCTGATGAGCAAAACGCTCTGTTTGTTGAACACCCTTACCTTCTCGACTTTATCTACCTCATCACCTCACGTAACCAAACACCGCAGCAAATTGCCGATCAGTATCAACTCTCAGATACCAGCCTGAGATTCTACCTGAGCATTGCTGAAATCCTTGGCTATATGGAAGCGCACGGCGACAAGATCGTGTATCGCTCTGGCAGGCGATTTATCATGGAAGAAGGCACTGCACTCGATACCTTATTCAAGCGCCGTTTTGAAACGATCTCGATGGAAGACTCAACCCTTTCTCAAGTTTGTCAGGCCAGAGTGCGTTTGACCCAAGATCAAAAGCTCAAACTCGAACAGGAAGTGGATCGTAAAGTCAGTGAAATGCACGCGGCGAATTGCGCTAACGAAGAGGGTGAGTTCACCAATGTGCTGTTTCGAATGACGCCCGGCCAGCAGATCTACTTCTCGGACGGATTACCAGAGATAGATGGGGAATTGCTTAAACAGGTTTCCGCAAAATTCCGCAGACGCTAGGGCCAGAGTGAGTTTGACGTATCATTTTCATCAACTTTCTGTGACTCTGGATTCATTCTCAGACTTTCATTTGTTCATTTTTCGCTCAGTCTCATTTTATAAGACCACAAGTCTCTGAAACTGCCACCTTGTTACAACAATGTTAAATATCGATTGTTGAAAAATTTTATACAATATACATTTTCTCTATCCCTTTCACTCTGTGCAGTACTCGCCAATCCGGTCGTTTTGAGTGTCTGATTTCCCTCCCTTCAGATGATAGGGATTTCATCCGATAAGGACATTACGAGGAAGCTATGAAAGCAAAACAACTGATCGCACTGAGTGCTATTGCAACGGCATTATTTGCCAGCAATGCTCTCGCCAAACCATACCCATCAGGAACGCAGCTCGCTGAAAAACAAGAGATTGTTTTAAACAACGGAGCTGAGGTCACTTCAATTGATCCGGCAAAACAGGCCGCAGAGCCAGCATTCAATTTAGGGCGAGACTTGTTTGAAGGTCTGACAGTACAGGATAAGCAAGGCAAAACCATTCCCGGCATCGCTGAAAGCTGGCAAGCGAATGACAACAACACTGTCTATACCTTTACGTTGCGTCAGTCTCAGTGGTCGAATGGTGACCCATTAACGGCACACGATTTTGTTTATAGTTGGCAGCGCCTTATCGACCCGAAAACCGCGTCACCTTATGCTTGGTTTGCCGCGATTCCCGGCATCAAAAACTCCGCCAAGATTATGAAAGGTGAAGCACCAGCTAACACCTTAGGCGTGCGCGCCATTGATGATCACACCTTTGAAGTGACATTAGAAAAGCCAGTGCCTTTCTTCATCAAACTTCTGAGCCACCCTGTCCTTGCACCAGTTCACCAAGCCACGGTAGAAAAATACGCCAGCGAGTGGACTCAGCCAAAAAACATCGTCACCAATGGCGCTTTCACTGTGTCTGAGTGGAAAGTAAACGAAAAAATGGTGATGACAAAGAATGAGAAATACTGGGATGCTGACAACGTCATACTTGACCAAATCACTTGGCTACCTATCGGAGATGCCAATGTTGCACTAAACCGCTACTTAGCCGGCGAAATTGACCAAGCTCTGTCGATTCCCGCGGCTCAAAAGAACAAGCTTCTAAAACAATATCCTGAGCAGGTAGCGGACACCAGTGCCTCACTTGGCTCGACGTTCTACTATCTCAACACTAGTAAAGGCCCGACCAAAGACCTTCGTGTCCGTCAGGCACTCTCTTATGCTATCGACCGAAACATCATCACAAAAGCCATCGCCAAAAATGGCGGCATTCCAATGTTTACTCTGGTTCCCCCTCAAACCGATGGTTTCAAATCTCACACACCGGAATTCGCGACTTGGACTCAGCAACAACGTAACGCCAAGGCTAAAGCGCTGATTAAAGAGGCGGGTTACAGCAAGAGCAATCCCCTTAAGCTCACTTTCACCGTGCCGACTTTTTCTAAAGACGTCAAAATGGCCACCGCGATGGCGGGCATGTGGAAAAGCGTGTTAGGCGCGCAAATCGAAATTAAGCAACTTGAGCCAAAGGTATTCTATGCGCTGAAAGATCCGGGCAACATTAACCGTGGTGGCTGGACGGCTGACTACAACGAAGCCTCAACCTGGCTGGACATCTTTGTCTCGACCGGCGAATACAATGACTCAAAGTACAACAACCCAGAATATGATCGCCTGATGGCTGAATCGAAGAGCCTCAGTGACCCGTCACAGGAATACATTGCTGCGGAAAAGCTTCTGATTCAGGACATGGCGATCATCCCTATGTACCGCAATGGCAACGATCAATACCTGATCAAGGATTACATTGGCGGTTATGAGCGTACCAATCCGGAATCCTCCTACTACCGCAAAAATGTCTATGTAAAAGCACATTAACCCGAGTTTGCCCGTACCTGTCACTTATCCCTAGCACAGGCTACGGGCTTTTTTCTACGCAAGGAAATGTCATGTTGTTGTACATATTGCGCCGCTGCCTGATTGCCATACCGACATTGCTGTTTATTGCACTGGTGTCGTTTTGGTTAATGCATATCGCGCCCGGCGGCCCATTTGATATGGAACGCCCAATGCCAGAAGTGGTACGGGCAAATATCGAAGCCAAATTTCACTTGAACGAACCCTTTCTGGTTCAGTTTTTCATTTACATCACCAACTTCCTTCAAGGCGATCTCGGCCCAAGCTTTGTCTACCAGGATTTCACCGTCACCCAGCTTGTTGCTCAATCTTTGCCAGTGTCGGCGATCCTTGGTGTTATCTCGTTTTGTATCTCTGTGCCATTAGGTATGTTACTTGGCACCATTGCCGCATTAAACCGCAATGGTAAAGTTGACTATTTACTTATGTCACTTTCAATGACAGGAGTGGTCATCCCTGCGTTTGTATTGGCTCCGGTGTTAGTCACGATTTTCTCGATTCAACTCGGTTGGCTACCCGCCGGTGGGTGGGAAGGGGGTGAGCTCTCTTTCTTGATCTTACCCGTGCTGAGCTTGGCGATTGGATCCGTTGCCAGCATTGCGCGCGTGATGCGCGGTGCCATGATCGAGACACTCAATCAGCCATACATCCGCACTGCAAAGGCGAAAGGCCTGTCGACCAGCTACATTCTGTTTCATCACGCGCTTCGCCCTTCACTCATTCCTATCATTGCCATGCTCGGCCCCAGCTTCGTCGCGGTAGTAACAGGTTCGGTCATCATCGACATCTTTTTCAGCACTGGCGGCATGGGGCAGCATTTTGTCTCAGGTGCCCTCAACCGCGACTACGGTTTGGTGATGGGCATAACGCTGATCGTCGCCTCTTTGACCATCTTCTTCAATTTGGTGGTCGACATCCTTTACACCATCATCGACCCACGCATTCGAATTTAGGAGCGCCGCTATGTTAACCAAACGCATTGATGCCACGGAACTGACAGAGCAAATGAGTGCTCAGATTGAAGCGGTTGAAGGCAGGAGTCTATGGCAGGATGCCTGGACACGTTTTCGTAAAAACCGCGCCGCCATGACGTCGGTTTATGTCTTGATGTTTATCATCGTATGCATCATTTTTGGCCCGCAGGTCGCGGCATTCGGCCATGATGAGATTGACTGGAATGTCGTCGTCGATCCCTATGAGCTAGGTAAACCGTCGTTTAGTTCAGGTCATTACTTTGGTACCGATGATCTTGGTCAGGATATCTTTGCCCGTACTATGCAAGGTGGGCGTCTCTCAATCATGGTCGGGTTTATGGGCGCACTGGTTGCTGTGATTATCGGCACAGCTTGGGGAGCATTATCCGGATACATCGGAGGCATGGTCGATAGTGTGATGATGCGAATCATTGAAGTACTCGACTCAGTACCCTTCATGTTTATGGTCATTTTGTTTGTCACCCTGTTCGGCAACAACATTTATCTGATTTTTGTTGTGATTGGCATGGTGTCTTGGCTCGGGATTGCCCGCGTTGTTCGCGGCGTGACCTTTAGTATCAAGAAACGCGAGTTTATCGAAGCCGCCCATTCCATTGGTGTCTCCCGTTTCACTATCGTTCGCCGCCATGTACTGCCTAACGTCCTCGGCATTGTGATGGTGTACTCCTCACTTATGGTACCCGGTTTTATTATGTTTGAATCCTTCCTTAGTTTTCTCGGGCTCGGCGTTCAGCCGCCCGATACAAGCTGGGGCATTCTGATTGCGGAAGGCGCTAAGACCATTGATGTGGCTTTGTGGCAACTGATGTTCCCTTCCATATTCTTAGTCGCCACCCTATTTTGCTTCAACTTCATCGGTGACGGGCTGCGAGACGCCCTCGACCCTAAAGATCGCTAAGGAGGCCCCATGAGTATTTTATCGATCAAAGATATGAATGTGCGTTTCAAAACGCCTGATGGTGAAGTTCATGCCGTCAGTAATCTGTCCTACAACATCCACAAAGGTGAAACACTGGGCATTGTTGGTGAGTCTGGCTCAGGGAAGAGTCAGTCCGTTTTTGCCTTGATGGGTCTGACTGCCGATAACGGTATTGTTTCTGGTCAAGCGAGTTTTCATGGCGAGAACTTACTCAGCATGTCCAAAAAACAGCTTAACCACATCCGCGCGGAAAAAATCGGCATGATCTTTCAAGATCCGATGACATCGCTGAACCCGTTTATGAAAGTCGGTAAACAACTTGCCGAAGTGTTGATGGTTCACAAAGGCATGAACCGTAGTGAGGCAAACCGCGAAGCGATCACCATGCTTGATGCCGTCAGGATCCCTTCCGCCGCCACTCGTATGGCTCAATACCCTCACGAGATGTCTGGTGGCATGCGGCAACGTGTGATGATCGCGATGGCCTTATTGTGTAAGCCGGAACTTCTGATTGCTGATGAGCCCACCACCGCTTTGGACGTCACGGTACAAGCGCAGATTCTCTCTCTATTACGCGATCTACAGTCTGAATTTCACACAGCAATCTTGTTAATTACTCACGATATGGGCGTGGTCGCTGAGATGTGCGACCGCGTGTTGGTCATGTACGGTGGACAGAAGATGGAAGAAGCGGATACAGACTCTCTGTTCAACCACCCTGCTCATCCGTATACCCAAGGCCTACTCGAAGCTATCCCTTCCATCACGAAAGATATGGACAGGCTTCCGACCATTCCCGGTAACCCACCGAGCGCTCTCACAGAACGTAAAGGCTGCCCGTTTAAAGAGCGCTGTAATCACTATCGACCAGAATGTAACGCGTCAGTACCACCATTTCGGTCACTATCACAACATCAGTCTCTGGCTTGCCATGTTAATGGGCCTCAGGCCGTTACTCAGATAGCGCGTCGAGCATAGGAGAGCGACATGGAACAGCAAGTATTGCTTTCAGCGCGTGATTTGCGCGTGCACTTTAACATCAACAAACACATCCTGCCGAGTAAACGCAAAGTGGTCAAAGCGGTGGATGGCATCGACCTCGATGTTTATCGTGGCGAGACACTCGGTATTGTTGGCGAATCGGGTTGCGGTAAATCAACACTGGCGCGAGCATTATTAAGGCTCATTGAACCTTCAAGCGGTCAGTTGCACTGGAAAGGACAAGATCTGTTGGCGTTGGGGAAACATCAACTCGCCGATAAACGGCGTGAGTTTCAGATGGTCTTTCAAGACCCATCAGCCTGCCTCAACCCTAGACTTACGATCTCAGAGTGTATTGCCGAGCCTCTATTGACCCACGAACCCAGCCTGTCGCGCTCAGAAGTGGAGCATCGCGTGATTAAAATGATGGATAAAGTCGGTCTTTTAGCCAGCCAGCGTAACCGCTACCCCCATGAGTTTTCAGGCGGGCAATGCCAGCGAGTTGGGATTGCCAGAGCGTTAATTCTCAAGCCCGATCTTGTGGTTTGTGATGAACCCGTTAGTGCACTGGATGTTTCTATTCAGGCGCAAGTCATCAATCTTCTTGATGATCTTAAGCAAGAGATGGGACTAACCATGGTGATGATCGCTCATGATCTTAGCGTGGTGCGCCACATCAGTGACCGAGTCATGGTGATGTATCTGGGTAAGCCGATGGAGATTGGTCGATACGACAAAGTCTTTGATAACGCTCATCACCCTTATACCAAAGCCTTGTTATCTGCGGTCCCGGTTGCCAACCCTACCTTGGCAAGACAGAGGAACGTTCAGCTATTGCCCGGCGACCTTCCCTCGCCTCTCAATCCGCCAAGTGGTTGCGTGTTTAGAACGCGCTGCCCGGACTCCAGTAACCAGTGCGCTCAACAAAAGCCCACACTTAGCGGGCATTCAGACCATCAGATTTTCTGTACTCATACACAAATAGGAACTTATAACACATGACCTTAACGACCGTTCCTCAGCGCCTTAATGCTCTGCGCGAGAAAATGGCTGAGCACCAATTTGACGCCTACATAGTGACAAACAATGATCCACACTCCAGCGAATACTCGGCAGATTACTGGCTGGCAAGAGAGTGGATTTCAGGCTTCACTGGCTCAGCGGGTAACGCCGTCATCACGACACAATCTGGCGGCCTGTGGACAGATGGGCGCTACTATATCCAAGCTGCCGAGCAATTACAGGGCTCGGGGTTAGCCTTGTTTAAAGCCCGCTTACCGGAAACTCCTACCATTGCACAGTATCTCGCCGGCAGTTTAGAGCAATACAGTCGAGTAGGCGTTGATGGACGGAGCATCAGCCAGCAATTTTATCTGGAGTTGAAAGCCGCCTTTAAAGCCAAGTCGATACAGCTAGTCCTTGCTCAGGACTTGATCAGCCCAATATGGGCCGACCGCCCTGCAAGACCGAGCGCGCCTTTGTTCAATCATCCACTCGAATTTGCAGGACAAACAGCAAGTGAAAAAATCACAGGAATTCGTCGCGTACTCGAGCAAAAAGCGGCTGATGCCCTGCTCGTTTCCTCTCTTGATGATGTGATGTGGGCGCTCAATATTCGCGGCGGCGACACCCTATACTGCCCAATTTCTGAAAGTTATTTGCTGATTACCCTTAACAGATGCCAACTCTTTGTCGACAAGCAAAAGCTGACATCTGACGTGATCGCTACACTGACGGAGCACGGTATAGAGATGGAAGATTACACGCAGCTTAGCAAGACGTTAAAAGCTTTCACTCCTGATTCAGTACTCATTCATGATCGCAGAAACACCGACAGTTTGTTGATCAGTCACATTCCTTCTCAAGTACGTTTGCTCAATATGGCTTGCCCAGTCACTGCTATGAAAGCACGTAAGAATCACACTGAGCTTGCCAGCATGGAGGAGACGTTACGCAAAGATGGCGCCGCCGTCGTCAGGTTTATGAAGTGGCTAGACGAACAAGTGCCCAGTGGTAAGGTGACAGAGCTCAACGCTGAACAAACCTTAATGGGATACCGCAAGGAAATTAACAGCTATATTGGGGAGAGCTTTCGAACCATTGCTGGTTTCGCCGAGCATGGTGCGAAAATGCACTATGCTGCCGACGATAAGAGCAATTACCGCGTTGATGAAAGCCAGTTCTTTCTAGTCGATTCAGGCGGTCAATATCTAGGGGGGACGACAGACATTACCCGCACCTTCCATTTTGGTCAGCCATCGGCGCAACAACGTCGCGACTACACCTTAGTACTCAAGGCCGTGATTCGTCTCACCCAAACCCGTTTTATGAAAGGCTCCACTGGCGCTAATTTGGATATCATGGCACGCGGCGTTCTGTGGCAACACGGTATAGATTACAAATGTGGTACTGGGCATGGCGTTGGCATCTGTCTGAATGTCCATGAAGGGCCGCAGAACTTCTCTCAAAACCCAGCAGAAGTTGCTTTAGAGCCGGGGATGGTGATCACCAACGAACCGGGCATTTACCGTCAAGATCAATACGGGATTCGCATTGAGAATATCCTCAAAGTGGTTGAACTGGAAGAAAACGAGTTTGGGACGTTTTATGGTTTCGAAACCATAACTTTAGCGCCCATTGCGACTAACATGTTGGATAAATCCATGCTGTTAAAAGACGAGGTGCACTGGCTCAACGCCTACCATCACCAATGCCTAGAACAACTCAGCCCATATTTGGATTCAGATACCCAGAATTGGCTGAATTCGGCCACAAAGCCGATTTAACCATTTGTCCTTTGTAACTTCTTTGCCAACCGTAAGGTTGGCTTTTTTACGACTAACCATTTGATAGATTTGTGATTTATCAATATCGATCAGCATAACCAATACTGATAGAATTCCAGCAAATAAATAATCAATACAAATACCAACACACTTCCACTGATGTATTGGGTCGGAATATTAAAACCATGAAATCGCTATCTATTCTAATCGCTACGCTTGCCATATACGGCTGCGTTACCACACCAAAGTTTGAACAAGACATTTCTGGTCAGTGGCAATGCTCCGCAGAATCCACCATCGAACTCGTTAACCTCAAGTACAGTGACAACGTCCATTACTTCGAAGATGGACACTATGAGAAAGAGTCACTTCTGAAAATAACCAATTTAGACACCGACATCACTTATGACGTCAACATACTCAGTAGCGGGAAGTGGATGAAACGCAATGCTTCTCTGCTAGAAGTGATTGATAGTTTGGAGACTACTTTTTCAGACAACTCGCCTGAAAAATTGCAGAAAGTTATCACTGATAAGCTTTTTCCTACCGTAACCGAAAAATGGAAATTGAAGGCAGTGAATGAAAGTAAAATTTCAATGACGGCGCAATCGGGAAACCAGCTTTCTTGCGAAAAAGGCTAATAAAAAAGAGTAAATACGCAGGGTATTTACTCTTTTATTCTCAGGTGAGGTTAGTTGTTATTGAATGGTAATAGTTTGAGTCGCTTGGTCTGCACTCACATTTCCGCTGTTTATCCCAGTCACCTGAACTTCCATTTCTCCGGGCCTCCAGTCGGCACCATCCACCTCGATAGTAGACCAAGAGCCATTCGATTCGACAGTTACATCATCAGTGTACTTTGTTTGCCAGCCCTGCTTGACTTTAACTTTGAGCGTTCCACCTTGTTCAATACCTTTGGATTGCCCAGTGATGTAAAAGCCATTGATTTCATTAGGTTTGATTGTATTGTCACCTGTTACTGGCTCGATTTCGATCAGTGGTTTAACAAAAAACGATTCTTTATACTCTCGCACTGCGGCATTACCTGAAGCATCCTCAAAAGTGTTTAATATGAACTCTTCCGTCGCACTGCCCGCCGTCAAATCTATCCCATTTTCCGTTTCGGCCATCCACTGATCAGATAACTCACCAATCATACCAACTTTAGTGAAGTTCATCGGCACGCCAGCAAAGGTCCCCGACAACTCTTTCACAGGTTCATCAAAATTGATGGTTAAACTCACTGTACTATCAAACTCAGGTTCAGATGGCGTGAGAGATTCCACCCTCGTTACGTTTGGGGGCAAGGTATCCACAATAGATACCTTATCATTCGACACAGACTCTGCGGCTATCCCTTTTTGGTTCGAGCCAGAGACTTCTACTGTAATGAACCCTAATGGCCAATCGGACATATCCTGACCATTACTGTTTGTAGTCCAAACTCCATCTTCAGAAATAGACACAGTTTCTTGCCAATTAAAAGATGACTCTTTTTGCGAGGTCACTGTAACGGTAATCATTTGCGAATCTCCAGCGAAGCCTATGCCTGTTCCATGGATAACAACATGCTCAGCTTCTTGAGAGTCGATCTGATTGTTATCTTCCACGGTATCTAGAGACAATACTGGCTTCACCCCAGTTGCTGTCTCTTTATCACTGCCCGCTTCATTACCCGAAAGGTCTTGGTAGCCTCTATTCACCACCGCGGTAATCGTGTCTTCATTGGACGATAGCGTAACCGGCCCCTCTGTTTCACCTACCCACTGCTGGGCGGGTTCATCACCAGTGAAAGTCACACCCACACCACCTACGGTCGCTGTCACGCCTGTCACTAGCTCACTGAAATTCACCGTAATCGTTACGTTCTGGCCATCCACAGGAAATTCTGGACTAAAGACTATCTCACCATCAACTGTTGGAGGCGTGGCATCCTCGTAGGTAATAGTGTCTTTTGCACTATCCGCCGCCACACCATTATTATTCTGACCAACAACCGTGAGATTAATATCCCCACTTGGCCAATCACGGATGTTTTGCTCTGGAGTATTCCATGTTCCACTTCCAGCCACGTCTACCGTTTCATTAAAGTAGTGTTTATTGGGGGCTGATTCTAGGCGACCTACAACCGTCACTTTATCGCCCGTTTTAAAGCCTCTTGCAGTACCAGAAATCACCACTCGACTCGATTCGTCTTCACCAATCGAGTCACCTCGCTCCGTAATCTCAATCACGGGTTTCACCGGCGCTTCACTTGAGTCTTCCTCACCGCTATTGCCTTGCGCATCCTGATATTCCGTTACGGTCACGGTTTTGAACATCTCATTGGCGTTCAGCGTCACCACACCCGACGTGGTCCCTTCCCAGACCGTCTTCGCCGCATCTCGAGAGATAAACGTCACATCGACACCATCAACATTCGCAACAACATTCTCCACGCGCTCGCTGAAGGTCAGACTGACAAAAGCCGTTTGGTTATCTATGATAGGGTCTCCTGAGTTCACGGTAATCCCATTCACTTTTGGCTCAATATCATCCTCTAGAACGACTTCCTGAGACGCTTGTTCCGCCGCCTGCCCACCATCATTCGCGCCGTCCACCGTGATGGTCAAGGTACCGCTTTCCCATGATGAAATATCCTCTGGTGCCGTCGTCCAAATCCCGTTGGTCACTTTCGCGGTAAGATTAAGCTCCTCATCTTCATTAATTGGATTGTCACTCGAAACCACTACCCTTAACTGAGCGTTATTCTCAAACCCTCGCGCCGTCCCTGATACCACAAAGTCCGTCGCCTCGGTGGTCGTTAAGTCTTCAATGTCCGAGATAAGGATGATTGGTTTAACGTCAACCGTCTTCTCATAAGGAGCCCCTGAATTTGGCTCGCCCGCTGTGTCTGTGTAGTTTGTAACGACTAGCTTCGATGTCGATTCACTCTCAGGAAGGACAAGCTCTGGGCTCGTCCCCACCCAAGTTTTGGCCACATCACCATCGGCTGGCTGGTTAAAGGTTATGAGTTGTCCGTTTAGGAGCGACTCAGGTTTACTCACTCGCTCACTGAAGGTCAACGTGACCGTCGCGATTTCCCCATCAATCAGCACTTCGTCCGAATTAACAGGAAGTAAAGTCACCGCGGAACCGGACATTGAAATTTGAGATTGGATGACTTCCGGGGCAATACTATCAACGTACCTGGAGGGCTTATCTTCAGTCACATACTCAGATTCTTCGCTATTTCGGCCTGTCACCTCAATCGTGAAGTCCGACTCTTCCCAGCTGGACATATCTTGATTAGATATAGACCAAACACCCTCTTGGTTTACTTTGACCTCAGTGAATTCAAACTTATCGATGTTCGGGCGCTTGTCTGAAACCACATTGACTGAAAGCTCACTATCCTTTAAAAATCCTGTCGTTGTCCCGCTAAAGGTTATATCTGTAACGTTATCTTCTTCGTCATCAACAATGTTGTTATCTGTAACGTCATCGATTGTGATGACCGGCGTAACAATGATGTCCTCGGTGAACTCAGCACCAACATTATTGAGTTCATCGTGATAGGCACTCACCACTAACTTTTTTGAATTCTCATCAGGGTTGAGTGAAATGACTTCCGACGTTGTCCCAGTCCATAGCTCTTTGAAGTCTTTAGATTCACCAAAATCAATATCGATGTCGTCAAATGTTGCAGCGACCGCGGTTACTGGTTCGTCGAACTGTAGTGTTACCGTTACATCATCTGCTTCAGTTGGATATTCAGGAACCACTGTAGTAAGACTGCCAACAGGCGGTTCGTTGTCTACATAATAGGTTGACGCAATATAAGGGCCTTCACTATTCCCAATTCCATCTTCGACTGTCGCTTCGATTTCAAACTTCTCGACTCCATCATATTCGGGTAACAAAGAGTTAATGATGAAGTCGTAGACCTTTATATACTCTGTTGATTCGGCATCATTGAGAGTAAACTCTATACTGGTTGGCGTCTTTTTTTTTGAGTTACCTATCCAATAGGCAGATAACACGGTCTGTTGATCATTTACTGTTGCGATGTCTTCAATCGTTACCTTGGAATGGATGATGCCAGAGATATTGTAATCAGTATCATTGCCTACTTCTGTAAATGATCCATGTGTTTGCTCCTCATTTGGAGCAACGACAACCGAGGGAGCCTGCTGATCGATACTACCGCCTTCATCTTCAAAGACATTTTGGTCGGCAAACTCCGGATATGCTTTCGCAAAGTGGTCGGCCTGTTCCAACGCTACTTTGGATTCTACGCCGTGTATTCCATGCGCAACATCATAGTAGCCCTGTGCAAGCTCATTACGATACGTGTCAGAAGATAGTGTGTAGTTACCGATTTTTATTGGACCGCTTTTGTCTTCTCCATTAGCCAACCCATCATAGGACAAATCGCGATAAAAAGCGGAAGCATAGTCGAAGGTGCTCGAATTCTCTGCCGAGTTATCCCCTGCCATGTTAGTTAAGCTTTCCAGTAAGAAACGATAGATAAACTTATCGGTCAATGGATCAGGCAATGCCGAGTTTAACATTCGGTTAGTCGCGTACTCTGTTGTTACAGGATCAAACCCAAGCATTGAACGTTCCTGCGTATCTAGAGCGGAATTCACTTCATCCAGAATCAGACGGGCGTTTTCTGTAGTTTTTTCATCACCGTTTAAATTATTCCACTGACTATCAAATAGCCCTGTGTGGTAGGTAGAAAACTCTGTTATGTATAGAGTATTTTTATCTACTTCTGAAAAGTAAGCTCCAACATTAACCGATGCAGGAATATAAACTGGAGTATTTTGATCGAGGCTCCATTGATAATAATGTGTATTACTCTTGCTACCTAAATACACCCTAAAGAACTCATAACCTGACGAGTCGTAAGGAATTGTACAACTCGCTACATCCTTTTGCCCTTCAACTTGCACTGTGTCACATGAGTTCAGATAATTGAACGAGCCAGATGCGCTTAAACCTTCTAACCTTACCTGAGCATCAATAAACGGAGTAACAACCGTCACCTCAGGCATATCAAATGAGGTACGATAGTAGACTTCTTCCGGTACACTTTCATTGCCAGAAGCATCCAAAACGGAGATAACCAATTTTTGAATGTCTTGCGATGTTTTGTCTCCATAGGTCAGCCCTAGTACTTCTTTCACATAGGGGATAATATACGTCATGCGAGGTACGGTATTATCGTCTTCAAATTCTAGTTTTTCAAAAGGAATCCCTTTATTCTCACCGACCACAGCGTCGCTGGCAACTTGCTCTGCGGTATAGTGATAGCGATACGTCTCTTCACCTTCTTTTTTGGAATAATACTTCACTCTCAACGTCAGGTTTTCCGCTGAAGACCCATACGTTTCCCCATCACTTTGATCACTTATCGTCGCAGACACATACGGTACGGATTGATCAACTAAGTCTTGCCCAATGAAATCTGTAAACTCAAGATCAGGGTCAATGGCACCTAGTGTGGCGGCCAAGCCTTTTGAAGCGTAATCGTAAAGTACTTTTAAGTACTCAGTCGCACTTTCTACCGATTCATGATTGTAAGTAGTATCAGAATAATCAATTTGGTACACATCCCCTGCATCATCTTCAACATTAAAGAGCGAGTTGGGGTATGTTAGATATATCGTGGGCGGAGTGTTATCGTTATATAATGTGAAATCCAAAACACCAACATTACCGTGGACGTCTTCTGCAGTAACTCTGAAGTTGGCTTTATCGCCAAAGTTTTCGGTTAAATAACCAATCGTCTCAAATTCACACCAAATTTCGTCTACATAGATTTCGGTACAGAGATAAGGTTCATCTTCTCCGTTGGATAACGAAACAAGTACGCGTTCACCTTTCAAATATTTAGGGTTTTCTTTGACTAAACCTTTAAGCACATAGGTTTCAGTATCACTATTAATAGTTTCAGCCGAGGTTATTTCAATGATTGGAGCAATGTTGTCCCACTCAAATGGAATCTCAGAGCCTGACAGGAGGCCACTGCTGTTACCCATAACATCCGTGGCTTGGATTAACAAATAAGCTTCCGGCTCTTGTTCGATATTAGCAGGATCCAATTTCTCTGTATCAATATAGACTGTTAGGCTTGTTTCTCTTGTTCCTTCAACGAACTCACTAACATCAACCCAACATATATCACCGTCATTAGGTGTCGAGGAGCAGGCAAAATCACTCCAACTGTCCCCTTCGTCAAATTTGTGTCTTAAAGTTACGCTCGCCGACTTTACTCCCACCGCATCAGTTAGAGCTACGTCAATAGACGCTATACCTTTCAAAACACCTTCATCAGATCGTGTTGCGACCGGAGGTTGATCATCAATCACTGTTTCTTCACGCTCTGGAATGGCACCATCGGCAGAGCCATTTGTTCCCAATGCATTAAGGTGCTCAGTCATCGCCAGGTAATCATCAATAGGTGTTTTGGAAGCATTAAGGTTAGGATCGCTGACAACAACTAACGTATGCTCGGCCATTTGGTTGGTATACGTATCAGGTGTGACTTCCTCTAAACCAAAATAAATTTGTTCGGCAAATGACCCCGTTCTATCCAACTCCTGACCATCGAGATAACCATCAGCAGAAATATCTCTATAGCCAATATCTGACAGGTTCAACGAACTATAGACATTACCCGCGTTACCATTTTCATCAATAAAGTCATAAGCATAAGAAGAGTAAGCCGTCAATAACGCACCGTAGCGATGCCCTTCGCTAGCAGAACCACTAATTCCGCCTCGGGTAATATCGATGGGTTTAACAGAATTGACATTAAACCCATACATAGCGTTTATGGTGTTTAACGCGTCATCAATTGCAGAAGATGCTTCAGTGCCATTCTTGATCTTATATTCGGCTAGCCCTGTCACCATGTAGGTTAAAGGTGTGATCATCACATCCTGATCATTTCCTTCACCATAGTTAATCACACTGACTATGCGTATCGGCTTGCCTTCACTCGTCTCAACAATGTCGTCTGTCAAAGGGTCTTTATAAGCCCCGCCTTTAGCCTCGATATACAAAGGCATTGACGATGCATCAACTTCGATTGAGTACTCGCCGTATGGTGTCGTCGTTGCTGAGCCAAGTTTACGCCCCACCTTGCCATTTTGATATTCATAAGCCGTAACCACAGCTTTAGAGACAGGCGCATCAAAAACGATTCCAGATATCGTTCCCTTGTCTCTGGCTCTTGGTGATGAATCACCACCGCCCCCACCACCGCAGGAACTCAGTGACAGGATAACTATGATCGTAAGAAAAAGCTTAGCTATATTTTTGTATACCAACATGGTACCGATGTGACGTTGCAAAAAAGTGGCTAAAGTATATTTATCGATTTAATAATGACAACGCGGCAAAATAACCAGAGATAATAAGAATAAGAACGACGATCTATATACAAACAGATAAAAAATAGATTTATATACAAACAAATTTCACTATTAGAACAGTAGAAATGATTACTAATGAATATTTATAAAAAATGCTTAGGATATTTTTTTTAAAAAATTAGAAGTAAACAACATAATTCAATTCTCAGTTAATATAAATAAATAACAACCAATACATCTAAAAAATAAAACAGAAAATTTATAAATATATACTTTAAATAAAATCAGACATACCAATCACCAGAATAATAAATATCAATTATTAATTTAAAACCCTAATATTATTAGAATAATAAATTCATATTGATAATGAATGTTGTATATAAAGGTAAATTAACCTAATGATTATTCGTTAATTTGAGTGCAAGCAATTAATTTATAAAGAAAAAGAGTAACCACATAGGTGGTTACTCTTTTTCATATTTACAGCGATTAGGTGTTAGGATGCTAAGGTGAAATTATCTCCACATTCTCATCAACCGCGTTCTGACTGACGACATTGTTCGCGTTCTTGCCCGACGCTACGACCGTAACGTAACCCAAAGGCCAAGCAGACATGTCAACGCCCGAAGTCTTCCAGCTACCGTCCACGCCGATGCTCACCGTCTCCGTCCAATGCTTATCGCTGTCCACTTTAGACGTCACCGTGACTGTCACTTCGTCATCTTTGACCAAACCCACACCAGTACCCGATACCACAACATCACTCACTTCCGTTGAGTCAATCTTATCCAGCGCAGTTATCGTCACCGTTGGCGTTACCGTCACCGTTCGTGGGTCATCCGTCCCCGCGTTTAGCGAGGCATCCTGAAAACCACTCAGCTGCAAGGTCATTGACAGTTCACCCACACCAACATTCACCGTAGATGTGCCAACCCATACCGATTTCGTCTCTGATGGCCCTGTAAAACTCAGCGCCTGACCGTCCAGTGTCCCTGTCGTTCCACTCACCGGCTCACTGAACGTCACCGTCACTGTCACTTCCTCACCATCCGCTGGCTTTTCTGGGCTCAGCACCACACTCTGAACGCTTGGCTCCGCTGTATCGATAATCTCCACATTCTCATCAACCGCGTCCTGACTGACGACATTGTTCGCGTTCTTGCCCGACGCTACGACCGTAACGTAACCCAAAGGCCAAGCAGACATGTCAACGCCCGAAGTCTTCCAGCTACCGTCCACGCCGATGCTCACCGTCTCCGTCCAATGCTTATCGCTGTCCACTTTAGACGTCACCGTGACTGTCACTTCGTCATCTTTGACCAAACCCACACCAGTACCCGATACCACAACATCACTCACTTCCGTTGAGTCAATCTTATCCAGCGCAGTTATCGTCACCGTTGGCGTTACCGTCACCGTTCGTGGGTCATCCGTCCCCGCGTTTAGCGAGGCATCCTGAAAACCACTCAGCTGCAAGGTCATTGACAGTTCACCCACACCAACATCCACCGTAGATGTGCCAACCCATACCGATTTCGTCTCTGATGGCCCTGTAAAACTCAGCGCCTGACCGTCCAGTGTCCCTGTCGTTCCACTCACCGGCTCACTGAACGTCACCGTCACTGTCACTTCCTCACCATCCGCTGGCTTTTCTGGGCTCAGCACCACACTCTGAACGCTTGGCTCCGCTGTATCGATAATCTCCACATTCTCATCAACCGCGTCCTGACTGACGACATTGTTCGCGTTCTTGCCCGACGCTACGACCGTAACGTAACCCAAAGGCCAAGCAGACATGTCAACGCCCGAAGTCTTCCAGCTACCGTCCACGCCGATGCTCACCGTCTCCGTCCAATGCTTATCGCTGTCCACTTTAGACGTCACCGTGACTGTCACTTCGTCATCTTTGACCAAACCCACACCAGTACCCGATACCACAACATCACTCACTTCCGTTGAGTCAATCTTATCCAGCGCAGTTATCGTCACCGTTGGCGTTACCGTCACCGTTCGTGGGTCATCCGTCCCCGCGTTTAGCGAGGCATCCTGAAAACCACTCAGCTGCAAGGTCATTGACAGTTCACCCACACCAACATCCACCGTAGATGTGCCAACCCATACCGATTTCGTCTCTGATGGCCCTGTAAAACTCAGCGCCTGACCGTCCAGTGTCCCTGTCGTTCCACTCACCGGCTCACTGAACGTCACCGTCACTGTCACTTCCTCACCATCCGCTGGCTTTTCTGGGCTCAGCACCACACTCTGAACGCTTGGCTCCGCTGTATCGATAATCTCCACATTCTCATCAACCGCGTCCTGACTGACGACATTGTTCGCGTTCTTGCCCGACGCTACGACCGTAACGTAACCCAAAGGCCAAGCAGACATGTCAACGCCCGAAGTCTTCCAGCTACCGTCCACGCCGATGCTCACCGTCTCCGTCCAATGCTTATCGCTGTCCACTTTAGACGTCACCGTGACTGTCACTTCGTCATCTTTGACCAAACCCACACCAGTACCCGATACCACAACATCACTCACTTCCGTTGAGTCAATCTTATCCAGCGCAGTTATCGTCACCGTTGGCGTTACCGTCACCGTTCGTGGGTCATCCGTCCCCGCGTTTAGCGAGGCATCCTGAAAACCACTCAGCTGCAAGGTCATTGACAGTTCACCCACACCAACATCCACCGTAGATGTGCCAACCCATACCGATTTCGTCTCTGATGGCCCTGTAAAACTCAGCGCCTGACCGTCCAGTGTCCCTGTCGTTCCACTCACCGGCTCACTGAACGTCACCGTCACTGTCACTTCCTCACCATCCGCTGGCTTTTCTGGGCTCAGCACCACACTCTGAACGCTTGGCTCCGCTGTATCGATAATCTCCACATTCTCATCAACCGCGTCCTGACTGACGACATTGTTCGCGTTCTTGCCCGACGCTACGACCGTAACGTAACCCAAAGGCCAAGCAGACATGTCAACGCCCGAAGTCTTCCAGCTACCGTCCACGCCGATGCTCACCGTCTCCGTCCAATGCTTATCGCTGTCCACTTTAGACGTCACCGTGACTGTCACTTCGTCATCTTTGACCAAACCCACACCAGTACCCGATACCACAACATCACTCACTTCCGTTGAGTCAATCTTATCCAGCGCAGTTATCGTCACCGTTGGCGTTACCGTCACCGTTCGTGGGTCATCCGTCCCCGCGTTTAGCGAGGCATCCTGAAAACCACTCAGCTGCAAGGTCATTGACAGTTCACCCACACCAACATCCACCGTAGATGTGCCAACCCATACCGATTTCGTCTCTGATGGCCCTGTAAAACTCAGCGCCTGACCGTCCAGTGTCCCTGTCGTTCCACTCACCGGCTCACTGAACGTCACCGTCACTGTCACTTCCTCACCATCCGCTGGCTTTTCTGGGCTCAGCACCACACTCTGAACGCTTGGCTCCGCTGTATCGATAATCTCCACATTCTCATCAACCGCGTCCTGACTGACGACATTGTTCGCGTTCTTGCCCGACGCTACGACCGTAACGTAACCCAAAGGCCAAGCAGACATGTCAACGCCCGAAGTCTTCCAGCTACCGTCCACGCCGATGCTCACCGTCTCCGTCCAATGCTTATCGCTGTCCACTTTAGACGTCACCGTGACTGTCACTTCGTCATCTTTGACCAAACCCACACCAGTACCCGATACCACAACATCACTCACTTCCGTTGAGTCAATCTTATCCAGCGCAGTTATCGTCACCGTTGGCGTTACCGTCACCGTTCGTGGGTCATCCGTCCCCGCGTTTAGCGAGGCATCCTGAAAACCACTCAGCTGCAAGGTCATTGACAGTTCACCCACACCAACATCCACCGTAGATGTGCCAACCCATACCGATTTCGTCTCTGATGGCCCTGTAAAACTCAGCGCCTGACCGTCCAGTGTCCCTGTCGTTCCACTCACCGGCTCACTGAACGTCACCGTCACTGTCACTTCCTCACCATCCGCTGGCTTTTCTGGGCTCAGCACCACACTCTGAACGCTTGGCTGTATGTCGTCTGTAAATGCTATCGCTAGGCTCGCCTCTTCCGCTGCTAGTTTCTTATCGTTTTCACCATTTACAGTGATTCTTATTTCACCACTTTCCCACGTCGAGATGTTTTTCGGATCAAGAGTCCAAACACCGTTAGTAACCTGGACATCTTCATGTTGATATTTAAGTTCATCTTTCAAATACACTTTAATGGTCAGTTTCGCGCCATTTTGAATACCTTTCGATGTACCTGAAATAACGAAGCTTTTTGCTAGATCAGAATCTGAGTTGAATGAATCAATATGATTGATAGCAATAACCGGCTTAAGATCGATATCTTTGCTAAAAGAACCAGGGTTTGGTTCACTTGCAGTGTCTTGGTACGATACTTCTAACTTTGCAGTTGATGCATTGACAGGTAAGTCTAATGCTGCTGTCTGCCCCACCCATTGGTCAGAAACACCTCCTTGAGGCTGGTCAAAAGTAATGCTCTGGCTATTGAGAGATGCCGTCGGCTCAGTAACTCGCTCACTGAATTTCAGGGTTACTTTGGCAGCTTTACCATCAACCAGTACGCTATCTGCCAGAGACGTTTCCGCTCCACCAGACATTTGGATCATACTGCCGCTTTCACTAAGTGAGGGAAGAACCTTATCTTTATACGTAACCTCCTCTGCTTTAGGCTGAATCGTATTCCCACCCTGATCATTCGTGCCAGACACACTGATAGACACCTTTGCTTCTTCCCAAGTTTGGAAGCTGACCGTCTGAGACCAAGTGCCGTCAATTTGTACCTTTAAATCTTTAAAATCGTCAGGCTCATACTTATCAATGTCCTTACGACCACCTTTCTCTGAGGTCACCGTCAAAGATAGTTTCGCACCAGACTCTATCCCCTTGGTGGTACCACTGATCACGACAGCACTGATATCTTCATCACCATGTTGAATGATATTGTTTGTTGCTACGTCATTGATAGTAATGACTGGTTTTACACCGACGCTGGCTGTAAGTTCTGCTCCAACATTACCCAATGCATCACTATATGTATTTTTTACTTTAATCGATTTCGACGTTTCATTGACTTCCAGGCTCATTACGCCTAGAGATGTACCAACCCACTCAGTTTTCGTCTGACTTGACTCGCCGAAATCAATTTTGATGTCGTCGATTGTTGCTTCTACTTGATTCACTGGTTTATCGAACTTGACCGTTACATCGACTGCACTGCCATCAACGGGATATTCAGGTTCTGTCTTCTCAACCAAACCCTTTGGTGCCACGTTATCGACATTGAATGTGGCAAGTAACGCCTCTCCGTTAGACGTATTGTTCTTTACGTCTTTCAGTACCGTTGCATAGGCCTCAAAACGAGTTACGCCCTGGTACAGGGCGTTTGTGGAGTCGATGGCGAACTTAAGTTTCTTTTCATAAGTATCACCACTCGCCTCCTCAAAAACTATGTTGGTCTCTTTTCTTTCCGTTGGATTGTCAGAATGGTACCAATAGACTCTGAATTCGGAAGCGGCTAAGTCTACGCCAGAGATATCGGTCACCGTTATTAGCGAATAGACTTTGCCCGCAATAGTGTAAACATTTTCGCTCACCGCAACGTAAGCACCATCATCCTGAGTGGTATCCATTGACACTATTGCTACTGGTGGCTCGTTATCAATACTCCCACCAGCGTCTTTAAATATTGGGGTGTCATCTATTGTCGGGTTAGCGGTTGCAAAAACATCTGCCTGAGCAACAGCATTTTGAGAATCCACACCATAACTAACTGCGAGATCGTAATAGCCTTTAGCTAGATTCTCTCTATAAGTATCCGCACTAATGGAAATATACTTGTCTCCAACTTGAATTGGCTTCTGAGCATCACTTCCAGAATCACTTTCTGCATTACCGTTCGCTAAGCCATCTGCTTTTAGGTCTTTGTAAAAAGCAAAAGCGTACTCTAAAGACGTCGTTTCACTCGATAAGCCCGCCAATGATTCTAAAAGAATGCGGTACTGATAAGCCGTAGCAGGGTTATCGGGTACTGAAATCATGTTTTCATTGGTCGCATATCTACTGCTGAAAGGGTCAAATCCCAGTAGAGGTTTACTGTCACTATCACCGACTATGGCCTTTGCCACATCCGTCAGGATGGTTTCAGCGTCATTTACCGTTTTAGCCGACTTATTCCATAGATACTCAAACAACCCTGTGTGGTAAGCGGAAAACTCAGTGAGGTAAATGGTTTTGGTTTCTGCTTTAGTGAAATAGGTTCCAATAGCACCTGCTGCATCTGCAAAGTCAGCCGTATACTTCACAGCATCGTCTTTAGAACTGTTAGACCACTGGTGATAATAAGTATCCTGACCATTTTGCAACGTCACTCTGAACAGATTGTAGAATTGGATCCGAGTGTTGTAAGGCATAGAACAGGTAGCAACATTCGTCGTGGAATGCGTGAAGTCCGTACACGATTGTATTTGTTCGAACTTTTTACTTTCCTCATTCCAGCCTTCAACTGTGGCTATCGCGCCTACAAAAGGAGTGACGATTGTTAACGTCGGTCTTTCAAAAGTGGTTTTAAAGTAAACCTGTTGTGGGTCACTAGAGTTGCCAGCCGGGTCTTCCACACTGACTTGGATTAGCTGTGAATCACCTTCTGATGCGTTGGCGAAGTCACTCAGCAGATCCGCCGTCAGTGGAAGATAGTAGTCCATTGAGAACACACGCTCTTCTGAACTTTCGTCAGGAAGTCGCTTGAAAGGAATACCACTATTATCGTCAAATGCCTCACTGGCAACCTGCGTCTTTGTACTTACAAGTGAGTATTTATCTTCTGTCGAGCGCTTACGCAGGTACTCAACTCTTAAGGTTAAGTCATCTGCTGATGAACCGTAGGTATTTCTATCACTTAAGTCTTTAATCGTAGCAATAAAGTAGGGAATTGAATTACTTTGCAATACGCCTTCTGAAAGCTCGAAATCCTTATAGTTCAAACCTTCATGGGTTTCGTTTAAACCAGAGGTGGCGAGAGCAAAATCAATATCCAAGTATCGATCGAGACTATCAACGCTACCTGAAGGGAATGTAGTTTGATCAAATAATCCAGAATACCCACTGCCATCAGTCTGTTTGTAATTAAAAAGTGCTTCTGAAAAAGTTAGGGATACTTGAGGTGGTTGATCATCCTTATAGACTGTATAGCTTGCTTCACCCTTGTTACCATAAATATCCGTTGCAGCAACGGTAAACTCAACACTGGCTGAAAATAATTCCGTCTCATAGCTGTAACTAAACTGGCATTGAGTATTTAACTCTTTACACTCAATTTTAATTGGGTCGCCAGAGCTCGCAATCGTCAAATAAACTGACTGATCAACGATATCGTTCAACGTTTCTTTAACTATCCCTTTAAGAATATACGTTTCGATCTTGTTATTGTTATCGTCTGTATTTCGTACGCTCTCGCTGGATGTAAACTCAATCACAGGCTTAACATTATCCCATTTAAATGGGAGTGCGATGCCTGAATTATCTTCATTGTTTAGGACATCGACCGTTCTAACGATTAAGTTTGCGTCTACAGTGCCTGTAAAGACGCTCTCATCAAGGGACGTTGTATTGACGAAGACTTTCAAAGTCGTTTTACGTGGCCCCTTAACAAAACTGGTTTTATCCAACCAACAAATTGAAGCGGTATCCTGCTCACACAATACTTCTACTTCGGTGCCAGTGCTTGGATCGCTTGTATTTTTCGCAAGATATTTAACAGTCACACTTAAACCTTCAACACCCGTCTCGTCTTCCAGTGTGACTTCCATTGACTCCGTACCAACCAAAACACTAGTGTCTGAGCGCTTTGCAGTTGGTGCGTTTTTATCCATTTCTTTCGGCTGACGCGACGGTATTGAGCCTTCACCACCGCTAGTCCCTAGATTATTGAGGTGATTGACTGTAGTTTCGTACTGATTAACTGGCGTACCTGAAACATTGACATTTGGATCACTAACCACGATCAGTGTGTGCTCAGCTACCGAGTGAGTGTAAAAATCGGAAGTGATATATTGAGTACCAAAGCGCGCGTCTTCTAAGAAATCTCGGCTATCATCAAGTACTTTTCCGTCTAGTAAGCCATCAGCAACAATATCGTCATAACCAATTCTGGCTAGGTTGATTGACGTATAAGTCTCGGCACCCGTCGAGTCGTTTTCCAAAAATGAATAAGCATAGGAAGAGTAGGCTGTTAACAGCGCACCGTATTTATGGCCATCTGTCGCTACAGCGTCGTGTCCGCCTGTTGTGATATCAATAGGGTTAACCGTGTTAACGTTAAAGCCATACATTGAATTAATAGTACTTAGCGCGCTATTGATTGCAGATGATGCGCTTTGCCCTTCCCTTTTGATTTTGTACTCCGCTAGCCCTTGAGCCATGTAGGTCATAGGGGTGATCATCACTTGCGCAGTTTCACCTTCGGAAAAATTAATCACACTGGCCAGTTCGATAACACCGTTAGAGCTCGTCCTAACAACATTATTTGAGAACGGGTCTCGATACCCACCACCCTGAACTTTTATGTAAACAGGCATGGAGGCAGAGTCTACGTTCAGAGTGTATTCGCCACTCGCGTTCGTTTTAGTTTGGCCTAACTCTCGACCTAACACGCCGTTTTTATATTCGTATGCCGTCACTACACCACCAGAGATAGGTGCATCGAATACAGTACCGGTGATAGTGCCCGTTTTACGTGACTGTGGTGAAGAGTCCCCATCTCCACCACCGCCGCCACAGGAACTTAGTGACAGGATGGACAGGATGGTGAGAATAAGTTTAATTTTATTAGTGAATCTCAACATGGTGCCGAAGTGACGTTGCAAAAAAAGTGGCTCAAGTATATTTTTGGCACTAATAATAACAACGCGGCGAATCACCACTAGATATGGAAAAATCGTCAGGGTTGTGGCTAACTTTTGATAAGAAAAAAGAAATTCAGAGAGGTATTTAGCACTGTTGTAGTAGTCAAAATGCCGTTCAATTGGCATTTCTTATACATCAATAGACAATATTTTTTTTATTTATGAGATCTAGATCACTCATAAATCTTCTGTGGCAAGGTTTAAAAATGTCACGCATTCATGTATTTGAAAATGGTTAAACTTCAATCAAAACACTAAGTTAATACAGAATCACTATAGTTCACTTAGTTGATTTATAAAATACGACCAGTTCACAAACACAGAATATCAATTCATAAGGTGACTATTTGAGGCTTCATGTAACAACCATGTTTATCATATTACTGATGGCATTTTGTCGCCAAAGGAACTATCTGGAGTGCCACTCAATGACTGATGATACTCAGTGCGGATTGCGCCCAGATGGATAAGAAGGATAACAACGAAAAGAGCGTATATCCTTTCGAATATACGCTCTTAAATGTAGATGGGTTGTCGCTAATTATTCAGTCGGTGAAATTGTTACTGGCTTGAAGGTCGCGACAGCATTGCCACCAGCTCCAGGACGATCGACATAAGTTGTGTTCTGCATCAAGGTATAATAAACATCAACGTAGTCGTCATCATTGGTTAGTAAGCCATCTGGAATCACGTCAATTATCTTACCGGTAATCTGAGCAATGATAGCGTAGCCTTGAACTTCAGGATCCGGAATCATTTTAAGGATTTCTTCAGCGGCTTTGACCAATAGCTTCGCCAGTTCTTTGTAGTCAGTACCATCGTCTTGCTCCATCAGGATCATGTCGACAGCGCCCCAGCGGTAACGTGGCCAAAGCACCATTGTCTGTCCTGGGTAATAGTCTTGACCATCGTAGTCAAGGTAAGGCATTTCAACTAAATCAATTTCCGGTTCAACGCGACTTGGATCGACACCAGTAATGATGGCGTAGACTTCAGCTTTGCCAGAAATCCAAGGCTCTTGGTCATCATTTAAACGAATTTTGGTCAACTGAGTGGTGTTAAGAGGCTCAACATCGGCAGCCATGACCGAGCGGCTCATTTTACTCATCTTAGCAGCCGGTTTTGGTGCAGAATCATTGGTTGTCAGCTCCGTATCCTGACCTAAACGCTTCATTTCTGCTTGCATGGCCATCAAACCAGCACGTAGTTCTTCTGCGCCATTACTATCGACAACCAATACAGGCACATCTGGCATCTCATAAACATCCAGTTGATGCACCTGGCCATAAACATCATACGCCTCGATAAATTGCCAGTTAGAGTCATCACCTGAAGGCTCGAACGCGAACAGTGGGCTTTCACCCTCTTTCCAGTTTTTCACCATTGAAGCGTCCGCGATACGCAGCTCCATGATTGAATCACTGTACTCACTAATGCCTTTCATGGCGCGATAGCTACGATCCGCTTTTTGCATTTTTTGACTAAACGCAGAATATGGCTGAGCAGACTGTAGGTTGTTCAGAGGTGCTGATAGATGCTCTTCGTTAATCTGTGACTTGATAGAGGATTCAAGATCAGCATAGCGAGCACTGATCTGCAAAGCGATGGACTGTTTCTGTTGTGCAATCGCCTCAGCCTTAGATTGAGCATCTGTTGTGTCTACAGTCTGCGCATTCGACTGGAAGCCAACCACCGCCGTTGCAAGCATCATGCTAATAGATAGATTTGGTCTCATAAAAATGATCCTTATTTTAATTTTTATCATTATATAGAGCATTTGCCCTACACATAAAAACCTATCAGCAATATCAATAAGTGGAAGTAAAACGATTGCTTTTTGTTCCATTTTCCAGCTCAAGATCACTTTTTAACCAAATTGTATGATATTTAATCTTATCTAAATTAGAATGTGCGAATTAATAATCCAATCAATAAGCAATTCATAATATTATTAGCTAAAAGAGCACCTTAAGTGCTCTTTTGTCCTTTCTAATAAGTGGCGTAAAGTTCGACTTCTCCACCTTGCTGTTCGGCGCTTAACGTAAAGTGAACATAACCTGCTTTCTCTACCTCAAACTGGACAAACTCATTGCTACCAGTTTGCTGACTAGCTACATCAAAGTCTTCACGTGTTGCCCAAGAATGTTTGCCTATAAATACGTCCACATTACTTGGAATGTCGTCTAACGCGTTTATCCAAAGCCGAACCGTGGCTGGTCTTTCAACATACATACCCACATAACGTGTCTTATTCACCTTTACTCGCAGGGGTTCATTCGCTGGCATCAGTTTTGGCGTCAGGTCATCTTGCTCAACGGTAGGGGATTGAGTGACTGTTTTGCTTGTCACCCTGACAGATTCAAATGATTCGCGGGCTGTTAAGCTGAAATAGTAGCGACCCGGCGTAATGTACCCGTTTGGCTGTGGTTCAATCTCGATTGACTCTTGACTTCCTCGCTGAAAGTCCGAAAGCTGGTACTCATAGTAGTGCGCAACACTCTGGTAACTTGCATATAGATCAGCGTCCCCATCACCTTCAATCGAAACGGAGAATTCTGTCACTTCCGCAGGGATATCGATGTAAAACAGATGCTCCTCGTAGGCGTTAGCGCTAAAGATCTGAGAATGGTTGGCGGCAAAACTCACTATTTCTGCTGAGCCTTGGGGCGATTGTTCTTTCTCACCGTCATCGTTGTGAGAGTCAGAATCGGCAGATGAGACTGCTTCTAGCCACAATTCAAACTCGTCATTGAATTCAACACCCAAACGCTTCGCTTGTTCGCTCCAAGTCACATAGTCTCCTCTCCTTGCAGACTCTAATAAACGAGCCATGTGCTGAGGGTGCTCTTCCAACATAAACCGAACCCCGAGATAACCCCAGCGGTAGATACGGTTTACGTCATCTTCGTACGTGGTTTCAATGACTTCGCTGAAAGACAGTGGCTGATGTTCAATTAAATCTACCGCCGCTTGGTAACCTTTGCGGTAGTGCATATACTCTGCGAATCCTTCCAGCCACCAGACCATACGACCACGGCTTAAAGTGTCACTAAAGTCACCATAGAGGTTAAAACGGCCATCTAAATAGTGAACGTACTCATGCTCAAGGTTTAGGATGGCAAGTTCATCACTGAAGTCGTAGCGGTAAGCTAAAAAGCGAGCCACATTTTCAGGTTTGGATGGATCACCCTCTAGATATTGCCCTCCATTGTCTGTGCTGTTGCCGAACAGAAAATTAGAGTAGGTAACGTAAGCATCATTGTCCTTCCAGACCACCACTTCAACATTATCATTGTGATCATCATCGACCGGAGCCCAACCAGAGTTCACCACTTGATGAAAATCGGCTTCAACCGCTGACAGAACGTCACACGCCTGTTCAGATTGTTGCTCTGATAAGTTTTGCGAACGTATGATCGCGGCACCCTGACATTCGTAACGGTATGGAAGAAGGCTAAGTTCAAGTTGCGATTTACTTTGTTCAAGCTTTAGTTTTTTGCCTTCCTCTGGCGCATAAAACAAGATCATCTCCGCAGCCGCAATCCATAAACGTTCGCCTTCACTGCCGATCGCATTACGTTCTAGCGTACGTTTCATAAACGCCATCACCTGGTTACGTAGCTTCTCATCTCTACTCGCCAATAGCCGGCCAGATTCACGTACCGCATTGTAGATGAGAAACTCAGCGTCTGTACCCAGTGCCCAGCGATTCTGATCAACAAACCGCTCCAGCCTCACCAAATACTCAGGGTGAGCTGCGAGATCCGCATAAAAATAATCTCGCGCCACGTGACCACTCATCGCTCTGAACAAATTGTTTAATCCATCTACATACTGCAGCCGCTGGCTATTTTGGTGGTTGAAGCTTTCGAGCAGGTCTAACATGGCAGGCATTGCGGTAGGTAATTGTTTCACGCTATCGACCATTATGCTCATCGCAGACATTGCACGTACCTGTTCGCGGCCCAGCGCTTGAGCATATTGGCTACTTAAGAATCGAGCTGAAATTTGCGCAAGCTCACGACTCAACTCTTCAGAATAATAGCCATAGCTTGATTGGGTTGAGTAACGCGCAAAGTACGCCGCTTTGATAAATTCACTAAGGTTGGCAATTCGCTTAGCCTGCTGCTCATCTCCCTCATACTGCGTCACTTCTTCAAGCAACTCACGCTGTACTTGTCTTATTGACGTTTCGCTGTAGATGCCCGTCGCTGCTTCTTCAGGCGCATTGAACCATGAGTGATAACACGACGAATCTGCGCGTTTGATCTGTGTCAGCCAGTCAGAAGAGTGCGAAAGCAACTCATACTCACACTCCTGAGCAGATAAGGCATTGAAACTGATGCCAGCTAATAGCAAAGCGCTGGCAATTTTCTTGGGAATAAACAAACGTTGATTGTGCTTCATACGCAACACCACACTTATTGTAATGATTTGGAGCTGCGTTATATCAACGATCTATAAGTCACATAAGACCGATTGATGAGCAATTTAGAGGCTGGTTCCGATAATTTCTTAGATTAAATCTTCGCAAACGATTAAATAAAACACTTATTTAACAATTAGTTATAGTTAAAAAAGTTAATACGAAAGTCGCTAATCTGCTGCTCAACGTACTGTTGCCACTCAAGATCAGACATTGCTGACCCCGCCGTTGAACGTTGCTGGTCGAGTGACTCTTTGAGATCAGATAACTGGCTTTGATAGCTTGCGACTTGTGCCTCCTGACTCGCGACTTGCTGCTCTCGTTGAGCAATGGATGCCGACTGTTCAGCATTAAGGTATTTGGTGGCGAGCTTTGCTTTTGCTTGATCCTTTTGCTGCTGCGAAAACGTGCTTGGTATTAGACTCACGCCTTTTTCATAACGTGCAGCACCGCTATCTAAAGACAACGACTCTTCATTGTGTTGCCATTGATTCAGCAATGCTTCATAGCTTTCAACATAACTCTCAGCGTTATCAGTGGCTAAGTCCTGGGATGCCAAACTAAAGTCATAGAGCGCATATTCTTCAGCAAACATAACACTTGCGAGCTCGCCCCAAATTAACAATGCCTGCTGCTTCATTTCGGCAATTCGATCAACTAACGAGTGGTATTGATTGAGATCCAGCTCTCCCATTATCTCTTGCCACTGGGCTTTCAATTGAGGGTAACGAGCAAGGAGTTGATACCTAGCGTCCGACAGTTCAGCTTGGAGCTGAACCAGTAGCTGTTCACAATCGTTACTCTGTTGGCACTCTTGCCAAAAAGATTCCAACGCTTCAACCAGCGCGTTTCCTGAGGCTTCCGCAAGAGGATTTAACACTTTGCCTTGATAGGGGCTAATCGTATTTTCGGACGGGCTTCCACCCTCTACCACTGTTCGAGCAAGACTCTCGTTAGCAGCGACAGATTGGTCAGCATACTCCCTCTCAACCATCACCCGAGAATTAACAACCTCATCGGAAGGCCAGAGAAAGATGCCCGCCACAACGGCGAGCATCAACAACAGGTAACGATAAACCATTACTTAATCACCGCCGACACAGGGAAATGGTCGGATAGATTGTAATGCTTCCACAAGCGTTCATCTGTGCTGCGCGGTACATCTACACGGTTATCGTTGAATGCTTTCACCGCGTACTCGTCACTCACCATGACGTAGTCAAGATATTCGACATTTTCACCACCTGACATGGCTTCGCCAGCAAAATCATTAATGCGTGGATCGAAAGTCGATTCCGTATAGCCTGAGTATTGCGGTTCAATTGCGCTGAGGTTTGCAATCATCTGCTGATAGTCACCCGGGAACTTACGCTTGTTAACATTGAAATCACCGCTGTAAACCACCGTTTCATTTGACGGAATATTGAGTAATGTCGCCAGTTCACGGATCTGTTTGAACTGACGCTGGCGATAATCACGAGCGGTGTCTGTATCGAACGACGCTGTATGCGTAGCAAACACGTGATAAGCCTTACCACCTTTAATTACTTCTGCGTAGTTGACGCCTTTGTCTGCGAAGCAATCCGTTCCGGTACAATCAGGAAATACATACTGGGCTTGATTGACGATTGGGTAGCGGCTGACGATAGTAACACCGCCGTCGTAAATGTTGATGCCATCTTTATCTAACATCTTGGTCTGGTAAGGATACTCTTTTGCCAATTCGCGTAGAAACTCCTCTCGACCGCTAGCAAACACTTCTTGCAGAGCCAACACATCGTAACCTTTGACGTATTCAGGGATCAGTGCGTAGCGATCGCCAATGTGCGACGCAATAACAGGCAACGCCCAAATGTTGTAAGTCATTAACTTAAGCGTGTTTTCATCTGGCTCAACCGTTTCATCGACTTTGGCAGGTGTGATGGTGTAGTAAAGGTCATCATAGCGAGCGGTATTCGCAGACTTAAACGCCAACTCCGCTTGTCGCTCACCAAATGCAGCCGTATTAAAGCGATGTACATTACGGTCATCTTTTAAAGCCAGTTCAACATCAGAGGAAGAGACCCCATATTCAATAGTAGAGTTATACCAATGACCTTCCATCACTTGGTTTAGTACGACGCTTTCACCTACAGGATTGGAAACCACGGTGTTGAATTGGTATGTCTTGCCCGATTTCACCCCTTCCCAGCGATTAAAGCTGAGTACTTGCTTGGTCTCCCATGGCCCAAGCGTTTCTGTGTGTTGTTTCCATTCTTCCCCATATTCAAGTAAATCGGTACCATCATGGCTCACCTGAATAGTCAGAGACTGGTCTGAATTGTTGGTCAAATATACATCTGTGTCCGCTAAAACGGGAAGCGCAATCAGAGACGCTAACAAGATATTCCACTGCTTAAGATTCATGTTTTGTTCCTTAGTTTTTGTTTGAAGGCTAGAACTTAAAGCAAACAAGTTGCATATTTGTTATAAATATATGAAAAGATAAAAATCACGTAAGTTAATGAAAATATGTGATGAAGCGTCTATTTTTTGATCAGTTGTTGTTCAAAATTTAACATTTGCCCACACCTTACTAGATTCGATTTAGATCAATAACTTTATCAGTAGAGATGAGATAATTTCGGCACATTCTCCAGATGTTTTCGACGATGAGCGACGCTGAAATCCAACGAAAAATTGCCCAATTATCCTCTATAGAGGAGGCGTTAGATTATTTCGAGATCGGTTACGAACCAGCTTTTATAAGCGAGTATCGAACGCCTCTAGTGAAGCGGTTTAACGGCTACTTAATTATGGTAAAACCTGAAGATTGGTTTGCAGCGCGGCGCTGCCTGAAAAGTGCCTACTGCAAAATTCAGCGTAGCCGTCTGGATCCTCATTCCCGCTCCGCATGTCGAGGGTGCACCACTTGTCAGCGACGTTAATCCCTCAGTGAAGCTAAAAACGAAAAAGCTCAGCGAATGCTGAGCTTTGTTCGAAGTCACGACCTATTGACGGCAACCTGATGTATTGAAATCAACCACCAGTGCTGCGTTGCTGAACTCTCCTGACACTTTCAAGTACCCCCAGTAATTCGCCTGACCATTAATAGTGATACATTCTGAATTTCCTGAATTATCAGACCATCCATGAAGATTGGAGCCTTCATCATTTGGCCAGCCAAAGTTACTGTACTCCAGTTTGAGATCACCAGTACCATGCGCCGATGTAATCGACATCGACTGATATTCATTAACCCCTTCGATACTCAGCCATATTGGCGACTGAGACGCCAAACATACTGGCTCTCCGGCCGTCAATCGCCCACCACTGACTTTCGGGCGAACAGCACAATCGGTAGGCAAAGAGTCGTTGTCACCTTGGCTGCGAATATTGATCGATGCGTTGGTATTGGCCGTTAGACCATCATTATCTGTGACCGTTAAGCGGACCGAATAACTCCCCTCACTACTGTATTGGTGCGTCGGATTGGCCTCTGAACTGGTCGCGCCGTCACCGAATTCCCAGAGGTAACTCGAGATTTGACCGTCGGAGTCTGAGCTACCTTTACTGCTGAATGAAATGGATTCACCTACTTGTCCCTCACTATTGACCGATATCACCGCTGTTGGTGGCTGTTGTTCCGAACCACCATTCACCAACTCTTGCTGCCATTGTTCAAACTCACTTTGGTAAGCCGTAGACCAGCCGTTGATGATGGTTTTATATTGCGACCAGTTACCTTTACGCGTTTCCACCAGCATCTGATTTACGTCGTCCATGTGACGCTCAAACATGAAGCGGACTGCCAGATAACCCCAACGATAGATTCTGTCGACATCAAAACCATCGTACGTTGTTTCAAACACTTCACTCAGTGTATAAGTTGAGCCGTCTTTGATCGTATCTATGGCTTTCTGATTGTTGTCTTCGTTGGCGATATACTCCGCTACCCCTTCACTCCACCACACAACCTTTTCAGTTGGATGACCAAAATCGCCATACATATCAAATCGTCCGTCCAGATAGTGGACGTACTCATGTTCTAGGTTCCAAACAAAATGATCAGGATTAGCGTAGGAGGCTTCATAAGCAATGAAGTTGGGCACGTTGCCTTGTTTGGAAGGGTCACCTTCGAGGTACATTCCACCGTTGTTGGTATCAATGCCAAAGATCGGTCCGGCGTATTTGCCGTAGTCATTACTGCTGTCGAAGATGTTCACTTGCAATTGAGTATTGTAGTCATCAGCCACTGGTTGGTTACCCGTTTCTAAGCGCTGATGGAAATAACCTTCCTCGTAACCCATTTTGTCACAGGCCGCTTGGTGTTGAACCTGAGTCATATTCTGGGACAAAATACGGACCGACGGGCCACAGGTGTAGCTTTGTGACAGCACTAACGACTTCAATTCTGTTTTGAAGTTACATATTCCCAGCTCTGTACAATCTGAGTAGTATGAAGCAGTATCCGCCGTTCCCAGCCACACTGAATCACCAAAACCATACATCTCATACTGATCAAAGATCTGCTTCACCTTAGCTTTGACATTGGCTTCAATAGGCGTGTTTTGATAACGCGTTAATCGACCCAGTTCACGGCCCGCATTTGCGGTCATAAACTCATCATCGCGACCAATTGAGTTACGGTTTAGCGCGAAACTCGATAACGCATTCACTAGGTCAGTCTGCTCGCCGATTTTCGCCTTGTACTCATCATTCCAGCTGCCACCAAACAACACGGTGAAGACGCTATTTACTGCATTACGCATGTACCAGCTCTGCGCGTAGTCGGCGTTCCAACGGTTGAGCCATTGCGTGACAACATCGATGTAATGATGTTCTAGGCTGGCGCTGTCCATAGTGATGATCACTTCTGCTAACACCTTACCGTGAGCGTCACTGTTCTCGTAGAAATTGCCGTTGGCAACAAACGCATCTACCGCCTCTTTCACCGCTGGGCGCACCCAAGTGGTGAAGCTGACCTTATCGTTGTAAAACTCCGCGTAATAGCCAGCACGTAGATAGAGGAACAAAGCTTCCAGCTCATCGCTTCCTCCACCTTGGTAATTCTTAGCTAAAGTTGTGGTGTGCTTGGCAACGTTAAACATGTTGCTAGATTCAAACGTTGTCTCCTGAATACGGCTTTCAGCAGAGAACAGCTCATTAACACAGCTAGCACCTTGAGTTGTGATGGTATTAATCAGGCTGGTGCTGTTTGATGTCGCGAACGCTTCAACGTCACATGGTACAGCTGCTTCATCAGCCGCAATCATGTTAAACGCTTTGATTGTTGGTTGAGGCTTTTTGGGAGTGAGTTTCGTTGGGGCGTATTCGAGGTGTTGATCTTCTACACCATGGTGATGTTCGTGATTGTGTCCTGCATCGAGTTCGACAACCTGTGGTACGGGCGCGCTGATGGCGTAGGCATTCGCACTAAGTAATACACTAGCCACTGCCACTGTTATTTTTTTAAGTTCCATCTTTTTTTCTTCTGTCTGTCGTTAAGTAGGAGCACTTCACGGTGAAGTGCCATATGCAATCGGTCACCCGATCACTACTCACTCTAAACAGAGAAAAATGCGCATAGTAAGCAAAATATTAACACTGGATGTTGTGGTCTCAGTTTCTAATCTTGCTGGTTTCAGAAATGCGCTCTCAATTATATTTTCTGGTGGAAAAGCTATCTTATGCTACTAATTTAACAACCTTTTTAACGGCACAAGTTCCGTTAAATGCATACAAAAAAGCCACCTATTACAGGTGGCTTTCTTATTACTCGTCGTCGGCTTTCGGGGCGACTTTCTTTTTCGGGATAAAGACCGAATCACCCACAGCGACATTCTGATAGAAACCTTTATCACGCTGAGCAGGCTTCTTCGCTGTTTTCTTCGCTTGTGGTTTGGCTTTCTTAACCACTTTCTTCTTACCACGATAATCCGGTTTACGTGGTTTGATTCCTTTGAATTTACCTTTTAAACCTTCCAGTTCAGAGAACGTTAGGTCCTGCTGGAGGTAAGCTTCAACACGCTTAAAGCTATCCCAATCTTTCGGGCCAACCAAAGACACGGCGTCACCTTTATTACCAGCACGGCCAGTTCGACCAACACGGTGAACGTACTCTTCGGTATGCTTAGGCATGTCAAAGTTCACAACGTGTGTGACGTTCGCAATATCCAGACCACGAGAAGCGACATCTGTTGTGACTAGAATCTTGAACACGGCACGCTCAAACTGGCTCATGATGGTGTTACGCTGAGTCTGATTCAGGTTACCACTCAGAGCGATTGCTTTAAGCTTCTTCTCGTTGAGTTTGTCCGTTAAGCGCTCCGTATCTACGCGAGTCGCAGTAAATATAATCAGTTGCTTGTATTCAGCTTCTTCTAGAATGCGCTCAAGGATCGCTTCTTTATGGTCAAGGTGGTCACACAAATAGAATTTCTGTGTGATGTCTTTATGCTCTTCATTAGAAACACCAATCGCGATACGTTTTGGAGCATCTAGCATCTCAAAAGCAATCTCATTCACTTCTGCGTGATCAAGAGTTGCTGAGAACATCAATGTTTGACGGCGACGGTGCTTAGCCGCGTTGTGGATGCGACGTAGCTCAGGCGCGAAACCGAGATCCAGCATACGGTCAGCTTCATCAAGGATCAGAGTCTCTAATCCGTCTAGGTAAAGCGAGCGGTGATCAAGGTGGTCCGCTAAGCGACCCGGTGTAGCAACAATAAATTTCGGGTAGCGACGTAGCGCTTTCACCTGATCATTGAAGTTTTCGCCACCCACAATTAGAGTCGCGTCATAAGACAAACCACCCAGCATAGAACGCAGCTCACCGTAAACTTGCTTCGCCAGTTCACGGGTCGGAGCCAAAATCACACCACGAGGATCTTTCGCTGAAAATGCTTTGTTCTTTAACGACTTGTGTAGCATAGGTAGCACAAACGCCAGTGTTTTACCTGAGCCAGTTTTCGAAGAAGCCAACAGATCTTTACCAGCAATCGACACCGGGATGGCTTGTTGCTGTATCTCTGTCGCTTGCTTGAAGTCAAAGTGCTTCAGGTTTTTCAGTAAGCGATTGTCTAGGCCTAAATCTTTAAAGTGCAAAGTATTCTCCAAGTTCATAGATGTGTCTCAGCCCTGCTCTAGGTTATAGCTCAAACACGAAAGTTTTCAAAAACGCGCTATGATACCGTGAAAGATCCATACTGGATAGAGATCACAGAAAATTATCTTATTTCGCCGTGTTTACATCCCTCGATATAGTTAGAACATTGACACTTATAGCTCTCGTCAGTGAGACATATATCAACTAATTTGATAATTGCTTAAATTCTTGGGTTTTTTTGACTTTTTTCTGCTTTTTGAAGCCTAGATTTGAGTCTACACTTTAGGAACCGTCACTATATGAGCAGAAATGTATAGGACGTCATTTTGATACTTACAATGCAAGGAGTTCATCTATGAACAAAATGTTGATCGCAGCTGCGGCGTCTTCTGTACTTCTTCTAGCTGGCTGTGCTTCTGGTCCAGACGAAGCATCTTCAGCAAAAATTGACGAGCTAAGCAATCAAGTTAGCCAGCTAAGCCAAGATGTACAGGCTCTACAGTCTGATGTACGTAAATCAGGCGATGCAGCAATGTCTGCTCAAGAAGAAGCAGCACGCGCTAACGAGCGTATCGACAACATTGCTCAGTCTTACACTAAGTAATTCTGTCAATTTTCGATAAGAAAGGGCCTGCAACTGCAGGCCCTTTCTCTTATATAACAAGACTCAATTCACGTATGAATAACTCGGGGAGACCACTTCCACTGGTACACCATTTTGCGCAAGAATCGCCGCTCTTGCTTTAGCATCCGATAGTTCAAACTCTTCCAACCACCACTGCAGTTCCTGAGGGATCTTCAAATCCTTCTTACTACCATCGCTTCGCGTTAACGGTTCATGAGCTTCCAAAAACACACTGCGATCCGGCTCTAGTGCAATTTTTACTGGCTCATTAATCACTCGAACTTTTTCACCCAACTTCACTTTTGGAAACAACCAGTCAATGTCCTTAGGGTTCATACGTATACAACCTGAGCTGACACGCAGCCCAATACCAAAGTCTTTGTTAGTACCATGGATAAGGTAATCTCCAACGCCATAAGCCAGCCTCATCGCGTATTCCCCAAGTGGGTTTTCCGGACCTGCGGGTACAACACGCGGAAGCTCGATGCCTTTCTCAAGGTATTCTTTGCGAATAGATGCGGGTGGTGTCCAAGTTGGATTTGGCCGTTTTTGACTAATGCTGGTCACCATCTCAGGAGTGTCGCGACCAATTCGACCTATACCGACCGGAAAAATATGTACTAAGTTCTTCTCCGGCTGGAAGTAATACAGACGCAGCTCTGCCAAATTGATGACTATCCCTTCTCTTGGCACTTGAGGAAGAATGATTTGCGTCGGAATCGTCAGAACAAAGTCTTCAGAAGGTAGGAAAGGATCCACGCCTTTGTTTGCAGCCATCAAGGTAAGAAAGCCAACATCATATTGCTTTGCAATATCTGCTAGGCTCTCACCACTTTCCACTTGATGGTATTGTGTGCGCCCGACCATGCTGCTTCCCTCTGGAGGTAATTCGTAGGTTGCGGCGAATAGTGAGGTACTAAAGCAGCAACAGAGAGAAAGTATTTTTCGCAGCATTCTAAGCGTCCTTCGCTTCCTTATAGAGCCGTAAGGTTACTTCTCTTTCTACCTTATGATCAACTATTGGCGGCGGATATGACAAGCTTCTTACACCACTCCATTTCCAGGGTTGGTGCAAGTATTTGTCAGGTACTTGTGCTAATTCAGGCAACCATTGACGGACAAATTCGCCTTGCGGGTCAAATCGCTCACCCTGCGTAATAGGATTAAAAATTCGAAAATATGGCTGGCCGTCACAACCTGTCGACGCACACCATTGCCAACCACCATTATTCGCCGCGTAATCGCCGTCAATCAGTTTATTGATGAAGTACCGCTCACCAACCCGCCAATCAACGTGGAGGTCCTTAACCAGAAAGCTCGCGACTATCATTCTGAGGCGATTATGCATCCACCCTGTCTGGTTAAGTTGCTTCATGGCAGCATCGACTATCGGGAAACCAGTTTCACCCTGCTTCCACGCCTCAATATACTGTGGCTCATTCTTCCATACCAAGCGATCCCCCCAATCAACGAAAGACCTTCCTTTACTCAGCTTAGCTTCAAAATAAATCAGATGCTGATAGAACTCACGCCAGATCAACTCACTCTGCCAGACTTCTCTACCTTGGCTGAGAGGGGGAGCTTGGCCAAACATCAAACGCGCCATACATTGACGAACAGATAAAGCACCGATAGCTAAGTAAGGAGACAGTTGGCTCGTTCCAGCAATAGCGGGAAAATCTCGGTTGCTAGCATAGCCTTCTACGTCTTGGCTATCAAAATCTCTCAGCGTTTGGATTATCGACTGGGTATCCGCGGCAAATTGGTCGCTCGGCTCTCGCGGGTAGCTGAAGGTCACATCATCAGCGAATAGTAGAGAACTCAAGTGCTCAGGTAACCTACTCGAACAAGCCACTTGTGGTTTGCGAACTTGAAATGAGCACTCGCCAAGTTCAGCGAGGTAGGCCTTCTTAAACGGTGTGAACACTTTGAAATAGCTACCTTGCTTGTTCACTATGCTACCGGGAGCAAATATGCATTTGTCATCGCTGGACTTAACTTGAATGGCAGTATCATTCAAACACATTTCAAGCGTGGCATCTCGACGCTGCTCATTAACCTCGTATTCCTTGTTAACCAACACTCGATTCGCACTGAGCAAAGTAGCAATCTCAGCGACACGCTTTGCGCTCTCAGTATATGTATCCACTTCCTCATAAAGCAGTGGAATACGTAAAGACTCCAGGTCTTGCTTTAATCCCTGCAATCGACGGTAAATCAAATCTGCCTGAATAGGCGCTAAACCGTGCTCATGCCAAGTCTCAGGAGTTGCAGTGTAAATGCAGACAACCGGCTCACCAGTCTCTACAGCATTAACTAGTGCTGAGTTATCTTCGATTCTTAAATCGCGTCTTAGCCACACCAGATTCATGACTTTACCTCTTTAGGCGTTGTAACAGTTCCGGCAATATCAGCTCTCCGGAAATCATGGTTTCCAGTTGTTGGATCGCAGCCATTTGCGACTCATTAATCGCACGTGCGCTGTAAATCGCTAAGGTTGAAAACTCTTCAAGACATGGATGACCAAGCAGTCCAGATAAATCTTCAACCTCATCGATGATGGTCACTTTGCACCCTTTTTCTACCAGTGAAAGAGCCATTATGCGAGATGCCACATCCACACTTCCTTGAACGCTGATAAAGAGCGCTTTGCCTAAACGAGCGGCTTTGTTTTCTGCTTCAATAATCGCGTTGAGCTTGGTTAGCATCAATGTTTGAAACAAACCAAATTGAAGTGATCGCAAATTCTGTCTGACAAGTCCTAATGCCTGCTCCACAGGCTGAATAAACTGAGTTTCCACGACATTGAGCGGGTATTCTTTGAGCACTGAATGAATCAGAGTTTCGGCTTTCCCTTTATTTAGGCTTGCCAAAGCATCTAAAACAGGTTCAACATCATCTAAATGAGCCATATTGGTAGAGACATCGGATTCAGCCTGATCTCCTGATTCCAATAACGCTTTCACCTTGCCAATCGACACTCCTTTAGCTAACCAACCTTGAATGTCATTGATTAAGTCGATGTGCTTTTGTGTATATAGGCGGTGGCCTTTCTCTGTTCTTTCAGGCTCTATCAAGTTGTAGCGGCGCTGCCAAGCTCGGAGAGTGACAGGTTTCACCCCCGTCAGCTCTGATATTTCTCTGATTGCATATTTCTTCATTCTATAATCCATATCTCAAGCGCATTTCCTGAGGGTGAGGCTGCAAATATTTCTGCTCGGATAAATAAGCATCCGGGTACGCAGCCAAATAATGTTTAAGTAAAGTGATGGGGGCCAGTAGTGGTAACGTACCTTGACGGTACTCATCAATCACACCACACAATTCCGCTTTCTGGTCCTTGGCGAGGTTTCGCTTGAAGTATCCTTGGACATGCATAAGCACATTGGTGTTGTTCTTACGACTTGCTCTGTGCGATACCGCATTCATCAAACCCACACGGTACTCTTGATAAAAAGTATCGATGTCATACTCTTTGATATTGGCGACTAAGCGACCTAACTCTTTGTATGACTGAGGGTGATGGGCCATCAAAGTAAGTTTGTAGCGAGAGTGAAATGCAACAATTTTACCGGCTGTCGGAGCACCACCCATGGAGTCGTAAAAATCTCTCAGCGTGTAGATGCGAGTAATGAAATTCTCTTTCAAAACCGGGTCGTTCAAGCGGCCATCTTCTTCAACTGGTAGCCAAGGCATTTGCTTCATCAGCTCTTGGGTGTAAAGACCCACTCCTGTGTTGTCAGCCCCACCTTTTTTGTACACTTTCACCCGTTCCATGCCACAGGTTGGTGATTTGGCACACACAATATATCCGCACAGTTCTGTGTCACGCAGCTCAGCCACTTTATTTTTGGAGTAGTCCACCATCTTGTCTGTGTGCTCTATGGACGCATCTTTTGTTTCTACCAAAGCAATACGTTCTTGATCCGACACCAAACGGATAGTCGGCCTTGGCACGGGCATCCCCATTCCAACTTCCGGGCAAATTGGAACAAACTCGAAAAAAGGTGCGAGTTCTTTAGTGACGAACTTACTAATCTTGTGCCCTGAGTCGAAGCGAACTTTTTCACCTAAAACGCAAGAACTAATGCCGACTTTAATTACGTTGCTCATATTGTGCTCCAGTATTCTTGTTGAGGTGTACAAAAATATCTTTTGTATAAGTTTTAGCACAACATCTCAAAGTTATACAAGAAATAAAAATGTACAATTTAATGGAGTGTTACGTAATTGATACGATTTCGGTTCAATTCTGAGGCAATCGTTTTTCCAAATCGATTGCATTAACCCTTTCAACAAAAAACGTTATAAATACTTACATCTATAGTGAAATGGATTACTTTTGTGACGTACTTCTCATGGAGCCTTGCCATATCTAGCTAGTATTGCTTCAACAGATTTTTGAGAATCAACAAAATTAGTAATCAGAACACAGAATTACTAATAAACTTGGAGTAACAACTATGGCAACCCCACACATTAACGCTCAACCAGGTGATTTCGCTGAAACGGTTTTGATGCCAGGCGACCCACTTCGCGCTAAATACATCGCGGAAACATTCCTAGAAGATGTAAAACAAGTTTGTGATGTTCGTAGCATGTTCGGCTTTACAGGCACTTACAAAGGTCAACGTGTTTCTGTGATGGGTCACGGCATGGGTATCCCATCAGCTTGTATCTATGTTCACGAGCTAATCGCTGAGTATGGTGTGAAAAACGTAATTCGTGTTGGCAGCTGTGGCGCAGTACGTGATGACGTAAACCTGATGGACGTTGTCATCGGTATGGGTGCATCAACAGATTCAAAAGTGAACCGTATCCGTTTTAACGATCATGACTTCGCGGCAATTGCTGATTACGGCCTTCTAGAAGAAGCGGTAAACCAAGCACGTGCTCAAGAAGTACCTGTAAAAGTAGGTAACGTATTCTCTGCAGACCTTTTCTACACTCCAGAAGCCGACATTTTCGAGAAGATGGAAAAACTAGGCATCTTAGGTGTTGATATGGAAGCGGCAGGTATCTACGGTGTTGCTGCCGATTTAGGTGCAAAAGCACTGACTATCCTAACGGTTTCTGACCACATCATCCGTGGCGAGAAGTTGAGCTCAGAAGAGCGCCAAAAATCTTTCAACGACATGATGAAAGTTGCGCTTGAGACAGCCATCAACATCTAATCGCCATTCCTTCGCTGCCAGAGCCAATAGCCTGGCAGCCCAGATAATCCCGAGGGGGAGATAGTGACAACTGGCAAACTGCCACAGGAAGCAGACGGGTTACAACTCAACTTTTGTAAAACATTGGCGTGTGACAACTTTGGATTGAGTGATGCACATCGATACGTCGTGCAACATGCTAACCCTAAGCGACCTGCGATGGTATGTCGGGAGTGCGGTGCTTTCCCCCCCTTACTTAACAATCAGGAAGTGTTAAACGAACTCCATCGTTTAAGACAACTCCACAGTGACGGTCTGCCAACCTGTCGCAATACCGATTGCGAAAATTTTGGCTTATCTGTCCATACTCATAAACACCTTTATCATGCCTTTGGTTACAGCGGTGACCGCCAACGTTATCGTTGCAAGCTTTGCCAATCGACGTTCGTTGATAAATGGTCAGGTGCCAATAAGAAACTTGCCTTTCAGGAAAACCTCCTCGGTTTGCTCTTTATGGGCTACTCAGTACGTGAAATCTGCCGTAAGTTAGAGATCAACCCGAAGACGTTTTACGATCATCTCGATCATATTGCTAGCCGATGTCGTCGCAAGCTGGCTATGTTTGATGCACGCTGGGTCAATCATGCTGAGAAATATGAACTGGCGTCCTACTACGTGCCTCTGCAACCTAAGAGTAATAATGGCGTACTATGGATAGCGACTGGTGAAGCCAACTCAGGCTACATCCTCTGCCAGCACGTCAACTATTCTGGTAATGAAGAACCACTAGGCAGTATTGACCACGATCCGTATCAGGAAACCGCTCGATTCGTTTCGCGCGATCACTCATCTGAAGCCAGCATCCCAGTTCCAGAGCCATCACCTGTACTCAGAGAACGTATTGATCAGCAATATCAAACGATCCTAGCACGTGGCAATGTTGAAGACCCGATGGGTAACCTGACCGTGTTCAACTACCCATCAAAAGGAGCACTGATCAGACCGCCATATACCTCTTACGCTCATTTCCTTCATGTACTGGATCTGTGTAACAGTGAACGTCAGGTTTCTATCTATCTACCCCAAGATCCCGTTTTGCGTTCTGCAGCGCTGAGTGTTTGCTTATCACGCATCCAGCGTCAAAATGTCGACCTTATGTATGTCGAGGAAGATGAAAGCTGGAATGAGCACAGTCTGGTCGGAAAGATCGATATTGTTCATATGGGTTGGTGGCGCGATCGCTGGGCTATTACCTCTTTTGCAAATTCATCAAAAGGGATTTGCTACCTTGCAGGGCAGAATAACGAGCCGAAAGAATGGCTTAGAAAAGCAAGCGTCCGCCAGACCGAATTCTACCAACAGCGCTTTCAAACTCTTTTTGAAAGCTTTATCAACGAACCTCGTCGTAAGCTTCGCCCTGGTGGTTTATTACCAATGTTGGATATTTTCCGGGCATGGCATAATTTGTGCTACCAAGATAAGAGCGGTATGACAGCGGCGCAAAGTCTTGGTTTAACTCAATCACCTTTGACTCTGCGGGAACTGCTTTCATAATTACCATTATTGTGAAGTACGCCATTAAACCTTAGGCGTATTAATGCTTTTACTAGAGTTACATCAGTCACTATTTTTATAATACTTTTGAATGATATTAAGAATGGCTGTTAAGGGATTGATTCATTGGATAAAAGCCAGCATCTGCTAGATACAGAGATTGAACAGCTCAAAGCACGAATTGAAAGTGAGCCTGAAAAGGTTTTAGCCATCGCTGAACAGTGCGCGACGCGCGCCAGTCAGATTTTGTACCCAGAAGGGGCTGTACAGTGTCTGATTATCATGTCTCGCTGTGCCTGGAGCCTGATGGATTATCGGCGTGGGCTAAAATACATCAAAGAAGCCCATAGTAAACTCAACTCCCTAGATACCGACGACTTTCTTCCTGAGATTCTTCATATCCATGCGCTTCACTTCTGGGGCCAAGCCAAATATTACTCCGCTCAACAGTTCTGGATTAACGCCCTTGAGCAATCCGCTCTGGTCGATGAAATCGAAATACAAATCGAATGCTTAATCGGGCTAGGCAACGTCTGGCGAATTACTCATGAATATCAACTCGCCAAAACGACTCACGAATTGGCTGTGACCGTTGCCAATAATACACGTATCGGTTGGCTTGAAGGTAAAGCGAGAATTCTACTGGCATGGGACCTTTACCTACTCAACAACTATGTTGAGATGCTGACAGTACTTGATGGCGCGACCGAGGCACTCAAAGGCCACGAAGATAAAACCTGGCAAGCAGAAGTCTGGGACTTCAGAGGATTAGCCCTGTTAGGGCTTGAGCGGATTGAAGACGCAGAAATTGCAACGGGTAAAGCGCAAGACCTAGCTGAAAAACACGATCTGGTGTGGATGAAAGCGCACTCGTACATCAGCCAGGCAAGACTAGAATTGTTGAGAAAACGCCCGGAAGAAGCCACCAAACTACTAGTACAAGCCGAACGTTCAGCATCGTCTTTCGATAACGGCGAACTGTTGTCGCAGATTTGTTTTCAGCAGTCACGTGTGGCTGAAGAGCAAGGTAACTTTAAAGAGGCGCTGCACGCGTTTCAAAAGTACCGTAAACACTCAACAGATATGCTCAGAGAGCAAACCGCCCGAGTAAGTAATGACAAAGCCCGAGCATCGAAGCGTCAACTCGAACAGCGCGCGCGCAAATTGATTAACCGCATTCGTGGCCAACACGAATACGACCCAGAAAAGCACCTTAATCAGATGGTGTCTGAGATTTACTGGTGGGAGCAACTGGTTCTGTTCAAGACCGAACTGAAACGTTCTAACCATGCAGTCGTTATCATTCAGCACAGCGACCCTGAATACATTGAAGTGTGTGCTGAACTCGCACACTCTTTGTGTACACAGCAAGACCTCCTTTCTCGACTCAGTAGTGATCGCCTCGGTGTCCTGCTCGCAGAGAAAGACGATGCCGCTTTGCAAGTGTTTCACGTATTAGCAAAAATGATCGAAATCTACCCATGGCACCGAAAAGGACTCAATAAATCACTGCCTAAAGTGGTTTTTCAAGACATCCTGACGTTCCCATTTACTTTAGAACAACTAGAAGAAAGCCAACCATTGGAAGTACAGAATGGAAACTTTGCTTAATAAAATCTCCGAATCGGGTTTAGATGCTTCTTCTGTTTCAGGTGAAGAGGCGATTATTTTCTGGAACCACATTCGTCAGCATATTGCGACAACACCTCAGGAAAAAGCGCAAAGCTTAATCATCAGTGCTGAGTATCGCAATGAGCTCAAACAGCCCAAAATCAGCATTGAAGAGTTAAGAAGTGCACTCGAACACCTCTCTCTGCCAAGCGACGCAGAGTTGATTCTAGAGGTGAAAAACAGCTTAGCCGATCGACTGGTGGAAGGGGGCGATTACTCAGGTGCATTGCAGGAGTACATTTCTTCCTCAACCATTGCCGTCGATACCAGCCATATCGATGCCTATGTACTGGCGGTCTTGGGCATGGGTAATCTATGCGATGCCTACGGCGACCATAACCGAGCATTACGCTACTACCAAAAGATAGATGGTATCGATCATGCCATCTCCAGCCGCTCATTGCGTCTGCGCTACAAGCTGTACATGTTGTCGTGCTATATCGAGCTTAATCGCACCTCGGCGGCAAAAGACCTACTTAAAGAGTGCTCTGAGCTGGCGATTCTGGTCAGTGACAAGGTACTTGCTGGGCAAATCCTACTCTATCAAGCAAAGCTGTATCGTCGACAGGGCAAGCAGGACAAAGCGATAGAGTGTTTAGGCAATGTTCAATACACCGCCGGTAATATCCACTCGATCTGGCTGTCGAACATGATTCGCCTTGAGCTGGCGCACAGTCTCAACGAGTCAAACAAACCCCATTTGGCTAACTGGGTACTAGAAAGCGCCCAGAAGAAGATCAGACGTTACGCTTCTCCTGTACTCAACCTCAAGCTGAACACGGCATTAGGTGATATCTACGAGCAACAAGGCGATTTCCAAAAAGCACTGGAATGTCAGAAGCGGGCATTTCGTATCGAAAGTGACTTGATGAAGCAGATCCCAATCGGTGAACTTGGTGCGGCACAGCTGCGGCGTTTATCACGATTTGAACTGCAACTCAAACTGATTCTATCTGAACTTGAAAATCGTGAGCTCAAAGAAACCACGGAGAGCCAGAAGCACACCGTGGCTCAGCTCCAACAAGATGTGTTTACCGATCCGCTGACCAGCCTGCACAACCGACGCTGGCTGGATGTGAAGCTCAAAGACCTATTGCTGCATGACGTGCCTTTTGCGCTCATGGTTATCGATATTGACCATTTTAAATCCATTAACGACGAGCTGAGCCACTTAGTTGGCGATAAAGCCATCGTGAACGTCTCTCATGAGCTGTCTGCCTACTTTAAGTTCCGAGGTGCATCGAGCGTACGATTTGGTGGGGAGGAGTTTTTGGTTATTCTTGAGCGTACCACACTGGAACAAGCCACGATGCATGCTGAAAATTACCGTGAGCGTATTTTTAAGTTTGGCTGGCAAGATATTCTTGGTGAACGTGGCTTAACCGTCAGTATTGGCATAACCCTTCACCGGGAAGGCGAGAATACTCAACGTACATTCTACCGTGCAGATAAAGCTCTATACCGAGCAAAAGCCAATGGGCGTAATCAAGTCTGTACGGAATAAGATTTAACGCCAAAAGAACAACGATATCCCACCAACCGCAGCCAAAGTACCGATGATGCTTTTGGCTGTGACTTTCTCCCCTTTTAACATATAGATAAACAATATAAATAGTGGACTGGTTGCAATCAGAGTTTGAGCGATGGCAGGGTTAGCGTGTTTCAAAGCGATTTGTTGAAGCCACAATGCTAAAAACGTCCCGACAAAGATCGCACCTAGCAACCAAAGAAAGGCCGACTTCGTAAGTTGCCCTAAATGCTTTCTCATTGACGAGAAAGGTTTTTGCTCAAATAACACGATCACCATAGCTACCGCCAGCACACCAACAGAAAGCCGGATTAACGCTCCCAACAGAGGCGGTAAATCTCCTGCTACCAACGCGTAATGTGAGATAACCACTCCCGACGCCTGACACACACTCGCAAGCAAGCCAAAGCCTACACCTGACCACTTCGTTTGTTCACCACTAGCATCAGGCTGAAAAATAACGAAAGTGACGGCTAAGGTTGTCAATAACACACCGAGCCAACTTTGCAGAGGTAGAACCGAACCTAGGGCGACCAGCGCCAACACACCTGAAAGCGGCGGCGCTAAGGATTCCAGTAATAGTGTTTTATTGGCACCAATTCGCTTTAAGGAGGCGAAATAAGCGCTGTCTCCGACGGCAATACCAATGATTCCCGACACTGCCAATATAGCCAAATGAGTAGCAGATATCGCCATTGTGGGCATCTCAATCCATGGCATCACCACCAGCATCATGCCTGAAGCGCCGACACCTTTAACAATATTGAGCTGCATAGCTGAAAAGTGATGACTGAATTGACTGTAAATCCAAGTCGCCAGCGCCCAGACCACTGCAGCCGACAACGCGGCAATCTCTCCCTGAAACTCCATCTATTGACCTTAGTATTGATTTGAAAAAAAGAGGCAGACTTACAAAGTCTCTCTAATATCTTGTTTTTATTTCTATACTTAGCTTTGTATCACCGTACGTTTTATTGAATACAAACACAATAACAGGACGCATTTATGTTTTTGGACTATTTCGCGCTAGGTCTACTCATCTTTGTTGCTCTGGTCATTTTCTACGGCATTATCGTGATTCACGATATTCCGTATGAGATAGCCAAGGAGCGAGAGCATCCACATCAGGATGCGATTCATTATGCTGGCTGGGTGAGTCTCTTCACACTTCACGCCATCTGGCCTTTTCTCTGGATATGGGCCACCTTATGGCGTCAGGAACGAGGGTGGGGCTTTCAAAAGCTGGAAGAAGAACAACACGATATTCATCACCGTGTTGATTCACTGATTGATCAAGTAAGCCAGCTACAAAAGGAAGTCCTTGAACTTAAGCAGCAACACAACAATCAAACGACTGTAACACCCCGTATCGATGAACATGAGGAGGAGCAATAATGGATTTACTTCTCATTCTGACCTACGCCGCTTTGTGCATTGCAATCTTTAAAATCTTCAATATTCCTCTCAATAAATGGACCGTCCCAACAGCCGTATTGGGAGGTGTGGTTTTAGTCGGCACCTTAATTTTGTTGATGAACTACAACCATCCCTTTACCCAGCTTGGCAATCAGGTCTTTTCTAGCACTCCTATCGTTTCAGGAGTAAGAGGCCGTGTTATCGAAGTGCCTGTTGAGCCCAATAAACCACTCAAACAAGGGGACATTCTCTTCATGATTGACCCTATCCCATACGAAGCTGAAGTTGAAAAGCTTGAAGCACAAATTAAAGAAGCCAGCCAAGGCGCACTTGGACTGGAGTCTGATGTGCAAGAAGCGCAAGCCGCTCAAGCTCAAGCCATCGCAGATAGAGATAAGGCACAACGTGAATACGCTCGTTATCAACGTGGCTACGATAAAGGCGCCTTCACCGAGCAAGAACTGGACACCCGACGCCAAGAATACAAAGCCACTGAGGCTGCGGTCAAAGTTGCGGAAGCCAGAGTGGATCAAGCCAAGATAGCACTCAACTCTGAAATTGGTGGAGAAAACACAACAGTGGCGCGTTTGCTAGCGGAGCTGCGTCAAGCTGAGTTCGATCTTGAACAAACCATCGTCAGAGCTCCCACCGATGGTTTTGCAACGCAGTTAGCTCTGCGACCTGGGGTTATGGCAGTTCCACTGCCGTTAGCACCTGTGATGACCTTTGTTCATACAGAGGAAACGCTTTATGCAGCCGCGTTCAGGCAAAATTCCTTACAACGCTTACAGCCGGGTTATGAAGCAGAATTTCTCTTCAGAGCGCTTCCAGGCAAGGTCTTTAAAGGGGAAGTAGTAGATGTGTTGCCCGCCATTGGCGAAAGCCAATTTCAGGCCCGTGGCGCCCTGCTTGGCACGGAGGCATTGCGCACCAGTGGGCGAGTCTTTGTTACTCTGAAGATCACTGATGACTTATCTGACTACCACTTACCCATGGGGACAGCGGTCGAAGTTGCGGTTTACTCCGATCAATTCACTCATGTATCCATTATGCGTAAAGTACTCATTAGAATGAAAAGCTGGCAGAACTATCTCTACCTAGACCATTAAAATCCGTCAGAAAGCAAAAAGGCCTCTTAAAGAGGCCTTTTCTTTTATATATGAACTTATTAGCCGATAAAGGAGATATACCCTTGAAGGATAATTAAGTTAACAATGTCGATAAAGAAAGCACCAACAATCGGCACCACCATAAATGCTTGCGGTGAAGGGCCAAACTTATTCACCAGAGAACCCATATTCATAACAGCTGTCGGTGTTGCCCCAAGGCCAAAACCGCAGTGACCACCCGCAATAACAGCTGCATCGTAGTTTGAGCCCATCACTTTGAACGTCACAAAGTACGCAAAAATACCTAAAATGACAGACTGAACCGACAGAATGATTAGGAACGGAATCGCCAAGTCAAAGATGTTCCATAGTTTCAGGCTCATCAGTGCCATAGCCAAGAACAAAGATAGCGAGACCGTACCCAAAATATCAACGGTTTCTGCGTCTACCTTGTGTGTCTTAGTAACTTCCATAACGTTGGTGATGAAAACACCGATGAACAAAGCGTAAACAAAGTCTGGAATCATCAGCCAACTGATTTCCAAGCTACTCACCCACTGTTCAAGGTATTTAGCACCAGTTACACAGATAAGAAGAATAAACAGGATTTCAATAACCTTTTTCGCCGTCACCTTATCTTCTTCGTATTCGTTATACGTCACGACTTCAGGGAACTTTTCATGGGTTTGTGTTCCGCGTCCGTATTCAGATTCGAAGTTATGTTTAGTAACCAATTTCTGAGCAACCGGGCTACCGATAATACCGCCAATGATCAGACCAAAAGTCGCAGATGCCATTGCAATTTCAAGTGTATTACTCAAACCGTAAGTGTCAGTAAAAGTCTGAGACCATGCTGCACCCGTACCATGCCCACCCGACAATGTGATGGAGCCAGCAATTAACCCCATTAGAGGATCCAAACCAAGCGCTGTCGCCATTGACACACCAACACCGTTTTGAATGATGATGTAAAAAGACGCAACGGCTAGGAATAGAAAGACTTTAGCGCCGCCTTTCATCAGTTGAGTGTAATTTGCAGCCAGACCAACAGTGCTGAAGAACATCAACATAAAGGTGTTTTGCAACGGTAATGAGAACTCTAAGCTAACCCCATTGAAATGCATTCCCGTGATGATCATCGCAACGATCAAACCACCAACAATAGGCTCTGGAATATTAAACTTCTTCAGAATAGGGAGCTTTGAGTTTACAAAGTGACCAAGAAACAACACGCTGATTGCGATTAAGAAAGATTCTAGTGGTCCAACCGAAATTATCTGATTCATATAACCTCTTTATTGTCTGTCACTCATCTTCCCTAACGAGTTAAGAGCATACTGCTCTGGGCCATTTTGCTACCAAGGTCTCAGGTAACAATTGCAGGCACTGATTGAGATATTCTCTATTGAAAAACGTCCTCTCTACAGCGGGTCTCCCCACTCCATTTCAACAGCGAAACCCTACGGTGTACTTTAGGGCTATAAAAAGAAAGCGGACATTATTAATAAACTCGCAGGCGTTTGTCGAGTATAGACAGAAAATTCGTGTCATGAATCCGTGTAAATTGACCAAGAGTTAACCAAAGGACAAAAAAAAAGCCAACCGCAATGAAGGCGATTGGCATATATATAGTGTGAACAAATTCATTCACTAACAACGTCAGTTGGCTAGGTGACCCTCGGCTTAATAAGGGTCAATCACATTAATGCATGTAGCGTGCCAACTTTAAAACCCATAAAACCACAATATTGATCCAACTTTTAGCCAATTTATTATATTGAATGTGCAAAATGAAAATTGCATTTTGCAAAAAAGTGCAATTCGATATTAAACAAGTATCTTATCAACTAGTTTATCAATGCACTATTTTCATACTTTTTTTACGTTATTGTCGATATACTCCCACTACCTGAACTGAATCGCTGTATCGAATGAATTATCTATCCACTTTCTGTAAAGGCTTAGCCATGGGCGCGGCCGACGTTGTACCAGGAGTTTCTGGTGGCACCATCGCCTTCATCACAGGCATCTATGACACATTGTTGGAAAGCATCCGACGCATTAATCCAAGCCTGATTGGTGTATTGAAACGCGATGGCGTTAAAGCTGCGTTTAACCATATCAACGGCTTCTTTCTTATCGCCTTATTCGGGGGCGTTCTCACCAGCATTGCAACACTAGCTAAGCTGATTTCGTGGTTGCTAGTGACACACCCTATTCCGTTATGGTCTTTTTTCTTTGGTCTGATTCTGGTTTCCGTTTTCCATATACTGAAACAAATAGAAAAAAGAACCTTCAGTCGCCTTATCTTCCTATTACTTGGGGTCGGGTTTGCTTACAGCATTACCATCCTCAAACCCCTTCAAATGGATCCGACCAGCATTAATGTCATGTTTGCTGGAGCGATCGCCATTTGTGCGATGATCTTACCCGGTATCTCTGGCAGTTTTATCCTGCTGCTCATTGGTATGTACAGCCCTGTACTTGGCGCAGTCAAATCATTGGATATCACCATTCTGCTGTTATTCCTCACGGGCTGTGTCATTGGTTTACTGAGCTTTTCCCACGTCTTATCCTGGCTCCTAAAACGATTCAGAGACATCACTCTTATCTTCCTGACTGGCCTAATGATTGGCACATTACCAAAGATCTGGCCTTGGAAAGAAACGTTGACGTGGCGCACTAACTCAAGTGGTGAACAAGTCCCGTTGATTGAACGCAACCTATCACCGTTTGATTTTGAAGCCATCACCTCACAACCTGCTCAGATAGGCATCGCCATCGTTCTCATGTTGTGTGCCATTGCGCTGGTCCTCGGCTTGGAAAAATTTGCCGAAAATCGCGATATCTAATTGTTTTAAAAGCAGCCTGTTGGCTGCTTTTTTTCATCTCTGTATTCTCAACCTCATTCCAAAAACTCATAGCGGTCAACTTTTAATCGATTGCGCGTCTAAGCTTTGTTGTACAGGATAAGGCTAATGCGACCACCGAGTGACCTGTTATGTCTCACGTATTCCACCGACACTGTCATACACAACTACCTACTATCAGCCACGGCGAAGGTGTTTATCTTTATGATAAACATGGAAAAGCTTATCTAGATGCTTGTGGCGGCGCTGCAGTTTCTAATCTTGGCCATAGCCATCCGATGGTCAAACAAGCCATCGCTGAACAACTTAAGCGTATTCCTTTTGCTCACACCGGTTTTTTTACCAACGAGCCCTGTGAACAATTGGCCGATGCACTGTGTGCTTTGATGCCTTCGCAATTCAATCACGCTTACTTTGTCAGCGGAGGTTCTGAAGCCGTGGAGTCGGCGCTAAAAATGGCTCGACAGTATTTTGTTGAGCTAGGAAAACCAAGCAAGACTCAGTTCATTGCGCGTAAACAGAGTTACCACGGAAACACGCTAGGAGCACTTGCTGTCGGTGGAAATGAATGGCGTCGTGAGCCATTTCAGCCACTTCTCACAACTAGTCACCATATCGATCCTTGCTACGCCTACCGTTTACAACAACCACAAGAGTCAGAGCTGGACTATTCACTTCGCAGTGCCAATCAGCTTGAAGAAAAAATCCTCGAATTAGGCGCAGAAAACGTCATGGCGTTTGTCGCTGAACCTGTTGTTGGCGCGACTGCTGGCGCCGTGCCTGCGACAGAAGGCTACTTCAAACGAATTCGAGAGATTTGCGATCAATATGAAGTGTTGCTCATTTTGGATGAAGTCATGTGCGGAGTCGGTCGCAGCGGCAGTTTCTTTGCATTCGAGCAAGAGCAGATAGAACCCGATTTGGTCTGTATTGCGAAAGGACTGGGAGCGGGTTATCAACCTATCGGTGCCACCATCGCCAATGACCGGATTTACCAAGCCATTGCCGATGGCAGCGGCTTCTTCCAGCATGGTCACACCTTTATGGCGCACCCGATGGCATGTGCCTCTGCACTGGCCACAGTCGAAGCTATTCAACAACAATCTTTGTTGTCTGCGGTGCAATCTCACGGAGCAGAGCTTAAACAAGCCCTGTCGAGTGAGTTGGGCAACTTGCCTTACGTGGGCGATATTCGAGGCAAAGGACTCTTCCTTGGCATTGAACTCGTCAAGGATAAAGCAAGCAAAGCTCCGCTCAATATCGCCACAAAAGCCCACACTGCGGTTAAGTCTCAAGCAATGAAAAATGGCCTGATGTGTTACCCAATGTCCGGGACGATTGACGGAAAACAAGGTCATCACATTCTGTTAGCGCCACCTTTCATCATCGAACCAAGCCACATCGACGAGATTGTGGCTAAACTGAAAACCACATTGACTGAGGTGTCCGGAGCATGGATTTAGCAACAGTTGATGCTGGCCACCAGCAAACCAGCGCAATTATCGTGGCACCAAATGGAGCGCGTAAAACCAAGCGAGATCATCCCAATCTTCCAATGACCGAGGAAGAAATTATCTCTGAGGTCATTGCATGTCGTGATGCCGGCGCTGCAATGATTCATCTTCACTGTCGAGATGAACATGGTCAGCACAGCCTAGAGATCGAACCCAATCTCCAACTGTATGACAAGGTGAAACAGGCCGTCGGTGACAGCATTATCGTCCAGCTGACAACCGAAGCCGTAGGGATTTATAGTGCAGAGCAGCAAATAGCACTGACTAAAGCGGTCAAGCCCGAAGCCGCCTCATTCGCACTGCGTGAATTGATACCCGATGACAACCACATTGAGTCTGGAAAGGCCTTTTTCCACTGGGTCGCGGAACACGGAATCATCAGCCAAATCATTCTCTACGATCAAGATGATATTGACCGCTACTTCCGGTTTCGATCTCAGGGAATCTTGCCGACAATGAATCAACACGCTCTCATCGTTCTTGGCCGATACCATGACGAACAGCAATCCAGTCCGTGGGATTTAAAACAACTCGACTTGAGTCGGTTTGTTCAACAAAACGTCCACCTCGCAGTATGTGCGTTTGGAGATCGTGAGCAGGACTGCCTAATCAGTGCCATGCTACTCGGCCTCGATGTACGAGTTGGGTTTGAGAACAATCACCTTGATCCACAAGGAAATCCAGCCATTAATAATGCGGAACAAGTGAGAAACCTCAAAAAAATTAACAAATTATTAAACATTTGCATTCATGATGCTTATAGTTTCCGAAAGGCACTAAACAAAAACTGATTCGTGCCTCTGGTAAGTAAGATAGGATCGTTACACGCAATAAAAAGGAATTATTATGACATTGCTAAAAAACGTACTGACTGCCGCCTCAGCAACTGCACTTTTAGGCGCCACTTTTTACGCTTCGGCTGCTGACAGATTTGTAACCATTGGTACTGGTGGTGTAACAGGCGTTTACTACCCAACAGGCGGTGCTATTTGCCGTTTGGTAAACAAGACGAAAAAAGAACACGGCATTCGTTGTTCTGTTGAGTCTACCGGTGGTTCCATCTACAACATCAACACGATTCGTGCGGGTGAACTGGACTTAGGTATCGCACAGTCTGACTGGCAATATCACGGCTACAACGGAACAAGCAAGTTCTCTGAAGCGGGCCCATTCAAAGAGCTACGCGCTGTGTTCTCTGTTCACCCAGAACCGTTCACCGTTGTTGCTCGCGCCGATTCGGGCATCAAGAGCTTTGAAGACCTGAAAGGTAAACGTGTCAACATCGGTAACCCAGGTTCGGGGCAACGCGGCACAATGGAAGTTCTGATGGACCAGTATGGTTGGACAACTAAGGACTTTAAGCTGGCTTCAGAATTGAAAGCAGCTGAACAGTCGAAAGCATTGTGCGATAACAAAATTGACGCGATGGTTTATGTGGTAGGCCACCCAAGTGGTGCAATTCAGGAAGCCACCACGTCATGTGAAAGTAATATCGTTCAGGTAGCAAGTCCGCAAGTCGACAAGCTTCTGTCTGATGCCAGCTACTACCGTACTGCAACGGTTCCTGGTGGCATGTACAAGGGCAACCCTGATGATGTGCAAACATTTGGTGTTGGCGCAACGTTTGTCTCTTCTACTGCGGTACCGGAAGATGTGGTCTACAACATTGTGAAAGCGGTATTCGAAAACTTCGATAACTTCCGCAAGCTGCACCCTGCGTTCGCAAACCTGAAAAAAGAAGAGATGGTCAAAGACGGTCTGTCTGCACCTCTTCACCCAGGTGCACTGAAATACTACAAAGAAGTGGGACTGATTAAGTAACCACGTCATAAGTAACAAACCCGGCAAACGCCGGGTTTTTTATTTGCTTTCTTCGAGTTCGTCTCTGAGCCACTGGTGAAAGAGCTGAACTTTCCTTGAAGCCAAACGGTAATTCGGCACACTCAAGTAGTAGCCATAGCCACTTAGCATGGAGAGCCCAAGCAGATTACTCACCAGAGCCTTTTCCAACATTTCACTCGCCATAAAATCAGGCACCAAAGCCAGCCCTTTGCCCCGCTTCACCGCCTCCAGTGACAAGTAAAAATGTTCGTAGCCAACACCATAGTAGTTGAGCGACTCCGCGCACTGATGTTCTAACTTAAACAGCTCCCACAGCTGTGGTCTAGTAGTGTGAGGAATCAATGCATGCTGCGTTAAAACAGAATTGACGTCGCTACAGGTCGCAGATTGTTCACCAATCAAAAGCAGTTTTTCCTGACACAATAATTGACTGTGCTCGTAGTGCTGGGACAGTGGCAAGCAACGCAAGGCGATATCCGATTCACCCGCAAGTTTAAGCTGGGTATTCTCGCGAGTGCGAATTTTAACCTGAAGCTGTGGATGCAAACGGCGAAACTCTTCGATCTTAGGCAACAGCCATAAGCTGGCAAACGAAGGCGTCACATCAATAGTCAGTAACTCTTGCTGAGTGTCACTTTGAATCAAGCTGGCGGTTGCGTGTTGGATGATCTCTAGCGCTTCAATAACTTTGGGTAAATATTGCTTTCCAGCAGTCGTTAGTTCAATGCCATTCAACTGGCGCTCTAACAGTGGCTGACCAACCATTTGCTCCAGTATCGCTATCTGCTTACTAACAGCACCCTGAGTAACATAAAGCTCTTCTGCTGCTTTTGAAAAACTCTGATGATGAGCAACAGCGATAAAGGATCGCAGTGCTTTAATCGATGGAAGTTCGCTTCCTTTGAGCATAGGTGTGAATCTATTCCTTTAATTCATACATGCAGAATAAGAGGCGTGACGGGCAGTTGTAAAGGGAAGTATCGATCCAAAACAAAACAGCCTGTCGAGTGACAGGCTGTTGTAAGATTATAAGTTGTTCTTGCGGCTTGGCAGGAAGACCTCACCCAACATACAACGAACACTGCCACCACCGATTGACTCAATGGTCTGGACGTTGAATGGAAGAAGCTTACCGTGGCTCGACAGCTGGGCACGCTGTGCAGGTGAAAACGCATCGTACGCCGATTGCGACATTGCAATCACTTTATCACCATTGACCGTCTCAAGCTCCAAGATGTTGCCACAGAACTGGTTCATCTGTTCAAGGCTGATTGAAACAACCTGCTTATCTTTCGCAAGAGATTTGAGTACAAATCGACGCTCAAATTCAGGAATCACTTCATCGCAAATTACGCAGAAATGCTCGCCGATCGCCATCATTACATTGGTATGATAGATAGGCTTGCCCGATGGAAGTGCCGTCTGGAAAGAAACCACACGCTCGTAACCAATTCGCTCGGCGTAATCTTCCAACACTTCTCGATCACAACGTTGTGACAGCGCAGCATAAATGGTGCGATTGACATGATCAATCACCATCACACCGGTACTTTCTAGGTGGGCATTCTCTGCTAAGTAATCCGTCAGCGAATCTTCACTAGATACAGCTCGACCAGCAGCTTCTAGAGCTTCACGCAAAGCCTCAGGGCGAACTTCTTGTTGACGGTTCTCACACGCCATTGGGAACGTATAAAGAGCACCGTCAGCAGTGGTGCTAAACCAATTGTTTGGGAATACCGCATCTGGCGTTTCCACGTCTCCAAGCGGGTAATCAAATTCGACCACTTGAACGCCGACCTGACGCAGCTGACCGACCATTGTCTTGAACTCTTGCATCGCCTGTTTGCGAACTTGTTCAGTGGACTCAGTCACCTGATGTTGAAACTCATTGTCTCGAGCGGTTTCAGCATTAAACGCAAATTCCTTTGGTGGCACCATCACCACACAGTTAGCGTTTTGCACTGTAGAAACTGACTTTTCTAGTTGTGTTTGCTGTTTGAACATTGCGATAGACTCGTTATATCTCACTCACTTACGTTGAATTGTAGACATATTGTTAAAATAACAATTGCTGAATTCACCCATTTCAATAGATATATACCTTGCATTTTTACTGTGAATTTCGTATTTCTCAGTAAATTTTATGGTCGGCATGACTTTTAAAACTTATTGCCTGAATAATATGCAGCAGTTCGTATAACAAATGGTTGATATATGGTTACATTTCAAACATTAACGAGCTACCATATGACACAAGCGCAATTGCCATGTCTGGCTCTCTCCTGCGTTGTAATATTTAAGGCGAGATATGTTTAAGAAATTTGAAGGCTTTACGAAACCTTTTCCCGATGAAGAACCCTCTCAGCCACCGAGTGGGATCTTCGCTTTTTGTCGCTATTACACCCGTGGATTTGAGGTGCCTCTGATCCTGATGTCATTGATGGCCACTGTGGTTGCGATAGTGGAAGTATCGCTATTTGGTGCTATGGGTAACCTCGTTGACTGGCTATCAACCAGCAATCCAGAAACCTTCTGGCAGGAAAACCAATCAGAGCTGATGCTGTATGGCGGCTTGCTATTAATAGTCATGCCTATCTTGGTCGTTGCGTATTCTCTTTTGGTTCACCAAACGCTACTTGGCAACTACCCAATGTCTATTCGCTGGCTCGCGCACCGCTACCTGCTCAAACAGAGCCTGAACTTCTATCAGGATGATTTTGCAGGCCGCGTGGCGACGAAAGTGATGCAAACCTCTTTGGCCGTGCGTGAAACCGTGATGAAAACCATGGACGTATTCGTTTATGTGTCGGTTTACTTTACCGCGATTGTTGTTCTGTTGGCGCAGGCTGACTGGCGTCTAATGATCCCAATGGTGATCTGGCTGATGTGTTATGTCTGTATTCAGCTTTACTTCGTGCCGAAACTGAAGAAAGTGGCGTCAGAGCAAGCCGATGCACGTTCGACCATGACTGGTCGTATCGTCGACAGCTACACCAACATTGCTACAGTTAAGCTGTTTTCCCACAGCAAACGTGAAACGGTGTACGCAGAAAATGGTATGCGCGGCTTCCTAGATACCGTATACCGCCAGATGCGCTTAGTCACCGGTTTTGACGTTGCTGTTGAGATCACCAACTACCTATTGGTCTTCACTATCGGTGCGCTCTCTATTTATCTGTGGATGGACAATTCGATCAGCATCGGTGCCATCGCTATCGCAATCGCTCTAGCGCTGCGTATCAACGGCATGTCTATGTGGATCATGTGGGAAGTCGGTGCCCTATTTGAAAACATGGGTACCGTTGTCGATGGTATGAAAACGCTCTCCAAACCGATTGATATTCAGGACAAAGATAATGCTAAGCCTCTTGTGGTTGAGCAAGGTGGCATTGAATTTGATAATGTCAGCTTCCACTACGGCGATGAAAGCAAAGGTGTGATCAGTCATCTCAATCTCAATATTAAGCCGGGTGAAAAGGTTGGCTTAGTTGGACGCTCAGGTGCAGGTAAATCGACCTTGGTCAACTTGCTGCTGCGCTTCCATGATGTCGAAAGTGGCAGCATTAAGATTGATGGTCAGGTGATTTCTGATGTCACTCAGGACTCACTGCGCAGCAATATTGGTATGGTTACGCAAGATACATCCCTGCTTCACCGCTCTATTCGCGATAACATTCTTTATGGTAACCCTGATGCCACAGAAGATGACCTACTGCGCGCAACCAAACAGGCTCATGCTCATGAGTTTATCGAGTCACTCAATGACCCGTTTGGTAACAAAGGCTACGATGCTCAGGTGGGTGAGCGAGGCGTGAAGTTGTCTGGCGGTCAACGACAGCGTATCGCTATCTCACGTGTGCTGCTTAAAGATGCCCCTTTGCTTATCTTGGATGAAGCGACCTCTGCTCTGGATTCAGAAGTAGAAGCGGCCATTCAGGAGAGCCTCAATGAACTGATGCAAGGCAAAACGGTTATTGCGATTGCACACCGCCTATCAACCATTGCAGCTATGGATAGATTAATCGTGTTGGATAAAGGCCAGATTGTTGAACAAGGCACTCATCAAGAGTTGATTCAGAACGAAGGTATCTACGCTCAGCTCTGGGCCCATCAAACGGGCGGATTCATCGGCGATGAAAGCGAGCAGAAACAAACAGCCTGATCAAAGCGATCACCCAATACAAAAGCAGAGGTATTCCCTCTGCTTTTTTGTTTCCGATATTCAATCTCTACCAGCAATTGAGATATACTCGCGCCATTCCCATTCAATATTTTTCCACAAATCTAATGAATAAAAGCTTACTGACAAATTTGCTGGCACTAGCGCTATTGGCTGGTGGCTATCAGACAGGCAACCAAATTGCTTTTTACGCAGGCCTATTCGCTTTCTCTGGCGCAATCACTAACTGGTTGGCGATTCACATGCTGTTCGAGAAAGTACCCGGCTTATACGGTTCCGGCGTGATCCCTGCGCGTTTTGAAGAGTTTAAGGCCGCCATCAAGAACTTGATGATGGAACAGTTTTTTACAGCAGAGAACATTGATCGATTCCTCAACAAAGAAATGTCGGGCAAGACTCTCAATCTTGAGCCTGTACTAGAGAAAGTCGATTTCAATCCAACGTTTGATTCTCTGGTCAATGTCATTGCAAACTCTTCTTTTGGCAGCATGCTGGCCATGTTTGGCGGCGCGGAGGCCCTGCAACCGCTTAAAGAACCGTTTGTCGAAAAAATGCAGGAAGCGGTGGTAGAAATAAGCCAGAGTGATGCGGTTAAAGAAGCGCTTAAGGGTCAACTAGAATCACCAGCCATGATGGAAGAGATTCAGGCCAACATTGAAAACATTATTGACCAGCGCCTAAGTGAACTGACGCCAAAATTGGTCAAAGAAATCGTCCAGAAAATGATTAAAGAGCATTTAGGCTGGTTGGTAGTCTGGGGCGGCGTGTTTGGTGGTCTAATTGGTATCGCATCATCATTCATTGCCTAACGTAGAACTCAGCAATTGACGAAAAAGGGAAGCGAATGCTTCCCTTTTCTTGTTCTACAGTGTTGCTATCAAATCCGCATTCACACCAAAGCTGGTTTTATGCTCTTCAATCACCACTTCACTTCGCGTCTGGATCACACCTGGCAGTGTCCCGAGCTTAGTCGACATAAAGCTCTGATAAGCTTTCATATCTTTAACTCGTACTTTGATCATGGTATCGAAATCGCCGGATAACGAATAGCACTCTTCGATCTCTGGCATGTCTTCCACTGCTTTGGCGAACTTTTCAAAGATAGAGAAACTGGTTTGATCAAGGCGAATATGGATGAAAACCTGAACGTCTAAGCCTAGCTTTTCAGGATTCAGCTCTGCATGATAGCCCTTAATGTAACCCTCTTTTTCCAATCGTTTGACGCGATCAGAACACGGGGATGTAGTCAGGTTCACTCGCTTAGCAAGCTCGACGACAGGAAGACGCCCTTTAAGGTTTAGGGTGCGAAGGATTTCACGGTCAATTCTATCTAAGTCCATTTAACGCTCTGATTAGATGTCTTTCTTTATGCTTATCATAATCGAAACGAGTCAACGAAACCTAATAAAGGAACCGACTTAGAAGAAATTTTATTGAGAGGAATGGAAACTTAAGCGGCTTCAACGTTCGAGAGCTCACGCTCTTCGACTAAGTCTGCCTGAGTGTTGCACACTCGACAAAACGTCTGCTTTTCCATTTTTACATAGTGTGCGCCCTGAAAGAGGGTCGCAAAGAAACACGCCAAACTCTTTTTCACCGAGTCATGCTCTTCTTGGCATCGCTTCATAACAACTTTGTGGGCAGTCACTTTTTGGCAGCAATGGCAATATACCTGAGGCATTTTCTCTCTCCGTGAGCGATGGCGTTATTGATAGTGGACATATTAGTAAGGCCTTAGTTCCAATTGCTCAAATTTTCATTTTCAATTTGTGAACCAAGTTCAATTATTAACCAACTTTATTAAAAAAGCCCCGAATATCGGGGCTTTATGTTTCGTCAGCTTACCGCTTATTCAAGCTCAGTAAGCTGTTTTTCAAACTTAGCGTGCTGTGCTTTCACGGATTCTTCTGGTTCACCTGTCATCAAGCTCACAACTACAATTGCGATAGTAGAGAAGATGATTCCCGGAACGATTTCGTAAACATCGAACCAACCACCCGTTAGCTGCTTCCATACCACGATAGTCACACCACCAATCACGATACCTGCAAGCGCACCGTTGCGGTTCATACGAGACCAGTACAAGCTAAGCACCAATGCTGGACCAAATGCAGCACCAAAGCCTGCCCAAGCGTAAGACACTAGGCCAAGAACTGAACTGTCTGGCGTCATCGCTAGGATTAGCGCCACGATAGAGATAGCCACTACCGCAATACGGCCAACCATAACAATCTCTTCAGACGTAGCGTCTTTCTTCACAAGCTGCTTGTAGAAATCTTCTGCCAATGCTGAAGAAGAAACCAAAAGCTGTGAGTCCGCAGTACTCATGATTGCCGCCAAGATCGCCGCAAGAAGAACACCAGCAACCACAGGGTGGAAGATAGAGTTCACCAGTAGCATGAAGATCTTCTCGCCGTCATCAATGGATACGCCAGAGTTGGTCACGTAAATCAGACCAACCAGACCAACCAGCATCGCGCCAACCATAGACAGTGCGGTCCAAATCACAGCGATACGGCGAGCCGTGGTCAAATCTTTGTTGCTACGCGCTGCTTTGAAACGAGCCAGAATGTGTGGCTGACCAAAGTAACCTAGGCCCCACGCAACCAAAGAGATGATCGCAATCGCTGACAGCGGCTCACCTTTAGTATCATTCCACAATGTCAAAAGCTGAGGGTTGATGTTAGTTAGATCAGTGCTTAGTTGACCAAAACCACCTTCCATCGCTGCAATAGGCACAATCATTAGTGCCGCTGCCATCAGAAGGCCTTGTACAAGGTCAGTCCAAGATACCGCTAAGAAACCACCAAACAATGTGTAAGAAACCACACAAACAGTACCAATAATAACTGCTGTGGTGTAATCCAATCCGAATACCGTTTCAAACAGTTTTCCGCCCGCTACCAGACCTGAGCTGGTGTAGAAAAGGAAGAATAAAAGGATAAAGAAAGCAGAGATAACCTGAATCAGTTTCGAATTGTCGTTAAAGCGACGTGACAAGAACTCAGGCAGAGTCAGAGCATCTGTCGTAATACTGTATGTACGTAGACGTTTTGCACTGATTAGCCAGTTCAGCCAAGTACCAACTAGCAGACCACCAGCCAACCAGAAAGCCTCAATACCCGCTGCATACGCATAGCCAGGCAAGCCAAGTAGCAACCAGCCACTCATGTCAGATGCACCCGCTGACAGCGCCGCAGGCCAAGGGCCCAATGAACGGCCACCTAAGAAGTAATCAGTCGAGTTTTTCGTTCGTTGATAAGCAATAACGCCTATCGCCAACATCAGAATAAGATACGCAATAAACGTGGTCGTAATAGCAAAGCTATTTTCCATGTGTTTGTCCTCTATTAAGATCGCCTTCCATGAACGCCCTCACTTACACTGAGTGAGGGCTCTCTGAGAAAGGATTAGTGGGCCTCACTCCCAAGTTCTAACAAGGTCGCGTTGCCGCCCACTGCTGTTATATTTATTGTTCTCGTTCGCTCTGTGATAAAGCGAAGCGATAGATGTGGATCATGCGCTACCGGAATAGTCGCAACATCCGTCTCCGAAACTAGGCCAACAATAGCACCTGTACGCTTCGACAATTGGCGGTTGATTGTTTGTTCAACCTCTTGATTCCCTATGTATCCGACACTACGTACATCTGACTCCAGCAGCTGATGATAAGCATCAAGAGAGGCAAATTGTAATAGGTTCATAGGTAAGGAAGACTGCGTGTAGGCAGCTTCCAGATTTTGAGTAAGTTGTGTGTCATCACTACACAAGATGACACTGTTACCCGCAACTAACGCAGCAGTCACCTGTGCAATCGTTGCTTGTTGTGCTGACTCTGAAGATTCATCTTGAATAATCAGTGCCACACCTCGACCTGCGGTATACAGTTCGTTTGTTTCTCCAGTAGGGCCTACCAGTTGATGCGTTTCAGCTAATAGCGCTGACGCATGTTCCATGTGGTATGCCACAACAGAAGCTAAATTCGGCTGTACTGATTGCAGAGCCTGTTTAAAAGCCAGTAAACACTCGCTTTTTGAGTCAAAGTTAGTCAGATTCCAGTTTTCCCACGCTGAAAAAGCATCAGAAAAACGAGTTACTTGATGAACCATAATCTTTCTCCTTGCCTACAGATTAAGAAAACGAAGTTTGTGTAAAGCGGAATAGGTAGTGCGGACCGCCAGCTTTTGGACCAGTACCAGAAAGGCCCTGACCACCAAACGGTTGCACGCCAACAACCGCACCCACCTGATCACGGTTGATGTAGCAGTTACCCACACGTGCGTGTTTTTCAATCCAGCGGTAAGTGGTTTCGTTGCGGCTATGAATCCCCATAGTCAAACCAAAACCTGTGCTGTTAATGCGATCAACAATCTGGTGAAGTTCGTTCGCTTTAAAGCGGACAATGTGCAGAATCGGACCAAACTGTTCTTCTTCAAGACAAGAAATATCACGAATTTCAAAGGCACTTGGTGCAACGAAATCACCGTGTTGATGTTCTTCACCCAAAGTAAGCTCAGCCACTTTCTTTTCCGTCGCGGTCATACGCTCAATATGCTTAACCAGTTTGGTTTTTGCTGTCGTATCGATAACCGGCCCCACATCAGTGGAATGAAGATAAGGAAGACCGACACTCAGTTCCTGCATCGCACCTTGAATCAGTGCAACGATGCGATCGGCAATGTCTTCCTGAACATAAAGTACGCGCAGAGCACTACAACGTTGGCCTGCTGATGCAAACGCAGAACGAATAACATCGCGCACAACCTGTTCAGGTAGTGCCGTACTGTCCACAATCATTGCGTTTTGACCGCCAGTTTCTGCGATGAAAGGCACAGGTGCCGCATCACGAGACGCCAATGTTTGATTGATTCGTTGCGCTGTTGCCGTTGAACCCGTAAAGGCAACACCAGCAATGGCAGAGTGAGAAGTTAACGCAGAACCAATTTCAGCACCGCGACCTGGCAGCAATTGAATCGTACCTGCTGGGAAGCCTGCTTCATTCATCAACTCGACGGCACGTGCAGCAATCAAACTGGTTTGCTCAGCCGGCTTCGCAACCACAGTGTTACCTGCGACTAAAGCGGCTGTAATCTGACCGAGGAAAATCGCCAGTGGGAAGTTCCAAGGGCTGATACACACAAACACACCGCGACCTTGACGAGACACTGTACGTGCCTGCCCATCAAAACCGTTTAAGTGAATCTCGCCTAAAGCATCGACCTGCTTAGCGTAGTAGCGACAGAAGTCCACGGCTTCACGAACTTCATCAATGCTATCGTGAATAGTTTTACCCGCTTCCTGATGACACAGAGCAACAAGTTCAGCAAGATTGGCTTCCAGTAGCTCAGCCAATTTGTCCAGCATAGCGGCTCTCTGAGCTTTATCGCTGGTCTGCCATTTGGCAAACGCTTGCTGTGCACCATCGATGGCAGCGGAAACATGATCAAGAGTCGCGAAGGCAACCTGACCCACTTCAATGCGGCGGTCGTAAGGCGCTGTTACAGCTTCAACATTGATGTTTTCCTTGATCATGCTTTCGGCATGAGCTTGACCATTGATGATCGGACCCGCCTGCCACTGATTCTTCAGGAAGCTTTCGACAGAGTGCTCAAATGGTTTGGCTTCTGATTCAATATCAACGTTGACACCATATGAGTTTTGACGCTCAGGGAAGACCTGTGGTGGCAGTGGTATCTTAGCGTTGTTCAAGGTATCGAACGCTTTTAGCATATCGACTGGGTGCTGAGTCAAAGTCTCTACCGGGCAGCGAGCATCAACTAAGCGGTGTACAAATGAACTGTTTGCACCGTTTTCTAGAAGGCGACGAACCAAATACGGCAATAGATCTTTGTGGCTGCCGACTGGTGCGTAGATACGCACAGATTGCTGATAAGCTTCCATCGCGTGGTTGTACAGGGAATCACCCATACCGTGCAAGCGCTGGAATTCGTAATCTTTGTGCTCAGCCATGACTGCAATAGACGTCACCGTCTGAGCGTTGTGGCTCGCAAATTGGGGGAAGATGTTACCACGAACATTCTCAGAAAGTAGGAATCGCGCACACGCTAGATAAGCAACATCCGTCGCTTCTTTGCGCGTGTAAACTGGATAGTTATCGTAGCCAGCTTGTTGAGACCATTTGATTTCACTATCCCAGTATGCACCTTTAACCAGACGCAGTGGGATCAAATCGCCCTGCTCTTTTGCCAGACCGTTAATCCAAACCAGCACAGGCAGTGCGCGTTTTGAATAAGCCTGAATAACCAGGCCAAACTTACCCCAGCCTTTCACTAAGTCGCTGCGATACACTTTCTCGAACAATTTCAGTGAAAGCTCAAGACGATCGGCTTCTTCCGCATCGATTGTGATAGCAACATCCAACTCAACAGCTCGGCGAAGAAGCTGCATAAGAGTATCAGCCAATTCAGTTAGAACACGCTCTTCGTTCGCCACTTCGTAGCGTGGGTGCAAGGCTGACAGCTTGATAGACACTGAAGGCGCAGGGCTAGTGTCTAAGCCATATTTGTCACGACCAACCGCTTCAATCGCCATCAGGTAATCTTTGAAATATTTATTCGCATCTGCTGTCGTCAGCGCGGCTTCACCCAACATATCGTAGGAGTACGTAAAGCCTTTATCACGCATGGTGCGACCGTTTTTCTGCGCTTCGGCGATACTACGTCCAAGAACAAACTGGTGGCCCATCACTTTCATCGCCTGGTGCATCGCTTTGCGGATAACAGGCTCTGACATCTTGTTAACTAGGCGGTTAACCGCAGAAACAGGGCTTTGTGACTCAGCTTCTGACAAGCCAACCACTTTACCGGTCAGCATTAGGCCCCAAGTCGAGGCATTCACGAATACAGAATCAGAGTTCTTTAGGTGAGATTTCCAATCGGCAACACTCAGCTTATCTCGAATCAATGCATCGGCCGTCGCTGAATCAGGAATACGCATCAAAGCTTCTGCCAGACACATCAATAAGATACCTTCTTGAGTATCTAGACTGTATTCAAGCAACAAGGCGTCAATCATCTGGATTGATTTCTTATCAGCACGAATCGATTCGATTAGCTGGGTGGTCTTGTCGCTAATTTGTGCTTTTTCAGCATCAGTAGGGATTGCCAGAGGCAACAGTTGTTCAAGCCATTGGGATTCGTCCACCATGTAAAGTGGCGAGATCAATGACCATAACTTATCAAGCGGCTGCTCGACAAACTCGGCATTCAACACATCAGTTGCTGTAAACATGCGTTTTCCTCAATCTCAACCTGACAATTTCATCAGGATTCTTACAATGGCTTGCAGTGTATTTTGAGCGGGAGAGGATTACTTGTCAAAAACTCCGAGTTTTTTGCTAAAAACTCTGATTATTAACAAAACAAAAACAGAGTCACATGCATATAAGCAAAATAATATATGGTTAATCTTTTCTTATTTAACCAAATTGTTTCTTGTATTGAGATGGAGACATGCCTTGAAGACGAGAAAAGGTATGAGTAAAAGCACTTTGGCCGGAGAAGCCCGTCAGCTCTGCTACTTGACCTAATGAAAGGTGGCCTTTTTCAATCAATGACTTGGCCATATCTATCCGCTTACCCAACACGTATTGGTGAGGTGTAATGCCCATCTGTTCTTTGAACAAGTTGTGAAACTGACTCTCACCAAGAAACACGCTACCTGCTAACTGAGCAACGGATATCTTCTGACTAAGATGTTGTTCAATGTATCTGTCGATGGCTTCAAGGTCGAAGCGTGAATCTTTACGGGATGTTGCAAAGTTCGACATATGACGCTGCATCAAAGCAATCACAGTGTCATTACAAGCCCGGCTGAGAAGCAAGTCCTCTGGGCTAGACTGCATTTCTGCAACGAGCATTTGTATCAGCTTTTGAATTTGTCCATCGAGTTGGAAATAGGTATCACGCTGGTTGAGTTCGTTGAGTTTTTGCAGCATTAACGGGTCATCGCCTGATGGCGCGGGCATGTTCAACACCAGAATATCGGATTGTCCGACTACACCGCCAAACGCATGACCAGAGCCAGACGTAACCACACAGCCTTGACCAGGCCCAACTAAATTACCAAACCCACTTACTTCAAATTCCGCCTGCCCTTTCAATCCAATCACAATTTGGGTATAGCTGTGATCGTGGCAGTCCATATAAGACGGCAGTGTCACTAGCTCTGCGGGCTTGGGTGACAAAAGTTTGGCATGTTCACCAATCAATTGTGTGTACTTAGATGCTGTCATGGCACAATTTGTGATCTCGAATGGCACTAGAGTCGCATGTTATACCAAAATCCCTTCAATTCGAAATTTATCGATTAATATGCAATTGGGTACAGTATCACATTATTGAAGAGTGAAAAAAGTACCGAACATAGGTTAAAAAGCACACTTTCAACCGCTCCGGAAGAATGATCAAGTGCACATAAATTACGGTATATGTCACTTCTAGCAACTTTTCTTTTTGAAGATGCCCAATCTTCACTTGCATATTTCCCCAATCAACTCAAAATGATAGATAGCATCCAAGTTTTATATACTTAAGTTAGATTAATCTGATTAATCTGTTAAAAAGAAAGATGCTAGGTTAAAAGAAAACTTGGGAGAGGCAGGGAAACAAGGACTGTCAAAAGTTTGTCTTTTTTTGGTTTTTACGTTGGTAAAATGAAACGTTAATTGTTGCAGGGAAATATGATAACACGTCGCATCCCAGCGCTTTTACTTGCGCTAAGCCCTATGTGGGTATCGACTTCGGTTTTTGCGGAAACGGCAACCTCTGCCGATCCTGTCGCAACTATCGATGGAAAGTTAGAGAACAAACAAAGTGAACTACAGACACTTGGAGCTGAGTTTGAACAAGAATCTGAGCGTTTACAGCAGCTAAGGGCTGAGCTGACCAAGTACCAGCGTGAAGAGCAAGAGCTAAACGCCAAACGTAACCGTGCCAAGTCTGCACTGGACAAGCAATATAACCGCCTTCTAGACGATCCAGATGTTGACCTGCTTTCTTTCCAGCAGGAGTATCAACAAGCTTGGGCTTCGGTTAAAGAGAACCAAAGTCAGATTCTGGAACAGGAACAAACCATTACCGAACAGGAAATGCGTTTGTCGCAAATCAAACAGAAACGCTCTCGCATTAACTCAGAGTTATCTTACCTAAAAGAGCAGAAAGTCGAAGCGCGAGTGAAGCGTCTTGACGCTGAATTGCGCGAAAGCGATGTGCTCAACACAGCATTTAAGACCACTTGTTCTGCTACCATGACACTTGGTGAATGTACCAATCAAGGTAAATACCTAACTAAGCAGCGCGCTGTAAACACGTTCAAAGCGAAACTGCTTGATGGTTTAACTGAAGCCAATCTGGCTAAGCAGAACCTTAAAGGTGTGCAGCTGAATGTGTTTGTTCAGGAAAGCCAAATCATCCGCTCTGGTTTTGAAGGTAACAACAGCTACTACACTGAAATGCAGGCGCAACTTCAGGCGCGTCCAGAAGCCTCTGCAGCTTGTAAGCTATTGAACGTGTCATCTCGTTACTGCCTAAACGGCACCGAAGTTGTCAAGAAAGAACAAGGCAACAAAGAGAAGAGTTGGGCAAACATTACCATTCGTTCAGATCAGTACGAAGATCGTGTCACCATTAACGGTGTCAACTACGGCAGCACACCAGTTGAAGTTGTGTTACCAAGAGGCAAACACCAGTTTACTGTGTCGAAAGATGGCTACCAAACCTATAACCGTACAATTCCAGTCAATGGCAACGATACAGTATGGGTGAAGTTGCGCCCAGATTCAGATATTTAACCCACTTCTCTTTTTGGAAAGAGGGGAATTGCACAAAATTGACCTAAAACGCCGTTTTGTCGTAAGTTATCGCTTTATAACTTAAGACAAAATGGCGTTTTCGTTTAGAATAAGCCCATTAGATAGAAAAGAATTGTAGATATAGATAATGCGAACTGGTTTACCAACGCTTCTTCTTGCTTTATCACCATGCTTCATCACAGCTAATGTTGCGGCACAGGATACTCGTGATCCTATTGTCGAAATTGATCAGCAGTTATTTGATAGGCATGGAGAGCTGAAAGCGGCAACTCAAGCTCGGGATGAGCAAAAAGCGACGTATGAGCAACAGCAACAATCTGTCTCTGAATTAACCAAGCTGGCCAAATCGCTTGATGAGGCACTGACCGAGGCAAAAACACGCCTTGAAAGTGATTACTCACGGATGATTGAAGACCCGAACATCGATCTCGCCGCTACTCAGAAAGCCTACCAAGATGCCTGGTCAAAGGTAAAACAAAACCAGAAAGAACGCCTATCAGAAGAACAGCAACTGCAAGAGCTTAAACACCAGCTTGATCTCGCGAACAATGAAGTTGAATCGATTGAGCAAGGCATTGATGCTCTCGACCAGAATAAGTTGCGTGCACGCGCCGAGCGCCTTCAAGAGGAACTTCAGCAAGCTCACTCCTTATCTGTGAGTTTCACAAATCGTTGTCAGGCAGATATGACTATTGCCCAGTGTGATCGCCAGACTCGCGATCTTGCATTGCAGAAGGCGGTTAAGCAATTCCAGTCAGAACTTGTAGCAGGTACCAGTGAGCCTCAAGTGGTGAAACTGCATGCCAATAAGGTTCCCTTCAACATTCACGTTTTGCGCTCAAAAGCGAAAGAATCTGGCTTCTATGATGGTGTTCGTTACCGCAGCTTAATGGACGTTGAGATGCAAGCCAGACCAACCCAAAGCGCAGCTTGTACACTATTGGGCATCGATAAGAAATACTGCTTCGAACCGGAAGCACTGAGCGATAAAGATCAGTTTGTTAGCAATAAAGAAGTGGCTTGGGTCACTTTGAATATCCGTTCTAACCTTTACGATGATAACGTTGAGATCAACGGCGTAAACTATGGCAGTACTCCTGTCGAAGTCATGTTACCCGTTGGGCCGCATATGATTACCGTCCAGAAAGAAGGCTACCGCTCTTTCCATCGTGAGCTGACCGTCAGACGTGATCAAAATCTTCGTGCTGTTCTGGTCGAAAAAGAGAACCCATTGCGTGAAGGTGACAAGTTCGCAGACTCACTGGGCTCTGGTTATCAAGGCCCTGAGTTGTCCACTATTCTATCAGGCCAGTACATTCTTGGTGAACATGGCTCAAAGCAACTTCAGTTGAAACACCCATTCGGCTTTGGTACTACTCCTATTACCGTTGGTCAGTTTAAAACGTTCGTTGACGCCACTAACTACCAGACTGACGCGGAGCTTAAGAACACCTGTACCGCTATTGTAAAAGGCGAAGTAACACCTATCTCGAAAGGCTACTGGCGTAACCCTGGCTTTAAACAAGCAGCAAACTCTCCTGTGGTTTGTGTTAGCAGAAACGATGCTCAAGCCTACGTAAACTGGTTAAGCACAAAAACCAAACATACCTATCGTCTACCAAGTGAGGATGAATGGGAGATCGCCGCAAGAGCAGGCGCGGAAACCAACTATTGGTGGGGTGACAGTTTTATCCCCAATCAAGCCAACACGGGTTGGGGAGGAACGCCTTGGTCAAACAAGAGTACCTCTCCAGTCAATGCGTTCAAACCAAACCGTTTAGGTATTTACGATACTGTGGGTAACATCTGGCAATGGACCAGTGACTCTCGCGGTCTGCTAAAAGGTGGCGCATGGAACTTTTCACCAGACATGGCAGCGGCTCATCAGCAGCTTTCGCTATCAAGTTCGTCTGCTGCAAACTATGTCGGATTCCGTGTCGTAAGAGACATCAATTAAATAAACAATACACATAATGGTTTAGGGGGGATTTCCCCCCTTTTTTGTACGTCATTTCCACGTAGAATTTCCCCTGAGCTCACCCAACAATGGGCTCAGTATCGATTGATACGTCTATGCTCAGTTCCTCGTACTGAGTGCATAGAACCTCTTCTACACGTCGACAAGAATTATTCTTGTGTTTGCCAGCCATCCTGTCGATAGCTGGCTTTTTTTCGTTCGATACTTGTCGATTTACCGCAAAAATTCTTATTTTTAAAGCCCTTACAGCAAATCTGGGATGGATTGACAGATTACTCATCTGATATCATAACCGGAGTACTGTAAAAGGTAGACATCGCTTTGGAACCGCACCTAATTTCTTTATTCAACCAACTCCCTGGCTACTGGGGATGCAAAGACCTCAATTCCGTTTTCGCTTACGCTAACCACTCTTATGCCAAGCTCATTGGCTTTGAACTGCCAGAGGATTGTATCGGTCTCACCGATCATCAGATGCCTAGCCCAACCACTAAGTGTGCCAGTGACTTTCAGGAGCAAGATAGGTTCGTGATTGAGACTAAACAGTCAATTAAGGTACTGGATGTTCACCCCTACCCTGACGGCAGTTGGCGCACACACATTTTCAGTAAGTCCCCTTGGTATGACTCTCAAGGAAACGTTCAGGGCACTATCTTCTATGGTCAAGAGCTGACTGATACCGCAGTGTTGGAGGTCGGTCATTGGATTTGTCGGGCGACGGGTTTACACAGTGAAGAGCGAATCTCGTTGAATCAATTGTCGCCGCAAAACCATCAAATCAAGCTGACAACAAGAGAGTCAGAAGTATTATTTTTGTTGCTGTACGGTAAGAAGCCGAAATACATAGCCGATGTCATGAACATCTCGACTAAAACGCTGGAAAACTACGTGTTGCACCTAAGAGGGAAATTTGGTGCCCACAGTAAAGCACAACTGATTGATATGGCTCTGGATGCAGGATTTGGCTCGCACATCCCTCAAACCCTGCTGAGAACACAGCTTTCAGTGGTATTGAGTAATGAATACGCCGCATAGCACGGCGTATTCAACGTATGTCTTGTAAGCGGCTAACCTATGGTGCTAAACGGTCAATCTGCCACTCGTTATCTGACTTGGAGAATAAAAAGCGGTCATGAAGGCGGTGATCGCCACCCTGCCAAAACTCAATGCTTTCAGGTTTAATACGAAATCCTCCCCAGAAGCTAGGAACAGGAATCTCGCCCTGTGCAAACTTTTGCTTTAGCTCGAGAAACTTACCTTCCAGTACGCCGCGTGTAGAAATACGGCTACTTTGTCTACTTGCAATCGCCGCCAGTTGGCTTTCTTTTGGACGTGAGGAGAAGTACTTAATATTTTCTGCAACACTCAGTTTTTCAGCCACACCCGTAATATGCACCTGACGCTCCAATGGATGCCATGGGAAATGAAGGCTAACTCGTGAGTTAACTTCAATTTGCTGCGCTTTGCGGCTACCTAAGTTGGTATAGAAGACAAACCCCTGTGTATCGACATACTTCAGCAACACGATTCGCTGGAAAGGCTGACCGTTTTCGTCTACCGTCGCCACTGTCATTGCGGTTGGGTCAGTAAGTTTAGCGTCAATCGCTTGCTGCAACCATAGATTGAATTGATCTACTGGGTTGGTTTTTAGGTCTTTCCTACGCAAACCACCTTTACTGTATTCACGGCGGATATCTTCGAGTTCCATCTTCTCTCCTGCGAAATTTTTTTGCCGATTGTGCGCTCATATATACATGAACACAAGCTCATGTACCAGATTGTCTCGGGAGATTTGATGCACGTAAAGCGCTATCTATCGGTAGAAAGCAAGTTATCAAGAAAAATCGCCGTATATACTTAGTACAACTGATTGATTGTTTTCTATTATTTAAGTGTTTGATATGGCACACCGTTCTAACGACTACAGCTTAACATTTATCATTTTGGATAATAGAATCAATCAAATACGTAGAAGTAACAAGGATCATCAATGGGTCAAGACAATTACAACAAGCTCGCTAACAATGAGCTTGAGTATGTAGATGACAAAACAGCAGCGCTCTTGCTCAATACGCCAAGCAGCGCGAGAATTATGCTGTGGGTGATGGTTTTGTTTTTTATCCTTGCTGGGGCATGGGCGTCTTGGGCTCAGATCGATAAAGTTACCGTTGGGCAAGGGAAGGTTGTGCCTTCTTCTCAAATACAAGTAGTACAAAACCTTGAAGGCGGCCTAGTTAAAGAAATCCTCGTTCGTGAAGGTCAAATCGTTCAGAAAGGTCAGCAACTACTTTTGATCGATGATACCCGCTTTCGCTCAGATTTTCGTGAACGCGAACAGCAAGTGGCAAACCTGACGGCCAGTGTTCTGCAGCTATCAGCGTCTATCACCAGCGTGAGTGTGAATGAAGACTTCAGTGAAAAATCTTGGCAGCAAAGTGTTCAACTCGACTTCAGTAAACTGGCATTTCCACCTGAACTTGAAGAACGTCAACCAAAACTCGTCGCTCGCCAGCGCGCTGAGTATCGTCAAGACTTAAATAACCTGCGTAACCAAATCTCAGTGATCGATCAACAAGTTAAACAGAAGCAGCAAGACCTCGTCGAAATTCAGGCTAGGGTAAGCAACTTACGTGAAAGCTACAATTTTGCCCGTAAAGAGCTGGAAATCACCAAACCACTCGCTGATGAAGGTGTTGTTCCACGTATTGAGTTGCTTAAATTACAACGTCAAGTTAATGATACCCGCCGGGAGATGACTTCGAGTGAACTGAAGGTTCCCGTCTTAAGATCCTCTATCAAAGAATCCATGCTCAGCCGGATAGATGCCGCACAAAAATTCCGCTCTGAGCAACAAGAAAAGCTTAACGAAGCACAGGACAAGCTATCAGCCCTAACCGAATCAACAGTAGGGCTTGAAGACAGAGTAAATCGAACTGTGGTCGTATCCCCCGTTACCGGAACAGTAAAAACACTGAATGTGAATACCGTCGGTGGTGTTATCCAACCGGGCATGGATATCGTTGAGATTGTCCCAAGTGAAGATACTCTGTTGGTCGAAGCAAAAATTGCCCCACAGGATATTGCCTTCCTACGCCCTGAATTGCATGCCATCGTTAAGTTCAGTGCATATGATTTCACCAAATACGGGGGTTTGGAAGGAACGTTAGAGCACATCAGTGCTGATACCACGACAGACGAAGAAGGCAATAGCTTTTATCTGGTTAGAGTGCGAACTAAAGAAACCAGCCTGAACAACGATACCTCTTTACCCATCATTCCTGGGATGACCGCTTCTGTCGATATCATCACAGGCAAACGCACGGTAATGGAATACTTACTTAAACCAATTTTGGGCGCCAAAAACAACGCACTAAAGGAATAAAGATGCGAACAACTGAGACTGCAAGTAAGGTCAGAGTATAGCCAACATGAAATACTGGCTCGCAGCTCTATTTATTATTTTAGCTTCCACAGCTTCACAGGCGCTCAATACTCAAGAGCAGCGCTGGGTCGAGGCTGTGCGTAATACTTATGGTGATCGAGCAGGCAAACGTGTCGAAACATGGCGTCGTGAAATGGAACAGTTTAAGGGGCTTTCGGAAAGACAAAAGCTCACTGAAGTCAATAGCTTCTTTAACCAGCTGAACTTTGTCAACGATGACCGTTTATGGGGAAAGAAAGACTACTGGGCTACTCCGTTGGAATTTCTCGGCAGTAATGCCGGCGATTGCGAAGATTTTACCATCGCAAAGTATTTCTCTCTCCTTGAGCTGGGCGTCTCAGATAAAAAACTGCGTTTGGTATACGTTAAAGCTATCACGCTTAACCAGTTTCACATGGTGCTCGCATATTACTCTAAGCCCAGTGCGGAACCGATTCTGCTCGATAATATCGACCCAGAGATAAAAAAAGCCTCCAAACGCAGGGACTTACTACCGATTTACAGCTTCAACGGTAAAAACCTATGGCTGATGAAATCAAAACAAGGACAACTGGCAGGAAAATCATCCAGACTTAGTCTATGGAATGATCTTCGTGCACGAGAAAAATCACTCAAACTCAACAAACCAATAGTGAATTACGATGAGTAGGCAATATGACTTTATATAAACAGCTTGTCGCGGGAATGATTGCTGTATTTTTGATGCTGATGGCTTCGGTCTTCATCATCGAATTTAACACCACGCGCAATAACTTAGTGCAGCAGCAGCGCTCTGAAGTGAATAACACCATCAACACAGTCGGTCTTGCTTTGGCTCCATATCTGGAGAACAAGGATCAGGTCGCCGTTGAATCCGTCATTAATGCCCTGTTTGATGGCAGCAGTTATTCAGTCGTTCGACTGATTTTCCTCGATAATGGTGAGGAAATTCTTCGTTCGTACCCCGTCAAGCCACTGGATGTGCCAGATTGGTTTACCAAACTGCACCTGTTTGAGAAAATTCACGAGCGCCGAGTCGTTACTAGCGGATGGATGCAACTGGCAGAAGTTGAGATTGTCAGCCACACTGGGGATGCCTACACCCAGCTGTGGAACGCATTTGAGCGCCTAGTTATCGCGTTCAGTCTGATTTTCACTATCGGACTCTTATCAATTGCCTTCATTCTTAAGCGCGCCCTTCGTCCTCTTCAGCTCATCGTTGAAAAAATGGAGCAAGTGGCACGTAATCACTTTGGTGAACCACTCCCAAGACCGAGCACGAAAGATCTTATTTATGTCGTTGACGGCATTAACAGCATGTCTGCTCAAGTAGAACAATCCTTTAAGGCGCAAGCAAAAGAAGCACAGCAACTACGTGAGCGTGCCTACATTGATCCAGTATCAGGGCTTGGAAACCGCGCTTACTATATGAGTCAGCTTAACTCGTGGCTTGGTGAAGGCGGTATCGGCGGTGTTGCAATCCTCGAAGCAAGCTTCATCAACGAGCTTTATGAAGAGAAAGGTTACGAAGCTGGTGATGGAATGGTACGTGAGTTGGCTGACCATCTTAAAATCTCTCTCACGTCTCCAGATGTGACGCTGGCTCGAATCTCCTCCGCAGAATTCGGTTTCATCCTGCCAAATATGGATGAAGTGGACCTTAAACTGGTTTCCGATAGCATCGTAACTTATGTTCAGGACATCAACGCCGATCCGACAGGCATGGCTACCTCCAACCTATCACTGGGTGTTGTATACAGTGAAACAACTAAGAACCCATCTGAAATTTTGACCATGCTAGATAACGCACTGGCAACGGCTAAGTCTGATCCGGAAATTACCTATGGCTACGTCACGGGTGATAACTCTGAAAATCTGATGGGTAAACAGCAATGGAAAACGTTGGTTGAGGAAGCCATCAGTAACGATTGGTTCCAGTTCCGATTCCAAGCTGCCAATGACGAAGGTGGAAGAACTTATCACCGAGAAGTCTTTTCTGCGATTGAGAAAAATGGCGAACGCTTCAGTGCTAACCAATACCTGTTTGCCTTAGAACAGCTCAATGCCAGCCACCTGTTTGATGAATACGTTATCAAGTCCATTGTCGAACGCCTTGAGAAAGGGGAATTTTCTGAACCAATTGCCATCAACATTTCGCAAAGCAGTATTGCCCAGCCAAGCTTTATCCGCTGGATCACTCAGATGTTGAATCGCCATAAGTCCGTTGCCGATAAGCTACATTTCGAAGTTCCCGAAAGCTGCTTTGTCAATACACCGCACCATACAGCTTTATTCTGTAATGCGGTTCGTGGTGCAGGTGCGGATTTTGGTGTCGATAACTACGGACGTAACTTCCAATCGCTGGATTACATTAACGAATTCCGCCCGGCTTACGTCAAACTGGATTACCTATACACGCACCATCTGGATGATGAGAAGCAGAAATTTACCCTGACTTCTATCTCACGTACCGCACATAACCTTGGTATTAAAACCATTGCGTCCCGAGTTGAGACACAAATCCAGTTGGATTTCTTGTCTGAACACTTTATTGATGTCTTCCAAGGCTTCATTGTCGATAAGTAAAAAGGTTATAGATGCAGGATCCTTTATTAAATTCGCTGATTTACGTCAGCCGCTATTACGGTCTGGCTAACTCGCCGGAAGCCTTGATAAATGGCTTGCCTTTAACCGAAGGCAAGCTGACACCATTTTTATTCCCTCGCTCGGCTGAGCGTGCCGGTCTGGTCGCGAAAGAGAACCGTTCCAAACTCGAAGATATTTCGGATTTAGTTTTGCCTGTGGTCTTACTGCTAAAAAGTGGTGATGCGTGCGTGCTTAACACTATCAACAGTGATAAACAGGAAGCAGAAATCGTCACTGGCGAATCTGGCTTAGTACCAATCGCTATTCCGCTTGATGAACTGGAAGAACTCTACATTGGTCGCTACTTTCTGGTTAAGAAACAGTTCCGTTATGACGAACGTTCTCCAGAAGTCCTCAAAACGCGCGAAGGGCACTGGTTCTGGAGCACGATTTGGCAGTCGAAGAACATCTATCGTGACGTGTTGATCGCTTCTATTCTGATTAACTTGTTTGCCGTTGCAGCGCCAATGTTTACCCGTTTGGTGTATGACAAGGTGGTGCCCAACCTCGCCTTCGAAACCTTGTGGGTGCTGGCAAGCGGTATCTTTGTCATCTTCCTGTTTGATCTGACACTCAAGATAATGCGCAGCTACTTTATCGACGTGGCAGGCAAAAAATCCGATATTCTGATCTCTTCCAAGCTGTTCAGTAAAGTACTTGGCATTCGAATGGAAGCGAGACCACCGTCGGTCGGCGCGTTTGCTCGTCATTTGCAAGAATTTGAGTCCATTCGGGAATTTTTCACTTCAGCCACCATTGGTTCTTTAATTGACTTGCCTTTTGCGCTGCTATTCCTTGTTCTAATCTGGCTGATGGCGGGTAATCTTGTTTTGGTTCCAATTGCAGGCGTGCTGATCCTAATTATCTACTCGGCGCTGATTCAGGGACCTTTGCGACGCACAATTGAAGAGGGTTCACGCCTAGCCTCACAAAAGTACGCTAACCTTATTGAGAGTCTGTCAGGGCTAGAAACCGTCAAGCTGTTTGGTGCGCAAAGCCAATTCCAGTTCCGCTGGGAAGAAGCGGTCGCTCATATGGCAAACTGGAACATCAAGAGTCGTCGCATCACAGATGGCATCCAGAACACCGCAGGCTTCGTTCAGCAAGCATCCAATGTTGGGATGATCATTCTTGGCGTGTACTTGATTGCAGAAGGTGACCTCACCATGGGTGGCCTGATTGCAGCAACCATGTTGAGTGGTCGAGCCATTGGTCCTATGGTTCAGCTTTCTTTGCTATCCACACGATACAACCAAGCCAAGTCTTCAATGACCATTATTGAACAAGTGATGGAAATGCCAGATGAGCAGGAGGAAGGGAAGCGCTATATTCACCGTCCAATTGTTCACGGTAAGATTGAATTGGATAAGGTCACCTTCCACTATCCGGACTCGCCGATAGCTTCTATTCGAGACCTGAGCATTACCATCAATCCTGGTGAAAAAGTCGCTATTATTGGTCGAATTGGCTCAGGTAAAACTACGCTTGAGCGTTTGATCCTTGGATTGTTTAAACCGACGGAAGGCCATGTTCGTATCGATGATACAGATATCGAGCAGCTGCATCACATCGACATCCGACGCAACATTGGCTGCGTGCCACAAGACAGCCAGCTCTTCTATGGCTCCATTCGCGATAACATTACTTTGGGTCGCCCATTGGCCGACGATCGTGATGTGATGGATGCGGCTAACCGCGCTGGTGTGACCGTATTTACTCAGCAAGACCCAGCAGGTCTAGAACGTCAGGTCGGTGAAGGAGGCTTATTGCTCTCCGGTGGTCAACGTCAAGCCGTTACCATTGCACGCGCCTTCCTTGGTCGCCCACCAGTGCTGTTAATGGATGAGCCAACCAGTGCTATGGATAACCGCTCTGAAATGCACATCAAGCAACAGTTAGCGCAACTAAAGCCATCGGAAACGCTGATCTTGATTACGCATAAAACATCCATGCTAGATGTGGTTGATCGAGTCATCGTTATGGAGAAAGGCTGCGTCATCGCTGATGGGCCTAAAGCTGAAGTACTCAACAGTCTTAAGCAAGGTAAAGTCAGAGCCGTTAACTAAGCTGACAAGAACAACAAAGCCGCTCAGTATTGAGCGGCTTTTCTTTATCTACGATAAGAAGAGTTGTTTAGATTAGCAGTTTGCAGGGCCTACTTCTTTCCAAACACCCCACTGACCAGATTGAGTAGGATCATCACCTTGTGTCCACCACTTCGCTTCCCAGACTTTACCATCCCAAGTCACTTGGTCACCGCCATTGTAGATTGCGCCAGAATCCCAAGCGTTGGTACAAGTACCGCCACCAGTATCCTTCTTCGCGACAACAACAGTAGCCGAAGCAGAAGACGTCGCTTGAGAGTCACTGACTGTTACAGTAAATAGCAATGAAGTATCTTGCGTGTACTCAGCAGCAGTGAATGTCACCGTTGCACCACTAATGGTGGCATTGAGTCCAGCAGGCACATCCCAACTGTACGTTAGTATGTCATTATCTGCATCACTAGAACCAGAAGCGTCAACCACTACCACATCTCCAGCATTCGCTGTAGCAGGTGCTGATACTGCCGCAACTGGCGCAGTGTTTACAGGGCCAGTGTCTTTCGCCTTTACTGTCACAACAACTGTGTCGGTGCCCGTCGCACCTTCATTATCCGTCACCGTCAATTTGAAAGTAAGCGTTTCAGTTTGCGCAACTTCAGCTACATCGAAACTCGCCTGTGCAGTGTTTGCACCCGTTAGTGAAACGCTAGTACCTGAGAGCTGTTCCCACACATAGCTTGCAACACTGCCATCCGAGTCACTTGAGCTGCTGCCATCCAGTACAACCGATGCAGGACCGGTTACTGAAACATCCGCGCCCGCTGCAGCAACTGGAGCTCGATTCGCTGGTGTTCCACCAGCTAGCCCTTCATGCATAGCATTGAGAATGTCACCGTTATCAGCGTCAATCTCCCAGGAGAATAGACCGGCAAGGCCTAAATCACGTACATATGCGCCTTTCGCTTTCACAGAGCGGTCATCATCAAACGTAATCAGCTGACCTGTAGAGCGATTCCAAACCCAAGGTGCTTCAGCTTGCGCGTCGTAGCCATATTCAAAACCGTTGATGCCAGTATTGTCCGCGCCAAGCATAAAGGATTTCACGCCTTTATAATCAATCACACCATCTTCCCAGACACCTTGTGCTGTGCTGCCTTTCAGCTTACCAGTACCTGTTCCAGTCATTGGGTCATTAGGATCGGTGAGCGTATCAGGTGTCACGCCTTCCCAACCACGACCATACATGGCGGTACCCACAACGAGTTTATTCGCAGGAACACCTTGCGCTAGCAGAAGCTGAATACCGTTGTCCGTGGTGTAAGCAGGGCCTTTGTACGGTTCGCCATTTTCATCTACACCAGAACCATCACACTGACCTGGGCGCATGAATGTACCACAGTACAGTGCCGTCTGATGACCAGGAACATTGTTCCAACCGCCGTAGAAGTCATACGTCATGGCAAAGATGTAATCCATGTACTGAACTGCATCCCCGTAGTTCACATCTTCAATTTTGTCGTAACCCACACCGATTGCTGACGTAAGCTCATACGTTCTGCCGGTGTCTGCTTCCAATTGGTCAAGCATCGCACGAAGCTCTTGCATCAACGCAATGTACGCTGGGCCATCATTTACAGGATCACCTAAATCAGGAGCAGCACCGCCGCCGCCTGGGAATTCCCAGTCAATATCCACACCATCATAAAACTTCCACGTCGTCAGGAAGCGCTTAACAGAAGCGACAAAGGTGTCTCGGTTCGCTTTGGTAGTAAAGTCAAAGAATGGGTCTGATAACGTCCAGCCACCAATGGAAGGGATAATTTTCAGATCTGGATTGCGCTGCTTAAGCGCCATTAGCATCGCGTAGTTGCCTTTGATAGGAGAACTGTACTCATGGCCTGCTTGAGGGAAGCTCTTTTGGTAAGCTGCCCATGGGTCATGAATCACGACTTCATAGTCTGGCACTCCTTTACATGCGGTCATCAGTGCGTTGTAACTGTTGCCACCGACTGATTTCACTGATTCATTCGGGCCACAAATTGGAATAAAGCCGTATAGAATATGGGTCAGGTTATCGGCAGGAATATTGTCTACCGTAAAGTCACGGCCATAGATACCCCACTCAACAAAGTAAGTACCAACGACCGTGTTAGGGTCCGTGTTGTAACTCTTGTTGTTTGGATCAACATTCATCGCCAGCGGTGCAAGGTGAGCACCATCGGTGTCAGCAACCACAATTTCAGCAGGCGCACTCGTGCTACAACCGCTTGCGTCACACGCTTCAATCGTCATTTGATAACGACCGCCATTTGCATATTTGAAGCTTGCTGTGGTCTGGCTACCGGTAATGTCTCCGGTTGCTACCTGAGCACCGTCAAAGTAAACCTTGTAGGTGTCCCCCGTTGTGCCACTCCACTGATTAAATTTAATGGTAATATCCGCTTCATCGAAATATTTCACCATGTCGTTGTAGCCAGAAGTGGTTTCCATTGCTAACTCAATCTTCGAGAACTGAAGATTGTTTGAGCCGTAAACATCAATACTAGGGGCTGTTGGTGCAGCCATCGCGGTGCCGGATAGCGCCAAAGCGATACTAGCGGCGCACAAAGTTATACGATTCATACCTATTTCTCTCATTCCTTGTACATTTACCCGAAAGTTGGGAAGTGATACCTATCATCGTAAGCCGCGTTTAACTGCCTGCTGGCCAAGTATTGAGCCGAAAGACTTATCGAGGATCGGTATTCGCTGTTCTACGGATACATCGCGAAGAACATCACTTTCAGTATTTGAGAGACTTTTTTTTTGATAAAAAAAATAAAGGTTGTTTTCGAGGCAAGATCAGAAAATAGTTGTATATACGAGGTCTGTTACATTACAAATTGGATTTCGACCCATAATTTATAAAATCCTAGCAAGCCGAGAAACATACTTATTTGTCAATAATTTAAAGAATGAGATACCAAATATTGGAGGATCGCCATTACAAAATACTGCCCCCTAAAAATTTTAGGAGGCAGGTTTTAATTAAGGATTATTTGGACTTAAATCGCGCCGTGAAATGACGCAGCACGGGAGGTTCATACTCAAACATTAAGCCTTTAAGTTCATGAGCACGCTCTTTGAGCGCAATGATCGCATCGGCAATATAATCCATGTGATCGTTGGTATATACACGACGAGGAATGGTAAGACGCATCAGTTCCAATTCCGACGATTTTTGTTTGCCTGTTTCCGGATCACGCCCCAGGAGCAACGAACCAATTTCTACCGCTCGAACTCCAGCTTCAAGGTATAGGGCATTACACAAGACGTGAGCTGGAAACTCTTCTGCTGGAATGTGAGGGAGTATCTTCGCTGCATCGACAAACACTGCATGCCCACCTGTTGGATACTGAATGGGAATCCCCCCTTCACGCAGACGCTCACCAAGATATTGCACCTGACTGATCCTATAGTGGAGGTAATCTTCGTCTGCACCTTCATAAAGGCCGCGAGCCAACGCTTCCATGTCTCGCCCTGCCATACCGCCATAAGTGACAAACCCTTCCATTGGCACACAACGCGTTTGTACGGCTTGGAACAGCTCTTGGTGATCACGAATACAGCACAGGCCACCAATATTGACCATAGGGTCCTTCTTAGCGGACATAGTCAGCATATCACCGTATTGATACATCTCTCGGATGATTTCGAGGATCGACTTATCCTGATATCCCTCCTCACGCTGTTTAATGAAATAGGCGTTTTCACAATAGCGTGCAGAATCGATCACAACAGGGATGTCATTCTTGCTTGCCAACTCATAAACCGCGCGCATGTTGGCCATAGACACCGGCTGACCACCAGAGCTGTTACAAGTCACCGTGGTGATGATGGCGCAAATGTTATGTGCACCATACTGCTCAATAGTCGCTTCAAGTTTGTCGAGGTCGAAATCACCTTTCCAGTCATACGGGGTCGTCGTATCAAAAGCATGTCTGTCGACGACATTAATGGCCTTGCCTCCATTTAACTCAATATGCCCCGCCGTGGTATCAAAGTGATAGTTGGAGATGAAAACTGGCTCCGTCCCGCCGCGAACACTGCGCATACGCTCAATCAATGCCGGGAATAGAATTTGCTCCGCCCCGCGACCTTGGTGAGCGGGCACCGTTAGTTTATAACCAAAAAAGTGCTCGACCGCCTGACAAAGATTGTAATAGTTGCGACTCCCTGCGTAAGACTCGTCCCCCATCATCAAACCAGCCCACTGGTTGTCACTCATCGCACCTGTGCCCGAGTCAGTCAGAAGGTCAATATAGACATCATCACTTTTTAATAAGAAAGGGTTCAGACCGGCTTCGTCAAGCGCAGCAACTCGGTCTTGATAAGTGGTCATTTTGATCGGTTCAACCATTTTAATGCGAAAGGGTTCTGGAATGCGTTTCATATTTAATTTCCTATAGATAGATCGATCCCTGCAGACAATCTGCATCGGATTTAAAGCGTTAAATTGCGAATAGATGGTGCGAGTGCACCCAGGAAATCAAAGCGAAGGGGATTCTTTGCTCAAAAGCGATAGGCAAAAGTCTAAGTTGTACCATGACGACAACACAAAACGGCTGTCTTGCATCCAAATGCAGTTCATAGCGTTATCCTTCTCGTAGGTTATAGACATAACCATCAATATAGTCGTGATCTCACCTATTTACCGTGAAATGTCACTCAAAATTTATAAATCACACACCCCAAAATCATTATTTAATAAACCTTAGCAAAATAAGTCATCCGTACCCCTAAACACCTGTCACACTTAGCTTGCGCTTAGTTAGTGGTTTATCATCACTGAAAGTTAAGTTTCCGTGAAATCTTATCACTTTGACATTCATCTAATTGAAATATCTGGACTTGCTAGGCAAAGTGTTGGCTAACCAAATCAAATGGATCAAGTCATGAAAATCAAAACAACATTATTGGCCGCCGTTGCATTAAGCATCAGCGGTATGGCGGCGGCTGAAGTAACCATTACCGTCCCAGACACTGTGGATGTATTGGTTGCGAACGACGCAAAACCAGAGCTCTCTGGTGGCTTCTTTTCAGCAAACAAAACGCTGACTTTACCTGACGGCGAAAACCAAGTTTTGTTCCGCTACCAGCCATACTTCACGCAAGGTAATGACCGTATTATTCTTGAAAGCGATCCCATTATTGCCACGTTTGATACCAACGATACTGAACTGACATTCGATATGCCTAAATACCGCGATCAACACGAAGCGGAGAAGAAGATTAAAAATGTCGACTGGCAGCTCACAACTGCAAGTGGTAGCGCTCTAGCAGTTACGCAGGATAAGCTCGTAAAAGACGGTATGCAGATTGGCCGAAACTTCCAGATTGAACTGGCAGATTACAACCGCCGAGGTGGTGTTGCAGCTGTCTCTGCCGCCGCTATTGGCGCCACGGTACAGCCAGTAACGCTACCTGCTAAAGTCACCAAAGAAGGCGTCAAAGGCGACTCGACTGCCGAGGAAATGCTGCATTTCTGGTATAACAAAGCCGACGCGGAAACACAGGCGCGCTTCAAACAGTTCTTACTGGAAAAGTAATCAAGCTCAATAAGCCAAAAGCCAGCGCATTAAGCGCTGGCTTTTTCTATGGCAGGGTGACCTGTTGAAATCTGATAGCACTCAAGATCGTTCTCCATCAGACACTCAAACACGACAGAATCCAGTTTCGATTCATCTACCAATTCCTGCAGTATTTGCATTGTTTCCTCAAGTGACACGCCTTGTCGATAAGGGCGTGATTGAGTCAGAGCCTGAAACACATCGGCAATGGCCACAATTCGGCTTGGTTGATCGAGATCTTTGGCTGTTTTCCCTAACGGGTAACCAGACCCATCCAGCCTTTCATGGTGATTCGAAGCCCAATCAATAACTTGGCTAGAGCGAAACATATTGGTCAATGCGTGACGGGTATCGGTCGCATGGCGCTTTATGCACGCATACTCTTCATCCGTCAGCTCTGCAGGTTTATGCAAAACCGCGACCGGAGTTTTCAGTTTTCCAATATCGTGCACTAACCCTGCCAGATACAACATTCGTTGTGCTTTGGTCGAGTACCCCAGTTGTTTACCCAGAAATGACGTTAACTCCGCAACATGACGAGAGTGCTGAAACGTGAAAGTGCTTTTTGCATCGACAATCTGGGCAAAGAATTCCGCTACAGCAATCGTGTCTTCCAATCCCAATCGAGATGAAAAGAAAGGCACCGATGGAAAGCGACTTGCCATTGTCTCGATATAGCGAGATTCCATTGAAAACCAGAAGTCATCGTTGTCTATCAACTCACACATGTGCTGAACCATATTAGGCTCAAACAAGATCCCAGCATTGGCGGTCAATTCCCCGATGATCGATTTTTTGTTGTTCTCGGTGATATTGCCGTATTGGTCTGGGTAAAAACGTGAGTAGAGATAATCAACCCGGTCAGAGATGAATAGCAATCCGGCGAGTAGTTTATCGTTTTCTGAAGCTCTGGTTTCGCCGCTCAGCTGCTCCCACCAGGTATGATGATACAGAACTGGCAATGCTAATCCAGCCAGAGGCGGGCAAGCGCTCAACAGCCCATAACCTTTAATACAATGCTTTTTGGTGTTCTCCGGAGCCATCGACTTGAATAGATAGGAACGCTCATTAGACTGCGAAACACCGCAATCATGGATCAATCCCAGGGAAAAAGCGATTTGAGCCTGCTCTTCCTCCCACCCCATTCGTTTAGCACATTGATAAGCAATGTATGCAACCCGGTGACCGTGATTTATATCATCGATCCCGACTGCATCGAGGGCTGAAGCGATTTCAAATAGCACCTGACGTAAATCTACGCTTACGTTATCAAGCGGCTCATCCATTAGTAATAACCTAACTGACTAATTTTTCTTATTTTAGGGCTGCAAGGCTAAACGATTTCCTTTCATAAAAACCACAAATTATTTAAGACTATTTATATAATTGTGATTTGCATAACGTCTTGGGTGAATTCCGTGCTACATGGAAAATGTTTTTTGCAACAAGTGTTTATGGTCATACCAGTCTTACTCTGTTAAGTTAGCTCTTCATATTCAACTTGTTTAGGTTCCTTATGTTCACAATCTCTATCGACTCTGAACTCGAACTCGCTCTTGTTCAGGAATCATTTGCCACTCAATACAGTGAATTAGTATCCACTCAAACAGAATATTTATCACAATGGTTGACTTGGCCTCCCTACTGCCAGTCCGAGCAAGATTTCCGTATGTTCGTTCAGCGTGTTTTACATGAATATGCAGACGGGAAATCAATGACCTGTGCGATCATCTATAACAGCAACATCGTAGGAAACTGCAGCTTCAACACAATTAGTTACGACACAAAAACTGTCGAGATTGGTTACTGGCTATCGCAACACCAGCAAGGCAAAGGCATCATTACGCGCGTGGTGAACAAATTGATTGATATTGCGTTTAATGAATACCAGATGGAGAAGGTCCAGCTATCTGCCGCCAAAGATAACCTACCGAGCCGACGAGTCGCCGAGCGCGTAGGTATGACCCTAGAGGGTATCATTACCAATAAGGAGAAAGTTGGAGATCGAATTCTGGATCATGCTGTCTATGGAATTCATCGCCAGAACACCCATCATTGAGTAGATTGATTCCAAGCACAGATTTATTTGTTGGCTGAGGTATTTAGACTCACTTGGTGCTAGGATTGCGGCTTTAGAATCAAAGAGAGAACACCGTGTCTTCAATGTTAAAGCTGCTCTTGGTCGTCGTAACGCTTGGTGCAGGCTTCTTCGCCGGTGACATTTACCAGTGGTTTAAAACCCGTTCCCAAGTCAAACCTTTGTCAGAATATTGCTTACTCACTACTGAAGCTTGTGAAAGCAACGATGTTCGTATAAAAGTTGATCGCGACATCAGTCAGCCATTGGTACCCACTGAAATCGTCGTCGACTGGCCCGAAGCTCAACAGGAAAGTCTGTTGCTGACTTTGGAAGGCCACGAGATGGAAATGGGTACCGCCGTATTTAAACTCAATAAAAGCTCAACAGGTCAGTTTACAGGCCAGGTTATTCTGCCGGTATGTACGACTGATGCCATGACTTGGGTTGGCGAACTCACTGATGGCCAACACAGTGTGAGCACCTCGATTAGGATGGAACAATGAGTAAGAACTGGTCTTTAATTTTAGTTGCCGCGTTTGCACTAGGCTTTGGCGTGAAAGCGTATCTGGATTCACAGCCAACGACCGAGGCTCCTGCTGCAACCAGTAAAGAAGTCGTCCTGTTCGGTGAAAATGACAAACCGGTCAAAATCTTCGATCAACAAGACTCTCGCGTACGCATCGTTTACTTTGGATTCACACGTTGTCCAGATGTCTGCCCAACCTCGCTAGCCATGTTAGCAGGCGCGCTGAATCAGGTGGATGATGAAGTAAAATCTCACTTCAGGCCTATGTTTGTTTCGCTCGATCCTGAACGTGATGCCGCGGCAGACTCATACAAATACGCCCAGTACTTCCATCCAATGATTGAAGGCTTGTCCGCGCCACTCGATGTCACCACACCTTTGGCACATAAATACGGCGTTATTTTCCGTAAGACCAAATTAGAAAACTCGGAGCTGAAGTACACCCTTGACCACAGCTCCTATTTTTATTTCCTAAAACCAGATGGCACATTAATTACTAAAGTGCCACACACGCTGACACCGGCTCCTTTGGTTGAAGCGATGAAAACACTTACGTCACAAGGAAAATCCTAATGAAGTTAAAAGCCCTCATTTTAGCGTCTATCGCACTTAGCCCACTTGCTCACGCTGCTTCAGACATCATGCTATCCCATACCTATGCACGTGCGACACCACCGAGTGCCGCCACTAGTGCTGTGTTCACTGAAATCATGAACCACAGCGCAAAAGACCGCGTTATTGTATCAGCCAGTACAGACGCTGCAGGCAAAGTTGAGCTGCATGATGTGATTAAAGATGGCGATGTAATGAAAATGCGTCAGGTAGAGCAAATTACTGTGCCAGCCAATGGTATGGTCGAGCTAAAACCCGGTAGCCTACACATTATGTTATTTGACCTGAAAAAGCCGCTGGTCGAAGGTGAGAGCATTGATGTGAAACTGACCTTCGCAAACGGTCAGGAGCAGACTGTCTCAGCACCTATCAAGAAAGTCATGAGTGGGATGAGCCACAAACATCATCATTAAGTTTTGTTGATTAGCCCGGCCTTCGCCGGGCTTTTTATTGTTCACTCTTTAGCGAGTTGGGTAGAGGTGAGCAAAGTTGTCCACCTGCTTTTCCCAGATTGGTGGTGTACCAATATGTGCCTGCACCGCAGAAATAAACTCTCTAACCAGCGCCGTTTGCTTACGATGTGGGTACAGAGCATATAGGGCGAGGCCGCGATTACATAGAGTGTAATGCGTCAGGATCGGCTTTAGATTCATCTCGGCAACTGGGCGGTATAGGTTGGAAGAGGAAATCATGGCATAGCCAAGCCCATCTTGGACGGCCGCTAACAAAGTCAGCACATCATTGACCTTGTATTTACCCGTCATTTTGTGATTTATGAACGTACTGCCACCCGGTGCTTCACTAATACGTGCCGTATCTACGGTTAATGGCCCATTACTATAGACGACAGAAGGCAAGCTCATTAGCTCCTCAGGAGTCTGAGGTTCTCCGTGCTGATCGATAAAGCTTTCAGACGCCAAAATCACCGGCCTGATGTCAGCGATTTTCTTTGCAATCAAACTCGAATCTTCTAGCCGACCAAGGCGAAATGCGACATCAAAGTGATCAGAAATAATATCTGAACGCTTATCATCCATTTGCAGGTTAATTTCCACCTCAGGATAACTGCGCATAAATTGCGTAATCACGGGCTGAAGGTAGTGCTGGCCAATATGCAAAGGTGCGGTAATGCGTATGCGTCCTTTCGGCCTTGCCTGATAAGAGTCTGCGATGGAGTGAACATGCCCTAAAGTCCCAACCAGATTATGTGCCTGCTCGAGAATTTCTTCACCCGCTGGCGTTAGGGAAAAGGAGCGCGTTGAGCGATTAAGAAGCTGCACGCCTAGTTCTACTTCCAGTTTTTTGATCTGTTTTGACAACGATGAGTTGTCCATATTGTGCAAGGTCGCAGCTTTAGTAAAAGAGCCTTGCTGCACCACATCAATAAACAGCGCTAACTGGTTAACCAAGGACATCCACTCCTCCTATTTTTGCGCCCTTTGCCACTGCACTAACCATTTGTCTAAATGGTTAGCAAATTGCTGTCGATCCGCTTGGTTTAGCGGTGCTGGGCCGCCTGTTTGGACACCACTACTGCGCATGGTTTCCATAAAATCACGAATATTAAGGCGTGATTTTATATTCTCTTTGGTGAACTGCTCCCCACGAGAACTCAACACGTGGCCGCCTTTGGTGATGATCTCATCGGCCAATGGGATATCGCTGGTGATCACCAGATCGCCAGCTTCACAGCGCTGAACAATCTCATTATCTGCGACGTCAAAGCCAGCCTGAACTTGTAGCATGGTGACTTTTGGAGAAGCAGGAGTACGAATAAACTGGTTAGCCACCAAAGTGACTTCCACGCCAGTGCGCTCAGAAGCTCGAAAGAGAATATCTCTGATAACGACCGGACACGCGTCTGCATCAACCCAAATTTTCATCTGTTACTTTCCTATATCTGCAATTGGCGCCATTACACCGCAAAAGCGCCTTGCTGAATAGCCTTATTTGAACTTCACCGCGGTACCACTGACGCTCACCATCATCATGCTGCCGCCACTGCCAATCACTTCGTAATCAATGTCGATGCCGACGATGCCATCGGCACCCAGCTCACGTGCCCGCTCTTCCATTTCAGCAAAGGCTATCTCACGAGCTCGGCCCATCTCTCTTTCATAAGCACCAGATCGGCCACCGACGACATCTCGAATTGCGCCGAACATATCTTTAAAAATGTTTGCCCCTAAGATAGCTTCACCGACCACAACGCCCAAATAATCTTGTACAGGTCGGCCTTCAACTACTGAAGTCGTTGTTTTAATCATAATCTTTCTCCTTTTGAATCACTGTTATCCATATTAGCAGTGGGTTTAGTCAAACACTGCGCTCACAAACTAATCTTGCTACAAGGTTAACTTCGGCTGAATAAAGTCGATAAACGCGGAGATTCGCCGTGCCACTGCTGAAGATTTGTAGTACACAGCACTCACCTGCTCTCGACCGGTATCAAGACGCTTGGCATCATCAAGCAAAGATACCAGCCTACCTTGTTTAATATCTTCGCGAACCATAAAGCCAGACAAACAGGCAATACCATTAGATGCCAATGCCAACTGCCGAACCGTTTCACCATTACTCGACGTGATATCTGGCTCTATGGCATCAACTCCTTTTAGCGGCCATTGGTTAAGCACTTTAGGTGATGTAAAACCTATCAATTGATGCGACTGTAATTCTGACGTTGTGCGGGGCGCACCAGAAGATTCCAGATACTGGGGAGAAGCTACGATGAAGAGCTCACTTTTACCTAGTGGACGTGCATGCAATGTTGAATCTTTTAGTTGTCCGATACGGATAGCGACATCGGTGCGCTGCTCGAGCAAATCAACAAAACCTTCGTTAGAGGTTATTTCCAACTCAATCTCTGGATAAGTATCTTTGAATGACTGTATCAGCGGTACAAGCTGATGGAAAACAAATGGACTGGCGGCATCCACTCGTAACTTGCCTCTTGGACGTTCGCTTCCAGAAATCAGATCTTCTTCAGCCTGATGAATAATGTGAAGGCCCTTACGCACAGAGTCAACAAAAGTCCGACCTTCTTGGGTTAACTCTACCCGCCTTGTTGTTCGGTTCAATATTGAAACACCCAGCTGTTTCTCCACCTTGCTTACCGCACGTGAAATTCTGGCAACTTGTATGTTTAACATTTCAGCTGCCGCTGAAAACCCGCCGCTATCGACAACCGCGAGTAGCATTTCTAACTCATCTGAACGTGTGCGCATGTCTTCGTCCATTAAATTCAATTACCTTTATTTATAGCAAAAGTAATTTGATAAAATCACCATTTTTAACAAATAAAAGATTTTCAATAATGGCGGCCACGACATCATTATTGGAATTTATTATGCCAATTGCACTTTTTGCTTTAACCCTTAGTGCCTTTGCTATCGGCACTACTGAGTTTGTTATCGTCGGATTGATTCCGACTATGGCAAGCGACCTTGCAGTATCCCTACCTTCCGCTGGCTTATTGGTTAGCCTATATGCGCTTGGCGTGGCAATTGGAGCTCCCGTCATAACTGCGCTTACTGGCAACTGGCCAAGAAAAAAGGTCCTATTGTCCGTCATGAGCTTGTTTGTTTTAGGGAATGTACTCGCGTGGCAAGCTCCGAGTTATGAAACTCTGATCATCGCTCGCATCCTGACCGGACTGGCTCATGGTGTTTTCTTTTCCATCGGTTCTACTGTTGCTACAGGACTGGTCAGCAAAGAAAAAGCCGCCAGCGCTATCGCGATCATGTTTACAGGCCTTACCGTTGCTTTGGTCACCGGTGTTCCTCTTGGCACCTATATCGGGCAAGCATTTGGATGGCAGGCGACATTTCTCACCGTGGCTATTCTTGGCGTCATTGCCTTGCTTGGCAGTGCCCTGTTAATCCCTGCCAACCTCAAACAGCCACCAGCAACCAAAATTTCAGCCCAGCTAAAGGTTCTTACCGAACCTAGGTTGCTACTGGTTTATGCGATTACGGCACTTGGATATGGAGGAACTTTTACTGCTTTCACTTATCTCGCCCCTATACTGGAAAACGTTTCTGGATTTAGCTCTGGGACCATAGGGTTAATCATGTTGGTGTATGGTGTTTCCGTTGCCATTGGCAATATCTGGGGAGGCAAAATGGCCGATAAACTTGGCCCTATTAAAGCACTTACCGCCATTTTTATTGGTCTTACGATTATACTGTTTGTCTTCAACCTTGCGGCTTATCATCCTGTTAGTGCTGTTATTACGATTCTAATCTGGGGGGCATTCGCCTTTGGTAACGTCCCTGGGTTGCAAGTTTACGTGGTGAATCTGGCAGAAAAGCATACGCCTGATGCGGTTGATGTCGCCTCTGGACTTAACATAGCGGCGTTTAACGTCGGCATCGCTTTAGGCTCATGGGGAGGAGGATTAATCGTTGCAAAGCATGGCCTAATGAATACACCTTGGGTCGGCGCTTTGATTGTCATCATTGCCCTACTTCTCACCCAATTCAGCGGTTTGCTCGATAAGCGTGAAGCAACATGTCAGGGCGCAGAAGTAAACTAAAGTCGCTGATCAATTACTTCAATTTTAGAGTGCTGCTCTTGGCAGCACTCACATCGACGTCTAGCTGTGCGCTGCTGCTGGTTTCGCTGATCTTGATATCCGAGACAGATAGCTCAAACTCATTCGACTCTGGAGCATCACTACAGCCAGACAATGCAAAAACGGCAAGCGCTACGACAACACCGTGTACGACTTTCCTTATCATGAGTTACCTCCGTTCCGTTGTGGTATCGCAACTCGCCAGCCCCGTAGGACACTGTTTGAATTGATAGGTGATGACCAGATGTGTATCACCCGAGCTCAATTGCAAAGGAGTGGATAGAGTGAATTCAAGCTGACCGTCATCTTGAAGGTAGATACCACTGGCAAGCAGGGTATCACCCTCGCCATTGGCATCGGTATCTTGATAAAGCGCAACTAGACTTAAATCAGTTTGCTCATTCAGATCACCCGATGAAGATATTTGTAAGCTATCCAATTGGGCTCCTGCCAAACTGGCAGTCACTTTCAAGCGTAATACCACTTGTTCTTGGTCGTTACGACTGAAGGTATTGGCGTTATTACTAACCACCGCAATGCTGACTTCTGGCGTCGTCGAAGCAACAGCGATACCACCAGGGTCACTGACAATACCATTGACCTTACCATCGGCATCATTAGGGCCACCATCTTCAATCGTGAGCTGAATACAGTCATCCCCTTGATTCAAAACGCTTTTAAAGCTGACATTGCCCGGCGCGGGGCAATCGTCACTCACGCTCGCCGTACTGGCAAGCGCATTGTTTGCATCCTCAACAAACGTAAACCACCCTTTTGACTCAATGTACTTACGATAAATCGCGTTGGCGGGAATAGCAGAACTCAGTCGCAGTACAATCTGCGCGGAAGCGGCCAGTCGAAGTTGTTGCACTTCAAAGTCAAACAAGCCGCTTGGATACTGATAATCCCCATCCTGCTGCTGCTCACTGAGATTGTAATGATCAACAATGTTATCCATGGAAACACCTATAAAATCTTGACCATTCACGTAAGGAACATCGCCCAGAACAAACAACAAGCCAGTCTCGGTGTAAGCCAAATGGTGGACAGAATCTGAATAAATTTGTGATGAGCTTGAGATAGAGTCAAGGTAATCGGGAATACCATTTCCGGTAGTGTCGAGCGAATACTAATTTCCCTGCTAATAGTGACCGTTGTCCCGACAGGATCGGTCACCACAACACTCAACTCATGGCTACCGACATGTCCTTGAGGATCAAAGCTGAAGGTTTCGCTATTGAGACCTTCACTGGGCTCAAGGTCAACGTCTGTTTGGCTCCAGACAAAACTGTAACCCGCTGTACTGCTAGCGCTGTCCACTTGGGCCCTCAGCACCGCTGTTCCTTGATCTGCAAAAAATATGGAAACTGAACCACTTCCCTGGCTCAAGACAATACGAGAACTCAAAGCCGCATCATCCAAGATATCAAAACTGACGTTCACATCATTCGCTGCTTCATAGTTGGTATCTCCTGACTGGCTCGCGACTATAGTACATGTGCCTGATGCGACTAGCGTCACCACAGCGTTTGTCACAGTACATATGGCTGATGTTGAGGAGGAATGACGGATAGCCCAGAGGTTGCTGTCGCGCTGATAGCCAGAGTGCTGGCCGATAAAGCTTGAGGGCTGATTGCAGCAAAGTTGATAGTCTGGTTGGTCTTATCGGCATTGTCTCCGATGCCATCTCCATCAGTATCTTTGGTCTCTGAAGCATCCAATGGAAAGGCATCATTAACGTCATCAACACCGTCACCATCATCATCCGTGTCAGTGTTATTCCCGATACCATCCCCGTCAGTATCGAGCGTTTCTGATGCGTCAAGTGGGAATGCATCACTGCTGTCATTCACACCATCGCCATCATCGTCTGTGTCAGCGTTATTACCAGTGCCATCCCCATCGGTATCAAGAGTTTCGGAGGCATCCAGTGGGAAAGCATCACTGCTATCATTGACGCCGTCACCATCGTCATCTGTATCAACAAGATCACTAATACCATCACCATCGGTATCAAGGTCATTAATCAACTTTACGAACAGCGCCTGCTCAGTGGTATCTGTCATCTCTGCATAGCCCGCAATCACGATATCATTGTCACTGTCCAACACCATATCTCTGGTAATGAACCTATCGTTACCCGGGTCGAGTTTGATCTGACCATTGTCACCAAAGTATGTATCTAAGCTCCCGTCACTCTTCAAACGAGCAACATGAAGATCGCCATTTGAATCATAGCCAGAAACAACAACGCGCCCATCGCTGCTTTTCACAAGATCAGCGGTCTGCAGCGTCTGATTGAGTGTCTGTATTCCCCCATCACCAAAGCTTTCAGCAATATCGCCATCCTCATCCATGGCGATGACTTGCGACGCAGAGTTGGCAAAAAGGATTTTGTTGTCTGCAGTGCCTAACATGGCGTAAATGGTACCAAACACGTTGGGGTTAAGGCCTGTTGCTCCTAAATGAACAAAGCTGGTATCGACGCTACCGTCCGTTTTGTTTATTCGAACCAGATAGCGAGAACCATTGTTTTGCTGAAGAATGGTGAACAGGTAGTTAGCCTTTTCGGCAACCGCCACTGATGTTACGGCGAAAAAGCCCGTTGGTCTAACATCCGCAGATCCAGCAGTACCAAAGCTGGTATTCACCGTCAGATCACTTTTAAAGCGAGTGAAATAGATTGTTGAGATGGGCACGCTGCCATTAGTGCTGCCAACCACAAAACCACCATCACTAAGCGGTATTATCCCGATTGGAAACTGAGCAGGTAGAGTATAGATACCAGAAGAAAAGACACTGGTCAGGCTGCCAGTTGAGTCGAGATTCACCAACTTAGCCTCGGAAGAGTTCCCCTCTCGGCCTATCGCCACATAGCTACCATCATTGGCAACGAACACATCGCCGAGAATTTCATTACAGCCAGTTGTACAGGAAGTGGAACTGAATTGAAGCTTGCCGTCACCATCAAAGGCTGTGTTGAGCGTTCCATCTGAGTTGACCGAGATAACCGTGCCAAATTGGCCGCTGAATCCCCCTGCATTATTCTCGTTTTGACCCGCCGCAATAATGCCATCCGTCGACGTGACATCCACAGCATGTTGGTAGGTATAATCTTCATTAGCTTCTGTAGTAGTGACCAACCACCCCTGACTGTTAAAGCTAAGATCCCAGTCCCCCGCATCATTAGTATCCGCATTGTTCCCTGTCCCATCACCATCGACGTCAAAAGATTCACTGGCGTCATTGGCGAAAGCATCCAACTGGTCGATCACACCATCCCCATCGGTATCATTATCGATGTAAAATGACAGTGCGACTCGATTGGCAGGATTATTGTTACTATCACCAGCTTGGTCAGCATAGACCGTACACAGGCCGCTGGTCACAAAGCTCAATGTCGTGCCAGAAACCGCACAGACACTGGTCGTATTGGAGCCAAATGTCACGCTTAAATTTGCAGTAGTCACCGCCGATAATGTTAATGAACTATCAGCTAAATTTTGCGGACCAGGGTTAGGAAAGAGAATACTTTGCGTATCTTTAGCTATCGTGGTGGACTGCGAGACGTCTGGCGCGGGATCGTAAGTGCCATCACCTGCCTGTGAAGCAACAATGGTACAAGTTCCGGTCGCGCCAATCGCAACATAAGGGCCTGAAATGGTACAGACGGAAGGAGTGGAAGAGGCAAAGCTGACCGTCAAACCAGAGGTTGCCGTTGCGCTGATCGCAAAACGCGTATCCCCCGTGTCATAGCTACCCGTCAGCGTAAAATCTATTGTTTGACTGAGCCCTGCCATAGCAAATAGTGGTAAGAAATAAAGGCTAAAGCCAAAGTATCGCCTTTTTCTGCACCTGCCCGTCATTCACTAAATCCCTGTATTATCTGGATACGGAATACATAGCTAATATCTGACTATTAGCTAAGTCGCTTCCCTTCCATGTATGGATATATCTATTAATAATAATCGATAAACAGGGCTAGCATTTAGGCGTACGTTCTTGAAATACCGGAAGAGTTCTTATTCTTTGCTTGGCGATAGAGCACTTGGAATGACTTTAACATTCAACTCATTGGGTAGGTGATCTTTATTGGTGTAAATACGCTCAAAGTGAGCAAGAGGCGCAACCTTGATCGCAGTAGTGCGGTCCCATTTAGTGGCATCAGCTACTAGCCAAGTTTGGCGACTGTTACGTATGATGGATTGAGACAAGTCCGATTCTAACTGCTCGTGCTCCATTGCGAAGTGGCTGCTTGTCACCGATGCACAACCGCATAGGCCGATATCGGCTTCAAAGCCCTCGAAGAAGTGAACTACACTGCTCCCCACCAGATCTTGATGCTCACGGCGAAACAGGCCGCCTGCAAGGTAGACTTCGATGTTCTGATTGGCTTCTAAGATTTTCGCGACTTGCAGGTTATTGGTGACCACGCGCAAAGTAGTTTTCCCCAATAGAAACTGAGCAATGCGTGTAACCGTAGTACCAATACCAATCATCACTGTCGCGCCATCAGGAATCGCTTCCGCGACCGCCATTGCGATGTCATCTTTGGTGGTCGATTCCACCTCTGAGCGAAAGCGATAACTGGTGTTTGTTAAGGTAGCAGGCAAACTGACCCCACCATGAACTCGACGCGCCAGCCCTTGTTCGCACAAGTTGTTTACATCGCGACGAATGGTCTGAGTGGTCACCGAAAACAACTCGGCCAACTGGTCGATCTGAACATCCTGATCCACTTTAAGGGTCGCGAGAATCTGCTTTTGGCGTTGGTTCAGTTCCATAGTTCCTACTAAAATTCGTTTGGCTTATCCGTGATGATGTAATCCACACCCAAATCGTAAAACGCTTGTGCTTTGTCTGGCGAATTCAACGTCCAGATCTTTAACACCAAACCCGCGTTTTTAATCGAGTCCGCAATCTTAGCATCAAGAACTTTGTGATCAATGTGGATGCTGAACAAGTCTAAGTCTTGCAGAGACTCTAGGCTAAAATCATTCCACACTTCACAGATGAACCCACGTCTTACTTCTGGTATCTGCGCTTGGCAAATGACCAGTGCCTCTTTGCTAAAACTCGATAAAAGCAACTTATCCAACGGGTAGTTTTTCTGCTTCACTACCTTAACCACTTGCTCAACCAGAGTGTCGATAGTTTTGTCATCGTAGGTTTTCAACTCAAGATTAAGCGTGAGCCCGAGTTCGACACATTTATCCAAGGCCTCTTCGAGAGTGGGAATGGATATTCCTTCGAACGATGCCCCGAACCAACTCCCTGCATCGAGTGCTTTAAGCGCCTTAGTATCAAGGTCTGATACTTTACCTTTGCCGTTGGTACAACGATCAACCGTCTTATCGTGAATGATAACTGGAACGTTGTCTGCGCTGAGTTGGGTATCGATTTCTACCCATAGGGCACCTGACGTAGCAGCGTGTTCAATACTCACCAAAGTATTCTCTGGTGCTAACGATGCCGCACCGCGATGGCCTGTAATCATAGTGTACTCTCAATGTTCATTTGAAAACCAAGCGACAATAGATTGGTTTTATTACAGTTTTATTATTCATAACGTCCTATACTGTAATTTAGCTGAAAATCGACATTGAAGGCAATGGCTGATGTTGCTAAACAATTGTGAGATCTCATTCAAAAATATGTTCATATTAATAATGAAAATGTTCATATGAGTGTAACAATTCACTCGCATACTCTACAAATATTACATATCACTCTCTAATTTTTATAAAACAGCCATCAATAAGGTACTGACAAATGAAAAAGCTATTAGGTGCGGTAATTACAGCGGCAGCGCTACTTTTAGTAGGTTGTGGTGAATCGAAAAAGCCTGAAGCTGAGGCGACTGCTGATCCAATCAACATCAACATGAGCCTGGTATTTACGCAAAATGAGTTGCTGACTAAGGAGCTCATCAAGGCGACAGACAAAATCCGTGAACGTACTGACGGTTCAGTGAACATCAAAGTATTCCCGGGCGGGCAGTTACCTGTATACAAAGATAACCTAGAGCAGGTTGTGAACGGTGCAAACTGGATCGCGGTCGAAGATTTAACCTACCTAGGTGACTACGTGCCAGACTTCGCGGCGCTTGCCGGACCAATGCTTTACAACACGTACGATGAATACCTAGCAATGATGGACACAGAGTTTGTCGCCGGGCTAAAAGCGAAAGCAGAAGAAAAAGGCATTAAAGTACTGAATGCAGATTACATGTTCGGCTTCCGCCACATGATCACCAACAAAGAGATCGTGAACTCTGCAGATATGAAAGGCATGCGTATTCGCGTACCACAGAGCCAACTGTTCATTAGCACGCTATCTGCGATGGGCGCAGCACCAGCTTCTCTGCCATTCCCAGAAACTTACGCGGGTGTTCAGCAAGGTGTGGTTGACGGTCTGGAAGGTTCTATTCTGACGATGTACTCGACTAAGATCTATGAAGTCGCGAAGAACATGTCACTCACCAAGCACTTCCTTGGCACAGTCGGCATCTATATTTCTCCCAAGTTATGGGACAAGTTCACTCCAGAGCAGCAGCAAATCATTAACGAAGAGCTGGAAGCGGGCGCGATTTCAAACACCTCTGAGCTGGTCAAGCTAGATACGGAATACACCCAGAAACTGGAAGAACTTGGCGTAACGTTTAACGAAGTCAACTCTGAAGAGTTCAACCAGTTAACGGCTGATGTCTACAACCAGTTCCCTGAATGGAGCGAAGGCATCCACGCTAAGATCATGCAAGAGCTAGAAACGATTCGTGCGGCTCAATAACTCACAAAACACTAACTAACCTAGATGCGGCTTGACGTTTTTCAAGCCGCATTGTTCGTAAATTATCTATGGTTAGTAGGTAATTTGCCGGAGAAGATTTTTTGTTTTTACTAAGAAATATTGAAGAGATCCTCGCTTCGATTGCTATTTCAATCACAGTACTGGTTGTGATTGTGAACGTGGTTTTACGTTACGGGTTTGGCTTTGTCGTCCCTTGGAGCGAAGAGCTGTCTGTGATCTGCTTTATCTGGGCGGTGTACTTAGGTATCAGCTCTTGTTACAAGCACAAGCTGCATATGGGCGTCGACGTCATGGTCGCTATGCTACCAAGCAAAGCGAAACCTGCATTTAAGCTCGGTGTGTCCGTGTTCTTACTGGCCCTCAATATCTTGATGGCGATTCTGAGCTATCAATACCTGATGCTTTCTAACAAAGTCACGCCTGTAATGGGCCTGTCGTACTTCGCCATTAATGGCGTACTGTTACTTTGTTTTGTTCTTATGGCTATTCACACAGTGAAGTTCATTGTGGATGACGTCGCGTTACTTAAGCGTTCACATAAATAGGTTCTGTCGATGGAAAGCTATCTGCCAATCATCATTCTATTTGTCCTTTTTCTGCTCAATATTCCCATTGCTTTTTCACTGATCGCCTCATCGATGGTCTACTTCTTATTCATCAATGATTCGATTCCCGTGAGCTTAGTTATGCAGCGTTTCATCAGCTCTGCTGAATCTTTCCCGCTGCTAGCGATACCGTTTTTCATTATGGTTGGCTCGGTCATGAACTACGCTGGGATCAGCCGAAGCCTACTGGCCTTTGCCGATTCTATGATTGGCCACAAAACAGGTGGTCTGGCACAGGTTAACGTGGCATTAAGCACTCTAATGGGCGGCATCTCAGGTTCTGCCAACGCTGATGCTGCGATGCAGTCGAAAATACTGGCGCCAGAAATGACCAAACGCGGTTATGACCTACCCTTTACCGCAGCGGTAACCGCAGCTTCTTCAAGCATCAGCCCAGTGATTCCGCCGGGTATCAACCTGATCATTTTTGCGTTGCTCGCCAATGTTTCTGTTCACCAGATGTTTATTGCGGGCTATGTGCCAGCGCTTCTGATGGCGGCTTCCCTGATGCTGACCATCGCATTTATCGCCCGCAAGCGTAAGTACAAGCCGTCTCGTTCGGAGCCTGCAACAGCGAAAGAGCGTTTCCATTACTTCCTGAAAGCTGTGCCTGCATTATTGATTCCTTTCGGCATCATTTTGGGGATGCGCTTTGGTTTGTTTACACCGACAGAGGCAGGTGCGATTGCGGTTCTACTCTGCATCATCATTGGTGCATTTGTGTATCGCGAGCTTGGCTTTAAGCATATTCCAATGATCATGCGTGAAACGGTTCAAGGTACCAGTAGCGTCATGTTCATCATTATTGGTGCCATGGTGTTTGGCTACTACATGACGCTGGAACAAATCCCACACAATGTGGCCTCAGCGCTGATTGAACTGACAGACAACAAACTGGTATTGCTGCTACTCATTAACGCTCTGTTGTTAGTTGTTGGGATGTTTATTGAAGGTGGCGCGGCGATGATCATCCTCACGCCATTGCTACTGCCAGCCGTACTGAACTTGGGCGTCAACCCAGTTCACTTCGGCATCATTGTCATTGTAAATATCATGATTGGGGGTGTGACACCGCCATTTGGTTCAATGATGTTCACCGTATGTTCCATTCTAAAGGTACGTATGGTTGATTTTGTACGAGAAGTGGCGCCACTACTGTTGGCGCTACTGACGGTGTTGATGCTGCTGACTTTCTCAGAAAGCTTAGTGATGTTTTTGCCGAATTTACTTTAACACGATGTATTGAAAGAATTTTGAGGTGTAGAAATGAATTCGGTAACGAATGATTTAAACCAAAACTGGAAACAGGTCGACTGGGTACTGACTGATGTCGATGACACCCTGACTTGGGAAGGCCGTTTGCCACCAGAGACCTTAATCGCGCTACAAAAATTAAGAGACTCAGGTAAGAAGGTAGTCGCTGTAACTGGCGCTTGTGCGGGTTGGTGTGACCATATTGCCCAGCTTTGGCCTGTGGATGCCGTATTAGGTGAAAACGGTGCGTTTATTATGGAAAAGAAGGATGGCTATCTTACCCTACGCTCTGGTGTTCCGTTGGAAGCTATCCGCGACGACCAGACAAAGCTAAAAGCGCAGGTTGAAGACATCCTACGTGACTACCCAGATTTGTCACTGACACTGGATCAGTCCTATCGCTTGTGTGAAGTGGCGATTGATATCGGCCAGAACCGCCCCCGTGTAGACGAAGCCATGATCGAAGAAATTGTCGCTAAAATTCATGCTTTAGGTGCCCACGCCACCGCCAGCTCGATTCACATTAATGCATGGTATGGCGAGCACTCGAAAAAAGCGACAGCCACAGCATTCCTTACCGAGAAAGGCCTGTCTAGCCAAGAGATCACAACGCGCGCCTGTTATGTCGGTGACTCAATGAACGACCAGCACATGTTTGAAATTATGCCAAACAGTGTTGGGGTCGCGAATATTAAACACTATTGGGATCGATTGGCGTTTCATCCTTCGGTCCTAATGACGGAGCCAGGTGGCTACGGTTTTGCCGAATTCACACAAAAGCTGCTCGCCATAAAATAGTCAAACATAGGCAGCTAAATGAACAAAAAGCGCTGACCTTGTGTCAGCGCTTTTTTAATTCTATCCAGACCAGTTAAATCCGCGCGGTTCTCAGGTGCTCTTTACAGCTCCTGCATCAGTTGGATGTAGTTACCACAAGTATCGTCCAGCACCGCAATCATAACGGGCCCTGCCTCTCGGGGGGCTATTGAAAACTGGACACCTAAATCCACTAGCCTTTGGTGTTCTTTATTAATGTCTTCCACAGCAAATGAAGTCCAAGGTATTCCCGCTTCCTTTAATGCGTTTTGATACTGCTTCGCGGGCGCAAAAGCCATAGGCTCTAACAACAGCTCAACACCTGACTGCTCATGTGGAGACACAACAGTCAACCATTTATGCTCACCTAAAGGTACTTCTGTTTTTTTGATAAACCCTAAGATATTGGTATAGAAATCCAATGCTTTTTCCTGATCATCAACAGGAACACTCGTTAGACAAATTTTGATCACTTATATAGTCCTTTTCAGTGATGGGATAAGTACAAGATAGCCAAAACACCGAACAAAAACTTATTCCAGATTGCTTTTATGACGTTTTTGAAAATCTCTAGGGGAATAGCCCGTGCATTTTTTAAACACGCTAGAGAAAGTCGTTAAGCTTTCATAGCCAACCGAAAAACACGTATCCGTCATTGAGTGGCCTTCTCTAAGCAAAGTTTTAGCTCTCGAAATCCGCATATCTCTTAGATAGCTTCGAGGGGTAACACCATAGATTTGCTTGAAGATCCGCACGTAGTGAAAGCGCGACATAAGCGCCGCTTTAGCCAAATCATTTAAGTCTATTTTTTCGAAATAGTGTTGCTCCATGAACACTTTGGACTGCCTAACCAACGCGTACTGTTTGGGTCTCAGCGGTAACTCGCTATACAGGCGCTCAAGCTCTTGTTCATAGAATGTCTTCGGCATAATTCCTGCGCATCAGAAGAGAAACATACGTTGATTTTAACACGCTAAGTTCAGCGGCCAGGTAGCCAATACTCACATCGATGGAGAGAAACGCTTGTTGTGTCTGAGCGGTTCAACAAGAACTGAATACGGGTCTTTCAGTCGTTGATACAAAAAGAGAGAGACTTCTCCCTCTCTAACAATCGTACTTATTGATGCGCGCTTACCAAACGTTTATGAAGGACATCCTTCATCACTGCGCGATCATGTTTCATCTTATGCATTTCTTCATCGCTGAGTGGAGAATCCATCAGTTCAAGCTTGCGGATTTCTTTATCCAACGAGTCATAGGACTTCATCTCAGACAGAAAACTGTCATCCATTTTGGCCAATGCACGAATGGTATCTTTGTATTGCGGGAATTCGCTTAATAGAGAGTGTTCTTCACCTAGCATAACAACCCCTTTGTTCATCTTGGTGGATTTTACTGGTTAAATTTCATACAAACATAGCACCATTATGTGTCCATATTTGAGATCCAAATCGACAACTTCACTCTGAGATCTAATTCTGACGAATTCTTAACTTTTCCTTCTTAAACCCTTTGTTCATCGGTCGCGCCGAAAATTCCCTGACTCTGCCCAATTAGTCACACCTCGATTCCAGTAGCGTTTGTAGGGATCAATCAAACCAGAATACATGGAGTCAAACATGAAAGAACTCACCCTATCCTCGTCGGTTGGAATTGGCGCGGACAACACACCTGATGATGTGCTCAACGTGCAAAAAGCCCTTAATCAATTGAGCGACAAAATTGGCTTGAGCACACCACTGAAAGAAGATGGCATCATCAGCTCAGAGCTTGGCCAATCGCCAACATGTCAGGCAATCGCCACTATGCAGAAAACTATTCTGGGTTTTCATAATCCTGATAGCCGAATCGATGCTAATGGTAAAAGCCACCGCACACTCAACAAAGAACTGAGCGCAGGTCAAAGTGCGCTGAGCTCGTTATTCTTGCCAGCGATTGAACCTATCAAAGGACTGACTGACGATGACTACAATGATGCAGCTGACTCCCTTGGCTGTGAAGTTGCCGCGATTAAAGCCGTCTCAGATGTTGAATCATCAGGCAGTGGTTTCTTTGAGTCTGGCGCGCCTTGCATCTTGTTCGAAGCGCACCAGTTCTCCAAATACAGTGGCCATCAATTTGATGACTCACACCCTAATATTTCTTCCCCAAAATGGGATCGCTCACTCTATGTAGGTGGTGAAAAAGAGTATGACCGCCTGAAACAAGCTATCGACTTGGATAGAACCGCCGCTCTGAAATCTGCTTCCTTCGGCCGTTACCAAATCATGGGCTTTAACCATCAGGCTGCGGGTTATGACGATGTCGAAACCTTCGTTCGCGACATGTTCTTTGCTGAGCGTCACCACCTGATGGCTTTTGTGAATTTCATCAAATCAAACTCAAAACTGCACGAGGCAATTCAAGCACTCGACTGGCCGACCTTCGCCCGTTACTACAACGGCCCTGGCTACGCTGAAAACCGCTATGACGAAAGACTGGAGTCCGCCTACCAGACTCACTCAGCTTAAACGGCTTGCGCAGGGCGACCTGCGCAGCATTCATTCAGGCGAAGAAAGGAGTCTATTCATGAACAACGTCCAATCTACAACTATCGCCCAATCCTACGACGATTATTATCGCATCGGCCTGTATACCTCTCGCTATCCAAAAGCCAATATCCGAGTTCTCAACACGCTCTTTCAGCACGCGCAATTTCTCGCTCAGGACTCATTAGCACTGGACTATGGGTGCGGAAACGGCCGCTATAGCTATCCGATACTCAAACAGACTAACTTGCACCTCTATGGCTTCGATATCAGTGAAATCGCCGTCCAACAAGCGAAGCAAACAACACAACAATTCTCTGAGCGCGTCGACTGGTTCAGTGACCAAAATCAGCTTCATCAACACGTTGAAGACCGAGATGAGAAGTTCCAGCTAGGCATGCTTCTTTTCGGTGTCATGAGCCATATCCGAGAACAGAAAGAACGCGCTAAGCTACTGAAATGGTTTCACAAACACATGAAACCCGATGGGTCGCTGATCTTATCCGTGCCCAATCGACGACGGCGTTTTCTCACACTGCAATGGCGACAAAGAAATCAACAGAACTTGCCCGGAGATATTCAGTACCAACGCTTTCAATCAGGCCGAAAAATCCCTCTTTTTTATCATCTTTACACTGTAAACGAGATCAGAGCAGAGCTGATTGAAGCGGGGTTTGACATCGAAAAAGTCACTGCAGAAAGCATTTTTCCAGAGCGTTTTGTCATTCAGAACTCCGCCATGGCCTTTTTAGATAACCTACTGTGTAATCTTTTACCCGCTTCGCTGGGTTACGGCCTACTGGTGGTCGCAAGGAGGCGTGCATGATTCGTTTCTTTACCCTCCTTATAAGTTGTTGCCTATTGTTACCCAGCGTTCAAGCGCAAGATCTGCTGAGCAAAATTAAACAATCTGGACGGATTGTTATCGGCGTTAAAGCCGATTACCCACCTTGGGGAATGCTGGACAGCAACAATCAACCTGCTGGTTTTGAACCCGATTTGGCGCAAATGATCGGCCATGCGCTCAATGCAGAAGTGGAATTCAAAACCGTCACCAGTGCCAACCGTTTTCAAAAGCTTAACGAAGGGCAAGTAGACATGTTGATTGCAACGGTCGGTGACTCCATGCAACGTCGACAGCGTGTCCGTATGATCACGCCTCACTATTTTCGCAGTGGTGTCACCGCCCTGACTCACAAATCGAACAGCGTCGAAAAATGGACTGACTTAATCGGCAAGCCGGTCTGCCTGACCGCTGGGGCATATTTCAATAAATCGCTGGTACAGAACTATCGCATCAAACCAATCATTCTGATGAGTAATAGAGATTCAAAACTGGCGCTATTGACCAACAAATGTCAGGCATGGGCCTACGACAGCGGCATTCTGTTCCACTTGTCGAATCAGAAAGAGTGGAGTGATTACAGCGTTGATGTAGAGACCATTATGCCAATCCACTGGTCGATGGTGACTCGCAAAGATACGGCATCGCAGTCTTTAGCAAACTGGTTATCTCGTTTTATCGCGAGCCGCATCAGAGATGGTCGTCTGAAGAGTCTCGCCCAACAATGGCAGCTGCCAGAACAGGATTACCTTGCTCAGCAGCACAAAAACTGGAACTCAATGGATGAGAATGGCGATGCCGTGTGTCAGGCAGATAGCGACAAGGTCAGCAAGAAAAAGCTCTGCTTTGATACCGTCATATCACTAGGGCAACAAGGGGACCAACAGTTTTGGCCTTTTGACCAGTTCGATACAGAGCGACTTATTCAATCGATGCTTCACACTGCTCTGTTTACTGTGATTTCAATCCTAACCGCCATCGCGCTGGCGTTAGGCTTTACTCACATGACGACGAGTTCCAAACACTGGGTCGCAAAACCCATCGCGTTTCTCACTCATCTACAAAGTTCGATTCCTCCCATTTTGATGCTCTACCTGATTTACTTCGGTGCGCTGTCTTTCTGGAACGAGCACGGTCAGCACTGGCTATTAAGCGGAGCCAGTGTTGCCTGGCTGGTACTGGCGCTGTACACCGCCTCTGGTATCAACAACCTAGTCACCGCAGATGTTACGTCACCGCTTTCCTTAACTCAGCGCTATCTTCATCACAGTGCTGGGGTCAAAGCTAACTTGGTCAATCTCGCTAAAGCTGCCGGTATGGCGAGTGTTATTGCTTCGCCCAATGCGGTTCTGGTGGTCAACACCTTAGTCTCCAGTTCAGGCTACCCCGTTCTGCTCATGACACTTCTGGCTCTGTTTTACTACCTTGAAGTACTGCTGTTTGCCTATCTCGTCGGCAAGCTGTTCACCCGCTATTCCGATTATCTGAAAAGACAAACATCGCCCGACATCAACAACAAAGGAGCGTTGCAATGATTTTATCGGACATGACTTTATGGCTGTCGCTTACCTACTCCTTCAGCCTCAATATTCTTATTGCTATATCAGCGATGACGATAGGTTTTCCTGTCGGAGCTCTGCTGAGTCGCGGAACCAATCACACTCAAACACCAATCAAGTGGCTGGCGAAAGGGGCTCAGTCTTTACTTTGTAATGTCCCCAGTTTCGTGATGCTGTTTTATCTTGCGCTGATCGTCCCCTCACGCTGGGAAATGATGGGCTTTGAAATGTACGTACCCGCACTAGGTAAAGCCATTATCGCTCTGGCGATCCCTGTCATGGGTTACAGCTGTGATTTGGCCACACAAAAACGTACCAGCGGTAAGTCCTTCTCGCTATCAGCAGTGAATCAGTTCTTTCTAGTTATCTTAATGGCCTCCACCACAGCATCAGCCATCGGTGTGGATGAAATACTGGCAACGGCAAACTCATACATTGCGTCTTCTGGCCAAGCCGATGCGATATTGCCGATTTACACCATGGTGGCTTGCTTTTTCATCGTCAGCGGCGCTTTGTGTCAGAGCTTTTTGAAGACCTTTATCACGCTCACCGAAAAGCGCCAAAATCGGCATATTGAAGCGAGGGACGAATCATGATCAAACCTTCCGAACTTCAGTATTACCATTTGCGCTGGATTGCAGCGCTTATCTGGTCTGTTGCGGCCTTTATCACCATTACGCTTTACCAGTTACACGCAGATATTGATACTGATATCCGCCATCACTTGGTCGAACAAAGCCAAGCGGCTACTCGGGCCATCAACAAGCGCTTGGCGGAGTTATCGCAGAAAACGGAACTGTTAGCGGCCGCAATCAACCAAAAGCAACGTGATGATAAAGAATTGCGCCACTTGATCACTCAGTCAGTGATGACAACCCAAGGGGCGCACCGAGGCGGTGTGGCCTTTCGTAAAAATCGTTATTCGGATCCTGCTAATCCTTTGTACTCACCCTACTTTCAGAAGAACGGAGACAATCGCCAAAGCCAGCAGATTTCGGAACGTTACGACTACACCTTGCCAGACAGGATGAACAACGGTCCACGGACTTTTTGGTTTCATCAGCCAATGTCAAAAGGCAGTATGTGGATGGAACCGTATTTCGGCACCACGGCCAATACCTGGCTGGCTGAATTCATCGTACCCTTTGAGTCCAATTATGACGGGCAAATGAACAATGGCTTTGACGGTATCGTCTTCCTCAACTTCTCGCTCAATAGCCTGACCAAGCAAGTCTTGAATCTAGATCTTGGTAGCCAAGGCTTTGGCATGCTGATTTCACGCACAGGTCAGATATTGGCCTACCCGAACAAGTCGGTTCTTGGCAAAGACATATACAGCTTAGACCCTGCCGAGTACCCGCTGCTTGCTTCTATCTCGGAGCAGCTGACTAAGGGGGATCTATCCACTTTTTCTCATCCGGTCACTGGTCGTGAGGAGTGGATGGTACTGAGTAATATCGAAGGACTCGACGCTCAGCTTGGACTCATTATTGATGCAGATGAGCTCAGGACATCAACCACGTCTCATGCTGGGTATCACGACCTGATTTGGTTTCTCAGTATTGCTGGTTTAATCATTTTTGTCGCTTCGCTGCGTTTTCCCGATGCGTCGCGCGCCAAATTAAGACGCCTGTTTACTGTATTATCACTGTGCCTATTGTCATACCTGCTCCTGCTTTGGTATCAGGCTTTAGCACCCAAGCCTCTGAGCAAAGGCGAAGCTCTGCTGGTCAATGAAGAAAGCGCGTACCTCGCTTGGCAAGCCCAATATCCACCGGGTAAAAAAGCCTCTTCGGAGCACATTCATCAAATAAACTTAACCGTTGAGTCACTTGATTTGGTCGAGGCGGATCAGGTCAGTATTGTCGGTAAAATCATCACCTCAGATCAGGCAACCGATGAGCCACCACTGCACATAAATAATTCCCTGAATACCTCTTGGTCTCTGATTCGGGAGAGCGAAGGATTCCAGCTGTGGCAGTTTGTCGCTCTCATCAAACAGCCTTTTGATTACGAGTCTTTTCCGTTCGATCGTGAAGTCATTGAGCTGACAATGATTCCTAGGCCAGACTCAGGCTACCTAATGCTGGTACCCGAGTTTGACAGCTACCCTTCCATGCGGCCCGAGGACTTACCCGGTATCAGAATGGCTGAACATGATTTTGGCAGTTGGAAACTATTACAAAGTTACTTTAGTTATCAAACTGACAAGCTCTACAATGGCCATCAAACCGTCAATTTGAAGTACAACATGGTCATACAAAGGAGTATTACAGGACCTTTAATAAGCCATATCATGCCGCTGCTGGTCGTGAGCTTTCTTACTTATTGTATGTTGCTTCTTTGGACCAAAGACGAAAAGCAGCAAGCGCTGTGGGGCTTTAATACTGCCACCGTTCTCCAATATTGTGCCTCGTTATTTTTCATCTTGGTCATTGCGCATGTCGCACTTCGTGAGGAGCTGAATGCTCAGGGTGTTATCTTTATCGAGTACTTCTATTTCCTCGCTTACCTGCAGATTATTTTCACCTCCATTGGCGCTCTGGCGTACACCACGGAGATGAAAATTCACGCGTTGGAATATCAGCAAGGGCTGAGGGTTAAACAGTGGTACTGGCCACTACTCCTCATGCTTTCGCTGATTATTACCCTGCTGTTTATCGAAAAATAACCGAGCGTCGATTAGCGGCAATTCTGGTCAGAAATCCCCGAGTATCTTTCGGGGATTTCGCTACATTGGACACGTTAAATGCCTCAATCAACAAGGAGTGACACGTGTCAGTGAATACCCAATACATTCAGCAGGAAGTGCTTAAGATCCTCAACCAAATAGCGTTACCAGAAAAGCTATCTAAAGAGGAGATGGACGAGTGTTGGCAACAACTTAACCAGCTTCAAGTGCTGAGTCAGGTAGAGATTTCATCTCTAGACTTTAAAGGGACCACCTCACCTCTGGATGAGTCGATCACGATTCGAAATCGCGGCGATATGACTGCAGACATTAGTGGTTGGCATATACAGGCAGGTTCGCCAGATCAGCAATATATCTTCCCAGAACATACCTTCCTGTCGCCGTTTGAGTACATCAAAATTGATACATCAGGTAAGTCGGAGCACAGTTTTGGTTCCAATCAGCCAGTGTGGAATAACCGAGGCGACCTTGGCACTTTGGTCAACCACCACGGCCAGACGGTTTCAAGCTTCATTTATGGCGATAAAGCTCACCCTCATGCCATCATCAGCCACGTCAATTATGACGGTAAAGAGTTTCGCAGCGAAGGCGATGAGTACGTCGAGATTCACAACACATCAGAGTATACAGTCGACCTTAGCCAGTGGCGTTTAGAAGCTCTGCTCAATGACAATTGCTTTGTGTTTCCTGAAGACACTCAGTTAGCGCCGCTCACTTCCTTACGCGTTTTTACCAACAAAGCGTCGCTTGAAGATAACGAATACAGCTTTAACAGCCCCACAGCGCTTTGGAACAACGACGGTGGAGGCTGTAAGCTGATTGATTATCAGGACAGAGAAGTCTCCAGTTACAACTATTAATCAAAGGAGATAGCCGTTGGCGAGTGACTCATTAGTAAAATCGCGGACTCACGAATCGATCCCTGAGTCTGATTTACAACAACTGATCCGTGAAGGTATTCAGTTGCTGCAATACGTTGCTCGCCACGGTGATCTCACTATTGACCCAGAGATTGCCCAGGGAATATATCGCGCCAAATATCGCATTGATACTCGGCACTGGAGCGTAGAAGATGAAACTTTGCTGCTGCAATGTTACGACCGTTTAGCCAAACAGGTGTACCCAGTGACAGTCGAGAGCATCAAAGCCGTTGTGCCCGACACTAAAGATGGCAAGCTTGAATTACCGGGCGCTTCAAGGGTGATCACCTGGTATCGGCGCTACACCGTTTTAACCCTGATTTTCCTGCTCATTGTGCAGATGTACTACTTGTTTGGCTACGCACTGACGCAAAACCTTCTCACCTCTGTGGGGTCAACGGACGCCCTCAATTCTCCTATGCCCCCAGATATGGAGGCCAATTACCAGTTGCTGCGAAACTGGAATCACATCTGGCTAGGTGGACGTAACATACCATTGGATGCCGAAAGGACTGCCAATGAAGACTCACCCGTTGAATATGCCGCTAACCTGATCGCCGCTCAGTCGGTATTGCAAATGCTACAAAACTACATTCTTCCGCTGATGTATGGCCTGCTTGGTGCGTTTATCTTTGTCCTGCGAAGCCTGCTGCAACAGGTGCGTACTCTTACGTATACCGCCAGCAGAGAAGTCGGCTATCGACTGCGCCTCACACTAGGCTGTTTAGCGGGAATGATAACCGGCTGGTTACTCAAGCCGGAAATGGGCGACATGGCACTGTCTCCGATGGCGCTGGCTTTTATCGCAGGCTATAGCATTGAGGTGTTATTTACTTTGCTTGATCGTCTGATTGATGGGATTCGTCGTCAGCCTGACTCTTCTCCTGAGGCTTCTTCAACGGGGCGAGCGCCTGATTAGCCATCGTCGGAGCTTGCTCAACAAACGTTTTGACCAACTTAGCGACCAGTTCGAGAGACTCTTTCTGGAGTGATTCCAGCTTATCCATTCCTTGAAGTACACCGGTGACTTTCTGGTGTACTTTGACCTTCTGCTTCACTTGCTCTGGCGTCATCTTCAGTTTTTGCAATTTCGGCTTATAGGCTTTTTTGACCAGTTTAAGCGCATCGATTAAATCCGACATAGCATTTCCTTGCTGACTCCTCCTGCTTTTAACTTATCACTCAACAAGGAATAATCACGGCCAAATAACCCAATTATTCAGCCAATTAGCCTGAGCTACTCACCCTCTTTCCAAGTCATCATGGAGTGAAACCCGAAAAATAAGGACACACAATGAAAACTCGTTACCTCGGCTGGATCGCCGCCTGTTTGATATTACTGAGTGGCTGTACGTTGCGCTTGGTGGCTCCCTACGATCCTCAAACCGTTCAGCAGGCACAAAGTATCGAACGTGATATCGAATACCTCTACCTGAGCATGCAAGCGCTGCCGGAAAGCGAACGCCTCTACGCGAGATTCACTGAACAGTACCTCAAAATCGATGTGAGCGTGCGTGGATTAGAGCGCAGGCAGGCAAGGCGAGAGCAAAACCAAGAGACCTTAAAGCAGGCTCAAACACTGGTGCAATTCTGGCAGCAGGACATGAAAACCCACCAGCAAAAGCAAACCTTGTCAGACTTTCTCATCAAGCGTCGCTTAGATCAGTACAAACGGCTTATTGATACGTTAATTCGTGGTGAACTCGCCAAACAATAAATCATTCAAGGAGCAGAAAGATGACGGAAAGCATAGATAACATCATTGAACAAATTACTAGCCAAATTGAAGACTCACCAATTAAGAACCTGCTGACCAGTGCGCTGACAGTCACACTGGATAAGCAAAAGGCCACCTTGCAAGAGCTGATAGAGGCTAGAAACAACGGCGACTTAACCAATGAAGATTTTGAGCTAGAGATATTACGTGAAAAGCAAATCGCTGAGGCCGAAATGCTGACGTGGCAAATCAGCGCAAAATCCGAAGTGCAGAAAATCGTCAATAAAACCTTTAGCACACTAGTCGATACGCTGGTGTAACTGTTTCTGGCGGGAGCTTCCCGCCAATCTTGCTCATAAGGGGGAAGCATGGGCAAATATCGACGCCGCAGAGTCGTATGGGTTCCTCGTGGCTACCGACTCAAATCCCGCTATCGCAAAGCTAACAAAACTCAACCGGTAGAAGCGACTGTGCAGGAAGAGTCCGTTATTTCATCGCCAGAAGCATCGGAAAATACACCACCCGTTTCCCAGGCTAACCAAGATTCACCTTCACCAAAAGAACCACTCATGCAAGAGACGGCAGAAGTAACAAGCACGACCAACACCGAAAGCAAACTGGCGGAATTTGACGCTAGCTTTAACCCTTATCAAAGCTATGTGCAGGATCTGGCGCGCTGCCTAACCAGCATGCCTAAAAGTGTGTTTACGGCCAGCTCGGAAGAGGGAGCTGAGGTTTCTAACGATGCCAACCATACAGAAGAACCTGTCGACCATCTAAAAAAGCCATCCGAGCCCGTGCGCCCAAAATCTGGTAGTGAACGCCGCAGGCTCGAGCCAAACGCTTTACCACAAGACGATTCCAAACCAAAAGCCAAGACTCAAACAACCAAAATCAACTGGTCTCAGCCTTCAAGCTATCAGGGCCATTCAAGTTACCCGTATCAATTTAAGTTTGTGGCTAATGGCGCATCGGAACATAAGCAGGAATCTGCAATATCAGCAGAAGCTAAACCAGACTTTCAACACGCTGAAAATAAAAGACAAACAGTGAAGAATTCCGTTCACTCAAAGCCTCAAAGTGCATCTCGACAACCGAATCTTCGCTGGCTCACAGGCGTGCGTTCTTGCATGCGTGCAACGGATCGTCAATAACCCCAAAAGAGTGAACTATTGCACCAAGTATACATAGCCTGAAAAACCTATTCTGCGGAGGTAACTACTCTACAGGAGAAACCAATGAGACAACTACTATTTCGCCTTTGCGAAGCTTCTGACGGACGTACCTTCGCATTCCTGACTGACCAGCCTGATGTTGAAGATTATTTTGATAGCGGCTACAAGGTCGCTTACAAGTATCGAGACGGGCACAAAGGGAAACAACTCCTAGCCCGCTGGCGAAGCTCCTATTCGGTGAAATCACAGAACTACAGTCAGGTTCCAGAGCAAGATGAACTGCCTGAAGGCGTCCAAAACGCGTTTGATACTATGATCTCCAGCCTGATCCCAGGTGTCGATGTCTTCTTCTGCGACTACAACTTAGCCATCGAAGCTGACCTGCCTATTTGCAATCAGGTCATGGATAATTACCGCTCTACAGACTTCGTCCTCTTCTCGTGTGAAGAGCTGATCGGTAACGATCCGAACACCCAGCCTTACATGGTGTCTTATGCAGCCCCTCGCTACCCAGAGTCGGGCAACACAGGCAGCCAGCATCGTATTTATAGTAAAACGGATGGGTTCGCTTTTGCTCAGGCCGTGAATGCCATCGTCAACCAAAGAGATCGTGATGCGTTAAACGGTGGGCATATTCGCTCAGAAGTGGATACCTACATCAGTGAACCTTCCGTCAAAGAGTCCGTCGCAGAACAGGTCATCAACCGCTTTGTCGAAACGCTGCCGCAGTTTAACAGCAACGTGAAAGCCCTTAGCGCGCCCACTGAATAATCCCGACCGGGAGGACTCTTAATGCGATCAGACCAAATGTATTATGCGGCCTTCAGCGCCGCATTAATGGCCGGAGCAGAACCCGGCCTCGCCCAACGGCTGGCGTACCAACTGGCTTATCTGGCTCTTTCCTCCCCAGTGCAAGAGGAACCGCCCGCTTGTGAAAGCTCATCAGATTTACCTGAATGGTCACAACACTCACAAGCTGGTAAACCTATGTCGATACGCCCGATTAACCCTCTCAGTCATGTAGACTGGCTCAATGGTGGTGCACTGAATGAACGAGGTTCTAGGCTCGGACAACACGGTATTTCCGGTCACTTCCATTACTCTCATGAACCAAGAGAGGTCAATCGACCACCCAAGCAGCCCACACCTGAGGAGAAATACGCTGGCAAGATCAATCGTGCCATCTTATTGGCAATGACCAATGCAGATAGCCTCGCCACCAGCAAGTTTGTTGCTGCACTGTACCAGTACATGAGAGCCACCAAACCGGATGGATCGGATGTTCAGCACGATTACTGGCTGCTCATGCACACCATCCGCTGCTTTTTGTTTGGTACGACTTTTCAATGGCAATCGGGTTATGCCAAAAGTACTGATTCAAGGCAACAAAGCAAACCTATGTATCCGGTGATCAAAGCATTGTGGTCATGCTTTGAAGGGGGAATTGAAGAGCCTGAGCTTTCCGATATTTTGTCTGAGCAGCTCAGTTATTTTTCTCCCACTCAGCAAGTTCAATGCCTATCTTTGGGCATAGCCTTTCGTCCAGAGCTATTGAACGATTACAACCTTGCTAACCATGCCAGCCAGAGCAGAGTGTATCTACATGAACTGGATGATGCACAGCTATGGCTAGAGAACGCATAACCCTAACCTAACGCCAGCATCCCCTATTCTATGCTGGCTTATCCCGAGTTTCTGCCCACTTCGATTGATACTCTGAACGCATCGCTCTTTCGGAGAAACCTTATGATTCAGCAATCACTACTCAGCCATCTCGCCGGTCAGCACGATTTCAGCAAAGCGAATCAGGTCATCGCCATGCCTCAGGCAAAGCCCTTTGTACATTCCTGGCTCACGCTCGATCTCAGCCTGTCACTGGCTCAATCTTCAGATATCGAGGATATCCATTTCGCCTCTCCCTACAGACATAATGACGAGTACCTCAAATTTGTTAGCAAATCGGCTTCCGTCGAACCTTGCGACAAACGCTACGCATCAAAAGCGGATCTGCGTATTTCAACGCCGGGGAAAAACCTTTGGTTTGAATTTCACGTTCTTCACCAGGACGAACTAGCGTCAAAGAAAGATCGCAACAAACTCTATGATGACACCAAACGAGTGGCTACCTTGCGTAAGTCACTACCTGAAGATGAAGTGATGCTGCTGGTCGGATTATGGGGAAGCTTCAGTGGCGAAGACATCAAGCATTTCGAGCCACTAGACAACAACACTCAATGTGCGTATGTGCTTGATACCAGCTTAACGGGCAGCACTCAGATTGCGCGGCTCAGTCATATGAAAAAAGAAGGGGAGCCACGTTTTCTGCTGGCTGCATTTTGAGGCGGGACATTAGTCCCGCTCCCAACATCATGGTTATCACGCTATGTAGCTTTCAATCGCGGCACGCGCATTATTTTGAATATGAACGTTTGCAAGATCCTTGAACAACTTACTCTGCTCGCCCAGTGGACCCGTTAACCCAGACTCACTGGCATAGAAAGCGCCACTCTTGAATTTGTCATCCAGCAGCCCATCCACAAAGCGCTGTGCACCCACTTCCAGTTTATGCACTTTACCTAGCATCAACATAACCTGCATCATTCCCTTCATCATGTACTGACGCATTGGGCTAAGGGTATCAAAGCCTTCCGTACCTGTTGTCGCACCGGGGCTCATGGTCACAAAGCGGACTTGAGGATACTCACGAGCGATGGACGACATCCAAAGCGCTGCCATGTACTTCACAGGCCCGTAAGGGACCGTCGCGTCTTTTTGATGGTTGTATAATCGCCCTTCACAAATGTCCGCGAATTCCTGAACTGATGAGTTTTTCAGCTCAGGGCGCTTCATTCCCATCGACTTCACACCACGCGCCGCTTCAGAACCGGCATACAATGCGACCTTGTTGAGTTTATTGGCTTTTAGCAGACCGTTCGTCAGCGCCACATGCCCAAGTAAATTCACCGCAACGATTTGGGTTACGCCAGCGCTGTTTCGCTCATAGAAACGTGCGCCACCTGTGCCACCTGCATTCATCACCAGTGCATCTACCGCTTCAGGTAGGGCTTCAACCGCGGCATTAACCGATGCAAGGTCAGAAACGTCGATATCCAAAATATCAAATATCGCTCTTCCGGTTTGTTCCTCCAGCTCTCGCTTGGCAACCAGAGCTTTAGTGTAATTGCGGCATCCTAGATAGATCTTCTCGATGTTTTGATTGGCCGCTAGCTGTCTCGCTGTTTCCTTACCTAAGCCAGCATTCGCACCAGTAATCAATACACTCTTCACCATGTTTCACCTCTAAATTTCGACTATTGTTGCGGCTATTGCGCCGTCTTGATGGTGAAACTTTATCAACTCAGATTAAGTCATTTTTGATATTTCTTGCTCAATCGCAGTGCGGTTATTTGCCCCGCAAACACTGTCAATCCTGCCGAGTAAGCTGTGGTTTGTTCTTATAAAGTTTTAAGCACACTTATCACTTAAGGCGCTATTACTATGACAAAAAAGGTTCAATTTATAGGCTATTCAATCAATACAGGACCACACACTCTTCAGAACAACAAAGCCATTTACCTTGGCTTAGATGATCCGATAGCAGACTATAAAGCTCGCGTTGAGTTACTTAAGCAAGCAATTGAAAAAGCAGCATCTGATAACAGTATTGATAAACAAGCAGTCAAAATTTTTACAGTCCCAGAGTTTTATTTTCGCGGGCACCTAGGAGCCTATGACCTGGCTACGATTATGGGAGTACCAGGTGGCGATACGGGCTTGATATCCGCGTTACAAAACCTTGTAAAAGATAAGAAATGGCGTAACTGGTTGTTTGTAATTGGATCAATAATTGGCTGGTCTGCAACTGCGAAAGAAAAGTCCGTTTTAGTTTCAGATATTGTAATTCCAACGTTTAAGCCCAAAGGTAAAAATGGAAACGACACTGTAAATAAACCCGTAGACAAAAGCGGGTACACGGTGGAAGAAGCACTTCGCATATCTGTATTTGAATATGAATTTAAGCAGGCTTTTAATAGCGATAATCGATTCAATACTAATCCAGATAGAGATAACCTTGCTCTAAAATACGCAAAAGACATCGTTGATAAAACACCGATTTCAGATGTCGCCGTTAATTCAATCATTAACGCCTCTGGAAACAAACTGAAAAACGACCGCTTCGCTAGTGTCACTAATGATGCCAAATGCATAGAGCTAAAAGAGCTGGTTAACTTTTCTTGGTCTGCCGCAACAGACCAGTCAAAAGTGAAAGAAGCATATAACCTTTGTCCAATAATCGTTGGTGGTTTCGGTACTGCAAAAGCTGCAGATAACACTTATATGACGATGAAAAGACAAAAATCATCAATCGACTTTGTAAAGCTAAACAAGGTCGATAGCGATGAGTACAACTTATACGGCAGAGGCTCCCTCCTTGTAGATCTGAATGATGATTTGCTAGTAGATGTGCAAGGCGGGGACAACGACCCGAGAGTTATACATGCCAAAACATGGAAACTAATAGAGGCGAATGGAAAAATAGACTCAACAACCATTGAAAAGTTGAAGAAAGAAAAGGACTACGCGGTACCTGTCTCTGACAAGGACTTTTATTGGTTTACTGCGAAGCCAGAAAATGATGACCCACTAGGCTTTATCAAAGTTAACAACTTAAATATAGCTGTAGATGTATGCTTAGATCATTTATCGAAGATAAGCAAAAAAACGCTTCACGCACTCACCGATAATAATGTTCAGCCAGTACTATCAAAAATAGTGCCTAGTAATAGTGAAAGTTTATTAAAAGAAATTAAAGGCAAAGGGGTAGACATTCAAATTGTCCCATCATGTGGAATGGATATTAAGTCAAACTCCATAGTTGCAAAAACGGGAGGCTGGGTTTTCAACTGCGACGGGCTTCAGTCCAAAAGATATTTATATCAGCCCTTTGTTGGTGAAGCCAACAGTGCTGTGTTTGTAGACTATGAACCCTCTGGAGCGTTGAAGGAGCTATTAGGCTATCAAACGTCAGCTAAAAACACGGATAAATCCGTAGGAAACTCTCACACAGGCTTAATGTATGTCGACACTGCCAAGCTAGATCCAACAGAAAGTAGCACACTCACGGCATACAATACCAAAGGAGTTACCGTAAAAAATATCAACTTGGGTGTGTCTGAAGTCGCCAATGGAAACCCAATGAACTCTCGGATAAAGGTCAACGCATTATATACCTCAGGTAGTAATACTTTATATAATGCTTTTAAAATGCCGGCAGTAAGGCCTGGCGTCGCAACTTCTGTAAGTTTTGATGGGCCTATAGGTGGCTCAGTACATATATACAGCTCTGTAGAGATTAGCTGATAACAATCTATTTCTATCTCTAGCCCACTAAGACTAGATCTTGATGGGCTAGCTTCCTCTAATTTATCCAACTTTCGTGCTAAATCCTCTGTGCTAGGGCACCAGTAAAAAACAAGATTCCTTCCATCCCCCGAGAAGATCACAGCTAAGCCTGAGTGAATCCACCGGTAGATTCATATAGTTGAACCACTTCATGTGTGATTCGTCGGCACAACGTCTGACGTTTTTTGAAATTCCACGCCTTGGACGCTTCGTCCAGCCATTCAACCTAATTGGAGTGACAACAATGCCAACCAACACTAACCCGTTAAGACAGGGGGCTTCAGGCAGCTCAACTGAAAACGAGAGTGCCCCTCTCACAACCAGCCAACAACAAGCTATGGATGAGTATCTGTGGCAGCAACTCACAGAGTTAGAAAACATTAACTCTGAAGAACAGTAAGGAGCCCGTGATGACCATTAGAAATAGAGCATGTAAGCATTTGGCTTCAATCCTCAAAAGCCGAGGGGATTGGGAGAATGGAATGAGAAAAATGGACGTAGACACGATACCTGAGAAAGTTCAGTACCGAGATTGGACACATTCACTGCTCAATAGCGGCGACTTCGTGTACTTCCTATATCAGGATTTTCCGACTGTTTTAGCTCATATGCAGACTGTGCTGTCAGATTTACTCGCCGACAAAAATGTGAGTACACACTCCTCCTTCTTGGATTCGCTTATCAACTCAAGCTCGAAAGAATCCGTTAAGAGCTTGAGTGGCGCTCAAGTCCACCTAGCCAAAGCAAGTAAACTATGCCCCAGCCTTGTTTCCCCTCTTGTTTTAGAGAAATCCAATGCTACCGCGATGGCTCAAGCTTTGTATGCCGATCTCAAGACCAGCTTCAATGGCATTAAAACCGAGATATCGGAATATCCTAAAAAGCTCCCGAAAGATATCCTTGATACTAACCCTGCTTCCACAAACTATGCCGATTGGTTAATGCAGCTAATCAGCTCAGATTCCTTTAACCTGTTCTGCAACGAATACTCTCCGCAAACCATCACAGCGATGAACTTTTTGTGGCAGAAAATCAAATATGACACACATGATGTCACCAGCACTGCGGAAGCACCTTATGTTGTATGTAGCGGATTATTTGGTAGCGACACCCCCGCGAGCAAGGATGATTTCGTCAAATTCTTTGAGAAACAACTGGAAATCATCACGAAAAAGCTTGATTTTCCGACACCTGAAATCAAGGCACCTGAATCAATCCATTTCGTCTCAATTCCATTTGAGAAAATGCCACTCGCAGGCTTCCATTCGATAGATACACTCATTACTCAAGTAAACCCAATGCTTGATTTAATTAAGGCAACTCAACGTCAAACCAGCGAAGAAACCTGGCTGGAATGGTTCACTAATAAAATCACCAGCATTCCATCAACACTAAAAGATAATGCCCGCAGTATTTTGTGGTTTGCACTGGGCCAGATTGCCAGTAAAGGCGGAACGGCGTTGGGCCTCCATTTCGGCGGAAACTTGCTGACTCCGTTAACCGCAACGGTCGATTTCAATGTGTACATGGCCAAACAGCTGCTTCTATACGATCTCAAGCAACATGGCAAAGAGACGCTCAAGCTCAAAGACGACGATCCTGTTATGGCATCCATCATCTTGGCAATCGACAATATTGATTGGGCGGCCGTGCGCTACTCATTCAAAGTCACGCCATTCGGTCTGCTTATTTCTGCTTACAGTGGATTTAAATGGGTAGCGAGAAAAACAGGTGTGAGCGATGGTGACAAATCTCAGGCACAGAAACTATTAGAAGTAGCCGATTTGATTCACAATAAAGATCACCACAATGATGCTCAAGTGCGCCTAGCACTGATTACCATCTTCCACTTGGTGGAGCAAAAACCGCACAAGTTTGTCGAAATCATGACGTGTAGAAAAGACGCTGCTATCAGTACTCTCGCAGGTAAACTGAGAGTTTAGTTCTTTCTTTATGGTTCGCTCCAAGCCCATAAACCATTATGGGCTTTCCTTCTTCCTACAAGACGACTTCTCTTACCTTTCCGAGTTGAATTTACATTCAATCAAAGCCAAACTTTTTGTCATCATTTATTGATAATGATTTTCATTCGTATAAATTATCACCCTGATGATATCAAGCTAACGGCGGAGGCCAACATGAATCAACCAGACATCACTGAACTGCTAATTCCTCAAAGCGAGTGGGCTTCACCGGAACTTTACCTTTATGAAAACGATGACCGTCTATGCCTAGATTTAGCGGGGGCCATTCAATACAGCGGTATCAACAGTATCGGTGGATTGGTATTAGGTTTCAGGCTGGTTCAATACGCGGTTAAGCTCGGCGCAGGGAGTGAAGTATTACAGCGAGATGGTATCAGTATCTACACTGCCTTCCCCGGTCGCGGCACACAGGATGCTTTTGAATACACTTGCCGAGCACTGCGCGATAAACGCTATTGCTGCGACACCACCTTGCATCATCCAGGCGCTCAATCGGGTCAACGAGGCCAATTCTTGTTTACAATGCGAGTCAATGAGCAGTCCATGGTCATGACGCCTGCAGACGGCTTACCGAGGCACAGCTATTTTGAGGCAGACAGAAGGTCTAAGGAAAGCCCAGAAGCTGGGCTGCAGTGGCGCAATGAAAAGATTCACTTTGCGAATACGCTGCTCAGTCTTCCGCCAGAGCAATGTTTGAGAGTGTTGTAGAAGACTTGATAAGCCACTTATAAAGTAAAAGCCCATAGGGACTGATCTCTATGGGCTTTCTCTATAACCAACCATCAACAAGCAGCTGGAATAATGTATTGAACTGATAAAGCGTTAAAAAGCTCAACCAAACAATGAAAACTAAGTCTAAAATCCGCATTCACTTTCCTACCTTTCGAGTTTCAATCCAAACTCTACAAGGTATTCACAAGTCATTCTCAGTTTAACCGAGGCATCTTGTTGGCTTAGGCATTAAGTCATGCTTTATCTTGCTTTTTTGGGTGGTGGAGCTGGATGATCTCTTTTTGTCACAGCATCTTCCATAGAATAATGCTCGCCTTTTTGATGGAAGGTTTTGAATGATTCTGGACCTTGTTCACAGTCATAAATCAAGTCGAGATCTTCAACATTTTCAACAACTAGCCCAATATCATTTTCTAACAGTGAAACAATGTTTGAATATTGCGCTTCGTTTTCAGGGAAAATAGGTATACATGCTTTCGCTAAGGCTCGATATATATACCCTTCATTCTTCATTGATGGAATGCATGAATCAATACTTGTAAATATACATATAATATTTCTTTCTCTATTAGCTCTTATAGCCATGAATTGGTCATATGGAACTACTCGACGATAAGCTTCATCTTGCTTTCTATTTATCAAAAAAAACGATACCAGCATAAAGCTTCCGGCACCCACTAACACTGCAAGGCCAACAAAAGCAACAAGGATTAAACAAACTGCGCTTCCCAAAGTCCCAATAATTTTAACTACGTTAGGAACCCAAAGTGGCTCACCTAAGCTCTGGTGCACAACAATACCTTTTTTGGATAAAATGTAATCAAACCGATCATCCGATGCAAAGCTTATATATGTTGCAAACCAGCCTATAGAGAGTCCGACTAAAGTAGAAATAGCAAGCCCTTCCATGTTCTTCCACATTTCTATATCTGCAACTAAACCAATACCGATCAGAAGTGCAGAAATTAATAGAATAGGAAAAAACCACCACTTTTTTCTAAGCCATCTATCTTTTTCATCTAAGTTAAAACTGGTCCAAGAAAAAACCTGAGTACTATTCTCTATATCTTCTATCTGTTTTTTTTGTAACTCTGAGAATTCTTCTAACGTTATATAAAAAGGTAAATGCGACATTAACCAATACTCAAATCTTGCTAAAGCATTTATCTAGGCTTTTTTGGGGGTGGCGTCGGTAGGTGACGTTTGTTAACCGCATCTTCCATCGAGTAAGTAGCTTTAGCTCGACGAACAGCTTTGACTATCTGAGGCCGTTTCTTCGTGTCAAAAAGCGCCTCATAATCGTCCTCCTCTTCCACACTAATAGATGAACTATCATTCAACGTTTTCAATATTTTGTCGAATTGAGCTGAATTTTCAGGGAAAAGGTATAATTCTCCCTTTGACTGAGCACGAAACACAGAGTCTTCTTCATGTGGAGAAGGCATACATACGTCTATCTTAGAATAAATACATACCACATTACGCTTCCGGTTATATTTAACCATCAGGTATTGCTCTGTAGGTACAACCATTCTAGTCGGCTCATGAGGCTTTCTAGACACTAGAGCAAACGACACTAGCATAAAACCTCCAAGCCCCACTAAAGCAACAGGCCCAACAACAGCCACTAAAATAATACACCCGACACTACCAATAATTCCCATACCTTTCACGGCAGCAGGTACCCAATCAGGCTCTCCAAAGCGTTGAAAGACGGCGGTTCCTCTTTTAGAGAAAACATAGTCAAACCGATCATCGCAGGCATAGCTAACGTATGTAGAAAACCACACCACAATCAATGCAAGCATTGTAGCAAGAGCGAGCCCTTCCATACGCATCCACATTTCAAAGTCTGCTAGCATCCCGACCCCAATTAGCAACACAGAAACGGAAGCCGTGATAAAGAACCACAGCTTCTTTCGAATCCATCTATCTTTTTCATCGAGGTTATAGCTGGTCCAAGAAAGAGAGTCTTTCGCTTCTCTAAACTCTCTTTCTTTTTTATCTTCTAACTCTGTAAATTCTTCTGGAGTGATATAAAAAGGTAAATATGCCACCAGCGCACCTCAATAAAAAACTGTCATACTATTAGCTGTTAGATTCGATGAATAACGTGCAACTTTCTTTTCATCAGAATTCGATGTGTATGCTACTTCATTTTTTACAGCATTTTGATAGAAATATGCACTTCTTACCGATTCACTATTTGGCTCATTATCAAAAACGACGTACTCCACCTTCATCGTAAAATATTCTTCATTCTGTCTAATTGGTAGAGTGAATGTATATTTACTAGGCTGGTTGTCTTGCTTATTTAACAACCAATTTATGTTTTCAGCTGTGGATAAATCAAAATTGCTGTGAATCCGAAAAGCATCTATACGCGCGCCATTGGGAATTAAAACATCCACTTTAATTGCTGTCTGAGTAACTCTCACAGCGGCAGGACCATGATAATTAGGTTCGATAGCATTTATAGGAGTTTGCTTTACAACAGGCTGATGAACAATATCTTGAAGTTTTTTTAACGCCTTTTCTACTATCACCGAATTTTCAGATACTTGCAGCTCAAAATCTTGACTTGTGCTCCACTGTTTTCGACTAGCATCACGTCCCCAAGGAAGCTCAGAAAGCCACTTTTGATAGTCGTCTTTTTTTGTAGCTTCAAGTAAAAAGTTTGTTGCCACATATATCATTACGGCCACTGCAAGAACACCTGTAGCGAAAGCGCCTACGGTTACAGACAAAGACAAAAAGCCCGTGTATCCTACCGTCTGAATTGTCAATACACCTGCTGATGCTACCAGCGAAAAGCCTTGAGCAAACAATAGGTGCCTTTCGATGCCTGAGCTAACTTTATACTTTTGATACACTCGATATCCTTCAATTGCAGTAGCAAATAGCCCAATTACAGCTCCAACTGCTAACCATTTGTTAAACCTCATTAATTTTCTTAGCTCTCCAGATTTAACACCGAGTTCATTACGTTTGATAATCAAAGCTCTAAGCGAAGCTCTTCGTAAATGCACCTTACCAGTCAACGCTTCAGACCAAGCTTTCCCAGCACGAATACCGACAACTGCAGAAAGCGAGTACATCCCTGTTTGAATAATTGCCAGATACTCATCTGTCTGAATAAAGTCATCCTCAAATGCGTCTTCCAAGGCGTCATGAAATGAAATCAGGTTGAATAACAAACCGATGAAGCCGAGCCCGCCTACCGATTTATAGTAATCTCCGAGCCTGTCAATTTTACCCTTAAGGATGTCCATATGTGCGTTGGCCATCGCAGATGCGAAATCTCTCGGTAAGACAATCTTTTGTGGGTACTCCAACATGCTGGCTCTGAGTACTTTTTTAGCGTTGGTGTATTTTTCCCGAGCTGCCTTGAAAGCACTCTTGGATACTGATTTATCATTACGATTAAACGCATCCACCATCGCTTTGGATTCTTTTAAGGTCGCCTCATTACGTTTGATCTTATCTCGCCACTCGACAAATTTCGTTGAATAGTCATCTGGCACTTCCAGCCCCATCTTGAGAGCAAGGCGTTCAGCCATAGCCATTCGCATGTACGTTGTATTCGCTGTGGCAGTCGGGGCAACTGCAGATAGAACCAGTACGGATGACTGAGCGATGAAGCTAGCACTCGTTTTTGGCGCGGCAAGTGACAGCGCTTCAACAAATTCGTGGATAAGCAAGTGAATATTCTTTGCTCCGTCACTCAGAGGTTTAAGCAGTTCGCTGCCATAAACATCTTCGTTGGTTAGAAAATCCACCAGCTTGCTGTAAATACCTGTAGCGCTTCCCCAATTTGAAGCTGCCGAAGCAAACTTGTCCTGCATTGAAGACTCTGTTTGCTGATCCGCCGAAATCGCTGATGCATCATCGATACTTAATGGAATAGCGGAACCCAGAATACTGAATAGCTCACGGCTAAAACCACTGGTGTTTAGTGGGATAATCGTCGTCGGGTTGTCAAATTGTGCGGCAACAAACTCTTGATCTTGTTCACTTTGGATAAAAGTGACTGCCTCGACTATTTGCATGTGATAGTGGAGTAACTCATCCTGAGTTTCCCTATCCCATAAGTCCATCAGCCACTCAATACGGTGCGGGGAAAGTTTCTCTAAGTTCTTGTGGAAATCTTCTCTCACCTTTGCCACCGGTTCGAAGAGTTCCTCGCGCTTCTTGGTCAGCTCCTCCATTTCAGAGAACATTCGCTGCCAGTCCAGCATTTTTCTCCATTTATCTGTTGCTGCCCATGTATCGTAGCTTTTTAGTTTGGCAGGCGAGACATTGTATTTCTCTTCAAAATACGCCTCTTTTGACTCCATAGCCGAAGACATATTCGAGCCATAGAGTTTATTAAGTTCACTGTTTATTTCATTGAACTGCCCTGGGTATGCCTCATTTTTCTTCGCAATATCAATAATATTTCGGCTCGAATAATAGCTAGAAAGGTCTTTATAGAACTCAAGCTCTTGGCCTCTTCGCTTGACGATAGATGGCATCTTGAGATCATCTTTTGAGCCAAACATGCAAAGCTGCATGGCGGTTTGCATCAGAGCCCATTGGTTGGTGTATTGTTCTTCGAATAACCGATAAGGAGATGCAACACCTACAAAATACGCAGAGACATCCCGCCCTTCTGCCAAGTAATCATCAATTGCCATGATGCAAGCAGCTTCTTCAGGGGGTAAAGCACTTTTAATCTCGGCTGCGGATGCCACAGGTTTCACTTCTAGATCTGGGTACTCACTATCCACCGAGGTTAGAACACTGCTGTTAGCAAAACGCTGGTCCTCAACCGCACTCTCCTCTATATCCGCCACTTGTGATAACAGCTCAATATCGCCGACATCAGAAGCATCTGGCAGCTTTAATGCCCGAGTAGACATAAACTGGCCGTTCTTCGCTTCGCCAGCACGGACTCTTTCGTAGCTTTCCCAGCTCCAACGATGTTTTGAGAACACACATGAAATGGCGGTTTTTGTAGAATAAGTGATATAAGGCTTTGCTTCTTGTGCCTGACCGCGGCTGTCTTTACCTAGTTCAGGATCTTCACTTTCGCCCATCAGATACTGAGTGAAGTTCACGCCCTTTACTTCGTATTCATCGAGCTCTTTTGTCATGTGGTCATAAACGTATAGCCAACCATCACGCAGTTGTCTTAGCGTATAACTTAAGCCTGAATCTGCACTGTATTTTGTTGAGCCTTTCCCCTTCCAATCTTCAGGCAATCCAAATGGCTTTGTAGCAGGCTCAGCTTCCGGGTCTTCGATTTCATCTATCGCGTAACGCACAGGAACAATATTGATTGTTTCCCCTTCTACCTCTTTTTTCTTTAAGTTGAGTTTTTCTTCGGGTACGCCTTGTTCTGGCGGCTCAATTTTTTCCGTCCCCCCTTCCCAAAACATGCTGTGTTCAGGTGGCGATCCTGCAAGATCATCAGATTCCAAGTCAGACATCTGATTAAAGGATGTAAGAGTGCCATCTTGCTCATACGCTGTGACCGCATCATCATGGCTGAAGCTCTGATCGTTCCAAAACATGGATTTCTTAGGAGGAAGGGGGTTGTGGTTGCTCATAGTTACACCAGACGGACAAAAACTATCTGGATTAAGCAAATAGCGTACCTAATAAAAAGTTAAATAATTCAAACAATTAAAATGTTTCTTTTCTTGGTTACACAACATTTTGCTAATTTGAACAAGAAGTTGTGTTTTTAAACAAATTCTTGAGCACCTGACTATCCAAATTTCTTTGCCACATCAGCCGCTTTTTCACCCAATTCGGCAAAGTTGGCGGTGCCTTTTTCCATGATTTTCTGAGCTTGCTCGATAACCTGAACGTATTTTGGGTCACCTGTAGCCAGAAGTTCAGACAGAGCAACACCGATAGCGGTGGTACTGATGGTATTGAGATTGCGCAAGTTGTCGGCAGCGTCTTGCACTGCGATGGCAGTAGATTGAGCGACCGATTGTTTGGCCTTGTCAGTCGTGCTCTCATTCGACATGAGCGGCTACCCGTTAGCCGCCTTTTTTGAGGATCAAGGCGCAAGCTGTCGAGGTTGAAGCATTGCTAATTGCCTGCATACCTTGCTGTATGGTCACGGCGTTTTGCATGTGCAGACCCATGGTGTCTGACATGGCTGACTCTGTCAGCTGATCGATCATCTCTGACACTTGTTTGAGGTCTTCCGCACTTTTTTTATCACTCATGGTTCACTCCTAAAACAAAAGGCCAATGTCATTAACTGAATTGGCCGTTGGGTCAAATGGTACTTTTGGCAAGAAAATCAAAGTGTGCTGACGTTTATTCTTCGTCTTTTTCGACGATCGCTTCTGTTGCTCGACCCAAAACTGCAGTACCAATAGCCGTTAGTGCGTTGACACCTTGAACCGTCGCCGCCTGCATACCAATGTTTGCCTGTTGCTGCGCTGAAGTCGCGTTATTGTTCAGGTTCGACATCGCCAAGCCCATAGAGGTAAACAGGTTACCCATCGCATTAGCTGGTGATCCCGCCAGCACTTGAGTATTGGTTTGAGTTACAGAGTCCGTGATCTGCTCGTTGACTTTTTTCGGCATGATAACCTCACTTATTGAATTTCATTTGGCAGCAGCTCCTGCAGCTGCTGATTGATTTTGCTGATTTCCTGCTCAAGCTGGCCTTCGATGTTATCCAACATACCCGTGACCGCGCTTTCCACTTCATCAATGGACTCAGTCACCTGGCCTGAACCAAAACGCTTCTGTGACTCTGCAATCAACTTTTGCACATCCTGTTGTTGCCGCTCGGTGAACGACTCAATCTGCTTGAGCTGTTCATTGACATCAAACTTCATCGTGTCATTGCTGGTCATCGTTCGCCCCTTTGTTTCTCTTCAGAAAACGTAACAAGCTGAATGAGCGTTTTTTCTCTTCAGCCTCTTCCTGAATGTCTTCACTGCCACCGTCTTCTCTTCCTAACCGATGACTGGCATCGACAAAAATGGCGGGCTCAGTTTTAGGCTCAACTTTCGCCTCAACCGTCGGTCGAGTTTGAGTCTGAAGTAGTCGGGCGCAGGCGTTCGTCACCGAAGCCGCGGTGGTCATTTGAGACTGTTGCTGAGTGCTGACCGCGTTATGCATGGACAAACCTAACGTGTCAGCCAATGTGGTTTCCAGCAAGCTGGTTGGTTGCGACGAGAACGCCTGCAACGTATTAAACTGGTCGATAGCGTTTTGCGAGAGTTCCTGTTCGAACTCGTTTTCGAATCTTGTATCCTGCTCTTTCATGTTCACTCCTTGCGATGCCTTCAACAGGCGCTGAAACGAATGCTGAACTCACAAACCTGAAATGGAAATGAGAAGAACAGCAATAGTTACTGAGAGCGATCGTGTAGCACTGTCGCTACTTTATCGCCGACCACACCGAAGTTTTCGGCGCCGTTCGTCACCACTTTTTGCGCCTGGTCGATAATGTCCATGTACTTTGGATCACCCGTTTCCAGAAGTTGGCTTAACGCTGTGCCAATCGCAGTGGTACTCAATGTGTTCAGGTTGCGCAGATTGTCTGTTGCATCCGCAAGTGCCATGGCGGTGGACTGAGCCACAGATTGATTCGCCGCGTGGAATGCTGACTCTGCCTGATCAGGGGGTGTGTTTACCGTTTTCATTCACATCTCCTTCAAATACACCTTTGCCAGCCATCAGACTGACAAAGGTGCGTATGGCATTACGAGTCTTTTTCGATGATGCCTTCTGCGCTTCGGCCAACAACCGAAGAACCGATAGACATAAGCGAGTTAACGCCTTGGACCGTTGCTGCCTGCATAGTAATTTGTGCTTGCTGCTGGCCGCTTGTCGCGTTGTGAGCTGCAGTGCCTAACGCTTGGCTGGTAGACATTAGCAAGTTACCCATTGCCATTGCCGGAGTTTCACCAACCACTTTTGTGTTCACCTGTGTTACTGAGTCTGTTACTTGTTCATTAACTGGCATTGTTTCGTTCCTTATTTGTTGTTAACAATTAGTTTTTTCCAACCTGGCTATAATTAGCCTTTTTCGATGATGCCTTCAGCACCACGGCCAATGACCGAAGAACCGATTGCCATCAAAGAGTTCACACCCTGTACTGTTGCAGCCTGCATAGTGATTTGTGCTTGCTGCTGTGCAGCCGTCGCGTTGTGAGCAGCATTACTCAAAGCGTGGCTGGTAGACATTAGCAAGTTACCCATTGCCATTGCTGGAGTTTCACCAACAACTTTCGTGTTCACCTGTGTTACTGAGTCTGTTACTTGTTCATTAACTGGCATAATTTGCTCCTAATTTCAGTTAATTAGCTTGCGCTAGGTTCTAGGATGAGTTCGACACTACGGCCTATAACCGCGGTACCTGTAGCGAGCAAAGAGTTCACTCCCTGCACTGTCGAAGACTGATGGACCAAAGTCGCTTGTTGGTTCGCCCCTGTACTGTTGAGTGCGGAGATGCCCATTGCCTGACTGGTGGAAAGCAACAGGTTTCCACTCGCAACAGCGGGGGTATCACCCACAACCTCGGTGTTTACTTGCGTCACAGAATCGGTGACCGCATCATTTACTGGCATATCAAATGCTCCTTTGCTGGTTAAGAAGTGCCGCATTGCACCTCAAAACTGACTAAGACCCTTTTGCTGCAATGGAATAAATCAACCCGGAACCTAACGCCGTATTGGTGACCACTATGGTCTGAATCTGCTGCTGAGCATGAGTCGCATTTTGTGATGCTTTCCCTAACGAATCGGCCACCATGTTGAGGTACATATTGCGCGATGTTGTCGGGGTAAATTGACTCAGCATTTTCTCGATGTTGATTTCCATTTCAGAGGCTCTTGATGTTCGTCTCTATGCTTTCCATATTAAGAAGAAGCCCGCTTGATAACTTGGTCGAATCCATCAAGAATTGCGGCCTTTTCACCAACTTAATTCGTCGCAAAGAGACGCGCTTTTTCTCGTTCTTTCTGTCGGTACTGACGTGGTGTGCAGCCGACATTTCTCTTGAACATTTTTTCGAAATGACTCAGGTCACCGAACCCGGATTGCAGGCATACTTCCGTCACTTTCATCATCGGTGATTCATCAATCAGCTGCTTGGCATAACAGATACGCACCTGTACCAGTAGTGACTTAAATGAGTAGCCAATGTGCTGGCGGAATAGATAAGAGAGGTGGGACTGGCTAGTAAACGCCGCGTTAGAGAGATCGGCTAGCGTCAGTTCTTCGGTGAAGTTCTCGCTCATATAGTTGAGCGCTTTTAGCAATCCTGGGTGAAGATGACGGAATCCACTGAACTCTTGACTTAATACAGCTTCAACAATGTCGAAGGTTTCACTTTCGGGGAAAAGATCGAGATTCTGAATGTCTTCAACATCAATGTTGTTATTGCAACAGGACGCTAGAGTCACAATGACGCGCTGCAACTGCTCAACATTACCCGGCCAGTGGTATTTATGAAGAAGCTGAATCGCTTCGGGGGTAAATCGTGTAGTGGTAAAGGACTGGAGTTTATTGAGTATATGGTCGATGTGGTTGGAGAGGTCTTGTTTACGCTCCCTGACTGGCGGGATATGAAGCTCTAGGTGCGGAACCTCTGTCCCCAGTAACTTAGCCAAAAATTGCCGATTTCCTTCCGCACTGTTGATTGACTCGGTACAGGAGACGATCAGCTGGACCTTTTTTTCAGTCAAGCAACTTTGAAACTCCTCCTGACTGAATAAGGTGGTCAGATAGTCCTTCTTTTCCTGTGGCAACACATCGACTTCAGATAGATACAAAGTGCCTTGCTTCGCTCGATTGAGGCTACTCTCTAGATACGCTTTAAATTGTGACTGATTATGGATGGTTGGCGGGATAAGAATAAAACGGCCTTTACCTTCCAGTCTGTTGAGATGAATAAGAGAGGCTATGGAGCGTTTTTCCGTCCCTGTCTCTCCGCTGATAAATACCGGATAGTTGGTTCTGGCAGCAAATTCAATCTGACTTTGGATTCTCTGTATTGAAGGGGATAAGCCTAGCAGAGGGTACTCTGCTCCACTTCTATTGACAGGGTTATGTGGGAACGAATTGTAATTATTAAGTACCATAGGAAGGCCATTTCCGGCCGCTCCTGTATTGGCGTAGCTTAGCTCTGACATTGTAATTATTCCTTTATTTTAATGTAGTCTCTGACGTCGAGCTTCTATGCTAAGGGGAACATCCCTAGGTAAATTGGTGTTATTGGCTAAATTCACGGTTAAAGCAGTGAGAAACCCGTTGAATATGAAGTGACTAGCATTTACAAAGGAATAATTAACACGATAACTGTTGTTATCCACGCCCAACGCACGAGAAACAAGTGATGGCAAAGGAAAACCGTGCGTCATTTCGATGAAAAGGGCTTAACATCTCCCTATCAGGCACACTAAAAAGTGCATAACTATTGATTATCTATGCAAGCATCAAGTCATCCGACCTCCATATGCACCTAATCCCACAGGTAATGAGAATGACTTGTTTTTTAACACCTCCCAAACAAGATGTGAAATTTGAAAATACTTAGATAAAACATTTAACTAACATTGTTATCACAGAGTTAAAACCCAATAATCTCCAGTGATAAAGATCACATCTATAAATCTGATAATGCATTTTACTTTCGTATTTTCCGGTTCGACTGATAACCTCCTGCACGCCTTGAAGTGAACTCAAGGTGCATAACTATAAGGAGTGTTCACTATGAATACCAAGAAACCAATGTCGCTAACCAGCCGAGTAATTCTGGGCATGGTTGCGGGTATCTTGACAGGTTTTGCGATTCGCAGCCTTTTTGCCGACAACGGATTTGTCGACACATACATCGTCAATGGACTGTTTGAAGTTGGTGGCCAGATTTTCGTTGCCAGCTTAAAAATGCTTGTTGTCCCACTAGTTTTTGTTTCACTGGTTTGTGGTACAAGCTCACTGAAAGACCTATCTACTTTAGGCCGAATGGGTGGTAAAACACTCGCTTTCTATATTACTACAACCGCTGTTGCGATTACGCTTGCACTGACTATGGGTAACCTATTCCAGCCAGGTGCAGGTGCTGATCTGACCGCAGCGAGCTCATTCAAATCCGCAGAAGCACCGTCTCTGGGCCAAGTCATTATCGACATGTTCCCAACCAACCCGATCAGCGCCATGGCTGAAGGTAAAACCCTTCAGGTCATCGTATTTGCTGTACTGTTTGGTATCGCGATCAGTGCCGCGGGTAAACCAGGTGAGCGTATTGCCGCTGTATTTGCTGACCTTAATGAGGTCATCATGAAGCTGGTTGCGCTACTGATGAACCTAGCTCCTTACGGTGTGTTCTTCCTAATGGCGAAGCTATTCACAGGTCTAGGTCTGAGTGCAATTCTGAACTTAGCAGAATACTTCCTCGTTCTGGCGGGTACACTTGTGATTCATGGCCTAGTTACCTACAGCGTGATGCTAAAAGGCTTCACTGGTCTTAGCCCAATCACCTTCCTGAAGAAGATGGAAGACGCCATCATGTTTGCGTTCTCGACTGCATCTTCCAACGCGACAATCCCTGTCACGATGGAAACCGCTAAGAACCGCATGGGCGTTGATAACCGTATTTCTTCGTTCACGGTTCCACTAGGCGCAACCGTAAACATGGATGGTACGGCCATCATGCAAGGTGTTGCGACAGCCTTTATTGCTCAGGCATTCAACATTGACCTAACTATGGGTGATTACCTGATGGTGATCATGACAGCAACACTTGCGTCTATCGGTACGGCTGGTGTTCCGGGTGTAGGTCTGGTCATGCTAGCAATGGTACTTAACCAAGTAGGCCTACCACTAGAAGGTATCGCACTAATTATGGGTGTAGACCGTCTACTAGACATGATCCGTACTGCTGTAAACATCACAGGTGACAGCGCGGTAACGGTTATCGTTGCTAAGTCAGAAGGTGCTCTGGATGAGTCACGCTTCAACGACCCAATGGCCGGAGCGAAAGAAGAAGAAGTTCATCTGAAAAAAGCAGAAGCTTAACTTTCTTATCTACACATAATACATGCCCCGTGCTTTCACACGGGGCATTTTTATTTCTGATTAAGAAGCTGTTCGGAAGAACTGCAACTGCAATGACTGGTTTTCTGATAACTCTAGAGAATAAGTAAAAGAATTCATAGCTCATGTCCTAGCTATAGAGGTAGCCTTGCTGAAATCGATAGCCAAGTTTGCACAAGATTTCCTGCTGCTCGATGGTTTCAACACCTTCTTGTATGATCTTACAATCCGACATGGTGCCGATATCCGATAATGTCATGAGCAGCTTTTTTTTGACTTCATTCGACTCAATACCTCGAATAAATTCTTTGTCTACTTTGAGATAATCTGGAGACACTCGCTGAACAATCTGAACGTTATTGTTTCCGGTACCAAAGTCATCTAATGCTATATGAAAGCCCAGCGATTTAAGGTGAGTGATATTGGCGTAGATTTCTTTGCTATATGGCTGGTTCGAGTTCTCGGTCAGTTCTAAAACCACCTCATTGGGTTCCAAAATCTGGAGGTACTTTTCCAAAACGTAGAAGTTCTTGTTTAACAGTGAGCTTGGACATAAGTTCATACCATATACCCCAACGACTCCGTGAGCTCGGGCGTTGGCTATCGTTTTGGCTATCAGAACAGTATGAAAAGTGACGAGCTGGTTTTGCGTTAGGTTTGCGATATATTGCAGTGCCGTGCGGTGCTTCACTCTAGTTAACACTTCATGATAAAGGACGCTTTTGCAGGTGGTATCAATAATCTTTTCGAGCTTGTAGCGCAGTGTTGTCCAGTCGTGACAAAACTTTCCAAATCGCAGCAATCGATTGCCATAAAAGCCAACCAAAAACACAACAAATAGACTTAGCCATTCGCTCAACAAATTGTGACTATAGAAGGCGACACTAGTACCGTTGTCAAAGGTCGCACTAAATACCCTAATGCCCGACTGACTTCCCGTCGTAAACACGTTAGAGACTTTATTGTTTATAGTCACGGCATCGATGAGCACAGGCCATAGATTATTCCGATAGCGGTTCTCAATTGCACTGGCAGAAATTCGGCCAATCATCACCGAGCCGCTTGGTAAGTTCTCTCTAATCGTGTAAACAAATTGAGGTAACCCCAGAAACTCTTCTACCTGCTCTCTGCTAAGCGTTTTGACGACATCTCGATCGACAAGGCAGGACTGAGATTCTGCAAGTAACAGCGCTGAATCCAGATTCAATGATCGGTTAAACGCCGTCACGGTTTCCCGATCATGACAACCAAGAGTCATAAGTGCTTGCGCCACTTGATCCGTATTATAACTGTACTTCCCAACAATGGAGCTCAAGTGCCAAATTTGGAAAACATAGAGAAGTGCAATAACAAAGCCTGCGAGTGAAAGAGCCTTCGTCGCTCTGTTTAACACTGTCAAATGATAGATTTTCAGAAAGAGCCAAAGCATTTCCAGATTGGAAGGCTTAAAACTATTGAAGTTAGCAACGATGCTTTCTTTAATTTGATTGTTTACAATAAGATCTAGGTCAACGTAGTAGCCCTTTTTAAACACATTAACAATCAGTTCTTTGTCTTCCATAGAACCACTGTATTCAGCAACAAGGTGTTTATACTTTTTTCTCAATGATGCAATTGTGTTTTTAAGTGCATATAGACCAAATTCACCCTGATAATAATCTTTATATGCGGCTTCGATATCCCTCGGGCTTGACGGAAATTCCCTTGATGAATTCTCGACTAAAAACTCTAAAACAAAACGTTCCTTATCGTTTAAATCAAATTCCAATTTCTTTGCTTTATCCTCAACGCTGTATAACAAGCTCCCATTAAGAATTAAACTTAGCGATCTATCATTACTTAAGTTAAATGAATAGAACATCCCTTACCCCGTTAATGTTTTTATTAGACTTTTTATTCGAATTAAAATGAGCTTACGGATATAACCAACAGAGTTAATTAAAGCTATTTAACCATTGATGTCACAAAAGTATCCATGTGAATTCATAAGATTAATGATGCATATTTTGTAACTGGTTATTTATATTTTCTAAAGTATGGCGATTAACTATCTAACCTTAGACAAAGTCATAAAAACAAGAAAAAAGTAGGATAAAAGCAAAAATAAGATCGATTATCACTGTGATATCTCAATCGCCACTAGTTATCTTTCTATTATTAATGAACAAGTAAGTAAAATCATTCAGTTCTTATTACACCTCCTTAGCACCATATCCACTACTGAAAGTAAATTGTTAAAATATAAGTCATCATTATTATTAATAATAAAAAAACCAATTTTCTGACTAAACAATCATTAATAACTTAGCTACAAATTAAAAAGCTTCAACAGCGGAAGTTTCAATTTCAAGACTCTAGAACAATTTCGCTCTAATACACCGTACATAAGGAAATGAAAAATGAGGATTAAATCCAGGATAGCGCTTTCTATTTTATCAACAGCCTTATACTTCCCAGCCCATGCTGATGTGAATGATACGTATATTGTGGTTTTAAAAGATATTGCAGCCCAAAACAATTCACCTCACACCAAGGTGAAGGATATCGCGCAACAGATTATCGACGAAAGCCCTACTAGAGAAGCACGGAACTCAGCTAAGTCCAAGGGGCAAATTTCCCGTTCTTTCGAAAACTTAAGGAGTTTTTCAGCCACGTTATCCGAAAAGCAGGCAGAGCAACTCAAGAAGCACCCCAAAGTATAAGGGGTGTATAAAAACGTGACATTTACGTCGGATAACGCTACTCAAATTCAGGGCAGCTCAGCCCCATCGTGGGGGTTGGATCGTTCAGATCAAAGGAACCTTCCACTCGATGGAACTTATGATGTAGGACAATATACGGGGAAAGGTGTTTCAATATATATTGTCGACTCAGGAATCGATCTCTCCCATTCAGACTTTGGCGGTCGGGCAGTGTCTGGTTGGGACTTTGTAGATAACGACGGTGATGCGTCTGACTGTCGTGGACATGGTACTCACGTTGCTGGAACAGCAGCTGGGAATCGCTTTGGAATTGCCCCAGAAGCTGACATTTATTCAGTGCGGGTGCTCAATTGCGAGGGCAAAGGCAACGGCGAAAAGATTCTTAACGCATTTGACTGGGTTGTCGATCATGCCAAACAACAAGGTAAGCCTGCTGTTATCAATTACAGTATTTCGAGAGACGAACGCTGGCATGCAATGGATGAAGCCGTAGACACCATTGTGCAGACACATAACATTTCGTTTGTACATTCTGCGGGCAACAATGATACCGACGCATGTACCAAAAGCCCTCATTCAGACTACTCTATCACTGTCGGCTCCTCCACTAATGACGATCACCGCGCCCACAGCTCTAACTGGGGAAACTGTGTTTCACTTTTCGCACCCGGTGATCACATCACTTCAGCGGCAGATGGGGGTGGATCCAAAATAATGAATGGCACCTCAATGGCAGCCCCACATGTTACGGGTCACGTAGCTCGTTTACTACAAATGAACCCGCAAGCCACAACAGAGGAGCTCAAACAAACGCTTATCAACCAGACAACCCAAAACGCCTTGTTTGATGTGGGCTCAGGTTCACCAAACCGCTTGCTATATACACAGATAGAAAGCAATAACATCAATACTGCACCTATCGCGAAAGCGACAATAAGCCATACTGAAGTCAACCAATCTGGTTACGTTGAGCTGGATGCGTCAGCATCTTATGATCCTGACAACGATACGATACCCTCTCCTATCAATGGAAGGTGGTTTCACCTCAATCACATCAGGTCAATATCGTCAGTGAAAACGCAGTAGCAACACAAGCCTATATACCTGAGACTCAGCAAGACACGCACTACGTTTTTCAGTTAACGGTATCTGATAATCAACTCAGTGATAGCTCTCAAGTATCAGTTCACTATGTGGCAGAAGACGTTTCCTGCGAAGTCTGGGACAAATCAAAAATCTATGACCTACCAGGGAATGTCGTTACTTGGAACGGTAAGTTCTGGGAAAACCACTGGTGGACCCAAGGAGATACACCTGGCACCGGAGGTGAATGGGGCGTATGGCGAGAGGTACAAGCCTCAGCCTGTAAATAGTATTAGAAACAAACAAAAAGCAGCCAGCTTGGCTGCTTTTCTACTCTTCTTATCAGGATAATTAGAACTCGTATTTGACGTTCACTTCAACAGACTGTTCTGCACCAAACCAGCAGTTATATTTGTCGTAGCAAGAATAGTATTCTTTATCGAATACGTTGTTCACGATTAAGTTAGCCGTTGCTCCGGTAAGGGATTCACTTGCATTACCTAAATCATACCCAACGGACATATCTACTGCAGTGTAAGATGGAACTTTGCCCTGAGTGTTGGCCGCATTCATTTCCATTTCTCCCACATAACGTGCACCACCACTGATACGAGTACCCGCAAGCAGACCACTAAACACGTTGTAGTTTGCCCAGATATTCGCACTGTGCTCTGGTACATAGATTGGTGTGGTACCTTCGAGGTCATTACCTGAATCCTTGGTAATTTCCATATCAAGATAGGTGTAGGATGCCGCAATATCTAGACTCTCAGATGCATACCAACGACCTTCTAACTCTATCCCTTGAGACACCGCTTCACCGACTTGAATGCGAGGACCGTATACGTTGCTTGGATCCGTCATCAACATGTTCTTCTTGGTGATATGGAAAAATGAGGCCGTTGCTGTTTTGGACATATCGGCCGACATGTATTTCACGCCCACTTCCGCTTGCTCGCCCGTTTCAGGGTCAAACGCCTTGTTGTTTTTGTCTACACCAGGCGCGGGTTCAAAGCTGGTCGCGTAACTTGCAAATGGTGACAGGCCATTCTCTAACTCATACAGCGCGCCGACACGATACGTGAAATGATTGTGATCAGATTTTGTCGAGTAGTACACGCTTTCTGATTCATACTGATCGAAGCGACCACCACCAATCAGTACCAGTTGATCAAGTCGAACCTGATCCTGGAAGTAAATACCTAGCTGTTTCGATTCGCTGTCATCTAAATATTCACCTGTTTTAGTCAGATCATCGCGGTCCAACAGATTATTGTTTGGATTAAGCGGATCAAACTTCCCGAACCCACTTGAAGCATCAACACTATAAGCGGAATAAATCGTGTTTCCATCCATAGATTGGTAATCAATGCCGAATAACAGATTGTTTTCAATACCTGCTATATCGACGATGCCAGACACTTGGTTATCAATAACAAACCCTTTTAGCTCTTCGTCAGTTGAGTAAGGAGTACGAGTTAGCGTTCCATCAGAATTCAGGCCCGCTGTGTGGTAGGTGTTCTCTTGATACAAACTCGCATCAGTGAATCGAGCATTTTGCAGAAACGTCCAGTTTGAATTGAATTCGTGGTTGATTTTGTAACCGACCATTACGACTTCACGTTCAAACTTACTCCAGTTCACATCCCCCATCGACACGGAAGGAGAGCTCTTTTCTAACACCTCTAATGGCATAGAAGAGTTAATGCCCATTGACGGGTCATTCTGATAGTAAACATTAAAGTTAATCAACGTTTTATCTGTTGCCTGCCAATCCAAGCTCGGTGCCAACACGTAACGCTCTTCTTCGGCATTATCAACTTGGCTGTCTTGCTTACGTGCCAGCGCAATTAAGCGATATGAAAAGTCACTGTCACCAATTTGACCTGTCGTATCAATCGAGGCTCGCATCAGATTTCGTGAACCTGTCGCAACATCAACGGTTGTAGATTCTTCTTGCTGAGGTGTTTTGGCTATCATATTGACCATACCACCAGGAGGCATCGCACCATACAGTACTGAAGTTGGCCCTTTAAAGATCTCCACTTGCTGGAGCGCGATAGGGTCCACCTGAGGCTGTAAGTTCCAGCCTGTCAGGTAGAGCATCGACAAGCCGTCATAGTAATTGAGGTTTTTTGTCTGGAAGCCACGTATGGTGAAATCATCAAACATGGTTACCGAGCTGCCTCGGTTCTCAGTCGCAACACCCGGTACGTATCGCAATGCTTGATTGATCGAAGTGACGCCGCGCTGTTCAAGCTGCTCTCCTTCAATAATTGAGATACTTTGTGGTGTTTCTTCAGGTTCTAGCGATGTTTTGGTTGCCGTATTCCGATAGGCTTTGCCCATCACAGTGATGGTTTCTAGTTCAGTTGTATCTTGACTGACTTCATCCGCAGCCATTACAGGGGCTGAAAAGGCGGTAAGCAGCGCTAAAGTAAGTGTTGAGCGCTTAAAATTAGTTGGAGTTGTCATGTGTCCCTCAAGTACCAATGCTTTTCTTATTAAGAATAAATCTCATTTGCATTCTACAAACCTGAGAAACAGGAAAGTTAACAATTTGGTGCATCTTACGCGAAATAATTTAGTTAACTATCAGTAGGTCGTTCATTTGATCATTGAGACAAGCGTTCAACAGGAATCCAATATTCCATAACTGCATCGGTATCATGTTGATTGTAATTGGCGGGATAGCATTCGAGTTCATAGCCATCAATACCTCGATAGCCAGAATTAGGTAACCAATTAAGCAGAAACCACTCCAGCGTTTTTGGCAAATGCACCACCGGGCCACAATGTTTAACAACCGCGTACGTTTGCGCAGGCACCACCAAAGTACTCAGTTCAGAAGAGATGGCAGAAGGTAGTTGAGGCAACAACAGATCATCGGTTAATTCCACCCCTGCCCAATATTCCATATTACTGCCGTCAAAATGGCTTTGAGTGATATCAATGACGCCTGTTAAAGCAACCGGCCGCTCAGGTTCGTCTGGGAGGGTTTGCTCTAATCGGTGCCACAATGCAGGGACTTTTTGCTGAAAGTCAGGATTGAGTGCGAATAGGCCATTAATTTCACCATGAAGTCCTTTTAGGAAAAACTCATTTTTGGATTCCACTCTCACTTCAACGAAAAGAGGGCAGGCCTCTTCAGCCGTGCGTTGAGAGACCTGAATAGGTTTACGTAACCCCGTTCTGAGACCTTGTTTACGATAAGCTCTGGGACTGAGGCCAAACACTTGCTTGAACGAGCGACTGAAGCTGATTTCTGAGCTAAAACCAAGCTCCAGAGCGATATCAATCACCCTATCGGAAGTGTCGATCAACCGTTCTGCAGCCTGGCTGAGCTTGAGCTCTCGAACATAAGTGGCCACCGCCATGCCTGTTTCGGTCTGGAATACGCGCTGCAGTTGCCAACGTGACCAACAGCTTTGGCGTGCAATATCATCCAACGATAGCGGTTCACTGATGTGCTGATGAATAAACGACAGTACCTTGCTTATCCGGCTAAACACGTTAGAAGGTCGTTCTGTGGACTTGCCTGTCACCATGCTGCATCTCAGTCAAATAAGAGGGGATCTGTCTATCCTAGCAAATTCACAAATGAGAATTAATACCAATTGATAAAACACCCATCTTACATAAAGATGCACGGTGAAATTCCACTCACAAATACCGACTAAGTATTCATTTTGGTGCACAAAAATAAAAAAAGGTTGAAAAAGATAAAATCAAATACATTTGCTGCTTTTATATGCTTCATATAAAACAACATCAATATCAACGATAGCGTAGAAAAACCAAAGAATTCATAGCACCACAATCAAGCAATTAAAAATTAATCACAATTTAACATTTGAGAAACAATTGGCTGTAATCAACGATATGGGGGCTAACTAACCAATGAAATACACTTAATACACAAGGAAGAACAACATGAAAATGATCGGTGTAGCTATCGCTCTCGCACCCTTTATCTCTCCAATGGCAATAGCTAACTATCAAGAACAAACTGTAGAACCCAACAACATTACTTTTGAATTTAAAAAGGTCGCTGATATACCAGACTACCCAAGAGTCGTAAGCGATAGTAACCATGTTATTGGATTTGTGGATAGCAATAGCACATGGCCAGATACTCCTGACTTTTACGTACGTGCGATGTTTCGATGGAGTGAAAGCAATGGTGTAGAGTGGCTTATCACCGACGATATTATCAGGTCTGAACCATTAGATATTAACAATAGTGGTGATGCTACCGCTAAAGTCTGCGACTCAAACACTTGCTATTCCGCGATATGGACTAAGAAAGGAGAAGTCCAGAGTTTACAAGACGAAGTAGACACCCCTATTCAGAAGTTCATTGAAGAAAATGAGCTTGGAATGGCAGATCAGATGATTCAGGAATCCATTAGTATCAACGAAAGTGGAAAAATTGCTGGGACCTCAGTCTTTCCAAATATGGTAGGGGCTCGCTCTACACTTGCTTGGCGTTGGGATGAAAAGTCAGGCTTAGAGATCCTAGAAAGCACTTCTGATAATTCTATGTCGGAAGCGACCGATCTTAACAACAAGAGCCTTGTGGTCGGGAGTAGCCATGGCAATGAGATCAATAATGAAACAGCAACTTACTGGGATAAGAAGGGTAAAAGGACACAAGTAATCCTCGATCAAACCGACTACCCTTGGGGAACACTCGCCACGGCCGCGAACAATTCAGGTCTAATGACCGGTGTCGACCGCATGAGTTATGCAAGCCCTTGGAGGTATAACATCAACTCGAAGCAAAGACTGCCTATGGAAGAATCTCCTTACGGTGGAACAAGAACCACTCATGTTTTAGAGAATGACTACATTGCAGGAGCAACCTCATCATCTTTCGATAGTGGAGACCTATTCCTAAGACCTGTACTTTGGGATAGCAAAGGCAACATCTATGATCTTAACGATGAGTTCAATGATCCAGAAAACTACTTAGCAGGCTGGTTTGGAATTAATACAAGTTTGTTAATGGCAACATCGTTACGCCCAAAAAGCGGAGGATATTATGAAGGGGCAGCTGTTTACCAGTTAGTGGTCGTACAAAAATAAAACAAACTCCCCTCAACCTAAATTTGGTTGAGGGGAGTAGGCATTACAAAAAAGCCGTTTATGTTCTGAACACGCCTGGTATTAATCCACTAGTGTAAGGAACCGGTACTCCATATGCGTCAGCGAAGGAGCTCAGTCCCCCTCCTATCAGCCCTAATCACGAATGATGTTCCCTCCAGTCTGAGTTGCCTCCTCCCTCTTGAGAGCCGAATAATTGGCAGAAAACAGCATCATGGTCTTCATTTTGTGATAAGCCAGCCCCCCTCAACAGGTGTTTGCAAAAATGCTCTTTGAGATACATTAGTCACTGCATTCATTCTGCTAATCCTCTCGCTCAGATACAACTTGGGACATCACCAAATCCGAATTACAACTTTAAACAGCTCAAACTATGTGTATTCAGGCTAAAGTGGGCTGAACATCAAGATTTTCTTAATTCAATGATTACGCCATCTGACTAGCTGTGGTGATATTACTGGAATGAAAAAGCCAAAGCGGTATGTCACTTTGGCTTAAATACTTTAATTCGTTCAGCAAAACTCAAACAAACAGATTCATAACCAGCATCGCACCAAATGCATTAAGCACTGAAATGATGATCATAACTGGAATATAGCGGCCTTCTGTACCAATTGGCCCCATAATACGTCCCATATACTGGACTTGTGAACCCATCAGGTAGATCGCTGGGGCCAAAATCGCAATGTGTGCGCCGTTAAGAATGCCCTGATCAAACAAGGTTATGACTACACCAACAGCACCTCCCATCGACATCCACGCTCCAATCAATACGGCAGCAGCTTCACCGGGCAAACCAAATATCGCCATAACGGGTGCAAAGACCGTCCCCATCATGTCTAACGCTCCTGTGATTTGCAGTGCTTTAATGATTACAAACGCCATCAGAACATTTGGCACCGTTGAAGTCGTTGCAATCACCCAACCTTTCTTTGCTCCTTCGACAAAAATATCCGTCACCATGGGTTTTCTCGTTTTCACTTCACTCATTGTGCAGCCTCCTGTTGTAAACGTTGCGTATCTTTATCTTGTTTACCTTCAGTGATGTTGAGGTAGATGCGAAACAGATTGGCGCCAACAAACTTAAAGACAAACATAATGGCTACAGCGAGACCAATTGACGATGTCACGGCCAGCGACCCATCAGCCAAAGTCAGCGTGAACAACACAGCTCCAGAAGAGAAGAAATTAACAATAGTCGCCCCCGCAGTGAACTGAAACATGGTAAATACATCGGTTTCACGTTTAGTCAGACGACCTTCATCCTTGAGTTGGCGCGTCATGGCAGCTCCGGCATCAGTGCTTTGCAGTGACGCAATCAATGCAAGGCCGGAGCTACCCGGTATTCCCATCAAAGGTCGTAATAAAGGAGTAAGCAATTTACGAGCAGCATCTAGTGCACCGTAATGCTCAAGGACATTGATCACACCCAGTGCGAACATGACGGTTGGAATCAAAGTTAATGCAAAGATAAAGCCATCACGTGCACCACTACCGCCTTTACCGCGCAGTGACGTCGTTGCAGCTTCAACGCCATCCGCCGTTTCAGTCACGTTATACGCAACCTGCCCGAACGAGCCATTGAGAGTTGTAAAATCAAGCACACCATACCATTCACCGGACTTCATCAAGCCAGAAAAGAATATGACAGCAAATGCGAGAGCAACGTAGCATCCCCAGGTTACTTTACGCTGCTTTATGTTTGGATCGGACATATATCACCTATGTTTTATGTGGAACAGGACACATAGGATCTTGTTTTAAATCGTACGCTATAGTGATGATCCGTATCAATTACTTAGAAGGGGCAACTCTGACCAGAGTTCTATTATCTTATTTTGTGATTATGTTCATAATCAGCGCTTTTATCTGCACATAAAATTCAACAATGCATATCAACATGATTCATAAATCATTCATTTATTGATAAAAACTGGCGACAATTCAATCAGATCAAACCTATCTCACATACCCATCGCCAAAACCTCTTTAGAATGGCTCCACCATAACAACAATCTTCTTTCAAGGAGTGAAAGTATGAAATTGCAGTGGTCCGCTTTTGTCGCCCTTTTATTACTTCCCTTTTCGACTTTTGCAGCCAACAGCCCCCAAGAAACCTTACCTTTAACTCAATCTACCATCGGCTATGTGGCCATTCTGATTTTCACCTGTGCGTATGCGTTGGTGATGCTGGAAGAGTACCTGTCACTGAGAAAGTCCAAACCTGTCCTGCTCGCGGCGGGCCTCATATGGGCCATGATTGGTTACGTCTATTCGCAACATGGTCAAATTGAAGTCGCCAAGTCAGCACTGGAGCACAACCTGCTGGAATACGCAGAATTATTGCTGTTCTTACTAGTCGCTATGACCTATATCAGCGCAATGGAAGAGCGGCGATTATTCGATGCACTACAAGCGTGGATGGTTGGGAAAGGCTTTAATTACAAGTCGTTATTTTGGTTAACCGGTGTTCTGGCTTTCTTTATTTCTCCGATTGCCGACAACCTCACTACCGCTTTATTGATGTGTGCCGTAGTGATGAAAGTCGCCGGAGATAACCCCAAATTCATCAACCTAGCGTGTATCAATATTGTGGTCGCTGCCAACGCCGGCGGCGCCTTCAGTCCATTTGGTGATATCACGACATTGATGGTGTGGCAGGCAGGCTATGTCTCTTTCTCTGAGTTTATGCCTTTGTTCTTGCCTTCCGTCGCCAACTACGTTGTACCGGCGATAATCATGTCGATGTTCGTGCCGAGCACCACACCGGATGTTGTCCACCAGCACGTAGAGCTAAAACGTGGTGCACGCCGAATTGTGGGCTTATTTATCCTCACTATTGCTACTGCCGTCGCCTTCCATGCCGTACTGCACTTCCCACCCGTGATTGGCATGATGATGGGTCTGGCTTATTTACAATTTTTCGGCTTTTTCCTTCGTAAAACCCTTAAAGCATCGCTGCATAAGAAAGCAGCGCTTGCGATTGCCAATCGTGATGACATCGCATTGAAACGTCTAGGCTCAGTTGTACCGTTCGATGTGTTTAGACGAGTCTCTCATGCGGAGTGGGATACGTTACTTTTCTTCTATGGCGTAGTGATGTGTGTCGGCGGCTTGAGTCTACTCGGCTACCTAGGTTTAGTATCTGAAGTGATGTACACCCAGTGGGATCCGATCTGGGCGAATGTCATGGTGGGGATCTTGTCTGCCATTGTCGATAACATCCCAGTTATGTTTGCCGTCCTGACCATGGAGCCAACCATGTCGATGGGTAACTGGCTACTGGTTACGCTGACCGCAGGTGTGGGTGGCAGTTTGCTATCAATAGGCTCTGCTGCTGGGGTTGCGCTGATGGGGGCTGCGCATGGTAAGTATACCTTCTTCGGCCATCTCAAATGGGCACCTGTGATAGGTATTGGCTATGCCGTCAGTATTGCGCTCCATCTGATGCTCAACTCTGCATTGTTCTGAAGCAACTGAGCACTCTACAACAAAAAAGGACAGCCAAATGGCTGTCCTTTTCAATTGCATCTAAACAAGTACGTGGTTATTCCAAGCGTTTCTGCCACACACTTGCCAGTTGGTATCTTGCACAGGTGCTGCAAGTGAGCGCCTCATTTTCCCCATGAATGCGCATAACAATGTCTTCACGTTTCTCTTTGGAGTTGTTGCGCATTGTTATGGTAAGAAAGTTATCGTCCACCACAAAAGGTTTGGTGACATCTGGCGCACCGACGCGACTAATCGTGACCATGGCATCTTTAAACATCAGTAAATCTTGGGTATACAAATTTTCATATACCCCTTCAAACTCATAGGTTTGTTTGTTGATCATTCGATCAAGCTTTTCTTCAAAACACCCTTGCAGCAAAAGCATTACTAGCAAGGAGAAAATTCCTTTTTCTAACCGCATCACTCAGGTTCCCAATGCTCTATCTTTAACAATGCCGCCTTCCTTTCCAAGCCACCAGCATAACCAGTTAGCTTACCGCTTTTACCAATCACTCGATGGCAAGGCACAATCACAGAGATAGGATTCTTACCATTTGCTAGCCCCACAGCTCTCACTGCTTTTGGGTTACCAATGGCATCTGCAAGCTGTTGATAGCTCCACGTTTCTCCAAAAGGTATGGTCGTTAATGCCTTCCATACCTGCTGCTGAAACACCGTTCCTTCTGCTGCTAATGGTAGATCAAATTCCTTTCGGCTACCGGAAAAATACTCGTCTAACTGTTTGATTGCTTTAATAAGTATAGGATGTTCTTTATCGTTTTTGCCTAACTCTTCAGGTTGTGTGGTCTGAGTCTCAAACCAAGCACCTAACAAACCTTGCTCATTAGCCTGAATCGTCATCTGTCCAAGCGGCGTTTTAAAGGTGGTATAACTCTTGTTCATGCGTGACTCCAGCAATGGAATGTGGCGTAACTCCCCCATGGAGATACGCTTTCAGCATCCAGTTCAGGGAATTGATTCAGGGCCTTCTTGACCACTAAATCACCCTCTAGGAAACAGTTGGGCTCAGAGGCACCTCTCAATCTGGCGTAACTTACCGTCCACGGGCCAACTCCTTTTACATCAAGCCATTGCTCCAGACTCGCTTGAGGGTTTTCTACAATAAACTGCGCAAAGCGTGCCAATGTTTCTTTACGACTTTGCGGCATACGTAAAAAAGAAAGGTCCGCAGTAGCCACCTCTTGTGGTGTGGGAAAATGCGTAACACCATCTGGTTGTAGAGTTTGAACCAACAGATTGAGTTGGCCAATGGCCGCTTTGATCGACACTTGCTGGCCTAAAATAGCTCTGACGCCACCTTCCCAGGTGCTCCAGACGCCAGGAATACGAATCCCGCTACGCTGTATAAGGCTTGGATTCAGCGCATTCAGTTTCTGTTCAATGGTCAGAATGTCCGTATCTAGGTCAAACATTCTGCGCAGTTGATTCACCAACGCTTTCAAGCGGCGGGTATCAGATAGCTCAAACTCTACCCGCATGATTCCGGGTTTATGATAGCGAATCGCAAACCAGCCTTTCGCCCCTTCAATCTCAAACTTCCTCTGATAGCTTTCGTCGCTGATTTGCTCTAATCCATTAATGGCTCGCAGGCGGTAAAAATCCAGCATATGCTGCCAATCTAAAGGCCCTTTAAACGCCAAATCGATGTAGCTACTCTCCATCGTAGAGGCAACCTGCTCTTTTCTGACCTGAGTCGGGGTCAGCTTAATAACCTGCTTAAAGGCATCATTAAAACGACGCACACTGTTGAATCCACTGGCGAACGCGATATCCGTCACCGACATAGAACTGGAATGGAGCAGTTGTTTGGCAAACATCAGTTGGTGGTAAAGGGCGTATTGTTTTGGTGCCATTCCTAGGTGGTCTTGAAACAGCTGTCTTAAATAGCGGTCGCTAATCCCAAGACGTTCAGCCAATTCAGCCAGACTGGACGTCTGCAACTCCCCTTGTTCAATCATTTTCAGAGCACGAAGAAACGTAGTTTCGACCCCTTTCCATGCCCAAGAGCTTGGCGCACTGTCAGGACGACAACGCAAGCAAGGTCGATAGCCTGCCTGAAGCGCCTGCGCTTTCTCGACAAAGTACTCTACGTTTTCTTCTTTTGGTAAATTGGCTGGGCATATGGGACGACAAAAAATGCCCGTGGTTTTAACCGCCACATAGAAGCGACCATCGAAGCGTGCATCTCTTGCCTGACGGGCGCTTTGACACTCTTGCAGCGATATTGATGATAATCCGTTCACACTCTTAATCCCGACATCTTTCAAACTCTTAAAACGAGTCTAATCGGCTCACTTTTTAATACTAGCCATTTTCGGAAGTTAATCGAATTTGCTATCAGTTTAAACTCTTCTAGAGTTAAAATGCAGATGATACAAATAATAAGGAAGTTGGCTATGAACCTGCACACATGCACGATAGTGCTAAAAGATAATCTCACCCTTACGTATGACAACGTCGAACAAAGCCTCAGCGTCATTGAACAACATGGTCAGTCAGGTATCAACAATATATTGATTGATGCGACTGATGGTCAGACCATTCGCTCCTACCATAATCTATCGATTGAGGAGTCAATTGAAAGCCTGATGGACTTGTAATACACAACTTCACTTCAGGAACACTCATTCAATCAGACAAAGAAGTGGACGTATCCTTCATTCATTGATTCAATTTATGTAAACAGTGAACTGGAAGGATACATAAAGCATGAAATTGCTGCTGGTTGAAGATGACGCAGAGATTGCTGAGTTCATACATAAAGGCTTAACAGAACAAGGCCATTCTCTTTGTCACGAACCTGATGCGAAAACTGGACTCGTTCGCGCCGCGAGCGAGTCTTTCGACGTTATCATTTTTGACCGCATGCTTCCCAGCATGGATGGTATCGACGCGATACGCGTACTCAGGCAAAGCCAAGTACACTCTCCCATTCTCATTCTCACCGCTAAAGACAGTATTGGTGATCGAGTCGCTGGCCTCGAAGCCGGTGCCGACGACTACATGGTCAAACCTTTTGCCTTCGAAGAATTAAACGCGCGAGTCAAAGCTTTAGCGAGGCGCCAGCCAGTCAGTCAAGCCTCAACTCAGTTAACCGCCGGCCCACTCACGCTAGATAAGCTCAGTCGCAAAGTGACCCATTCAGGCACAGAAGTAGACCTGTTGCCCCGTGAATACCAAATTCTGGAATTGCTGATGGTTAATCAAGGTGAGTTGGTAACCCGAACCATGCTGCTGGAGCAGGTTTGGGGCTTTCAGTTTGACCCCAATACCAGTCTGGTTCAGACCCACGTAAGTCGCCTGAGAAACAAAGTCGATAAGGCATTCAATACGGAACTGATCAAAACGGTACGCGGGGCTGGCTATGTCCTCTCGTTCTAATACCAACCCAACCACACTTTGGCGTTCGTCCATTTTTAAATATACGCTGATTTCCTCTGCGCTGTTTTTTGTGTCGGCGTTGATTTTGTTAGGGGTAGTTGGTGGAACCTTCCTGTACAGCACCAATCAGATCGACAAGCAAGAACAACGCGACACGTTCCATTGGCTGGCGGAAGAAATCAGTGACAATGGCATAGACTGGCTAATCGAAGAGTTGGGGCTGGAAATTGAGGAAATTAACGAGCCTGACTTTTGGCACAACCGGATGGAACGTAATCTCTATGTGATGTACCTTAAATTCGGCGACCAAAGTTACGGTTTTGAACCTCTCCACCAAGCGCTTCCGGGTTGGAACTGGCAGCCTCTTGAGATCACTCACTATGACGAAGAGGATCAACCATACGAAGAAACGTATCAGGTCAGAACTTTGCGCCAAGATCTGGACCAAGATGTCACACTGATCGTTGCCACCAGCGAGAGTTACGATTACCAATCCATCTTCAACACACTGTCGAGTGGGTTACTCTGGGTCTGCCTGACCGCTCTGCCCTTGTCTGTCCTGATTGCCTACCTGCTGAGCCGCAAAGTGTATCAGCGTCTTGATCTATTGTCGGACGAATTAGAGTCCATCGGCGCCACCAATCTTAGCCAACGAGTTCCTTTATCCATTCATGCCGATGAGTTTGATCGCCTTTCAGAAAACATCAACCATATGTTGGAAAGAATCGAAAACCTCCACACCAATATCGAAGACGTGACGGTGGGTATCGCCCATGATTTGAAAACACCGCTTACCCGGTTAGCCAATCAGCTCCAGCTGATGGCAATGGATAATGACCACTCAGAGCAACACATCGAGAAAGCCCAAGCTCAAGTCGCAGAGATGCTTAAAACGTTTAACAGTTTGCTGCGCCTGAGCGAAATTGAATCAGGCAAGCGGAAAGCGCATTTCACACCCATCAATTTGTCCGAGCTTGTTGAGGATCTGGTGGAGAGTTATCAGCCTGTCTTTGAAGATCATCACTTACAGCTCACCAGTGCTATCGTGCCCGGAATAATGCTTTCTGGGGATAATGAACTGCTGAGCCAGATGATCATTAATCTGTTTGAAAACAACCTCAAGTACAGCCAAGAAAGTGGCAAAATATGGGTGCACTTACAGCCTTCTGAATCAGGTTTAACTCTGCAACTGGGAGACGATGGCCCGGGTATCGCCTCTCAGCACCAAGCAAGAATTTTCGAACGCTTCTACACCGCCGACACCAGCCGAAGTAACGCCAGCAATGGTCTCGGGTTGAGCTTGGTTCAGAGTATCGCTCATCTTCATGGCGCCTCCATTACTTTGTTACCCGAGACTCAAGGAACAGTGTTTAATATTCAGTTTTTCACTAACCATACAAATTTGTAAGGTTAGCTGCCCTGATATGTAAACCGCGCTAGCACGCCAGATACATATACTCCTTTCAAGCCTTATGGAAAGGAGTATTGGCCATGCCATTGAATTACAAGTTATCGGTAATACTGTTACTGAACGTATTACTGACGGCTGCTTGTCAGAGTTCAGAGGATGAACAAGCAAACGAGGGCGCGCTATCAACGAACACTCAGCAAAACTGGCATTGCCAGAATTCCGATACCTCGCACCAGGTGCGTTTTCTGAATCAATCAACGTTTGGCGCAAACCGCACCGAAGTGGCCCGTTTATGCCAGCTTGGGCAGTCGCAGTGGTTCCTAAATCAGCTCGATGAGCGCCCAAGTTATCTGATGCCCTATGTTCAGACTGAACTGGCACAAGCCGACCGAGACTCAGAAGACGAGTTGAGCGCTTTTGTGTTTGAATCACCTACGTTTGGTTTCTGGACGAATGCGATTGCTGGCAATGATCAGCTTCGACAACGCATGGCCTTTGCGCTGTCTGAGATTTTTGTCATTTCGACGAAAGGGGGCGAGGTGCTTGCTGAAACGCCAACCGCAATTGCCCGCTATCAGGATTTGCTGATTAAACACGCTTTCGGCAACTATCGAACGCTATTGGACGACATTACCTATTCCGCCACCATGGGCTACTACCTAACGTATATAGGCAGCAAAAAAGCAGACCCAGCAACAGGGAGAGTACCAGACGAAAACTATGCTCGTGAGCTATTGCAACTGTTCAGTATTGGCGTCACCTTACTCAATCAGGATGGGACGCAGAAGACTGACAGTCAGGGAAAGCCTATCGAAGCCTACAACAATCGGGACATTACCGGCCTAGCCAAAGTGTTTACGGGCTTTGACCTCGACGTGCCAGCAGCGCTCGATGAAGATGAACGCCACGATGCATGGATGGACGCAGCGCTCAAACCAATGATCATTCGCACTGGGGATCACTCTCAGGCAGAAAAACACTTTCTAGGAAAAACCCTCGCGGCCAATACTCCCGCCAGACAAACGATTCAGCAAGCACTCGATCATATCTTCGCTCACCCAAATGTTGCACCATTTTTCAGTACTCAACTAATCAAACGATTGACCTCCAGTAACCCATCCCCAGCTTACGTTAAGCGGGTTGCCGACAGCTTTGATGCGGGTTGGTACACCTTACCAAATGGGCAAGTCGTTGGCACTCGGCAACGAGGCGACTTAGGAGCAACATTGGCGGCTATCCTATTTGACCCTGAAACACGCCAAGATCCTACTTCTCAATATGGCAAACTGAGGGAACCCATACTCACTTTCACGCAATGGGCCCGAGCTTTTGAGATAAGAAAAGTCACTCCTCAATTTAAGCTCGACCTCTGGTCAACCGACAGTGCAGACGCGCTCTCTCAACACCCTTATCGTTCGCCTTCGGTATTTAACTACTTCCGCCCCGGCTATGTCCCTCCGGGCAGTCACAGTGCCGATATGGGCTTAACCGCTCCGGAAATGCAACTAATTAATGCCTCCAGCCTTCCCGGTTACAGCAATTTTCTCACTCATTTTATTTTCAACAATATGGTAGAGGAAGATATCGACGACGCGCAGGCTGAGCTGGCTGAAGAAGGCAAAAAGGTCAGCCGCTCACAAGTAAAACAGAGTTTTCACGCTCGCTATCAATACGAGTATCAACTTGCTCGCCACCCCGACAAACTGGTCCAACACTTAGACCTGCTTCTGACCGGTAACCGCCTGTCGACCGATACTAAGCGCTCTATTGCCACTAGCATCAACGAACTCGACTCAAACGAGGATCGCTTACTGCGAGTCCAGCTTGCCATCCTAATGGTCATGACGTCACCGGACTACCTATTTCAGTACTGAGGAGTAACGGATTATGAACCGTAGAAAATTCTTAAAAGGCGGTATAGCAGCAGCGACTATGACCCCATGTATGGCTTCATTTGCTGGGCTACTGTCGTCACTAAACAGCTCTGTGGCAAAAGCTGACACGCCCAGCGAGTACAAAGCCTTGGTGTGTATGTTCCTCTACGGGGGAATGGATAACCACGATACTGTGATTCCTTACGACGCACCAAACTATGAGCGATGGGCTAAAGTACGCCGGCCTTTACTGAACAGCAAAACGAAACGTGCCAGAGAAGACCTTAATCGACTCAGCGGTACTGAAGGCCAGCAGCAATATGCGCTCCCCCCAGAATTATCCGGTATTCACTCGCTATACGAGCAAGGACACGCCGCGGTGATTGCGAATGTAGGCCCTTTAATTCGGCCGACCAATGCCAGCAACTATGACAGCGTTCCAAACATTCAACCCGCTCGACTGTTTTCTCACAATGACCAGCAATCTACATGGATGTCGGGGCTTCCAGAAGGTGCTCGCTACGGATGGGGAGGCCGTCTTAGTGATGCTCTGGCCCGAAGTGGTCACTCGCCAGACACGCCATTCAATAACATTTCAACTGGGTCTGGTGAGCTGTTGTTAACCGGAGCCCGCAGCTACCCCTACCGAGTAGAGGGTGGGCAAGCAAGGCAACCTTACATACTGGAAGAAGCCGATGGCGAACTGAGAGCGCACCTTCTGCGACATTTTCGTTCCTCCCACTATGTTTCATCAAAACCCATTCAACAGGATCTAGCTCGTAAAATGATGCAGTCCTTTGATGCCAACCAAAGCTACAACCGTGCCACTGGTGGTGTCCGCATTGCGACTAAATTTCCTCAAACAGAGCTGGGCAGCCAACTGTGGAGCGTTGCCAATACGATGGCTGCGCGGCATCAACTGGGTGTGGCGCGTCAGATCTTTTCGGTTGATTTAGGGGGCTTTGATACTCACTCCAATCAAGCGACGACCCTGCCACAGTTACAACAGCAAATGAGTGCAGCGATCACCTCATTTTATTCCGCACTGCGAGAGCTCGGGCTAGAGAATCAAGTCACCCTATTTACGGCCTCAGATTTTGGTCGAACCTTGGCCGTCAATGACGATGGCACGGACCACGGCTGGGGCGGCCATCACTTTGTGATTGGTGGCGCGGTGCAAGGTCGTCAAATCATCGGGGCTATGCCACCCCCGACGTTCGGACATAACCAAGATGCGGGCAACGGCAGGCTAATTCCAACGACTTCCGTTGACCAGTACGCCGCAGCGCTCGGAAGTTGGTTGGGAGCATCGGACAGCGCGCTATCAGAGATTTTCCCTAACCTGAAAAACTTTACTAAGATTAACGGCTTATTTAAGAGTTAAAGTGCCCAGTAAAGGTCATTTGAGCAAGGCAGCCCTGCTGTTTTGGGCTGTCTTGCAATTCAAACTTCCAGCCATAACTCTGGCAGATACGGTTAACAATCAACAACCCTAAACCATGCTCTGTTTCAGGCTTATCACTCAAGCCAGACCCAGTATCGGTCACTTTTATCGAGTGTGAATCAATGGTAACACTAATCTCGCCCTGCTCGGTAAACCTCAGCGCGTTTTCAATCAGGTTTTTTAAAACCATATTCAATACACTCATCGGAAGATTTATCTGGCACCCGGTTTCGATCTCCAGAGTCAGATCGACGCCCGGTTGCAGTTTTTGGCGATAACGCTCCATCACAATATCTTTCTCAACCACATCGAAATACTGATCGTTGCGATTGGCATTTTCCTGCTTAACGATGTTAAGCAGCACTTCCACCGTTTCCTGCATTCCAGTCGCCGCTTTCAGAATACGCTCTCGCTGCCTCGCCTGAAAATCGGTATCGGATTTCATGTTTTGCAGGTTTGCTGCGCCAAGCACCACTGAAATGGGTGTTTTTAATTCATGACTGGCATATTTGGCAAACATCAGTTCCTGCTTTGCTAAGCGCTCTTTCTTTTGTTTGTAACCGTTAAGATGGCGAGTCAGTTGCTTGATTTCATCAATCGCCTGTTCAGGTACATCAAAATCTTGCTCCTTTTTCTCTGCTAATTGCTCAGACAACGTCGAGATGGGCGACATCAACCCAGCAAATACTCGCTTCAGAGATGCTTTCAGCACTAAAAGTAAAAAAACCATCAGCAGCATTGAGATACCCATCAGCGTATCCCAGTTATCATCGCCAAAGTCGAGGGCAAAAGAATCAATAGCAAGATAGGTCGGAATTACCGCCCCTTGATATTCAAACTCAAAGTAAAAAGCGACGTAACCGTGAAGGTCATAGGAATCTAATAGAAAGTCGGGAATATTCGGTTTGATATCCCGCTTGACTTCATTGATGTGGTAATCGCGTTTAACCTGATTCGGCGCGAAAGGCTTCATTCTTTTCACCGCGTTACTCAGATAGCTTTCTCCATAATAGGCAATCACATGTTTGCTGAGGTAGGACATAGGCACCTGTTCCAGCTGATAGTGCTTTATCGCGACTTGCTGAAAAGAGCGGAGGTGATCTTCAAGCTGTTCTTCTTCTTGCAGTACCAAACCAATCGAGAAAGCAAAAAAGACCAAAAACGATGTGGTCAGCGCAATCGCTGAAAAGTGAATCATCAAGCGGAATTTCACACTCTCAATCGAATTTCCGTGACGCTTTTGGCGCCATTTATTTCTCCAAGTCATTGTGCCACCAACTTAAACCCAAACTTAGGTACGGTGACCAACATAGGGTAGTCAAACGGTTTATCCAGTACATTTCTCAGTAGATAGATATGACTGCGCAGAATATCTTTGTCTGGCGCGTCTTCCCCCCACAATTGCTGAATCAACGAGTCACGAGATACTACTTCTCCTTTGGCTTTCACCAGCATCAGCAAGATTTGATAGGTTGCCGGTGTCAGGTCAAGCTCGATACCAAGGCGGGTAACTCGATGGGTCTTTTCTTCAATCGACAGATCGCCGTAGTTTAAGCGTGTACGGGTAACATTGCCTTTATAACGTTTGATCAGCGATATTAACCTGACTTCCAACTCTGGAAACTGAAATGGTTTACTGACGAAGTCATCGACACCAGATTCAAATCCGGCCAGCAAGTCTTGCTGCCCATTGAGTGCGGTCAGCATCAAAATTGGCGTAGTGATTCCATTGTCTCTCAACTCTTTGGCAACTTGCATCCCGTCTTTTTTCGGCATCATCACATCAAGAATAATCGCGTCAAATTCATGCTTTAACGCAAGATTAAGCCCTAACAAGCCGTTACTGGCAAAATCGACTTCAGCCCCTTTCACTTCGAGAAAATCAGCCAGAATCCCCTGCAACTCCTCGTTATCTTCGACGACCAGAATTCGACTATCTACTAGCATATCCAGCTCCGATGATGGTGTTTCATTCATGGTGAAATCGCTCTTGTCGAAAAAATGTCAAATTGAGTGTGAAAGAGAATCTCAGTGCTGTCGAATACATTTCGACAAAAAGTCGACATCCCCAAATTCAGACTTTCTGTCATAGAACACGGGGAGACCACCATGAACATAAAACTATCGATTCTCGCCATCGCAGGCATTCTCATTACCGGACCCGCTCTCGCCATTGAGTTGATTGGTCAGGTGCAAAGCAAACACAGACAAAGCATCGTTGCTGAAGTCGACGGTGTGGTGGAGTCTGCACTGCTCGAACTGGGTGACTTAATTAGCAAAAATCAGGTTCTAGCCAGAATCAAAGTGCAGGATTTTCGCTTTGAAGTAGCCAAAAAGAAAGCCAGCCTAGAGTTAGCCCAAGCCAATCTGCAACTGACCAAAGCCACGTTTGAACGTTATCAGGAGCTGGTCAGCAAAAAAAGCCTATCTGCCAACGAGTTGGATATCGCCAAAGCGGAATACCTCAATGCCAGAGCCAATGTCGATCTGGCTAAGATCGAGCTTGAAGAAGCGGAACAAGATCTGAGTGACACCAAAATAACGTCAAACATCGAAGGTTTTGTCGTCAGCCGGAGCGCAGAATCTGGTGATTGGGTCAGTCAGGGCGACCTACTCTATCAACTGGTCAATATTGATACCTTGACCATACGCTTGCTTGCCAGTGAGCACGATATGAAAGAGCTCAATGTCGGGCAACCCATTGAAGTCTGGACCGAAACATTACCGGGCAACCGCATCCAGTCCACCATTAAACGCATCGGGGTGGAAATGGATACCGAAACCCGCGCCTATCCGATTGAAATTGAAGTCGACAATCCGGGTTTCCACCTCAAGCCAGGCATGTCTGTCTACGCAACGACTTCACTTCCATCAAACTCAATCAGCGCTAACGCGCAAGATTAAGATCGGGAGGAACAATGGAATCACTGATTGCTTACTTTGCCACGCGCCAGTTTTTAGCCCGCATCATTACCATCATGGTGATGCTGGCCGGAGCCGCTTCTCTCTATACTCTTAAACTCCAAGAGTACCCTGATATCGCTTTTGACTCAGCGGACATAGAAACCTTTTACCCAGTCTCCACCGCTCAGGATGTTGAGCTCAACATTACCAATCCGATAGAAAAAGAACTGCGTAGTGTTGAAGGTATCAAGTATTTTTCCTCCCAGTCGACGGATGGTGTGTCGGCGATAGAAGTAGAATTCTTGCCCGGCGAAGACGCTGCTCGCATTCTGCGCGACATTCAGCAAGCGGTTGACCGAGTTGAAGGGTTACCGGAAGACATCACCAATCCTCCGGTCGTCACTCAGATGCAAACATCCTCACTCGACATATTGCGCTTTGGCGTTGGATTATCGAACCCAGAAGACGATGAGGCGCAGCTACAGAATTACGCTTACCAGCTAGAAAAGAGCCTCAACAATGTGTCCGGCGTCGGTAAAGTGACAATGTTTGGCTATAACGAGCGTGAGTTCTGGGTTCAGATTGATCCTGAAAAATCCAGCCGCTATCAGGTGACGTTTGACGATCTCAGTCAGGCTGTAGAGCTGCACAACCTGTCCCAATCCGGTGGTGTGGTGGAGTCTTGGAGTCGAGAGCAAAAAATCGTCACCATGACACAAGTACAAACCGCACAAGACATCAGCGATATAGTGGTCAAAAGCCTCAGCAACGGCACCATAGTCAAAGTTGGAGATGTCGCCACTGTGATTGATACCTTTGCCAAAGCTACACAGAAGGGCACAGTCAACGGCTCAGATGCGATTATTTTCTCCGTCACCAACAGCAGCAATGCCGATATCATTGCCACGGTTGAGAACGTCAAAGCACTGTTAGAGAAAGAGCAAACGCGTCTTAACGGTCAGTTCCAGTTCGAGATCAGTGAGAACATTGCCGATGACATGAACGATAAATTTTCGATTGTCGCCACCAATGGCGGGATCGGACTGGTGCTGGTTTTACTCGTCTTAAGCCTGATTCTTAAGCGTCAAATCGCGTTCTGGGTGTCGGTGTCGATTCCATTCTGTGTGTTTGGCGTGATGATGGTGTTGCCTGTCATCGGGCTTAACTTAGACAGTATCACGTTAGCCGCACTGCTGTTGGTTGTCGGCATTATTGTCGATGACTCCGTCGTGGTGGCAGAAAGTATTTATCAGGAAAGAGAAAAAGGGAAAAAAGGCGTCGAGGCCGCAATCTCAGGCACCAAAAAGGTAATGAAACCCATCATTGCCAGCTTAACCACAACCGCTCTGGTCTTTATCCCGATGGCCTTTATCCCCGGCGTGATGGGTAAGGCGGTCTTGGTGATTCCAATCACCGTGATTGCAGCGCTGCTGTTTTCCATGGCGGAATGTACCTTTACCCTGCCCGCGCATTTATCTGGCTCATTAGAAAGTAAAGAAGGCAACGACAAACCTGACCGCTTCGCCGCTATTAGCGTATTTTACACCGCACTTCTCACACGTTGTCTGAAATTCAAGAAAACGGTCTTGCTTGTGGCCATTGTGTGCTGTGTTGGCTCACTAGGGTTAATCAGCACCTTGAAGCTAGATATTTTCCCTTCGGAATCAGCGAAATACATCGAGATTTATACAGAAATCGAACCGGGCACACCTCTCGACAAAGTGCGTGAAGCCCACAGCGCCGTTGAGCAAGCCATCACTTCTCTGCCTGACAGCGAACTGGTTTCCTGGGATATGACCTACGAAACACCAGTCAGTGAAGGCGTTGTCACACTGACCAGCTATGATCAGCGCGAGCGCAGTGCAGCTCAGATCATTGAAGATCTCAATCATCAGTTGGAAATGAAGAAAAAGGGCTTGTTCGTTAAATTCTCCATTGATGCAGGCGGGCCACCTCCGGGAGAGCCAGTCGAAATCCGTGTTCTTGGCGGCACCACCAGTGAACGTGATCAGGCCGTCGAACTGGTCAGCCAATGGTTAGAACAGCAAAACGGCGTTGCAGACATCACCAATAATGAAGCCCTCAAAGATCCGCAGCTAAATATAGTGCCGCAATACGACTGGCTCGCGACCTACAATCTGACCGTGTCTGACTTAGCCAACACACTACGCCTAGCATTTGATGGTGATAGCGTCACATCAACCTGGCTCGGCGATCAGGAAGTCGACATCCGACTTTTACTTGATGCTCCATATCGAGATATAGAAAAGTTGAGTACGACCAAAATCTACACCACCGATGGTGACCGAGTTCCACTCAGCCGATTGGCGACGGTTGAGCAGATTGAGGCACCGCGATTGATTAAGCACTACAATGGTGAACGTGAAGTCACGGTCACTGCGCAAATCACCAGCGACGACGTCAGCCCTGTCGCACTCTCGAATCAGCTTCTGAGTGATCTAAATGGCAAATACGCATCGAGCATCACAATTGATGTCGGTGGTGAAGCGGAAAGCACTAACGAAACCATGAGTGGCTTTGTTGTCGCCTTCCCCGCAGCTATCGTCGCGATCTATTTCGTCTTAGCGATCATGTTCAATTCACTGCTACAGCCATTGCTGGTGATGTCGGTGATCCCTTTTGCGGTCGTTGCTGCATTAATGGCGTTGGTGGTTCACCTGCAACCTCTGTCTATGTTCGCTTTGATCGGAGTACTGGGTATGACAGGCGTTGTGGTTAATAACTCGTTGGTTCTGATTAACCGCATCAACGAACTCAGAGCAGAAGGGCTTGCGGCCCTCAATGCAGTGGTTGAAGCGTCAGTGAGTCGACTGCGCCCGATTTTGCTCACCTCCATCACCACGGTAGCTGGCCTATTACCATTGGCGTATGGGCTGGGCGGAACTGATGTTTACATGGGGCCAATGTCACTCACACTCGGCTATGGCTTATTGTTCTCATTGCCCGTGGTATTGATTGTTGTCCCAGCGCTTTACGCGTTATGTTTCGCTCGAAAGCAAACCCTCGCAGAATAATAAGGTAACCAAGAAAATAGCTAAGAATAAGGCTCACTTTGACCACTGCCATGGGGCTCAGGCTGAATATTTTCATCTGGGCTAGTCTCAAGGTGAGCCGCTTTACACATCAAACAAAGTCATTCAAAAATTTCGAATATCTCCCTCGAAGAGAGTGGATTTTTTCTCGCCTCCGTTAAACCTAAACTCAGTTGCAACAGACACAAAGGCTCGATTGAATCCAGCCTGACTAGACAGAGAAACATGATTATGACGAATACACTTGTTCTTAAATCCAGCATTCTGGGCCCTCACTCTCAATCGAACCAGCTGATCGATCACGCTCTTGAAGGCAAATCGGGCATTATTGAGCGCGACCTAGCCGCGACACCTTTACCCGTGCTTGATATGAATGTCGCCACAGCACTGCGCAGTGACGGCAATGACCTATCAGATGATCTTAAAGCGGTATTAGAACTATCTAACCAACTGATTGATGAGCTAAAAGCAGCAGATACCATTGTCATCGGTGCACCTATGTACAACTTCATGGTACCGACTCAGCTTAAAAACTGGTTTGACCTAATTGCTCGTGCTGGCGTGACCTTCTCTTACACTGAGACAGGCCCGGTTGGTTTAATCGAAAACAAGAAAGTGATCGTCGTGACTACACGTGGTGGCTTGCACAAAGACTCGCCACGTAACTCAATCGAAAGCTACCTGACGACAATGCTAGGTTTCATTGGCATTACTGACGTTGAGTTTGTCTACGCAGAGGCCCTGAACATGGGTGAAGATGCCGCAGCCGTAGCCCGTGAAGATGCACTGAAGCAGTTGGCTGAATTGGTTTAACCCGATTTAGTAAAGCCCTCGGCACACCGAGGGCTTTTTTGTTTATTCATCTAATGACAAATCCGCCATTTGTTGTAATGAGTACGCGGTAATCGGGTCAATGTCTTTCACCAACTCCTCCACCTGCTCAATCGCTTCAACCGAAGAGCTCGCCTTGCGGTAACTTAAGTAAATGGGTCGGTGCCAGTCCTCAACACCCACCACTTTAAACAGCTGCCCACTGGCAATAAACGGTTCCACTAGTGATGTAGGTAAGTAAGCACTTCCTCCCTTTTCAAGAATGAAGTCCATGGCAATACGTGCAGTCGAGGTTCTCAAATAAGGTGCTGGAATTTTCGGATGTCGCTCAGCATGTTCAGATGCAAACTTGGTTCCCCAATCAACATAAGCATACTTATCCTCAAATACACTCTCTAGCGTATGCTCTTCTGTTGAAACCAGAACCAAAACGATATCAGCCACCTTTTTACAGTGCAGTTCGTCTGCTTTAATCTGATCAAACGCGAACGCCATATCCAGTGTTCTCTCCTGCAAGCTGCGATTCAGCGCTTCTCGCCCCATCACTTCAGCCATAAACCCGTAACCACCAAACGAATCCGTCACAATGCTCAGGCAGTTTTGCAAATAGGCATCCCAGACATTTGGCGTTCCGCCCATCGTAAGTTGTAACGCTTTACCACTTTCCAAAGACAACTCCAACTTTGCTTGTTGAAGGGTCGCCACCATGACTTCGGCGTAACTCACCAAACGTTCACCAGACGACGTCAGTTTGATATTGTTCCTGTCACGAATAAACAACTGGGTATCAAAATAGCTTTCCAGTTGCTTAATTCGCGCACTCACAGCAGCCTGAGTGATGTATAGGTTCTCCGCCGCACGCCCGAAGTGACGCACATTGGCCAGTTCTAAAAATGTTTTGAAGACTTTGACGTCCATCGAAATACCTCAGTAAAGAGCATTAAAGGATAACAATAATGGGTTTCACTTATTTTCCCGTTAAACAAACTGTTATCTAACCTTCATAAAAGTGTTTAATTGAGACGATAAAAAGGTTTTGTTTTTCTTTTGTTAAATTTACGCCTACTTTTCGTTTTAGTTCAACCAAGTAGGTTTATAGAGGCTATCAAAATGTCTGACACTCTATTTCGTCACGGCAAAAAACGTTTTTATGACAACACCAAATTCCCACGCGGCTTTGCCAAGTCCGGGGATTTTACGCTTGCAGAAGAGGAAATCCTAACGCTTTATGGGGATACGATGCAGGGTTTGGAGATGCGGATACTTGAACCGGAAAATGCCGAGGAAAAGCACTTCATTAAGGTGATAGAAAATCCAGGTAAAGCGAAATCAAAACTGGAGCGAGTCTGGCTGAAGTATGTGCAGTTAGCGCGTGGTCGTAAGCGTTTTCATACCCTTAATGGTCGCAATAAGCCAGACGCCATTGAAGACTATTCTGAAGATGTTAGCTTGGCCGAAGAAGATTAGTAACAAAGACAAAGCCCCGTATCACGGGGCTTTTCATATCGCGAATGCATTACTTCGCTAGGGTCGCGACTTTCTTCAGAAAAGTATCACGCAGATGCTCCTGATCGTACTCCAGATGATAGGTATTGTGGAAACCGATCTTAAGCTCAACGCCGTTACCACGTAGATACACACTGTATCCGTCATAGTCCGAGAAGGCTTCTACCCCTTCATACATCTTGCCGTATTCAGTCGGCGTCCCGTTTGCCATCACCGTCTCATACGCGTGAAGTACTTTGGTCGGGTCGAGTTCGTTTTTCATCACTTGCACTCCGTGTTTATACCTCTTAAGTATGAGTAGCACGTCTATTTTTCGCCATAACATACTTTGAGCAAGGTCAAAAGTTAGGCAACTTTTCTTTCACTGTATACCCCAAAAACATTCATCGCCCGCATGAACAGTTAGATGAATTATTTGTAATGTTCAGGTCAGAAGGGATTTAGTTCCGTCACGTAATCTTGTTTGGGTCAACACAACATCCCTTACAGATCGAGGATTACACTATGTTTAAATCATCCATTGCTTTCATTTGCCTTTCACTCACTATGATAACGCCAGCGATCGCAAGCGAGAGCCAAAGCGGTCCAGCCCTCAGCGCGGTCGAAGCACTGCAACAAATCAAACGTGAATACCCAGCCAAATATGAGTACATCGCTTTGGCAGTCGATGAAAATGGTAAAGATCAATACATTGCTCAAGTCGAAGAAGCCAATCCACCACAATTGGTCAAACTCGACGGTCAGGGTGGTGCAAGCCAAGTCGTCGACACCAGCTCAACCAAATACAGCCTTTTGGACGTGCTGACATTTGTTGAGAACAACTTTCGTGGACAGGTTGGCGAAGCGTTTAAAGAATATCAGCCGGTCGGTGTCGTTTATCAAGTGATGCTGATGGACAAATCTTACGCTGAGGAAGCAACGATGCTGCAGATCGACGGCAACACTCTAAAAGTCACCTCCATTTACCAAGAGTCCTTTGAAGACATGGAAATGTATAACGAGGATGTCGAAATGCACAACATGGCAGAACTATAATTTAAGATTATCTCATCATCAGCGTATATTAAGTCGATGATATCTAACGCCCTGGCCATCGTCAGGGCAAAGCAGTGGGTATATCCATAGATGAAACTATTACTCGTTGAAGACAATCAGGAGCAGGCTGACTTTTTGCGTCAGAGCTTTAGCCAAAGCGGTCATCAGATAGACGTTGTCGAGAATGGCAAACTGGGCCTGATCAGTGTCATGCAGTCTGACTACGACGTCATCATCACTGACCGTATGATGCCAGAAGTTGATGGCTTACAAATGGTGAAAGCGATTCGCTCCAGTGGTAAAGAGACACCTATTCTAATTCTCAGCGCTTTAGACAGTGTCGAAGAACGTGTCAACGGGCTGCGCAACGGCTGCGACGATTATCTAGTCAAGCCGTTCGCCTTTTCAGAGCTACTGGCTAGGGTTGAACTACTTGCCTTAAGAGCCAATAGCAACTCTGACAAAACCGATAGCCAGGTTTTAGTGATTGACGATTTGGAGTTGGATCTGTTGTCCCGTCAGGCAAAACGCGGCGACACTGTGATTAGCTTTAACAATCGCGAGTTTCAGATCCTCCAGTACCTGATGAACAATGCAGGGCGAGTCATCACCCGAGCCATGTTGCTGGAAAAAGTCTGGAGCTTCAGTTTTGACCCGCAAACCAATGTCATAGATGTTCATATCAGTCGTCTGAGAAAGAAAATCGACCTTGATGGCCACACTCCTCTTCTCCACACCGTGCGCGGCGCGGGCTACATTCTTCAGGTAAAAAACGATGTTCCTGACTGATCCGTTTAAGAAATTTATCTCATTTTATGGCGTTCTGGTAATGGCCGGAATTCTGATCATTCTGTTTGCCAAAAATGAGCTCAGCAACTGGGTATTGGATGTGGGTGCCTACCCCTTACTGGAATCAGAAGCCAGAATGGTCGAAGACCTATGGTATGACGACGGGCAGTCTATCGTGCTCAAAGAGCTGGTTCGGCAAGAGAGCAACCCCCTGTTTTATTATCAGCTTGGCCCCAAAGTCAGTAATGAGCAACTCAGCAGCACGCTCGGTGAAGAGTTGATTCCAGAAGGTTGGGATGTTGCCAAAGGTGAAGCCTCTCTGCTCGATGATCTCGGTATGCTGCCAGATGATGAAGACGCTGACGCGCTCTCATTATCGGATGTACGTTTTAGTATCACCTTCAGTGGCTTAGATGATGCTGAAGCCGAAAGGAAAATGATCGAACTGCTGCAAAGCGACCCTGAGATTGAGCAGCCAGAACTCGCTCACCCAATCAACAACGACACGACAATCATGCTACTGCTGCCTAACCAGTCACAGTGGCAAGTCATGTATATCTCGCTGAATTTGGACTACTTCGACTCCTTTACCAACACGATCAATTTGCTATTGATGAGCATAGGGGCCGTCCTGATTGTGGGTTATCTGATCACCATGCTGATGCTGCGTAACATCAAAGCGCGCCTTACCGACATCAATACCACCAGCCATAAAATTCAGCAGACCAACAGTCTCAGTCAGCGGATTGAAATCAATCAGCTCAGTGGGCCATTAGCAGAAACCAGCCAACAGATTAACTTGATGCTGGATAGCATTGAGGAGCAAGTCAATACCACTCGCGAGCAAGCCAATAACATTGCCCATGATTTACGCACTCCGATTACAGCGGTGTACAATAAAGTGCAAAGGTTAGCGGCTGAAAACCCTCAGTTGGTTGATTTGGAAGTCACACTAGGAAAACTGGTCCACACCTTTAATACGCTGCTGCGAATAAACCGTCTTGAACGAGGTAGTGAAACACTAGACCTTCAGACCAATCATCTCTGTACCGTCATCAACAGTGTTCACGAGCTGTATGAACCAGTTATGGAAGAAAAACAACTTAACCTGACGCTAAATCTGGTGTCCGATTTACAAGTCATGGCAAACGATGAGCTGCTGTTTCAGGTGTTGTGTAACCTGATCGATAACGCAGCAAAATTCTCCCCAATAGGAGGAGCGATTGAAATCAACACTTATGCCGACAATGATCACATCTTACTGACCATTGCCGATCAGGGTGGCGGTGTGGAAGCGCAAAGCTTAACTAAGCTCGGTCAGAAGTTCTTCAGGCAGGAAGCGAGCCGCTCAACAGAGGGCAATGGATTAGGGCTAAGTTTCGTCACCAGTGCCATAGAAAAGATGTCCGGTGAAGTTAAGTTCAGTAACGCGACTCTCAACCACCAGCGTGGGCTGAGGGTGGAGGTTAAGTTGAAGAAATCTTAGTCAGAGATAAAAAGGGAGCTTTAAACAGCTCCCTTTTCTATTACGCCCAGAACGTCATGGCGATAAAGGTAAGAGCGACAATACACGCAATATTGAGGATCAGGCCGACGCGCATCATTTCGCTTTGCTGAACATGCCCGGAGCCAAACACAATGGCATTGGGCGGGGTGGCGACAGGCAACATAAAGGCACAAGAGGCCGCCACGGCGATCAATACAGACAGCACCACTGGCGATAATCCAAATGCTTCTGCCACGCTGGCAAATACGGGAATAAGCAGCGCTGCACTGGCGGTGTTACTGGCAAACTCTGTCAAGAAGACCACAAATACAGCGATCACCGCAACGATGAAGAAGATGCCTAGGTGTGAAATCAACTCACTCAAACCGTTGGCTAAGAAAACGCTGGTACCGGTTGCCTTAAGCACGTTGCTAAGACAAATACCACCACCAAACAACAGTAATACGCCCCAGTCAGCCGTCTTCTCGATGTCTTTCCAATGCACCACGCGAGCAAAGTTAACCGCAACAATCGCACCCAAAGCGACAACCGTATCGAACTTAGCATACCCGCCAATCAACGCATTGATTGGCTTACTGAAAATCCACAGGCAAACCGTTACAGCAAAAATACCCAAGGTGACAATTTTGCCTTTGTCCCAGTTTACTGGTTCATTGTTAAGTTCAAACTGACCTTTCAGGTCTGGCTTAAGCACCATAAACAACACAGCCACAGCGATAGGCAGCAAGATGATGGCAGTCGGCAGGCCAAAACTCATCCAGTCTGTAAAGCTCAGCCCCACTTCTGCCGCCGCTATAGCATTTGGTGGGCTGCCAACGATGGTCGCAATTCCGCCGATACTGGCGCTGTAAGCGATCCCGAGCAGGACAAACACATAAGTTTTGTGGCCACTTTCGGAATTCACTTTGCTCAAGACACCCAGCACTAACGGCAACATCATCGCAGTGGTCGCGGTATTACTGATCCACATTGACAGCGCAGCAGTCACGCCGAACAGCATAAACACCGCGACACTCATCTTTCCTTTAGCGATGAGCAACACTTTATCGGCTATGACTTTATCTAGCCCCTGACGGTGCATCGCTGCAGCCAATGCAAAGCCACCAAGAAACAGAAAGATGATGGAATTGGCAAAATTATTTAGGGCCGTTTGAGTATCAAACACACCAAACAAAACGGCCATAACAGGCACCAAAATAGCGGTAACGGTTACGTGCAGTGCTTCAGTGAGCCAGAGAATGGCGATAAACGTTAACATGCTCAGACCAAGAACGACCTGAGGTTCGAAGGGCAGTGTAAAGTAGAGGGTCGCGAATAAGGCGACATTGGCAAGAACAATCAGGCTGTTGCGGTTTAACAGCCACTCCCGAGTGTTTGTGGGCAATGGAACACTATCATTTCTATTCATTATTATATTTCCTCATGAGGGCCAGATGGCAATGCAAATGGTCCCACATAAGCTCATGAGGAAATATTTTTCATTTCGAAATTGTTAACCATATCAAAAACGAGGTTAACCCTGTTAAAACAATGAAATAGCTGGAGTTTTATTTATAACCAATTTGTCTATTACGCAATCAACTCATCAAAACTTTGCATGACTTGAGGGCATTTCATTACCCGCCCATGGCCTTGTCCCTGAGTCGCGACCAAGGTGACATTTTCCATGTCCTGTGCCGCTTTCTGCGATACAGAGAACTTAGTAAATTTATCCCCTTCGTCATGCACTATGATGGTTTTCGACTGGCGTAATTTCAGTTTGTTGTATGGGTCAATCGACTGAATCGGGTAGCGGTATTGCTCCTCCACTTCAGAGACTACCGCACTAAACAAACGCATTGAGTAGCCTGAGCGAGCGACGCTGCCAAACAGGTTATCAAGGTAATCCAATACCGGAGCGATAAGCAGTAATGGCTTGTCGACCAGTTTCTGATGGTGGCACTCAATCGCTGAAGCAGTTCCCATACTGTGGCCCACTAAACCTGCCACTTCATCAACGCTATCAAGAATTGCCTCCAAACCATGCACAAACGCCGGAATATGTCCGTATAAACCGCCACTTTCACCATGGCCGGGATGATCGTACGCCAGTGCAGTATAGCCCTGTGAAGCGATATGCTCCATCAAAGGGAAGAACTGGCTCGCTGTACCAGACCAACCATGAGTGAGCACCCAAACCGGGCCTTGACCGAGTTGATAAGTCTTAAGTGGCCCTTCTTGAGATTGAACTTCGCCTATGACTAAGCCTTCCGGTTGAGCATTCTTTGGTTTCGTTCTCGCTGGCGTCAGCAGCAATTTGCGAGCCGTCTGCTTTGCGTGACTCGGTGCCAGCGTGTGATGCAAGCGTGTCGTCAGGTTAACTAAGCTCTTCTTAACACTGAACTTGTTCGAGGTATTAAAATAAATCTTCTCACTCATGGTCGTTATCCTTTTCGGGTTCGCCTCACTAAAAAGCGAACGACCGTGCTATTTTTAGTTAATTTATTGGCCGAGCCCAGTTTATGTTCAGACTAATGGCTCAGCCAGCTAATGCTTACTTCCAGCTTGTCATCATGCGTTCAACGCCTTGCCAGAAATGTTGGTAACTCTCGTGCTCTCCGTGAATCGAATAGAACAAGTGAGCACTTAAATACAAGCCATACAACTCAAAGGTGGCCTGTTTCGGGTCAAGATCTTGGCGAAACTCACCATTTTCTACCCCTTTTGCGACCTGAATTCTCAAGTACTCGACCCAAGTCGCGATGGTTTTTTTCAAAGCTTGTTGCGTTGGGTTCGCTTCTGGATTGGTCTCTTTCCATGCATCCAAAAACATGCAACTGCCCTGAAATGAATGATTCCAACCAAGCCAATTATCCAGCAGAGTACGAATCTTCTGCTCCTGACGAAGGGCGCTGCTTTGCTCTCTCGCTGGTGCAATCACCCGTTGGGTAAAAATCAGGTTTGCATACTCCAAAACCGCGATCTGTAAGTTATCTTTGGAGTTAAAATGAGCAAACAAACCACTTTTCGACATACCGCATTGCTTGGCCAACTCACCGATCGTAAGGCTTTCCAGCCCGTTCTCGCTCGCCAATTCAAATGCCTTACTCAGGATATTGTCTCGGGTTACTTTACCTTTGCTCATCATACTCTCACTTATTCACTCTTTTTATTTTTAGCACGTTCGTACTTTTTTGCAATCTATAAATGTCTCGATAGTCAGGAATCCAGCCGATAAGTGTAACAATTGTAAGGCCTCGACCCGACTCGCAGAATTGGCTCAATATCCAAGGAAACGCCCGAGTAGTTTGACCTGACACCGCTTATCGGCATCCCAAAACTGTTAGCGTAAGCGCAAATTATTCCTTATCCATATTGCGATGAAAAAAGATAAAATTCACAGTATTGAGCTGGGTCGTGTTATTGCCATTTTTGCGATTCTCGCGATGCACTGTCAGATGTTCCTCACCTATTGGCAATATCAAGGCACGCCTTGGTTTGGCTACATTTTTAACCAGACGACGCGCTTCGCTGTGCCACTGTTTTTCCTCATAGCCGGTTACCTGATTCAACCTAAGCTCAGTGCCGCACCAATAGAAACGCTCAAGCGCTACATAACACCATTATTTAGAATTTTTGTAGTCTGGAGTCTGATATGCCTGCTGATGCCATTCAACTTCGGTGTTTTATTCGAACATGGCTACCTAGCTGAAAGACAAGGCTATTGGCACTTTCTGGCACAAAACCCGATAAACTCGCTGATGGAAGGAGGCTTGGTACACTTGTGGTTCTTGCCTGCCTTAATGCTGGCGGCAACCCTGTGTGCGTTCTTCATTCATAAAGACATGCTCGGCTGGATGCTTCCTGTCGCCGCTTTGCTCTACCTATACGGCACGCTAGCAGGCAGCTACCAACTGGTCACTGAGATGTGGGCGCCCTTTTTTACTCGTAACGGCCCGTTTTTCAGTACATTGCTGTTTACCGCAGGTTTACTCATTCGCCAGCAAAACGTTTCTGTCACTGCCAGACAAGCCTTATTCATAGCACTTTCGGGTATGGCGATTCATTTCGGTGAAGCTTACTGGCTATCAAGTTTAGGCCATACGTTTAACGAGAACGACTACCTGTTCGGCACTCTACTCTGGAGCCTCGGCTGCTTTCTTTGGCTACTCGCCAAACCAGAACTAGGAAAAGGTTGGGCGATAACATCGCTGTCAAAATATGTGCTGGCAATTTACGTATCGCATCTTCCAATGATTATTTTGATGATGAATATCACCGGGATGGCAGGCATGACTGGGGCAAGCAAAGATGCGGCAGTGTTGATCGGGACTGTTTTCTTAACCTTAACTTTCGTCACCACAATGAGCAAAACACCTCTCAGGCGCTGGCTATTCCGCTAACAAAAACGCCTCCATAATGGAGGCGTTTTTGTTTAATCAAGGCTTTCTGGCCAAGTCTCGAGCCAGAATCAAAGTCAGGCCAAAAACTTGCAAAAACAAACCAATATTTTTGTACCAAGCGATTTTCTCATTCAAAGCCGCCATCACTTCGGTAATGGTAAGATTCTTCAGATAATAATCATCAATCTGATTGCGATAACCCTGCTGAGCCTGATTAATCTGCATCATTAATGGACTCAGATTTTCACGACTGATCAGCGGAACACTTCCACCTAACCAAGCACTCAGTTGGCCTTGAAGCGCGGTTTGTAACGCATCATCGATCTTATCGTCACCGACCTGATTCAAGTGCAGCAAAATAGCCTCGCGTTTGCGCTCCAATGTTTCGACACTGCTCCAAGCGAGCTGAATCGAATAGATATTTTCGTCTTTCTGCTCTGCCAGAGTCGCAATCTGAGCACTCAACCTATCCAACACAACACTCGACATGACAATCGCGAGAATATTGAGGACTAGGCCAACCAGTACCAGAGACCAAGCGGGCGGAACTTTGAAAGGCATTACCATAATTTTCCAAAAGGCAGATAAACAAGGTTAAGGACAATAAGCACCGCCATAACCAGAAAGGTCAACTTCATACCGGTAATTCGACCTTTGAGCTTTTCAGCCAATACCGCCTTAGCATGCATGAGTCGGCCAATGACAAATACAATTCCAGCCAGATGAATCATCCAAGGGCTGGCACCGTTAAATTCAACCATTGCCATTAAGAACAAAGTGATCGGAATATAGTCCATCGCATTGCCCTGAGCACTGCGAGCGACCTGAAGGGCATTCACTCCACCATCTGCATAGGCAACTTTGGCACTGCGACGCTGTTTGATTACCTGTATCGACAGCCATATCATCAATGCGGCTAATATCGACGCGTAAAGCGCTGTAATCATAAGTATTTCTCCTTGTTACTCTGATTATTGTAGAGAATAATTTCAGAAGTTATGGAGAAAATCTTTGACGTACAACGACTCCTCAAAAGAAACTCCAAGAAATAAGATACTCTTTCATTGCTTCCGTCAGTGAGTCCGCTTCCAAAGCATGCAAAAACTCTAACTATGTTTCTCTTCAGTGAGTTGACGCTCTTTAACTCTCCCAAATGCATATATATCGTATAGAAAACGATAAAAATCATTACGTCAGTGTACTTGGGAAATCTATGAACCAGCTATTAGAACATCAAAAACCACATCTATCCTCTTGGTGCCGACTTTTCGGCCTTAGTGGTATAGGTATATTTGTCTTTTTTGCACCCATCACCATAGGTGGCTTACAGAGCATTCCGATCGACCACATCGTGAAGATTGCGCAAAACCAACTAGGAGCCAATACCTCATGGTATGCGTTGTTGATGATAACTCTAGGTGCCTTGTACCCACTATTTAACTCGGGTTGGAGAAACAATCGCACCGAGCAAATTTTTCTAATATTAAAGTGGATTGGAGTGATCGCTGGATTTTTAGCAGTCACAAAAATTGGGCCTACACAATTTCAATCTCCAGACATGCTTCCCTTTTTATTTGAGAAGTTAGTTATTCCTGTCAGTCTCATCGTCCCAATTGGGTCTATATTTCTCGCTTTTCTGGTCAATTACGGAATGATGGAATCGATAGGCGCACTAATGCAAAAAGTCATGCAACCAATTTGGAGAACCCCTGGTCGCTCTGCAATTGATGCACTGGCCTCATTTGTTGGTAGCTACTCAATTGGGCTGCTTATAACCAATAGAATGTACGTTTCTGGACATTATTCACTTCGCGAAGCAGCCATTATTGCTACAGGTTTTTCTACTGTTTCAGCCACTTTCATGCTTATTGTCGCAAAAGCCTTAAGTTTGATGGATATGTGGGCTACTTACTTTGCAGTAACTCTAATCATCACATTCTTAGTCACAGCCATAACAGCCAGGCTCCCTCCCCTATCAACGCTAAACAACGAAAAAAGCACCGAGATTCCAACTAATCGAACCCAAGTAACACTTAGATCTGCTTTAGAGGTTGGTTTGAAAGCAGCCGATGAAGCACCCAGCATTCGCGTAAGCATCATGACCAACCTTAAAGATGGCCTAATGATGACGCTTAACATTCTACCTTCAATTATGTCAGTAGGTTTTATTGGATTACTTGGAGCAAAATATACATCGATCTTTGACTGGATAGGATTCACCCTTTATCCGTTTATTTGGGTATGGGGTATCAACAATAGTGCGGAGCTCGCCAGCGCAATTGCAGCGGGGCTGGCAGAAATGTTTTTGCCTGCGTTGATAATGCAAGACACAGACCTAGTTTCTCGGTTTGTTACGGGAGTCGTAAGCGTTTCTTCTATCCTTTTTATGTCCGCATCAATCCCGTGTATTCTATCGACAAAACTCCCTCTAAAAATTAGTCACCTGATTGTAATTTGGTTCTTAAGAACAGCTTTAAGCCTCACACTGGCTATCCCAACAGCATTGATCTTGTTTGGATAATGCGTTGGGCAGACTTAGCATGAAAAATGCCCCGGTTAATTACCCGGGGCATAGCGGCAAACCAATTAACAGCAATCCGTGCCGCAACCTGAGTTGGCAGTGCAATCTTCACCTTTACCTAGGAAAGTCTGATCGGACAGGTAAAAGCCGGTAAATGCTTCTTCAAAGTCTTCTGCGACGGTTTTTTCTACCAAGCCAGACTCCAGAATCTTGTTCTGCCACGCCTGAACTTTTGGTAAACCTTCTAACATGTCAAAGCAGGTACGTGACTTGATAATGTGCGCTCGATGCAACAGCGGCAGCCAAGCCATATCCACATTACTCATCTGCTCGCCTTTAAAGAATGGCCCAGCTAACTGTTTCTCCGCCTTGGCAAACGCTTTTGCCAGCTTCTCGACACGTTCTGTCAAGGTCGCTTCATCCGCGCTGCGCATTGTACTGCACTGAACCAAATAGTGTTTTGACGCTAGATAGCTCCATGCACGATCCAATGCACGCTGCTCGTTTGTTACCCCTTGTTCAAGCGGGCCGAATTCATCTTCGATATACTCAATAATCGCATCCGATTCAAACAGCGCTGTACCGTTTTCCGCTACCATGACCGGAACCTGGCCATTAGGTGAGATATCAAGGAACCATTGCGGCTTGTTTTTCAGATCAATGTACTCAATCTCGTACGGGATCTTTTTCGCTTCCAGCGCAGCAGTCACACGTTGAACAAACGGACAAATTTTGAAGCTAACTACTTTAATCATCTTGTACACTCTCTTGTATCTTAAGAATCGATGCTTTTGCATCACTTACACCCTTAAGACGAGGCCAAGAAAAGGAAGACGATAAAACGGCGAAATTATTTTAGAAAAGTCCAACCAATAGGTTTAGCAACGACCACAACTCTCTGATTTCTCTTCACAATCGATCACATTGCCGTGCTTATCTAAAGAAAGAGAACAGCAGCCTTCGAACAATTTACGCAGCTCTGTACGGCCTTTCTGTACGCGAGATTTCAGCGTGGAGTAGCTCACACCGGCCTTCTCAGCAAGCTGTTTCTGACTTGCACCTTGCAGTTCCACTGCATCCAATAGTTCCGATTGATCGGCAGGTAACGCCTGAATGAAAGGCTTGATGCATTTCATCATGTCCTGATCGATGGACTTTTCTTGCTCTTCAAACCACAAATCATTGGCTTCCAATTCACCGTCACGCTGCTGGCGGGCTCGCTTGCGGTAAAAATCAATGATGGTTCGGTTGGCGAGCTGAAACAGCCAGGATTTGACACTCTCAGTGTCTTTGACTGTGTTCAGGTTCTGATAGGTTTTGATCAGTATCTCTTGCTGAAGATCATCGACATCATCGGGGTTACTGACTTTGGAATGAAGAAAGGACTTAACCGCTTGCTGATACTGAGTCCAGACATCTTCAAGTTTTAAGGTGGGGTTAGCAACGTTCATCAGCACAACACTCATCTTGTAAGAAACCAATCACTCCTTCTAGGCTCTCGTACTCTGCAACACAATAAAGTGTGCGGCCTTCACGACGCTGGCTGATTAAATTTGCCGATGCCAAACTGGAGATATGGTGAGACAACGTCGAGCCGGGAATATTCAGCTGTTCCTGAATCGCGCCAACGGCAATACCCTGAAACCCAGCTTTAACAACACTTTTATAGATGGAAAGACGCGTTGGGTGGCCTAGCTCTTTCAACGCTTTTGCGACAACTTCAAGTTCCATCAGTCACTCCTACATAAAACATTATTTCCAAGATAATCGAAATATATGTGTTTTGCAATGTACTCAACAGAACATCCTAATATGGGCATGCTATTTTTCAGCAGTAACTCATTAATAGTAGCCACCTAATCCTCGATTCCTGTTTTTTCGAAAACAAATCCTGAAATGAATTTCACATTTAGCCAACCCGTTTTTGATATAGTCACAAGATAACGTGCTAATTAAGGGATAAAAAATGAGAGTATCATTGATTGTGACGGCTATTGCTCTGCTAATTGGCGGCTGCTCCAACACATGGCAAGGCGTTAAAGATGATTCATCAAAAGTGTGGGGCGACACAAAACAAGCCATTCACGAAGCCACAGCCGAAGAGTAAAACCACGTCCTTTCTCAAAGCCAGTGCCTCAGAAACACTGGCTGATAGAACCATGGAAATCAACCTGTCTGGGGGATTAAAACCGCTATATCGCTCTGTGCAATCTTAGGCGCTGAGATATGAAGGTACAAAGCCTTAAGCCTAACACTGAGACTGACAATCCAAGTAAAATCAGTGCACCGCCTAGCGTCTCTAAGTCGGTTAACTGCTCATTCAAAAGCAGACTTGAGCCAACAATGCCCACCACAGGTATTAGTAATGCAAAAGGGGTAACAACAGCAGCAGGATAATTTTTGAGTAACCATCCCCACAAAGCGAAAGCAGCCAAAGTTGAGATGTAACTTACATACAGCAAAGACAGCCACGATTTCTCTGTTGTGGCTAATAATATCATCAAAGGCTCATTTGTTTCGAATAGCCAAGAAATCAAGAATAAAGGGATTGGGGGAATCAGGCTAACCCAGACCATGAAATGCAGTAAGTTCACATCACCCATTCGTTTCATGATCAGATTTGAGACTGACCAAAATGCAGCAGCACATAAAATAAGTGTTATACCTAAAGTCGTTGCGTTACCTCCCGCGGTGTAGAAGAAGAGACTGAATCCAATACAAGCTACCGCCATCCCAAATAGTTGATATCGGTTCAATGATTCCTTCCACAGCAATACGCTGAGCAAAATAGTAAACACGACTTGCGCTTGCAGTAATAGTGACGAAAGCCCCGCTGAGACATCTGACTCCATAGCCACAAACAGGAAGCTAAATTTTAGGACACCTAAAAATAACCCTACGCCTATGACATTCCATACTGATGTTTTAGGGAAAGGAACAAAAAACACTGCAGGTATAGCAACAACAAGAAATCTCATTCCAGAGAATAGGATTGGTGGGATTTCTTCAAGACCAAACTTAATAACGGAAAAGTTTAACCCCCATATCAAAACGACTAGAACAACACCTGCTAAGCTTTTGAAATCCATTTCAACCTCTTTAAGTTTTCTTATTATCTTTTTGACAGCCTATAATATACGCCTAACTTATCTTATACCTCACCCTGCATTTGCATTTACTATCAATCAACATTAAACCCAAACCTCTCCTTTTGATGGTATATATGCGAGCACTCACTACCGATTCATTAATTTAACGCTATTTTAAGCTGCTACCAATCTTACCTAAAACATGACGCCACACCAATTGTTTACATATCGAGCGTTACTAAAGATTGACAGATCATTTCCAGGAAAATCACTGTCGGTATGCCACTTCATAATAAAGCTCAGCGTTCAAGTAGCAACGTGACGGAGTTTATTCAATACCCATGAATAGTATTTATGTACCTATTTAGGAATAAACAACACCAATAAAGTGTAGAAATGATCGTATCAGCCGCATTCTTGTGAACTCATCACCAGAACAAGAAGAAACATCGGCTATCCATAAAATGTCACGCTGGTTAGCTATGCACCCCAAGTGGAATATTCCAAAAGAAATAACCACGATCGCCAACAGGAATAATTATTTCTGGATAGTTTATCTTTGATTGAATAAAAATCCTGCTTTTCTAGGCTCTACCTGCCAAATTGTATTTTGACTTTTATCACAATTGCCAGCTGTCTATTCACCTACTATCTCGTCACTCTCATCCAACACATAAACCCTACCAAAGATACAAAGATATCTACGGACAACAGAGAAGGATAAACATCGACATGAGTGGCGGTATCATTAAAGTCTCAAGAAACACCGAACGCGCACCGATCTGCGAGCTATCTTCGCAAACTGTGGCGTTTTCTCACTACAACAATATTTCGGCCCAATTGCCTGTCAGCCCAGAAACAGGAGAGATAATTGTTGGAGATATCAAGCAACAGGCGAAACAATGCCTAGAGAACATCAAAGCGATTGTTGAAAGCATCGATCACACGCTTGAGGACGTCGTAAAGATTAACGTTTTCCTTAAAAATATAAATGACTTAGACGCGGTTGATGAGGTTTATGCTAACTACTTCCAGCAACATCTACCTACACGTACCGCGCTCGCGGTTGAAGCCTTGCCGCTAAGTGATGCGTTAGTTCAAATGGATGCCCTGATCTCAAATGGTGAAGGTACGGCACCACAAGCACCTTGCAACTTGATTAAATTGTCCAGAAATACTGACAAAGCCCCAACAAGTGCGATATCGACACAAACAGTGGCCTTTTCTCACTACAACAATTTGTCGGCACAACTGCCGATAGACCCAGCCACTGGCAGCCTTATTCAAGGCGGAGTGAAAGAGCAGGCTAAGCAATGCTTAACAAACATCAAAGCCGTGATGGAAAGCATTGATGTCCCATACGATGATATCGTTAACGTACGACTCTACCTGACTGATTTGGCAAATCTGGACATCGTCAATGAGGTTTATACAACCTTCTTCCCTGATTCAGCCATCGCCCGCAGCGTCGCTTATGTACCAGCTCGAACCATCGTTTCTGCAAAAGCATTACCAATGAATGCCTTGGTTCAGATGGATGTTGTCGTTTCGCATGGTGACGGCACACCACCACAAGAAGTCGAAGACAGACACGGCATTGTCATTCGGGCCCACAATACTGACGGCGCTCCTTTCAATGCATTACACACTCACACCGTTGCGTTTTCTCACTATAACCACATCGCGGCTCAGTTACCCCTGAACCCCATAACTAATCAGTTGGTGACTGGTGGTGCGAAAGAACAGGCACAGCAATGCTTGAACAACATTAAAGCCATTATTGAAAGCATTGATCATGTGATGGATGACATTGTAAAAGTGAATATTCAACTGCGTAATATTGAAGACCTGTACATCGTAGACGAAATCTACGCAGCGTATTTTGAAGGAGATCTACCAGCAAGAACCGTCGTTGGAGTCTCTGATATTGCCATGAATGCACTGATGCAAATCGACGTCGTTGCTTCAAACGGAGAAGGGACACCTCCTAGAGGGTAGCCAATAATAACGACGCGTTTGAAAAGCCGACTAAACCAGTCGGCTTCTTATTTTAATGCGAAGACGGTACTTAGCGTCCATACTGAAATTGGTTCAAAAACGCACCATAAAGGCGCATTTTTATCTATATCGTCACATTTTTAGTCCACATATACTGATTGAACAATCTGATATGTCAGACCTAGAGGAATGTGATTATGAATATCTTAAAAGTAGTTGAAATCAATCGTAAATCATCTGATGTGTGGAAAATTGTTGCAGATCAGTTCGAACATGCGCACACGTGGATGGGGTTTGTTGTCGACTCCTATGCGCTGAAAGAAGGCAATGTCTTAGATGGCGCACCTGTTGCGGGTCGTGTCTGCGAGTTCACAGACAAGCCAAATGGCCTCAAAGCAAAAGAAAACATCTTGTACTTTTCAGAGCAGGATATGCGCTTTCAGTTTGATGTCGTGCCATTCAATGCTCCGAAAATATTTCCGGTAAAGAAAAACATTGTCACGCTCTCTGTTAAAGAAGTGTCCGCAGAAAAATGTTTGGTTACCTGGGAGTCTAATATTGAACTGTCCACATTTGGCTACCTAGCTTACCCATTTCTAAAATTAGGGCTATCAAAGAACTTTGGGCAAGTGTTAGATGACCTTCGATACCACATGGAAAACCAGAACCCAAGCTATAAATCCGTACATGCGATATAACGCTTAGTTCGTTTATCTAAGACTCAACTGTTCAGCTAATTCAGCCAACAAAAAAGCAGCGCTATACACGCTGCTTTTGGACCTACGCCACGGAATCTATCCCGCTCGACAGCCATTTGGCACTTCAGACTCTGGCATGGCTAGGCACGGAGTTATCTTATCCTCGTAGCCAATATCAAATAGCATACCTTGCGAAAGTTCACCGGCCATTTTTCTTTCAGGAAGGTTAACAACAAACAAAGCTTGTTTGCCTTCAATCTCACGTGGATTTGCTCGCTCCTGCTTGATCCCCGCCAAAATTGAGCGAGTATGATCACCAAAGTCGACTGTCAGTTTCATCAGCTTGTCTGATTTTTCAACTTCACTGACCTGTGTAATTGTACCGACTCGAATATCCAGCTTGGAAAAGTCATCATATGTAATCAAATCTTTGATTGGAGCAGGTTTCATTATTGGTTCCTTTGCATTCGCCTCAACATCACTACTAATACTCGAATTTGTCCTTCAACAAATTGATATTCGTAACAAACACCGCAAATCGTTATGTCCCTGATGCCTCTTTATAAGCTCAACGAATGCACCACTATGCCGTAAGCCGCAATCACCACGATACTTACCATGGTTTCTACCGAAATTCTTGCTGCACTGGTTCCTGTGCCCAGATAGGAGGTTTCCAGCACAATAATGTTAGCAGCAGGTGGAAGCAGACAGATTAAAAACAGCAACGGCAGTTGTTGATGCACAATCTCTGAGTTTGATATTTGGCCGATGCCAAAAACGACAAGAACCACTGTACTCAATATCACAATTCTAAATGCATAAGACTTGGTGTAAGCCAACACATCGCTTTTCTTTAAACTTGTTTCAGAAAGCCAGATACCAAGTATCATCATGCCTAAAAAGCTCATCAGGAACTTGGACACGACATATACATTGTATCCGTACACTTCGATATCGCTCCCAACTGGAATCAACAAACAACCAATAAGTAAAGCAATCACCGGTGGTGAACTCAGAATCTTTAAAATCGAGAATGCTTCTTTTTTTAGATAGTTCGCGCCAATTGAGTTACCCACAATAGAGCTTCCAATATACGCAGCTAACACGAATCTAGCAGCTTCATCTCCCAGCAATGTGTGGGCAATTGGCAAACCCAACCAACCTATATTCAGATAGCAAAAACATAAACTTCGAATTGCATCTTTTCCCATCCAGTGTCGCCAAGCGAATATCGCTAGCATAGACACCATCGTCAATGCGATAACCCATGCCATTTCCTCTAAATGAAGGGAGATGTTCCAGATGATAATTAAAGGTATCACTATCTTAGTGAGTACGAGAGATGAAAACGTTTTGACGTTTAACTGCCTTTTGCCAATCAGAATTCCAACAAGCAAATAGATAAAAGGGAGTAAAGTTGCCATTACTAAACCACCACCTTATGTTCAGTTGCCCATGCTTCAGCTCGCTTCGCCCACTGATGAGCCCATTTTTCTGAACATTGAGCGTTAAACCAAAAGGCATTAGTGGAGAACAAAACGCCCTTGTTTAGCAAATCAATTCCTTGAGTTTTAATACTTCCATATATTCCCACGGCTGATGTCCGCAATTTGATGAAAACGCGGATTTTATAAAATAAATACAAATATGCAACCAATTTAACTTAAAGAGAAAATAGCTTTAAGAAGTTCACTATAATGAAAATACGTGACACCCTTTAAAATGCAGGCATTGAGTAAAAAAGCAGCTCAAAGGAGCCGCAAGCTATATCTAATATTTCAATTTCGGATCAACGGTCAGCACAATTTTTCCAACAGCTTTGTATTGCTCAGAACGTTTATGGGCAAGCTGGATGTCCTCAAGGGGGTAGACACTATCTATCGGGATGATTAACTGGTTCACATTGAACAGGCCGAGTACTTTGTTAAGATCATCAGCGCTGTTTTCGACCCACATTCTTGTGAACGAAATACCATAAATGCCGACTTCGCCTTCTGAAAGCTCATCAAACGTAGAAACAATTCGGCCACCTGATTTAACACAAGAAACCGTGCGATGAAGCAGATAAGCACCTGCTTTTGCGACAAAAGCCAAATCGAACCTCATCGTCGAGTGCCAATCTATCAGGCTTTCATCGTGCACTTCGTCCGCCCCCAATGTTTTTATGTAGTCCAGTTTCGCTTGAGAGGCTGTAGCGACGACGTAAGCCCCAGCGGCTTTGGCTATTTGCACCGCAAATGCCCCAACACCACCAGAAGCATTATGAATAAGAACGGTTTGCCCCTGCTTGATGTGACCATGCGTATGTAATCCTTGCCAAGCAGTAACAGAGGCCAATGGCAAAGCAGCCGCATCAACAAAACTCATTCGCTCTGGTTTTGCTACTACGAGCTCTGCGTTCACCGCGATATATTCAGCGTTGGTGCCCTGCTCTGAAATAGGAGTGAAAGAAAGAACTTTGTCGCCTGGCTTAAACCCACTCACGTCATCACCAATTTGCTCAATAACACCGGAGCAATCCCAGCCTAATACCTGTGGTAACACATGTGTATCGGTATCAGCCATCATGCCATTTCGAATATGAAAATCGACTGGATTCACACCTGATGCCACGATTTTTATCAATACCTGATTGGCTGATGGTTCTGGCTTGTCCAACTGACCAACATTGAGTTGAATGACATCTCCATATTGTTTGATGAATGCTGCTTTCATAACTTTCTTCCTTATCTGTGATGAGAACAGCTTCAGTATTCAACTAATAACCTATTTCTTCTAATTAATAGTTGATATAAACATTATTCCACATAGGAATGAGTTGTATGGCTAAAATTGATTTAAATCTGATAGTTATCTTTGACGCAATCATGCGTGAGCAGTCCATCACCATTGCAGCAGAGCAATTAGCAATGACCCAGCCTTCTGTGTCGAAAGCCGTCTCTCGAATGCGCTACGCGTGGAAAGACCCTCTGTTTATCAAACATGGGAGAGGAGTCACGCCCACTCCTTACGCAAGGCAGCTCTGGCAAGAGGTAGCGGAACCTCTCAATAAGATCAGCCATACCGTTTCTCCACCTAAGTTCGATCCGATGACTTCTTCAACTCAGCTTAGGGTGGCGTTAACCGATGGCATCAGCAGTCTTTTCTGGCCACGATTGCGAGCGATCATCGAGGACAGAGCGCGAGCTATAGATTTATATGCCGTCCCTTTTCAAGGGAATGGACAAAAATTACTGCTGGAAGCTGAGGTGGATCTTGTCTTGGATTACTACCCTACGAATCACGAGCAGATTTCAGTTCAACACCTTTACGATAACCACTTTACCTGTGTCATGCGGCCAGATCATCCACTCGCAGAGCGTGCGCTTTCGTTGGAAGATTTTTGTGGGGCAGACCATTTGCTGGTCTCACTTTCTGGTGATCCAAGTGGTGCTGTAGACTCAACACTGGCTCTCAAAGGACGCCAGCGACGTGTCGCGATGACTGTCAATAGTTTTTCTGGTGCCATGGATTTATTGGAAGAGTCCAATCTGATCAGTGTTCTGCCGTTTACCGTGGCCAGCAAAGCAATAGAGAAAGGGAGACTGATTCAAAAGCCAATGCCCATTTCTGTCCCATCTCCTACCATTTCCGTCGCTTGGCACCGAAGAAATCAGCATAACCGAGCTCTGAAATGGCTGATTAACGAAGTCGAAGCGATCATTTCAACAGAGGCACATGTGTTTGCCAGTAAAGTAACTGGTTAGCGAAAAAATCCCCCTTTTAACTGATTGATATTATTAGATACGCCCTTTATTTCGATTTTTATCGAAATATTTTTCTTGATCATTTGTTTTTTATTTCTATAATTCGAGAAAAATAGAAATGAATTTGAAACGTTCAGATTCATAAAACTCGAATTTGGAGTCACCTTATGAACAATGAATTTATGTCCATGGCCAGTGAAGCACTCGATATGTTTGCCTTTCTCGCGACTGAACTAATCATCCTGTTTCTTGCCATCAGCTATATCGTTGGCGTGTTACAAGAGTTCCTTACACCAGAAAAGATCCAGTCGATCCTGAGCTCGCGTAATGGCAAAGGCTATGTCGTAGCAGCACTACTGGGCGCCATCACGCCTTTCTGTTCTTGCTCAACCATTCCTTTCCTTAAAGGTCTGCTTCGAGCGCGTGCAGGATTCGGCCCTATGATGGTCTTCCTGTTTGGTAGCCCATTGCTTAATCCAGTGATCATTGGCTTGTTTGTCGTAACCTTTGGTTGGAAAGTCGCCCTGTTCTATTTCATGATCGCTATGGTTGTGTCTGTTGTTGCGGGCTACGCATTAGAGAAACTCGGTTTTGAACGTTACGTAAAACCGGAGGCGTATCAGGCGGCAGAAGCCAGCAGTTGTGGAACAAGCTGTGGTGAAAGCAAACCTGCACCGAAGAAAGAGGGCACGTGTGGGACATCGAGCTGTGGTGAACCAGCGCCAGCAATGGCAAAAGAGTCCAGCTGCGGCGCAAGTGCAGAACCATCAGTCGGTGTTGCAAGTTGCTCAGCAGACGGCAGTGCAACCGCGACTTTAGTTGAAGAGCGTAAGCCAAATCGCTGGGTAAAAATCTGGCACTCGACTTGGAAAGACTTTAAGCAAGTATTCCCGTACCTAATGCTGGGCATTGCGATCGGCTCATTTATCTACGGATTTATTCCAACAGACTTGATTGCAGAATACGCAGGCGCGGGTAAGTGGTATGCGATTCCAGTCGCCGCCATCATCGGCATCCCACTGTACATTCGTGCTGAAGCGGTGATTCCTCTAAGTGCGGCACTAGTACAAAAAGGGATGGCGCTGGGTTCTGTGATGGCACTGATCATCGGCAGCGCGGGGGCAAGCTTAACAGAAGTGATTTTGCTTAAATCTATCTTTAAAAATCAGATGATTGCTGCATTCTTGACTGTCATCCTAAGCATGGCGATCGGCGCTGGCTTCCTATACAGCTACCTGTTTGCTTAATGTGACAAAAAGAAATCAAAAAGGGGACACGCCATGCGTATCCCCTTTTTGTTATCGTTCGCCCAGCACTTCGAATTCATCGTAAGTTAAGCGAGCTTTACCATCTTCTTGCAGTGTCCACACTTCTTTATGTACGACACCGAATGCTTTGTTCATCGTCCACTTTGACGACAAGATATAGTTATTGTCATCGACTTTTTCCCATGTCGTATCTGTGTAAGATACATCGCTAAAGCCTTGGTCAATGATGTTTTGCCAAAACGCCTGAATTTGCTCGCGACCTTCAAACGTACCAAATGGCTTGGCGATCATGGTTGTGCCTTCGGCGTATTGCTCTGCACACCCTTTTGCATCCTGACGATTAAATGCTGCTTTCCACGCTTCGATACCTGCCTGACACGCTTCTAATACTGATTGACTCATTGTGTTTCTCCTTCTTGTCTGATGGGGAGAAGTTTAGGCCTAGGATTAGCGTAGAAAAACAGATAAATTAGAAATCACTGTTTGGATAAAGAGAACAATAATGAACAAGCACAAACAAATGATGATCTTCAAAGCGATTGTCGAGGCAGGCTCGATTTCGAAGGCTGCTGAAAAATTGGAGTTGTCAAAATCAGTACTGAGTACTCACCTTAAACAACTAGAGAATGAGCTCGCGACCGATTTGTTAAAGCGCACCACTCGTAAACAGTCACTCACTCCTGCGGGCGAAAGGTTTTATCAACACTGCATCACAATGAACGACGTTATGTCGACAGCCTGGGATGACATTCGCCAATTACAAAAAGAGCCCAGCGGCAAACTGTCTATCACCGCGCCGATTGCGTTAATGGAGAGTATTGTTGTTCCTGCCCTGAGTGATGCTTTTGCTCCTTTTCCCGATGTATCACTGAACTTAGTCGCTGAAGATAAGCAATTGGACTTAATGCAACACGACATTGATTTAGCCATCCGAGTTGGCGAGTCGCCGGACAGTAATGTAAAACAAAAGCGTATTGGTCAATTTTGCGATGTGTTATGCCAGTCAGTTGAAAGTCATCAATCGCCTGAAACCGCTAAGTACATCGCCAACAACTGGCAGCCAAAAACCATCACACACCTTTTTCACGATACCAACAGCGACAATGCAACTGAGCTTACCTACCTCACCCATCATAAAGTCAACACGGTCAGTCAGGTGGCTAGCCTTATTCGGCAAGATATGGGGATTGGTTTACTTCCAGACTTTATGCTCAGCCAATATCCAGACTTGCGACCCTGTTTTAAACAAAAACAGCTGATACACAATAATGTCTATGCGCTTCATCCTTACTCCAAGTCTCCTCCAACTTCGGTGATCAGAGCCATAGATGCGATCGAGAAAAGACTGAAATCCGTGACGGAATTTTGAACAGCTGTTTAACCTGGATCAAGCTTCACGATTATTTCACCAATTGTTCAAAAACTGTGTCCTACAATTGTAAAACGCGTCAGCAAACTAGATAAGGAGGACAGCATGATTTCAACATTTAGGGATTACGAATTACAAGACAAAAACCATTTCCATGCTCATATAGAGGTCAACCCGACGGGGTTGTTAGATGTTGATATTATTGAAAAAAATGAGCATCATCAAACGGAGCTGTGTGACATCAGTTTCGAAAAGTTGGATGGTAAAACACGCATTAAAGGAAAAGAAGCACAACACCAGTGGCAGATGGATCTGGATGATAGAGATGCGACTGAGTTGCACCATCTAATATCTGAAGCTAATGAAGAATATGAGATTTTAATGCGTGATTTGTAAAGCTTGTTAGTCAGGAAAAGTGCTATTTGCTGGCGCACTTTTCCTGATACATCCGTTTGTCAGCTTCTTCAAGTAAAGAATCAATCGACATATCCGAAGACGGCTTAGCGACGACAATACCGACACTAAATTTAATCTCGTAACCTCTGTTTTCCTCATCATTAAATCGCTCAACCGATTTTCTAAACCGTTTCACCGCAATTTCAGCCACTTTTTCGGTTAGGCCAGACATGAAGACCACAAACTCGTCGCCACCAATACGGGCAAAAACATCCGAGTCGCTGAATGAACTCGCCATTAAATCAGCGAACTTCTGCAGTGCTTCATCGCCTGCTTTATGGCCTAACTTATCATTAATTGCTTTAAAGTCATTCAAGTCAAAATATGCCAGCGCGACACAAAAACCGCCCATTCGGCAATAGTCCATTGACTTCTCACTGAGTTCGAAGAAGCCACGACGGTTGGAAATTTGCGTCAGAGGATCGAGCGTTGCTTGAATGGTTGCTTCCAGCTCTTGTTCGGCCACCTTTGCCAAATCAACTAAGTCTGCCATTTGCTGCATGGTCAACTCACGCGGTTTCGTATCAATGATACATAACGTGCCGAGCTTACTCTGGTTGTGATAGACCAGAGGGACGCCTGCATAAAACCGAATAAAAGGCTCGCCCATAACAAGCGGGTTATCAAGAAAACGCGGATCTTTGGTGGCATCATTAATAATGAAAGGGCCGTCATCATTAATGACATGTCCGCAAAACGAGACATTCCTTGCGGTTTCACGAACAGGGAGGCCAATACATGACTTAAACCACTGACGATGGTTATCTACTAAACTCACTACCGCAATCGGCACATCAAACAAATGCTTCGCAATACGGGTGACACGATCAAAACGTTCTTCAGGTTCGGTATCGAGAATATCAAGAGAATGAAGGTCTTTGATTCGTTGTGCTTCGTTATCAGGAAAGTCAGGCTCTTTCATCAGTACTGCTCTTTAGAAATGATTAACTATGAGCTTAGCACTCAACGCTCAGCTTGCTGAGTTTGAACGCTATTGATGAATACTTGAGTAAAAAACTGTGATATTTAGCTGAATATCAAGGTAGCGGCGCAATGAGTCACGCCGCCAAATCCATGTTTAGGATAAGGTTAATAGTGGTTCAAACTTAAACATATCATCAAAGCGACAAAATTCTACAGCGCCATGTTTCAGTCGACCAAAGGACTGAGAAAAGCGCTCTGAGATACGTTCAGCAACTTGCTGCAACTCGACCTTTTCACTCTCTTCAAGCTCCATAATGCGATAGCTGAGCGTGATGTGGAAATGATAATCGTCAAACTCAGGCATGTTGATGCCCGTTGATGCTCTTAGTTGTTCACGGCAATTTTTCAGGGCCAGATCTGATTCGTCCGTCGCCGGTTTAATTCGAATTGACGTGCCACCAACCGGGCAGTTATAGACATAATCAAACATCATTTCAAAACCTGAGTGGGCCCCGATCTGGCTCACTGCGCTAGCAAAAAAATCCGTAGTTTGAGCTAAAGGCGCGTCAAGGGGCAATTTGCTGGTCCACTTCTCTGGCTGCCTGACCTGATCACATACACCTTCAAACACCGTCATATGCATTGAAGAAATCGGCAAAAACGAAAACTTAGCAGCACATTGCATCGCTTTAAGCTGGCTTTGTGCCCACTCAAGTTCAGCAATTAAATCAATAGATTGATCAATATGACAGATGAAAGTGTTGCCGGGGAAGTGTCGGACTGTACCGTCTTGATTAAATTTGACCCCAACCGCTGGTGCATAGTTCATGAGTAGCTCTCCGCATAATTTTCGATATATACTACCCCCAATAAGTTAAGTTAGTTAAGTTAATTTATTCAAAAAAGTAAAATTGTGAGCTTTACAGGGAATTGGTTCCCTTTATTGGCGACAAACCATTACCCAGATAAGCCCACCAACCTGTCAGACAGGCAGGAAAGCTAATCAATAATGCACTGATATATAAGGGTAATGAATGGAAAAGCTAACATGCTTTAAAGCCTATGATATTCGAGGCAAACTCGAACAAGAGCTCAACTACGATGTGGTGTATCGTATCGGTCGGGCATTTGGTCAATATCTGAGTGCCAAGAAAGTCGTGGTTGGCGGTGACGCGAGAGCCACCTCTGAACCACTTAAACTGGCACTGTCCGATGGCTTGATTGATGCCGGTGTCGATGTCATCGATCTTGGCCTGACGGGCACCGAAGAGATCTACTACGCCGCACAAGTCATGGATGTAGACGGTGGCATTGAAATTACCGCCAGTCATAACCCTATAGATTACAACGGCTTAAAGTTAGTTCGGGAAAATGCCAAACCCATCAGTGGCGATACTGGCTTAAAAGACATTCAGGTATTGGCAGAACTGGCTGAATTTATTGAACCAGTTCAAAAAGGCCGCTACCAGCAAGCCTCTCACCTCAACGAGTACACCGAACACCTGCTCAGCTATATCGACAAAGACCATATCAAGCCACTGAAGCTGGTCGTGAATTCAGGTAATGGCGCCGCTGGACACGTGATCGATGCTTTGGAAGAGCGCTTTCAGCAACTGCAGATACCAATTGAGCTCATTAAAATTCACCACGAGCCGGACAGCAATTTCCCCAATGGCATTCCGAACCCTCTGCTCCCTGAAAACCGCCACGCTACATCATCCGCAGTGCTAGAGCACAGAGCCGATATGGGCATCGCTTGGGATGGTGATTTTGACCGCTGCTTCTTGTTTGATGAGCAAGGCCAGTTTATCGAAGGCTACTATATTGTTGGCCTACTGGCAGATGCATTTCTTGCCAAGCACCCCGGTGCAAAGGTGATCCATGACCCTCGCTTAACATGGAATAGCATCGATATAATCGAGCGAAGCGGTGGTGAAGCGGTCATGTCCAAAACAGGCCACGCCTTTATCAAAGAAAGAATGCGCAGTGAAGACGCGGTCTATGGCGGAGAAATGAGCGCGCATCATTACTTTCGTGATTTCGGATACTGTGATAGCGGCATGATTCCATGGCTACTGGTCAGCGAACTTATCTGTCGCAAGGGCCAACCTCTGTCGAACTTGGTAGCTGAGCGCATCGCAGCCTTCCCATCTTCTGGTGAAATCAATTCAACATTGGATAACCCAAATCAAGCTATTCAACGTATCAAGGCCATATTTGAGCAAGACGCACTCACCGTTGATTACACCGATGGTGTCAGCATGGAGTTTACCAACTGGCGCTTTAATCTACGTAGTTCCAACACGGAGCCAGTCGTGCGCCTCAACGTTGAATCCAGAGCAGACGTGGAACTGATGAAAGTAAAGACCGAACAAATTTTAATCCTATTACAGTCAAAGTAATCTCTCACCATAGAGCTGTCGAATAGACAGCTCTATTCTTTCATGCAATTAAATTAACACCTTTAATCAATATCGCCATTTTCCCCTAACAAGATCACATTTCTGCGCTCTTTTATTCAGTAAAACCCTAGCAAAGCTTAAGTCGTGAACACTTTCACAAAAACATTAAATTAACTTAGTTAATATAATTGTCATATTAGCTCTCTACTCTACGCGTTGATGCTAGAACAACTTCGACAGGAAAAAGGCAATCGAATGTCACGACTAGAACTTAAAAACATCTGTAAGAACTTTGGCGATTTTGTAGCGTCAAAAGACATCAGCTTTATTGCAGAAGAAGGGGAAATGGTTACCCTTCTGGGTCCATCCGGTTGTGGCAAGACAACACTGCTCAAGATGATTGGTGGATTCCACACGCCTGATTCTGGCGAAATCATCATTGGCGACGAGGTGGTCAATACGGTTTCTCCAGAAAAACGTAACACCTCAATGTGTTTCCAGTCTTATGCCTTATTCCCTCACTTGAGTGTTGATCACAATATCGCTTTCGGTCTCAAGCAGAAGAAAGTCAGTAAGCAAGATCAAATCACCCGCGTAGAAGAAGCTGTCACTCAGGTGGACCTAGATGAACACGCACACAAGATGCCAAGTGAGCTTTCTGGTGGTCAGCAACAGCGTGTTGCACTGGCGCGTGCGATGGTAACTCGACCAGCCGTTATCCTTTTCGATGAGCCTCTGTCTAACCTAGATGCCAAACTACGTGAATCGGTTCGTTTCGAAATTCGTGAACTGCAAAAGCGATACAACCTGACTGCCATCTACGTAACCCACGATCAGGCCGAAGCACTGGCGATGTCGGATAAGATTGTGGTTCTGAACAAAGGCCGTATTGAACAGATTGGTTCGCCAGAAGACATCTACTACCGTCCGGCTAACCGATTTGTCGCCGATTTCATTGGCGCCGCTAACATTATGCCTGCACAGGTGAAGTCCCTAGATCAGGACAATACCTACCAAATTGACACAGAACTGGGGCAATTCGTTGTTGAATCGGATGAGAGACCAAAAAGCGAATATATCTATGTGAGCTGGCGTCCGGAAGATGCCGAGATCGCCACCAGCGAATGTGAGAATAGCTTTGCCGCTAACGTACAGAAAATGGCCTTTATGGGCAATGTCACTGACTTGGTGCTACAGCCAGCGGAAGGTTCAACTATGGAAGTGCGAGTTCAATTACCGAAGAAGCCGGTATTTGATGATCAATCACTGAACTTCTCCATTCCAAGAAAAGGCATTCGTTTCCTAGAAGAGGTCAGCGCATGAACAAAAACATCGCAAGCTGGAAAGTGTGGCTGATGCTGCTTCCCGGCGTTGGCACCATCATGCTTTTGATGGGTTCCACCTTCTACATGGTGGTCGCACAAAGTCTGGGCTTCCACAATATGATGGGCGAAAGTGGTTTCTCCCTCACTTTCTGGCAAGAAGCATTGGCCGACGCCAAACTACACAAATCTCTGATTTACTCAGTCAAAGTCTCAGTGATTGGCGCACTTGGCGCCGTAGCGATGGCCTATCCTCTGGTACTGTGGCTACGTAAACCGTTCCCAGGCTCAACCACCATCACGGGTGTGTTAAGAGCACCTATGTTCATCCCAGGCTTGGTAGCAGCTTTCCTTCTGGTTAACGTGATCTCTTACCACGGTATTGTTAACCAGATGCTCATGGCTGTCGGCATTACAGATAAACCGATTCGTATGCAGAATGACGATTTCGGCTGGGGCGTAATCATGCTGCAAATCTGGAAACAGTTGCCATTTGCCATGATCTTGTTGGCGGGTGCAGTGAACTCCATTCGAAATGACGTGCTTGATGCTGCCTCTGATCTAGGTGCTTCAGCTTGGAGCCGCTTTAAAGGCATTATATTCCCGATCTCTATTCCATCGCTTCAGGTGTCACTGATTCTGATCTTTATCGGCGCACTGGGTGATTACTCGTTCTACTCCATCGCGGGCCCGAAGAACACCTATTCACTATCGATGCTGATGCACATCACATCGACAGAATTTATGGAATGGAACAAAGGCGCGGTTATCGCTGTGATCATAATGGTCACCGCAGTTGTCGCTGCTCTGGCTATCTCTCTATTAACTGCTCCACTCGCTCATAAGAAAGGGAGATTAAAATAATGACTTCTCTGGTATCGAAAGCTTTGCCAAACAGCAGCAAACCGAAAGTAAAAACCGCCAATGGCAAGCTGATCAATAAGATCGCCATCGGTCTGTTTATTGCGGTCAACTTCTTCTGGTTGGGTGTTCCTTTCATCATGGCACTATTGTGGTCTCTGGTTGACCCTGAGCACCCTTGGAGCTACCCAGATGTGCTTCCACAGGTTCTTTCATTTGGCCGCTGGACAGACATGTGGGAGAACTCAGGCCTAGTTGAAGCGCTGCAAAACAGCTACACCATTGCTCCAGCGGTTGCGATTCTGACCGTACTACTGGCCCTACCGACCGCTTACGCGTTAGGCCGTATCGATTTCAGAGGCAAACGCGTGGCGGAAGTCATCACGCTACTGCCACTGGTTATGCCTGGCATGATCATCGGTGTCTTCTTCAGTTCGATGTTAATTGCCCTTGATTTTTCAAACGCCTACGTCGGTATCGTTATTGGCCACACTGTTCTGGCGTTGCCTTATGCGATCCGTATTCTTTCGGCGAGTTTTAAAAGCGTACCGCAAGACTTGATCGATGCGAGCCGCGACTTGGGTGGTAACTCTTGGACGACATTCAAAAACGCTTACCTGCCAATGCTGAAGCCTGGTCTGCTAGCGTCACTGATCTTCTGTCTGGTGATCAGTATTGAAGAATTCAACATTGCCTTTGTACTGGGTTCACCGGATTACGTTACCGTTCCAACCATTTTGTACTCCTACTTAGGTTACTCCTTTATTCGTCCGAACGCGGCGGTGGTCTCTCTGATATTGGTGATTCCTAACGTGATTCTGATGCTAATTATTGAACGCCTGCTGAAAGGTAACTATCTGGCAGAGTCGACAGGCAAAGCCTGATCCATAACGAATGTACCCCTAAACATAGAAATCTATAAGAGACACAACAATGAAAAAATTGCTTCTTACTGCTGCCATTGCAGCCACTGCCGGTTTATCGACCAATGCACTCGCGTATGACCTGAACGAGATGACTTGGGATCAGATCGTAGAACAAGCCAAAAAAGAGAAGATGGTCAGCGCGTACATCTGGTACCTCCAACCAGAATTCCGCCAGTTCTTCCGCTCATTCGAGAAAGAGTACGGTATCAAAGTGCGTGTACCAGAAGGCAACGAAGCTGGTAACAGTAACAAGCTGCTTGCAGAAGGGAAAAGAGAGCAAGGTTCTATTGATGTGATGGCGCTCGATACCGTCAAGCTGCCAATGATGATGCAAAGCAACCTGGTCTACGGCCCATTGACGGATATTATTCCAGGCAGTGACAAGCTACGTACTAACTTGGTGGGTGTTGACACCCAAGGCTACGCTTATGCCTTCTGGGGCAACCAGACGGGATTTGCTTACGACCCAATGCGTGTCGATGAGAAAACACTACCTCAGTCATTTGATGACCTGACAAACTGGATCGAAACCCACCCAGAGCAGTTTGGTGTTAACGATCCGAACAAAGGTGGTGCTGGTAACGCGTTCATCCAGCGTGCCATCTACCACGTATCGGGCAACAACGACGCTTACTTCCAGAGCAAAATGGATAAGTCTTCGATGACACAGTGGTCTAAGACTTGGCAGTGGTTTGATGACCACAAAGACAACATTGTCATCACCGCATCGAACGCAGACAGCCTGACTCGAATCAACGATGGTGAAATCGCGATGGCACCAGCGTGGGAAGATCATCTTGCGGGCCTACAGAAGAAAGGAGCGATCACTAAGCGCATCAAGTTCTACATTCCTGAATTTGGTATGCCGGGTGGTGGCAACATCATCATGATGCCACAGAACGCCAAAAATAAAGCTGCCGCTGCCGTCTTCATCCATTGGATCACCTCAGCGCAAGCACAAACAGGGTTGAATACGGCCTTCGGCGCAGCCCCTCAACACCCAGACGCTGATGACTCAAACGCATTAGTCGATAAAACCCAACGAGGCTACAGCTCTGAATTCTTTACTTCAGACTACGCAACTGAAGCGAAAAAAGCGTTTGTAGAGAACGTATTAATGTAATAATTCACGCCCGGTTTCGGCCGGGCCTATTCGATTAGTCACTTGAATGACATTGATTAGTGATTAATCAAATAGAACGATTAGGTGGTGTGCTTGCACTTTGTCACGCTCTCCACCAGACGAACAATAAAATTAAACCTAACGGGTTAAGGATTGAATGTGATTGATTTTGGCTCCGATACACAGCGTCAAATACTATCGATAATCCATCGCAATGCGCCAACAACACGCGCCGCAATCGCAGAGAAGAGTGGCCTGACGCCAGCTGCGATCACGAAAATCACCAAGAAGATGCTCGATGATGAGCTAATTCAGGTAACGGGTAAACAAAAAGGTTCACGCGGTCAGCCGGGCATTGAGCTGGGTATTAATCCAAGTGCCGCGTACAGTCTCGGCATCAATATTGAACTTGAAAAAATCAGTATTGAATTGGTCGACTTTACCGGGGAAAGCGTTTTTTCCCGTGCAATTCGCGGCATTTTCTCTGATCCTGAATCGGCCATTGATGAACTCTCTGACCTACTTCAGGTGACGTCTAGAGCATTTGCCGAAGAATTCGATAAACTGATCGGCATCGGCATGACCACCAGCTGTAACTTTGTTCAAGGCAGCAACAGCATCACCATGCCACCGCATCTGAAAAAGTGGGAAGACATCGATATTCCTAAACGTATCGGCCAACATTTCAACTGCCCGTGTTGGATAGATAACGATGGTAACGCCGCCGCACTGGGGGAATCTGTGCGCTCTAAACGTGCTCGCCATGCGAACTTTTTCTACCTTTATCTTGGCTACGGGATTGGTGGCGGCCACTTCTTCAATGGCCAGACTTATCGCGGTGCAGGCGGAAACGCGGGCCGTATCGGTAAATTATTCCCAGATCGCAACAACCGTCCTTCTCTCTCTTGCTTGTATGACTACTTAGGCATGTCAGAGCCGAGCCCACATCGCGAAGAGATTCTGTCGACCTTGTTATCGAAGAATCCAGAAAAAGTCACCGAATGGAAGAAAAACGCGCAGCAACAATTGGTGTCTGCGCTGCAAGCCATTCGTGCCATCTGTGACCCAGAAGAGATCATCGTCGGCGGTCTGTTGCCACCAAAACTGGTTCAGGAGCTACACACCGCCAGCATGGAATCACTGCAACACTATCTGGAAGACGAAGAAACCATGCCCAATATCACTCCCGCTACCTTGTCAGGTGACAAGATGGCGGCGACGGGGGCAGCCATGATTCCGCTCTACCAACTGGCTTACTCCGCGGCCTAACCGACCCTATAGGGCGTGATTGATCACGCCCTGCCTAAATTCTGTTCCTAAGCGTGTAAAACACCCATGAAAAATCAGACACATAGCCCGAAAACCAACCAAATTTCAACCGATGTGTGCCAAAAGCTCTCGGCAGAGCACTGGAAAACGCAGACGATCGCACCCGGTGCCTACTTCAATCCCAACGCACTGACAGGATTCAAAATGGCACAGGGCCCGCTTGGTAATCCGCTCCACCCTAATACAGAGCCAACATTTGAAGCAGACCTGAGTGAGCTGTTCGAGTCAACTCAACAGTCACAACCAGAAATTGAACTCAAACGCGTGCATTTTCAGATGCCAGCGATCAATCCAGAATCACTGCCTGGGCCGCAAGATTACACGCAAGTAGAAGAGCCACAACCACTTTCCACTACCTCAGTAACTCTCGCATGGGTGAAACAAGAGAAGCTCAAGCAGACTAGCATCGGTTATCACTTTGAGGGCAACCAGCTCGCTAACCTGAGAGACCGGTTGGCTGAGGGCAAAGCCTTTCGCGGCTTAGTGGGCAACCTTGGTTACTTCATGACGAAAGAGCTCAACGTCGGCAACCATATCTGGTCACACAGCAGACGCTACCCTGCCTCGGAACATCAGTTACCGGAAAGGCTGGCTTACCTCGGTTTTTACTACTTTGGCGATGCTAAGGGACAAGTCGAGAGTGCGGGTTTTCAGAGCGCGCATAGTGCTGGTATTGGCGTGAAACATAGCGGCGAAGTCAAGATTCTACCGGCCATCCAATGCCATGCGTATGATCTCACTATCGCAGGGCAAACCCTGAAAGTTGAGAACATCAACCCAGCATTAGACAAGGTCGATCAACACGATATTGCACTCTTCAATGTCAACTTTCCGCTCAGCCACAAAGGGCCATTAGTCGAATTTTCTCCTATGCTCCCGCTTGAAGAGCGCGTCAATGTTTTCATTAGTAACCAAGGAGATGGCCAGCGTCCGCACGAGCATGTCGTTAAGGTGTGGCGCGGAGAATGTCCATTGCCATCCTTTGGCGTGGTGCTCTCAATCAAGTCTTGCCTGTTTGACGCGCTTTACCCACATGGGTTGGAGACAAATACACCTGTCTCGGTCACGCCATACTCTCACCAATGTGATTTCGCCGAATATGCACAAATTCTTGCCGGACTGGTGCCATCCGTAATCGACGGCCAAAGTATTGTCCCGACTGGCGCAGCATTTACGGCTCAGCAAGCAGAGCAAGCCCTTGATGAGGTGGCAAACACTGACGCGCCTCTGTCACGTACAGGCAAAGAAACCAATAACTTTGATGCCATCATCCGTGAACCGGGCGGCTTGTTTATCGAAACAGAAAACCATGTGGGCTATCTTCTGTTTGATGGCCGCCATGAAATGAGTGTTGGAGTGAACATTGTCGATGTAGCGAATTTAGTCAGCCGTTTGTCTCAGTCTGATATTGACCTGTTTGACGGTGAGACGATACGCAATGCCATATCGATTGACGGTGGTTCAGCAATGAAAGCCTACGCAGTCAACGTCGGTAACGGCACTGTCTCAATGGATATTTTAAACCGCGTTGCTGCGGGCAGTCGAAATGCTCCCGGCAACGACACACAAGGGTTAAACCTTTATTCAACAGTTGTAATGGAGCTATAAGTCATGCGAATTTTGTTAACCCACTATCGTGTCGGTGAAACCGATGGTGTGTCACTAGAAATGGATAAATGGAAATGGGCACTGGAGCAGCAGGGTCACGACGTCTTTTACATGGCGGGTAGCTCTGGCAGTGTGGAAGCAGAGTGCATTGATGCGCTACGTTACGAAGACGAGCTGAACGCAAAAATCACTCAGGATGCGTTCATAGCGCCAACCTACTTTGAAAGCGAAGAAGCGTTGCTGGCCGCGATTTACGGCCAAGCGGAAGAGATCGCGACACAAGCAATAGCGATTATCGAAAAGCTCGACATCGACGTGATTGTTCCCAATAACATCTTCGCTGTTGGCCACAGTTTGGCCGCTGCGATTGGACTAGAAAAAGCAGTAGAAAACACAGGCGTCAAAGTAGTCAATCATCACCATGACTTCCACTGGGAACGCGAGAAGTTCAGCCAGCCTTGTTACCCGAGTATCCAACGTATTCTCGACAAGCACTTTCCTCCGCAACGTCCACAGGACAAGCACTGTGTCATCAACCAGTTGGCAAATGAATCTCTGAAAAATGCGACGAGTTATGACTCAACAGTGGTACCGAATGTCTTCGACTTCGATGGTTGTGATTGGAAAATCGACGACTACAACCAAGATCTGAGAAGCGAATTCGGTATTCGCGAACAAGACATCGTTGTCTTACAAGCAACACGCATCGTGGCTCGTAAGGGGATCGAGCTGGCCGTCGACCTGATAGCTAATCTTCAGAAAAAGCTACCACAATGGGTAGGTAAGTCGCTGTATCGTGGACAAAAAATTGAATCTGATAGTCGCATAATTCTCGTGTTAGCGGGAATGAACGAAGAAGACGAATACTACGACAAACTCAAAGCGAAAGCTCAGCAGATGAACGTTGAGCTACTGGACATCAACCACCGTATCGAGCATTCACGTGGTGATAAAATCGGCATCAAACAGTACTCTCTTTGGGACGCCTACGTTCACGCCGATATCGTCACCTACCCAAGCTGGCTCGAAGGCTGGGGGAACCAATTCCTAGAAGGTTTGGTAGCCAACGTTCCTCAGGTGGTCTATCGCTACCCGGTGTACAAAACAGATATCGAACATTTTGGCTTCCATATTATCGACCTCGGTGATGAGCTAAGCTGGGATGACAACAACCTCGCACAAGTCTCTTTGCAGCGCATCGGTGCAGCCGCAGAACAAACCGAAGCATACCTATTCGACACAGCCCTACGTCAGCAGCACATGCAGGAGAACTACGCCATTGGTCAGAAACACCTATCGTACAAGGCATTGAGCGACATTCTGGCGACGGTATTCTAAACCTATAGACACAAAAAACGGGCCTTTTGGCCCGTTTGTTACTCTTCCCACATTAAACTGAAACGGGAACGGGTGCTGGCGTCGCGGATTTCACCGCAAATTCATGGCCATCCAATAACCCTTTGCCTTTCTTCAATTCATTCAAGCGCGCATTGACCACACCATCTTTACTAGTGAAATCAATCTTATAGCTATCGACATACTCCTGGACATATTTACTCGATAGAGATTTAAGCTTATCGATATAAACGACCGCTTTATCAAAGTCACCTTGCGACACGACTTCAAGCTTAGGTGTCAGCAACTGAGCAAACTTATAGGGGTGGCCGACAAAGCCACTGCCCATCACCAGAGCCGCGACAACAGGCGTGGTAATCACCGCACTCTGGAACCATTCCGAGAACATTTTATGATCATTCACTAAGCTGCTTGGCGCAGTACGGTTATTCCACTCTTTCTTAGCACGTTTAACAACTTTGGCCAGAAGGCTACGTTGAACAAAGAAGTCCACCAGTTTGATAATACGCTCAAGAATACTGGTGATTAAGCTGATCAATGATCCTACCCCTGCGGCAGCATCACCTGCTGCCTGAAGGCCAATACCAGCAACACCCATAGTAAAGTCTTTGATTCCCCCCAAAGCACCTTTTGCAGAGTGGCGCGCCAAAGCATTTGAAATGATGCTCGGGTGACCACCCAGCAGCTCAACGCCACGGCCGCGGTAGATTTGTGAAATCAGGTCTTTGGATTTCAGCACTGACTTTTTCGCCGCAGAGTAAAGCCCAGATGCACTTTGTACATAGCCCCACCCCGGAATGATATTGGAGAAGGTACCTGCGAATTCACTCGCCAGCCAAGTTCCGACTTCAGCGAGCCACTCGATGCCATGCAACAAGTCACCATAGATGTTCTTCACTTTATCCAGCAAAGAACGGAAGAACTCGGAGAATAGTCGTTTCAGCTTCTCCTTAATCGCTGAAGTGATCTCACCTACTTTATCCGCCGCTTTTGACATCTTTTTCGCGACCTTGCTGTTTTTCAGCTTGGTCATGGTATCGGTTTTATTCAGCAGTCCCATTGCCGCATCTTTAAAGTCAACGAAGGGCTCAGTTCCGACCACAAAGGCTTCAAAAAAGTGCGCGTTGGAAATCTTCGCCACTTTGGTAATTTCGGTACTGGCTAGCATGTACATCGCACCCATGCGAGCATCGGCCATCTGTGCGACCTGAACGCCCAGTGCTGTGTTCTTGGTTTTACCAAACATTTTGTCTTTAATCAGACGCTTTAATAGTTTTATCTGCATGCAAACCTCTGCCCAAACGATAACGACACATAAATTACTTATGCCAAAAGTGATAATTACATAAACAAGATAAATAATAGCGAGTTTTATCAATTATGTGGTCTGTTTTGCTACTTTAGTTACAAAAGACTTATAAAAACTACGGATTAATATAGAAAGTATAGTCAAGAGCTAATAAAAAAAGCCCCGCAAGTAAGGACATTACTCGCAGGGCCAAGGGCAGTTAGGTAAAGCTGGAATCAGGTTGTTAATTGAGACCAACGAAGAGAAAGCTTTTCAGTGATCCGATCAAATTTGGGGGCCAATATATACAGCATCAGTACAAACAAAACCGAGCCGACGAGATCTATCGGTCGGTGCATTCCCAGCCAAAGGCGACTGTATGCCATACCTACCGCCCACACACTCAGTGCAGCGGCCAAACCATAGCGTCTTTTTTGAATAAACAGATTGCCAAAAAACGCCAGACAAATTGCAGCGAAAATCGTGTGGCCAGAAGGGAATGAGTAGTCTTTCTCGCCTAACCAATGGCGAGTTCGCCACGAGCTCACGCTATGAGAAATATCATCGATCACATGCTGCTGTTGGACGGTGCTCAGATTGTAAAAGTGGGATGGCTGTGGGATCAGCAATTGGTGCGTTAACAGCTCAGTGTATGGGCGAGGGCTTTCTGTAGCTTGCTTTAGCGCCGTTTTGCTGGCAAAACCGATCAGAAGGATCAAACCAAGCTGAGCCATTTTACTTAGCCACTCAACACGGTTAGGGATCAGCTTCCACGAGATCGCTACCAAAACTAATAAGGTGAAGAGAAACCCTTTAGATCCCGCGGAATCTGTCAGCAACGTAAATGTCAGACCAAGTGGGTAGGACACTGAGCTCAATAAATCGATATGGCTAACCAACAGACTCATCGGTGCAATAACCAAAAGAAATACACCCAGAAGCCCAATACCATATTGTTTTTCGATCAGAAAATTCTTCACCGTGACGTCCCACACCGAATCAGTAAGATGCTGAATATTAGTCGACGTAACGTGGAAAATTTATCAACTCAATGTCAATTCGGTGAAAGATCGAACCGGCTTGCCTATGTAATCACAAACAGCTATTTCATGTAAAAATATTCACTTAACGGACATTTATAAAATCTATTGTTTGATCCGATTTTTACACACAATATCAACCTGAGAGGGGTATGGCTCCAACTCGAAATGACGTAAAATCCCTTTAATATCATCCCCCCTAAGCCTAGCCACTGCATAGTCATAATATGGCGGGTCTAACACTTCTTTAAGTCGGTATTCACCTTTACTCTGACGTGTCAGTATCAAAGTATACGGCGCAAGATTAAACGCTGCCGCATCAGCCCCAGAGACGATTCTTATCTGCGGATTCTGCTCAGCAAACTGATTGAGGAAATACGCCCAATCACCATACCACTCTCCTGCCAGTTCCGGGCTTTCCCCGAGCACAGCAACGATCTGGTCAGCCGCATAATCTCGACAAACAGGCGGCAATGAATCCACTGAAGAAGAAGTGACAGCCTGACAGCCACTAAGTGAAGCAGCCCCAAAGACCGCTGTGATGAGAATCGTCGATTTCATTGCAACCTAACTTTTCTTACGTACTGGAATATTCAGATACAGCTTATTCTCAGGGTCAGCATCGTTAAAGCCAGCTGGGTAGAGTTCGAAGTCCGGCTTTTCCTCATATTCATAAGCGCTTTTCGGTAACCAGCTGCCCCATATATAACGCAGTGTTTCTTCCAACTGGGCAATTGGCCCTTTATGGGTAAAACGAGCGTAAGTCTGCTCTGGCATCTCACGCGTGATCATACCTTCTGGCACTTGTTCGAAATTCTCTACCCGAGCGGAACAGATATAGACAAACGTCGTGCCTTCCTCAGCCTCTTCATATGACTCATAAATACCGAAAAACTCATCGCCCACGCGGTTTGCAATAGTGTCTCGGTATGGTGCAAACCCCGACCACAGACGAGGCAGACTGAGGTCTTCATCTGTATATTGATTGGCGATTCCCACCAGCTTTATGGCCGGCTGTGTAATGATTTCCGGCTCCATGCTAATACGATTCTGCAGAAAACTGAGATCATCTTCGTTAATTTGATTTTTATACAACAAACGGAAAGGTTCGTTCATTTTTCGGTATTGCGCAGGCGTCATGTTAAACAGCGCTTTGAATGCACGTGTGAACGCTTCCTGTGAATCAAATTGACAATCCATAGCAAGATCCAGAATGCCGACTTCTTCTGTGAGCAGGCGCTTGGCAGCCATTGTGAGACGGCGCTTACGCAAATACTCTTTAGGTGTGTCTCCGACCAAAGCTTTAAATACCCGACTGTAGTGATAAGTGGAGTAATGAGACGCAGCGGCGATCTGATGAACAGAAATTTTGTCGTACAAGTGCTGTTCTATATATTCAATACTTTTAAAAAAACGCTGCATTTCATCCTCCTAACTTATCTGTTTGTAATGTTAGAGTTAAACGGTAGTAGGTTCTACCCATTCACCACCCACTTGTTCAAATAAGTTTTCCACCGCAGGTTCCAGAATCATCCCTTCCATTATCAGATTAAGCACTGGTGCTACTAAGCTGACATTCTTGTGGAAGTAATGGCGCCACGTGACCAATGAGCCACCTAAACCATCAGATTCAACCGTAAACAGCGATAAAGGCTCTGTGATAGGAAACGAAACTGTCGAACGCTCCATGTCAATCGTATAAGCATAGGAGCGCTTATTTTTGTCATAGTAAACAATGTCTTCATACAATATCTCATCGTCCAAGCTGCAACTGCGCACCGAATGCGTGCCCATCGCTAACGGTCCATTGAGTGACTTGGAGTTATCCATCTCAGGGTTCTTGATGCCCGTAAACCAAGTTGCCAGTTGATCAATTTCAGACACCAGTTCAAAGGTTCGATCCGGCGATGAGTTGACCCTGAACATCAGGACAATTTGCTCCGGCGCACTGGTCACAGAACGAATATCAAACTCGTTCACAGTGGTGGAGGTGTGATCATACTGAGAGGTGTACTGTGGCGCGCTGCCTTCCGGCGCAATGGTTGAACATGCTCCAAGCAACACCGTACCTGCCACTAGCGCTATGTTTCCCAAAGGTTTGATCGAGTTCATTTTCTTCATCTTAATGCCCTTTCATCCCTATCATTATTGCGTGTAAGCCGCTGAGCTTTGTTGGTTAGGCAGTGACTGCTCGGAATAGGTTTTCAAACCATTGAGTAATTTGCCAAATGCACCGGGAATCGCTAAGCGGAGCAGTGGGTAGAATGGATAAGCGAAAAATTTAAGTTGCGGTTGGGCATACCAAATTACTTCGGATTTGTTGGTTCCAAGAGAGCGAACCGTCATTTGCACCTGATTCTTTTTCACTGGCACAATGGCTGGCACATTGATGGGCGTAATTTCAAACGTCAGAGATTTGTTTGCTTCGTTGTACTGTGTGATGACTTCCTTTGCTTTAGCGCCATTTGGATTCTTACTCAGGTTGCAGATGCGGCCTTCCATCGGAGCCCCGGTTGAGCTATGACCGGTTCCAATTTCGTACGAATGTGGGATCGGGTCCATCCACAGGTGGGCTTTATCAAATTGATGAGCAATCAGGTCCCAGACTAGTTCTGCAGGTTTGTTGATCGTGACTGTTTTAGTGATTTTCATAACATCTCCTTAATTTGAGCGGGTTTGCTCTCTTCGTTGCCTGAGATGTAATTTAGAAAATCCACTCCACGCTTTTTTGATATTTCTTGCTATGTTGAGTGGGGTGATAACCATAACTTTGCTCACACTGAGTTGAGAACAATAAATGGAATCAAAAAAACCTCGCTGATGAGCGAGGCTTATTAGAGGTTAAATCTAGGGTTAGGCTTTAGCCACCGTCTTTACCATATGCGCATTGAAAGGTGCATAGAAGGTCGCCAGCTTCTTCAACCAGCTTTCAAAATCCTTACTCGGCACTTCAAACTCACCATAGTTAGGTTCAAAAATATAGACGGTGTCGTTATCCGTTTTCAAGCTGCCTTGCTTCGGTGATAAAGAACGATAAAAAGCAATAGTGTGTGCACCGGCAGCACCCACAACGGCTCCTGGGAACCAGAAAGAATAGATAAAGCCAGCGTGCTGCGGCTTAGTCACTGCCTTTACAATATTTTTGATATTAAAGTGGGTGTAATCATACAAGAGTGCGGTTTCTTTTAAGCCACGCAGTGAAATCATCATCCTGTCTGCAACCTGATAAGATGCCCCACCTTCCGACCAACGGGACGCAAACGTCTTCTGTAAAACCGGGTTACCTGCACCATCACGAGCAGATAAACGCTTCATGCGTTGCTTAGCGTCGCCTTTTTTCTCGAACATAAAGCTAAGCCACTCGATACTGAAGTTATGACAAGCACCATTCGTTGCTGCAGCGGATGTCCCTTTCTTCGCCTTCATCACATCCACCTGCGAAAAGTTAGCAACAATTTTGTCCTTCATATTTCCTCTCCAACCTATTGATGTAATTAATGATATTATTAGAATCTATCTAGTAAAAATAGCAACTAAGAGAGTAGTGACCTAATTATTTTTTAGAGTAAATAGTCTCTCCCACATCTCTAACATCGGAATCAATTCGACGAGGCAAGCAAGTAACAGGCATAAAAAAGCCCCGCCAAAAGGCGAGGCTTCATCAGGATTTTAAACTACTTCGCATCCAGACCTTGCTGCCAGAACGCTACTTCCATCCGAGTCGCAGTTCTGAACACTTCAATCAGGTTTTGTCCCCGCTGACTATGAAGATCAATCTCTTCTAAGAGTTGGTTAAAATGCTCTGCACCTTGTGCGACACCACTTTGGAATTCTTCACCGCCATAAAGCTCAATCCAACTTGCGTAAGGGTTTCCTTCTCGTACGGTGTCATTGCTTTCAATCAACGCTTTTCCAATCACCGCATAGCCAATCGAACACGGCGCCAGCGCGGCGTACAGGTCAACTAAATCACCTGTCATGCCTGCATCAAGCACATAGCGTGTGTAAGCAACGGTTCCAAAATCTTCATGTTCGTTTTCCAGATCAGATTCCGTTAGCCCCCATTGACCACAATACGTTACATGATGACCAATTTCGGAATCTAACAGAGCATGCACACTCGGCAAGGCACGACGCATGTCTTCCAGCGTGCGCGCTTTATAGATGGCTAACGCGTAAGCACGCGCATACTGTTTGAGAAATAAAAAATCCTGCTTCAGATAGTGAAGAAAACTGTGCTGATCTAAAGTGCCTTTTGCTAGCTGCTGCACAAAGTCATGCTGTGTGTATTCCTGCCAGTCCGACTGACAAGCTTCGATAAGATCCTGATATTTCATTAGTTAAACTCCGGCACATAGTCTGCGGCTTTAGGCAAAGTCTCGATGATCTTTTGTGAATACATAAACTGGGCGTAATCGTCGTAGCGCTTAAGATCAACCGCAGAAGGACGCAGTGCAAAACGGGTTAACGTATCGTTCCAAGCTCGTTGGTTAAGTTCATTGTTGAGAGTGTCTGGCGCATAAGCAACAAACTCCTTCCACGACGTTTGTGGGTGATTAACAATGTAAGTGGTGGCTTGCTCAAGCGCTTTGTTGAAAGCTTTGATAGCCTCTGCATCATGAGTTTTGGCGTTCGCCACAAACACCAGCTCGTCATAGGCTGGCACACCGTGCTCTTCAGGGAAAAAGGCTTTCGCTTTGTAGCCTTCAAGCGCGAGCTGGTTAGTTTCAAAGTTGCGTAGACCACCCCAGATCGCATCGACTTTTCCTGATGCCAATGAAGAAGAGAGTGCCCAGCCCACATTGATGATGTCCACATCGGCGAACTTCACACCGTCTTGCGCCAGCATAGTACCAATAGTTGCTTCTTCATTGCCTGCGATGGCAATACCGATTTTCTTGCCTTTCAGGTCGGCCAGATTGTCGTTCTTACCATTGTCTAGCACCATCAGAGTGTTGAGCGGTGTCGCGATTAGAGTTGCAGAACGAATAAGCGGCAAACCCGAAGCAACGTCGATAGTCAGACTTGGCTGGTAAGAGATCGCCAGATCGACTTTGCCAGCAGCCACCAGCTTAGGTGGCGTGCTTGGGTCAGCGGGCTCTTGAATATCAACATCAATGCCTTGCTGCTTGAAGTAGCCACGCTCTTTCGCAATCACGATTGGGCCATGGTTCGGGTTAACAAACCAATCCAGCATCAGAGTGAGTTTTTTCTCTTCCGCCAGCGATTGAGCAGAAAATGTTGAGCAAAGTAGTGCCACTGCACTGAGTATTTTTTTTGTTTTCACGGGAGTGTCCTTTCTTTTATTGATTTTCCCAAGGAATCAGTTTCTTAAGTAATTTATCGGTAATGAAGTAGAGCGAGACAGACAACAAAGCCAGAATAAACAGCGCCGCAAACATCTCATCAATGATCATGCGCGCGTTGGCTTGCAGCATCAGGTAACCCAAACCTTCACTGGAACCTACCCACTCTCCGACCACAGCGCCAATAGGTGCAATGACCACAGCGACACGTATACCGGAAGCCAGAGTTGGTAGAGCCGCTGGGAGTTGAATGTGCTTCAACATTTGCCATTTGCTCGCCCCCATGGTTTTTGCCAGATCGAGATAGCCTGTCGGCGTGTTTCTCAAGCCGTCGTAGCAACATGTGGTCACGGGGAAGAAAATAATCATCGCCGCCATCACGACCTTTGATGCGATACCGTAGCCAAGCCACAACATCAAGACAGGTGCAATCGCGAACACAGGAATCGCCTGACTGGCAATTAGGATCGGCAATAACCAGCGCTTGAGCGGTTTAAATAACAACATCTGTAAAGCGAAGAACAGCCCCATTGACAAGCCAAGTAACAGACCCAACACAATTTCTTGACCAGTCACTAGCGTATGTTTCATCAATACGTCAAAGCGGCTAACGAGGCGTTCAAACACGTCAAGCGGCGTAGGGAGAATAAAGCTTGGCATATCAAACATCACCACCACTAACTGCCAAAGCCCCAAAATTATGACTGTACTGATCGTCAACCGTAGCGCAGGGTGTGTCAGACGTTCTTTTTTCACTACGTCGCGTCGAATGGCGTCAAACTGAGTCATATCACTCATAATCACCCTCCAACGAATTGAGGATGTTCTGCTGCAATTGCGCACATTCTGCATCTATGACACGAGGCGGCTGAGTGGTTGGAACATCATGTGATTCGGCATAAGCGGGCTGACCGCGGAGGATGTACAGAGCGTCGGCCAGTCGAATCGCTTCTTGTGGATCATGGGTGATCAGCACCACCGTTTTGCCACACAACAGCTCAGCGGCCAATGTCTGCAATTTATGTCGCGTCACCGCATCTAGCGCAGAGAAAGGCTCATCCATGAGTACCACAGGCTTGTCTTGCATTAACGTGCGAGCCAACGCCACACGTTGACGCATACCACCTGACAACTGTACAGGCATAGCCGCCGCCTGATCCGATAATCCGACTTGCTCCAGCAATCGCAGCGCTCGATTTCTGTCAGGTTGAGCGCTGCCAAACTTACTGCTCAGGCAAACATTATCCAGAACATTGAGCCATGGTAGCAGCAGGTCTTGTTGGGCCATGTAAGCAATCTGGCCTTGCAGCGCATGGCTATGACTGAGCGTCAGTTCTCCGGTCCAGTGCGCTTTGTCGTTCAACAGACCTGCCAGATAACGTAGCAAGGTAGTTTTCCCGCAGCCACTGCGCCCCAAAATACACGTCCACTGCCCAGCGGGTATCGACATAGAGAAGTACGCCAATGTCGGGGCTGGATTGTCCGTGTACTGTAAGCTGGCTCGCTGAATTTCGATCCCAATCGGCTCAGCGAACATTGATGTGTCCACAGAAGAAATGATGGACCGGCCCATGCCCCGTACCAACATTGAGTTCATCAGCATGAGCGATGGCCTGCGAGATGTATTGCTTACCTAAGTACACGGCTTTGTGCAGTCTATTACCCTGCGCAAGATAAGACGCAATCGCCGAAGATAAGGTACAGCCTGTTCCATGAGTGTTTTTCGTCGGGAATCGTTTGGCACTCAGAAGCTCACTCGTTTGCGCTAAGATCAGCAAATCATTGCTGTTGTCATCTTTTTCTAGATGCCCCCCTTTCAGCAATACCGCTTTGGCACCGAGTGCGCGCAATTCTTCGATCATATTGCCCATTTGATCTTCGTTTTCTGGCACAGCGCCATCAATCAAAGCCGCCCCTTCAGGCAGATTAGGGGTGATCAGATCCGCCATCGGGATCAACTGCTCTTTTAATGTGCTAATCGCCGACTGCTCCAGAAGAAGATCACCGCTGGTTGCAACCATCACAGGATCAACCACCAGATGAGTAGGCTTGTACTGTCTGATTTTGTCCGCAACGACCTTAATGATCCGCGCGTCAGCCAACATCCCGACTTTAACAGCAACCACATTGAGATCCGTAAACACGGCGTCGAGCTGACTTTCAATATGCTCCAGAGGAATCGGGTGAATTGCGCTTACGCCAAGCGTATTTTGTGAGGTAATGGCCGTAATGACAGAACACGCGTAACTGCCAGTCGCAGATATGGCTTTAATATCCGCTTGAATACCAGCGCCACCACCGCTATCAGATCCTGCGATGGTTAATACAATGGGTGGTGTGTCTTGTGAATGTGGCATGGATGCTCCTATTACAAGACGTACAGGAACTCTCAGCCAAACATGAAGTGATCAATAAAAGGGAAGATCGAATCATAAAAAGCGAGTGCACCAAAGCGAGAATACTCAAACATCGGTGCTAATAGTTCCCTACGTCAGTGCTAACTGAATCAGGTTCTACGGGTCTCGCAATGCGATCTCAGCCCTAAGGCTCCCCGACTATTTCCCGCTGATAATAACAGTAATTAAAAAGCGAATGCACTTTTAAATTCGCAAAAAGTGCTCGCAGTCATTCAATCCCACTCTGGAGCAAAGTCTGGATTGGCAAGACGTTGATTGCGATCTAATGTTGCAATCAATGCCATATCATCGTGGCTTAAGTGCACGTTCTTCGCCTCGAGATTGCTTTCAACATTGGCCTGTCGAGTCGATGATGGAATCGTCACGAATTCATTTTGACGCATCCACGCCAACACAATTTGTGCTGCCGTTACGCCATGCTTGTTCGCCAGTTGAAGAATGATTTCATCTTTCAAAACAGCACCATACGCAAACGGCATATACCCCGTAACCAATACATCGTTGCGTTTGCAGAACTCAACCACCTTCTTGTTTTGCAGATATGGATGAACTTCTACCTGATTGGTAAAAATTTCCCCTGCTCCCAAAATACCTATCGCTTGTTCTAGCTGCTGGTTGTTGAAGTTAGAAACGCCGATATGCTTCACCAGGCCCGCCTCTTTCACCGCCTTCAACTCTGTCAGATACTCTAGCATGGATACTTTTTCATCTTTCAGCGGCCAATGAATCAATAGCAAATCAATGTATGAGGTTTGCAACTTATTCAAACTCTCTTCGACACTGGATCGGAACTCTGCTTTCGACAGTTTGTTCATCCACACTTTAGTGGTAAGAAAAATCTCATCTCGGGCAATGCCAGACGCCAACATTGCATCACCCACCGACTGCTCATTACCGTAAATCTGAGCTGTATCGATATGACGATATCCGGCTTTAAGCGCCATCATAACGGAATCAAATGCCGTCTGACCTTCCAGTCTAAATGTACCGGCACCTAGCATAGGAATGTGTTTCATGGTATTTCCTGTTTCTGAATGAGTTGAACGGTGCAATTATTGCGAGTAATTAACTGATGAAAAATGGCAAAAAACTCAAATCACTTTTGTCTTTTTTGCCATCAATGGTTACACCAATTTCGCGACAATTTTACCCGTGGTGCGTTGATTTCGAATTTCTACCAACTTATCCCCGACCTGATCTAACGGAATCACTTGCAGTGCTGGCGTTTCGAGTATCCCCAGTTCGAACAGTTTAGAAACCGCATTACCGGCCGCAACCATATCATTGCGGCCTTTTTCACCATTTACATGGCCAGAGCCTAAGCTAAGTTGATGGAATGAAAGACCTTTCAGAAAAGCATCAGGATAAAGCTCAGGCTGCACGGTTTTTACCAGCTCAACCATTTGTCCTTCAAAACCCAATACTGATGCCGCTAGCAGATCATTGTCACCACCAACACAATCTAGTGCGACGTCCACACCAAGCCCATCGGTAAGATTCATGATTTGCTCAGCGACATCATCACTTCGGTAATCAATCACATGGGTTGCCCCGAGCTTTTTCACATAGCTGTGTTTTGCTGTTGAGGCCGTAGTAACAATTTTGCTTACACCAAAATGTTTGGCTAGTTGAATGGCGAAACTACCTACACCACCAGCGCCACCGGCAATGAAAATGCTACTACGAGATTCAATATTCAGCTTGTCAACCAAAGCGCGATAGGCTGTCCACGCTGCACATGGAGTTGCTGCAGCAAATTCAGCAGGAACATTAGGGTGCGCCGTGAGGGTGCGTGCATCTTGGAGCGCATATTCTGCAAACCCGCCATGCACACGGCGCATATTTCCGTGATACAGAACTCGATCACCCACAGCCCAGCCAGTTACCTGTTGACCTATCGCAACAATTTCCCCTGATACATCCAACCCTCCAACGAAATTGTCGTTCATATCAGGGACCATTCCATGCCAAAAATTTACTTTGGCATCGACTGGGTTTAGCGCCACCGCATGGACTCTTACCAAAACGTCAAATGGTGACTGAAGATTAGGTTGCGGCAATTCGGAGACTGTGAACGTGTCTTGTTCGCGCTGGTACGTGATCGCTTTCATTGATTTGTCCTTAGTTTCAAAGAATAAAGCCACTCATAAACATGAGTGGCTGAATAGCTTACTTGTAAGCACCTGCTGAGTAATGCAGCTCGTAGCTATGAGAGTAGATTTCAAGGATGTTACCGAATGGGTCTTCCATGTAGATCATGCGGTAAGGTTTCTCACCTGGGTAGTAATAGCGTGGCGCTTTCATGCGCTTCTTACCACCTGCTGCAACAATCTTCTCTGCCAGCTCTTCCACATTAGGATCCTGAACGCAGAAGTGGAAAATACCTGTTTTCCAGTATTCGAAGTTGTCTTCTGGATTTTCCTGATTCTTGAACTCAAACAGCTCAACACCGATACGGTCACCCGTTGAAAGGTGAGCAATACGGAAACGCTCCCAACCCGCACCAAATACGTCAGTACACATTTCACCGATAGCAGAATCGTCTTCAACGATTTCGGTAGGTTCCATGATCAGGTACCAACCAAGTACTTCTGTATAAAATTTAACTGCTGCTTCTAAGTCAGGTACCGAAATACCGATATGAGAAAAATTACGTGGATATGGAGTAGACATGTAGACCTCTTCTTTGCTCTTTGTGTCGGGGACTCTCCCGCTTCGTTGAGTACATATTAGGCAAAGAATATATCGATTAAAAATTATCAATTATTCTTATTTTAATAATTTTTTGTTATTAAAATATTTTAAGAACTTCTTCGTTTACAACTTTGTATGAAACTAATTTACTGTTCTATAGTAAGAAAGCTCATAAATAAAAAAGGAGAGTGCTAATGAGTCAGGAGGCTTTAATTTCGCGTCTTAACGAGTTACCTAGGATCCAGAAAGTACTACAAGAGCTACTTGATATGGTGAATCAGGACGAGGTCGATTTTGGCGAGCTCTCGAGAAAAATCGCTACCGATCAGGTATTGAGTGCTCGATTGCTACGTATGGCGAACTCTGCCCATTTCGGCGGCAGTAAAACAGTTTCTTCCGTTAACGAGGCTTTGCTTCGTGTCGGTACTGGTCCAGTAAGAACTCTGGTAGTCGCCTCAGTGCTTTCTGGTGCATTCCCTAAAATCAAAACACTGGATATGGACCAGTATTGGGAAGACACCTTCGAGATTTCCGTTATCGCCAGCAAGATTGCCGACGAGACAGGGATGGATTCCAACGAAGTGTTCACTACCGGTATTCTTCACAATATCGGCGAGCTGATGATTCATACTTTGGTGCCTGATGCCGCAGTCAAAATACATGAACGTGCAGAGGCAGGAGAAGACGCGATTTCAGTACAAGAAGAAGTGCTGGATATTACCGCTCCGACACTGGGTGCTAAGTTGGCGAAGACTTGGAAGTTCCCTGACCCTATGGTGGACGCCATCGCTAATTATCATGATCCTAGAGACGCAGAGCTGTCTCCTAAAATGGCAACGACACTGCACTTTGCTCGCTCGATCCATCGTGACTGGGATAAACTAGACAGCGATGATGCGAAAGCGCGATACCTAGCTGAGCATCCAGATTCTCGCTTACTTCATGTTTCCGCCGCCTTTGCACCAACCGTCGATAAATTCCGCGGTAACGGCAGGGATCTCGCCACTCAGCTCAACGCAGCTTAGTTCTAGATGGCGAGGTAACACATCTCGCCATTCTTCTCTTACTACCAAAACTTAACGTTATCACATAAACTATTAAGCATAATTTTTTGTTATTAAACGATGACGATGCTCAACCCACTATGGCTGAAGACCTTTCAAACACTGATCGATACTGGCCACTTCACTAAAACCGCTGAAAGGCTTTTTATGACCCAACCAGGGGTTAGCCAGCACATCAAAAAGCTTGAGCAAGCATGCGGTCATGCTCTCATCGCCAGACACAACAAAACATTTGAAATCACAGAAGCCGGGCAATCTGTCTATCTCTATGCCCTAGAAGTTGAGCGCCAACAGGCTGAACTACTTAACTCTCTCAATATTGAAGACCCTTATTCAGGCAACGTCTCGCTGTCCTGCTCTGGCTCTCTGGCGTTACTGCTCTATCCGCATCTTCTTAATTTACAATGTAAATATCCGAAGCTAGTTCCAAAACTCGAAGCCGCTCCTCATCATAAGATTTTAGCTGATGTGTTATCTGGAGAGAGTGATATTGGGATCGTTACTCACATTCCTTCCGACTCTCGTTTCGAATCAGAGATATTGGGCATCGAGCCTCTTTGCCTGATGCTACCTGCCAAAATGGCAGTAAACAGCTTAACACCTGAGGTTTTGAAAGCGATTGGTTTGATTCAGCATCCCGATGCTATTCACTATCTCTCTCTATACTTTGCCCAGTGTGGTGAGCCTTTGCTAGAGAAGATCAACATCGACGATATTCCGGTCACGGGGTATATCAATCAGCTGAGCCAAATATTGTTACCTGTTGCAAAAGGGCTTGGGTTTACTGTGTTGCCTAAAAGTGCTCTCGATTCATTTTCAGATAGAGACAAAATTGCCATTTATCAGGCAGAACATGAAGTTGTAGAAACCCTATATTTTCTGACCAAAAGACATCGCCAGTTACCACAACGCTTTACGACCATAATGAAAGAAATTTCCCCTTACTTTCATCACGACTAACCTATGGTTACTTCTGTTGCTAGCTCCTCAATCACAGCACCGCCTTCCACACCAATCAAAGTGAGTGTCACAGTAATAGGGTCGCCTGCATCAGAGTATAAAGAGAAACTTTCAAGCTTACGCTCACCCTGCTTGAGAAACTGCATCTTGATATTGTAAACCGAATAATCCCAGTACCCATCTTTGTTAATATTGAGCGAACCGAGCGTATCCTTGCCTGCAACAACGCTATTGGGGTCGAACTGGGTCTGGCGACGATGGCCGCTCGAAATAAGAAGTCTTCCTGAATCAATCAATAGCGGAGAAGGTGTCCATTCTGAAAGCTCATTTTTTTCCTCCGCGTACTCAGAATCTGCTTGATGAAAACTCTTGCCGAGCATTCGGCTTACTCTATCTCTAACTCCCTCTGGAGGGCTAGGTAAAAGCGACAGTGATGCCAAACGATAAGCTCTTGAGCCTTGAGTACTAGACAATTTAGTATCAGTCAGAGCATAGGTATCTGCACGGTTTACAGCGCTTCTGAAACGATGTGTGTTAGTTGAATGAGCCATAACCTTCTCCTATTTTCTCTGATTACACTTGTCAAAATCGAACGCATATTGAATCAAGCTAGGTAAATTGATTAAGGCAAGCCACGTGCCAAAAAACAGGAAATAAATATAAGCACAAAAGTGCATATAATTCATAATGATAGAAATTGACAAAATCAGAGCACAATCTGATTCTCAATATGAAATGCAAAACACAACAAAAGTCGATCACTCATTTTCAATTTGCTAACGATCTTAAAGCACCAATATTTAACAATATTCTTAATCAACATGACTGTCTGAGTGCTAATCTAGCGCGGCTCAAAAAACAATAAGTATGAAAAAATGAAACTAGAACACATCGATACACCGGCTTTGTTTATCGACATCGAGACTGTCGAACATAACTTAGCTGAGATGCAACGCAGAATTAATCAACTAGGCTTAACCCTGCGCCCTCATACGAAGGCGCATAAAATCCCACAACTGGCCCACAAGCAAATTGAACATGGTGCACAAGGCATCTGTACATCAAAGCTAGGAGAGGCGGAAGTGATGCTTCAAGGTGGTATCACTGACATCCTAATCACAACCCCAATTGCAGGTCAGGCTAAGTATCAACGTCTGATAGATCTTCATAGCCAATACCCGCAAGCCACGCTCTATCAAGTTATTGATCACCCTCAGCATGTGGAATCAATCGCTGAGCTAGCTAAGCAGGCAGGTGTCACGGTCAACCTTTTGATTGAAGTCGAAAGTGGTCAGCAGCGATGCGGTGTCGCTGTGGGTCAAGGACTACTGAAGCTCATAGAGAAAGTCGTTCATACCGAAGGGGTTCATTACGCTGGGATTCAGGCGTACAGCGGTCACTTACAACTGATCAAAGGCTTTGAACAGAGACAACAACAAGCACGCTCCGCAGTGACTGAACTGTTTGATTTTATCGATACTCAATTAAAGCCACGCCATCTTGCCCCAGAAATCATCAGTGGAGGCGGCACTGGGACGTACCAAGCTTATCAGGGGCTAGCGTACACTGAGATACAAGCCGGCTCTTATCTGTTTATGGATAACTCTTATTGCAATATTGGCGATGAGCAAGATGCAAATCTTAACCAACAGTTCAATCCTGCACTCAAAGTGTTAAGTACCGTGATTAGCCACCCAACCCCGCAACGCGCCGTTATTGATGCGGGTATGAAGTCACTTTCAATTGATCTAGGTATGCCGATTGTTGAATCTCGCCCTGATCTTACCTATCAATGTGGTGGGGATGAGCATGGCATTCTTCATCTTAGTGAAGACAATCCACTTAGTATCGGCGAGACGCTCGCTTTAACTCCGAGCCACTGCGATACCACGCTGAACAACTTCGACCATTTGTACGTGGTTAGGCAAGGTGAGGTTGTCGATAAATGGAAGATTGCGGGGCGTGGCCGCTCAGACTAACTCCACGGCTAATTTCTGACATTAAAAAAGGAGCCAATGGCTCCTTTTTGCGATATCCATAAGTAAATGAAATTTATGCTTCCAATACGTCTTTTCCAGCGGCTTCCGCAAGGAGTAGCTGATCAGTTTCATCCAGCTGCATGCCAAAAACTGGCAGACCGTGTTGGCATACCCAACAAGCAAAGAAAACAACGATACCCAGAGTTACTAAACCCAGAACAACCATAGCCAAACCTCCTCCTTGGTTATCAACATACGTACCGATAACTTAAGATGTGGCGTCGCCGGAGCGATGAGCTAAAAGGCCTTTGTAAATACTTTATTCTTAGACGCTTTCGATTCACCCTCAGTGGGAACATCACTGAGCCATGTGTTTCGTTTTCGTTCAATTTTTCGTATCAACTCTGTGAGTTTACTCGGGTCTCTACACCTTTAAATTATGTGGGCACCTTTTCAATATAGTTATACCGTACAAACTGAGCAACTACATTTAGTGGTTAGCAGCCATAAGATCACAATTTTTATGCTCATTTGCGCATATTTATCCTTGCTAGCCTTTCTCAAAGATCAAAAAAGGGGCGAAATGCCCCTTGAAGTAGTGCAAGTATTCCCTAAAGGAATTTGTATTTATGCGCCTATTACACCGCCATCTTCGCGTGTGATAGCCATAATTGTTGAGCGAGGTTTGCTGTTACCACCAGCAGGGAAGTGAGACGGAGCACCTTTCTCACCTGGATGCTGAACACCAACAAACATCGTCTTGTAATCTTCAGAGAAGGTCAGGCCGGTAATTTCACACGCTACAGGACCAGTCAGGAAGCGACGAACCTCGCCAGTCATAGGGTCACCACACAACATCTGGTTGTTACCTTGGCCTGCAAAATCGCCTTTGTTGGAGTAGTTACCATCGGTTTGAATCCACAGACGCCCTGCTTTATCAAAACCAATACCATCTGGGCTGTTGAACATGTTGTCTTCATTGATGTTCTCGCTACCTGCATAAAGGTTGCCTTTATGCACCTTTGGGTTACCCGCAATTAGGTACAGATCCCATTCAAATCCTTCGCTGGTGTGGTCACCACCTTGCGGTACCCAGCGAACAATCTGACCATAATGGTTTTCTTTGCGAGGGTTTGGTCCACCAACCGGTTGGCCTTCTTTTACACCACGGTTTTTGTTGTTGGTCAACGTACAGAAAACGTGTTGGTTGTCAGGGTGCACTGCAACCCATTCTGGGCGGTCCATTGTGGTTGCACCAACTTGAGTCGCCGCTCTACGTGCAAAGGTCACCACTTCCGCTTGGTCATGGAAGCCATTTTCTTTCGTCAGGCCATTCTTACCATATGTAAGCTCCAGCCACTGCCCTTTACCCTTCAGTTCAGCGTCTTCCATCTCGAACTTGGCGACATACAATGTCCCTTCTTCCAACAGATCGCGATTTGCTGTGTTGTTGCCTGGCTGATATTTGTTCTTAGAAACGAACTTGTAAAGGTGCTCACCACGTTCGTCATCACCCAAGTAGACAACCACATGGCCGTCGTCATTGATCAGCAATGCTGCATTTTCGTGCTTGAATCGGCCTAGTGCAGTGCGCTTAAGCGGTGTTGAAGTCGGGTCGTTCGGATCTATCTCAACAACCCAACCAAAGCGATGTGGTTCATTTGGATGCTTAGCTACATCAAAACGCTCATCGGTGTCATGCCATTGGTATTTGCTAGGCTTAGGTTCAACACCATAGCGTACATGGTCGTCCGAGACTTCAGCGCTAGCGCTGGTACCAAAGTAACCATTGAAGTTCTCTTCACATGTCAGGTACGTGCCCCATGGCGTTTGGCCATTTGCACAGTTGTTGAATGTACCCAATGGTTTCATACCTGTCGGATCGAGCTTGGTCTTCATCAAATCGTGACCAGCTGCTGGACCTGTGAGCTTCATTTCTGTAGCAGCGGTAATTCGACGGTTACGCTTACCGTTTTTGTCCAGCTTCCACTCACCACCAGATTTGACGATTTCAAACACAGTCACACCGTGAGCGGCCTGTGATTTCATGACATCATCTGCGGTCATCGCTTTACCGCCATGGTCAAACAGGTATTCGTAGTTGGTGTATTCATTGTTAACCGCAATTACGGCGCGGTCTTTCGCGATTGGGAATAAGCTCATGCCGTCAGTATTGTCACCGAACTGGCGTAGTTGAGCTTTTGAGTCTTGCTTACCGCTCTGATCGAATTCTGGCGCATCAGCAAATATAGGGTCACCCCAAGATAACAAAGGTGTTGCTTTATAGCCTTTTGGCACAATAATCGCATCTTCTGTAGAAGCCGGAACAGCGTCAAAATTCAGTAGTGCGCTTTTCTTGTCTGCGGCAAATGCCTTAGTGATTGGGTTAAGCGACAGAAACGCGCCTGCACCCACTGCTGCAGTACCAGCCAAGAAACGACGACGTGACAGTCTCGCCTCGATCATTTGGCTGAATTGAGAATCTTGCTCATCGCGATTCCACATTGCTGACTCCTTGCTCGAGTATGTTTTTTATTAATAGCGAGCAGATGATAGATAGTAAAAATGACAATCGCGTTAAAGTATTGTTTCTATTACATAAAGGCGGTATTGCAGTTTTATTTTAGTTACATTGCAATCCTATTAAAGTGAGCTCATATTCACTTTATATAAATAAGGTATGACGTACATACAAAAAAATGTGATCTAAACCCTAGCGATCTTCGAATTTGGTCGCTACATTAAATCTTGTTCATGAGGAACTTGATTCACATATGCTCAGTGACGAGCAAGCCATTAAAAAGTGAGGGAATATCATGAAGAAAATGAGAAAAGCACAACTTCATCGTGTCCGAATTCAATATTGGAAAGACGCCAATAAAGACACAAATAAGAAGTAACGTGCATCCTTTCAGCCTGCTCTAGCAGGCTATCAACGTCTAAGCTGGCAATCCGTTGCCAGCTTTTGTGTTTCTAAAGCACAGAAACCTTACTCCTGCACAATAAAAGAAGCCCCATATAGGGGCTTCTTTTATCAGAGACTTAACACTACTAGCCCAAACTCAAATCATGATTTAACGTTCCGAGCAGACAACGAGAAATCATCTAAGGTTGATGAGATACCCTTCGCCATATCACTCATATCAACCGCAATGTGGGAACTGTCCATGATCTTCTTATTGGTGTTCTGAAGAAGGTTAGACAGGTAGTCCTGTGCTTGTTTGAGATCGTGAATACTTCGAGACTGCTCATCAATAAGTGCCGCAATTTCATTCTGTTGTTCGACCGTCAACGTAATCGAGTTGGAAATCTTATCGATGTTATCCGCAGTATCACTACTGCATTGCTTACTGTTTTCTACTTCTTTTTGCAGTTGCGCCACAGACTCAACAGAGACTTTCACTCGCTCTGTCAAATCATTGAGCAAGCTACTGATTTCCCCGGTTGAGTCATTGGTTTTACTGGCTAACATTCGGACTTCATCAGCAACAACGGCAAAGCCTCGCCCTTGTTCACCTGCCCGTGCAGCCTCGATAGCAGCATTAAGTGCCAATAAATTGGTCTGCTCGGCAATGGTCTGGATAACATCAATTATGCTATACACTTGCTCGGCAACAGAACTCAGTTCCTGAATGTTTTCAGACACTTTATGCGACTCAGCAGACGCTAGCTCTACCGCTTTCATATTGGCGTGAACTGAATCTAAGCCACGCTTTGCACTGGTTTGACTTTGAGCGGCAGACTCCAAGGTTTGATCAACCACCCCTGAAACGCGATCAAAGGAATCCACCAAACCATCTGAAATTTGAGCAATCTCTTCGTATTTGCGTTTCTCATCATCGTAGCTCTCATTCACCTCTTGCGACAGAGACTCAACTCGACTCGATAAACTAGAGATGTTGTCCGCACTGGTTTTGAGACCTTTGACCACCGAAGACAATGCGTGTCTCATCGACTGGATGTTCTTCGCCAACAGGCCAAGCTCACTATTATTGACCAGCTCATTGATATGATCTTTGTCCTCCAGATCACCTTTTCTTGTGTCTCTGCTCACCGCGACCAATTGATGAATTGGCTGTGTTAAGCTTTTCCCAATCAAGTAAGAAAGCACAATGACGAGCAGTATGCCGACACCAGAGATGACTAAAATGTCTTGCTTCAAGCCTTTCACATTAGCGTCTGCATAGCGGTTATAGCTAAGTACCGCTTGGTGCATCGCTCCGAGTGTTTTGTGATTGGCCAACATAAACTTATCAACCTGCTCCTCCGTCGGCTTGTCCGTTTGTTGCAGCAAAGAAAAAGCCATGGCTTTTTGCGTATTCCAGAGCTGCTCTACCGTGTTGAGCCTGTTTTTAAAGTCTTCTGCTGTACTTTCAGCAAGGTTAATCGGATTTTTCATCGGTAAATCTGAGAAGGTCTGGCCACCACTTTTTAACGCCTTGAGCGAGGTCTCGTAAAGTTTGATGGTATTGTCGTAATTGAGCTGAGAATGAGCTGACTTATGCCCCTCATATACAGAAAGCATGACCTCACTGGCAAACTTCTTGGTCAACATTCTCTGTCGGCCAGCAACATTAATCACCGTGCCATCCTGCTTATTCTTTTCCAAAGTCACAATAATATCGGTCGCAATCAAAACAATAGTGACGACAAATACAACGAAAATAGCAACCAAACGATTGGTAACAGACCACTGAGACAAAAGTCGCTTCATGTTCTTATCCCTACTCATATTTTCCAACTAACCATATGAATCTAGATGACAATATTGAAACTCGCTACCGATCATCAAAAATTCATCCTATAGATGGGTTAATACGTAGAAACTCTCACTTAAGTCTGCTTTCTGGGGGCATGTTTACCCTTTTCAGTCAGCAAGTGATCAAACACATTTCGAACAAACGGCGCACCCACTTTGGAACCACCATTACCGTGTTCTATGACGACTGTCGTGACATACTCAGGATTGCGACACGGAGCAAACCCTGTAAACAAGCCGTGATCGAGAAGGTTGTGACTCAATTCTTTGGAGTTATAGACTTCGTCTTTCTTCAGGCCGAAAACCTGTGCGGTTCCCGACTTACCACCACTGCAATACTCGGTCCCTCTGAACGCTCTTCGGCCTGAACCTCTTGGGCCTTCATTCACCAGTCGCATTGCATTCAGAGCAATATCCCATGAACTGTCATCCACTTGTTTCATGTTGTTAGTCACTGGCTCATCAACTAACGTCGCAGACTCAAAGCTTTGACCATGCTCAATGACCGCTTTCAGCAGATGAGGTGGCGTGACATTGCCGTGATTTACCAATACCGATGTCGCTTTAGCAATTTGCAACGGTGTGGCCGTCCAGTAACCCTGTCCAATACCAATAGGCACCGTATCCCCTTTATACCAAGGTTGATGATGGCGGCGCTGTTTCCACTCTCGGGTCGGCATATTGGCTTCCGTTTCCTCAAGAATGTCTATGCCTGTCAGCTGACCAAACCCAAACAGCCCCATCCAATCCGAGATACGATCAATCCCCAAATCGTAAGCCATCTGATAGAAAAACGAATCTACCGACTCTTCAATCGCTAGCGTGACATCAACATCACCATGCCCCCAGCGGCGCCAGTCACGCCAAGCTTTGGAATGACGACTGGAGCCAGGAATCTGCCAACGACCGTGATCGTTACGAATCGTAGTAGGGCTGATGACATGTTCAGTCAGCCCAGCAATCGCCATGAAGGGCTTCACTGTAGAGGCGGGCGGATACACACCAAGGGTGGCACGATTGACCAATGGGTGGTGAGCATCTTCAAGTAATTTACGATACGCAGGCCCTGATATCCCATCAACAAAAGGGTTTGGGTCATAACTGGGGCTGGATGCCATCGCCAGTACACTGTTGTCTTTCGGGTCAAGTACCACCGCACTGCCCTGCCTGTCTCCCAACAGTTTGTAGACATAATTCTGTAAATCGACGTCAATGTTCAGAACGATATCTTTACCCGCCACAGGGGGCACATATTCAAGGGTGCGAATCACTCGACCACGGCTGTTCACTTCAACTTCTTCATAGCCTTGCTCGCCGTGGAGCATTTTTTCGTAGTAGCGCTCGATCCCGAGCTTGCCGATGTTCTTCGTTGCCCGGTAGTTAGACAACTCATCCTGACGCTTGAGACGCTCAATATCGCGATCATTGATGTGAGAAACGTAACCTACAACATGCGTCAGTGACGCACCATAAGGATAAAAACGTTTCATTTCAGCGTTGATTACAAAGCCCGGAAATTCATGTTGATGCGCAGAAAAACGGGCCACTTCCAACTCAGATAGCTCCCCCTTTATGGTCACCGCCTTGAAACGCCTGCGATGTAGATGTTCAAGCTGGTTCACCTGCTCTGGTGATAAATCGACATATTTTTGCAAGTTAACAATGGATTGTTCGAGGTTGAGCGCTTTATCCGGAAACACATCCAACACATAAACAGGAATGTTTTTGGCTATGAGATGGCCGTTGCGGTCATAAATCAGCCCTCGAGGAGGAGAAATAGGCAGAACCTGAATACGGTTGTCATTTGCTCGGGTCTGGTAGTAGTCAAAATCTTTGACTTCCAAGTGGTAGAGGTTTGCCACCAGCACACCCAATAGGGCGATCATCGCAATAAAAGCCACGACCGCGCGGCGCTGGAATAGCTTAACTTCCCACTCATGATTGCGCATGTGGGTACGTTGTCGATTGAACTTCATAATAGGGGAACAAATTGACGGTGATTTTTCGTCCTACACCTGTCAATATATTTACATTTGGTTACATTGGCGATTACTTTAACAACAACGGGTAAGCGTTATGTACGAAGAGTGTCAACATCCCCAAATCAACTAGTCTCTCAAGCGAGCCAGAAAATAATCTGAAAGAGCAGCAAGACTTAAAGTCTGCCATTGATTTCTTCCTCTCATATCGGAGGGTAAAGTAAAGGAGCCATATGGCTCCTTTATTTCAAGACTTTAGCGATGCTCCGTGAGTTCGGATAACGTCCTGATACCAGAAAAAGCTTTTCTTGCGCTTACGCTCTAATGTGCCACTTCCATCGTCATGACGATCAACATAAATGTAGCCGTAACGCTTACTCATTTCCGCAGTGGAATTGGCAACCAGATCAATAGGGCCCCAACTGGTGAAGCCCATCAGCTCCACTCCATCCAATATAGCTTCTCTGGCCTGAACCAAATGATCATTGAGATAGGCAATGCGATAATCATCTTCTATCTCCCCATTGGCGTTGATTTCATCGCGCGCCCCAAGCCCATTTTCAACAATGAACAACGGCTTCTGATAGCGGTCATAAAGAAAGTTAAGCAAGATGCGTAGCCCTTTAGGATCAATCAGCCAACCCCACTGACTTTTCTCTAAATACGGGTTTGGCACGCTGTCGACAATGTTACCGACCTCTTTCTGCTTGGGATCTGCACTAGCACAGCCACTCGCATAATAGCTGAATGAAATGAAGTCAACGCTGGCGCTCGCCAGTTCCTCTACATCACCTGGCTGCATATCGATCTCAATCCCTTTTTCACGGAAATAGCGAAGCATGTAACCTGGGTAACGACCACGAGTCTGGACATCACCAAAAAACAGCCATTTGTTATTTTCCTGCATCGCCGCGATGACATCGTCGGGATTGCAGGTATACGGATAATTGAGTGCACCAAGCAACATGTTACCTATCTTGGCATCTGGAATAATCTCATGGCATAGTTTCACCGCTTTTGCATTAGCGACAAGCTGATGATGTATTGCCTGATAAATGGCCTGCTCACTAGCCTCTTCAGCCAAGCCCACACCGGTAAATGGCGCGTGTAGAGACATGTTGATTTCATTGAACGTCAACCACAGTTTGACCTTGTTCTGATAGCGTTCAAACACGGTACGAGCATAGCGCTCAAAGAAGCTAATCAGTTCACGGCTTGCCCAACCGCCATAGTTTTCTACCAACGCGTAAGGCATCTCATAATGAGACAAGGTGACAAAAGGCGTAATGTCATGTTTCGCTAATTCGTCGAAGATACGATCATAATACGCCAAGCCTTCTTCATTGGGCTCGGATTCATCGCCATTCGGGAATATACGCGTCCAAGCAATGGACAACCTCAGACAGTTGAACCCCATTTCATTAAACAGAGCAATATCTTCTGGATAACGCTGGTAAAAATCTATCGCCAGATCTTTAATACCTTCGGTGCGTTGTTGGCGCGTCTGGTGTGGACTGAGAATCCCATTGGGCAACATGTCGGACGTCGACAGCCCTTTACCATCAAGATCAAAACTGCCTTCCACCTGATTCGCAGCAATCGCGCCGCCCCACAGAAAATGCTTAGGAAATGTTGTCATCATATTCTCTCTCACTTCGAGTCTGAACTGAGTGTAACTCACATTTTAGGAACAAAATGAGGCTGAGGTGTGAGATAGTTATTTCCTAGTTTTTAAGGTTATCAACACAAAAAAACAGCGCATGATTTAAGATGACCGATTAACGAAACATGCGAGCATTTGTACATACAAACCAATGCAATTTGTAGCATTTCCGCGATCTCTTAGACAAAATTTTTCAGCGATTCGCTCTATGATGAAATGAGTCAGTTCAATAAGAGGACATGGTAATGAAATATCGACATATTCTGGTCGCGCTGGAACTTTCTGAAGAGAGCAATGTGTTGATTGAAAGAGCGGTATTTATGGCTAAGCAGCATGACGCGGAGATTTCGCTGATTCACATTGATGGCACCCATGGAGAAATCTATCCAGAGCTGGTCGACATTCACGCTGACGCCAGCGTCAGACCACTCAACGAACACTCGATGGAATGGTTGCGCGCATTCCAAACCAAGCTAGATTTTCCTGTGAAGCATTTTTTAGTCGGGACTGGCGATCTGGGCGATAAGCTCAATGACACCATTACAGAAAACCGTGTCGACTTGCTGATATGTGGCCACCATCAGGACTTCTGGAGTAAGATCATTTCTTATTCAAGACACCTGATCAACAAATCTCCGGTCGACATTCTGGTTGTGCCAATTCCGAACTAATCCAGCGAGTTAAAAATCAAAAAAGCCATCCTTAACGGATGGCTTCGTCATATTATGTGCGGCTACACTAGCGCCTGCTCGGTCTCGATATCAAAAAGGTGGCACTCAGAGACATTAAAATTCAATAACGCCTCTTCACCATTAAACACCATGCGATCTGCATCAAGCGGCACGCGAGCAATCAATTTGTCATTACCGAGTTGGAAATAGAGGTACAGCTCATTCCCCATCGATTCCACGACATTAATAGGATGACGTTGAGTGTTGACTTCTGAGAGTGGTGCATCATGGTTCGCCAGTTGAATATGCTCTGGGCGAATACCAAACCACACCCACTGGCCGATTTTCTGCCTTGCTAAGTCTTGCTTACTTTCTGGCAACGTCCATCGGTTACCGCTCTCTGCTATGGCATTCATTACACCATCAATTTCATCAATACGGGCTTTAATGATGTTCATCGCCGGAGAGCCAATAAAACCTGCCACAAATTTGTTGGCTGGATAGCGGTATAAGTTCATTGGGGTATCCACTTGCATGATTTCCCCCTGATTGAGCACACAAATGCGATCCCCAAGCGTCATGGCTTCCACCTGATCGTGGGTCACATAAATCATGGTTGCATTCTGCCCTTCCGCTTTGAGATCAGAGTGCAGCTGAGCAATGCTCACTCGGGTAGACACTCGCAATTTAGCATCAAGGTTCGACAACGGCTCATCAAACAAAAACACATCTGGCTTGCGCACCATGGCGCGACCAAGTGCAACACGCTGTCTTTGACCACCTGACATTTCACCGGGTTTATTTTGCAGTAAATGCTCAATCTCTAACGTTTTTGCCGCCTCAGAAATACGCAGTTCAATTTCTGACTTTGCCAGTTTTTGCTGTTTAAGCCCGAATGCCATGTTTTCATACACCGACATATGTGGGTATAGCGCATAGTTCTGAAACACCATTGAGATACCGCGATCTTTCGGCGGTAAATCGTTGACGCGTTTGTCACCGATATAGACATCACCGTGAGAAATCTCTTCTAGGCCAGCGATCATTCTTAAGGTCGTCGACTTAGCACAGCCAGACGGCCCAACAAACACCATAAACTCGCCTTCGCGAATGTTCAGGTCAACACCATGAACCGCTTTGAATCCATTCGGGTAGGTTTTTTCCACCCCTTTAAGCGTGACTTCCGCCATAGCTTATCCTTAAATCAACTCGTTAAATGCGTGTGGGTCAAAATGGGCTACCGATGGAATCACCAGATCTGCAACAGGCGTCAGTTCGCTTTCCAATGCGGTTCCAGTTAGAACACCGATTTTCTTCGCGCCCGCATTGGTGCCAAATTCCATGTCTGACACCGTGTCGCCAAACATGATCACTTCGTGCGGCTCAACACCGCATTGCTGACAAAAAGCATTCAACAATGCCGGGGCTGGCTTTGGTTCGATGTCACCATCCGAGTAACCGACATAATCAAACATCTCGCTCAAACCAGATTGCTGCAAAGTGTAGAGTGTTGAGTCCTTGGTATCCGCGGTAGCAATGCCAAGAATCATGCCCTGCTGCTTAAGTGAATCTAGTTTTTCTGTTACCCCTGGCAGCGCTTCAACCCATTCGGGATGATTAGCGACATGATGGTTAAACGCCTCTTTGGTCACACGGGTAAACATTTCCAGAGAAACAGCTGGGCGTAGGATCTCGAACCAAGCTTTGGCCGTGTCTTCCACCGGATTGGACGCCAACAGACCATGGTTATCGACAGAGTCGCCCTCTACGCCGATGGCTAAGAGTAACTCCGCAACTGTGACGTTTTGATGACCCTGGTTTGTGTCACTGAAATCCTTTACGGTCTGGCACGCACTGCGTGAAGCGTTGAGCCACATATTGTGGAATTCCAGCAGAGTGCCATCTTTATCAAACAATAGTGCTTTAAACTTCATCACTATTTAATCGCTCCATAAGTTCACCCCAGGTTTTGACCAGAGGCGTAGTAAAAATGGGTTGGTCGCCGTCATAAACGGCGTTAATACAGCCTTCAAATTCATCATTCTCGGCGCGGCGGATATCGATGCGGCACCAAGAGTAGCCTGCTTCTACAAACAGCATTTGTTCGGTGTTGTGCAACGTGACTTTGGCAACGACAACGCCATCGACAACACATTCGGCGTAATAAATATGCTCATCATCGTCCACAGCCAACTGGTAGCACAAAGCCTGCCCTTTAGAATCGCAGCCGGGTAATAACTCGTTGCTGTTGATGGCAAAAGATAAACCGCAGCGACGCTCTAAATAGACATGTCCGTTCCGTAGCCCAGCGAGAATGCCTTCACCACACAGTCCATGACTAAACACAAAGGTTGACGGGTCACCGTAGAGTGAAGGTTCCGTCGCTTTCGGATTGCGCTCATGAGGCTCTAGGTGGGAATCACTGCCGCCAATGGCGCTGATTCTATGGCCGCAATTCCACATTTCGTTCAATACCTTAAGCGCTGAGTTTGTCGCTTTAGGTGATGTTGGCCAAGTCGGATCGCAACACACCTCAAACGTCGATACTTTGTCGAGTTCGAGCGGTGCATAATGCCAATGCCATGGCTTCATCATCGGGTGGTTAACACTAATAGAGCTATGAGAAGCGTTGGCCAATGCCAGTCCTGCTTCCATCACACTTTGGCTGCTATGCTCAACATGACGCAAATCCAGCGCAGATTGTGGACCATGAACATTGAAGTGCCCAAGGTCTGTAGTCACTTCAAGGGCAGGCATAAACAGGCATTGCTCAGACAAGGGTAATCTTGGCTGGCAGATGTTGTGTTCAGTAAGGAAGAAGAAATCTAAGCCCTGCGCTTCGACTATCTGCTTGGCAGCAGAAAGGGTGTTGTGTCCATCCGATAACTGAGTATGTGCATGCAGATCACCTCGATACCAACGAGACTCTGAGCTCAATAACCGGCTGTAATCAAAAGAAATCTGATGATCCAACCCTACAGTTGCGACACTGTCTATAGCTAGAGTATCAACCGGTTGATCAAACGCGATATTCACCTGATACTGCATCGCCCGCTCGGAACGAAACTCACCTTCAAGGTTGTACAGCTCCAGAGACCACTCTCCAGCAATCAGCTCACCGTCAATCGCGCCAAACCCTGACTGCTCTGCACAGATATTCAGCGACTTATGCGCTTTTTCAAACAATACCTTTCCGCGAAAATGACCATGGCTATCGTACGCTACTGCGTATAAGAACCCTTTGGTCACAGTCGTGCCCGTAATTTGAACGGCCTCAGCACCGTGCGGAACCATAAACGACAACGACACTCTGCCGAAGGTCAGTTCACCTTGAAATTCTGTCATCGGTTTCACCAATTAAATCCACTGTAGGATGGAGGAGCCTACCTAAGCAGGCTCCTTATCAAGATTAAGAACGGTTGGCTCTATCCAGTGCACGCTGCGCTTTCTTCGCCGCTTGTTTCAGCGCTTTCTCAGCAGGTACGTTCTGAATTTGAATCTGATCGGCAGCCACTTTCAGGGCATCCATGATCTTGCCATTCGTTGGGTCTAGGAAATCCTGGCTGGCGAAGCTTGCCTGCTTTAACGGAATCAGAGCTTGTGGGTTGTCCTTGGTGAACGCCTGATACTCAGGCACGCTTTCTACACTCATACGTACAGGGATGTAACCTGTGAACATAGACCAGTTCGCGGTGTTCTTAGCGTTGGTATAAAACTCCATAAACTCAAACGCACCTTGTGCTGCCTTGTCGTCGGTCCCTTTAGGCATTACGTAGACAAGAGCACCAGCTTGAGGTGCGGATGGGTGAGAACCCCAACCAGGCTGTGTGGTTGCAGCAAGTTTAGTGAAATCGAGATCGCCCTGATCACCCGATGAGCCTGTGTAACCAAGGGCGTTGTCTTTCATGACATCATCAATGGTCTTGTACCAGTACTCCCAGCCCTGACCACCGTGGTGAATACGCATGATTTGGTCTTCGTGAATCCATTTGCGGAAGCTGTCCCACACTTCAACCCATTGCTTTGAGTCAATCAGTACTGTTTTGCCATCATCGCTGATCACCTTAGCGCCATTAGAGAAAGCGGCGTCGATCATATTGTCCTGACCCCACATCGGTTCCCAGCCATAAAAAGTCGTGTTGCCTTTCGCATCTCGCTGAGTCACTTTCTCAGCAACTTTAGCCACATCCTGCCAGGTACTCAGGTCTTTCTCCGTAAAGCCATTGTCTGCCAACACTTTCTTGTTGTAGTAAAACACCTGGGTCGTACCGTAAGCTGGTAAGCCAATCACTGTTCCATCTTCAGCCGTCACCTGATCTTTAAACGCCCCGACAAAATCCGAGAAGTTGAACTCTGCGTCCATATACGGTTTAAGATCACGACTCAAGCCGCGCTCATACATCGCCTCAGCTCGGACCGAGTCAAGCAGAACCACTTCCGGAGCGGTTTTTGAAGCCAAACCTGCCTGCAGTTTCTGATAAGTTTCGGTGTAGTTTCCTTGCAATGCTGGCTTGATGACATATTCATCTTGGCTGGCATTAAACTCTTCAATAAGCTGAGTCATCAGCTTCTGAGGTTTTGTACCGCCGGAATACCAGAAATTCACTTCCGTTTTTGCCAGAACGCTACCCGAGACCATTGAAGCGCTCGCTGCGCCAGCACACACTAGTGCGAGAGTTTTTAGTTTCATTTCCATTTACTCTTTTACGCCGTTATCGGCGATACCTGAAAGAATCGTCTTTTGACACAAGACGAATAGAATCAACAAAGGCAATACGGCAATCGTGCTGGCTGCCATAATTTGCGACCAGTTAAGACCGTAATTGCCTTCGGCGATGAAGTAGTGGCGAATCCCGGTTGCAATCAGGTTCAACTCTTGTGAAGTGATCACCAGACTCGGCCACATGTAACTGTTGTAGTTCGTGATAAAGGTAATCAAGAACAAGGTTGCGACCGCTGCTCTGCATTGAGGCAGCAAAATCGCCCATAAGATTTTCAGCTCACCAGCACCATCAATGCGTGCTGCTTCGATCAGTGACGGATGGATTTTGATGAAGACCTGACGCAGGTAGAAAACGCCAAAAATAGACGCGGCATTAGACACCACCAGCCCCATATGTGAGTCAAGCAGCCCCAGCTTCGCCAGCGTGATGTAAGATGGAATGTAAGTCACCGCCCCCGGCAACATGTAACAGCCCATCACAACAAAATAGAGCACTGTCTTTGAGCGGAATTTCAACTGAGTCAAGGCATAAGCGAACATCGCAGAATTGATGATCACTAGCAAAGTCGTAAAAAGCGCCACACTGAAGCTGTTGAAAATGTACAGCCCAAATGGTGCGCTATGGAACGTCTCAATAAAGGTCTCCCAGCGAAATCGCTCCGGAATCAAATTCAGTGGGCTGGCAAAAATCTCATCGTTCGATTTCAGAGAACCAGACAACATCCAGAGGAAAGGGAACACCATCAGTGTTCCGCATATGGCGAGGAACAGGTGCTTACCTATCGAAGTCAGTGTTTGTATTTCCAGCCGCTTACTGGCGGTTTCCTGACTAGCTGGTAATGACTGGTCAGTGGTCGCCGCTTGAAGTGACCCATTTATCTGGCGTAATCGTGGCGCGCTATCCATAACTTGTGTCGTCATAATCCTATCCTCAGTAGTAAACCCAGCGTTTACCAATGTAGGTATTTGCCAGTGCCAGTAGTCCAGTGATCAGGAAAATCACCAATGATGTCGCCGCCGCCGGCCCCATTTCATAACGCTCAAACGCTTGCTGATAGAAGAGATAAAGCAGTGTGCGAGTCTCACCACCAGGCCCGCCTTGCGTCAGGATCTGGAACTGGTCAAACGCCTGAACCGCATTGATGATGTTGACCACCAACAAGAAGAAAGTTGTCGGCGATACTAGAGGTAAGGTGATTTTGAAAAAGCGAGTCAGACTGCTGCAACCGTCAATCAGTGACGCTTCATAGAGAGAACTCGGGATTTTGTTGAGCGCGCTGATGTAAAACAGCATTGTCCAGCCGATGGCCTGCCAGATAGTGACAATAATCACCGCGACCATGGCAGTATCGCCCTGCTCCAACCAGGCAATCTTGTCGAAACCCATCGACATCAGAATTTGATTCGCCAGACCGGATTTGGACTCAAACACCCAAGACCAGACAATCGAAACCGCAACCGTTGGTGTAATCCAGGGTGAGAAGATTACTGCACGATAAAACTGGCTGCCCGCAAAGTTTTTATGCAGCAGTAAAGCAAAGATCAGCCCCAGCACCACAGTCGGAATAACCACACCAAGAGAAAACCAAAATGTGTTGAGTAACGCCTGAGTAAACTCAAAATCCTCGACCATATACTGATAGTTTTCCAAGCCGATGAAATCGTATTCAGGCGAGATATAATCCCAATCTGTAAAGCTGATATAAATGGAGTAGCCGAACGGCACTAACCAAAAAGCCACCAGTGGAATCAGCAGTGGTGCAGTAAACAACAGCACTTTGAGGTGGTTCGATATTTGTTGTGAGATGGTACTCATGGTTTGACCTTAGTACTTCCGTGATATGTCAATAAACTAAGTGCGCTATATGACAAGCCTGTTGGAGTGCCCCTCATTTTTTTTATGGGCACTCATAAGAAAATCTTTAAGCCAAGCCATCATCTTTGATCTGATGGTGCAGCCAGTCACAAAAGAAATTGACCTTGGCATTACGACTGTTATTGGTGATCAGATAATGGCCCGATTCCGCTGGCATAGAGGCATCCACCGCCAATACCAGCTCTCCACTCTTTAACAGTTCTGACACCGCCAGCGACCTTACCAACAACGCGCCGACACCATGTTTGACCGCTTCCAAAGCATGCAGAGAGTTACTGATTTCGAGCTGAACTTTGGGCAGCATCGCATCGAACTGATTGTGGCTTAGCCACTGAAGCCAGTTCTCCTGATATCCCTTGACCTGCACGGCAGGAAGCTGTGAAAAATCACGCTCATCAAGCTGAGTTTGATAAACACGTTTGAACTCAGGACTGCACACCAGTTGCCAGTGTTCCTGAAAGAGTCGCTCAGCACTGGTGTCTTCACTTTCTACTTTGCCATTGGTCAATTCGATATCAACGTTCTGACAAGGTGTAGTTGAAGGCCAGTCGACCAACTGAATATCAAGGCGAATGAAAGGGTATTTGTTGTAAAAATGCGGTAAGCGCGGCAGAAGCCAGTTATGGCAAAGGGTGTGGTTCACCCTGAGGCTCAGTACATCAGTTTCCTTTTCACCGAACAACAGTTGAGTCTGAAGTTTAAGGTGAGCTAGAGAGCCAGAAACAATCGGTTGGTACTGCTGAGCAGACGACGTCAACCTGACGCCCTTTTGCGTTCGCTCAAACAGCGTCGCATCAAGAAACGCTTCCAGACTTTTCAACTGTTGACTTACAGCGGCCTGCGTAACACACAATTCCCGAGCAGCGGCACCAATCGAGCCAAGCCGGGCAACCGCTTCAAAAGCGACCAGAGCACGTAAAGGAGGTAACATGGCGTTCACCTGATTGAAATAAAACTGAAAACTACTTCAATCAGGTTGCAGATTTTCGACGCGAAGATGACAGATTAATGACTAACGGAGGTGGAGAACAGATTTATGATCACCGTCCCACACAGGATAAAGCTGATACCAACCAAAGCATACACATCCAACTTTTGTCCGTAGACCAGCCAGGAAAGAGCAGCGACAAGAACAATGCCCGCGCCACACCAGATCGCATAAGCCACGCCTAACGCCATGCTCTGTACTGTCAACGAAAGTAGATAAAACGCTACTCCATAACCCACTAACACGCCCAATGTAGGATACAACGCCGTAAACTGCTGCGTTTTTGGCAACCAAGAGGTGGCGAAGACTTCAAGAACAATAGCGATAATCAGGGTCACCGCAGGTGGTAAGGACAACAACATATTTAACCCGCATTTATAGTGTAAATCGGGCAGGCTAATGAGCTTGCATGTCACTATTGTGTCGATACCTAATAGAAAACCTAAGCAAAGTGCTTAGGTTTTCTGAAGTGAATCATCGCTATGAACTTAGTGGTTCAGAGCGGCGATGTTTTAAGCCGCTATTTTGTGCGGTAGCTTGGTTAACAAGGTGAAAATGGAAGGCACAAAATAGAACGATAGCAGAGTCGTCAGTGCCGTCCCCCCAGCGATCGCCACCGCAAACGGCGGCCAGAACCCACCACCAGCGAGAATTAAAGGCAAGAAGCCCCCAATAGTCGTAATCGTGGTCGACGTAATGTGGCGAGTACAACTCATGACAGCGGCCAAAATCGCCTCTGAATCACCATTGAGCGCATCGGTATCCGCTCTGAGTTCTGCAAGAATCACGATAGCCGCGTTAATCGCAAGACCTATCACCCCCAGCAGCGCAATGATGACGGTAAAGCCAAACGGATAACTGAACAACCATACGGAAAGAATGCCCAACCCTGCAGCCAGTCCCGCGACGAAAAATATCACCGCACTCAGCCTGAATGAATTGAATGACAACACCACAACCAGCACCATGAGAATCATCACCAGAGAGACATTACCAATCAGGCTGTTAACCGACTCATCACGTTCAGCGGCTTCGCCTCCAAACTCAACTCGGTAGCCAGCAGGAAACGAGTAGCCTTCCAGTGCTTTTTTAAATTCGTTTAGCACAGTTTGGGGTAACACTCCCGCTTCGATATACCCTTCGATGGTGTTAACGCGAACACCATTACGACGAGTAATATTGCCTCGACTTGGTGTCAGCTCCAAAGAGGATAAGTTAAGTACGGTAGTGCCCAGTTCTGCATCACTTTGCATTAGTGGAAAACGAAGATTGTTTAAATCACTGTAGCTTTCGCGTTGCTCATCTTTAACCCGAACACGGACGGGAACCGACTCTGTCCCTTCAATCACGCTGCCACTTTCTCGGCCGACGAGTGTTGACTGAAGTAAGCCGGCAAATTGATTTAGGCTCACCCCATTCATCTGGATCGCCTGCTCATCCACCGTCACACGATACTGAGGCACACCGGATGTCAGGCTCTCACGAGTGTGTGTCACATGGGGTACTTGAGAAAGGAGCAGGCGAATATCTTCACCAATCGATTTGAGTTGTTCCAGATTGTTGCCATACACTCGCAGTTCAACAGGGGCATTAAACGGTGGGCCCTGTTCTAGCTTTCTGACCAACACTTGAGCTTGTGGCACTTTCTTGTCCAGCAGCGCTTGAAGCTTAGGTATTAAGGCGTTTGCGGTCTGAAAATCGACGGTTTTCACCATTGCCTGAGCAAAGTATGGCGCTTTTTGTTGGTTGCCGACCAGGTTGTAATAAAAAGAAGGGAAAGAAGCCCCGACAACCCAATGGACCTGCTCAACGCCTTGTTCAGCTGTGATTAAATCCTGAATGATCTCCGTGGTCGCTTCGGTTGCGTAAATACTCGATTGTGGAGGAAGAAATACCTGCACTTCAAACATGTCACGGTCAGAGGTCGGGAAAAACTGCTCGGTAAGCTGAGACGTGCTCCAGAACCCAAATAGCGGCAGCACCAGTGAGAGCCCTACAGCAAGGAAAGGGTGGCGAATCGACCAAGCGACGGAGGCAGAGAACCCTCGGCTGAGGGCCGGAATAGTCACACCTGTCTGATACCAGTGGTGGCCTTCCTGCTGACGAGGCAAAAAGACACTCGACAACGCTGCGATGATCGAATGGGAAATGATGTAAGATCCAATCAGAGAAAACGACACCGTCAGGGCGATAGCCCCCACAAACTCTCCCGTAGCTCCCGGCATCAAAAAGATTGGCGCAAAGGCTAACACCGTGGTCAGCGTTGACCCAAGCAGCGGCACCCATAAGTGTTGAATCGCCTTCATGGCCGATTCCAACTTCGCCATGCCTTTCAATCGATAGCTTTGGATAGTGTCGACCATCACGACTGCATTATCGACCATGATGCCCAATGCAACGATAAACCCCGTCACCGACATCTGGTTGATAGGAATTCCGAGGAACTTCATGAAAGTGGTCGTCATCAGCATAGTCAGAGGCAGTGCCAAAGCGATGATAACCGCCGCTCGAATACCCAATGTAAACAGCAGAACGGCCAATACCAACGCTAAACCAATCATTAAGCTTTCGCTGAGCTCAAATAGGCGGTTTTCGGTGTAGCCCTGTTGGCTGAACAGCACATCGGCGCGAATTTCTTTTGGTAGCTCTTGCTCGAACTGCGCTAGCACCTTCATGGCGGCTGGTGTCCATTTATCGACACGCAGATTAGATTGCATGCGCGCCGCAACGATCACCCCAGGCTGACCATCCAGCAACGCCATTTCATCAAACGGGGCTTTGGCCGAGCGCCTGACTTGTGCAATATCGCCAATTTGAACCGTATGCCCGTTTTCATCTACCGCAACAGGCACGTTACGGATTCTTTCAAGTGAGTCCAAATTGGACGTCAGCTCAAGACCATAGCGAGTATCCTGAGTATTCAGCTCCCCTGCGGAATTTTTTGCATCGGCGCCTTCAAGCACACTGGCAAGTTGCTGGGCAGAGACACCAAGCGAAACCGCATCACTGACATTGAGGTTAACCACTATCTCTTCATCAGGGAGACCGTATTCATCCACAAATTCGGTACCTGACATGGTTCTAAGACGCGTTCCCAGCTCTTTGGCATAGCGCCCCATCGTGAGCAATTCAGGCTCACCAACGCCTTGCCATTTTAGACCTATGATAGTGGTAAATGCGTAGGTGCGATCACTGTCTAATTCAGGCGGCAAAGCTTCCGCGGGCAGTTCCGGTTCTACATCAGACAGCTTATCGCGCACTTTGGACCAGATCGGATCGGAGTCTGTAATCGATTCATTCAGCTCAACGCCTATCACTGCAATTCCCATGCGTGACGTCGACGTAATGAGATTAATTTCATCGATCTGCCTGAGCTTATTCTCAATGACTTCTGTCACCAGTGATTCCACCCGAGTCGCACTCGCGCCGGGATAAACCGCTGTGATGGTCGCGTTGCGATTAGCAATAATCGGGTCTTCGGCTCTGGGCAAAGTCTGAAACGCAGATAAGCCACTGACAATAAGAAACGCCACAGCAAGAATCATCAAACGGGTATTGGAAAGGATACTTTGATACTTCATGGCGACACTCACTCAGCAGTTTGCACTGGTTGGCCGGGGACCACCTTATGCAGCCCGGACGTCACAATTTCGTCTCCACCACTCAGGCTGCCTTGTACATACACTGAATCGTTGCTGGCAAATAGAACATTCACTACTCTTCGCTCGATAATTTTCTGCCCTTGCTCTGAACCCAAGGTATATACATTCCATGTACCGCGAACCCCATCCGTCAGTGCGGTGGCAGGAATCCAGAATCCACTATCGGTGTACGATTTTTCAAAGGTCAGATAAGCCAATTCACCATCCAAAACAGCGCCACTGTCCTGAAGAAGAAAACGCAGCCCGACACTGCGAGAATTACTGTCAACGTTCGAAGGATGAGAAAGTAAGGTGGCCGCATAGGGCTTATCATTGACGGTTATGCTGACATTTTTGAGCTGAGAGAATTTCTTGATGTCTTTACGATTAATACCAATCAGCGCTTCTTTGTTGTCGGATGACAGTAAAGATAAGGTCGCAGTGCCCGTGGATACCACATCACCTATCGATACAAAACGTTTGCTCACCACTCCCGCATAAGGTGCTTTTAGTATCGACTTTTCTAGTTTGAGTGAATTGGCTTCAAGCGCAGATTTTACTCGCAGTGCGTTAGCGGCAAGGCTCTCTTTCTCACTGGTGAGCGCATCAATTTCAGACTCAGAACTGAAACCTTTCTTTTGCAGCGAATACTGACGTTTAAGGTTACTGTCGGTCAATTTGGCCTGAGAACGGATCTCTTCCAGTTGTGCCAACAGCTCATTTCTCTCAGCATCAAGTAATTGAGTGTCCAGAGTCACTAAGATGTCACCTTGCTTAACTTGATCACCCACATCCACATTGATACTGAGCACTTTCCCTGCCAGCTCAAAACCAAGGTTTGCTCGCTGCGCTGCCTGAACAACGCCGACATATTCTCTCGGGACAACGTATCCATCACTTTTCTCAATGTTTTTTGAGTCTACGGTGATGAGGTTTATTGGTTTAGGTTCTTCACCCACGGATTCAGAGCACCCAGAAACCAGCAATAGAGTTGTCATTACCAGCGCTGTCGCCATTTTATTCTGATACAGCATAAGTCAGCCTCGTTAACCAAAAATCAACAATCAAACTAGACGGTCTAGTTTGATCACATATTAAACAGCAACAAAACTAGACTGTCCAGTTTGATATTGATATGTTTGGCTCGTGTCCTGCAAATTGCGAAAGATCGATGACAAGTGCCAGTGAATTAAAACGCCAAAGAATTCTCCAAGCGGCCACTGAATTATTCGGTGTCCACGGCTATGGTGCCAGTATGGATAGTATTTCGAAGCTCGCTGATGTTTCGAAACAAACCATCTACTCGCATTTCAAAACCAAGGACTTGTTGTTTGAAACGTGCATGAGAAACAAATGCTTGGAATATCAAGCGAATGAAGCGGTGCTCGACCTCAACCTGCCAATTGAAGAGGCTTTGGTGAAATTTGGGATGGGTTTTCACCAAACTCTGCTGAACCCAGGCGCACAACAAACGTATCGAAATGCGGTCAGCAACATCGATACTCACCCAGAGTTTACCGCTACCTATTTAGAGTACGGCCCGATTCAAACAACCAAAATGCTTGAGCAATATCTGGATAAGAAAGTTGAAGACGGCACCATTCAACTTGATGTCTCCAGTCATCAAAGCGCCATTCAGTTACTGCTGATGTTTCATGGCAAGGCGGTCTACTGGCGCTATCTCGGTGAGAACATCGAAGAATCTCACGAACAAAAGCATCAATACATCAAGAGTTGTGTCGACCTGTTCTTGAGCCACACGCTAAAGTAACCTCTTTCCGAACTTGTGCTCAGAACGCTTCTGACGCCCAAAATTTATCTCTCCTTTTCTCAATAGGTTAAGCCATCTCTCCATGGTAATGGTTCATTTGGTGTTGATCTTATTTATGAGCCTATCTATATTTATGACCTATCACACCAAATGAACCAAAACATTTTTATGGCGACGTACCTTTACTCTCGATATTCTCCAAAAAACCAAGCCTACTCTCAGCAACTTGAGCAATTGCAGAGTTGCACTCCTGAAGCAAAACACTTTCAGGACAAAGTGCGTGGATACGTTCCAGCGATGGAGCGTCCTGAATTCGTAAAGCTTTTAGACACGCTAAAAACCGGCGATACCGTGGTCATTTGGTGGCTAAGTGCATTTGGCCATGATTTTAGTCAGGCGCTCAGCGTGGTGGAGAGACTTCAAAACAAAGGCGTCAATTTACAAACCGTGTGTGAGCCATTGCGAATCGAACCCAACACAATACAAAGCCAAACTCTACTCGCCCTACTGTCGGGTTATGGGCAAGTGCAGACTCAGCATCGCTTATTTGCTGCCGAAATGGGGCGTAAGCAGCTCAAAGATAACCCAGAACTGTGGAAACAGAAATTCCGTGGCCGCCCAGCTGATAAGCAGAAACATCGCCGGATTGCCGAGCTTTTGATGCAAGGTAAAACACTACATAGCGTGGCAGAACAATGCGATGTGAGTCTATCGACGGTGAAAAGAGTCAAAGCCAGGCTCCAGCAAGATGATGATGAGGGCTGCCTAAAACGCCGAGCACAAGGTCCGTCTGCTTGTGGGGAAAATGATGAGTAATTCTATCCAGCCAAGAGCCATTCTGCTCGCCTGCTTAATCATCAGTATTGGCCAGTTAAGCATGGGGCTGGTGTTTCCTTCACTACCGTGGATAGCTCGCGACTTTAGCATCTCACTCGACCAGGCTCAGTTGTTAGTCAGTGTGTACTTACTTGGCTTTGGGCCTTCACAGTTCCTATACGGTCCTATATCCGATTCGCTAGGACGCAAAAAGGTATTGCTAGCAGGTTTATTGATTGCAATGACAGGCTTAGTGCTGATTATCTCCTTCAGCGACTCATTTACCGGCATGGTACTTGGACGATTGCTGCAAGGCTTAGGAACGGGTTGTTGCGCGGTATTGGCCCGAGCCTCAACCAGAGATCGCTACAGTGGTGCTCAACTGCCTGTCGCCCTTTCTTACATCGCTATGGCGGCGTCAATCACACCTTTGATAGCACCAGTATTGGGCGGCTTTATCAATTTTCACTTTGGCTGGAGCATGGTATTTGTCTCATTGTTGGGTTATGTAGCAATCGCATGGGCGATCATTGTGATTCGCTTTGACGAAACGTTAAGCCAAACCAAGCCTATGCCTTCACCAGCTAATATGCTGAGACAATATCGCGAATTAGTCACCTCCCGATACTTCATCAGCTTCGCCAGTATCGGCTGGCTAAACTTCAGCCTGATGATCACTACCGTCTCAGTGATGCCGTTTATCATGCAAGATCAGATTGGGATGACATCAGATGAATACGCCATGTGGGCACTCATTCCAGCATTGGGCATGCTGACAGGTACCAGTATCTGTAATCGAGTAAGGCCGATAATTGGCAGTAAGAAAATGCTGCTGTGCACACCTGTGTTGCACCTTGCTTCAGCCCTATGGTTTTTCTTCTGCCCGCTTGAGCCGCTCTATCTGATGTTCGGCCAACTATTGATGATTTTAGGCAATGCGATAGCGCTACCATGTGCGCAAGCAATGGTAATGCAACCCTACAAGAAACAAGCGGGAGCAGCGGCGGCCATGTCTGGTGGCGGACAAATGATCATCTCATCTATCGTCAGCATGGCACTGGTCACACTGGGTTTGAATCAAGCATGGCACCTGAGTTTTGTAATTATCGCTTTCGCCGCCATTACACTGGGCAACATTGTACGTGGATTCAGTACTCATGAGGCCTTGGTGCAGAAAGAGCGTCAGGCCGTATGATTTTCCAATATTTACACGGTTGGATTTCGGTCAAAAGAAGCGTGTATGTGAATCTTTTTGTAACCCAATGAGATAACACCTTCTGCTTGCAGCTTGTTCAACTGTAATCCGACCGCTTCTTTAGTCACGCCCAGTAAACAGGCCAGATCCATTTGGCTCATCGCTAAGGTGTCGGTATTTTGCCAACGGCTTAGCTGAGCCAACATGGCTTTCGTCCTTTCCATCAAAGGTTGGAACACGATATCTTCCAGCCTTCGGTTGTAATGAACCACATACTGAGCCAACTGGTGACTAATACAATGCCACAGCTGAGGGTTTTGGTCAGCCACAGCCATAAAATCCGTCAATGAGAACTGAATTAACTCGGTTTCGGCTAAAGCAATCGCATCATTTGGTCTCGTACCACCGCCAAAACAACCAATCACACCAAACCACTCACCCTGAGTGAGATCCTTAATAATGAATTCTTTACCAGATTCACTGCACTTGGTGATTCTCACCGCCCCACGGTTAACGAAAAACAGATGTTTGGCCTCATCACCTGCATAATGAATATATTGTTTTTCGGCGTAGAGAACTTTGCTTTGAGTGCCCTCAAGTTTGGCACGCAGTGAAGGATCTAACTGCTCAAAACTTGAGCTCAACAGTTCACTTTGTCCTTCTGTCTGATTCTTTTCCATAAACACAATCCAAATTGTAGAGTCGTCTTTACACCGATGGGTATATATACCTCTCCAACGAATTAACACCTAGGAGAGCCCATGTTAAACAAGTTCACCACGACACTTGCCAGCCTACTTCTTGGAATCTCATCCGTTCACGCTGCGGAGATACCAAGCAAATTCTACCTGCCCACCAATGTCGCAGAACAAATTGCCAAAGAAGCCATCGCTGAGTGCAATGCTGTTAACGTCCCGATTTCGGTTTCCGTTGTCAATGATCAAGGTCGATTACTCTATTTCTATCGTGGCGAAGGCACTGGTAGTAACACCGTTCACACCAGCTTTCGTAAAGCCTATACTTCCGCCACCCTTAAGGCGCCAACTTCAGCGTTAACTGGCGCAGTTGAAGCAAAAGGGTTTAGCCAGTTGGGTAAAATGGAAGACGATATTCTTATCCTAACGGGTGGGCTACCCATTACATACAAAGGTACCGTCATTGGTGCCATTGGCTTATCTGGCGCACCTAACCCTCTTATTGAAGAAGAGTGTGGTAAAAAAGCGATCAGCAAAATAGCGCTTTAACATTGGCCACTCACTTCCTGTGAGTGGTTTTGTTGAACGGCTTTACAGCACTTTTCATTGTCGGTCGTAATGGCCAGTGTAGAGATTGGTTGACCAGCAGACTACAAACGAGATTGTATTTACAGCGACAAGAGAAGCGGGAGGTGCATGCGAGACTCATGCACCCTGCGATGTTAATCCGTAGTGAGTTGTTCAAGTGTAGAAATGGTACGGGTAGGTTCAATGCCCCAAGGGTCAAACAACGCTTCCTCGCTACGCTTAACCCACACAGACTGGATGCCCGATGACATTGCACCGAGAATATCAAATGGATTACTCGATACCAGCCAGACATTAAAAGCACCCGTACAATCAATCAGATACTGATACACATCTGGATTAGGTTTAAAAGTTTCGATATCTTCGCAGCTAATGACACCATCAAAAAACGCATGCAATTCCGCTCGGTCAAGCAGTGTATTGACGGCTTGAGTTTCGCCATTGGAGAAAGCAAAAAGTCGATGACCCGCTGCCTTGAGGCGCTTAAGTGCCTCGGCCACATCTCCAAAAGCGGGCAGGCTCAGATACCCTTCTAACAGTCGTGTTTTTTGTTCATCAGACAACTCAACGTTGTGGTAATCACAGCTGTAATCTAAAGCGTGTTGAGTACACACTGAAAACGGTTGATACGTTTTCATCAAGCCGCGACGAAAAGAGTATTCCAGCTGTTTGTCACGCCAAGTCTGGCTAAATGCTGATGCCTTATCTCCAATCCAGTCTTCTAGCAAAGCGATCAAACCATGGGTATTAATCAAAGTGCCATACACATCGAAGGCAAATGTCTTACTCACTGCACGCTCCTTATAACAATGCTCACGTCTTAGTGAGCATTGATAACTATAGGTCACTGGCGGCAAATAATCTGATTTGTGCCACCCTGCAACTCGACTATTTTTTCCAGGCGTAAGCTTCAAACATGGCATCGACTGGCGTCTGAGCGATGCGATTAACGTAATTGCTAATGACCTTTTGAGACAAGCCAAGAATCACTTCAAGTACATGCTTTTGACCATAACCAGCTGCAAAAAATGCCGATAGTTCTTGTTCAGATACATTTCCTCGGCCTCGAACCACACTCAAGGTAAAGTCATGGAGCGCCTGAAGCTTCTCTGTAGGCATCGCTTGACCATTTCGCAACGCTTCAGTTAATGCAGGATCAACTTTCATTGAATGGGCAATGGCAGTATGGGCCGGCACACAGTAGTGGCATTCATGCTCAACGTTAATGGTCTGCCACACAACGGTCAGCTCTTCCTCATCAAATGAGGTACTAGTGAAAGATTGATGGAGCTGCGTGTAGCTCTGCAACAGTTCTGGCGATTCCGCCATAACAGAATAAAGCCCAGGAATGCGTCCCATGCGTTGCTGAGCACCTTCTAGAATCGCTTTACTAGCCTCTGGCGCACTTTCCACACTGTGTAATTTGAATTCACTCATAATGATGTCCTGCCATATTCACGTTAATTCAGAGAAGGAACCCCTTCCTCGTATTTCGATGTTTACTATAGAATCACTTGAACGACTGTTCAAGTTTAATTTTGAACACTCGTTCAAATAATTACAGAGTCATATTTAAACTGTGGATTAACTGGAAGGCAGCAGGATAGGAAGACGACAGTTGTCCTGATTACTTTACCCTTGCGAGGGAAAAAACTATAATTTGAACTATCGTTCAAAATAACCAGAGAACAATTATGGGGAATGCTGCCAAATTCGACCGTCAGCAAGTCATCGATAAAGCCACCCATTTATATTGGGAAAAAGGCTTCCATGCCACATCAATGCGCCACCTTCAGGAAGTGATTGATATGCGTCCGGGCAGTATTTACGCGGCATTCGGCAGTAAAGAAGAACTATTTAAACAAGCGTTAAGTCATTACACCCAAATGGGTATATCGAAACTAGAGCAGTTCAAGTCCCAAAACGACTCTCCCCTAGCAGCACTCAAGGCTTTCGTTAAACATCTTGTTTTACAATCGCAAAAAGGCGCACCAGATGGCATGTGTATGCTGGCAAAATCCGTTGCTGAGCTTACCGAAGCTAACCAAGATTTACTGGATGAGGCCAGACACTCTTTAAGATTAATGGAGCGTCAGTTTGAATTAGTACTGCAACAAGCTCAGCAACAGGGGGAATTAAGTGCAGATAAAGACACTCAGCGACTCGCCAGTCACGTTCAGATCCAGATCGCAGGTCTGAGAACCTATGGGAAAGCCAACAACAACCCTGAACTTTTGGAATCACTGATCGACGATATGTTCGGTCATTACCCCTTCTAATGAGAGGAGGCAATGCCTCCTCTTACTTTGCTAACTCACTTCTTTTATCGCCGCTGATAATGCGTGGAACGATTTCTCGATCTGTTCCAATGGCGACGCAATGTTCATTCGATAGAAGCTGGGATTCTTCTCCCCAAACCATCCACCAGGTGTCAGCCCCATTTTCGCTTGTGTGAACAACAGACTTTTCAGTGCTTCGGGCTCTAGATCGAGCCCAGAAAAGTCGAGCCAGATCTGGTTCGTTCCTTGCGGTTTAAACATTTTTATTTGTGGTAGGTTTTGCCCAATGTAAGCCTCAACCCAGTCGATGGTATTTTGTGTATAAGCGAGAAACCCCTCAAACCAAGCCTGACCATGAATGTATGCAGCAATGGTGGCGTAATTGGTCAACGTATTACCGTGATCCAATGCCATTGAGGCCACCGTGGACTTAATCTCTTCGAGCAGTGCTTGGTCTTCTGTATAAAGATAACCATTAGCAATACTGTTCAGACCGAAGTTCTTTGCTGGCGAGCCAATGATCGACACAACGTTATCGTAGTTTTGGGTGAGAATACTGTTGAATTGATGGCCTTCAAAAACGATGTCGGCATGAATCTCATCACTGATCACCATAACATTGTACTTGGCCGCAATCGCCACCAGCTTCGCTAACTCATCCTGAGTCCAAACGCGTCCGACTGGATTATGAGGGTTACAGAGCAGAACAATTTTGACGTTGTCCTCTCTCAATTTAGCTTCAAAGTCGTCGAAATCCGGCTGATATTGGCCATCTTCTAATGCAAGCGGGTTAGCAACCACTTTGCGTCCAGCAGACTCAATCAGCCTTCTAAATTGGTGATAGACAGGTACCTGAATAAGCACACCATCGCCTTTGTTAGACCACTCACGGATCATCAATGCAATCGCGCTCAGTATTCCTGGCACTTGCACAAAGTAACTTGGGTTAAGATCCAAACCATGGCGCTGCTTATTCCAGTCAGAAATGGCTTTAAACACACTTTCTGAGTCAAATTCATAAGCGTATCTCTCACGTTCAACGATCCGAGCCAAAGCTTGAGTGATCGGGTGAGCAACAGGGAAGTCCATATCCGCTACCCAATAAGGCAACACATCATCAGTCCCGTATATCTGCTGAAGTATCTTGCTGTCGTGCTTGATAAATTTGTCTGAAATATCGTTTCTTTGCGGTTTTGTCGTAAACATAGCTACTCGCCTGAGGGTCATTTAATGTACTGTTCCTAACCTTAGACGACATAAAACGGCGAAAGACGAAAATAATTGGGACATTTCAGACATATTTTGAACATTATGGAAACGCGTTACATTTCATGAAGTTCAGCGGTGTTTGCCCAATTTGTTTCTTAAAAAACGCGATAAAGGCGCTGTCGGAAGAAAATTCTAGCAAGTGCGCGACATCACTAACCTGACGTTCACGGCACAGAAGCTCGATGGCTTTTAGGGTTCGCCATTGCTGCTTCCACTCCTGATAAGACATACCCGTTTCGGCCTTGAAGATCCGAGTAATGGTTTTAGGACTGGCTCCCGCAGAGTTAGCTAACGTCACCAAATCTGGTGCGAGAAAGGCTTCATCCGAGACTTGACGACGGAACCCATTCAATCTCCGGTCTGTGGGCAGTGGCAACTCGTAAGAGTATGTTTTGCTTTGACTAAACTCTTCCCAAAACAGAGCGGTGTAGTTGGTCATTCCCGATTCAGGTTTGTCTATAGGCCAGAAAGCCATCTTGTTAATCAGTGCTTTCAGTAACTCACTGACTTCAATAATGGTAATCGCTTCAGGGCAAGAGAAAGCGTCACAATCAAAATACAACGAGCGGTATGCCACAACATTGGTCATAAAAGCACGATGTATTGTGTTTGGTGGAATCCAAACTGCCTTCGTGGGAGGAAGGATACAAATAGAGTCCGACAACGCGAAATTCATGCAGCCTTTTGGCGCATATAGCAACTGTCCTTTTTGGTGTTTGTGTAAGCCGGAGTCGTGTCTGCCAAGATCAGCCGCAATGCCCACCACTTTAGAATTAACACTGTCGGGATCTATCACAGAATGTTCATCGATCAGCACACCATTGTCCTTATTTTGATGTTTTTTGTATTATTATCGTTAATAGAAAAATAGTAGTGCTCCTTATACTGCGTCTCAAGTTAAATTTATTGAGGACGTATCATGAAGCACAAGCCTTCACTCAGGCTGATGTTCGTAATGCTCATGTTTCCGCAGATCGTGGAAACGATTTACAGCCCAGCACTCCACTCGATCGCCGAGGCCTTTTCAGTCACGGATTCGCAAGCTTCGCAAACGTTATCTGTCTATTTCATCGCATTTGCACTAGGCGTTGTGTTTTGGGGGGTAGCTGCGGATAAATGGGGCCGACGGCCAGCAATGCTAGCAGGTATTGCGGTTTACGGCTTATCCGCTTTAGTCGCAATGCTTACCGACCAGTTTGAGTATCTGATTGCTGCGCGAATTGCCAGCGCATTTGGCATTGCCGTTGGCTCGGTGGTCACTCAAACGATATTGAGAGATGTATTTGACGGAGAAGCTCTGGCTAAAGTGTTTGGGCTGATGGGTATGGGAATCGCGATCAGTCCCGTAATAGGAATGGCCATAGGTGGACAGCTTGCTCAAGCTGGTGGACACACCTACGTATTTTCTGCTCTGTTTAGCATGGCGATCCTACTACTGTTCTACAACCTCTTCAGGTTACCAGAAACACAGCAATCGAAGACGCCACTTAATCTCCACCAGCTAGGCTGGAGGATGCTCAAAGATGGCCATATATGGTACTCCACCATCTTGATTGCAGTCTTCAATATCGCGCTGTTTTCCTATTACCAACTGGGCGCATTCGCCTTTGCTAAGCTTGGCTATAGCTCTGCCCAATTTGGCTACAGCGGCATCGCTTTAGGGATTGGTACAATGATTGGCAGCTACTGTAATAAATACCTGCTAAACAAGCATACGCAGCCATCAACTCTGATTGGCCTAGCCCTTTCATTGCTATGCTTAGGGAGCATAAGTATCTATCTGACTCTGAACAGTATCTACTTTGTTCTCGCAATGATGTTGGTCGTAATGGCATTTGGTATCGCGATTCCCAATGTAATCAGCGCAGCACTAAAAGATTACAAGCAACATGCAGGCAGCGGCGGCGCGATTCTCGGGCTTATCTACTACCTACAGATAGGTATTGGTCTGGCTATCGCTGGGCAAATACAAGATCTTGGAAAGGTCTTAATGTCTTGTGCAGTCATCGCTCTAGTAACCTACGCTACCAAGCATCGTAACCAGAACTTATTCGCTGCACTCAGAAAATAAAAACAGCCAGCATAATGCTGGCTGTTTTTCTATCAAATCCGCCTGAGTTACTCCTGTTCAAGCGCCTCTTCATCCATAGCGGCAGCACATTTAATTTCGTACTGGTTAAAGGAAAACGTACTCGTACCATGCACTCGCTTGGTGATAACTTTTTCTTCACCGTATTGAACCGTAACATGGGTATAAACTTTGTTTTTCACATCTACGATGTTGTCTTCAAGCGCTTGTTCAAACTCTAACTCATGTTTGTCTCGCGCCATTTTCACTTTTTCTAGACGTGCATTGGATTCAAGTTTAAGTTTCTCAATGTTTTCTGCTTCTTCTTCGCTGCGTTCTGCTTTCGGTGTTTTCTTAAATTCCAGCTCCCGACGAACCACATCCATAGTCGCTTCTTGGGCAAGCTTATATTGCTCTTTGTATTTTTGCTGGCGCTCTTTGAAGTTCTGATAACGCGCAAACGCATTGATGTAAGTTGCAGTATCACCTTCAACACCTAGGTTAACGCACGTCACCTTCCCACCTACTTTTGCGTGGCCACCACTTAAAGTTCCCTGCTTCTCGGCGGCATCAGAGACGGTTAAATCTTTACCACAGCGAATTTCGTTGTTCATACAGTGGACTGAAAGATTGATATTTTCAGCAGCCTGAAGTTCTGAGAATTGCGCGTAATTTGCTGTAATAGAGCCACCCGCTTTTACATGACAACTTTTCGCTTGGTCTTCAGAAACGTTATGACCGATGATACCTTTAGCCACATCTATGTCGCCTTGTGCCTGTACATCTGCCGATTCGATAAAACCACCAACGGTTAAGTTTCCAGTTGCACGAACCATCATATCGGACTCAATGTTTCCAGTGACGATTACATTGCCTTTGAATTTTACATGCCCGGTAGCGACACCAATTGCAGGCAAGCAAAGCGCGTCTTCCACTTCGACTGTACGCTCTTTGATCATAGGCATACCGGAAACTGCAGCGACAAGGAGATTGGGATCCTCAGATGAGATTTCTGAACCCTTCGATTCTTTCAGCATCGCATCATTGCCAGGCTTGGGTGGAATAGGCTTCCCCTGCACTGTGATACCAGGTGTCCCTTTAGTCGCGGGGATGCGCTTCATCAACCGAGCTTTCGCTTCTACGGTGACCGTTTCACCGAGATCCAACATATCGACTTTGCCATCTGCGTCTTGTGAAGGAGCCAGAACTTGCTTAGTGATGTCTTTGACCAGTGGGATAAACTTTGCATCTTGTCCCTGAACAGGGTTTTTGCCTTTGGCGACAGGTTGGGTAAAGGTCTCACCCGGTTTGAGTTGATGGCTCATCATTAACACTTTTTTCAGTGCTAATTTGTTGATTCCTTTAGTGACGTGAGCTTGGGCTAATGCGTGTACAATCTGAGGCCCTTTAAGCGGCGAACCGCGATAAGCACCAGTGACTACCATACTGGCTAACATATCGTGATCCGATAAAACGACTTCAACCACAGCATCTCTGATTTCCGCGATAGCAATGCCAACCAAAGCTTCGCTTTTGCCTTCTTTTGCACAGTTAATGAATCGAGTAATTTCATCATTCAATACGCAAAAATCGGTCGCACCGATGCCCGCAATCGCTTCTTCAACACCTTTGCTGTCAAAGCGACCATCGATATTCATATCTGGTCGCAATTTAGCAATAACCTGTTGATTATCATCAGATAAGCTGACTAACTTGTCCCACATTTACAGCCTACTTCATCCAGTCCCTATAACTTTAGTTTATATAATCCTCGTGAAATACAGTATTAAATTTGTGACAAAGTAAGGCTTAGGTCACTTCTCAAGGGCTTTTACACTGTAAATATGATTAAGCTGAGCTCGGGAAATGGTGTTTAGCATCTAGGCTGTATACCGCCGTCACACATTTTCCTTGTTTCGAATAGTCCAGTGAATCACATAGTTCTGAAGCTAATACGATCCCTCGTCCATGCGTCAAAGATTTATCAATACTTTGCTTTAACTTGTTGTAATCGAATCCAACACCATTATGTTCCAGCTCTAAGACCAGCTGTTTTTGTTCTGGCTTATAATCGATAAATAACGTAACCCAAAGCTCTTCAGACAGTTCTTTAAGCTTCTCTTCGCGCAGCTGATAGAAGGTGAAGAAGCCATCGGGCTCTTCCTTGATCTTCGAGTCTAAATGCAATAACCCATGCTCAATCGCGTTAGCAAACAGCTCAGACAACACTGAACAGACCAAATCTAAATGTGGCCCTGTCATCACACCTGTCAGAAACTGTCTGACTTCACTCATCACCGTCACTGACTTAAGCACAGATGCTGGGAAACGCATCTTTGACTGTGCCGGAGTTTTGCTAAGATAAAAGCTGCTTTGCTGCACCACTTTATCGTTGCTGTTTGAAATCGGAAACTCCATAGCCAAAATAGACAAGTCATCACCCACATTACGATTGGCAAACTTTCTCACCGACTCAAACAGCGTTGGGATCATCGCTCTCCCAGACGTTAATGCCTCTTCCAAACGCTCTTGACCGAATTGCTCTCCAAGCCCATTTTCAGCTTCTATCACACCATCGGTGTAGCAGAGGATTTTTTGGTCTGGCTCCATTTTGAAGTGCACTAGATCCGATTCAAACTCATGAGATTTCAAAACACCAAGCGGCATGTGCGTGGAAACCAGTTTTCGGCTGATCGAGCCATCTTTATCCAATAGATAACCATCAGGTAGTCCACCGCCCCACCAAGAAACTTCAAACCCGTTAGCACGAATTTCAAACACGCTTGCCGCCAACATCATCCCCATGGGTAAGAAACGTACCAATACGTCATTGAGCTCGCGAACAATCTCTCCCAAAGAAAGACCTTTAGAAGCCATAGAGAAGAACGCTCGGGTTGCAGGAATAGCCGAAATAGCAGCCGGAAGGCCGTGGCCCGTAGCATCCGCGATCATCACGTATACTCCCCCATGCGGCCGGTTTGCCACAACGATCAAGTCTCCGTTGAAAACAGTTGATGGGGTAGAAATGTAGTTGATGCCATAAATGCTTTTCACTTGAGAACTCATTTCATCCATTAAATTGGAGAAAATCGACTCCGCGATCGCATAGTCGTAGCGAACTTGCTCGTGAAACTTACTTAGCTCATCACGATGTTCCTTCACCTCATTGTGCATCTTTACAACTCGATAGTGAGCTTGAACTTTCGCCACTAGCACACTTCTCTCAACGGGCTTAGGAATAAAGTCTTCACCTAACGTCAGGCATCGCTCGAACGAATCGTGATCATCCAGTACAGTGAGAAAGATGATCGGCATATGAAGATTAGGGAACGCATCACGAATTTCCTGTGCTGTCGTAAAGCCATCCTTCACTGGCATCATTACATCCAACAAGATGACATCTGGCAGAGACGGCATCTTGAGCATTGCCTCCACGACCCCTTCACCATTCTCGAACGTCGTGACTTCTTGCGCCATTTCGCTGAGCATGAATCGACACAATTCTCGATTCGTAGCGTGGTCGTCAATTATCATGACATGCATACGACCCTCCTTAACCGCTATTCGATAGAAAACTTCTTATCAAAACGAGAAATGGTCAGTATCTTTCGCACCTGTGGCAAGGTATTGGTAATCCGGATCATCCCGTCATCCTGCTCAAGATAGTTGTGCATATTAAGCAGCATACCTAGCCCTGCACTATCTATATAATCGACTTTCCGTAAATCGATGGTAAAACGAAAATCCTTCTTATCTGAATAACAACGACGGAACTCTTGGACTAGATTAAATCCAAAAGCCCCTTCAATTAAGATCGTTACTTGCTTGGAATTTGAATCAACTTCAGCTTCTACCGACATAATATTTCCTTTTCAACAACGAAGACTGCACCGCCTTCACGACAATATGTATACGCATGACCCATTAAAATAGCTCTACCTCTCCTTCTTCAATACTTTCCTGAGAAGCAGCAGGAGCCCCGCGATGTTCTATATTTGATTTCAGATCTGCCACAGCCTGTTTCATCTCGTCAGGGTCTAAGCTGCCATTGGCATGAGCTACCAGTATTTCAGTTACCTGATCGAGGAAATCAACACTGATCTTGGCGTAATCACCCTGTTGGACAATGATGTCTGTAAACTGTAACGCCCGAATACCGTCACCAACACGTGTGTGCAGCGTGACCCCAATGGATTTGATTTTCTGAACTTCCTGTTCAACGACAGCATTAGCCGCTTTGACACCCTGAAGCATATCATCCACTTTTTCCTTAGACTCTATCGCTTCCGTCATATCGATTGATGCCATCTCCCCAACTGTTTTATTCGCTTCTTTGACCGTATCCTGAGCGACATTAATTTCCTTCTCTATTTCGCAGTTAAGCTCTTCTGCTTTTACAGAAAGGTTTCTTACTTCTTGCGCCACAACAGCAAAACCTCTCCCAGCCTCCCCAGCACGTGCTGCTTCAATCGCAGCATTCAAAGCGAGCAGGTTGGTTTGTTCGGATAGGCCACGAACTTGCGCTAACAATTTAAACACCGCATCCAACTTATCGGACATGTCATGAATACTATGTACTGCGGAAATGCTCTTCTCAGAGATATTAATGAGTGTGTCAACGAACTGGCGAATGATGGTCTCTGTTTTGGGCAAGACCTGGGTAATATCGTAGGCATTATCTTTATTACCCATAATGTTACTCACTAGCTCTTCAGCAATTGCATTTTGTCCCTCTGCTAACTTCTGCAACTCAAAGAAGCTTTCATTTAGCGTCTCTGCAGATTCATCAACAACACCATGTTGATGATCTAAAGGTTCATTTAATTGTAGGGATATTTTTTTCAATATTTCACTGACATGTAGGCTGATCTGTTTTTCGTCCTGAGATGACTTTTCACGGAACTGAGTTAACTCAGACTTATTTGGCGTAGAAGCCTCTCTAGGGAAAACAAACCATGGTATAGCCGCCGCAAGCACCATAACAGCGACATGCGCAATCGACGATGACAACGTCATCCCGATAGCAAGCAATACAATCTGCGTCCCTATAGCAAGGGCGTAGCGGATTTTTGGGGTCATTGTTATTTTATTCATAGTACATCCCTGACGTTGTGCCCGCACAGGCGCTTATTTCTTTAGACAATCACATATCTGCTGAGGTATCTGTTTAAGACTCAGCACTTGTTGCGCAGCGTTCATTTCAACCGCAACTCGCGGCATTCCCCAAACAACGGAAGAAGCTTTGTCCTGAGCGATCGTCATTGCCCCTTCTTCTCTCATCTTAAGCATTCCTCGCGCTCCATCTTGCCCCATACCAGTCAAGATGACGCCGATGGCATTCTTTCCGACCGTTTCTGCAACAGTATCAAACATCACATCGACCGATGGTTTGTGTCGGTTCACTGTTGGACGATCATCCAGTTGGCAATACAAATGTTGGCCACGCTTAATGACGACTAAATGTTTATCTCCCGGAGCAACATACGCGCATCCATTGACTAATGGGGCTTTGCTCGCCGACAACTCCTTAACCTGAATATCGCTGTTGTCATTGAGACGCTGGGCAAAAGACGCACTGAACATAGCGCTAATGTGCTGCGTTATGACAATCGGTGGCAACCCTGAAGGCAGAGCAGACAACACTTGCCTGACTGCTTCTGTTCCACCTGTCGAGGCACCTATCGCAATCACTTCAACTTTGGTTCTTAAGTTATTAGGAGCAATTGTCTGTGAAGGCGCATGTTTAGTTCTATCCTGAAAAACGTTAGCGCCCGCAGCCATTTTTATCTTGTCATTAATATGATCTTTGTAATTGACCATATCTCCCGTGTTATCCACCGCTGGCTTAGGGAAATAGTCCACAGCCCCAAGTTCCAATGCCGTCAGGGTTGGCTCAGCCCCATGCTGAGTAAGGGTCGATATCATCACGACAGGCATTGGACGCAAACGCATGAGGTTTTTCAGAAATTGCACCCCATTCATTTTTGGCATTTCAATGTCTAACGTCAGTACATCAGGATTGTGAATCTTGATCAGATCTCTAGCCTGATACGGATCCTCTGCCATCGCTACAACTTCAAGCTCGGGATCGGAATTGATCAATTGAGCAAGTAAGGCTCTGAAAACCGGAGAATCATCAACCACGAGTACTTTAATTTTCTTCATCAGAACAGCTCCACATCGTCATCATGAGGACGATGACTTTCTTTATCCAACTGACTGGCGTACTTATCTTCTTCTTGTTGCAAGTGATGAATTTCAGTGTAAGGAATGCGTTTCAACCAAGCTTGCCCTGTTAGCGGGTTAAATATAATTTTGCGTGGGTCAACGCCCCCTAAATCTTGAGCGACGACTGGCAAGTTTTCCTGCTCAACATAGTTAAGGATAAACGCGATGTTTTTTTCCCCAATCATAGAGTGTCGACCCAACATCTGTGCCCCACCGAACAGTTTAACTTTGAGTGACGAACGTCTTGCACCCTGAGAAATTAGGGTATTAATCAGCATTTCCATTGCATGGCTACCGTAACGCGATGCCGTAGATACGACTTCATCTGGACGCCACGAGTTAATTTCCGAATGGTTATGGAATGGCAACAAAAAGTGATTCATACCACCTATCGCTGCATAATCATCCCAAACACAAGCCGCGATACATGACCCTAACCCCGTTGCAATCAACTCATCCTCATGGGTACAGTAAAGCCCTCCAGGAAACACTTTGATCATGTGCTTCTCTTTTTGAGGGTGATAAAAACGATTAAAGTGGCTATTTTCGTACTTTGGCTTTCCGGTCTTTAACCCAATCATAACTGCCCCTATTGTTTCACATAGATGGTTTTGCCTAAGTGACGAAAAATATCGCTACAGGCTCCGACGCTTTCGGAATGCCCGATAAATAAAATCCCATTAGGTTTAAGTTGCTGATGAAACCTTCTGATAAGTTTTTCTTGGGTCGGCCTATCAAAGTAGATCATCACGTTACGACACGAAATCAAATCAAAAGGCTGTCTAAAGTCCCACTTATCTAGCAAGTTTAGCTGATGAAACTGGATGTGTTTTTGCAGCCCCTTGGCTATTTTTATGTTTCCCTGCTGACCATCTCTTCCTTTAAAGAAACAGGGCTTTAGATATTGTTTAGGGATAGATGAAATCGCCTCATCACTGTAGATCCCCTGCTTCGCATGAGAGAGCACTTTTGTATCAAGATCTGTTGCCGTGATGGATACCTGTTTGAACTGGTTAAAGGCATTGGAGCAGTAAAGGGAAGAAACGAAACTGTATGGTTCTTCACCTGTCGAGCATCCTGCAGACCAGATTTTGATATTTTCAACCCCTTGTTTCTGCCACTCATCCAACATCACATTTTCTAAAAACTCAAAATGATGGTATTCACGGAAAAACTGGGTTTTGTTCGTCGTAAGGCTATTGATAAACCTCACTCGTTCACTATTGTCTTGTTCAATAACAGATTTGTACTCAGAGAAACGAGTGAGTCCTAGCCGCCTAAGCTGGCGGCTAATGCGTCCATAGACCATGGTTCGCTTTCGATCAGAGAAGTAAATGCCCGCATGCTTGTGCATGAACCACTGGATAAACTTAAAATCTTTATCCGTTAGCTCAAACTCAGTTGCAGATGCCCCTCCTCCTTCACGAGTTAGAACTCTTCCCATTCGTCCCCTTCCTCACCCGCTTTGAATCCTGCATTAGCAACGCGTGGTGTCCTGATTTCCCTTACATTGCTGCTTTGATGCCCAGAGTCTTTCGTCTTTGGTGAATCAAAGGTGGCAACATTGTCGTCAGAAGCAAAGAAGTTCATCAGATGAATAAGTTGCTTACCTTCATCTTTCAGCGACTGACTAGCTGCCGAGGTTTCTTCAACTAAGGACGCATTCTGCTGAGTCATTTCATCCATCGTTGTGATAGCGCGGTTGATCTCATCAATACCTGTCGATTGCTCTAAGCTCGACGAAGCAATCTGTGCGATTAACTCTGTCACCTTCTCGACTGCCTCAACGATTTCATTCAAGGTATCACCGGACTCATCCACCAATCTGGAGCCTTCATCCACTTTCTCTACGCTATCTTTGATTAACCCTTTAATTTCTTTTGCCGCCGCCGCACTGCGCTGCGCTAAGTTTCGAACTTCACCTGCAACCACTGCGAAACCACGTCCTTGCTCGCCAGCTCGGGCAGCTTCCACCGCAGCATTCAGTGCCAATAAGTTAGTCTGGAAGGCGATTTCATCGATAACACCAATGATGTCAGCAATTTTCTTGCTCGCAGTGTTGATTTCGGACATTGCTGAGACTGCTTGACCGACCACTTCGCCACCTTTACTCGCTTTCTTAGTCGCGTCTTCCGCAAGAGAATTCGCTCCTTTCGCGTTATCAGCATTTTGGCGAACAGTAGCTGTCATCTGCTCCATGCTTGCGGCAGTTTCTTCTAGATTAGAAGCTTGTGCTTCAACACGTTGGCTCAAATCATTGTTGCCTTCCGCTATTTCCGTAGAAGCGGTAGCGACTCGTGCCGAAGCTTGGGTGATCTTATCGACCATGTTGCGCAGGTTAAGTATCGAGGTGTTAACCGCATCAGACAGTCGACCAAACTCGCCCTTGTTATCCTCAGACATATTGGTATTTAAATCGCCGTCAGCAACACGACTCATGACATCAATACACTGACCAATAGGTTCGACCATGGTGTCGAGCAAGTTATTAATGCCATCCCCGAGCTCTTTCATGAAGCCGCTGTATACAGAGGTATCAATCCGCTCGTTAAGCTCTCCAGAAATTGCACGCTGAATCAACGCTTCAACCTGACGCTGACCATCTTGCTGCTCAGTGATATCTTCCCACTGTAATGCAGGGCCGATATAGTTGCCTTGAGCATCGTGCATAGCAATACAGGTCAAATTAAATTCCAGTCCTCCGACGGCGATGTTAGAACTGAATGGAAGCCTGTCCGGGTTACTAATAATGTTCCTCTGGTGGCTGGGGTTTTTATGGAAGACATCGATATTTTTACCAACCAAGTTGCTGGCATCAAATCCAGGCAGTGCTTTTTGTAAATCACTTTCTCTGGATTTAAGTAATGTCGATAATGCCGGGTTGAGGTACTGAATAATACCGTCTTTATCAGCCATCATCATATTAGTGGTCATCCCTTTCACCGCCGATGCTAAACGACCAACTTCCTGCTCTTTTGCACGTTCTTCAGTAACATCACGCCATTCAAGTGTATTACCAATATAGTTACCTTGCGCATCAGTAATCGCAGCAACATTAAGCTCTATTTTGATATCCGCAATATCAATATCGGTTTTGTAAGGGAGATTATTCGGCGTCGAGAGAAGCTGTCTCTGATGGGCAGGGTTCTTATGGAACTCATCAATACAACGTCCCATCAACCACTCTTCAGATGCTGTAAAGCCTGACCAAACTGTTCGTAGCTTCGCTTCATGCTTACCAAACAATTCGATGGTTTCTTTGTTGGCATAAGTAATAAGGAAGTCTCGGTCTATCATCACCATCGCAGTTTGGGCTTGATCAACGGCTGCTTGCAGCCTGGCCACGTCATCTTGTTGAGCACGCATCGCTGTTACGTCTGACCACTCCAGAGTATTACCGATGTAATTTCCCTGTGAGTCAGTTATTGAAGCGACGTTAAGTTCGATGGTTAAGTCTGCAATCTGAATGTCGGTCTTGTATGGCAAATTCGATGGGTCAGACAACAATTGTCTTTGGTGTGCTGGATTCTTATGGAATTCGTCGATGCAGCGCCCCATCAACCAGTCTTCTGAAGCCGTAAAGCCTGACCAGACAGTTCGTAATGTTGCCTCATGTTTACCAAACAACTTGAGAGTTTCTTGGTTGGCATACGTAATATTAAAATCACGGTCTATCATCACCATTGCCGTCTGGGCTTGATCAACCGCAGCTTGCAGTCTGGCAATATCGTTTTGCTGGGCTACCGCAGCAGTAACATCAGACCATTCCAGTGTGTTACCAACATAGTTACCTTGACCGTCAATGATCGCGCCGACATTCAGCTCAATTTTTACATCTTTGACTTCAATAGTAGTGGTGTAAGGCAGATTTGAAGGGTTGGACAGCATTTGGCGCTGATGTGCTGGGTTTGAGTGAAAACCATCAATACAATAGCCCATCAGAAAATCTTCATCGGCACGGAAGTTAGGCCAGAAAGACTGAAACAGCGCCTCATGTGTTTTCAGCAGATCCATCGACTTCTGGTTCACATAGGTGATTTTAAAGTCCCGATCGATCATCATCAGCGCTGTCTGCGCTGCGTTCAACGCTGAGAAGAGTTGCTCTTTAGACAACCCTTTATTACTTTCCGGCTCGTATTCATCCATTAAACTATCCTGCGCAGACGAAGCAAATTGCTCCGCAGTAGCAGGCTGTGGTTTCCGATTCCAAAATGCCATGAGTCACCTCTCACTGGTTGCTTCGTTTGACGTGTTTTAAGCCCAACTCTCTTCGTTCTGGTCAGGTACAACAAGCTCTGATACATCAAACAGAGCCTCAAGTTTTATTAATATCAGATGACCATTTTCGACTGACGCAATACCTCTTATATAGCTGTGGTCAACTGAGTGGGATACGTGCGGTGCAGGTTTTATTTGTTCATCTGTTAGCGGATAGACCTCGGAGACACCGTCAACGATGATACCTAACGGATGCATCTCTGCATCATTGAGAACAATCACCACCGTGGTTGCACTGATCTGCGCTGGGGGTAATCCGAATCGAGAACGTAGGTCAACTATCGGGACATACTCTCCACGAATCTCTAGTACACCCAGCATATAATCTGGAGAGTTGGGCACTTCACGTACCGAGCTCCAGCCACGAACTTCACGGACATCAAGAATGGGCACGCCATACTCGTCATCCCCTAACACAAAGCTCAAAAACTCTTGCGGTATGATCATGGCTCTTTCCTCAAAATTCGCTCTATGTTGAGAAGCTCTTCAGTATCGAGCAATGACATGACTTGCTCGCCTACATTTATCAGCCCTTGAAGATAAGGAGAAACAGCAGACTCGCCCACTCCTGGATAAAGCTCATTTTGCCCTTGGCTAACGACATCGCTCACAGCATCAACCACCAAGCCCATTAGGCGTTCACTTTCTTCTGCCTGAAAGCGCAAGACAATCACAACTGTGCTTGGCAGGTATTCGCATTCACCGATTTCAAACCGGCTACGTAAATCCACCACAGGCACAATCATTCCTCGCAGATTGATAACCCCTTTCACATATCGTGGTGCTCGCGGTATTGGTGTTGGGCGCTCCCAGACACGAATTTCTTCAACATCTTTTATCTCTACGCCATACAATTCGCTCGCCAACTTAAAGCTTAAGAAGTCTGCACTTTCAGAAACCCCTTCTTCGCTCACTTGTTCTAGAACGGCTTGCGCCTGAGCTTCAATCGCCTGACGAGAGTTAACCTCTGTTGCTGTTTCCATCACGCCCCCTTATGCTGCTAAGCCGTTGTGCGTTGAGTCAGATGCTCGTTTGAGGAAGTTGGTGATCAAGCCCTGTATGTCGAGAATTAACGATACAGAGCCATCTCCGAGAATAGTGGCCCCTGAAATGCCAGCAACTTTGCTGTAGTTAGATTCTAGGCTCTTAATCACGACCTGTTGCTGATCGAGCAATTCATCTAATAGAAGGCCTACACGGTTACCAGCTGCTTCAACGAAGCAGAGAATACGAGCATCCAGAGAACCACTCTGTCCCATCTCCAGTTCTTCTTGCAGACGAAGGATCGGAATGTTCTCTTCACGCAGGCGATACAATTCAATTCCCCCAGAGGCAAGCTTGATACATTCGGGGTCAATCTGAATCGATTCTACTATCGTCAACAGTGGGATTACGTACACCTCGCCGGCGACTTTTACCAGCTGGCCATCAAGAATAGCGAGCGTCAGTGGCAAGCTGATCGTAAAACAGCTTCCGACTCCCAACTCCGATTCCACTTCAATGTGACCACCCAACTCTTCGATGTTTCTTCTCACCACATCCATGCCGACACCTCGGCCCGAAATATCAGAAACTTCTTCTGCAGTAGAGAAACCTGGTGCAAAAATCAAATTCATAATCTGCTTTTCGCTCATGTCTTCGCGACGCGCATCTGGCGCGAGAACACCTTTTTCAGTGGCTTTATTCCAAAGCTTGTCGCAATCTAAGCCAGCACCATCATCTTTAATTTCAATGACAATAGAACCACCTTGGTGATAGGCGTTCAGCTTGATCACGCCTTGCTCTTTCTTACCCCTTTCCAATCGTGTTTGAGGCAACTCTATGCCGTGGTCGATACCGTTTCTGACTAAGTGAACCAAAGGATCCACAATGCGCTCTAGTACCGTCTTATCAAGCTCTGTCTGCTCGCCCTGAATTTGCAAGTCAACCTGTTTCTCTAAACGAGTCGATAGATCACGGACCAGACGTGGGAAGCGGCTGAAAGCAAAGCTCATCGGTAACATGCGAATGTTCAGTACGTTTTCCTGCAGGTCCTTACTGTTTTGCAACAGTTGCGCTAATCCAACCTTGAGCTTCTCTAGCTTATCAATCGTGAAATCATTGCCGATCTCAGTAAGCATCGATTGAGTAATAACAAGTTCCCCGACCAAGTTGATCAGGCTATCAACTTTGTCTATATCCACTCTAATGGAGCTGACACTTGACTCTGTTTTCGCAACTTTTGTTGGTTTCTGCTCGGTTTTAATTGAATCTTGTGCCGCCACTTCTTTGGTTGCAGAGGGGTCTTTTGTAGCGGAAGTTTGAGGCTCCTCAACTTCCTCAGGAGCTGCTGTATTTGTGGCAGGGATAGCGGAGATAAACTCGACCGTTAGCTCACATTCATCTTCGACCCATTCGAAAATCTCTCGGATTTCCTCTTCTTTTACTTCAACATCAAGACTTGCTTGCCATTTGAGGTAGCAAAGTTCAGCTTCGATCGCTTCAATTTCAGGCAAAGACTCTGTATTCACCGTAATCTGACAGGAAGCATGAAGCTCTTTTAACTCGCGGAGTATTCTTAGCGGGTCATTGCCACTAAAAAACATTTCAGGGTGGGGTTCAAAAGTCACCAGCCAGTGACCTTCACCGCCAGAAGTGTCTGGTTGTGAATCATCACTATTCGTTGTTTGTTCAGAGAGTTCTTCGTTATGAGGCTCGGAATCCACAGACGCTTCACCGAGTAACTCATGAAGCTGCGCACTGACCTCTTTTTGCAGTGCTGTGTCTACTTCACTGCCTTGTTCATGCCCTTCCAGCATGCTCTGGATACAATCACCACTTTTAAGTAGCAGATCGACAGTCTCTGCAGTGAGCTCTTTTTCATTATTACGGACCAGATCTAGGTAGGCTTCTACAGAGTGGGTAAATTCACTGATATCAAACAAGTTAAATGTTGCTGCTCCTCCCTTAATCGAGTGAGCAGCACGAAAGATGGTATTAATGGATTCTTCATCGAGAGAAGTCACATCCAGATTAAGTAACACATCTTCCAACACCTCAAGATTTTCACGACACTCTTCGTAAAACATCTTGCGCAATTGTTCCATATCTAAAGCCATAAGCTTTTTTCCCTGCCAGATGACGTTGTTAATGAATTATTTGATTTAGATAACGCGTTTTAGAGTTTTTAGAAGCGTTTCTGGGTTAAATGGCTTAACTAGCCATCCCGTTGCTCCGGCTGATTTACCTTGTTGTTTTTTTTCGGTACTGGTTTCAGTCGTCAGCATTAGAATAGGAACGAACTTGTACTGAGGCTTATCTCTCAGCGCCTTAACAAGCTCGAACCCTCCCATATTGGGCATATTGACATCCGAAATGACCACATCAAATTTGCTACTCGCGACTTTGTTGAGTGCATCTCGACCATCATTTGCGGTTTCGACTTCATAGCCAGCATCACGTAACGTGTGGCTCACCATCTGGCGAATGGATACAGAATCGTCTACTGCAAGAATCTTAGTCATTTTGATTACTCTCCGACTTTAGTTTTAGCTCAAACACGTCTTGCAAACCTAGCGTATCGATGCCTTCAAGTAGAACATCACTAGGTTTAAGCAACTGAATTTCTCGTTGATTCTTCTTTGCGGAAATAAAAAGAGAAGAGAGTAGTTGTACGCCAGCCGCATCCACTCTCGCCACTGAACTAGCGTTTAACTGAATAGAGTCGTGATTGGCAAACCATTCTTGATAATGAGTCGTTGTGTCTAGCACTGTAGAAATGTCTAGAGACTCAGGAAGTAAACATTCCATGTTTCTACCTACACTTTTCTTATAATTTCCTAGCCGTTATGGAAGCTTTTCGCTTAATTTTGAGTGTAGGAAGGAATAGATATTTAGCAAATTAACAAAATCAAATTATGAACTAAAAGTCATATATTTACGTTCAAAGCAAGGTTAATTACCTTGTTTTTTAAAGGGTTAGTTCATTAATGACGGACAAAATAATTTCCATATATTTTTTATAGATAAAGGAATATTTGCAAACAAATCAAAAACATCTACCTTTTGTTAAATCTATCAACCAAGAAATCTAGCACTTCAGAGTTTACAATGTAAATTGTAAACCTATTGCTTGCCCTATCGAATATCACAATTATTGAGCCACATCAGAGTATTCCCCACCATCGCTACGCAATAACATCAATATTAAACTACGCTCATATTTCATTATTAAGTTTAATTAACTCAATACCGCTTATCAGCGCTTAAGTGGACGGATGATAGGAAAGAGTCTATGAACCTTTTTGCTGATCTCAAACTACGTTGGAAGTTAATGGCAATTATCGTCATTCCGGTTGTGTGTTTAGTCTATTTTGCCCAAACACAGGTGATGAGAAACGTTGCTCTCGTTGAAGAAGATAACAACATACTGATGCTGTCAGAGTTTTCAGTTAAAGCTAGTGCTCTCGTGCATGAGTTACAAAAAGAGCGAGGCATTACCGCCGGCTTTATGGACAGCCGCGGCTTACGCTTCTCAAATGAAGTTCAAGATCAACGCAGAACCGTAGATGCAAAGAGAGATCAGCTCAGGTTGTTCATGCAAAGTTTTGATCCTTCTATCTATGGCTCAGCCTTTGAGAAGCAGTTGGATCATTCCCTCTCTGTACTGAATGAATTGGATTCGAAGCGGACAGAGATAGACGCCCTTGAGATACCTAAAAGCCAGGCAATTGGATTCTATACAGACATGAATGCCCAGTTCTTGGGTGACATTGTTCATCTTTCTAAAGCCAGTTCAAGTGGAGAGCTCAGCTCTATGGCCGCAGCTTATGCAAACTTTTTGCAAAGTAAAGAACGAGCAGGTATTGAACGTGCATTGTTAATGGGGGTATTTGCTAATGATGAGTTCCAAGGGCGTCAGTATGAACGCTTCCAAAATCTTGTATCCGCTCAGACCAATTATACTAGTGTATTCAAAACCCTCGCAGCGCCCTCACAACTAGAAATATACCGCGGAACCATGACTGGACCGATCATGGAAGAAACGGCCTCTTTTCGTGAGATAGCTATTGAATACGCTATGATTGGGGGCTTTGGTGTTGACCCGGCAGAGTGGTTCAAAGCGCAAACAGCAAAAATCAATCTGCTCAAGCAAGTAGAAGATAAACTGGCAAATGATCTCATCACCCTAACACAAGCTTATGCGGATAAAGCGAGTTCCGAACTCACAAGAGATATCATTTTAATGGTAGCTGCACTGTTACTGACAGCACTTGTCGTTTATGTAGTGCAAAAAGGTATTACCGTACCGATTACAGCTGCTGTACAAATAGCCAACTCTATCGCTTCAGGGAAACTGAACAATCAAATTAATGCCAGCTCGAATGATGAATCAGGTATGCTGCTCAAAGCCCTCTCAACCATGCAGGAAAATCTTCTCCAAGCGCAACGTGACCTTGAAAAGAGAATGGAACAGGAGCGAGTACAAGCAGAAGAAAATAGCCGTATTCGTCAGGCCCTTGATCAAGTATCCGCAAGTGTGATGGTAGCGGATAACAACAACGATCTCATTTACCTGAATCACGCGATGCATCAAGAATTTGCTCGAAATGTATCAAGTTTCAGCAATGCCATTAAAGGTTTTGACCCTGAAAGGTTACTAGGTAGAAACATTGGTCTATTCAGTCACACAACTGAATACCAACGCATTCTTCAATCAATAGATAAAACTGTGGCTGTAGAGATCAACATCGACAAGCGAATCTACAAAGTCATTGCGAATCCGGTAATGGGCGAAAATGGAATTCGCCTAGGAACCGTCATTGAGTGGGATGATTTAACGGAGCAACGTGATGCAGAGCTGCAAGTTGAGAATGTCATACGTGCAGCTGCATCAGGCCAACTCAGCACTCGTTTAGATACCACCCGCCTGAGTGGCTTTATGCACGATCTTGGCGATGGTATTAACGAGCTTCTCGACGCCATCGTCGGACCATTAGCTATCGCTGCAGATTGCGTGGCGAAAATATCCCTAGGCCAGATCCCCGATACAATCACCGATGAGTACCGCGGCGACTTCAACAAACTGAAAGATAACTTAAACACCTGTATTTCAGCTATCAACCTTCTGGTCAAAGATGCCAACAACCTAGCAGATGCAGCAATCGCAGGTCAGCTATCAGCAAGAGCCGATGAAACTCAGCATCAAGGTGATTTCAGAACCATCATCAAAGGGGTCAACAGCACGCTAGACGCGGTTGTCACACCGCTCACGGTGGCAGCAAATTGCGTCGATCAAATAGCGAAAGGTCAAGTATCCTCACCTATTGAAGAACACTACAATGGTGACTTTAACCTACTCAAAAACAACCTCAATACATGTATTGCCGCCATTAAACAGCTTATCGATGACGCCAACGCATTAGCGATTGCGGCGGTTGAAGGAAAGCTAGATAACCGGGCAGACACCTCACGCCATCAAGGTGACTTCAAGCAAATTGTTGAAGGAATGAACCAAACATTGGATGCCATGGTTGAACCAACGAATGAATGCAAAGAAGTTCTCGCTCGCTTAGCAGATGGCGACCTAACGAGCACAGTGAAAGGTAATTACCAAGGTGATTTTGCTGTATTGAAGGAAGCCGTGAATACCAGTATTGAAAACTTGCTAGAACTGATTAAAAACATTAGCCAATCAGCCGGTATCGTCAACAACTCAGTGAGCGAACTATCAAGCGGTGTTGTTAACTTGAGCCACCGAACCGAAGACCAAGCCGCGTCATTAGAACGGACCTCTGCGTCGATGTCTGATATGACTGAGTCGGTAAAACAAAATGCCGACAACGCCAGTTTGGCAACTGACTTAGCGCGAGATGCTCAAGTCAAAGCACAACGTGGTGGAGAAGTTGTTGAGCGAGCGGTAGTAAGCATGGCAGAAATCAATAGTTCCAGTAAGCGGATTTCAGACATTATCGGTGTCATTGATGAAATCGCCTTCCAAACTAACTTATTGGCACTGAACGCTGCCGTAGAGGCAGCACGGGCTGGTGAACAAGGACGAGGGTTTGCCGTCGTCGCAGGAGAAGTACGCAATCTAGCTCAACGCTCAGCTCAAGCAGCCAAAGAGATCAAGGAATTGATTCGAGATAGCGTATCCAAAGTGGAAGAAGGTACGGAGCTGGTTAATGAATCTGGTTCGACACTCAAAGATCTCGTTTCCTCGGTAGAAAAAGTAACGTCTATGATTGCTGAGATTTCAGCAGGCTCTTCAACTCAAAGCAATCGAATTTCTAAGGTCAATGAGACCATTAAAGACATGGATGATATGACTCAGCAAAATGCAGCATTGGTAGAAGAAGCTTCCGCAAACAGTACGTCAATGGAAGAACAAGTCAACAGTGTTATACAACTGCTGTCCAGCTTCAAAATTGAAGATATTTCTCCATCATCATCGAGCCGAACAGAGGCTCAAACTGTGCTCAAGGTGAGTAACTATTCGTACTAAGAAGAAACATTTAAACAATAAAAGAGGAGATATATTCTCCTCTTTTTTATACGCTGTTCTAGTAGGGTAAAGCCTGAAATCGGTCCCTTTTACAGTGTAAATTCGGGCGTTTTCATCCGATATCTAACAAGACCTGTATATCTGTTCTCAATTGCTGCTCGGTTTGCTTTTTCCCAGTAAAACCAAATTCTTCACTACACGCTTGCCAACTGCGTTGCTGCAACACCTTACGGATCACAAGAGATGAGCAACCTATTATTGCTTTGTTCGAGGACAGCACCCAGTTAGCGATAAACGGAGCCACACTTTCGAACCCTGCCCCGCCCAGACTATAGTTTCTAACAAGCCTCTCAAATTCACATTCTGCTACGGAAGCATCTTCCTTACGCAATAGATTACGTACAATGTCAGTTTCAATATCAGCGAATACATCACCGAAAAGATAACGCATAGACTGATGAAAATGCTGCTCGGCCACCGAAATCCAATCGAAATTCCCTTTGACCATGACCACTGAATGGCAGCCACTCGCTTGATCTCTTTGCACACCTAACTTAACAGGAACAAAACCATTCTTACGCCAGAAGCGAATTAACTCACTAGTCGCTCCAAAGCTGGTGGACATAAACTGACTCCCTGACCGTTGCGTCAACTGTTCTAACATGGCAGAGCCAACCCCCTGCTGCTGATAGTCAGGGTGTGTAGCAATTCTCATCACTCTGAGGCTTGCCTGGCTGGCAGCTTGGGTTAAACCAAGGTGATTGGCTAGCATCACTGGTACCAAATGCCCTCTTGGCCTTCTTTGTCCTTGTTGTATCGATTTAATTAAAGGCTCTTCTAACTGACCCTCTTTAATCGTTAACATACAACCTAGGCAATATTGTTCTGAGAATGCCGCATAAAGCTGGATCGCATCATCTTCAAGCAACAGCATTAAATCATTTGGTGATGTTTGATAGTGAGCGTTTACCAGTAACGCAAAACAAGATCGCAGTAAATCAGGCTGAACCACAAGTTGTTGCTTGTCGATTAGCTCCAATTTAATTGGCGGTAAAACAGTGGGAGGCGGCGTCTCCAATTCGGCATTAAGCAAAAAAGTCTCAAACAGCCAACGTTCGACAGGGTCATTCTCATTCCAGCGAATCGGCTGATCCAAGTGATAAAACACCGCACCTGGTCTTTGCTGTCTGAGCCAAGCCTGAAACTTGAGTGTGAAACCGCGTCCGCACCCCTCATAGCCATGAATCGTTGTCGAAAACACACAACGGTGGTGGCGCTCGACCATTTTCTGCAACATTGGAATTGGAATTGCGGAGGCTTCATCAACCAATAGCAAATCGCATTCAGGAGGCATTCGAAGTAGTGCATCAGGCGCAATAAACGTCAGTGTCGATTGACCCAATTGAATGAAACCTTTTTTGGCGGCCGCCTCTGGAAGCAGACGATGAGCATGTTCGAACACAGGAGACACTGTCGCAAGGCTCGGCGCAGTCACGACAATGTGGAGGTTACGCGCTTCCATCAATTCAGCGGCAGCAATCCCCAGAGCACTGCTCTTCCCTCTCCCACGGTCAGCGGTCATCACCAAAGGACGTTTGCGATGCCCTTCAACGACTTTTCGTATTTTCTCAACCGCGACTTTCTGCTGTGCTAAAGGTTCAGCGCTGGCACTCTCCATTTGAGGTAATTCAGGCAAAGGCTTAGATTGCTCAACCTGAATCAGCGAACCTAAAGCAATATCGAACCATTGTTCTGACAACGAAAGAGAATCGGAATCAACTGGTATTATTACAACCAAGCCACCACCGGTTACGCAGCCCAATGCGGCACTAAAGGAATTTGCGTCAAATCCATCGGAAAAATCGCAAATGAGAAGGCCACACTCTTGCCCTAGTAACCTCTGCCCTTGCTTAAACGTAACCAGATGTACATTATCATCGTCACTTTTCCCACCCAGCTGATAAATAGCAGAATTTGAAAACAACTCTTTAAGGGCTGACAACGTATTAGACTGCCAGTCAACACTGCCTTTCAGCACCACTCCAAATCTGTGATTCGCGTTATTGGCGGATTGAATAAGTTGAGAAAAATAATTGTGCATGGCCGTTGTCAAAGTTCCGAGAATAAGCGAATTATAACAACTAAGACGCGTAAATGAGAGGTAGAAAAAAAGCCGCAAAGTGCGGCTTTCTGTCAGGTAACAATAACGCTATTTGAGTTTAGTCGATACAAAGTCGAGAATCTCTTGCATCAGTGCATCATCCACTTTTTTCAGATTAAGTGCTAAGTCTGCGCCTTTGCGACTGTAACTGGCGCGCCCTTTAACTAACTCTATTTTTCGGCTGGCTGAACGTTTACTTGGCGCAAGCTCTTCAATCCACTGTTCAAGGGTTTCAGAAACTTCTTTCGTAATACGTGCAACGCCCTGAGCTTGACTGCGTTGCCAAACAAAACCGTCCGTTGACTGACACTTATCTAAAAGCTTGCCACGGTTTGCTTCACTAAGTTCATTGAATTGCTTGTGAAGCTTCACAATCGTCGGACGCCCTAAATCAGCTACATTTGGGTAGGCCTGAAGCAGCGTTAACGGCAGATCCGCGGCTTTCAATGCGCCACTCACCAAGGCTTCACTGCATTGGAACATCTTAGCTAGTGCTTTTTGATCTTCTGCCTCACCGCTTTCCAGCTTCGCCTGCATCTCTTTGCCTTTTTCATATAAAGACAAAGGCTTGTGGGCATTCGCCACATCGGACAAGAATTTTGCATGCTCACCATTGATGTTTTCAGCAACGTAGATGAGGAAATCTTTTTCGGCCAAGATACAAGACATACGACGGCGGCTACCGTCAAGGACTTCAATCTTACCGTCTTCGCGCTTACGGCCAACGGCTGGGTATTGCTGTCCACGTTCTTTTAATGTTGCCAGAACATCGGACAACGCATGTTCATTTAGGAAAGATTGCTCACGGGCATTTTCTGCAAATACAACCGTCTGCTCCGCTATATCGCTGGCCGAAATGCGTACCAGCTCAAACGTAACCATCTCCTCGCCTGCAACCGCCAGTTCAATCACCTGCGCTTGCTCTTTAGCCGCTTTTTGCGCTTCCTGAGGCGTTGCTACATGGCGTTTATTGGCTTTACCAAACAATCTTGCGTTTAAATCTGAAGTTTTAATTGCCATTGTCTAATTACCCCTGATTTAGTGATGACCAGTTGCTATGCAGAACTCGTTCAAGCTCTAACGCACTCTTTTGAACAGCATCTTGCGCTGTCGCCAACGTCTTTTTACCACCTTCAAAATCGCCAGTTGTCAGGTCAAATACAGTACTGTAGGTATCGGCACAGGTTTCAAAAGCACGGCTACGTGGAATAGTGGCCATCGTCACTTGATCGCCTAACAGGTAGTTCATCTCCGTCAGAACGGCCACTTGCTTCTTGTTGTCATCTTCAAACATCGTTGGCATCAAACGAACAAACTCAAGCCCCTGCCAGTCTTCTGGGAACATCTCGTATACTGTCGGGAGATGCTGGAAGAAGTTTACCGTAGATGCCCAGTCTAGACGCTTAGCGGCACAAGGGATAAGCAGTGCGTTAGATGCATACATCGCATTCCACACGAGTGGATCAACGTGTGGACCGGTATCAATCATGATGATATCGAAATCATCGGCGATTTGATCAATCAGCTTTTCCTTCAATAGTTTTACGATATCGAGAGATTGATTCTGTGATAGATTTTGCCACGCTTCTGCGTTAAACATCGCGTCTTCCGGGAACGCCGATACGGTTTTCAGGTTCGGGTACTGAGTAGGAAGCAACACATTTTTATGCAGGAATTCTTTGTCGACTTCGACGCCTTCAGGCACGTTGTCGAGCATCACATCCACGGCTGAGTAAATGTTATCGTGGTCAGTCAGGCTAATTTGTGGATTAAGGAATAAACGCAATGAACCTTGTGGATCCAAGTCAATCAGACAAATACGGTAACGCTTGTCTAAGTTCAATGCTAAACACGCCGCAAGGTGCACAGCCGTCATGGATTTACCTGTACCACCCTTCTGGTTCTGTACATTGATAATCCACGGTTTATTGTCATTGTTTTTCTTACGCTCATGGAATTTCGCAACGCCAGCCGCGTCCATCAACATGTGAGCTTCTTGCAGTGAAATAGAATAGTGATTCGCATTATTCTTCGTAAACTGATGACCGGACTCCTCGAGTTTACTGATCGCATCATCCAATTTACGACGAGTCAGACCTGAACGAGTTTCCATCAATGCTTTCGACATAGGCGGGAAATGCTCATCGCTGCGCTCTTCCAAAACGATCTCTATTCGGTCAGCCTGAACCTGTGCAGTTTGTTCAGCGAGTTGAATGAGACTATCAATTGTCTGTTCTCTTTTCATTGCCAAATTCCGTTATTAGTGTCTGTTGATAATTGTACAGCATAATCAACCAATAACAACAAAAAGGTGAACAGACATTTATAGATGCAAATCACATTAATAAGAGAGTTTTCAATCGATTTAATGAATACACAACAAAACCTGTCAAAAATTGACCATTTTAGATGTGTAAAAGCCCTTTAATATTCGACTACATTTAAAGTGTTACAGTATCACTTATTTACATTGTAAATAAAAAATCGATGAAAAAGAGAAAAATTTCCCGGAACGATTGTTATATGCTCACATTTTACGGCCTGTGTAATTTCGACTCTAGACGAACACCATATTGACTTGCTAGTCCTTCCTAATTCAATGAACTTAATCTGATAGAGAGTAAACTCAACAACTCCTCATGCTCGCGACTTTCCGAAACAATGATCAAGGCAATTACGGTGATCATGCTTTCAGGCATAAAATCGCTTATAGGAAGCATGATCAAGGAAAATTCGATGTGTTTGAGACAGTTAAATACCTTCAGTTTTAATGATCCTTATTCGGATCAATGATCAAGTAACGATGACGCTCGGAAGCATGATAATTTCAGTCCGAATTACGGCGGAATGCAGATGAACCAAGAGATGTCGCTGTATGTACTGGTATCTCACGTTAAATCGAGTAACGAAGAGAGAAGAACCTTACATGGCTCGATTTTCTTGATCATGCTTTCGACACCGATGTTAGTCAGATTTACTCCCTGCAAAATGAGCAATGTATGTCAGATGGATTTCAGATTGGTGAAGAAAACATCAATTCACATGCACACACAGGCTATCCTTGATCATTCTTTCGTGTTCTACACTCAAATTCCCCATCAAATGAAGCATCCATTTCGGGTGTGTTCGTTTCGCTCTGTGGATAAATTGTGAGTCTACGATGATCATGCTTCGGGTTCGATATTGATCATGCATTCGTAACACTAATGATCATCGTTCTGAAAAGGTTTGATCATGCTTTCAGTCATTTGATGATCATAGTTTCGAGGTGTTCATGATCATGCTTTCAGCAGTGGATAAAAAAAGATTATGAATAACATGAAGTTACAAGCAAACTCTTTACCAGATCATTAGATCATATAATCATTTAAGATCACTTTAATCAGAAAGATCAGTTATTTAAAACAACAAGTTTTTTCTTTATTTATGATCTGTTTTTCTTTATTCTTTCGGAACCATAGCGATATTACGGCTAGTGTGATACGGATCATAATAAATGAGTTCAGAAGAAAAAGTACTGATTAAGGCTCCAAGAAGCCATAAAGACGGACATATGTTTGAGGTGTCCGAAGCCGCAGTGAATTGGATTGAGCAATATCAGCACTTCAAAGGCGTCACTAAAAGCATAGTTGAACTTCTGAATCTTATTTCTTTACAAGGCTTCAGTAGCAAAGATGGACTGGTCTCTACCACAGAGTTGATTGATGCCACTGACGGTCAATTGACTCGGGCTGCCATTCAGCAACGTCTGCGAGCTGCAGTAAATATCGGTTTGTTCCAACAGATCCCGGTTCGTTTTGAAGAAGGTCTTGCTGGCAAAACTATGCTGCACCGTTTCGTAAATCCTAACCAATTGATCACTGCATTAGGCGCCACCAGCCTGATGACGGAATCCGTCAAACAGAGCGAAAAACAGAAACGCTCCAAGGCATTAGCACAAACTCATGTGAATAAGCGTCTGTTGAATGAACATGGCCTTAATACGCCACCTGCAATGAAAGATGAGGCGGATCAGTTTGTTGTTTCGCCAACCAATTGGGCGGGTATCATTGATCAGGCATTGGCTCCGCCACGCACCCGTAAGCAATACCAGAAAAGCATGGTTTCGATCTCTGGCACTAAAGCAGTGATCGAAACACGATCATCGAAAAACATTATGACGGTGGACGATCTGATGACGTTGTTTGCGTTGTTCACGCTTACCGTTCAGTACCATGAGCACCACCAGCACCAATATCAATTGGATGCCAAGCAAACTCCGAATAAGACGCCATTATATATTACAGACATTCTTTCATTACGTGGTAAGAAGGATAGTGGACCTGCGCGAGATTCGATCCGCGACAGTATTGATCGTATTGAGTTTACCGATTTTCAACTGCATGAGCTGACGGGCCGTTGGTTGAGTGAGAACATGCCAGAAGGCTTCAAGAGTGATCGTTTCCGTTTTCTGGCTCGGACCATTACGGCATCAGAAGAGGCACCAACAGAAGGCGCTGACGGCGAAATTCGTATTAAACCGAACCTGTATATCCTCGTCTGGGAGCCTTCTTTCTATGAAGAGCTGCTAACCCGTGATTATTTCTTCCTGTTCCCACCAGAGATCTTGAAGCAACATACATTGGTTTTCCAACTGTACAGTTACTTCCGTAGCCGGATGTCACGCCGTCATACTGATGTGATGCTTCTTAGCACATTGAATCAGAAGTTGGCACGCAACATCGAGTGGCGTCGATTCTCAATGGATTTGATCCGTGAACTCAAGAAGTTATCCGAAGGCAGTGGTAATGAAGATCTGTTTGAGGTCAATCTTTGGGGTTATCATCTGACGATCTCCACGCTGGAAGAAGATGGTAAGATCAAAGACTATCAGTTCGACATTAAGTGCGATGCTGAAGAAGTCTTACGTTACTCCCGTGCGCGCACTACCAATGCAGGTAAACGCAACATGGCGCCGACCTTGCCAAACCCGCTGCGTAACGAGATGGTCACCAAGCAGCAGTTGGATGAGATGTCACAGATCATTGATGGTGAGTTTGAACCTATCCAACGTAAAGAGCGCTCTCCTAAGGGCAAATTAGGACGACGAGTCAAAGTGCGTAAGCATCTGGTTGAGATCAATGCCGATGAAATTACGATTACTCTCTCTAAATATACCTCTCCAGAGGCTCTAGAACGCTCTATAACGGCTTTAGCTGCGATGACCGGGCATTCTCACAATTCCATCCAAGAAGAGTGTCAGGAGCTCATAGAGAAGCTCGATTTCCTCAGAGTAGGGGAGGAGATCATCCCATACGAAACGCTCAGTAAGTTGATTGAGCTCTACAATGGTCAGAGTGAAAACAAACACTTATCCATTGAACGCCTGATTGCCGGCCTTGCGGTAAGACGTAAAGTTTGCAAACAGGTGCATGAAGGGCATTTGGACGAGACCGTGTTCAGAGTGCTTGACGAAGTGGCGGTATAAGTGAAGAATAGCCCGCGTTTTCTATCAGCCAGCAAATTCTTGCTGGCTTTTTTATATCTGCTTACTGCTTGATACAGGCTGTTACATACCTGTGGTGAATAGACATATCTACTACATTCCCCTGACAATGAACTGACATTGGTTGCATGAGAGTTGGATAATATTTATCCCGAATAGACAACCTTTTGTCCTTTCTGATGAATGAGGGATTTGGATTATCCCTGATAGATTGGCTCATATTGTTACATTCATTCTGAATATTTTGCGAGTTCTTATGAACTCGCTTTTTTTTTGCCTGAAATTCTTCTTTGATCGAAAGCATGATCAAGATACACCCTTGATCATGCTTTCGCCTCTAAGCGATCTCCCTGTATCTGTTTGGTGTCTACTGAGTTTCGCTATCCCAGCCATAAAATCAGTAGCATGAATGTAATTTTATTATCTAAATCAGATTCTTATTCCACCTTTTAACTCATTCATATTAATTAGCACATGGTCATTTTTCGTTAATGGAAGTGTCACTTATTGCTCAAATGATGTCCCTCGCACTGCCAATGCAGTGATTCAGTTTGTTTATTGAATAATCGGGAAAAATGATGAAATTTGCGAAGCCTATACAAGTAGTACTTATCGTACTCAGCTGCTTAGTGTTGAGTGCCTGTAATGAAACAGAGACTGAAACCGATACCGTGGAGACAGTTCGTTCTCACTCTCATAATGATTACTATCGAGATGAGCCTTTTTATGGCGCGGCAGAGTTGGGTTTTGGGAGTTTTGAAGCCGATGTTTACTATGAAGAAGGTTATGAGGAGGTTCTGATTGCCCATGATGACGACGACCTTGTTCACGAGTGGAAATTTGACGAGCTTTATGTTCAGCCGATAGTTGAACACGTCAGAAATAACCAGAACCAAATGTATGATGGTTGGAACTACACCGCAGTCCTGCTGATTGATATCAAGACTCAAGATGTTCTGACTTGGCAGGCTGTGGAAGAGGTACTTGCAAAGTATCCGGATGTATTCAGCCGCTATCAAGATGGCAAAGTGTATCAGGGCCCTGTCACTGCGATCATCTCCGGCAATCGTCCGATCGAGTTGATGGATCAACAGCAAACCCGTTATTCGTTTGTTGATGGGCGACTGAGCGATCTTGATAAGGGCTATTCACCTACTCTAATGCCATTGATTAGCAACAATTTTGATTACTTTGATCAAGAACAGTTTGGTGATTTCAATGGGGAAGGGGAGTGGCCTGATGCTGCACTGGTGGAACTCGAACGGATTGTGACGACTGCGCATAGTAATATGCAGAAGATTCGTTTCTGGGCAACCCCAGAAGGGGATCCTGAAACCCATAACAAAATTTGGGGCGAGCTGACGAAAGCAAACGTGGACTACATTAATACAGATTTACAACAGACCCTACACGACTGGCTATTGCGCCATGATCCTCACCCAGATATGCCAGGGCTTAACTGGCTCGATCACCCAAACTGGCAATCCATGTACTAATGTAGTGCTGTTGTTTTCAAGGTAAATGGCAGCCTTGTCGCTGCCATTTTCTACTGAATGAATTTGCTACTGAATGATCTGCCTATCAATGCCGCTGTTCGTAAAGTTCTTGATCATCGTTCCGAGATTCATTCCAGCTTTGTGCGGCCATAAACTGGACGTGTGACTCAATCAGTTGATGTGATTGACTTTGCCAATGTGCTTCGGGGCGTTGATTGCAAAATTCTAAACTGACCACCGTCAGGTTTTGCAGTCGTTTCATGCACCAGTCTTTAAGTGCTAACTCTGTTTCTGGGTTACAGGCGCACAATTGAAGTTTGCTGTAGGCAAGCTGAAGATACTGGTAAGCTTTATCAGGTTGTGAGTAGCGCTCAAAATGGAAAACTCGCAAACAAGCATCCAGCCAGCAGGCAATGGCTTTACTTTGTAGCTCGCTAATCTCTGGGCCCCATACTTCGTCAGGCACACTCAGTACTAAAGCTTCAATACCTTGATCATGCTTCTGTGTTTGGTACCAGTTGTCGATGTGTGAAACCCAGTTATCAAGCGTCATCATGCAGCTTTAACCCAATGTTTTACAAAATGATTTGGACCAATTTGATCATAGCCTTGTTGCACTACCGCGCTGGTCGCGCGAATTTGATCAGCGTCTACAGAGTAGTTTGGTTCACTCTTGACCAGATTACCAAACGGCAGATCAGGATCCGGTACCGCAGAGATCAGCAGCTTGGTATAAGGATGTTGCGGATCGGTTAAGATCGCCTGTGTGTCACCCCACTCAACAATCTGGCCTTTGTACATCACGGCGGTTTCTTCCGCGATGTAATGAGCGGTCGCTAAATCATGTGTGATGTACAAAAAGCCGATACCCAGTTCTTTTTTCATTCGTTGCATCAGGTTAAGCACGCCAAGCCTGATCGATACATCAAGCATCGACGTCGGCTCATCAGCCAATATCACTTCCGCGCCAACTGCTAGTGCTCGCGCTAAATTCACCCGTTGTCGCTGGCCTCCGCTTAACTGGTGAAGGTACTTTTCTAATGTGTCTGGCGCGAGTTCGACTAAGTCCAATAACTCAGTCAATCGTTTCGGGATGGCGTGGCTGCTCTTAACCTGCTTATGGATCTTAAGTGGGCGGGTGAGGTGGTGAGCAATGGTATGAGTTGGATTAAGTGAGCCAAACGGGTCCTGAAACACCATTTGCACTTTACTGCGATAATCAAGCAGGGCTTTTCGGCTCTGGATCTGTTCAATGTTGTTGCCGTTAAACAGGATCTCTCCTGATGTGGCAGAGTGGACTTTGGTGATCAAGCGTGCACAGGTGCTTTTTCCACAACCAGACTCACCGACCAGCGCCAGAGTTTTGCCTTTGTGCAGACTAAAACTGACGCCTTGCAGTGCTTTAAATCTATCTTGCGCGGCGAAACCACCGCCAATCGTGAACTCTTTGACAACATTGTTGAGTTGGATAATCGGCTGGCTCATACCGTCGCTCCTTGTACGTGATGCTTACCTTGATGAATGTTGGGGAATGACGCCCATAGTTTCTGTGTGTAAGGGTGTTGAGGATGGTTACGGATCTGAGTCGACTGATTGATTTCCACAATCTCTCCATGGCGCATGATGGCAATCCGATCACACAACTGGCTCATTAGTGCCAGATCATGGGTAATGAACAGAACTGAGAAGCCAAACTCTTCACGCAATTGATAGATTTGTTGCAGGATCTCACGTTGCACCACCACATCCAGTGCGGTTGTGGGCTCGTCCATAATGATCAGCTTTGGGTTAAGCGATAACGCAATCGCAATCACGAGTCGCTGGCGCATGCCACCACTGAACTGGTGAGGGTATTCGCTTAACCGTTCTCGTGGAATATTAACCAGATCCAGCAGCTTTTCCGCTCTGTCTTTCGCCTCAAGGTCACTCATGCCTTTATGGTGGCGCAACACGTCGGCAAACTGCTCCTGAATGGGCAGAACTGGGTTTAGCGAATTCATTGCACTTTGGAAAACCATTGCAATTTCGCTCCAACGAATCGCGTTTATCTGGCGATCTGACAGTTTAAGCAGGTCTTGACCGTCAAAATGGATTTGCCCCTCAGAAATGAACGCGGGCGGCTTGTGGAGACGATTGATTGCAAAAGCGATAGTGCTTTTGCCACAACCTGATTCTCCCGCGAGACCGAATATTTCACCTTTGCCTATATCAAAACTGACGGATTTCACCGCGCGAAAGTCGCCGTTGTCCGTTATGTAATCGACGCATAAATCACGAACCTGAATGATCGGGTCGTGATGTACCGCATGCGTTAGCTCTTTATCACTCATAATCACACTTACCTAAAATTAAAGGAGAATGATTATCATTAACTGTTAATTTTTGACTGAAAAGAAGTGGTGATTAAAACAGTGAAGTGACTCGAAAAACGCTCAGTATGTGAACAGGTTTGTCATTTGTGAGGGAGAAGTACTACTGGAGTTGGCGTGAAAAGTGAGAGCTGGATCGCCTTACAAATACTAGGGGGAATCCCTTAAATGTACTTCGCCATTTGGCCACGCGCAAAGCTTATTTATACAAAAAACAGTAACTGTGCACGAACTATTAGCGCAATCACATTATGAAGCTAAAATTCTTAACAAGGGCGGCGAGCTTTTGCTACAGATTAGCTGTCCCTTGCATGGTTTGTTCGGAGGTTACAATGTCCATTAATTCTATTGACCATGATGAAATGACTAAAATCACAGACAAGTGGGACTTCACGGAAGAAGTACAATCACAGAAGCCAACCAAAAGTGTTAAGTCGGCGGAGGCTCGTCGTCGTATTGAAGCATTAAGAGAGATTCGCGAAAGCGGCTTAACCATAGAGGAAGCGAAAGACCTAGGCATACTGCACTAGATGTGATGACAGTGATAATCGACGTAAGGGTGGCTCAAATAGCCACCCTTAATTTTTCTTTTTTTGATCTTAGTTAACTCACTCGCCGCGCTTTGATGTCCATTTAAGTCACGAATGTGCTATATTCCCTCTCCATATTTTTGCAGATTCAGCCCCTTTGTATGTCGATTAATTTATCTACCCTCCCGGCCAACGAAAAAAACAAAATTGAGCTTGATAAACAGGCCTCATTTTTAGTCTGGAAGCTGCGTGAAGCGAAAGCTGGGCCAGATGAAATTGATCAGCAAGCGGATAAAATCAGAGATGAAGATGAACGAGCATCTTTTCTCGAATCTGTAGCCAAGTACAAGCGAGTGATGGGTGTCGCCTGACGTCCTGTGTGCAAGACATCGAGAAATTGAAATGGTCTCGATTTTTGCTAAAATCCTTCGCGTTAAATTGAATTAGAGAGAACATCCCGATGGGAAGAAGTTTTGAAGTGCGCAAAGCCTCGATGGCGAAAACAGCTGGCGCAAAAATTAAAGTTTATTCCAAATACGGTAAAGAAATTTACATGTGCGCGAAAAATGGTGGTGCAGACCCAGACATGAACTTGTCTCTTAAGCACCTGATCGCAAAAGCGAAAAAAGACCAAGTTCCTGCACACGTTATCGACAAAGCAATTGATAAAGCCAACGGTGGAGGCGGTGAAGACTACGTTCCTGCACGTTACGAAGGCTTCGGCCCTGGCGGTACTAGTGTTATCGTTGATTGTCTAACAGATAACGGTAACCGTACTTTCCAAGATGTACGCCAGTGTTTTGTTAAAACAGGTGCGAAAATTGGCGTTGAAGGTTCAGTTTCGCATATGTTTGATCACCAAGCGGTATTCCAGTTCAAAGGCGATGATGACGAGATCATTCTAGAAACGCTAATGATGGATGATGTGGATGTTACTGACGTTGAACTTGAAGATGGCGTGATTACGGTATTCGCTCCTCACACGGAGTTCTTCAAAACTAAGACTGCTCTAAACGGCGCTTTCCCAGATCTAACGCTTGATGTCGAAGAAATTACATTCGTTCCTCAAACTCACACGCCTGTTGCGAGTGAAGATGCAGAGAAATTCCAGAAATTCCTCGACATGCTAGATGATTGTGATGACGTTCAGCAGGTTTACCACAACGCTGAGCTGTAATCTCTGACACACTAACATGTGCTAAAAAATTGCTAAAAAAGGGATCCTCGTGATTCCTTTTTTTGTTTCTGAACACTGAGAAAACTCATCATCTGATTAGACAAGCCGTTGTCTTTTAGGTAATAAAACCTTTCAATAGATGCTGGTTAGATAAGGTTCCGGACGACAGATGAGTAAACGACTTGCGATATTTCTTAGCTGCTACGTAGCATTTCCCGCCATCTCTGCACAGACGGATGTGCTCGAACGAGCCAATACACTCTATGAACAGGGTGAAAAGGAGCAAGCCAAATCGTTGTACACGATGGCCGCAGAACAGGGCAGCGCTGAGGCGCATTTCAGGCTCGCTTACCAATACATCCTGTCTGACCAGCAGAGTGTCTATCACTATCAGCAAGCCGCTTTGCAAGGCCATCAAGAGGCACTAGACAACTACCTTGAGAAGGTGTTCTTTAGAGCGGGCAGTATATCAATGTCAGACCCTAAAAGTGCGCTTGAGACTTATCAGAAGGCCAAACAACACAACCCCGCTTTATCAATTTATGATGAAGAACAGAAAATCCAAACGATTCGCTATGCTGCAGAGTTACCTGAGCGGGACGTAGAAGCGTTTATCGAGAGGTATGGCGTAAAGGATGAAGATGGCGACTGGCCATTTTATGATGTTTGGGAGCTGGCAGAACAGGCCTCGCGTGAAGGTAGCGTGTTTGGTAAACCAGACCCAGAGCTCGTTTTCTGGCTCATCACCCGTGGTGGTTGGGTTCCCGCTGAGCTGTCATATGCAGTCAAAGATTACTATCAGCACTGGAAAGATAACCAAGTGGTGACGTTCGATCTATGTCAATACGTGACAAGTGGAGCAGGGATGGGGTATTGCGCTCAGCGAATCGCGGACAAGCAAGAAAAACAGCGCCAGAGTGTTCTGAGTTCTTTAAAGGCGGAACTCTCAGGTAACTATTCAGGATTGATGGAGGCTGCTTATAACGAAATGACGACCTTTATCACTCTTAAAGCACAGCAAGAAGAAATGCATGGCGGTTCTGGGAGAGCGGCGTGGATAACGGATTCCATCCAAGAACAGAAAAACGATTACCTAGAAGCTTTGGAAAAAGCGGTTCGGGGCAACATCGAGAGCGTACCTACACCTCTGGCAGAAACGGATAGGCGTCTAAATGCGACTTATCAAGAAGTGATGGACTATCTCAAGCTGCCATCACCAGAGTATGCGTTGCCAAAACCTCAATCTTTGGAGTTGCGAGAGGTTCAAAGGCAATGGATAAAGCACCGAGATGCGACCTGTCGTCTGGTGGCTGCACCCCATCCGTCGCTAAAAGAGCAATGCTTAAATTGGCTCACTGCTCAAAGAGAACAGCAACTGCGCGACATCATTATTCCATAAGCACTTCAAAATCGTAGAAGAGGGAGTACAACCAGGCGCTCCCTCCAATCTCAAAAATCCAGCGTTAGGCTTGTGATACAGTACCTACTCCAGCTAACCAGTTTGAGAGCTTACGTATTAGCGGTAATACGGTCAGGTTGAGTACGAGTGCTGCTGGCCACGCAAGAATAAAACTGTCGAGCCAGATCGCTGGCCATTCGCTACTAAAACCAAGTTTATAGCCAGAAATTAATCCAGACATGATGACGGCCATAGTCAATGAAGAAAGTAGGGCTGAAATCCAAAAATGTTTGCGACTCATATTTCGCCTCCTCTGCTTGTTCTTATGTTGTCATTAAGGATATAACTAGCCATAAGTGAAAAAAATAAGCAGGTTTAGAAGCATGAATTCCATATTTGGAAACATCGACGACCTTTATTTGTTCTGTTGCGTTGTAGAAGAAGGTTCTTTACTGGCAGCGTCTAAGAAGCTGCAATTGCCTGTATCAACTATGTCGCGCCGCCTCTCGACCTTAGAACAGCGTCTGAATATTAGATTGCTTGAGAAGAAGGGAAGGGAGCTGGTCGCAACACAAAGTGGTGTTCAGGCGTTTGAGTTGTTGCAGAGCGGTATGGAGTCGATCGAGTCTGGATTTGGCCAAATGGTCTCAGATACGCAGCAAGTTTCCGGCAAGATAAAGTTAGCGATCCCACACAACTTCTACCGCGCTTTTGTGGGGGATGTCGTTGAGCAGTTTCTGGTTGATTACCCCAAAGTCTCACTCGACTTAGTGCTCAGCCAGGAGCAAGCCGTTCCCCAAACTGACCGAGACTTATTGATCACCTTCGATTTGGCAGAGATGAATGACATGATAGCCAGGCCTTTGTTTAAAGCTCGTCATGCATTTTTTGCCAGCCCTGAATACATAGAGAAGGTGGGCGTTGTGGAAGATTTACAGCAACTCAGCAAACTGGATTGGGTTAGTGTCGATCATGCATTAGACATCTCGATTTACGAACAAGAACGTTTAGTTGATGTCATGACTGTCAAACCTAAGTTGATTGTTAACGATATTCTGGCGGTATGCGGAGCGGTTGAAAAAGGGCTGGGTGTGGCTTCTTTACCGTTTAGGCACGTCCATAAAGGGATGAATATTGTTCGGGTTTTGCCTCAGTATCAGCGTAGTGTGAGACAGGCGTATCTGGTGTACAAGCAAAGGCGCTACCAACCTAAGGCGTTGACCTTACTGGTTGAGCGTTTAATGAGTGGTGTGGCGAAAATGCAGGAACCGACGCATTTTACAGTGTAAAACCAACCTAATAGAAAAGATAAGGAAAGGACGAGCAGATGGATAAAGTGGTCATCGTTACAGGCGCGGGAAGAGGGATTGGAGCAGAAACTGCCAAGCTTCTTGCGCAGCAGGGCTACGCGGTGTGTGTCAATTATCTTAAAAACCACCAGCGTGCTGATGAGGTTGTGGAGGCGATAACTCAGTCAGGTGGTCGTGCGTTCGCGCATCAGGCGGATGTGTCTGATGAAGGTCAAGTTGAAACTATGTTCAGTGCCGTCAACGCTCGTTTTGGTATGGTGACTCATCTGGTGAACAACGCGGGTGTATTGTTCCAGCAAACGACATTGAATAAGGTCGATGTAGGCCGATTTAGACAGGTGATGGAATCCAATGTGGTGAGTTGTTTCCTGTGCTGTAAAGCGTTTATCAATCAACTGGATGCTTCAGGGGCGATTGTCAACGTCTCTTCGGCAGCATCAAGAACGGGTGCGCCGTTTGAGTATGTCGATTATGCGGCATCGAAAGGCGCGATGGATTCCTTAACTAAAGGTTTATCTCTAGAGCTGGCTGAACGTGATATTCGAGTCAATGGCGTCAGGCCGGGCTGCATTTACACTGAGATGCACGCCGATGGCGGTGAACCAGGGCGTGTAGACCGACTCGCTTCTCAAATTCCGCTTGGACGTGGTGGTACGGCACTAGAGGTTGCTCAGTCGATAGCATGGTTGTTGTCTGACGAAGCGTCGTTTGTGACTGGTTCGTTCATTGATATAGCCGGTGGAAAGTAGGGTGATTGAACTGGCCATCTAGGTTAACCAGATGGCCATTTTATCGAATCATTTAGCGTAATAAGGGCAAATGCCCTGTTTTGACCAGAATGATTGTTTCCTGCTCAACAAAAGGAAAATGCTCGCTCATATGTGGGCTACGTAACCAGCTCCCTTTTGGGTAGCGGCCATGTTCGTCGGCGAACTCTCCTGAGAGGACAAAGATCTCTTCACCGCCAAAATGTCGATGCGGCTGAAATCTTTCTCCCTCTGGCCATTTTACCAAAGCGACGTGTTCATGTTCGAACTCATGCAATGGCATCACTTCAAGGCCGCCAATTCCAGGTAACCAAGCTTGCGTGCGGGTGTTCACCCTGATGCTCGCGCTATCTCTCTCATCAAACTGATTCAGTTTCACCAAGATGGTACAACCTTGATCGCTGAAAGGAGCGTGTTGACTGCCTGGTGGATTACGCAGATAGGTGCCTGCGGGGTAGTCCCCCTGTTCATCGGAGAAGATACCTTCCAAGACGAATATTTCTTCTCCCATTGGATGTGGATGCGTGTTGAAACGAGAGCCCGCATCGTAGCGTACAACACTGGTTGTATGACCGGATTCTGCGTCTTCTCGCTCTAGCGGTTTGCGCCAAACGCCTTTGGCTGGGCTAGCAACCCAAGGCATCGACTCAGTATCAATTACGACGCGCTGGGCAAAGTTCATATTGAGCATCAGTTACTCCTTAGGTTGATATGCATTAGTTACGGCCTGCGATCACGCCGCCATCCACGTCCCAGACTGCTCCTGTTACCCAGCTTGCCTGATCCGAGAGCAAAAAGCTGATGCTGTTCGCCACATCTGCCGCGGTTCCGACTCGGCCTATCGGGTGAAAATCGTTAAAGCTTTCCAAAGCCTGATCGACTTCTTTAGGGTCAATAAACGCTTCATAGATGGGCGTTTTTACCACGGCAGGCGAGACAGCGTTGACTCGAATATTATAATCCGCCAATTCCATCGCTAAGTGCTGAGTCAGCGCATGTAGACCCGCTTTAGCCATTGAGTAGGCGGAAGAAGGTGTGGCTTTAATCGCTTGTTTCGCCCACATGGAACCAATATTGACAATACTACCACGGTTGGCCTGAATCATCTTTTGCGCAACGGCCTGCGTGATTTGAAATATCGCCTTATTAAGCTGGTGGTAGCGATCATAATCTTGTTCAGTATGGTCAATGAAGGCTTTGGGATTAAAGTAGCCCGCAGCATTGACTAAATAACCGATGGTTTGTTGAGAGTCTTGGATGTTTTGCACAAGTTGCGAGACAGAGTCTGCATCATATAAATCCGCCTGATGCGTTTTTACCATGCCCAACTCACCAAGCTCGCTAGCCGCCTGTGCTAGCTTGTCGGCATTTCTTCCTACTAGCGTGACTGGGACTTGATTTTCTAGCAGTTGCTTGGCGGTTTCAAAACCCATGCCGCTCGAACCACCAATGATGAGTGCTGTACCTCGATTACTGTATGTCATTTTTCTTTCTCCTGACTGATTCGGACGTGCTAATATTAGGAGCAATGTAAATCACTGAATAGTAAGTACAAATCAGTAGGGTAGGTACTTTTTGGTACATCTTTATGAATAACAAAGAAAAACTTTTTACGAGAAAAACTGCACCCCAAAGCAGTGCCCGAATGGTGGAAGCAATCTATGGCTGCAAATGGTCGCTAACGGTCTATCAATTACTCGCTGCAGGTGTAAATCGACCGGGAGAAATGGTGCGCAATGTTGAGGGGCTATCGACGAAGGTGTTGAACCAGTGTCTTAAGCGCAATGTGGAGTTTGGAATACTCGATAAAGTGATTTATAACGAGTTGCCACCAAGGGTGGAGTATCAGGTTACAGAGTTCGGAGAGAAATTTTTAGCCATTCTTGAACAGCTGGAAGCCTTACAAGACGAAATCGATCAAATCGGGTGAGCCACAGTGACTCACCCATACATTGGTTAGCCCGCCAAACGCATCATGTTACTTAAGCGTTGATGACTGGTGCTACCTATGTCATTACGATCGCAAACTGACAGTAGGTCCTCAATAAAGTGACTCAAAGCTCTGGCCTCAACACGGCGCACACCTTGCTGCTGAGCGTCAGTCAGATAGTCATAGACTGAAGCTGCCCCGAAATCGCCGAATATCATCTCACCTTGTGCATTGATCAACACATTGTGGGCATACAAATCACCATGACAGACTTTGTTGTCATGCAGGTGGCTGAAAACGTTGAGCATTTGGTCAACGATGTATTCGATCTTTTTGGCACTAAGGATAAATTCCGGTTTGAATACATCACGCGTACAGGTGTTTAGAGTCGGCGGCAATCCCAAATTAAAATAATCTGATGGGATTAACTCCATGACGAGCGCAAGGTGGTTATCTTCGCTCAACTGTGCAATCGATTTGACTAGGTTAGTGTGATGTCCAGCCTGCAGACAAGCTTGTAACTCATCTTGCGGGTAACCGTCACTGGTTACTTCGCCTTTAAACACTTTTACCGCTACTTCTGCTGGGAAATCAAAATCCTTATCGAGCCAGTTTGCGTGTGAGATTACCCCAGAAGCGCCTTGGCCAAGCACGTGATTCATTGAATAACTGGCCGATGAGATCTGAGGGACACTTTCGTTGTGTGACAGACGCTCACAGAATGGGTTGCCTGCAAATGCCATCCAAGCCAGTTTTGGCAGCTCAAGCAAGACTTGAGGAAACACATCGATTTGGTTGGCTGACAGCCTGACTAGCTCTAAGTTAAGCAAATTTTTAAAGCTCTTTGGCAGAGCCGTGATCTTGTTACCCGCTAACGCCAGTTTTTGCAGTCGTGGTCTATGGCCTAAAGATTCTGGTAGTTGCTCTATTTGGTTATCTGTCAGAATCAGCCAGCGGAGTTGCTCTGGTAGAGATTCTTCCGCGACACGGACAATTTGATTGCTCTTAAAGCCAACCATTTCTAACCGTTCACATTGACCGAGCACCAAAGGAAGACGGGTAAAACGGTTATTGGAAGCAAAAACAATCTTGAGTTGGGTAAGTTCAGTCAGCCATTCCGGCAGTTCACACAGTAGGTTGTTGGACACATCGAGGATCTCTAAGCTGTCAGATAACGTTAAGATCTCACGTGGTAACTCAGTTAATTGCTCAGAAAGCTGAAGGCGCTGAATGCCTGCCAGCTGGCCATTTCTTAGTTGTTCTACTGTATGCAAACTTGTCTGCCTATAAATGTTTGGGGATGGAAAAGAGCGCGTATTCTACGCAGTAAATGGATGAAAGGCGAGACAAGGACGATGCGCCTAATCATAAGAGGCGCTCGTCACTACGTTATTGCTGGGCGAGTTGCCGATAGCTCAGTATGGTCAGCAGAGTGAAAAACGCCGGGTCACTCCAGCCAAAACCGACAAAAATGCCGATAAACCCTGCGTAGCCGGTGATTACGAGGCCAAGTAGGTTGGTCACCACCAGAGCTTTAAACAGCTGACGCATTGTTTCTCTGTGTTCAATGTGGCGCAGCAACAAACTGACAGCTGCCACCCCGCCCAAAAAGATGCTGGTATGTTGAGATAAGAAGTAGGCGTATTGATCATTAATTTCTACGCCATACATCGGCCACATCACATGGGGCAGAAAGAATAGGGCGATAGCAAAGGCAGTATAAATACCGCCATGTAGGGTTAGGAAGGTTTTGTTGTTCATTGTACTACCTGCTGATTGACAGGGCCTTGGTTTATGGCTGTCAGTGGTTGGTTGATGTCGAAGATAATGCCGCGTACTTCTGCGACCCCCATTTGTTTTAAGCGTGCAGCGTGCATCTCAAGATAGCGTTGAGCGCAGGTTTCATCTTCAAACAGGTAGATTCCACCGCCGAGCTTTTCAGCTTTACTCTCAGTCCAGATTTTCCAGATCATGCCCGGTTCGCGATTGATTGACTCAGCCAGCTTTATCAGCGCCTGAGACATTTCTTCTCCCATCGGACCGTGGTATTCAAAATCGACTTGCAATAGTTTCATGATGGTTTCTCCGTAAGTGGTGTTTGGTTGCTGTTGGGATGATTGTTGCCTATAAAAAATAAACAGAAAAGTTCATAATATTGCGTATAATTGTCTAAAAAACTGACAGGTTAAAGCGGTGAGACTAAAAAGCACGTTAGAGCAATGGGTCACGCTTCGTGAGATAGACAGAGCTGGTAGCATTCAGGCCGCCGCGGTCGCACTCAATAAGAGCCATACGACCTTGATTTACTCGGTCAAAAAGCTGGAAGAGCAACTCAGTGTTCAGCTTGTTGAAGTAAAAGGTAAGCGAGCAACATTGACTGACCATGGCCAGTCTCTGCTGCGTAGAGCAAATAGCATGCTGGATCAGGCAAGAGAACTTGAGGATCTTAGCCAGCAGATCGCAGCTGGCGTTGAGTCTGAAATAACTGTTGCAATGGATCACTTGTGCGATCCGTTTTTGCTTTATCGTCCAATGGCACATTACCTCAGGCAAAACAGCGCGACTTCGATTCAGGTTGTGGAAACGTCACTATCGAAAACATCTGACATGGTCACTAGTGCACAGGCTGATATTGCCATCATTACCCTACCAGTCACCAACTATCCGGCACAGGCATTTGCGCTGACCAGCATGGTTCCTGTTGTGTCGACTGAACACCCGCTTGCTCAGCAAGCGAGTCTAACTATGGCTGATTTCGCAACGCATTGTCAGATCGTTATTCGCGATCTTGGCGCGCCTCAAACCAATGAGCAGGCGCAAAATGTCGGCTGGCTGAAATCCAACCAGAGAATTACTGTCGATAACTTTGACCACGCCTTTCGCGCGGTAGAGCAGGGTGTGGGTTTTTGCCGTTTGCCGACTCACATTGTTGCCAAGCGAAATCAGGGACAACTGCAAGTACTTAATGTGGAGGAGAGTGACTGTTATCAGGTCCCGCTTCATCTTACTCTACCCAAAGGTGCCAAAACCGGCCCAGCAGCGCGGTGCTTCTATGAGTTATTGCTGAATGGAGCTTGGTCAGAATCTGGTGAAAAATGCCAGTAGTGAGATGATCAGCGAATACCTGCCCAGCGAAAGCGTTATTATGGACGCTAACTTTGGATTTTTGAAGGTCAACGTAAATGCAACCTTGGTTAGATTGGGCTAAACAAATTAAAGCTATCGCACAGGCTGGCGAAACGTATGGTAGAGATAAGTACGATCTGGAGCGCTACCACCAGTTAGATGAGATTGCCCATCAAATGTTTGCTCATTTGAGTGGCAGCCCAGTTGAGCAGGTACAGAAACTGTTTATTCCGGAATCAGGTTATCCAACACCAAAAATAGATCTACGTGCTGCGGTGATCAAGGATGGAAAAATACTCTTAGTCAGAGAAAGAGAGGATAATTGCTGGACGCTACCCGGTGGTTGGGGTGATGTATGTGAAACACCGAAAGCAGGTGTTGTGCGTGAAGTATTGGAAGAGTCGGGTTATGTGGTGAATAACCCTCGGCTGGTGGCGGTGAAAGATCGTGCGATACATAACTATCAACCTGAGTTTCCGTTTCATATCTATAAGTTATTCTTTCTGTGCGATTTTGTATCTGGTGACGCGACGACTAATATTGAGATTTCTGAGATTGAATTTTTTGCACCGGATGAGCTTCCTCAACTCTCCCAAGGACGCGTATTAGTCGAAGACATCGAGATGATGTTTGACTATCTCGCCAACCCTGATAAGCCTATTTACGTTGATTAACAGTGAGAACTTGTGTTTACAGTGTAAAGTGAAACGCCATGACATTGTCATGGCGTTTGTGCTTATTGGTGGTGAATGCTCTTAATTATTTGACCCCGAGTATCGAAAGGCTTCACGTGTCAGTTTATCGAGCTCAGTATGGTCCATGTCACTATGCACGACGGTAATGCGGCCAAGATAGATCTGTGGTAATTCTTCTGCTCGACTTTCCAGATGAAATTTGATGGCTTCAGCTGTTGCGACGCCGAGATCATCGCTCATGCGCATCGGCGTCGCATCTAATTCATCAGAGCGTATTTTTTCAATTTCTTTCGCTGTTCCACCCCAGCCAGTCACATAAATGTCAGAGAGCTTCCCTGCTTCCCCTAAGGCATCTACCGCGCCCATTGTCATCGCAGTATTCGCGTTGTGAATCATGGTGACTTCAGGGAAATTATCCAGCACCAGTTTGACACCATCAGCGCCGCCGAGTTTTTGGTACTGACCGAAATGCTCATAGGCTGTCAGCCAGTCTCCTTTTTCTTCTACACAGTCAATAAACCCTTGAGAACGTTGGGTATCTGTAATGCCAGGAATACCTCGATTGGCTGCAAAGTCGACCTCGTTACCTAGGTGTTTGACAACGTGTTCACACAATACCTCTGCGCCCATTGCACTGGAGAAATCAAACCACGCATCTGGCTGGTGCTGCCACTGAGAATCTGGAGTATGGAAAGCCCAGATAAAGGTTTTGAACTTATCGGAGGCAGACAACTTCTGGATGTTTCCTGACTGCAAGCCGAGTTCTGACGGGCCAAAAATCACGAAATCGTAGGGCTTAGCAGCGTTTAACACCTGTTTGGTGTATTGCGTTTGCAATGAGTGTTCGATTTGTTTAGAGGTGTATTGAACGATTTCAAAAGGTACGTCGAGATCTTCGAGGCGTTTGACTAGAGCCGTGTAGTTGCGTACCCAGAAATCAGAAATATCCGCACTTGGGTAAATTAAGGCGATTTTGATTGGTTTATCGGCTGAAGGCCTGTTTAAAGGGACCGGTTCCCCACTGACTGTCTTTTGAAATGTTTCAAGCTTGATTTTATCTTGTTGAGTGTGGGAAGTCTCTGAACTAAAAGCAAAAGATGAAACACATAGAGTACCCGTCAGCACGGCTGTTAGCACTCTATTAACGTGAAATCGCATACTTGTTACCAAATGTTTTGATTGTGTATTAACATTATTATAAATATATAAAAATTATGAGTTAAAGATTTTTATAATTAATATGCATAAAGTTTTAATTTTGGCGAGCGTGTTGCTCGCCTCTGTTTGTAGCTTGCCGTTATTTGCAGACACAACTGACACCGATTTTTTTACCTATGCCAAAGATAAAGTAACGCTTGCAATAGCTAGCGATCAGGCGTGGGATGGACCTAGTTCTGGCCCTAAAATTGTTCACGACAGAAACATCATTTTCGTTGCTTCAGACCTTCGCAATGGCGGTGTGTATGGCGTTGCGAAAGGCATGTCTGAGGCTATTTCTCACTTGGATTGGCACTTAAGGTTTATTGACGGTCTCGGTTCAGAGGTGCGCCAGGGGGCCGCCATAAGAAAGGCGATTGGCTTTGAACCCGATGCGATTGTGTTAGGTGGCATTGATGCGCACCGACATAAAGATATTCTCAAACTTGCTGAAAGCTTAGGCATTACGGTTATTGGTTGGCATGCCACGGAGCTAGCAGGGGGCAATCCAGATATTGGCTTGTACATGAACATCACCACTGATCCATTGGCTGTTGCGGAGGTAGCTGCATTACTGGCCATCGTTAACTCCAATGGCTTGGTGAATGCGTTGGTGTTTACCGATCCGAACTACAAGATCGCGACGATTAAGTCTGATGCTATGGTTGCGGCAATTGAGCGCTGTGAAACGTGTAAAGTGTTAGAGCTTAAAGCGCTACCGTTGGATAAAATTGCTGAACAAATGCCAGCTGTACTCGATCAATTGTGGGAAAAACATGGCGATGAAATTACCCACATACTCGCCATCAACGATCTGTACATTGATTACGCGATTCCTTCTTTGGAGTCGATTTTAGAAGAGAACAAGCCTATTCCACAGAACATCTCTGCTGGAGATGGCAGTAAAGCAGCGTACAAGCGTATCGACAGTGATTTCTTTCAGCTTGCCACTGTACCTGAGCCCCTTTATCTACAAGGTTGGCAAATCATTGATGAGCTTAATCGAGCCTTTCATAACATGCCGCCTAGCGGTTACTCCGCCCCTGTACACCTAGTCACGCCTGACAATGTTGCAGAGTTAATCAGTCAAAAAGATACGGGGATTTATGATCCGCAAAACGGCTATCGCGAAGCGTATCTGAGTATATGGAAGCCGCAATGAAATTCAGCCCTATCAACCTAACTCAGCGCTTGATTGTTTCCAACCTGCTTTCTTTGCTGATCGTCAGCTTCGCGGTGTTTATGGTCATTCGCTCGCTCCACTCTGTTGAGTCGACTCTTAAAACGGAGACCACATCGCATGTGTCAGATCTGATCGTGAACTCCGAGATCAGTCGGCGGGTATTTGCTCTGACTTCAAGGGTTAAGCTGCTTGAGCAGACGTTCTTGTTCAGTGAAACCACCTTGTCGGAAGAAGCTTTTAATGTCGACTTCCAACTTCAGCGACTGCGCGACCTCTCTACTAATCAGGAGTTCTCACTCAAGATTGATGCATTTATCGAAAGCTTCCATCGCTTTCTGGGTAGTTCTTTAGCGTTAAATCGTATTCTTAAGCAAACTCATGAGATTGACGACACCTTAGCAGAGCAGTTGGATCAACTGGAACTTGCGATTGCTGACAGCAAGCTTCGCCACATTAATGAGCCTGACTTTATGCGCTATAACAATGAGTTAGACCTAGTGAATATGTTGCGCGAAGCGTTTCTTTCTGCCGGTAAAATGGTCGGTGATATACACAGCCGAATCACCCCTGAAACAGAAAAAGTGCTGTTGATTGAAGTTGAAAAAGAGCTCGATATCTTCCTGCTTCATCTGGAAAACGTCGATATCAAAACTGAAGCGGTCGTGTCACAGAAGAAACGTATCAATCGTACGGTTAAACGCTATAACGCAGCCTTGAGACGTATTCGCGCTAATCTGGAACAGCGTTGGATTGTGATGGCCTCGCTGGTGGATGCACAAACTCAGCTACTGAACATGGTCGAGAACACGGAAGCGCGAGTACTAAATCAGGCGCTTGAGTTAACCAAAAAGCTGGAAAAAGAGATAGAAGCATCGCGACTCAATGCCGTCACCATGAGTGTTGCTGCAGTTCTGCTGTCAGTATTGTTGGTGAGTCATGTGGTGCGTCGTCATATTCGAAAACCACTTGATGATTTGAAGGACGGTTTTGATCGCCTTGAGTCTGACTCAATTAAAAAACCGATCGACTTAGGGCGCCAAGACGAGTGGGGACACATAGAAAGTGCCTACAACAACATGGCTTCTCGTCTGTCAGATGCTTATTTAGAGCTGCATGATGAGAAAAAGAATTTCGACTTTCTCGCGCACCATGATCCGCTGACTGGTTTGGCTAACCGCTTATTGGCAACGAAACAGCTTGAACGTGAAATCGCACAGAGCAAACAAAGTGGCGCTCCTTTCGTTCTACTCTACCTCGATACTGACGAGTTCAAAACCATCAATGATTCTTTGGGTCATGCTTCTGGGGACAACTTACTAGTAAACATTTCTGAAATTCTGACGAAGATTATTGGAGACTCAGGGTTTGTCGCACGTATGGGCGGTGATGAGTTTATGATTGTTATCTCTGATGCCAATCTCAAAGATGGTGAAGCCCTGGCGGAGCGAATCAACAAAGCGCTGCGCAAGCCGTATTACATTGAAGACAACCTGATTTTTGTCTCTACCAGTATCGGTGTATGTGAGTTCCCACTCCATGGTAAGGATGGTGAAACCTTAGTGCGTAATGCGGATACGGCTATGTACCACGCGAAGCGATGTGGCCGAGATCAGTACAAAGTCTACGCGGATAAGATGACCCATGAAGTGACGGACTTGGTTGAGACCAATATCGGCCTTCGTCAAGCGATTGCTAATGAAGAGCTAGTGGTGTATTTCCAACCCAAGGTCGATTTAGACTCAAACACCATTGTTGGGGCCGAGGCATTGGTGCGCTGGAATCATCCTAAATTGGGGATGCTGCCACCGGCTGAATTCCTTGAAGTGGCCGAGAAAACGGATTTAATTACTGAGATCGATAAATGGGTATTCAGAAAAGTCGCGAATCTGATCACTCAGTGGCAGCGAGCGGGTATCGATTTGCAAGGTGTGCTGTTCTCTATCAACTTTTCAGCGCGTATGTTCTATCGAACTGATTTAGCTGAACAGTTGCAACAGATATTGGATGACACCGACTGCCAGCCGCATCAGTTGCTACTGGAAATCACAGAACGCGACATGATGCGTGATTTTGAAACCTGCGTTAGAACTATTGCGACCTTGCGTGAGAAAGGCTACAAGATTGCGATTGATGACTTTGGAACAGGCTACTCTTCACTGTCGGTACTCAAAAATCTGTCAGCAGATTGCATCAAGCTTGATCGGAGTTTTATCGAAGATGTGAATTCCTCAAAAGTTGACTACGAAATTACCCGAGCGGTGCTTAAGTTGGCACAAATTCTTGAGTTTTCAGTGATTGCCGAAGGGGTAGAAACCGAGTCTCATGTAGAGACCCTACGTCAGATTGGCTGCCGATGTGCACAGGGGTATTATTTTGCTAAACCTCTGCCAGTCGAAGAGTGGATTAACTATCTTCATTCAATTGAACAGTCAGCCATTGTTTCTGACACCTTTAGTTAATCAAAAAGGGCCACATTAACGTGGCCCTTTTCAATAGATGTAATCTGCTCAGCTAGATTTACATTGTGCTGGCGACGGCTTGTTTTGTCTCAGTGCCAGTATAGCCTGTGGCAGAAGCGACATCACAATCATGCCAATCATCAAGCTGTACTGGAATGGGCTAAAGGATTCACCCAGCAGCACCAGTCCCGTTAAGATGCCAGCAATTGGGTTGGCAATACCACCAAAGGTAAAGTCTACCACTGTCATGCGTTGCAGCAGCCACACGTACATGCCGTATCCCAGTGCCGTATTAAGACCTACCACCCACAATAAACCTAAGCCATTATGTAGTGAGAAATTCCCCAGTGCGTTGCTGTATTGCGCTGGGTCCACGACAGCCTGAAATCCTGCCGCAACAGACAAAATTGCACCACCGAGAATCAGTTGCCATGTCAGTACTGTCCACCAGTGCATGCGATTGCCCAATGACTTGGTCAGAGAGCTACCCGCAACAATACACATGATGGCAGCCAGCATGGCACCCAAACCAATCGGGTCGAGGCTGATGGAGCCTGGAGAGAATAGCATCCACGCCAGACCAACCAACGCAGCACCACAGACAGCTTGAATAGAGTTTGGACGGTTTTTGTTGACCACCCAGTTGTACACCATGGCAAATACCGGTACAGACACCATACCGACACCTGAGATTGCCGAGGGCAGGGTTAATGCCATAACAAAAATCAGACCGAAGAAGGTCGCAATGTTAATCAGTCCAAGACTGAAGAGAATTTGCCAGTCTCCTTTTTTTGGCAGAGACGGCTTAATCATCAGTAACAATAGTCCGGCAGGCAATGCTCGAATGGCGCCAAGTAGTAGTGGAGGCCAGTCGGTCAAACTATACTGTGTCACTGCGTATGTTGTTCCCCAGAAGAAGGCGGGGATCATAGCCAGTAATATATTCATAATCTTTTATCTTTACGTTAAGATATTTTTGCGTGAATGTACGCCTAAAAGTTCTGTTTGTAAAGTATCTTTATGTTAAGATACTTCGAAACGTCATTTTCTTAGTGGAGAAATCTGTTCATGGACGCTATAGATAGAGTGGTCGATCAATGGGCAAAGGAAAAGCCCGAATTAGATACTGAACCCATGGCCATCATGGGCAGGCTGCTCAGAATTGCCAAATATATGGAAACGGAAGTCACGCAATTACATAAGCGCTATGACTTAAAGCTAGGTGAGTTTGATGTACTGGCGACCTTACGTCGCAGTGGCTCACCATTCCGCCTGACCCCTTCTGAATTAATTGATTCAATGATGCTGACTTCTGGTGCGATGACCAATCGTCTGGATAAATTAGAGTCTAAAAGCCTGATTGTGCGTGAGCACAGTAAAGAAGACCGACGCAGTGTTACTGTGCAACTGACGGATGAAGGATTCACCTTGATTGATAAAATCATTGAAGAGCATGCTGAAGTGCAGCAAAAACTGGTAAAAGGCATGAACTCGAACCAGAAGCACCAGATTAATCAGATCCTCAAAGGTTGGCAGACTCAGTTCGAATAACCTCAAATCATGACCCGATGGGCGCTACAGTTGGTGCCCATCGGGTCAATCTTACCTAACTTTACTTATCTTGTTGGCTGTTAGAGCTTTCTTTATCCTCCTAACGGTAATCTTTGCTTTTATCGTAAAGATCGAGCGGTTCTAACGTGCTATAGAAGGCGGCGACATTCTTCATGTCCTGATCGGACAAAGATTTCACCACCGACTGCATATACAGATCCTGACGCTTATCTGTTTTGAACTCGCGTAGCTGTTTAAGGATATAATTCGCCTTTTGCCCTTTTATGTTCGGGTATGACTGGACGAAAGGGATGATTTTGTCGCCATGGCACTGGCTACAGAGGTTGGTCACCAAGCTCTCTCCCGCCGCGATATCGATGATAGCCTCAGGTGACTGCTCAGTATCGGATGGTTTCTCAACTGACAGTGCGTCTGATGGTTGTGTCGGAGCTGCTGGCTCCTCTGAACAAGCAGACAATACTGCGATGCAGAGTGCAGATACACCCGTTAGGCAAAGCGCGTGAAACATTGAGCGTGTCATTGTGTTTTTCCCCGCATTGGCGGCATCAAAGCACTTTCAATCGGCTTACGTCGATACTTGTTCATATCGATGCCCTGATCCTGATAGTAGGTGCTGAGGTAGTTGAGTACCGGATCCCAAGTGTCTGACAGATCCCACAGTCCTTGTGTGTCCACCATCCACTGAATCGTTTCTCGCCACTGTTCCTTATCACCGCTGTTCTGAGCCACAATAAGACTCGTGTGGCAGGCGTTACATTGGCCATTCACCAATTCCCACCCCGGCGCCATGATCAGCCCAGAAGCTTTATCGACACCGTATTTCTGTTCCGGTGTCAGCTTGGCTTCGTCTTCCGCTTGCACACTGAGTGCAGATAACGCCAGCAGTGAGGCGATAAATATCGCACGAGATTTGCCTGTAGCCCTTTTCATCACGACACCCTGATGGCAATACGATGACAGCCGTTGAACAGGTAACCTTTAGGGTTCCATTGCGGTTGGACGACGGGCTGGCTGTCGCCCTCGCTGTCGGTTGCTTTAGCCCAGATCTCATAGTACCCCGCCATTGGCAGTTCCAAATCGGCTTGCCATTGTTGCCATGCGCCTTTGTTGACGGGCTTCTCCAGTTTAGCGTCATGCCATGTCGTGCCATAGTCATAGCTCACCTGAAGCTTCTCCACGCTTCTCATACCTGCCCATGCATGGCCGCTGACCGTGACGGTTTTACCCAGAGCAAACTCAGTGCCGCTTTTAGGTGAGGTGATCAGTGATTTGACGATCATCTCTTCGATGATACGAAAGTCTTTATTATCGACCTTCTCTCCGGGAGCAATCGGGTATTTTGGCACCTGATAAGCCGGGGCGGCCATTTTGTGGCCATCGTGGATTTGATTGCGAACGCTGATCCCAGTGGCGCACTTTTGTGAGACGGAAGCTGGTCGGCCCGCAAAGACGACACGTAGCGGGTAACCATGCAGGTAAGGAATCGGCTCGCCGTTCATGGCCCACGCGATCAGTGCGTTGTCGTTCATCGCGGCTTTGATAGGCACGCCACGCGAGATGGCTTCGCCTTTACCGCTCAAGTGCTTGTCAAAGCCATGGTTGCCTGTGTAGACCGCATCATCTTTGATACCACAGTCTTTGAGCACATCACTAAGCAGTACGCCTGTCCATTCGGCACAATACACGCCAGCGTTGTTCCACTGGTTCCCCTTAGTGCTTGGGTAGAAGTTATTGCGGCTGTTACCGCCGCACTCCAATACCAGACTTTGGGTGTGATGTTTGAACTTAGATTTGAGCTCAGCAATGGTGTATGTCTTGCTTTGCTTGACCGACTCTCCCTTCACTTCAAATGTCCAGGTTTCTGGGTCGATTTGAGAAAAGTCCGGCATTTGACCATTCCAACGCACAAAAGGCACTCCTGCTGGTGTGACAGGAGGCGCGAGCATGCTTTCTGGCGGATAAGCATTGAGCGGATTCGTGTTGAGTACCGTGTAGTAATCCGGCAGATCTTCCGCTTTGGCCCAAGTTAGTGCGCTGATATCCAAAGCCGCAACGTTTTCCGGTCGATTAGCAGCAAACACCCAAGATACAGGTAACGCAGATACGGCGGTGGCGGAAAGGGCCGCCTTGAGAAATTGTCTTCTATCTAAACTCATGGGGTTACTCTTGATGGTTCAGGGTGTAAAAGTAATCGGCCAGCTTTTCGATATCCTCTTCAGACAGCAACTGGGCGACTTTGGTCATGGTGGCATCCTGACGCTGGCCGTTTTTGAAGTTGGAGAGCTGTTTGGTCAGGTAGAGCTTGTTCTGCCATTTCAGATTAGGGATAGAAGGAAACGCAGTATTGTTGTCACTGCCGTGGCAAGCGATACACATGTTTGCGAGTTTTTGGTAATCGTCGGCGGCCCCAAAGACAGGCAGCGAACAAAAGATCAGGGCAAGAATGGACTTTCGCAAAACGTCTCCTAAGCCTTAGGTTAATAAAGCAGGCTGGGTGATTAAAAATCACGCGCATTAGAACGAGTTTTTGCGATCAATAAAATTCAAATAAATTTAACCTAGGTTAACTAATATTTAACCCAGTAACGAAATCAATACCTGGTAACTTACTGATAGATAATGAGTATTTTAATCAACCAAAGATGAATTTTGCTGATGGTGGTAAGTATCTGAAATGCACTTAGAAATTGAAATCAGCGTGTTTTGACCATGGGTAAGAGCTGCCGAAAGCGCGAATAGAGCCCCTACCATAAATAGGGGCTTAATTTTCTAGCTCGGGAGTATCTCCAAGGTCAACATTGATGAATGACTGTGGCTACAGTGAATGGTGTTTTTGGCCACTTGTTTGGCATACGCCTCACCTTCGGGTTCACCGCTATTTGGGTTGACGTCAAACTTAGGGAAATTACTGCTGGCAATGTCTAATCGCAGTTTGTGTCCCTGCGCGAAGCAATTCTGAGTGGCAAACGCTTCAACCTCAATTTCGTAAATCACGCCGCGGCAAAGCTGCTCTGGCTGCTGCCAGCTCTTGTGGTAGCGACAACGAAAGATGCCATCGGAGATGTTCATCGCGAAGCCTTGCGGGTAGTCTTCGCTTGGCGGATAAACATCCACCAGTTTGATGGTGAAATCCGTATCCGGCGCGTCGGATTCAATAAACAGTTTCGCCGATACTTTTCCTGACACAATCAAATCTTCAGCGAGTGGTTCGGTCTCAAACACCAGCACATCCGAACGTGCGGCAAGGGGGAGATGGTTGCCTTTGGTACCATAAAAGCGAACATCTTCACGTTGATCGTACGCACCACCTTCAAACACTGGCTTACCCGAGGTTAACGCGCCGCCAATAGTGGGGACTGGGTTGCTCGGATCGGCCAGATAGCTGATGTGATTGTCTGTGGCCGGAGCCTGCTGGGTCAGCTGGCCCTGTCGATGCAGATACCAGTTCTGAGCTTCGGTGTTTTTCATTGGCCAGCGATCACTGCTTAGCCACTGGCCTCCGTGTTGAAGCCGGCCCAGTTGGTTTTTTTCACCTGAACCGCCGCCCATTTGGAACACCTGCACGTTGGCAAACGTATGACGGTCATCATTAAGCAGCCAGCGCTGAAACCACTTCACGCGAAAATCCAGCCAGTTGCTGTCAATGTTGTCGTCAAATGAGGCGTCCTGACCGAACTCTACGTCACCGCTATGCGTGGTATTTCGGTCTCCATGAAGCCAAGGCCCCATGATCAATGCTGTTTGAGAGCGATTCTTTTCACTCAACACCGTGTAGTTTTCCAGCGTACTTTTAACGTATACGTCGTACCAGCTCGACATGAGCAACACCGGAATATCAGCAATGTTCTGATAGCTATCAAGCGCGTAGATGCCGGACTTTTTCCAGAAATCACTGAAACTGCCCTGTTTCCACTGCTCAAGTAGATACGCTTCATATTCAGGCACATGGCGCAGTGGCGACTGGCCCGCTTTCCACGGCAAGTACTTAAACCATTCGCGAATGTCTTCCTGCTCCAGCGCTTTTTTTACCACAGGATCTTGCTCGGCTTTGGGGCTCACCAGTGCCTGGCGATAGGCCCATGTCGCCTGCTTGAGCTCAAACGCTCCGCCCTGACGAATACCGCACTTATAGGCATTGGAGAATCCCCCTGAATCCATCACCATACTCGCCAGCCCCGGAGGATTGAGACACGCAAGTGCCAGCTGAGTGTGGGCGGCGTATGACAGCCCCATGGTACCTATTTTTCCATTGCACCAAGACTGCTCAACTAGCCATGCACACGTATCGTAGCCATCTTCGGTTTCGTTGATGTACTTGGTAAAGGTGCCGCTGGACTGATAACGGCCGCGACAGTCCTGAAAGACACACACAAAACCTTTATCAACGAATGCCTGCGCCATTTCTTCACGGGAGACCTTATGCCCTTGCAACGTGACTTCAGAACGAGAAGGCGCCGTTTTGTCGTAAGGCGTTCGCTCCATTACCACGGGCCATGGGCCTTCACCGTTGGTTGGAAAGTAAATATCGGTCGCGAGTGTTTCTCCGTCTCGCGTACGGATTTTGACATCAGTTACTGCTTTCATGAGATGTCCTTAGGCGTATACGTGTAGGCTGATAGATAGGAAGACCAGGGCACACGCAATGGTGATGAGGAAGAATGGGAAGATGTATCTCGCCCATTGTCCCCATCCAACTTGTGCCGTCGCAAGGAAGATCAGTAGTCCGCTGGAAGTCGGTGTAATGATGTTTGTCGCCCCGTTACCCATCAGGAAGGCCAGTACCGTGGTGTGTGGGTCGACACCGGAAAGCTGCCCGAGTGGACCAAGGATTGGCATAGTGACGGCGGCTTGCCCAGAGGTGGATGGAATCGCCACGTCGATGACCAACTGAGAGAAGAACATGCCATAGGCAGCCAGCGTTGGTTGGCCTTCACCGATGACTCCGGCTAAGTGGTAGATGATGGTATCAAGCACTTTACCTTGCGCAAGGACAATAGCGACAGAGGTGGCGAGCCCGATCAATACGCCTGCGATGAGAACCTTTTTCATACCGCTGATGAAAGCGTTGATGGTGTCATTGGCTGACAAGCCGCCGATGACAGCGAAAATCACACCAAGCGAGATGTAATACGCAGATAACTCATTGTATTTCCACTTCCACGTTTGTGAAGCATAGACCAGAAAGGCGATGCCCAGTCCAAGAACCGTTAGTACAAGCGTATGGCGAACTGGCAGAGGTTTGTTGTCCCATTGCGCGACGATTTCCGTTGTGCGCGCTTCTTTGCGAATACTATGCAGCACGTACGCCACACCGATGATCATCAGTACCACGTAAACGAAAATACGCATCCCCATACCGCTGAATATCGGCACATCAACCAGTGGCTGAGCGACGGATAGGGCATAAGGGTTAGTGATCGATGCTAAGTAACCGACTTTAACCGGAATGGTGACAATCGCCAGACCGATAATTTTTGACAGTCCCAGTCTTGTTGCCATGGCGACGACCATAGGTATCACGAGCAGGAACTCCTTCGCCATCCCCATGAAGGTACTGCCCATGGAAAACACCACCATCAGGATCGGTACCAATAAGTAGACGTTACCGCGGGTGGCAGAAAGTGTGCGCTCAAGGCCTGTTTCAATGGCGCCCACTTTGTCGAGTACGCCAAACATGCCGCCGATAAACAGCACCATGAAAATCATGCCAGCTTGTTTGGTGATGGCTTGAGGAATACTGACTAACGCATCAAGCAAACTGACGGCTTGAGCTTCGCCTTCTTGAGGGTAAATACCAATCAGGTTGAGTGGGGAGACGTCTTTTTCCAGCACTTGGTAGGTGCCGGGAATGATCAGTTTGCCGTTACGTTCAAACTGTCCGGAATCGAAAAAATAGGTCATCAGTACTGCTACCACAACGACAGACAGCAGGATGATTACAGGGTTTAAGTTACCTTTCTTCTTGGGTTGTTCAGTAACATTTTGTTGAGCTGGTGATATCGCTTCACTCACTTTAAATCTCCATTTCGTCACATTCTATCCTACAACATTTCTGCAACATATTTTTTTGTGTTAGGGTTTTCAATTCAATGACGAATAGTCATAGATGTATGACTAAAGTGACTTATTTAAATGGAACCAGATGAATATAACGGCGAAACAACTTCGGGTGCTTAAAGCCATCAGCCAAGCTGGGACAACCAGTCTGGCGGCAGAGCAATTGAACTTATCTCAATCTGGTGTGAGTCGAATGTTGGCTCAGCTGGAAAAGGAGCTTGATCTGGATCTCTTTGAACGAGACCGAGGACGATTGAAAATTAAGCCCGAATCGCTCAATTTGTTATCAAACGCACTGCACGTTTTAGAGGGTATGGAACAGCTCCAGAGTCAGGCGTCGGAAATCAAAAGGGGACGCAAAGCGAAGCAAGTATTCAAGATTGCGATGCCTTATACCTTTGCCAAGTCACTGGCCCCCAAACTTATCAAGCAGCTGGTGGCGCTATTTCCTGACGTGTCGGTTGAATTGTTTTCCAGCCATTATCAGTCGATTGAAGAAAGTGTCTATTCCGGTCAGGCCGATGTTGGGTTTACCCGCATCAGCAATCATTCCAAGTTTCGTTCCACGGCACTGGATTCAGGGATTGCGATGTGTGTGTTTCCCGAGGGCCATGAGTTCGAGGCATTCCATTCGGTCAACGCTGACAACTTGCGCGATCAGAAACTGGTCATGATCGGGCGTAAGAGCAGTACTCGTCATGATGTGATGAACTGGTTTACTCGCAGTAATCTGTTTCCGGAAATCGTTGTTGAAGCGCACTCTGTCGATGTCGCTTGTTCACTGGTGGCGGAAGGGATTGGCGTGTCGATTGCCAACAGCACCATGCTCAAAGGGATGGATAATCACAAGATTCGAGCGCTGCCGATCTTGGACTTGCCTCGCTATCAGTACGGCGTGATCCAGCGGCCTGATGACATTGCCAATGAGCGCAAACAGCCAGTCATTGATGCGTTTTCGGATTTACTTCAGGAAATGTTGACAGAACTGCCCGTGTTGGGCCGTTAACGGTAATAAAAAAGCGGCCGGAGCCGCTTTTGATGAAGGGTTATGCCGCGTTCTCATCACAGAACAAGTCGGCGTGAGTAATACCACGCAGGGCGCAGCTTTCGTCGAGGTCGGAGATATCTCCACTGACCCCGACTGCACCGAGGATGTTCTGCTCAGCATCACGGATAAGTAAGCCACCAGGAACGGGGACCATATTACCGTGTGCCAGAACGTTTACGGCGGAGATAAACGCGGGGCGGTTGTCTGCGTCTTGAGCGAGCTTTCTTGAGGAGCAGCCGAGCGCGAGAGCACCCCATGCTTTTGCGATTGCGATGTCTGGCCGCATCATGCTACTGCCATCTTGTCGTTGCAACGTAATCAGCTTTCCTCCGCTGTCGAGTACAGCGACCGTCAGAGGGGCGCTTTGGCTCTTTTGTCCAGCCTGAAAAGTACCGTCAATGACGGCTAGTGCTTGTTCTAGAGTTAAACTTCCCATGTTATCTCCTGATTTTTTGTTTACGCGGCTCCTTGCAGAAGCTCGTAACTAGGTAAGGTCAGGAAGGTGGCGAACTCTTCTGCAGTAGACAACTTATAGAAAAGGTCAGCAGTTTGTTCAAAGCGGCCTGCCGCATAGCGAGCCTCACCCACTTCCTGTTTGATAGTGTCGAGTTCCTGATACAACCACGTGTGGAATAATTCTTTGTTGAAGGTTTGGCCATCATCCAGCTTCACGCCGTGATGAATCCATTGCCAGATGTTCGCGCGTGAGATTTCTGCCGTCGCCGCATCTTCCATCAGACCATAGATAGGTACACAACCTGAGCCCTGAATCCATGCTTCAATGTAGTAAAGAGCGATGCGAATGTTCTTGCGCACGCCAGCTTCGTCACGCGAACCTTCACATGGTTTAAGTAGCAGCTCTGCGCCAATCTCGTGCGCAGGGCTGACGAAATCGAGCTGATTGACTTTGCCTTCAAGGTTTTTATCAAACACAGACATCGCCAAGTCGACTAAAGCAGGGTGAGCGACCCAAGTGCCATCGTGACCATTGCGTGATTCACGTTCTTTATCTTCAATCACTTTAGCGGTGACGCGTTCCATCTCCTGTGGGTCTTTGGCAGGAATAAAGGCCGACATACCGCCCATTGCCAGCGCACCACGCTGGTGGCAGGTTCTGACGAGTAACTGACTGTAAGCATTGAGGAACTCTTTATCCATACCAACCACATGACGATCTGGCAGGATGCGATCTGGATGGTTTTTCAACGTTTTTATGTAGCTGAAAATGTAATCCCAGCGGCCGCAGTTCATCGCCACGATATGATCGCGCATGGCGTAGAGCATCTCTTCCATTTGGAATACTGCTGGCAGTGTTTCGATCAGTACGGTTGCGCGGATCGTGCCACGTGCCACGCCGAAGTGATCTTCAGTGAAAGCAAATACGTCATCCCACCATTTTGCTTCTTCCATGCTTTCTAGCTTAGGAATATAGTAGTAAACGCCCAGACCTTGTTGCGCTCGGGTCTGGTAGTTGTGATAGAAGTACAAAGCGAAGTCCATTAAACAGCCCGGAATCGCTTGTTGATTGAATTGGATTGATTGCTCTGGCAGGTGCAGGCCGCGTGGACGAGCGATCAGTAGGGCAGGGTTGGCATTCAGCTCATATTGCTTATTTTTTTTGTCGTCAAAGTAGCTGATGGTGCCTGCATTGGCGTCTCTGAGATTGATTTGCCCTTCGACCATGTTTTCCCATGTCGGTGAAGAAGCATCTTCAAAGCAGCACATAAAGACTTTCGCGCCGGAGTTCAGCGCATTGATAACCATTTTTCTGTCTACTGGGCCGGTAATTTCTACTCGGCGATCTAATAGCTCTGGCGGTGGTGTTGCCACTTTCCATGATTTGTCATCACGGATCGCCTGAGTGTCAGTTCTGAAATCTGGCAATGCACCCGCATCGTATTGCTTTTGCTGTTCCTCGCGTGCTTGCAGCAAAGCGTCACGACGGGCGCCAAATCGGTTTACCAATACTGTCAGAAAAGAAAGGGCTTCATCTGACAGAATCTCCTTATAGCCTGGGTTGTCTGTATGACCGACAACCTCCAGACAGGCAGTTTCTTCTCTTTCGGCTAGATCGTTCAAATTCATTGTTCGTCTCCTTTAAACAATATTGATCGATTTTGTGTACAAAAATTATTTACACGAATACTTATATGGGAAAATTTGTAAACAATCAAAGGGTATTTAACATTTATTTTTCATTTACTTGTCTGGGAAATTATTTTTACGTAAAGATATTTTATGTAAAGTAATGGTTTCTTTGTGTTATGGGGTTAGCAACCACTTAGGGTAAATGTTCTATGTTGAAAAAATGTTGCAAATGGGGTTGCTATATTTAGAAATTGATTCATAGTACACAAAGTATCTTTGGATTGTATACAATTGAAATGGAGGTTCGCATGGCAAAGATGAAGGCAATCGAAGCAGCGGTAGAAGTATTGAAAAAGGAAGGCGTAGACATTGCCTTCGGCGTTCCAGGCGCTGCCATCAACCCTATGTACGCGGCAATGAAAAAGCTTGGTGGTATTGATCATGTGTTAGCACGACATGTGGAAGGTGCATCACACATGGCGGAGGGTTACACCCGTACTAATCAAGACAACATTGGTGTCTGTATCGGTACATCTGGCCCAGCAGGGACAGACATGATCACTGGCCTGTATTCAGCGTCGGCGGATTCCATTCCAATCTTATGTATTACGGGTCAGGCGCCAAGAGCCCGTTTGCACAAAGAAGATTTTCAGGCGGTGGATATTGAATCCATTGCGAAACCAGTCACCAAATGGGCGACGACGGTTCTAGAGCCCGCTCAGGTGCCGCGTGCTTTCCAGCAGGCATTCCACCTAATGCGTTCTGGTCGTCCGGGCCCGGTTCTAATCGACCTTCCACTTGATGTTCAGTTAACGGAAATTGAATTCGACATCGACACCTATGAGCCGCTAGAAGCGTATCAACCAAAAGCGACACGTGCGCAGGTTGAGAAAGCGATGGCGATGATGTGTGAGTCACAAAACCCAGTCATCGTATCAGGTGGCGGCGTAATCAACGCTGGTGCGGAAGAGCTACTGCAACAGTTCGCTGAAATCACTGGCGTGCCTGTTATCCCAACCTTGATGGGCTGGGGCTCCATTGCGGATGACCACGAACTGATGGCCGGTATGGTGGGCTTGCAGACTGCGCACCGCTATGGCAACGCGACTATGCTGGAATCGGATTTCGTGTTCGGTATTGGTAACCGCTGGGCGAACCGACACACTGGTTCACTGGATGTCTACACCAAGGGCCGCAAGTTTGTTCACGTCGATATTGAACCAACTCAAATTGGCCGCGTGTTTTGTCCGGATCTTGGAATCGTTTCTGACGCCAAAGCAGCGCTGGAATTGCTGGTTGAAGTGGCTCGTGAGTGGCGTGATGCTGGCAAACTGCCTAATCGTGGCGCTTGGGTGGCGGAATGTCAGCAGCGTAAATCGAGCATGCTGCGTAAGACACACTACACTGACGCGCCAATCAAACCAATGCGTGTTTATGAAGAGATGAACAAAGCCTTTGGCCGCGATACGTGCTATGTCAGCACTATCGGTTTGTCCCAGATTGCGGCGGCGCAGTTCCTTCACGTTTACAAACCACGCCACTGGATCAACTGTGGTCAAGCAGGTCCGCTTGGCTGGACAACACCAGCTGCTCTAGGCGTGCGTGCAGCGGATCCAAACCGCGACATCGTGGCAATTTCGGGAGACTACGACTTCCAGTTCATGATTGAAGAATTAGCGGTAGGCGCTCAGTTCAACCTGCCATACATCCACGTATTGGTGAACAACTCCTATCTAGGTTTGATTCGTCAGGCACAGCGCCAGTTCGATATCGACTACTGTGTTCAGTTGGCGTTTGAAAACCAAAATGCGCCAGAGCTTGATGGCTACGGTGTTGACCACGTGACTGTGGTTGAAGGCTTAGGTTGTAAAGCGATTCGTGTAACTGACCCAGAACAGATGCAGGCCGCGTTTGCACAAGCGAAAGAGCTGATGAACAAACACAAAGTACCTGTTGTGGTGGAAGTGATTCTTGAGCGCGTGACCAACATTTCTATGGGTGTAGAGATTGATGCCATCAACGAGTTTGAATCTCTGGCAGACAGCATCGACGACGCACCAACCGCGCTAGCCAATCAATAATCTGTTTATCGCAAAATACTGAAGCAGCCCGAAAGGGCTGCAAGAAAAAGGACATCACTATGGCAAAGTTTGCTGCAAATTTATCCATGTTATTTACCGAGGTTGATTTCCTTGAGCGCTTTGACGCTGCTGCTCAGGCTGGATTCAGCGGTGTGGAATACCTCTTCCCTTACGCATTTGATGCTGAGCAAATCAAACAGAAGCTGGAGCAAAACAACCTGACACAGGTGCTGTTCAACCTTCCGGCGGGTGATTGGGATGCTGGCGACCGCGGCATTGCGTGTGATCCGTCACGCATCGAAGAGTTTCAGTCAGGCGTTGCGTTAGCCATTCAGTACGCCAAGGTGCTGGGCAATACGCAGGTCAACTGTCTGGCGGGGATTACGCCTGCTGGTGTCAGCCAACAGGATGCGCATGCAGCCTTTGTCATTAACCTCAGATACGCCGCTCAAGCATTGCAGGAAGCAGGGCTTCGACTGGTTATTGAAGCGATTAACACTCGTGATATTCCGGGCTTTTTCCTCAATACTACTGAGCAGGCCAAAGCAGTGATTAAAGAAGTGGGCAGTGACAATCTGTTCATTCAGTACGACATCTACCACATGCAGATCATGGAAGGGGATTTAGCGCCAACCATGAGTGCCAACATCGGCCAGATCGCCCACGTGCAGCTGGCAGACAACCCAGGCCGTCATGAACCGGGAACTGGTGAGATTAACTACCCATTTGTCCTCAAACATCTGGATGAATTGGGTTACCAAGGTTGGGTGGGCTGTGAATACAAGCCAAAAACCACCACAACTGAAGGCTTAGATTGGCTAAACCTATACCGCTAAGTGCGGTTAACGTTACGGAGAACATATTATGAAAATTGCATTTATCGGTACAGGTATCATGGGTAAGCCAATGGCGATCAACCTGCAAAAAGCGGGTCACGACATTGTGTTGACTGATCACTTCAACCCGCCACCGGTTGAACTTGTTGAAGCTGGTGCGCTGGTTTGTCATTCACCAGCAGAAGCGACTCGTCTGGCGGACGCGATCATCCTGATGGTGCCAAACACGCCGCAGGTGGAAGACGTACTGTTCGGTGAGAACGGTGTTGAAGCTGGCCTAAACGAAAGTGGCGCAGCAGGCAAACTGGTTATCGACATGAGCTCGATTTCACCAATCGCAACCAAGGCGATTGCGGCACGTGTCAACGAAAGTGGCGCGCAATATCTTGATGCACCAGTATCAGGTGGTGAAGTGGGTGCTATTAATGCCTCACTGAGCATCATGGTTGGTGGTGAGCAATCAGCGTTTGATAAAGCGCGTCCACTGTTTGAGGTAATGGGTAAAAACATCACGCTAGTCGGTGAAAATGGTGCAGGTCAGACGTGTAAAGTCGCTAACCAAATCATTGTTGCTCTGAACATCGAAGCTGTATCTGAAGCTTTAGTGTTTGCGTCAAAAGCGGGCGCCGATCCAGCGCGTGTACGTCAGGCATTGCTTGGCGGATTTGCCAACTCGAAGATTCTTGAAGTGCACGGCGAGCGCATGGTGGAAGGCACATTCGACCCAGGCTTTAAGATTACATTGCACCAGAAAGATCTAGACCTTGCGCTGTCTGGTGCAAAAGAGCTGGATGTAGCACTGCCAAATACGGCAAATGCTCAGGAGCTGTTTGAAGATTGTGCAGCAATGGGCGGCCAGAACTGGGACCACTCTGCGCTGATTAAAGCGATTGAGAAACGCTCAGGCCACTCAATCAGGGACTAATTCCTGTCGGGACGATGTGGATTCCTCTCCCGCATCGTTCCATGGGGTAGCGGTCCTGCTGATTCTCTCATGGCTTGAATCCGTAGTCGCTGCTCCTAAATGATTCATTACTAAATCGCGTAGTTTTTCGTCTCCTTTTATACGCGTTCCCGTCGTAAGACAGCAGGTTGGAGTTACACCTTCCTCGGGCTCCATATTGCAGGCTCCTGGTGTGCTTACTTCGGGATTTTTTATCCCCACCACTTTGTCTCTCTTAACATATTGTTTAGTATGTCGTTACACCAGATGTATAGGGAATAACAATGTCTCGTATCAGGCAGAAAAATCAGGGATTGATTATCGATGTCGCGAGTGAACAGTTTGCCACCCATGGCTACGCAGCGACAAAGATGGCGGATATTGCAAAAGCCGCAGATATCCCTAAACCTAATGTGTTCTACTACTTCAGCAGTAAAGACAAGCTCTACTATGCTGTGCTCCAGACTGTGACTCAGCCGTTACTGGAAGCCTCTAGCCCGATTGAAGAACTCGACGACCCAGTCGAAGCCTTAACTCAATACATTGAAGCTAAGCTGCGTATTTCACGCGACCACCCACACGCGTCTAAAGTGTTCGCTAATGAAGTGATGTCTGGTGCTAAGGTGCTGCCAGAAGATATCGGGCAGGAGCTGTTTAAGCAGTCACAGATGATTTTGGATAAGTTCGCGACCTGGAGTGAAGAAGGGCTGATGGATAAAGTCCCTGCACACCACCTGATGTTCACCATCTGGGCAGCGACGCAGACTTACGCAGATTTCAGCTGGCAGATCTGTAACGTTATGCAGAAAGACACGCTGGATAATGGCGATTACCAACAAGCCGCTGAATTTATCACCCAGCTAGTGATTAAAGGCTGTGGAGTGAAGGGTAAAGCGTAAGTAATCACTCACTTATGCGAATTAGCGACTGAAGTTAGTTGGTTTTATCTGATCAAAAAAAGGGCGTAACCAATTAATGGTTACGCCCTTATTGTTACCTTGGAGATTAACACCAATTTAGCACTGAAAAATCACAATTATCACAAGAAATATTCTAACGGCGCGATCTCTTGGAAAACCATATTGTACAAGCGACCATTTCTTTTGGGTTTCATACGCAATGCTTTTATGGCTGGCAGCGCATTGAGTTCATCAGGAGTTAGTTCACGCATTTCATGCCTATACTCTGGTTTTACATTAAGCCCAAAGTACGTCTCATAAACATGCAATAGTATGCCATAACCTTCTCTATCTTCTGCTTGCATACTCCATGCTTCTTCTAAAACCTCTACTAGTTCTATAGATGCAGGGCTTTGCTTCCACTTTCTAGCATGTTCATATTTTTTTATCACTTTGTGAGTGTGAAGAATGAGAGGAGGGATTTTTAGCCGTCCGGCGAGATAAAAATTCCCGCTGGTGTTAAGAATGTGCTCCAAATATTTAGGAGTGACGCCTCTAGGATCTGAGCCGAAACAAGTTTTACCATACAAGGCCACGGATGCACTCTCATATGCCGCTACAGCGAGCTGTGAACAAAACATGTTAGGGATAACATTGCTGCTTCCATATACGAAGCTGATAATGTCTTCGATAAATTGATTGGTAGTCGACTTAAAGGCTCTTTCTTTAAACAAAGATTTTTTAGCGCCTTCCATATCATAATTACCGTCAAGCATAGTTAGATTGCTGGGTCTTGTACCCACATCCATTCTGCACAATGCCTTAGTGACCGTCACAGCACCCGCGGCTAAGTCTTTGTTTTTACATTTAAATACAATCGCGGCATTGTTTGGTATGTCATCAGTGTCGTGAATTTCTCCAGCAGCTTCTGCTAACAAGTCTTTTGACAAACCAATGGCGGCATGTTCAGAAGTAGATGAGCCTCTAAGCTTTATCCCAAACTTTTCATCAGCTGACTTCTTATGTAGGAGCTTTTGCCCCCATGTAATTCCGAGTTCGATTTGACCAAATGCCCAGCCAGGAAATACCTTGAATATCAGTATATCTCCAGGTTCTACTTCAACTTCATCCAGCTTGTTGTATTGTTTTAGACTTGCAATAGCATCATTTTTATACATTGGTTTATCTCCCCACTCGGTGTACTTTTTCTGTGCCTATACCATCCTAAAAGTGCTGTGTTTCCTCGTTCGTTCATGAACATCTTAGATATGCATCCTATGATGCGAAGTGCTACTTAAGTGGGCGTATGAACTCTCAATACGCTATAACAAGAAGGTATCGAATGCGGTAATCTGACCCACCTAATTAACATTTTTATAACTTCTAGATGAACGTAGCGCAATAGTGCTAGCAAGATAAGTATTTTCTTGAAGAAATTTGAATTCTAGGAACGTACAAAATCTGTTCATCGAAGAAGAACAGCTTAATTTAAAACCGCAGTGAGTATTGTATGGCTTTGTAAGGCTATGTAAGGGCTCTCATAAAGTGACAGCAAATTAACCGAATGCTGAAAGGTATAAAATTTATATTTTGATAGTACACATGAGTATTTAAGCAATCGCTTCCCATATGATTTAAGGCATGTACCCCGTTTACTTTAAAAATATTAGACTTGCAATAAGAACTATGTAGCTCCACATGCCTAATACGTTGATCCACATAAATATTTTAAACTTCTTTGAGTCGGTCGTAACTCGATGACGAATAAAGGCGGATTCCAAAGGATTAACCCTCATTATATCGACTCATTTCTGGACATTTCTGTGTTACCTATTTGACTAAATTGGTGCATAGCGGATTAGCTGAGGTATTGCTAAGTATTTACTCTAGTGCATATAGCTTATTCATCCTCTATACGTTTTTAAGCAAGACATGAGGTTTGGGGCCTATTTCTTAGAAAGCGTGAATTCCAGATATATACCAAATTGAATATCATGTGGCATAACCATGTCTTCTAATGTATGGTCACTATGTTAAATGCATTTTGATGCATATTAAAAACTAATCCTATTAGCAATAAATATTTACCTACTAATAGGCTGATTTAATATAACCATGCATATAGTGAAGGAACACTCTATGAGAAATATAACGAACTCGTTGCTAGTGTTGGTCATGTCTACAGGAGTTGTCGCAGCAGAGTCGAAACCTGCAACTCAAGCCACTATTGATACTAATCAAGCACTCTATAAAACCCTGCCATTTAAAGACACCAAAGATTTTGAACGTGCTCAAAAGGGCTTCATCGCCAAGCAAGATGTTGTCACCATTACTAATGAAAATGGGGACGTTGTCTGGGATTTAGAAGAGTATAAAAAGTTCATTACACTAGATGCCAAAGCCCCGGATAGTGTTAACCCTAGTTTATGGCGTAATGCTCAGCTAAACGTTATAAACGGCCTATTTAAAGTTACTGACGGTATCTACCAAGTTCGCGGCTATGACTTGACCAATATTACCTTTGTTGAAGGTGAAAATGGTTGGATTGTTTTTGATCCGTTGATTTCTCAAGAAACCGCTAAAGCGGCGTTAGCATTTATCAACGCAGAACTTGGTGAGCGCCCTGTTACTGCGGTGATCTATAGCCACAGCCACATAGATCACTTTGGCGGTGTTCGAGGTATTGTTGATGAAGCCGATGTAGAAGCTGGCAAAGTACAGATTATCGCGTCACACGGATTTACGGAGCATGCAGTTTCTGAAAACGTCATCGCTGGCAATGCAATGGGTCGACGCGCAATTTATATGTATGGCGCGCTGTTGCCACGTAATCCTGAAGGTGGTGTCAACGGGGGCTTAGGTCAAACAACCTCAACCGGCCTTGCGACGCTAATTCGCCCAACTCTGATTATCGAAAAAACAGGTGAAGAGCACGTTGTTGATGGTATTAAAATGGTGTTCCAATACACACCAGGGTCTGAAGCACCAACAGAGATAAATACTTGGATCCCTGAGAAAAAAGCACTGTGGATGGCTGAAAATAGTACCAATACCATGCACAATATATTGACCCTCCGTGGTGCACAAGTTCGCGATGCTTTGAAATGGTCACATTACTTAAATGAAACCATCGAAATGTGGGGCGACGAAGTCGAAGTTAAATTCCAAAGTCACCACTGGCCTATGTGGGGACAAGAAGAAATTGTCGAGTACTTCAAGCTTCAACGCGATATGTACAAATATACTCACGACCAAACCGTTCGCTTAATGAATCAAGGTTACATTGGTTCTGAAATCTCTGAAATAATTCAATTCCCAAATGAAATTGAGAATAATTGGAGTACTCGTGGTTACTACGGAACTCTGCGCCACAACAGTCGCGCCGTCTATCAACGCTACATGGGTTGGTACAGCGGTAATCCATCAGACCTCAATAACCTTCCACCGACGAATGCTGCGGTAAAATATGTTGAATATATGGGTGGGGAAAGAACCGTCATCGACAAAGCGAGACAAGATTTCGATAACGGAAAATATCGATGGGTAGCGGAAGTGTTAAAACACGTTGTATTTGCAAACCCTCAAAGTAAAAACGGTAAAGCATTACTGGCTGATACTTATGAGCAACTTGGCTATCAAGCTGAGTCTGGCCCTTGGCGTTCCGTCTACTTACAAGGTGCATATGAATTAAGAAACGGTACTCCATCTGCAGGTGGAACCAATACAGCCTCTCCTGACATCATCAAAAATATGCCACCGGAGATGTTATTCGACTATCTTGCGGTTCGATTGCTTCCAGAAAAAGCGGCAGGCAAGGACTACACCATTAACATCAATTTCACCGATCTTGGTGAAAAATATACCTTGTATATCGAAAACTCAGTGCTTAACCACACAACGAAATTCAATGATGATCCAGATGTTTCGCTCACTTTAACCAAAGCAACGCTTGATGACGTACAACTTGGTGTAACCACTCTTGAGAAGGCTATTTCCAATGGGGATATTAAGCTCAACGGTGATAAGAAAGTGTTCAAAGATTTTGTTGGTATGCTTGATACCTTCAATTTCTGGTTCAATATTGTGACACCCTAGGAAGGTAATATGAAGGCATTATACCCAATGGTATTGTTGAGCCTTACATTAGGAGCAAGCATGGCGACTCATGCTTGCTCCTATGATGGGCAGTTCAATAACCCCTTTACCGAAAGCTTTCCAGGTTCACTCGATATTGCAATGGCAACACAAGATGCGTTAGCGAAAAACTATCTTGAAAGCGTTGAAACTCTTGAAGGTAAGCAAGGATTACGACGCGCGAGTTGGTGGCTAAAACTAATTGCAAAGAAGCAGCAAGTTGAACTTCGGTCTGTGTCATATATTTATCTTATCGACAGCCATTTATGGACTAAGGTATCCCCCGATCAAAATATTGAGATTCATGTCTCACCCGTTTCAGCCAAGCCATCATCCGTCATGCTTATGAGTGAAGCTGCATTACAAGCTTTAGTCCAAGGCAAAGTAAACATTGGTAAAGCTGTAGAACTTGGAATTGTTCATTTTACCAGTTAGCACGTTGTTTTACGCTCCTGCAAAAAACGATTCCGATATGTTCCATACAAGAAAGAGGTGACTGATGTTATCGGTCTCGATATTACATTGAGTACTTAAGCTTATTTACGTCGGCTGCGTATGTAGGGGGGGTAATCAACTTAATGTGTTTTTCATAACAGAATGTAATTCAAACACTAAGGTGACTGCTGCACAATAAAGCTTTAACGTAAAACACAATGGGGCAGAAGCTTGTTATAGATTCAGCCCTCCCACATAGTTCTTCTCAATCCCCCCCCCACACACTTTTCGAGCCATATCGCCATAATGGTGAAAATAGTTATGTGATTGCACTACTATGCAGCAAATATCATTCTACTCTCCGCCCTAACTTGGTGGGTTTGAATTTTAATTACTTAAAAATCAATAAATTAATTGTTATTTAGTGTGGGTTTTAAGCTTGGCACTGTTCTTGGATTTCTCTTCTCAGATACCGAAAGGTTGAATAACCATTCATTATAAGGAGATATCCAACATGAACATGATGTTCAAACTTAAGCTTGCTGCATTAGGCACTTCACTGGCAATTGCGGCGGGGGCTGCTCAGGCGGAAGAGACGATTAAAGTCGGCGTTCTGCACTCCCTTTCTGGCACCATGGCAATCAGCGAAACCACTTTGAAAGACACTGTTTTGATGCTGGTTGAGGAGCAAAACAAAAAGGGCGGTCTGCTAGGCAAGAAGCTTGAAGCTGTGGTGGTCGATCCGGCTTCCAACTGGCCTTTGTTTGCTGAAAAAGCACGTGAGCTGATCGAAAAAGAGAAAGTGGACGTTGTGTTTGGGGGCTGGACCTCGGTATCGCGCAAATCCATGCTGCCGGTTTTTGAAGAACTCAACAGCATTCTTTTCTACCCTGTTCAGTATGAAGGCGAAGAGTCTTCGAAAAACGTTTTCTATACTGGCGCTGCGCCAAACCAACAAGCGATTCCAGCAGTGGATTATCTGATGGAAGAGCTGGAAGTTGAGCGCTGGGTGCTGGCGGGTACCGATTACGTTTACCCTCGCACTACCAACAAGATTTTGGAATCCTACCTTAAGAGTAAAGGTGTCAGTGAACAGGACATCATGATCAACTACACGCCATTTGGTCATTCTGATTGGCAGTCGATTGTCTCGGATATTAAGAAGTTCGGTGCTGAAGGTAAGAAAACCGCCGTTGTTTCAACCATCAATGGCGACGCTAACGTACCTTTCTACAAAGAGTTAGGGGCGCAAGGGGTCTCATCTGAAGATATCCCTGTGGTGGCTTTCTCTGTGGGTGAAGAAGAGCTGTCTGGTATGGATACAGCGCCACTGGTTGGTCACTTGGCGGCGTGGAACTACTTCATGAGTGTCGATACTGATAACAACGCTGAGTTTGTTGAAGCTTGGCAGAAGTTTATCGCCAGCGAAAAACGTGTGACCAACGACCCTATGGAAGCGCACTACATTGGCTTTAATATGTGGGCGCAAGCGGTGACGAACGCTGGCACCACGGACTCAGAAGCTGTGCAGGATGCCTTAATTGGGGTGTCTGTGCCTAACTTATCTGGCGGCTACTCAACCATGCTACCAAACCATCACATCACCAAACCCGTCCTGATTGGTGAAATTCAGGATGACGGTCAGTTCGACGTGGTGTGGGAAACTACAGGGCTGGTTGCAGGGGATGCATGGTCACAATACTTACCGGAATCCGCCAAGCTTTATTCCAGCTGGTCTAAGCCGTTTTCTTGCGGCGCATTTAATGTTGAAACCAATAAATGTGCAGGTAGCACAAATTAGATGTCTCCCTTCGGCGCCAAGGAGGGCAACCTCTACGGCGCTGCTTTTTCTTTTCTGCCATATGTCTTGTAAGGATACAATTCATGACAAGCTTAGTTCGGGTGCTTAAAAAGCTGGTGGTCTGTTTAGCCTTGGTGTGGCTACCCTTTATATCTCAGACTGCTTTCGCGTATAACGGGCCAGCAATAAACCCATCGGAATTTTCAAAGATTCTGACTGGTAAAAGCACCGCCAAAAAACAGCAGGCCATCTATTGGCTGGTGCGCACTCAGCCTGCCGATATCGCTCACCCTATTCTTTCTGCCTGGCTCAATGGTCAGCTCTACCATCTTAAGGCGCCGGGTGAACCCCGCGAGCAGGCACTGTATATCACATCGTCTCCGGCTGCTGGCTCTGAGGCAATGAATGTCTGGAGTAATGAAACTTATGTGATTGAAAATAAACGTCAGTTTAAAAAAGTGAGAGTGAACAATAAATTGCGCGGAATATTGCGCCTTGAAATAGCTTCGCTCGACTTGAACCACCCAGAGCCCTCGGTACGCGTTAGTGCCGTGAATGCCTTAATGGCGAAGATGAGTCAGGACACGGTCGCACTGCTTAAGCTGCAACTTAAGGCTGAAAGCGATGAATCAGTGATTGCAGCTTTGCATCTGGCGTTGGCGGTGGATAGCGCTTTGAATGCGGATACCAAGGCACGCATCGCAGCGATTGAGATTCTGGCGGATTACCAGCAACCCATAGTGCTAAAAACGCTTAACAAGGTGTTAAGCCGTGAACAGGATCAGGCTGTGATTGCTGCTGCGCAAAGAGCACTAGACGACTATCAGCAAAGTCAGCGCTTTTACTCAGGCGTAGAAACCTTGTTTTTCGGTTTGAGTCTTGGCTCTGTGCTGGTTTTAGCTGGGATTGGTCTGGCGATCACTTTCGGTGTGATGGGGGTGATCAACATGGCTCATGGTGAGCTGATCATGCTTGGCGCATACACCACTTACGTTATGCAGCAGTTATTGCCTCAACAAACTGGGCTAGCGCTGATTCTATCTATTCCAATGGCGTTTCTGGTCTCGGGGTTAGTCGGTATTGTCATTGAACGTTCGGTGATACGTCACCTCTATGGCCGACCGCTTGAAACCTTGTTAGCTACTTTTGGTATCAGTTTGATTCTGCAGCAAGCGGTTCGCTCGGTGTTTTCTCCACTTAACCGCTCTGTTAGTACGCCAGAATGGATGTCTGGTGCGCTGGAAATCAACCCAATGCTGTCTCTGACATTTAATCGCCTCTACATCATTCTATTCTGCGCCATGGTGTTTATTGGCTTGGTCATGGTGTTGAAGAAGACGCCACTAGGTTTACAAGTGCGTGCAGTATCGCAGAACCGTTCGATGGCGAGAGCAATGGGCATTCGCTCGGAGCGCGTTGACGCCATGACCTTTGGTTTAGGCTCTGGTGTGGCAGGCATCGCAGGTGTCGCACTTTCACAGTTGACCAACGTCGGTCCGAATATGGGGCAAGCATACATCATCGACTCATTTATGGTGGTGGTGTTTGGCGGTGTCGGTAACTTATGGGGCACGCTGGTTGCTGGCTTAAGCCTTGGCCTGTTCAACAAACTCTTAGAACCATGGGCGGGTGCGGTACTGGCGAAAATTCTGGTGCTGGTGTTCATCATCTTATTCATTCAAAAGCGCCCTCGCGGATTATTCCCGCAGCGCGGTCGAGCAGCAGAGGGGTAACCAGACTATGAATCAAGTACTTAAAAATGGTCTGTCACGATCATTTCTTCTCTCTTCTCTGGCTGGAGACAAAGGCGGGCAACTGACGCTGCTGGCGATTCTGGCTGCGGTAGTGTTGATACCACTGGCGAATGTTCTGCTTCCAGCAGGGCACCCTCTGCATGTGGAAACCTTTGCCATTTCACTGCTAGGTAAGTATCTCAGCTACGCCATGTTGGCATTGGCGGTAGATTTAGTGTGGGGCTATCTCGGGATCCTCAGCTTAGGCCACGGCGCTTTCTTTGCGCTGGGTGGCTATGCGATGGGTATGTATCTGATGCGTCAGATTGGCGATCGCGGCGTGTACGCCAATCCTGAACTACCGGATTTCATGGTGTTCCTTAACTGGCAGGAGTTGCCATGGTTCTGGTATGGCTTTGATCAATTCTGGTTTGCCAGCCTGATGGTGGTGTTGGTTCCGGGCGTGCTGGCTTATGTGTTTGGTTATCTGGCGTTTCGTTCACGGGTGTCTGGTGTGTATTTGTCGATCATCACTCAGGCACTGACTTACGCTCTGATGCTGGCTTTCTTCCGCAATGAAATGGGCTTTGGCGGCAACAATGGCCTAACGGACTTTAAAGATATCCTTGGCTTTAGTTTGCAACAGGACTCAACCCGCATCGCGTTGTTTATTGCAACAGGTATAGCGCTGATTTTCAGCTACCTGCTGTGCCGTTCGATTGTCGCCAGTCGCCTCGGCCGTGTTGCACTGGCGATCCGTGATACAGAGTCTCGCACCCGATTTATGGGCTACGACGTTGATGGCATCAAGCTGTGGGTGTTTGTCCTTTCAGCTGTGATTGCTGGTATTGCTGGGGCTTTATACGTTCCTCAGGTCGGTATTATTAACCCCGGTGAGTTTGCGCCACTCAACTCTATCGAAGTCGTGGTGTGGGTAGCGCTGGGAGGCCGAGCGACATTGTTTGGTGCGATTGTTGGGGCGCTGCTGATCAACTACGCCAAAAGCTGGTTTACGGTTGAATTTCCCGAAGTCTGGTTATTCGCGCTGGGCGGTTTGTTTGTGCTTTCAACCATGTATTTCCCGAAAGGCTTGATGGGTTTTATCAGCGATAAATCCGCTTTCTTTACATGGTCCAACAAAAAGGCCAGTCAGCAGACTGACAAGGAGGCGCTGGTATGAATGCGTATACTCAACCGGGGCAGATCAGTGAATCAATGCGTACTCTGACTCGCCGCGATCAAGTTTTTCCTTTTCTAAAGCCCGACAATCACCCCTTGATTGATACTCGCCACAACATCTTGCTCTACGTCGAAGGCGTCAATAAAAGCTTTGATGGTTTTCAGGCAATCAATGATCTGAATTTGTACATTCGTGAAGGTGAATTACGCTGCATTATCGGCCCAAACGGGGCAGGCAAGACCACCATGATGGACATTATCACTGGTAAAACCAAACCCGACTCAGGCTCTGTCTGGCTGGGAGCGAACATCAATTTGTTAAAGATGAACGAAGCACAAATTGCCAACGCTGGGATTGGTCGTAAATTCCAAAAGCCGACCGTCATAGAGTGCCTCAACGTCTGGCAAAATCTTGAGCTGGCGATGTCCGGTGTGCGCTCAGTCTGGGGGACCTACACCGCCAACCTGACTGGTGAGCAAAGGGATCAGATCGAGTCGGTACTGAGCCTTATCCACCTTCAAGACTGTGCGAAATCGCTGGCTGGAAACCTTTCTCATGGGCAAAAGCAGTGGCTGGAAATCGGTATGCTGCTTATGCAAAACCCTAAGTTGCTGCTGATTGATGAACCTGTCGCTGGTATGACGCATCAAGAAATGGATCGCACATCTGAACTGCTTAACTCTCTGGCAGGTAAGCATTCCGTCGTTGTGGTCGAGCACGATATGGACTTTGTCCGTTCCATCGCCAGCCATGTCACTGTGCTCCACCAGGGACATGTGCTGGCTGAAGGAACCATGGATGAAGTACAGGCACATCAACAAGTGAAACAGGTTTATTTAGGGGAATAGAATGCTGACGATATCTGGACTGAATCAGTTCTATGGCGAGAGTCACACGCTATGGGATCTGAATATGACCATCCCTGAGGGAAAATGCACCGTGTTGATGGGCCGAAATGGGGTCGGAAAAACAACACTATTGCAGTGCATCATGGGCTTGGTGGCGAGCAAGAGTGGCGATATCACTCTGGAAGGTAATTCATTACTCAATGTGGATGCGGAAATGCGTTCAAGACTTGGAATCGGCTATGTCCCTCAGGGCAGGCAAATATTCCCTATGCTGACGGTTGAGGAGAATCTTCAGGTTGGTTTACCTATCAGAGATAAGGGCGACAGGCAGATTCCTGAGTTTATTTATGAGTTGTTTCCGGTTCTTAAGGAGATGCGTCATCGACGAGGTGGTGACTTATCAGGAGGCCAGCAACAGCAGCTTGCGATTGGTCGTGCTTTGGTAATCAACCCGCGACTTTTGATCCTCGATGAGCCGACGGAAGGGATACAGCCCAATATTGTGCAGGAAATTGGTGACATTATACGCATGCTTAACGAAAAGCTCGGCCTGACGGTGTTGCTGGTTGAGCAGAAGCTGCCTTTTGCACGCAAAGTGGGTGACCAATTCTGCATTCTCGACCGAGGACGGAATGTTGCTCAGGGTGAAATGGGCCAACTGAATGACACACTGATAAAGGAGTATCTGACAGTATGATGTGTGATCCTGCGGTGGCGTTCGCCATCGAAAACAACAATCAGCGACTGGATAAGCTGATTCAATCTGATACTGAATCTGGCTGGAAAGCGAAACTCAAACTGCTGTTTACGGATCGTGGTGACAAAACCGTGATTCGCGAACGCCAGCAACAAGGGCCTTTGGCGATTCAGCGTCCGCTTTACCCTGAAGGTAAGGCTTGCCACACCTATCTATTGCATCCTCCCGGTGGCGTCGTGGGTGGTGACACGTTACGCATTGACACACAAGTTGCGCAAGGGGCACACGCTTTAGTGACAACGCCGGGGGCAACGAAGTTTTACCGCTCCGAACAGCGCTACGCGCACCAGCAACAAGTCCTGACTGTCGAAAGTGGTGGATTACTCGAATGGCTGCCACAGGAGAACATTTTTTTCCCCGATGCGCACGCGCGTTTAGACACTCAGATTCACTTAGAAAAGGATGCACAATTTGTGGGCTGGGAGATGCACTGTTTTGGACGTCCTGCACTAAATGAGGGATTTTCCTCAGGGCATTTGGTCGGAAAAACAGAGATTTATCGCCAAGGCAAAAAAATTCTGACCGAGGGGTTAAATATTCGAGGTGGTGATAAGTATATGAAACAAAAAGGCCTTCTCGGATTTCCTATGTCGGGAACGCTTTACATTTCCTCACAGGATGACGATTTTTTCCATTTGGTACAGAGCTTGCTCTCTAACATACAAAGCCAAGTGGGCACAGACAAAGTCATCATCGCTGCGACACAGTTAGAAGAGCTGGTGGTGATTCGAGCATTGGGTCACTGGAGTGAAGTGATCCTCAACATTTTTCAGCTCGTGTGGCAGCAGGCACGTCAGCAATGGACAGGCACTCTCCCACATCCACCGAGGATTTGGGCGACATAAGGACAAACATGGAATTATCACCTCGAGAAAAAGATAAGTTACTGATATTTTGCGCTGGCATGCTGGCGCAAAGTCGCAAAGAAAAAGGTCTCAAACTTAATTACCCCGAATCTGTTGCCTACATCAGCAGTGCCATTCTCGAAGGTGCTCGTGAAGGCAAAAGCGTGTCTGAACTGATGGATTTTGGTCGCACCCTACTTACGGTAGAAGACGTAATGGAAGGAGTGGCCTCAATGATTCCGGATGTGCAGGTAGAAGCGACATTCCCTGACGGAACTAAGCTGGTCACGGTCCACGAGCCGATTGTCTAAGGGGGATATATGGCAGGAACAACCACTCATTTATCCGGCTTTGTGCCCGGTCAGATTGAAACCGCAGCTGGCGAAATTGAGCTCAATGTCGGACGTAAAACCATTCAGGTGAGCGTTGAGAACATTGGCGACCGTCCGGTGCAGATCGGCTCCCACTATCATTTCTATGAAGTCAATGATGCCTTGGTGTTCGATCGAACGCCTTGTCGTGGCTATCGACTCAATATCCCAGCAGGCACTGCGACGCGTTTTGAACCTGGGCAATCTCGCAGCGTCGAACTCGTCGAATACGCAGGCAGCCAGCACGTATACGGCTTTCAGGGCAAAGTTATGGGCAAATTGGATTAGTGATCGCCTGAACAACGAAAAAGCAAACACAAGGATAGGTAATGGCAAGCATTTCCCGACAGGCGTATGCCGAAATGTTTGGGCCAACAGTGGGCGACCGCATGCGTCTCGCGGACACTGAGTTATGGCTTGAAGTAGAAAAGGATTTCACCGTATACGGCGATGAGGTCAAATTCGGTGGTGGTAAAGTGATTCGCGATGGCATGGGCCAGAGTCAGAGACCCAGCGCTGAAACACCCGATTTAGTGATCACCAATGCTGTCATTCTTGATTATTGGGGGATTGTGAAAGCGGATGTCGCGATTAAAAACGGTCGAATTCAAGCGATAGGCAAAGCGGGCAACCCAGATGTTCAGCCAGAAGTGACCATTGTGATTGGTCCCGGGACGGAAGTGCTGGCAGGAGAGGGCTCGATTTTGACCGCAGGCGGTATCGACTCTCACATCCATTTCATCTGCCCGCAACAGATAGAAGAAGCGCTCGCGTCTGGTGTGACAACCATGATCGGTGGCGGCACTGGCCCCAATACCGGAACCAATGCGACGACCTGTACTCCGGGGCCGTGGAACATGCATCGTATGCTTGAGTCTCTTGACGAGTTTCCGATGAACTTTGGCTTGCTCGGCAAAGGGAATGCCAGCCAACCAGAAGCCCTGCGAGAACAAGTCGCGGCAGGTGCAGTGGGGCTTAAACTGCATGAAGATTGGGGTACAACACCCGCATCAATTGATACTTGTCTGACGGTCGCCGATGAAATGGACGTGCAGGTTGCGATTCATACCGATACGCTTAACGAGTCTGGTTTTGTGGAGTCGACGCTGGGTGCGATTGGTGATCGTGTTATCCATACCTATCACACCGAAGGTGCCGGTGGTGGCCATGCACCTGACATTATCCGCGCTGCGGGTGAGTCGAATGTCTTGCCATCATCAACCAACCCGACACGCCCTTACACGGTTAATACCGTGGATGAACACCTCGATATGCTGATGGTGTGTCATCACCTATCTCCTTCGATTGCCGAAGATGTCGCGTTTGCGGAATCTCGCATTCGCCGCGAGACCATCGCCGCTGAAGACATACTTCATGATCTTGGTGCTTTCTCTATGATTGCGTCGGACTCACAAGCAATGGGCCGAGTTGGTGAAGTGATCACCCGTACATGGCAAACGGCGCACAAGATGAAAGTCCAGCGTGGCAGTCTGGCTGAGGACTCGTCTTACAGTGATAATTTCCGTCTTCGCCGCTATATCGCTAAATACACAATAAATCCGGCGATTACTCACGGTATGGCCCATGAAATTGGTTCGATCGAAGTGGGTAAGCTAGCGGATTTAGTTTTGTGGAAGCCCGCTTTCTTTGGTGTCAAACCTAGCGTGATTCTCAAAGGTGGCATGATTGCCATGGCGCCAATGGGGGACCCGAATGCGTCGATCCCAACCCCTCAACCGGTTCACTATCGCAGTATGTTTGGCAGTTACGGCAAAGCGAGCCAGAACACATCCATGCTGTTTGTTTCTCAGGAGGCACAGCGTGACGGTGTTGCTCAGCAGCTTGGGCTTGGCAGTCAGATTGGTGTCGTCAGCCATTGCCGCGATATCAGCAAAGCCGACATGAAGCTCAATGACTGGCAGCCAAAGATCGAAGTCGATTCCCAAACTTATCAGGTTCGTGCTGATGGTGAGCTGTTGGTTTGTGAGCCTGCCGACGTGCTACCTATGGCACAACGATATTTTTTGTTTTAACACCATCAATGAGGGAGCGAGATGATTGAGCTAACCGAAATCAATACTGAAATCACAATACAACCCAACGCATTTCTCAGCCTGCCGATTGACAGTCGAATTAAAAGCCGTCTTAAGGTCGAGCTGGATGATGGTCGGGAAGCGGGGCTGTTTCTGCCTCGCGGGCATATTTTACGTGGTGGTGAGCAGCTAAAAAGTCAGTGCGGCATGGTGGTTGAAGTCAAAGCCGCGCCTGAGAAGGTATCGACGGTGTACTGCAGTGATCTGCACCTGCTGACTCGTGTCGCTTATCACCTTGGTAATCGCCATGTACCACTGCAAGTCGAGTTTGGCTGGGTGCGCTATCAACATGATCATGTTCTGGATGAGATGGTGGAAGGGCTTGGCGCAAATGTCACGACGGAAGAAGCTCCGTTTGAGCCAGAAAGTGGTGCTTATGGTGGCCGTTCTGGTGGGCACCATCACCACCATTAACTGCCAATAAAACGAATTACTTACTACAAAAACGACAAGGAAGTTATTATGAAAAAAACACTTACGTCAGTGCTGCCGCTGCTTCTGATTTCAACACCTGTTCTGGCTCATCCGGGGCACGATAGTCATTCTTTTTCTTCAGGCTTGACGCATCCCGTCACAGGCTTTGATCACCTTACTATGCTCGTTGCGTTTGGTATTTTGATTGCTTGTCTTCGCACGTCGGTTAAGCGCCAAATCGGCCTCGTAGCGGCCGCGTTAATGTCTTTGGTTGTGGGGCTGACAACAGGGCAGGTGATGGGCGGATTTTCTGCCATGGAGCTTGCTATTGGCGCTTCTCTGTTTGTGGTCAGTGGCGCTATCTGGCAAGCCTTTCACGCTTCTGAGAATGTGATGCGATTGGCTGTCACCTTATGTATTGGGCTGATTTTTTTCCACGGCTACGCCCATGGTGTGGAAGCGCAAGGTGCGGTGTCTGCGTTTGCTGCCGGCATGGTGGCCAGCGCAAGTGCATTGATTCTTTTAGGCATGCAGCTTGGCCGAGCAATGTTCAGCCCTTGGTTAGCGGCAGGGGTTGCTGGTGTCAGTGCATTGGTTTTGATCTAATTGAATAATATGGAGCCAACGAAAACGCAATCCGATTTAGCGCTATACCGACTTTTTCAGCTCATCAGCCCTTCCTTACCTATTGGCGGCTTTACCTACTCGCAAGGTCTGGAATGGGTCGTAGAAGCGGGGTGGGTCGACGGACGGCATGCGATGGAGGATTGGCTAGCGAACATGTTGCTTAATAGCGTGGCGACATTGGAGCTGCCCTTAATCGAGCAGTATATGCAGGCGCTTCGAGACGATGACATGGAGAAAATACGTCATTGCAGCGAGCTACTTTATTCCAGTCGGGAAACCCGTGAGCTAAGAGCTGAAGAGCGTCAGCGAGGTTTGGCACTGAAAACGCTGCTCAAGCAATTGGACATTGAGCATGCCTGCTTTATCGATGAAGAGTTGGAAATGAATCAGCTATTAGGGCTGTGTATTGCCGCGCAGCACTGGAACATTGATCCGCTGGCTTTGAAGCAAGGCTACCTGTGGAGCTGGGCTGAAAACTTGGTCATGGCAGGCGTGAAACTGGTGCCTTTAGGGCAAACTGACGGACAGCGCGTTTTGATTCACCTGAGTGAGTTGTTTCCTCAAGCGCTGTTGCAAGCCGAGCAGACGGAAGACTGGATGATAGGCAGCTTTACACCTTCGGTATCTATCGCAAGCAGCCTTCACGAAACGCAATACACGCGGCTGTTTCGCTCATAACGGAATTTAATCAGAGGTTTTAATATGGAAAGTTACAAACAACCACTGCGAGTGGGTATCGGCGGCCCAGTGGGGTCGGGTAAAACGGCGCTATTGGAAGTGCTATGTAAAGCGATTCGCGACAAGCTTAATATCGCTGTGGTTACCAACGATATCTACACACAGGAAGACGCTAAGATTCTCACCCGCGCGGAAGCACTCGAACCGGATCGAATTATTGGTGTTGAAACCGGAGGCTGCCCGCACACGGCAATTAGGGAAGATGCTTCCATGAACCTAGCTGCGGTTGAAGAGCTTGCAAAGCGACATAAGAATCTGGATGTCGTGTTTGTCGAAAGTGGTGGTGATAACCTCAGCGCGACGTTTAGCCCTGAATTGGCGGACTTAACTATCTACGTGATTGATGTCGCCGAAGGCGAGAAAATTCCACGAAAAGGCGGCCCGGGTATTACGCGTTCAGATTTATTGGTGATCAATAAAATCGACCTCGCACCTTATGTCGGTGCTTCATTGGAAGTGATGGAGCAAGATACGCAACGCATGCGCCCAACCAAGCCTTATGTATTCACTAACCTCAAAGAGAGCCATGGTCTGAATACCATCATCGACTTTATTGTCACACAAGGCATGCTCACTCCTCGCAAATAATTAGTTCAGTTCTTCCCCCAAGAACGTACTGCTCCTGTCGGGCACCTTAGTGTGCCCATTTTTATCGTTAAGACTTCCTACCTGAGGCACGTTTTTAATTCGACAAACTCGTGTTGTTGCATAGTGTCTGATAATGTCGCTTAACTTGAGCGTGTCAGTTAATCCATGTTGAGAGGAAGATGATTTGATCGAACTGGTCACCAGTGTGTCGCTTTGGGAGTTAGTGAAGCATGCCGGAACCTGGGTATCTAACCTGAAGCGTGCGAAGCAATCCCGAAAGCTGGAGTCAACCGCTGCGCTGCGTAAGGTGGTGGTTGCGAGTCGAAAAACTGCCATTTACATCAGAAAACAAAAGCAGAACCCTATTCGAGATATTGATACTGAAGGAGAGCTGTCATTGCTCTGGACAGAGCTGAGCTTCGAGTTGAAAGACCTTAAGCTAGATAAGCTGTCGGAGCGCTGTTTTATTAAAGGTAAACAATGGGAGAATCCAGAATTGGCGGATTTGCTCTTGTTAGACAAGAGTGACCACTCGTTGGAGAAGATAGAACGCATTGCGACACAATTGCTTGAAGAAATAGAAAAATAAGGAAACACATGGAGTTGATATTCAGATCGGCGACTGAGGATGATTTAGGCGCTCTCGTTGGTATGCTGGCCAACGATCCATTAGGTCAGCAGCGTGAAGATAAGACGCAATTCGATAAATACCAGACGGCTTTCGCTGAGATTAACCGAGACCCAAACAATGAACTGATCGTTGCCGTGTTTGAGCAACGGGTGGTTGGAATGCTACAACTGACATACATTCCGTACTTAACGCATCAGGGAAGCTGGCGTTGCTTGATTGAAGGGGTACGAGTGGATGAAAACTTTCGCGGTCAGGGACTAGGTGAGTGTTTGTTTCAGCATGCCATCGAACTTGCGAAGCAAAGAGGTTGCTCTATGGTGCAACTGACTAGCGATAAACAGAGACCCGATGCGCTGCGTTTTTACGAAAAACTGGGCTTTCTACCCAGCCATGAGGGCTTCAAACTGAAGCTGTAATCGATTTACTTTTGAAGAATACTCAGATGCAGATATCTATTGTTCAAGCTGAGCAGAGTGATTTACCTCAGTTTTTTGTTTACCTTGAAAATCAACTTGCGGAAAATGGTGTCGATGGCACACCACTTTTTCAGCCACTATCACGTACAAACAGGGCCATTCCGACTCAAACACAGCAAAAGTTTATAGACGGGGTGAGCGTTGAGTTTTCTGACGTTGCATGGAGACAACTCTGGTTAGCGAAAGACGTACAGGGTAAGATTTGTGGCCACATTGACCTTCGACATCATATGGAAGATTATTGCTCTCATCGCGTTTGGCTAGGGATGGGCGTAGAGCGGGAGTGCCGGAAAATGGGATTAGGCAGTCGGCTAATCCAAACCGTGATCGAGTTTTGTCAACGCAATGAGCAGATCGTCTGGCTCGACTTAAATGTGTTATCAGTCAATCTTGCCGCTAAAAATCTTTATCTCAAACATGGATTTCGAATTGTTGGGGAAATGACAGATTATTATCGAGTTGATGATGAGTCTGTTTCTGAACTCACTATGACGATCAATACTCAGGTAGAGCTTTGCTATTGATATTTTAAAGCTTGTCATTTTTACACTGTAAACCAAGGCATGCAATGCAACCCAATATAGAAACAAACAGATTAGTCCTAAGACCCTTTCGTTTATCAGACAGCGAGAGAGTGGCCCATTTAGCGGGAGAAAAGGTTATCGCGGAGATGACGGCGAATATACCTCACCCGTACGAATCGAATATGGCCGTGGAGTGGATCAAGACACATATTCATCATTTTAGCGAGAAAACGGCGGTTGTTTTTGCCATCACAATTAAAGGTTGTGACGACATCATTGGCGCCGTCAGCCTTCCAACACTGAAAGAAGGTGTTGGCATTCTTGGTTATTGGTTAGGGACACCCTATTGGGGGAAAGGCATCGCGTTTGAAGCATCCCAAGCCTTAATTGAGTATGCCAAACAGCACCTGAATCTGGTCGAGATTGAAGTTCAGCATTTGGTGCACAACCAGCGTTCAAAGTCAGTAATTGAAAAACTGGGGATTAAGTATCAGGAAGACCGGACGGTTGAGGTACACGGTGAAAAACGTGAGGTTTGTGTATACCGTTCATTGGTATAGCACAGCCATTGTATTGAGTTAGGGTACAACTAGATAAGGAGGGTTTCATGATTAGCCATATTGATCACATTGTTCTTACCGTTTCGGATATTAAAGCTTCGGTTGAGTTTTATCGCCGTGTATTAAAAATGGAAGAGGTAACTTTTGCTGGTGGTCGTAAAGCATTGAGGTTCGGTAATCAGAAAATCAATCTTCAGCTCTTAGGTCAGGAACCCCGTAATCATGCTCAGGTCGGCTCAGGTGATCTGTGCTTAATCACACACTGGTCACTGGAAGATGTGATTACTCACTTACAGCAGCAAAATATTAGGATTGTTGAGGGACCAGTCGAAAAATCGGGCGCGACTGGAGCTATTAGCTCGGTCTACTTTCTCGACCCGGATAGTAACCTGATTGAAGTCAGTGTCTACCCATAAGTTACCGATCATATGAACTCCACAATTGACGTGTAAGTCTAGGCATAATCAGACTTCTAATCGCTTCCTTCCTAATTCCACACTTTTTATAAGGTGGAGTGCCATAAACTCACTTTGGTGTGATGTTTGTCTCATTTTTATTTCAATTTGATAATTGATTAATCACTTACTACTTTTTTAGATAACTGCCGAAAATCAGAAGGGGCAAGTTTTGAAAAGATTAAAGGTAGTATTTTTGGCCCAAGTAATCGTGGCATTGACGCTGGTATTACTGGTCTCAGCATTTATTAAATATCAGAATTTTAAAGATAATTTACATCAAGAGCTGTTGGTTAACGTGCAAAATACCAGCCAGAGGATGTCGATCAGTTTGCCCAAAGCCGTTTGGGATTTTGATTTAGACACAGCCAAGGTTGCTATGGCTGCTGAACTCGATCTCGCTGAAATATCCGCGATTCAGTTAATTGACGCGCAGGAAAGTGAATTATTGTTTTTGACTCAGACTGGGGAAGGGGACGAGAAACAACTGGTTGATGTGACAAACAAAGACGCCTATCTAGCTGAAAACAGCATGACTACAGAGCTGACGTTTGTCGATTATGGTGAAGAAAACAAGGTCGGTAAAGTAGTCGTTTATTTTGATACTCATGCGATGGATGCCAAGCTGGCAGACTCATTGCGGACGAATATCATTGAGTTAATCGTTCTCGACATCATCATTTCTATCGTCATTATCGTTGTGTTGTCGATGACTGTACTAAGGCCGATTTCTGAACTGACTGATGTTATAAAAGATTTAGCTTCAGGAGATGGTGATTTAACCAACAAACTTGCTCCGGCGAAATATCGAGAGTTCGACGAAATCACTAACGGCATCAATAGCTTTACCGAGTCGTTGAGAGTCATTGTTCAGGACGTAAATCAATCCTCTGAAGCTTTGGGTGAGAAAGCACAGGCGAATGGCGCAACAGCGCGAACCAATGCTGAGAAACTAGAATCCCAAAAGCAGCAGCTCACCACAGTGGCAGCTGCCGCTACCGAGCTGAATCAATCGGTATCAACGGTGGCTGATACTGCCTCAGAAACGGCTGATCAGGCTCAAACCGCCACAGGTCTGGCATCGAGCGTTAATGATGCCATTGAAAGTTCTGCGAACGATATCATCAATATGCGTGAAGAGATGAACCACGTGAATGCAGAGATGCACATATTGATTGAAGAAGGCGAGAAAATCACCACTGTACTGAACGTGATTAATGATATTTCAGAGCAAACCAACCTACTGGCGCTCAATGCCGCTATTGAGGCTGCTCGAGCAGGTGAGCAAGGTAGAGGCTTCGCAGTCGTGGCCGATGAAGTGCGTAACCTTGCTGTGAAGACCAGCGAGTCGACAGAGCAGATTCAGAAAAATATTACCGCGCTCGGAGTAGCAACCAAATCCGTTGAAGATGAACTTACCCGTATTGCGACCCTGTTAGAGGCGACGGCATCGCGCGTCAGTGAATCTCAAGCTTCAGTTGGAGAGGTGCAGTCCTTAATCACCATTATTTCAGACCGCAGTGGCCAAATTTCTCAGGCAACGGATGAGCAAAGGATGGCAGTTGAGGAAATCAGTCAAGCGATAGTAGAAGCATCGGAAGCAACCAACGAAGTGTCTTCAGGTGCGACACAAAATGCACAAAGGACACAAGAAGTGCTGGGCTTAAGCCAGAGTATCGCCAGTCATATGGCGAAATTCCGCACTTAGGTAATTCATAGAGGATATGTTATGAGAAATTTCGTACTACTGGCTTTCACGGCCCTATTTTCAATCACTGGTTATACTGCCACGATTACGGCTGCACAGGACCCTTGGGCACCTTTTGTGCAAAAAGATAGCGCCAATCCCGGGGTGTCAGTTGAAATTATTACTGAAGCTTTCAAATCTCAAGGTCATGACGTGGACTTTAAGATCATGCCTTGGACGCGCGCATTGAATGAAGTGAAAGGTGGCCGTGTCGATGTGTTAGTTGCCACATGGTTCACGAACGAAAGAACGTCTTATCTGAATTACAGCGAGCCTTATCTAGAGAACTCACTGAAATTCATTAAGCGAAAAGGTGACGGATTCGAGTACAACGGAATGGACAGTTTATCTGGCAAAACTGTTGGTATCATTCGTAACTACGGCTATGGCGATGATTTTCTTGGCGCTTCTAACTTTAAAAAGCCAGAAGCGAATGATTTAGTGGCGAATGCTAAAAAATTGATGGCGAAACGAATCGATCTGACGTTGGAAGATGAACTCGTCGCGAAGTCGACCTTGTCAGGTGCAGGCATGAATCTCGATGATTTTGAGTTTACCAGTAACGCCCTTTCTGTGAATCCGCTGCATGTTACATCAGGTTTGGCTAACCCAAACAATGCGGAGTACATAGATGCTTTCAATAAGGGGTTGGCGGAAATTAAGTCTAACGGTACGTTTGATAAGATTCTGGCGAAGTATGGGATTAAATAACGTTTAGCGAACAAAAAACCTCAGCATTTGCTGAGGTTTTTTTGTTTTAGTCGCCGAGAGGTTGTCTATCAAGGCCGCCACGGTAAGAATCAAGCGCCAGTTTTAGGCGGCGCAGTTTGTCTCGTGAGCGGCGTTTATGATTGACAGCCAAAGCCATAGAAATCACATCAACCAGTGCCAGCATGGCGTAGCGTGATGCTGAAGGTTTGTAGATAAAGTCAGTTTCTTTGTGCTCGATAGGGAGCGTCAGATCGGCAATCTCGGACAGTGGCGAGTCAGCGGGTGTAATCGCAATGACTTTGACGCCATATTCTTTGGCCAGTTCTGCCGTTTCAATGATGGTTGGCGTGTAGCCTGTTGCTGAGAGCATCACCAACACATCGTTATTATCTGCGGTGGCGGCAATCATACGTGATAGCAGGCCGTCATTGTAAGCAACTACAGGGTAGCCTAACCGAAACAGCCTGTGCTGCATCTCCTGCGACGCAATTGTAGATCCACCGCCCATACCAATGGTGATCACTTGGCGTGCGTTGTGCAGCCAGCCGACCGCAGTGTCGATATCCTGCTCATTGATTAGGTTGCGGTTGACGTCCAGTGATTGCTTGATCGACTCGTAAATACCTTGATAACCACTTTGATCCGGCGGCTCAAGAATAAAGCGTTGTCCGACGGTCAGAGTCTGAGCCAGCTTGATCTTCATATCACGAACATTTTTGCAGCCCACTGCTTTGGCAAAGCGGGTGATGGTCGCTTCACTGACTTGTGCATTTTCTGCCAATTCTGTAATGCTGGCATTGGCTGCGCTCTGGATATCATCCATGATCAGTTTGGCGACTTTTTTTTCAGCGTCACGAAGGGCGCTAAATCGTTCTGTAATTCGAGAAATAATATCGACTTCTAAGCTCAAAACGTCTTCCTGTCCAATGATGGCGGCGAGTCAGTTGGCCGCCATTTGATTTGTGCCACAGTATACCTGAAATAGGGTTAAAAGCGTGTGTTGACCCAATGTGTCACGTTGAACTCATCATCACACACCGCAATAGCACGCCACTTGTCGAACGTCAGGCATGGGTGAGAAGTAGAAAAGGCAATCACGTCACCCACGTCCAGTTCACTGCTGGCGTCGACTTCGATAAAGGCATGCTGATCCATAACTGCGGTTGTTACCGCGCCTGAAACCGAAATTGCTTGCCCATCGCGATAGGCACGTTCAGGAATCGGCAAGCCAGCGTCAAAAGCGACATCCCGTTTGCCAATGCCTGCCACTAGTTTGGTCGGCTCAGGTCGGGAAATGACGTACGCCCACACTTCAAGCGCAGATTCAAGATCTCCGCCCAGCTCGCAGGCCATGCCCTGATTGGTTTGGGCGCGTTGCATGACTTTGTTTTGAGCATCGAGGTAGATACCGGTGTCGTGGATGACGTAGCACCCCGGGCGAATTATGGCATCAAACTCCTTAAGGTGGGAAAAGCACTCGGATACCACGTCATACCAAGCGGAGCCTGCGCCAGTGACCAGAGGTTTACCATCGATCAGAAGGTCTTGCTGCAACTGTTTGGTGAGATGAAGAGTCTGGCCTAGAAAATCTCGAATGTCCTGCTCGGCATTGTCTCCGTGAATCACGCCTTCATAGACTTCAATACCACGCAGGGAAAGATGTGACTGTTGGTGAATCAACTGAGCGAGCTCGGCAACTTGCTGCTGACTGCGACAGCCACATCGGCCTCCTTCTACGCCAAATTCAATCAGCACATTGAGTTGTTGCTCATGCTCTGAAAAGAAGGCTTCTAGTGCCAGCACATTGCGCGTGGAGTCCACACAGCAGTAGAAGTTGACATCGTTGTTTTGTAGCAAGCTACCGATCACGGCCATGTTGGCTTTACCCACCAATTGATTAGCCATGATGACATTCTTTGCGCCCGCTGCAACGGCGATTTCTGCTTGAGCCGGTGTCGCCACGGTAATGCCCCAAGCACCATTGTTGAGCTGCTGAGAGAAGAAATCCGGTGTCATGGTGGTTTTCCCATGTGGGCACAACTTGACTCCGTGCTGCAATGCAAAGTCTTTCATCCAATCGATATTATTTTGCAGTGAAGAGGCTTTGATCACTGCTGCAGGCAGAGTGATCTCTTCGTTGACCAAACTGTGTAAACCGTCGTCATTGCAGGCGACGGGCTGGGCTTTTTCGCCGTAACCTGGCGTTACCATTTCTTGTTTTTGATAGTTTTTATCACACTTTTGATTATCCGTTATCATGGGGAGCTCACTTCTAACATGACTTAAGTTATTGATATTTAATGTTTGATGTTGTCAAGAATAAATTAAATGTTAGAAACTATCAAACAAATTGAGATTGTTTGTGTGTTTTGTCACTGATTCTAGTGTGTGAATTATTAATATGGAGGTTATGAAAACGACGGACGAAGAGAGTGAAAAGTTGTTCGATACCATTATCAAAAGTGTAGAAGTCTTTGACGGTACGGGCGCCAAGCCATTTATTGCCGATGTGGCTATTCGTCAGGATCGAATTGAACAAGTCGGTCAGCTCGATAGCACTACGGCTCGCAGTGTCGTCGATGGTTCAGGCCTTGCTCTGGCTCCGGGGTTTATTGATGTCCATACCCATGATGATACCAATGTGATTCGCTACCCGGACTGCTTGCCAAAGATCAGCCAAGGTGTAACGACGGTGATCGTTGGCAATTGTGGTATTAGTGCGAGCCCGACCGTGTTGGCAGATGATCCACCTGACCCAATGAATTTGTTGGGTAAGCAAGAAGACTTTGAGTATCCGACTTTCGCCACTTATGCCAAGGCAGTGCAAGATGCTCACCCAGCGGTCAACGTTGCTGCCTTGGTTGGCCATACGACATTGCGTAACAACGTGATGGATGATTTGCAGCGCACCGCAACCGATAGCGAAATTGCTCAGATGCGTGCTGCGTTAGATCAGGCAATGGCAGAAGGAGCACTCGGTCTGAGCTCAGGTCTGGCATATGCCAGCGCCAAAGAATCTACTGCAGATGAAGTGATGAGATTGGCTCAGATTCTCGGTCAGCATGGCGGTATTTACACCACACATATGCGTACTGAGTTTGAAGAAATTCTCAGTGCGATGGAAGAAGCGTTCGAGACAGGTCAGTACGCTAAAGTGCCAGTGGTTATCTCCCACCTTAAGTGTGCCGGAGCTGGGAACTGGGGTCGTACTGTTGAGGTACTGGATTTGATGGACAAGGTATCTCAGCAGCAAGATGTGTCTTGCGATTGTTATCCGTATTCTGCCAGCTCTTCCACGTTGGATCTCAAACAGGTGACTGATGAGATTGATATTTTCATTACCTGGTCTGAAGCCAAGCCCGAGCATGCGGGGAAAATGCTGAAAGACATTGCTGACGAAATGGCGTTGCCGTTACTTGAAGCCGCTAAAGCGATTCAACCAGCAGGTGCGGTTTATCACTGCATGGATGAAGAGGATGTTAAACGTGTCCTTAAGTACAAGCTGACTATGGTCGGTTCGGATGGTTTGCCAAACGATCCGCACCCGCACCCAAGGTTGTGGGGCACGTTCCCTAAAGTTCTTGGCCATTATTGCCGTGAAGAAGCTTTGTTTTCGCTAGCGGAAGCGATCCACAAAATGACAGGCATGTCGGCACGCCGATATAACCTAAAAAATCGCGGGGAAATAAAACCAGGCGCATTTGCCGATTTGGTTTTATTTAACCCTGACACGATAAAAGATACCGCTACATTTGAAAATCCTATTTCAGTAGCAGAAGGAATAGAATCGGTATTTGTTAATGGTGAACTGTCTTATTTAAAAGGCGAAGTCACTGAGAATAGAAACGGTGTATTTATTTATAGAAATTAAATACCTGAAAACAAGCTAAATATATAAATCAGAAGTAATAGATTTAAAACTGGAGAATATTATGTCAATTAAACGATATGGTGTAGAAGGCGGTGTCGGTACTGGTGGTCAACATCTACCATTTGCCCGTGCAACAGAAGCTGGCGGTTTCCTTTACGTTTCAGGCCAGACACCTATGGTTGATGGCGAAGTGGTTGAAGGTGGTATCGTTGACCAGTCACGTCTAGCGATTCAGAACTGTGTCGATATCATGGAAGAAGCGGGCTATGGCCTAGAAGACGTTGTACACGTGAAGGTCGTGCTGACGGACTCGCGTTACTTCCAGTCTTTTAACAAAGTATTTAAAGAGTTCTTCGGTGCAAATCCTCCAGCACGCATCTGTATGGTGTGTGATTTGGTGGTAGATGTGAAAGTCGAAGTAGATGTGACTTGTTATCGCGAAGACCGCCGATAAACGTCACAAAACTCTATTAAGAGTGCCGGGAAATATTTGTTCCCTGTTAATATATTCTCGGCACTCTCTCCCTACAAATATAATTCTAATTCGCAGTGCTAATAATTGCATTTAATAAGCAAATAAAATAACAAGTTAATAATTGTATTTATTATTCTTAATTAAAGCTGCTGGAATTATATCACTCTGAAAGATGGACTTTGATATTGAGAGGTGTTCAATGAATAGCACACTTTTTCTTACCGGTTTCGGCGCATATGTCGTATTTCTGATTTGGTTAGGATGGTTTGTTTCCCGTAACCAAAAATCAGGTGAAGACTTTTTGTTAGGCGGACGCGGCTTACCTCTGTTTTTAGTATTAGGTACTACCGTTGCCACTATGGTGGGTACTGGCTCAAGTATGGGGGCTGTTGGTTTTGGTTACGCTAACGGCTGGGCGGGTGCGCTCTATGGTATCGGTGGTGCGATTGGTATTTTGTTACTGGCACTCTGGTTTGCGCCAGTGCGTAAACTGAACTTCATGACCATGAGTGAAGAGTTGGCTTATTACGTGGGTGCAAATCGCATCGTCAAGAACGTTGTTGGTCTGCTGATCTTCATCGCTTCAATCGGCTGGCTTGGCGCTCACATCTTGGGTGGCGGTATGTATCTAGCGTGGATCGCGGATATTGACCTTAACACCGCTAAGATCATCATCGCTGCTGCCTTTACCATTTATGTTGTGATCGGTGGTTACACCGCTGTGGTATGGACCGACACTATTCAGGCAATCATTTTGTTTGTTGGCTTTATCCTGATGGCGGTGCTGTCTGTACAACACATTGGTGGTCTTGAGAACCTGTATTCAGCAATGGACCCTGCAGCGACCAGCTTCCTAGCGATTGAAAAGCTTGGCGTGGTGCCAGCGCTATCACTGGCTGTAGTAATTGGTGTCGGCGTACTGGCAACACCATCGTTCCGTCAGCGTATCTACTCGGGTAAAGATGTGCCGACTATCCGTCGTTCATTCGTCGGCTCAGGCATTCTGTACTTATTCTTCTCAATCATCCCAGCTGTGATTGGTATGGCCGCTCACGCGATTGACCCGACGCTGGATAATCCGAACTTCTCCTTCCCTTACGTGGCAGCAACCGTGCTTCCTGTTGGTGTTGGCCTGATTGTTCTGATTGCGGGTTTGTCTGCGACCATGTCAAGTGCAAGTTCGGACGCGATTGCGGGTGTCTCTATCCTGCTGCGCGATGTCTATGTAATGTTCACGGGTCGGGTGCCAAACAAAGAGTCAATGCTGAACTACTCTCGTCTGGCATTGGTGATCGTAATTGGTTTCGCTCTGCTGTTTGCCCTGACCTCGAACGACATCATTGGCTACATCACTAAGATGATCTCTACCGTCATGTCGGGCATGTTTGTGTGCGGTATGTTGGGTCGCTTCTGGAAGCGTTACAACTGGCAGGGGGCACTAGCAACATTAATTGGTGCTTCGGTAGCGTCTTTCACTGTGATGCTAAGCGCTGACCTAACCGCTTACTGGGGTAACCCTGTGATCCCTTCTTGTGCAGTTGCATTGTTTGCTGGTGTGGTTGTTAGCCTGATGACACCAGCGAATAAGGTATCTCCAGAAATGGCACGTGCGATTCTTGATGACGAGCGCGCTCTGATGGAAATGGAACTGTCAGAAAACGGCGTACTACAAAACGACGAGTCTCTACAAAACCGCAAAGCAGCGGAAAGTGCCTAATCCTTTCTAAACGGCGGCGGTCTGTTCTGACCGCTGCCTCTAATTCACAGGTCGAGTATTCATGACACAAGTTTCTCAACCCCATATCGCCTTTTTCGGGGAGTGCATGATTGAGCTGAGCGGCGAACCTCTTCGCAAAGGGTTTGGCGGCGATACGCTCAATACTGCTTTGTATCTGGCGCGCTTAACCGCGCAAGCTGGATTATCGGTTTCGTACGCCACCGGGCTGGGTGAAGACAAGTTATCTCAGCAGCTGTTATCGGCTTGGCAGCAAGAGGGCATTCAAACCCATTTGGTGGAATGCTTTGCAAACAAATTGCCTGGTTTGTACATGGTGGAAACTGATGCAACGGGCGAACGCAGTTTTATGTACTGGCGCGATAGCGCTGCCGTGAAAGGCTATTTAGCGACTGAGTCTGCCAATAAACTTGAACAGGCGATGATGCGGGAAGAGGTGCAATACGTGTATCTCAGTGGTATCAGCCTCGCCATTCTTGATGACGCAAGTAAAGAACGCCTAATTCAGGAGTTAAAGGGCTTTGCTCTGCGTGGTGGCAAAGTCATCTTCGATAACAACTTCCGCCCTCAACTGTGGAGCGCGGAACAGGCAAGGCATTGGTATGGCCTGCTATTGCCATTGGTTGATATTGCTCTCATCACGGAAGACGACGATCAGTGTGTCTGGGGCGACGAAGAAAGTGTCGAGCAACGTTGTCAGCGTTTTGGTTGCAGAGAAGTGGTGATCAAGCGAGGCAGTGAGCCTTGCCAGATTATCCGTTTTGATGCAGCGCAGCCTGAGCGTTGTACGGTCGGCGCTGAACGTGTCACTCATGTTGTCGATACTTGTGCCGCTGGCGACTCTTTTGCCGCGGGCTATCTTGCAGGCCGGTTAACGGGTCTAACGCCCGAATCTTCTGCAACGCTAGGCCATCAGCTGGCCGCGACTGTTATTCAATATTCTGGCGCCATCATTCCTCGTGAAGCGATGGCCCATCTGACTCAATAAAATTTTTTGGTAAGCAACATGACTATCGAAATGATCAACAAACTTAAACAATTCAAAGTAATTCCAGTGATTCAAATCAACAGCGTTGAGCAAGCCATTCCGCTTGCCAAAGTGTTAGTTGAAAACGGCCTGCCAGTGGCGGAAGTAACCTTCAGAACTGAAGCGGCCGCAGAGGCGATCAAAGCTATGCGCGAAGCTTACCCTGAAATGTGCATCGGCGCGGGCACGGTGCTCAACGCAGAACAAATCGAACAAGCGCAACAAGCTGGCGCAGAATTTGTCGTAGCACCGGGTCTTAATCCTAATACGGTACGTCGCTGTCAGGAAGTTGGCATGCCAATCGTACCGGGTGTTAACAGCCCGAGTCAGGTTGAGCAAGCGTTAGAACTTGGTCTGAATTTCCTTAAGTTCTTCCCAGCAGAAGCGTCTGGCGGTGTCGCGATGGTTAAGTCGTTACTGGCGCCGTATGTGGATGTCAGCCTGATGCCAACAGGTGGGATCGGAAAGGGTAATGTGAACGACTACCTAGCGATCGAGCGCGTTGTTTGTTGTGGTGGCACCTGGATGGTCGCACCAAAGCTGATTGAGAACGAACAATGGGAAGAAATTGGTCAACTGGTTCGTGAAGCAGTCGCGCACGTAGCGTGATATGAATCGAAAACAATAACGAATAAAAGCAAACAGTGGGTGAATACGGATGAAGAAAGCTACATTAGCACTGGTTATCTCTGGTTTAATGGCGGCCCCTATGACAATGGCTATGGCTCCAAACACAGACCTTAATCTGATGCCTTATCCACAAACAGTGGAATTGGGCGAGGGCAAGGTCGCAATCGACAAATCTTTCAGCATTTACATCAAAGGCTATGATTCTGAACGTGTTCAGTTCAACGCCAAACGAACGGTGGATCGCCTCTATCGTCAGACGGGTTTGCCAATGCTCCACTGGCAGGCTGAGTCGGAAGACAAGGCTACCTTGGTAATTGATATCAGTAAGGCACCGAAAGATGAAGTACAAAACGTTGAGAGTGATGAGTCTTATCAGCTGTCGATCAAAGATGGCCAAATCCGTATTGACTCCGAGCGCCCATACGGCGCTTTGCATGGTCTGGAGACGTTTCTACAACTGGTGACCACAGACGCTTCCGGTTACTTTGTACCGAATGTAGAGATCGAGGATGAACCGCGTTTCAAATGGCGTGGTGTCTCTTATGATACTGCGCGTCATTTTATTGAATTGGACGTGATTCTGCGTCAACTTGATGCAATGGCATCCGCGAAGATGAACGTCTTCCACTGGCATATCTGGGATGACCAAGGGATTCGCATTCAGCTCGATAACTACCAGAAACTGTGGCAAGAGACGGCTGATGGTGATTACTACACCAAAGACGAAATCCGTTATGTGGTGAATTACGCGCGCAATCTTGGTATTCGTGTCATTCCTGAAATTTCCCTGCCGGGTCATGCTTCTGCTGTCGCGCATGCCTATCCTGAACTCATGTCTGGCCTTGGTGAGCAATCCTACCCGCAGCAACGTGGCTGGGGTGTGTTTGAACCTCTGATGGATCCAACTAACCCAGAGCTGTACAAGATGTTGGCCAGTGTATTCGATGAAGTGGTTGAACTGTTCCCAGACGAGTATTTCCACATCGGTGGTGATGAGCCGGATTATAAACAGTGGCAAGAAAACCCACGCATCCAGCAGTTTATCGCTGACAACGAGCTGGATGGTGAGCGTGGCCTGCAATCTTACCTCAACACCAAAGTTGAAAAGATGCTTGAACAGCGTGGTAAGAAGATGACGGGCTGGGATGAGATCTGGCATAAAGATCTGCCTACATCGATTGTCATCCAGAGCTGGCGTGGTCACGACAGCATTGGTCGCGCGGCGAAGCAGGGCTATCAGGGTGTGCTTTCGACCGGCTACTATCTGGATCAACCACAACCGACCAGCTACCACTATCGCAATGACCCAATGCCAAGCGGCATCACCGTTGACGACAAGTTACATCAAGGTGAAAAGTTTGCCACCTACGACTGGGTTAAACCACGCAATAAGGGCGGTCCGCGTAAGGGTAACCTGACCATTATTGAAGCGGCAGACGGTTCATTCAGAGCCTTTACCGACTACAACGGCAAATCACGTCAGGAAGTGCATATTCTAGAATACGTCCCGGGTGTGAAATTCCGTGGTCACTTCGATAACTTTATGTCGTACACCGAGTTCAACTATGAGTTTGCAGGCGGCAAGCTTAAAGAGGGCAGCTACCAGTTGATTGGTAACGTGCGCTGGCCTGCAACGGGTGAGCTAGTGGCAAGTAGCGACGTGAAAGGCAGCGTGATTCCTGCTCCAAACGGTGGCTATCCAGCAGTACTAGAAGGTGATGAGAAGGATCTGATTTTAGGTGGTGAGATTACCGTCTGGGGTGAGAATCTGGATTCAACCACCATCGAACATCGACTGTGGCCTCGTAGCTATGCGATTGCAGAGCGCCTTTGGTCTAGTCAGGAGTTGACCGATGAGCGCAGCATGTATCAGCGCATGAAAGTGATGGACACTTGGTCTGAAATCTCGCTGGGCCTTCGTCATCACGCGGATGCCAACATGATGCTCAAGCGTCTGGCGAATAGTGCTGATGTTGCACCGTTGCAAACGTTGTCGAACTACATCGAACCCGCGCAGTACTACGCACGTCATTGGGAGAAGTGGATCTCCACACCAAACAAAGGTGACTTGTACAACAAGTACGAGCGTCTAAATCGTTTTGCGGATGCGCTACCGATGGAAAGCCTCACGGTGTACGAGATGAACGATTTGGTTGAAGCGTTCGCCAAAGGGGACACTCTTGCACTGGATAAGTTGGCACTTCATTACCAGACTGCCAAGCTTGCGGCGCAGCAGGCAAAACCGATTTTTGCTGCCAATGTGGCATCAGTGGATACCGTGGTGGTGTCAGACGCGACAGTGCGAGTTTCTGAGTTAGCTCTGACTTTGATAGAAGCAGCAAAGCAAGGACAAACACTGCGTGCGAGTGATGTGGCTGAATATCAACGCATCATCGATGATAACGCCATTATTCTTGATGAAACCATTGTGGCGATTGTCAAACCGACCGAGATGTTACTTCACAAACTGGCCAACTAATTGACTTTTGGCATTGCCGTCAACGTGTGTTGGCGGCAATGTATTAAGAATCTAATGTTTTATTTATCTGGTCAATAATGAAAGCAAGTAATCACTTACATTTTTATGTTGGTACCTATACCGACGATCCAAGTCAGAGCCAAGGCATTGCTCAAGTGAGTCTAAACACCTCTTCGGGGGAACTGACACGACTTGATGATGCCATGGTGATACGCAATCCCTCTTACCTCACTCATACTTCCTCTGGTCTTTATACATTTTCTGAAGTTTGCCGTACCGACAGCGCTGCTTTGGTGTTTCAGTCGGATGCTCGTTCTGGCGTGTTGGCCATTGAAGGTGACTACCCTTGTCATATTGATGTGGATTGCCAGCAGCGATATGTGGCGGTGGCCAATTATGGTTCCGGAAATGTGAATGTCTACGTGCTGGATGGCGATGGAAAGCCGCTCAAACTCGTCGCGGACCTGTTTGTGGATGGTAAAGGCGCTAACAGTGAGCGTCAGCAATCGCCGCATGCTCATCAGGTGCAGTTTTTAAATCACACACCTCAGTTGGCTGTGGTCGATTTGGGTAGTGATTCGCTGCATCTCTATGACATTGATACACAAAGTGACCAGTTCCAACTTCATCAAACCATCTCACTGCCCCCCGGCTGTGGCCCTAGGCATCTGGTGATGAATGGCGATGAAGACATGGCTTACGTTGTATGCGAGCTAGCGGAAACGCTGATTACGCTGACTAAGGAAGGTAACCACTGGCGTATGGTAGACCAGTGCGACTTGCTGCCCGGCCAGCCAAAAGGAGAGGCCGCCGCAGCGATCAAGCTGTCTTGTGATGAGCGCTTTATCTACGTTTCTTGTCGTCAGCAGAATGCGATTAGTATTTTCGAGCTGGTAGATGGGTTACCTTCGTGGTTAGCGGCGCAAGATTGTCAGGGCCAGTTTCCGCGGGACTTTACGCTATCATCTGATGGCAACTGGCTAATTGTCGCCAATCAACATTCTAATAATCTCGCTAGCTACCTACGTTGCCAATCAACAGGTCTCCTGAGTCCGGCAAATTACCAGTGCCAAATTGATGCACCTGTTTGTCTGATTGAGCACTAATATTGAGAATCAAATGAAACAAGTACACCGAATTAACCCGACCAAACGTTGGTCTGACGTGACCGTATTTAACGGCATCGCGCATTTTGTCGAAGTGGCAGAGGGTGATACCTCTGCTGACATGCAAGGTCAGGTTCAGCAGATCTTCGCTCAGGCAGAGAAGATGCTCAGCAGCGTCGACAGTGATAAGTCCCGCATCTTATCAGTCACCATATATGTAACTGATTTTGCTTATTTTGATGCGTTAAACCAAGAGTGGGATAACTGGTTTCCGCCAGGAGCAGCACCGAGCCGTGCATGTGTAAAAGTCGAACTGGCAAATCCCGATCTCTTGGTCGAAATGGCGTTTGTTGCTGCGGCTGGAGAACGCTTTCAGTAGCTTTTCGCTCACTTCACTTTCATCTCCAATCCCCGTCATATGATGGGGATTTTTTTACCTTCTCTGCTTGGCGCGCAGTCGCATTGCTCATCATAGCGTCGATAAGGTCGTAATGATTTTATTGGTGAATGCATTGGCGCTATGGGTGATTTTTACAGTGAATACCCACCAAAAACTACGTGAATTCCTTAATGTGATCAATATCACATTTATCTATCTGTAGATCGATCTGTTTAGCCAGTTAAACGCGAGCAAATGACTTATTGCTCAATTGAACTGTTAATCGGCAGCTATCCCTTACCTTTCATGGCTTTCTTATGTGGCACGTCAACGGTGTTGTGGGCGATAAGCGGCTGTTCATCAATACGTCAATTTCATTAATGGAAGGTTAGTTTCCAAGTTCGACAGATGAGCTTCAATTTCGATCTAAGCATAATGCGCAGAATGTAACATTGTATTTCGAAGTGTAACAATTAAACCATATAAGCAGCATGGTTTTTAACCGGATTGCTTATTTGATAACCCCACACTTTGCTTTGCGATGCTGCACATGCTCAACACATAAACATTCTAATGACTATAACAACCGGCCTTCAGGCATTGCCCTGCAACCGGACAAACATCGAGAAAGTTAATGGAAGCCTCAAGATATAAACGCATCTTGTCGAGGGGAAGTTTGGTGACCGCCATTCTGCTGCTCTCAGGATGTAATTCTGCTTTGCTTGACCCGAAAGGTGCTATTGGTGTCCAGGAAAAAGAGCTGATTATTACCGCTCTTTTGCTGATGTTGATCGTTGTGATCCCAGTGATTCTGATGACGATTTACTTCGCCTACCGATACCGCGCAACTAACACCGACGAAGAGTACGCGCCTGAATGGGCTCACTCGACCAAGATCGAAGTGGTGGTATGGACGATTCCTATCATCATCATCGCGATTCTTGCCACCATTACATGGCGTTCAACGCACGAACTGGAGCCGTCTAAGCCTCTGGTGAGTGATGTGAAACCCATGACGATTGAAGTGGTGTCACTCGACTGGAAATGGCTGTTCATCTATCCGGAAGAACACATTGCAACGGTTAACTACGTTGCGTTTCCGAAAGATGTCCCGGTCAATTTCAAACTGACGTCAGACAACATTATGAACGCGTTCTTTATCCCACGCCTTGGGACACAGATCTACGCGATGCCGGGCATGGTGACCAAGCTGAACCTGATTGCTAACCATGAAGGCGATTACAAAGGCTTTGCTTCAAACTACAGCGGAAAAGGTTTCTCGCAGATGAAGTTTACTGCGTCCGCTATGCCTGATCGCGCGGCATTCCTGAACTGGGTGCAGAAGGTGAAAGCCAGCCCAGATCGCATCGAAGACTGGGAGCAATTCCGTTCGCTGGCAGCACCAAGTGTCGCTGAGCCAGTCACGCTGTTCTCCAGTGTGCCACCGTTTTTGTTTACTGATGTCGTGACCCAGCATCCTGGTTCAATGAACTGTTTGCCTGAAAACCAAGGACAATCGTAATGTTTGGAAGATTAACTCTCGATTCAATTCCATACCACGAACCCATCATCGTCATCACCTTAGCGATTGTCGCTTTGGTTGGTTTGGCAGTGGTTGTCGCGGTGACCAAAGCAGGGAAATGGCAGTACCTGTGGAACGAATGGTTTACGTCAGTAGACCACAAAAAACTCGGCTTTATGTACATCGCAGTTGCGATGGTGATGCTTGTGCGCGGATTTGCCGACGCCGTCATGATGCGCAGTCAGCAGTTGCTGTCTTCTGCGGGTGAAGCGGGTTACCTGCCGCCTCATCACTATGACCAGATTTTCACCGCGCACGGCGTGATCATGATTTTCTTCGTCGCGATGCCTCTGGTTATCGGCCTGATGAACATCATTGTTCCGTTGCAGATTGGTGCTCGTGATGTTGCCTTTCCGTATCTGAACAACCTCAGTTTCTGGTTGTTTATTGTTGGTGTCATCCTGACCAATATGTCGCTAGGCTTAGGTGAATTTGGTCGTACTGGCTGGTTAGCGTATCCGCCACTGTCGGGTATTGATGCTAGCCCAGGAGTTGGAGTCGATTATTGGATATGGGCCTTGCAAATATCTGGTGTCGGTACCACGCTGACGGGTGTGAACTTCTTCGCCACCATCCTGCGTATGCGCACTCCGTCTATGCCAATGATGAAGATGCCAGTTTTCACTTGGGCGTCTCTATGTGCCAACATCCTCATCATCATCTCGTTCCCAATCCTGACAGTGACGATTGCATTGCTGACACTGGATCGATACCTCGGATTCCATTTCTTCACCAATGATCTTGGCGGCAACGTGATGATGTACGTCAACTTGATTTGGGCATGGGGCCACCCAGAGGTGTACATCCTGATCCTGCCAATTTTTGGTGTGTTCTCGGAAGTGACCGCAACCTTCTCTCGCAAGAAGTTGTTTGGTTACACCTCGCTGGTATGGGCAACGGTAGTGATCACTATTCTGGCGTTTGTTGTATGGCTGCACCACTTCTTCACTATGGGATCGGGTGCGAACGTTAACGCCTTCTTCGGTATCGCAACCATGATCATTTCCATCCCAACCGGGGTGAAGATTTTCAACTGGTTGTTCACCATGTACAAAGGCCGCATTCGCTTTACTACACCAATGATGTGGACGGTGGGCTTCCTGATCACCTTCTCAGTCGGTGGTATGACTGGCGTACTGATGGCGGTTCCGGGGGCTGACTTTGTTCTTCATAACTCAGTATTCCTAATCGCGCACTTCCATAACGTGATCATCGGTGGTGTGGTGTTTGGTTGCTTTGCGGCAATCACTTACTGGTTCCCGAAAGCGACTGGCTTCACGATGAACGAAGCGTGGGGCAAACGTGCATTCTATCTTTGGATTGTCGGCTTCCTGATGGCTTTCCTACCACTGTACGCACTGGGCTTTATGGGCATGACTCGTCGCTTGAGCCAAGACATTAACCCAGAGTACTTCCCTCTGCTGGCTGTTGCTGCGGCAGGTACTGCTGTGATTGCGATGGGCGTCATATGCCAGTTCATCCAGATCTACGTCAGTATCCGTGATCGCGAACAGAATCGTGATCTGACAGGTGACCCATGGGGTGGCCGTACGTTTGAGTGGGCGACGTCTTCACCTCCGCCGTTCTACAACTTCGCGCATTTACCAAAAGGCGACGAGCTAGACGCATTCTGGTATCAGAAGCAGAGCGGTGAGTTCGACCCAACCAAAGAAGTGGAATACGAACGCATCCATATGCCGAAGAACACGCCTACAGGTATTTATGTGTCTGCATGGGCGCTGGTATTTGGTTTTGCGATGATTTGGTACATCTGGTGGCTGGCAGCAGCGAGTTTCGTCGGCATCATCGTGACCTGTATTCAACATAGCTACAACGATGACGTGGACTACTACGTTGAAGTCGAAGAGATAAAAGCGATTGAAGCTGAGCGCCGTGCTCAGTTTGAAGAAGCGAATAAAAAACCTGTGCAAGATGATAATAAGAAAGACGATCTGGAGGTGACGTATGCAAGCTAACATCGCGTCTCACGATCATGATCACCACGATACCAGCGGCAACAAACTGTTTGGTTTCTGGGTTTACCTGATGAGTGACTGCGTACTGTTTGCGACCCTGTTTGCGACTTACGCAGTACTAGAAAGCGGCTCGATTAGCGGGCCGACAGGTAAAGATATTTTCGAACTGCCATTTGTGTTCGTTGAAACCATGCTGCTGCTGTTCAGTAGTATTACGTTTGGCTTTGGCATGATTGCGATGAAACGCAAAGATGTCGCGGGCTTAAAGCGTTGGTTGCAAGTAACTTTCTTGCTCGGGCTTGGCTTTATTGGCATGGAAGTGTACGAGTTCCATCACTTGATTGCTGAGGGCTACGGCCCACAGGCGAGCGCATTTCTTTCTGCGTTCTTCACGCTGGTGGGCACTCACGGCCTGCACGTGACGTTTGGTCTTATCTGGCTGGCGGTGTGCTATCACCAACTGTCGACGAAAGGTCTTAACGACAATATGGCGATGCGCTTTAACTGCCTGAGCCTGTTCTGGCACTTCCTAGACATTGTTTGGATCTGTGTTTTCACCATCGTTTACTTGTTGGGGGTAATGTAATGGATCAACATCTGGAAACGGGTGCGTCGGATTACGTTAAAGGTTTCGTTGCATCTCTGATTTTGACCGTGATTCCGTTCTACTTTGTGTGGACGCAATCGCTGCCTGACACGGCGACATATGTTCTTCTGTTTGGTTGTGCTCTGGTACAAATCTTTGTGCACTTTAAGTACTTCCTGCATATGGAAGTAAAAACCTCCGATGGTCGCTGGAACCTAGTGTCACTGATGTTTACAGCCATCGTTGTCTTGATTCTTATCGCTGGCTCGGTGTGGATCATCTACAACATGAACGTCAACATGAAGCTGTAGGCCAGAGTATGCTGAAAAGTTATTTGTCTATTACCAAACCGGGCATCATTTTCGGCAACCTGATATCTGTTGCGGCGGGGTTTTTCCTTGCCGCAAAAACAGAGCACGCAAGTCTGAACTTGTTACTGGCGACACTCGCTGGTGTCGGGCTTGTGATTGCTTCAGGCTGCGTAGTGAACAACATCTTTGACCGAGACATCGACCAAAAGATGAAGCGCACTCAGAATCGTGAAACAGTCAAAGGTAACATCAATATCGATGTTGCTTTTGTTTATGCCTTGGTGATGCTGCTCAGCGGGACCGCCTTGTTGTTTCAGCTCGCCAATCCGCTGTCAGCAGTGGTAGTACTGCTGGGCTACGTGTTTTACGTGTTTTTCTACACCATGTGGTACAAGCGCACGTCTGTGTACGGCACGCTAGTGGGTAGCATTTCCGGTGCAGTGCCACCTTTGGTGGGCTATCTGGCGGTAACAAACTACATCAGCCTTGAGGCCATTCTGCTGTTTACCATGTTTTGTTTATGGCAAATGCCGCACTCGTACGCGATTGCGATGTTCCGTATGCAAGATTATCGCGACGCGGGCATTCCGGTTTTGCCAGTGAAAGAAGGCATCAACAAAGCTCATCGCCATATGAAGGCATATGTTGTGGCTTTTGGTGCCGTCTCACTGGCTCTATTCCTATTGGGAGAGGCTGGCTATGAGTACCTAGCGGTTGCCGCTGTTATGTGCTTTATGTGGACACAGGTGACGTTTCGCAAGGTTGACTACAGCAATTACGTCCAATGGTCGAAATCGGTGTTTAAAGTCTCTCTGCTGGTGGTGATGAGCATCAGTGGCGTGCTGGGTCTGGAGCTGATTCCACTACCCATCTAACGAGTTAAGCGCTCCTTCCTGAACCTGCTAAGCCGATAACGGTTTTATGCCTGAGATATCCGATACCGGCATGTTTGTGTAAGCAGAGAAAGGACGGGGCGCTTTTTTAGTTCTGCTGGAACTCGCTAAGCAATGTGTAGCGTTTTAGTGGTGCATTCCAGAAGTATTTTTCTGGTTTCTTGAGTGGTAAATCTACATCAGTTTTTAAGTAGTATGGTTCTTGTTCTCTCAATGCAATTAATGTAATCCTTGTACCATACATTTTTCCGTTAGAGTCATACTGGGTGTAACGTTCAAGTTTTCCATTATTGAAGTAAAAGTTAGTTTTTTTTCCATCTTCACTATATTCGTTGTAGTTACGTAATTTACCGTAATAGTCAAAATCCCAAGCTTTTACCTGTTTCCCATTTAGGTATTGACCACGAAAATATAGTAAGTCATATATATTATATATCTCTGCCCAACCGCTGAATTTTTTATCTATTTGGCGTTTATCTTCGAAGATTTTTATATTTTCCTTGCCGGGATTTTTGCCGTGCCAATCATAATTTATAGAGAAACTATTAGATATGGCTGTAGTTGATGAAGAAAAAACACCATCTATATATTCATCACGGACTAATTTTTTATCTCGCTCTGACCATTCGAGAAACTGTCCATTTAATACACCATTATTAACGTGATAGATAGTATATGTACGTTTTGTTCCATCAGTCTTTAACTGAAACCCTTGTATAACTCCTTTTGAGTTTTCACTTTTACAGCTATAAATTTTTCCTAGACTAAAGCTACAAACCTTCTTTCCATTATTACCATCTAGCTCCATATAACGTTGAGCCCTACCTTTTCGATCAAACTTCCAGTAAGCAATGAACTTACCATTATTGAAGAACGCCCTAGTAATACCATATTTATTTTTACTTTCAGCCCATCCGTTGAGGGTCTCTGAAAAAGTATGATGGAATATATCTTGAGAATATAGATTAGAGAACGTGGTGCTTTCGTTAAATGTAAACTTCCATGGAAGATCTATCCCCATTTTGTTACGTATGATATCAATATTTGATTTTTGGACACCAAACTCAAATTCTACATCTAATTTGGAGGCCGTTGTCCGTCTATTACTCCAATCTTTCCAAGCATAGTGCCTTACACCATGTATATATTTTCCTTCACTACCATTTCCAGTTGAGTCAGTTTTAGAGTAGAAGAAACCATGGAGTGAGCCGTTATCATCATAGCTGGCATCCTCTATTAATTGCTCAGATCCAGTGTAAAGCTGTTCTCTTGTTAGCTTGCCATCTTTAAACCAATTAGTAGATATTTGATCGTTTTTTATTGACTGCACCTTACCGGATATTGGTTGGATCTTTCCTTGAGAAAAAGCTTGCTTATCTATTGTTACCCCTTCTTTTTGGGTTACGTCTTCCAACCGATAGGTTGTAGTGCAGCCTAGCAAAAGACTGCATCCGATTATCATCCAAGATCTGACCAAAGTTTACTTATCCTTAAAGTGATAAAAAGTTTGTTATTGAAAGCTCGCTCCAAAATGGGGAGGAAATGGCTTTGATACTTCTTTACATGTTCTAGAAAAGATGGATTTTCCATTATGCTCAACGTCCAAAGCATAGGTATCTTGAAATTCAGCAGAAAGTAAATCGACAACATCCATTGAGTAGCTGAGAGCATAATTATATTTTCCTCTGTTGAAAAATACTTCTTGCTTCAGGCTAGGGCCTTGAATTAAGCGCCAATCTAGAGGTTTTTCACCATCATTAGGATATTCAAGTTCAATATTATCTGGAGTTCCATATCGATAAATAAAACTAGATCCAAGGGCACATAAAGATACTTGTTTATTGTTTTCTAAAGTGCATGAGAAAACTTCTTCTGTACCTTCATTACACATAGATAACTCGCTTGTTTTTTTACTAGATTGAGAATATTTAGATAGTAGATATTCTTCTACTTCTGGTAGTTCTTTTAGTTGATATTGACCATTACCACCTTCACCTTCATTATATAAACCTTCGAAACCTTCTAGATTATTATCATTAGTGATTTTTTTGTTTATGGAAAGAACGTCATTTTCTAAAGTATAAACGTAGGTTTTATAAACAGTTCCTCTTAATTCAGGGTTTGCAACATTCCAATATACGAGAACTACAAGGTTATTAGAGTTTTCTAAGTTAACTATCTTCATTGAATCGACTATCGGTGTTCCACCTTCATATGAATATTCATCAACTTTATTAAAAATTCCATTTTTACTAATTGACAATTTTAGTGGGTAGTATTCACTGTCTTGTTCTTTTATTTCTATTAGATATCCACTTTCTGTCTTTATTGGTACAGGAGTTTCGTTAGCATGGCTATATAAAGAAATGAATAAAGTTGTTATTAATAATAAATACCTATTGATCACTTTTAATACCCATCTTCTTGCATACTTCATTATATCTTTTAATCCTATCTTCAAGCCCATTGTAACCACCGTTAACTAAATAAGTGACCTCTTCAACAGAGGAAGTTTTTATAGTTTCATTTTTTATATTTCTAAATACATACCAGTAATAAAATGCAGATGAAACGGCATAATCCAAATTGTCTGCAAGTAATTCAGGGTTAGCGACAAAATCTTTCTGATCTTCAGGGTTATTCTCATTGTGAAACTGTGTTATTGCCTTGTATTTATCCTTACCTGTAAACTGTATGAGTCCTCTACCTCGATATTTGTAACCGTCTCCTGAGGCTTCATTGCCATTACCCATACGTTCAGAGTAGACGTAGTTTGCTAAAGCTTCGGGATTTTTAGCGTAATCACTTTCATGGCTCCAGAGCTTTTCTCTTCCAGGCAACACTCCTAATTTGCAAGTATCCGTATCCGGGTCATAGTATCTAGCCCCACGTCTACAACCATATGTCTTCCGCATGTTTTTCGCTGAATACATCATGTTCTCAGTTGCTGCTTTAAAATGACTCTCATGCCCTATTTGTGATAGAAAGTGTGCAATTACATTGCTGCCATTTAAACCGTATGCTTTTGCATATTTGTTTAAAAACGGTAAAACAGCCAGACACTGATGCTTATCTCGTTGTAGATTTGCAGCATACACCATATCAAACGTAATAAGCTCTTCTTTATAAACGGAAAAAGGCCAATAATGCCAGACACTTTTATCGTCTGGGAGCGTAATCTTGCTTTGGGTGTCTTGCATCCAGGAAAACTTATCCGCTCTTTCTAGTTCATGCTGTGAGAATATTTCGTGATGGTTCATGACCTCACTACGCCAAGGTGACTCTAGATAGTCCTTTTCAGAAACAAAACCTGTCATGTACTTTTCATCCATCACTTCTTTGGCGAGTTGATGAATCATAGAATAGCTTTCTTTAGTGACGTCTGTATACCAGTCAGAAGGGTGCTTTGCGATAACGCGTTCAAAGTGTTTACGTTTGTTTTCTAAGTAAACTTTGGCTTCTCTTGGTTTGAATGCCGAGAAATCAATCTCTTCACCTTTGGATAGCTCTTCGAGCAGTTGGCTATAGAACGCATTGGATACGCTCAGAGCGCCATCACTCCCACTGCCGTCAATGGTGATAAGAGGGCTTTCTTCTGCATTTTTTGGGGCAATCTTTTTTAAGAAAAACTCAGGCGGTTTTTCTACGGAAAATAGCTCTATGTGGACTCGGTTATCTTCTTTCTTGGTGGCGTGGGCATCGTTACTGTACTCGTGAAGCCCCATATAGCCCAGTTCGTCCCCCGCTTTCACTTCGATAGCGCCAAAGTCGATGTTGAGTGGTAAGGGGAGGCCCAGTGTTACGACGCTGCCATCGCGCAATGAGGCGGCATTTTTAGACATCCACTCTGGTTCAGAGACAGGCTCTGGGACCATCACAGAAGTGTCGTTAAGAATATCGAAATCGCTGTCTTTGCCTGCCGCAAACCAGACGATTTTGCCTTTCATTTTCTTTTCGCTAGATGAAGGGGAGTCACCCAATTGAACAACGCGGCACTTAATCATCTTATAAGTGTGGCCCCCAATTTCAAACCCTACGGTTTCTTGCTCTTCCGCATGCAAATACTCCAAAACCGTACCGCTTGACATAGAGACTTTGCTTTCCACTTTCCCTCTTTCAGGAGCACCACCAAGTTTAAACGTTCGGACGTTCCACCCATCGTCAACCAACTTATAGCGAGTCGTCAGCGATGAATTAGCCCCGATATCGGATGGCGGAGCAAGATGCATGTAGAGAGAGTACAGTTTAAAGACTTCGTCATCTTTCTCAGGGTTTTTGTATTCATGTTCCAGTAGAACGAAGTTGTTACTGTATTTGAGCTCTTGGTCTTTGTATGTGGTGGTTTGGTAGTCAGCGTGAATACGATAAGCGACAATTTTCCCATCCATCATTGCTTGGATAGGTCTTAATCCTTTACCCCAAGGCACCATCTTGGACGTCAAGTGAACACCACTGTGCCAACCATAACCTTGCCCTAGGAGGTAACGACCACTCTTAACTTGGTCGAACAGTTTAGTGAAATCACTAAGTGTATGATAGGGCTCGCCATTTCTTTGTGTTATAGGAAAAACTGCATCCATGAGGTCATACCTTAATCTGAGAAAACGTCGTCAAAGACAATGAAAGAAGGACGGTTGAGGTTGTTGGCTTTGGTGTAGACAACGGCGTTGATTTCACCTGAGTTCGTTGCGAAACCTGATTGACCCGTGACATTCACTATGGTGCCAATCGCCATGCCTGAAATGGTTAAAAGCTTATCGTTAGCCTGGGTGAGGATTTCACTGAAGACATCAGGAAGCGCACGAGACATCACTTTCATGCCATCTCGATAGCCTTGAACGCCTTCTTGAACTGCGGTCAGAGAGCGAGCCTCAGCTTGCGCCTGAATAAACTCTAATCGCATGTCCAATGCAGCTATCAAGTCATCAATAAAGCCACAAAGCTGTTGGTTGATGAGTGTCCAAAGAACCAGTTGAAGGTGCTGTATGGTATTACCTGTACCCAACAAACGTAGCTTGGCAAGCAGTTCAGAAGGCGGGTCCAGAAGATCGGCCTGGAACAGGATGCGCAGGATATCGCCGTTCTCATGCACTTTCTCGAAAAGGAGTTCAAGTAGAGATTCGTACTTTTCTAGTGATTCAAGATCTTCCTGAATGTGGAAAAGGGATGAAACGAAAGACTCGGAGAAATCGTTAGAATGATTTTTGCTGACGACATGGGGTGACAAGATTCGGCTTTGTTCGTAGACCATAGCTTTGAAATCATCATCGCTAAAAGAAGGCGAGAGCAAGATGCCCCAGTCATTGGCAACACCGACTTTGTCTTCCCAAAACGGCGCTCTTCTTCCCGCAACAAAAGTACAAAAGTCATGAGAATCTTCGTATGTCTCTGTTGGGGCGTTTTCTGGCAAGGTTGCGTTCGGGGTATAGGTGTCTGCGGTCTCTTTTAGCACCAAAATACACTCTTTTAGAGGTAAGCCGCTGACGGTGCCACAACCTGTTGCATCCAGTACACCTGCGCCAATTGGCCCACCGCCTGACTCTCTCAGTTCAAATGGTGCATTCGCGTAAGGCTGTCCATTGGGGTATTTGCAAGTGAGTTCGAGTGTGTAGGTGCCTTCCTGATCCTCAGTGACAGAGACGGAAGGGTTTTGTACACCACCAAGGCACATGGTGTTAGCCATATTCATGGTCATCTGGTCCGTCAGGCGACAAACACCAATCCCTTCCATTGTGACGGTTGGGGAAGCAGAGATAAATTCAGCTTCGGACTCAATCGTGCCAGATGACACGCCTTTTTTATCACCACCGGCGTCACCAGTACTTGCTGCAAATTTGCTGCCTTTGATGGCAATACTATTACCACCATCCATAGATACCGTTGTGGTCCCGCCGACAAGATCTGCCGACTTCGCATTGTTACCATATGGAATTGGTACAACGGAATTACCTACTGTCGTCAAACAAACGTCGGGGAGAGTCGCATTTGCTTCTCCTCCCGATCCCTTGTGGACCACGCTCAGCCCATTTGCGCAAACTGTGACACCCATGATGTAACCTGAATCAACAAAAAAGATAAGCAATGATATAAAATAAAGCGCACATCAATCTAACCAAAAGGTTAGTTAAAATGAATGGTTTACCGTTCTAAATGACTAAATTGAAAGGTTTTGGCTGAATGTCTCACAAAAAGGTAGGGTCCACACTGTGGAGCTTGTCAATACTGGGGGCCGCATGACATGTAGACGATTGAATGTTAACGTTCGATTAATAGTTTTTCAATATATGTTTTATTTTATTTAAACGAGATGTGAATATGATTACAGCGTTGGCGATCAATAATTATCGTTCGATTCTAAATCTGGTTATTCCACTAGGCAGATTGAATGTGATAACGGGCGCCAATGGCACCGGTAAATCCAACTTGTATAAAGCACTTCGTTTGTTGGCGGATACAGCGCAAGGTGGTGTGGTGTCTGCGCTCGCGACTGAAGGTGGCCTAGATTCAACTTTCTGGGCGGGGCCGGAAAAGATAACCAACTCGATGAAGCGAGGCGAACATGCCATTGAAGCGACAGTAAGGCAGAAGGTCAAACGCCTCAAACTTGGCTTTGCCACTGAAGAGTTCAGCTACGCGATTTCATTAGGTTTACCAGCGCCGACGATGTCAATGTTTGGCTTTGACCCAGAGATTAAACGTGAATGTATTTGGAATGGTCCTTTATATCGACCTGCCAGTGCACTGATAGACCGAAATGGGCCTGCGATTAAAGCGCGTGAAGGACGAAAATGGCAAGTCATATCAAGCCACATCGCCACTTATCATAGCCTGTTTGATCAAATTGCCGACCCAATGGCAACGCCAGAGGCATTTATGCTGCGGGAAACGATTCGCGGCTGGCGCTTCTACGATCATTTCAGAACTGACAAAGATGCCCCCGCCAGACAACCTCAACTTGGGACTCGTACTCCGGTTTTACACCATGACGGCCGCGATCTGGCTGCTGCTTTACAGACCATTATCGAAATTGGTGACAAAGAGGTACTTTATAAAGCAATCGACTATGCGTTTCCCGGCGCCAGCATCCGTATTGTGAATCAGGCTGATGGTCGATTCTCGTTGGAGTTTTCCCAGAATGGTTTGCTTAGACCATTGAGTGGTGCTGAGTTGTCAGATGGGACTTTACGTTACTTGCTGTGGGTGGCCGCTCTTCTTACGCCTCGACCACCAAGCTTGATGATTCTTAATGAGCCAGAAACCAGTCTTCATCCAGATTTGTTGCCTGCTTTAGCGCGTCTAATTTCTCACGCGGCCGAGAATACTCAGGTCTGGGTTGTGTCTCATGCTCCACGTTTGATTGCGGCGTTGGCCGAGCATCCAGAATGCAATGCTATTCAGCTAGACAAGGAGTTTGGTCAGACGATTATTCCGGGTTTGGACCCTCTTTCATCTCCAAATTGGTACTGGCCTGATTCTTAAACAGAAAAAATCTCAGTGTATTTTTTCTCCCTAAAAAGGAGATTAAATTATGGTCTATGCACCTCTCGTTAAACGCCAATCGCGACTAAACTCAAAGTTACGTTCAATGAAAAGCGGTCTTTGCGGGAGGGCATAATGACAACCCAGAACATTCAGCACTTTTTTCATCCTGAATCCGGTAGCTTGAGTTATGTAGTGGCAGATTCGGACACCAATGAGGCGATAGTGATTGATCCTGTTGCTGATTATGATGAGGAAAACTGTAAGATCAGTTTTGAATCCGCGCAGCAAATCATTGACCACGTTGAACAAAATCAACTTCATGTCACCGCGATTCTTGAAACACATATTCATGCTGATCATTTGTCGGGTTCGTTCTACCTCAGCAAAGTACTACAAGCGCCAATCTACATTTCTGATCATGTCAAAGAGGTATACGCTAGCTGCAAGGATGATTTGTCACTTACCGATCTTTATCATTTTGAGCATTTCCTGTTGGAAAATGAACAATTGGATTTTGGCCATTCTCATATTGAAGTGTTAGAAACTCCCGGTCATCCACCATCTGATCTTACCTTTAAAATTGGTGATGCATTATTCGTGGGTGATTCACATCTTCATTCTGGAGAAGGGGATTCGGCTAAAGATAGCGACCCGACATTTGAGTCATTATCTAAGATATATGAACTCAAAGACTCGACCGAAGTGTACCTGTGTCATAACGAACCAAGCAGCCCAGATGAGTTGGTTTATAAGACGACGCTTGGTGATGAATTGCACGATCAGGGCTCTGTTCATCAGCCTAGCGCGGGAAACCCAAAGCTGCCGACCCCGAAACTGATCAGCTCCGCGTTAGAATATAACCTTACTGCGATGAGGCCACATATGTAGATGGAATTGCCTCCATCTTATTGACTTTATTGCGTATTAAAATTCATCACCAGATAACATTGATGTCATGAATGCTGTGTTAAATCGTCCGCGTGTTTAACTCCACAGGAACAACAATCATGACAAAAGGACTAATAACGTTACGTTGGCTGCTACCGCTAATCTTCATCTTTGCCACCACTGCGCAGGCCAGCAATAAGAAGGTATTGCTGGTTGGCATTGATGGCATGCAGTTTGAACATATCGCTAAATTGCCGACCCCTGCTTTTGATCGTCTCCAGATCACGAAAGCTTATGCTGGAGGTGTTAAAGGGCGATTTAGTGAACAGAAGACCAGTAGTGGCCCGGGTTGGACAACGATTCTTACTGGTGTTTGGGTCAACAAACACGGCATTTCGAGTAATAGTGTCGGCCCCGCCGATGCTGACTGGCCGAGTATCTTTCGTCAGATTCACAACGCCAAAGACCAAGCTCAGATGTACTCATTTTCGACCTGGGGGACCATCAATACGCTTTATTTCCCTGCAGATATGCCTCTGTTAGCAGCCCATTCTGAAGGGGGCGGTGACGATTACAGTGTGAATCGAACGCTGGAAGTCCTAGGCTCTCACAGCCCTGACTTCATCTTTGTTCACTTGGATGAGCCTGATGGTGCAGGTCATAGCCATGGCTGGGGTGATGAGTACGACAAATCAATTACAGACAGCGATGCTAGACTGGGTAAGCTGCTAGATGCGGTTGAGAAACGCCAGACTGAGAAAGACGAGGAGTGGCTGGTTCTGGTCACCACTGATCATGGCCGCAATGCGAGAACAGGCAGTGGCCATGGTAACCAAACCTCGAGTGAAAAGACCATTTTTATTGCTTCCAACCAACCTCTGCACAGCCGCTATCAGTCTTATGTTTCCGTGGTGAACCAAGACTTTGACGGCCTGTATAACCTGCCAGCTCAAACTTTTATTGTACCAACGATTTTAGAGTTTCTCGGTATCAAGCAAAACCGATTACGCCTTGATGGTTTTCCTCTTGTTGGTGATATAGAGGCACAAAAAGTTTACGCGACGATTGAAAGTAAGCGTTGTGGTTTGGAGTGGGATGCAGACAAGGGCTCACCGATAGCGCTAGCCAGTTACGAGCATGTGGCAAAATTTGATTGTAATGGCTCAGCTGATCCTGTGCAGATAGAAGACGGTTACATCTATGCCAATATTTATGGCTCTTCCTGCGGATTGCAATGGCATGCCGCCAAAGGTACGCCAAGCCCAATGGGCAGTAATGAGCATATAGCCAAGTTTGATTGCAGCAATGACGGCGACCCGTTGTCTATTAGTAGCAGCTACATTTACAGCCTGATTGAGAGCAAGCAATGCGGTTTTGAATGGAATGCGAAAAGTGGTGTACCGATGACGTTAGAGGGGTACGAGCATGTCGCTAAGTTTGATTGTGATGGTAACGCGGACCCACTTAGCTTTGAAGCAATGCGTTAACTTTGCAGTGTAACGATTTGGCCTGAAGCCTTTACGCTCAGGCCAGTGTTGGCTGAACTTAGCCTCCAGCGAGCGCGTTAGATTCCAGAATCTTAATGAATTTGTTGACCGTTGGGGTGTAGACCGCTTCTCGCCGTGCTATCCACGATGACTGCCAGTAAATATTTGATTCTAGAGGAATCTCAGCTAACTGTTGTTCTTGAATCTCGCGGGAAAAGAGCAGTCTGGGACCCGCGGTGATAAAGTCTGATGTCTTCACCAGAGATTTCGATGTGGTGTAGTTATCGCAGGTTATCTGGACGAAATCGCTGTTGAACTGACTTGAGTGATAGCTTTTAAGTGTGTTGCCAGCATCAGGAGCAATCACTGGGTACTGTTTAAGCTTATCCCAATTGAGTTTCTTGTCGCTAAACAATGGATGCTCTGGGCGAGCGACAAACACAATGGGCGCACCTTGCACAGGGGCTGAAATAAGCTCATTGGGTAAGTCATCAATGTTAAATGGCCCTACTGCGACATCGAGGTGACCATCCATTGTCATAGTGAGCAGTTCACTCGCATTCGCGGTTTTGAGTAACGTCTTGACCTGACTGGTTTGCTCGACAAAGTCCAATAGGACTTTGGGAAAGTAAAGTTGTTCGATGATAGGCCCAACACCGATATTCAGCTTACCGCCTTCCAGAGAGGCAAGTCGTTCAACGTGTCGGCACATTGAATCCAATTTGGCCTGCACCAACTGTCCGTTTTTTATCAGGTAGTTAGTCACATCAGTCGGCTGCATTCCTGAGCTATGACGGAAAAACAACTTTACGTTAAGAGTCTGTTCTAGTCGTGAAATACGCTTGCTCAAAGTTGGCTGCGACATATAAAGCTCGTCAGCGGCCTTGTTAATACTGCCCAATTCTGTCACTTTCTGCAGCAGCTTTATATCCGAAACATCAAGCATAGTTCTTCTCTTTAATTGTCGGCCACATAGCACATTAGGAAATGAGTCAGTGTGGGGTGATTCTAGGTTTCATGGCTATTGATTGTATGCCACTGGTACAGTTTGGCTAATGAAGGATCTTTTCAACACCGACAAACTTTGTGCATAGCTCCAGTATAAACTTGGTTATTCCAAATTTTTGTAACGGATAAGAAAAATATTCAATTATTTTATTGCCGTTCTCTTCGTATAATTTGTGTAAATCAGATTGGAGGACAGAACTATGACAGCCGTAATGATAGACCACACACACTCTTCATTTGACTACCTAAGTCAGGTGCTTGACGTTCAGAAACAAGCATTTGCAGAAAACCCAATGCCAAATGCAGATGAGCGTATCGCTAAGCTGAAGAAGCTGAACTACGCGGTGTTGGACTACAAAGATCAGCTTATTGAGGCTGTCAGCGCTGACTTCAGTAACCGCAGCTCGGCGGAAACCATGATGGTTGAGATTCTTGCTGCATTGGAAGGTATTGCATACAACAAAAAGCATTTACGCAAATGGATGAAAGCGCAAAAACGCCATGTGCCTCTTTCCCTTAAGCCGTCTCGGGTTGAAGTTAGATATCAACCACTCGGTGTGATTGGCATCGTTGTCCCTTGGAACTTCCCGATTTTTCTTGGTTTATCACCTCTTATCGGTGCTCTGGCGGCAGGCAATCGAGCCATGATCAAAACCTCAGAATTTGCTCCGAAGACGTCTACGGTAATGAAAGAGATGCTAGGTTCAATTTTTGATGAGAATGAAGTGGCAGTCGTGGAAGGCGATGTTGAGGTCAGCAGCGCGTTCACCAAATTACCTTTTGACCACCTAGTGTTTACGGGAGCAACCAGCGTGGGCAAATTGGTGATGAAGTCTGCGGCAGAGAACTTAACGCCTGTAACACTGGAGCTTGGAGGGAAGTCGCCCGCTATTATTCACGATAGCTATTCCGCCAAAGAAGCGGCCAAACGTCTCGCATTTGGTAAGGCAATTAATGCCGGTCAGGTGTGTGTGTCTCCTGACTATGTGTTCTGTCATCACTCTCAAGTGGAAGAGTTTTGCGAGACATTCAGTGACGTGTTCTCCAGCCGTTATCCAAGCATGAAAAACAATCAGGACTACACTGCGATCATTAATGAACGCCAGTTGCATCGACTTCAGCAGTATCTGCAAGATGCAGAGGACAAAGGCGCCACCTTAATTGAGATAAATCCTGCAAATGAAGATTTTTCAGGCACTCGAAAAATGCCAATGACGCTTGTGCTTAATCCAACTAACGACATGTTGGTGCTGCAGGAAGAGATCTTCGGTCCGATTCTTCCGGTCATCACCTATTCGGATATGTCGGAAGTGACTGAGTACGTTCAAGCGGGCGAGAGACCACTGGCACTGTATTACTTCGATGATGATCAGCGCCGGGCAAATCAGCTCCTTGATACGACTCATTCTGGCGGTGCTTGCATCAACGATTCTATGATTCATGTGATGGCAGACGATATTCCTTTTGGCGGCGTGGGCGCTTCAGGAATGGGACATTACCACGGTAAAGAGGGTTTTCTGAATTTCAGCAAAGCAAAAGGTGTGGTGAAGAAAGGGAAAATCGATCTCGCGAGTATGATTGCTGCCCCATGGGACAATAAGATGTTTAATTTGTTGGTGAAGTTCCGCCTATGGCGCTACAGCCGATAAACTGTGTGATATTTAAAAAGGGGACGCTTGTCCCCTTTTTTATCAATTACTGTTTGAGTTCGCGGTCAACGTAATCGTAAATGTACTGCCTTGATTCGGTTCAGACACCAGTTGAATGTTGCCACCTAAGTTATCAACCATAGCGGCGGCCAGTGATAGGCCCAGTCCGTACCCTTCTATGTTGCTGCGACTGGCATCGACGCGGTAGAGTCGTTCGAAAATCAAATCCTGATACTGTTTGTCGATACCAATACCCGTATCAGAGACAAGAATCTGAACGTGATGATCACTGGTTTTATCGGCTTTTAGACTAACTTTTCCGCCTGTTTCGGTGTATTTAATTGCATTATCGACCAAGTTCACCAGCGCCTGTGTGAGTTTTTCTGGGTCTGATTGAATGATGAGATTGTCGTCAGCTATTGCCTGCAATTGAATCTGTTTGTCATCCGCTACGTCTTCATACCAGCTCACAACGGTTTTCAGAACCTCAGAGACATTGGTTGAGGTGCTTTGTTGCTGACGTTTGCCGGTGACCTCATCGTTGAGCTTCATTAGAGCGGTCAGCATATTGCTGGCCTGCATTGCATATTCAGCGCAATCAGATAAAGCGTGCTCCATCTGCTGGGGGTCTTTGCTGCCTAACAGCGCGGATTGTGAAGAGAGCGTAATTCGTGATAAGGGAGTACGGATATCATGAGCAATGGCATCGACGGTCGTATTGAGTGTAGTGGTGACATGATGCAATCGGGCGATAGCGTCATGCACACTGGCACTGATGACGCTCAGCCCTTGCGGCGTGGCGGCTGGTTTGTCCGTCATCTCTAATTTGCCTTGGCTAAGCTTATCCAGCGAATCTCCGAGCGTAACCAGTGGTGACATCGCGCTGCGAATAATGCGGTGAGTGAACAAAGTAGTGATAGCAACCAACACAATTAAAGCGTACAAAGTCATCAGCCATTGTTTATAGGCGATAGCGTAACGCGGTTGATTGTCGAGAACTAACCAAAAATCTAGCGTTTCTCCTTTAATCTGCAGCGACATATATGGGTTAATAATGAAAGCCGTGAACCAGGATTTATCATCTGTGACGTAATCATTGAGTTTGATGTCGGCTGGCAAGTTGTTATCACCAGCGACAAAGTTGGGGCTTGCCGCAGGCTCTTTCGAAATAGAAAAGGCCGCGATATTGTTTTCGATCAGGCGATGCGGATTGGCAGTCATGACGTGAATCAGTTGATCGGCTGAATCGTAGGTAAGAATACGCTGGTATTCTGTGGCCATTGAGTTGAGGATTTTCTTTTCGGTGCGGTATAAATCGAAGAAGAACATCACACCCACCACTATTTCAACCAGTATCAAGCACAGCAATAAGATCGCCATAAAACGCATCAGTAGCGTGTTGCGAGCCTTAGCCAGTGCCTGCTCAATGTTGTGACTTGAGGACATAGCCAACCCCTCTGAGTGTATGAATTAATGGGGTATCAAAGCCTTTATCCACTTTGCTGCGTAAACGACATACCAGTACATCCACCACATTAGTCTGCGGATCAAACTGATGCCCCCAGACTTGCTCAAGAATGGCGGTTTTTGAAATGACGGTTTCAGGGTTTTCCAGCATCAGCTTGATCAACATGAACTCTCGTTGATTGAGTTGAATCGAGGCGCCATTTCTTTCAAGTGAGTGTTTGAGCAGATCCAGCGATAACTCACTGTAGCTCAATTGATAACTTTGGGCAGGGTTCTGCTGACCTCGGCGGGCCAGTGACTGACAGCGAGCTAGCAGTTCCGGAAAAGCGAACGGCTTGACCAGATAATCATCCGCACCAGATTGCAGCCCTTTGACTCTTTCATCTACAGAGTGTTTTGCGCTCAGGATGAGAACTGGTGTTGCATGGCCTTCTCCTCTCAGTTGAGCCAAGACTTCAAAGCCGTCTTTTTGTGGCAGCATAATGTCGAGCACAATCACATCGTAAGATTCGCTGATGGCTTCATGCAATCCGTCAACGCCGTTGGTGGCGTGTGTTATTGTACAGCCTTCCTGCTGGAAGCCATTGATAAGAAAGCGTGCAATGTGGGTGTCATCTTCAATCAAAAGTATTTTCATCAGCTGTCCATTTCCTCACTCTCCCTAAACAGTCCTTCATACTCTACCAACAACCTTTCATGAATTTAACCAACATTACAGCTTTGTAATGATTGGGAAAGTCTTCAGTAATAGAGCCTTAGTTAGGATGTACCTGTCGAATCAAACAAGGTCTACCTTACAGGAGTGAACATGAAAACTATCAAACTTAGCGTACTAGCAGCGTCTCTTGGCTTCCTTTCTATGTCTTTTAATGCGTCAGCCGCAGATAAAGGCCACACCGTATCAGTGACGCAAATTTCGTCTCAGTCCGCTTTTAGTCTGGCAAAAGAAGCCGTTAATCAATGTGAAGTGAAAGGCTACAAAGTATCCGCGACGGTGGTTGACCTATCGGGCAATGTACTGGCTCAGCTTCGTTCAGACGGTGCAGGCATCCACACCTTAGACAGTTCACGTAAGAAAGCCTTTACTGTGACCAGTATGAAACAGCCGTCAGGGAACTTGATGAAGCTGATAGCTGACAAGCCGATTATGCAGCCGTTGCAAAATATGGATGACAACTTGCTGTTCTTAGCGGGTGGTGTTCCTGTTCAGCTTGATGGCAACCTAATCGGTGCAGTTGGTGTAGGTGGAGCACCGGGTGGTCACCTAGATGTGGAATGCGCTGATGCCGCAATTAAAAAAGTGTTCTAATTTGAGTTAACCACTGCCTTTGAGTGAACTCAATTCCCCGACCAGAGACACTGGCCGGGGTTTGTTTGTATCTGAAGGTTAAGCGTGAATCTGTTGGATTTTAAACTGCTCACACTGGTTGAACTGGGCAAACTCCGACAGCTCTTGTTCGAGGGCAGAGTGAAAGTCATCTCGCTTTCTCAGTGTGGGTTCGATATGTAAGCTTAGCGCCTGAAGTGTCGAGGTTGGCTTGTCTACTTTGCAATCAACACGAGCGACTAACTTTCCATCCCACATGACAGGCAGGCAGAAGTAACCAAACTGGCGTTTATCCGCTGGCACATAGCACTCAAGCAGGTAATCGAAGTTGAAAATCTTCTGAGCACGTTTTCTCTGGATCAGTAAATTATCAAACGGAGAGAGTATTTTGGCCTTTTGGCGATTGAGGCGCTTACCAAGCAAATCCAACGCGCCGTGGAACGTGTAATAGGTGTGGCCGTCGACCTTAAATGGGAAAATTTCACCTTGTTGGCACAACTGCTTCATCGTGTTGCTGACCAACTGCTTAGTGTTTTTGAGCAGGTAATTGATTTCCGACAGATGACCAAAACCATGCGCTCTGAGGTAATTCATCACCAAATAGCGCCCATATTCTTCGTCGCTTGGCATTGAGGTATCTATTCCTGGCGGCAGGACTCGTTCTGTCAGGTCGTACACCTTATGGAAGTTGCGTCTCTCGGTGATCATTAAATCACCTTGCATGTAGAGATTCTCCAGCGCCTGCTTAGTGGGTTTGGTTCCCCAGCCCTGTTTTTTGACGCCCGCAGACTCAAAGTCTTTTGCCATTAATGGCCCTTCGTGCTCAATTCGACTCATGATGTCATTCATTAACTGGTTGTCGCGGCGATACCAATGGTTCTGGTCTCCGGATTTTATGGCCTGTTTACGTGGCAGAGTGAAGCGATAATCTCGCATGGGCAAATAAGCGGCGGCATGAGACCAGTATTCAAACACAGAACGATTTTTTACCAGCTTATCGAGGTGATTGGGTTGATACTTTGAATTGCGGCTCCACAAGGTGTGATGGTGGGCGCGCTGGACGACCGAGATAGTGTCGATTTGCACATAACCGATACGCTCAAATGTTGAAAGCGTGTTTTGTAACGCACCACCTGATTTCGGGTTTTGTGGTAAACCTTGGGACAGTAGAGCAAGCTTCTGAGCCTGTGCAATTGAGAGTGTTTCCATACTGAGAGTGAATCCTGTATCTACCTACTCGGGTGGGTGAGAGTCTGATTTGCAGTGTAAATTGGATACACCAGTGTAATGAAAGCGCTCGAAGCATTCGGTGGGGAAGATCGAGTTATCAACAAAAGATAAGCCTCGGAAGTATCCCGAGGCCAAGTTTTAGTGAGTGATAAAGTCCCTTAAGGCGGTAATGAATGCGTCTGGCTGTTCCAACATCGGAGTGTGACCACACTCTGGTAGACTGATAAAGTCTGCGTTGCAGAAAGGAGGGTGAACGTCTGACCACGCTGAAAGTGGCGCGATGCTGAAATCTTGAAGACCTCCTAGCACCAGTGTGGGTAGCGCAATAGCTTGCGTGTAGGCGCTGATGTCCAAATAAGCGAACTCATTGCCCCATAGTTTATCGAGCAATGCGGTATGCATTGGAATATCTCGCCACAATGGGAGCTCATCGAAGTCTGGATTAAACCAGCGCATTGGACCTAATCTCCGACAGAGATGGGAAAACTTTCGATGTGGCTCAAGCTGAATATCGCCTTCCAACAACGCAATGCTTTTCTCAAAGGCCGTTTTGCGATCCTGACAGGCATGTTTTTCCCAATTAGCCATCTGCAGAGTTCGTATTTCCTCTGATAAGCTTGGCGAAGCGCCGATTAAAGCACACCCTTTTACGCGAGTTGGAAATCGGTAGGCGAAGTCGAGAGCCATATAGGCATGGCCAGAATGTCCCATCACCCAACAACGTTCTACGTGGAGTTGTCTGCAGGCTAGTTCAACATCCTGCGATATCTGTTCCAATGACACGTCATTTAAATTCACAGGCCTTTCGCAGTGCGCAAAACCTCGGTGATCAATGAATACGCAGCAAAAATGTTGATAGATATCGACAGGCATAATGCGGTAGTAATAATCTGCACTACCGATAATCAGAAGTGTTGGTCCTTGGCCTTGCTCAATGACTTTTAGTCTGAACCCATCCGTTTGAATAAAACTTGTCGTCTTGTTGTACATATTGTTCCTTTTTCAGGTCGCAAGCGACCCCTTCAGATTTAACAAAGTGATTGTTTAAATAGAAAGAGGAAAAAGCGTCAACGGATCAGTTTCATTAGGGGATTTTTGGATAATGGAATTGAATCTATCTTATAAAAAGCCCTAGCGTGATGCTAGGGCTGAATTAGGTTTATTCACCGAGTGCTTTTTTCGCCAAACGTGCGGCGGCGTGTTTATGCCGCTCGAGTAGCTGATGCAAGTCGACACCAATCACTTCACTATTTAGCACGCGCCAGTGGCCCGCGACCATAACTCGGTCTGCTTGCTGTGCGCCACATAAGATCAGAGCGGCTAACGGATCGTGACTGCCAGAAAAACGGATATCATCGAGCTTGAACATGGTAAGATCGGCTTGTTTTCCGACGGCCAGCTCACCGATATCGCTACGGCCCATGGCACGAGCAGAGCCTTGTGTTGCCCAGCGAAGGGCGTCGAAATGGGTAACATTGGCTGAGCCGTATTGCAATCGTTGCAAGTACATCGCCATACGAACTTCGGCAATCATGTTAGAGCCGTCGTTGGATGCCGAACCGTCGACACCTAAACCGACTTTGACGCCAGCGGCCTCCAAATCGTTGTTTTTGCAGATCCCCGATGCCAACATCATGTTCGATGTCGGACAATGGCTGATCCCCACACCTGCTTTGCCAAGACGGCGAATCTCTTCTTGATTGAAATGAATACCGTGTGCCAGCCAGGTTCTATCATTCAGCCAACCAACGTCTTCGAGATAGTCGACGGGTCTCAGGCCGAATTTCTGCAGACAGAAATCTTCTTCGTCGAGTGTTTCACACAAATGCGTATGCATCATGACGTTTTCCTGCGCGGCAATGTAAGCAGTTTCCTTCATCAGATCTGTGGTTACAGAGAAGGGCGAACACGGCGCGAGGGCGATTTGCGTCATGGCGCCATCGTGGTGCTGGTGGTATTGGCGAATCAAGCGTTGGCTGTCATCGACAATCGCTTGTTCTGTCTGAATGGTGTGACGAGGAGGAAGGCCACCTTCATCTTCGCCGAGGCTCATTGAACCGCGGGTAAAGATGGCTCGTACGCCGAGTTTTTGCGCCGCTTCAACCTGAAGATCAATCGCATGTTCGAGTCCGTTTGGCAGTAGGTAGTGATGATCGGATGCCGTGGTGCAGCCAGATAGCATCAGTTCCACCAGTGCCAATTCAGTCGCGACACTCATCATCTCTTCGTCTAGATTCGCCCACACTGGGTACAGGCTTTGCAGCCAGTGGAACAATTCTTTGTTCAAGGCATCAGGATAGGCGCGAGTCAGAGTCTGGTAGAAGTGATGATGGGCGTTGATTAAGCCGGGGGTCACCACATGGTGCGAGGCGTCGACGACGTAATCTATCTGATGAGACGGCGTCTCGTTTTTTGCGATAAGTTCGACAATCTTGTTTCCCTGCACCACCAAGCCGCCTTGCGCGTCTTGATGATTTGCAGTGTAAATTGCCAGTGGATTCTTAATCCAGATGGTTTCCATTCATAGTAATCCTTAGCCATCTCAGCCATTTCAGGGGAGAGGGTCTTGATCGATTTTAGGTTGAGTTATTGCCAGACTGGTCTGACGCTAAGTGTGTTTCGGTTGCTTCTAGAGAGGAACAACCGAAACAGTCGTTATTCTTGCTGAGCTTTCAACGGGCTTTGTGCGTCTGGTGTCTGCTCTTCTTTCTTAGACTGTGCCAGCTCTTCTTGCACTTGATCGCGGCTCTCTTTGAGTGCATCGCGCTCTTCTCTGCGGCTCGATTTAGGTAACAGTTGATGCAGAAGAACGGTTGCGATGGTGCCCGTTGTGATACCTGAGTGAAGGAAGTTAGCAATATCATGTGGTAAGTGCTGTAGCAGACGCGGCTCAAACGTGACCGCCAAACCTGAAGCAAGGCCAACACAAATCACCAGAGCGTTACGTTTGGTGTCCGCGGCTGTGATCAGCATACGAATCCCAGCATAAGCAATCATACCGAACATCACAAAACCGACGCCGCCTAATACCGGCTTTGGAATGGTGACGGCAATCGCAGCCAGTTTCGGGAAGAGTCCGCCTAGGATGAGCAAGCCACCAGTTGCAGCAACGACAAATCGACTGGCAACGCCGGTAATGCCGACAATACCAACGTTTTGACTGAATGAAGCCAGTGGCATCGCGGTAAGAATTGCGGCAAGCGTGCTGCCGAGGCCATCGCCCAGCAAGCCACGTTGTAAATCTTTACCTGATACTTGCTTGTTACAGTTATTGGCGAGCGCCATGAAGTCGCCTGTGGCTTCTGCGATCACGACAATGTAAACCAAACTCATACTGACAATGGCGCTGGCGTGAAAGCTTAAACCGTATTTAAGCGGTTCTGGGCCACCGACCCAAGCGGCGGTCGAGACGTCGTCCAGATTGACCATGCCCATGGAAAGGGCAACGATATAACCGCCAGCCAGACCAATAACGATGGCGGATGCTGCAACGGCACCTTTACAGTAAACTGATACCGCGACCACAATGCCCAGTGACACTATGGCGAGGAAAAGCTTGGGTAGTGTCGCGAAGTTTTCACTGGCGGCAGGCGCATCGCCAACCCAGTTCATTGCGACTGGCAATATGGTCAAACCAATCAAGGTGACGACCACGCCGCTGACCACGGTCGGGAAGAGCTTGCGTACCTTGTCCATATAGAAGCTGGCGAGAATCACCACCAGTGAGCCGATTAACGCCGATCCCATGATGCTGGCCACACCGCCTTCGAGGCCTATCGCAATGGCGACGCCAAGAAACGCAAAACTGGAGCCCATTACCACAGGTAAGCGAATACCAATCGGACCTAAGCCGAGACACTGCGCTATGGTGACAATACCTGAGGCGAGTAGGGCGGCATTAATCAGAGAAACAATTTCTTCGTTGGGAAGCCCAATAGAGGCGCCGACGATGAGAGGAACGGCAACAATGCCGCCGATAGACGCCAGCATATGCTGGAGTGCAAGGAGTAAAGTGATGCCATGAGGCGGTTTTTGGTCAAGCGTGTACAGAAGTTTCATTTGTTTTACCTCAGAGAGAGTTGGCGTAATTGGTTATCTCTCGTTGAGTGGGGAATGCTCCCACTAAACAGGTGACAGACTTCTACAAACTGCGTAGGGTCGATGGATTTTACGTGTAACAGTCTCGCCTGAGCAGAAGCTCAGGCGAGGTGGTGGAGATGAATTAGATGTAAATCAGCTTGGCAACGAAGATGACTGTCAGGATGTACATCGAGATAGAGACGTCTTTGGTTTTACCCGTGGCAACTTTGAGCACAGTGTAAGTGATGAAGCCTAACGCGATACCGTTAGCAATCGAGAAGGTCAGTGGCATCATCAGTGCTGTAATCGCAGCAGGAGCACCATTAGTGAAGTCTTTCCAGTCGACGTGCTGCATACTGCTCATCATCACAAAGGCTACATAAATCAGTGCGCCAGCGGTCGCGTACGATGGAATCATCCCCGCCAGAGGCGATAAGAATATTGCCGCGAGGAAAAGCGCAGCAACCACAATGGCAGACAGACCTGTACGAGCGCCCGCAGCTACACCAGCGGCACTTTCAACATAGCTAGTTACCGGAGGACAACCTACACACGCTCCTGCCACACTAGAGATACTGTCGGCTTTCAACGCTTTGCTTAGGCCTTCAATCTTACCTGTTTCCTTGTTGATCAAGTGTGCTCGCTCTGCCACGCCCATCAGGGTACCTGCAGTATCGAACATATTGACGAACAAGAAGGCTAGAATCACGCTCACCATTGAGATATTAAATGCGCCAGAAATGTCCATTGCCATAAAGGTTGGAGCAATACTTGGCGGTGCAGAGAAGAAGCCGTTGTAATGCACCAGCCCTAGCATCATGCCAATCAGAGTCACACTCAGAATGCCGATAAGAACAGCACCGAAGATTTTACGTTCGCTGAGCACAGCGATGATAAGGAATGCGATGGCAGCGAGCATGGCATCTGGCTTGGTGAAATCGCCTAGTGAGACCAAAGTTGCTGGGTTTTCGACGACAATGCCTGCGGTTTTAAGACCAATCAGACCAAGAAATAGTCCGACACCGGCTGTCATAGAGAAGCGCAAGCTTTCAGGAATACTTTCGATGATCCACTGACGAATCTTATAGAAGCTCATCCCGACAAACAGGATACCAGAGAGGAACACCGCACCTAGTGCCACTTCCCAGCTGTAACCCATTTCGCTGACAACGGTGAATGAGAAAAACGCGTTGAGGCCCATACCCGGTGCCAGACCGACAGGCCAGTTAGCAAACAGCCCCATTAATAGACAGCCGATGGCTGCACCGATACAGGTTGCGACAAAGACGGCGCCTGAATCCATTCCAGAAGCGGCCATGATCTGAGGGTTTACGAAAATGATGTACGCCATTGTGGCAAAGGTGGTGATGCCCCCAATCATTTCATTTTTGACACTGGTTCCATGTGCTTTCAGTTTGAAAAAGCGCTCCAAAAAGCCACTAGGTTGACCTTCGGTATTAAGCACTTCTGCTTTGCTTTCATTCATGTCAGCAAGTCCTTTTATTTTGGTGTTTCTTCAATTGAAGACCGCACTTCGCCCGGACTTCTCTGTCTCAGACGAACTTCAATTATCCCGATTGAATAGTTATATGACGCTGTTAGGTGACGCTTATCGTTATTGAGTTAGCTGCCCCGATAAGTCGAGAAGCTATACGGTGAAACCAGTAGCGGCACGTGATAGTGCGCATCTTTCTCACCCAATCCAAAACGGATCACGACGTCATCGAGAAAGGCAATGTCGCCCAGGTCGACGTCTTTGTTGCGAAAATAATCGGCAACGTGAAAAACAAGCTGATACTTTCCAAGTTCAAAAGCTTCGCCTTCTAAAACAGGCGCGTCAGTGCGGCCATCAAAGTTAGTCGTGACGGTTTTAATCTTGGTTAGGTTGTCACCTTCCACTCGGAACAGTTCAACTTCGATGTCTGCACCTGGCAGGCCATGCATTGTATCCAATACGTGTGTGGTTAGTTTTCCCATAATTCCTGTTCGCGCGTCGCGCTCTCCTTAGCTTTGAGGTTATTTTAAATTGTATACAAAGTTGTTTTTAAACTTTGTTGGATACCTATATATGTACACAAAATATTCATATAGTAAAGCTCGTTGTTATAAAAATGTTACTAGTGGATAAATTGAAAAATGAATTATGTGAAGTGTAATTTCGTCTGTATTGAAGTGCGTTTATTTGTAACTAATTGATTAATATGCTTATGTTGATAAAAAGTAACTTTAGCAACAAAATCTTTACATTAAGATATTTTATTGTATACAATGAATGTATGAAGTTGATGTGGCGTTACAATCGCGCCAAGCTTTTTAAGGAGAGCCTGAATGGATAAGGATTATTCACGAGATCTGGTTGGCTATGGGGCGAATCCTCCGCATCCCAAATGGCCGGGCGGTGCTCGTATCGCAGTGTCATTTGTATTGAATTATGAAGAAGGTGGTGAGCGTTGCCTTCTGCATGGAGATGACGAGTCCGAAGCCTTTCTATCTGAAATCCCAGCCGCTCAACCTATTAAGGGTGAGCGCCATATCAGCATGGAGTCTATCTATGAATACGGTAGTCGTGCTGGTGTGTGGCGTGTCTTACGCCTGTTTGACGAATACGAAATTCCACTCACCGTTTTTGCGGTGGCTATGGCGATTGAGCGACACCCTGACGTGGCAGAAGCCATGGTGCAAGCAGGCCATGAAATTTGTAGCCACGGTTATCGTTGGATTGATTATCAGTACATGGATGAGTCACAAGAGCGTGACCACATGGCAAAAGCGATTGAAATCATCAAAGAGATCACAGGTAGCAGACCACTCGGTTGGTATACCGGTCGCACTGGGCCAAATACCCGCCGTTTGGTGGCGGAAGAAGGCGGATTCTTATACGACTCCGATGCCTATGATGACGATTTGCCGTATTGGCACACTGAAGCGGGTCGTCCTCAGTTGGTGATTCCATACACTTTGGATGTTAATGACATGCGTTTTGCTACCGCTCAGGGGTTCAACTCTGGTGAGCAATTCTTCCAGTATCTGAAAGACACGTTTGACACTCTTTATGAAGAAGGGGAATCCGCCCCGAAGATGATGTCGGTCGGATTGCATTGTCGATTGATTGGTCGACCCGGTCGTCTTGCTTCACTCAAGCGTTTTCTCGATTACGTAAAACAACATGATGATGTGTGGCTATGTCGCCGCATTGATATTGCTCACCACTGGCATGAGCACCACCCATACACACCAAAAAAGGAGAAGTAATATGACTGAATTTCGTACTTGTAAACCATCAGAGATGGCTCGCGCGGAATTTGTCTCGCATTTTGGTGATGTGTATGAGCACAGCCCATGGGTGGCCGAATCGGTATTCGATCAAGGGCTTAATACCGAAGACAACAAAATTGAAAACTTGCACCTGCGTATGGCTAAAACCTTGCTGGGTGCAGACAAAGATCAACAACTGGATCTGATTAACGCTCACCCGGATTTAGCCGGACGTGCTGCCGTTAATGGGGAACTGACCGCAGCCTCGACTGCTGAACAAGCGGGGGCGGGCATTGACCAATGCTCTGCGGACGAGTTCGAGAAATTTACCACTTATAACAACAGCTACAAAAGTCGCTTCAATTTTCCCTTCATTATGGCTGTGAAAGGGGCCAATCGTTACCAAATTCTTGAGTCGTTCGAGATGCGATTAGGAAATGATAGTGAAACTGAGTTTGCTACTGCGATTCAGGAAATCAACAAGATTGCGCTGTTTCGCCTGCGAGATATGTAAGTCACAGAGCTGGCGACTATCCCGTAATAACGCTCTCTAGAGAGCAGATAACTGACTCACTTAACCTATTTTTGATTAATTGGAAGGATGAAGGAAATGTCCTTAGATTTTGAACAATACATAAACCTCGCTGATGACAAACTGGGCGCTCAAGCTATTTACGCGACCGACGATTTCTTTGCTGATAAAAGCCGCCTTTTGCGCCGTGAAGCGCCGGAGTGGAAGGAGGGTGTTTATGACGATAATGGTAAATGGATGGATGGCTGGGAAAGCCGCCGTAAACGTGGTGAAGGCTACGACTATTGTGTGATTCGTCTAGGCCTAGCTGGCACAATTGCAGGCGTTGATATCGATACCTCTTTCTTTACGGGCAACTTCCCACCATCGGCATCTATTGATGCGTGTTACTCACCAGATGGCGACCCAACGGATGCCACTGAGTGGCAAGAAATTCTGCCGTCAATGAGCTTGCAAGGCGACCATCATCACCTTGAGCAAATTGAAAGCGACGAAGTGTTCACTCACTTACGTCTTAACATCTATCCAGATGGCGGTGTTGCACGTCTTCGTGTTTACGGCCGACCAAGCGTGGATTGGGACCGCATTGATGCTCAGCAGAAAGTGGACTTAGCCGCTGTTGAAAATGGTGGTCGTGCGTTGGCATGTAGTGACGAGCACTATGGTAATAAATCAAACATTCTTGGCCCTGGACGAGGCGAAAATATGGGGGATGGCTGGGAAACCGCACGTCGACGTACTCCAGGGAATGACTGGGTGATCGTTGCGCTGGGCCATGCTGGCAATATTGACCGTGTTGTGGTGGATACTGCGCACTTTAAAGGCAACTTCCCAGACAGCTGCTCTATTCAGGCGGCCTACGTTAAAGGTGGCACGGATGACCAAGTAGCGACACAAAGCCTGTTCTGGCGTGAACTTTTGCCTGCGCAGAAGCTCAAGGCACACGACATTCATGAGTTTGTCTCTGAAGTGAATGAACTGGGTGCTGTGACGCACGTTCGTCTGAATATCTTCCCGGATGGTGGTATTAGCCGTCTGCGTTTATTTGGAACTAAAGCGGAATAAGCGAGGGAAGCACAATGAGCAATGGAATTCGCCGATTAAAAATAGAGCCACTCACCAAAGAGGCGTTTGCAGAATTTGGAGACGTTATTGAAGTCGAAAACAGCGACTACTTTATGATCAATAACGGCTCGACCCGTCGTTACCACAAGCTAGCGAGCACGGATGTACAAGATCAAGGTGGTGAAGCCATCATCAGTATCTTTCAGGCCACGCCGCTGAGTTACCCGTTAACGATAAAAATGCTGGAACGTCATCCGCTTGGCTCACAGGCCTTCGTTCCGTTGCTTGGGCGACCATATTTAATTGTTGTTGCACCGAAAGGAGATGACCCGCAGTTGTCGCAAAGCCGTGCCTTTATCAGCAATGGCCGACAAGGTGTCAATTACCACAAAGGTGTTTGGCACCACCCGGTGTTGGCGCTGACCGAGCGTGATCAGTTTTTGATCGTCGATCGAGGTGGTGAAGGGCATAACTGTGATGAAGTGTTTTTCGACACCGATTTGGTCTCTCTGCATCTGGAAGATATTCCAGGCAACAGCAGCACGGATGAAGAGCAACGCATGGAACAAGCGTTGTAATGTTGGCACTGCCCATCACAGGGTTCCCTTGTGATGGAAAGCGTTGGCAGTAAATAGGAGTTTATTATGGATCCACATATCACGGAGTGGTTGAATCTGGCGATTCGCTGGGTTCACATGATAGTCGGGATCGCCTGGATTGGCGCATCGTTTTACTTTGTTTGGTTGGAGAACAACCTAAACCGCGTTAACCCGAAAACTGGCCTGTCAGGCGACTTGTGGGCAATTCATGGCGGTGGTATCTACCACCTTGAAAAGTACAAGCTTGCGCCACCAGAAATGCCAGAGCACCTGCACTGGTTTAAATGGGAAGCATACTTCACTTGGATTACTGGTGTGTTGCTACTGGCGGTTGTTTATTATCTCAACGCAGAAATCTATCTGATTGCACCAGGCTCTGGCCTGTCACCTACCACTGCTATTGCGATTGGTGTGGGTGCGTTAGTCGCGGGCTGGTTCATTTACGATCTCTTGTGTGATTCGCCTTTAGGCAAAACCCCAATGTTGCTGGGACTGGTTCTGTTTGTACTGCTTGTCGGTGCGACCTACGGACTGGCTCAGGTCTTCAGTGGTCGTGGTGCTTACATCCACGTTGGTGCCATCATAGGTACTATCATGGTGGGTAACGTTTTCCGCGTTATCATGCCAGCGCAGCGCAATCTGGTGAGTGCGATTGAAGAAAACCGCGAACCGGATCCTGCACTGCCAGCGAAAGGTTTACTGCGTTCTCGTCACAATAACTATCTGACACTGCCTGTACTGTTCATCATGATCAGTAACCACTTCCCGAGCACTTACGGTTCGGAGTACAACTGGGCGATTCTAGCGGGTTTGGCGATCTTCAGTATCCTAGTACGACACTATTTCAACACACGTCATGGCAGTCAGAAATTTGCCTGGACGATCCCTGTGGCGGCTTTGGGTATGATCACGTTGGCATTTGTGACTTCTCCTTATGCGAACCGACCTGCAGCGCCAGTGGCGAAAGCACCGGTTGTACAACAGCAGGCTGCGCCTGTTGCTGAAGCTGCAACAACAGAAGCAAATCAAACCGCATCGGCATCAACCGCTGAGCAGGCGGCTCCTCAGGAGCAAGCAGCACCTGCAACAGGTGGTGTCAGCTTTGCCGAAGTGAACAAGGTCATTCAGGAGCGTTGCTCTGTATGTCACTCTGCCACGCCAACGCACGCAGCATTTGCGGTTGCGCCTGGAGGAGTTGTACTGGATACCCCTGAAGAGATCTTAACGAACGTTCCACGCATCATTTCTCAGTCCGTTGCGACTAAAGTGATGCCGCTGGGCAACCTTACTCAGATGACTGATGAGGAACGATCCCTTATCGGAGTTTGGGTGGAACAAGGTGCAGTTATCCAATAACTGTCCTTGCGGGACTGAGTGTCAGCCTGACTTCCTGTCATCCTATGTTCAGGCTGACATAGACTCCTCATTCCCAGCTGTCTCCAGACAGTGTATTTCCCTTTCCCCGGAACGTGTTCCGGGGTTTTTTATAGGTGTTAAGAAGCAAGAAATGCAAGGTTGTTGAAGTTGTGATGTTTACCTTCAATCAACGCATGCAGAAATTTCGGCTGTGCTACGTTTACTATTGATAGGTAACGCATTAGTTGTGAATGAAAGGCTGAGAGCGACATTTCTACCTTCTTTCTCTTTTCACGGGCTCATTAGATGCGCCCTACATTGGTCAATTATAAAAGGATTTAGATGTGACGAAATTAGCCATCAGCATCAGACACAAAACCATACTGGCGACAGTATTGGCAGTGGTTCTGGTGATCATCGTACTGATCAGTACCACCGTGAGCCAAGGTCGTAAGATCATTCTCGACCAAACCTATTCACAGCAGCTTCCGGCTTCGTTGGGAGAAGTGAGTAACAAAATTAAGCTTGAGCTGGAGAAACCGCTGGTTATCGCAGATGTGATGTCAGAGCTTTCCCAGCTGACCGAATTTACCGGAGAAGGCAGTGCAGAAATCGTCGACATCCTTAGCCGTATCAAGCAACAGTTCGGTGCACTGACGGCGTTCTACGTTAATACCGTTGATAGTAGCTACTACATTCCGACCGGCAAATTGAAAGACATGTCGGCGCAGTCTAATGATGACCAATGGTTTTATGGCTTTCTCGCCAGTGGCAAGAAAGTCGAGCTATCGATTGATGTCGATGACTCTACTGGTGTAGCGACTGTGTTTGTTAACCATGTGGTGATGCAACAAGGCAAGCGTATTGGTGTTACCGGGATTGGCTTGTCGCTACAAAATATGGGGAAAACCGTCGCCAACTACTCACTGGGTGAGCAAGGTCAACTGATGCTGGTCGACAATCAAGGAGTAGTGAAAATTCACGCAGATGCCAATCTAGTTGGTAAATCACTCAACGACTTACAGTTGCGAGAATTGGCAGCGGAGCTGGGTAAACTCAGTGACACAGACTCACACATTATTGAAGCTGAAGTGAACGGCAGCGCCATGATTGTCGGGTTTATTGCTTTGCCAGAGCTAGGTTGGACACTAGTTTCTCTTCAGCCCCAAAGTGAAGTGCTGGCGGAGCTGAATCAGTTTATTCAGACCATGACTTACATCGGTGTGGTGGTGGCCTTACTCTTTATTGTCATCAGTGCTTATATGACGAATGCTTTGCTTAAACCTCTGTCGACCACAGCAGACTTGCTGCTGGAAATCGGCGGCGGTGGTGGTGACCTGACGCAAAGGCTGGACGAAAGCCGTAATGACGAAGTCGGCAGCATTGCCCGTGGTTACAACCAGTTCGTTGCTTATATGGGCAATGTCTTACAAGAGATCGACCGCTCGCGCGCTGATTTGGTGGCAACCATTGATCATATTGATTCTCAAGCCAGTGAGATGAAACATCAGATCCAAGGGCAGGAGCAGAACATTGACCAAGTTGCGACAGCGATCCATGAAATGAGCGCTAGCTCGGAAGAGATCGCCAGCAATGCCAACAATACGTCAGACAATGTGCAGCAAGCGACAGTAGAAGTGAAACATGGTTTGTCATCGGTCAGTGACACATTTTCTCATACCGAAGCGATGAGTCGACAGTTGGATCAGAGTAGTCAGAGTATTGAGAAACTCTCTAATGATATCAACGCCATTGATACGGTACTGGATGTGATCAGTGGCGTGTCGGAGCAAACCAATTTGCTTGCACTCAACGCGGCGATAGAGGCAGCTCGTGCGGGAGATCAGGGGAGAGGGTTTGCTGTGGTAGCGGATGAAGTACGCACATTAGCGTCACGCACGCAGGATTCAGCCAGTGAAATTCGCACCATTATCGAAAATCTTCAGGGCCTCAGCGATACGGTGGTGAAAGAAGTTGGCCAGAGTCACAGTACCGGTAAAGCGTGTTTAACCGCCGCTCAGGCTTCAGAGAAGCACTTAGAGTCTATCAATCAGTTTGTTGATGAGATTCACCAACTGAGTAGCCAGACCGCCACTGCGACCAATGAGCAGTCTCAGGTTATCAATGAAATTGCTCCGCATATATCGAGTATTGCTGATGTGGCACGCAGCAACACTGAGATGGTGAATCAAACCTCCCATCATTGTGCCGATCTGAAAGAGAATGTGAATTCTCTCAGCCAGCTGGTGGCGAAGTTCAAGTTCTAACTCGTAAGGCGGCCGCGGCCATAAGGCCGCTTTTTATTGGAGGCTAGGGATCGTTGCGATAGCCAGGCAGATAGATAGGCTCCTGCTGGGAAGCTTCATCTAGCCATTCTCTTACGTATAGGCGATTGAGAAGTTCACTGAACCAACGTTGGGTATAAGGCCATCGTTCATCGGCCTCAAGGTGAGAAGAGAAACGCACCACCGAAGGCAACAGCATAATGTCGGCGATGGAAAACTCTCCTACCAAGTAATGCCCTCCGTACTCGTTAATGGTGTCGTTCCAGAGCTGATAAATGGCTTCAATTTGCGTTGTCTCATCTTGGCTCAGCGCTTTTTTGTCTGGATAAAATGCACTTTCAAACGATAATGCTGAGCAGACACGGCCAAAAGTGGAATGCTGCCAGGCGGCAAACGATCTGGCTTTCGCCCGTGCGCCAATGTCCTCTGGCCACAAACTACCTTCACCGAGTTCACTGGCGTATTCTGCGATCGCCAGTGAGTCAAAAATGATCAGGCCATCGTCATCCAGCACGGGCACTGCTGCCGGTGGAGAAAAGGTGCCGATATGCTGCAGGTTTTCCCAACGTTGCGGGCGGCGAATGTCCATAATCCGCTCTTCAAAAGGAATCCCCTGTTCTTTTAACGCCAACCAAGCCCTGAATGCCCAGCTAGAGGCATTGCGATTACCACTGTAGAGAATGCGTTTCATGTTGCGTCCTTTCTGATGATGATGGCCCTATTATAAGGTTGCTCCGCTGTTAGTTCGCTTGAATATCGACATGTAAACGCCTATAAAAAGGCGTATAATTCAATTATACGCGGAATAATGGCATGGATGCTTTTGATCATCACATTCTTCGAGCTCTTCAGAACAACAGTCGAATCAGTAGCGAAGTATTAGGTGCTGAGATTGGTTTATCACCATCGGCCTGTCAGCGGCGGATCAAAAAACTCAAACAACAGGGGGTGATCAAGCAAGAAGTGGCGGTGCTGGATGCTAGTCAACTGCCGGGATTCATCACCACACTGGTAGATATCACTCTGGAGCGTGGTGGAGAAACTGCGCTAGATGAGTTTATTCACGCGCTTGAAGCTGAGTCTCAGGTTCAGCAGTTTTATTACGTAGCGGGCGACGTGGATTTTGTCGTCATTGTCGTCACTCAGGATATGAAGGCCTATGATGCACTATCGAGGCGTCTGTTTATGTCCAACCAAAATATCAAAAAGTTTTCGACCAAAGTCGTGATTCAACCGGGTAAAGTTGGTCTTGAACTTCCTGTGTGAAATGTGCAGCTTTTGTTTTGACTTCAAAGGCTTGAAAAGGCATTTAATGAATCCTTGTCTATACTGATTCTGAACACTGATAAATAGTGTGAATGATTGAAGCGGGATATTCGAGGGGTCTCTATGCGCAGAACAACTTGGTTTAGCACTTTGGTGGTTGGTTTGATGTTATCCAATGTGGTTTACGCTCTGCCGGTTCCGGAAGGTGACCCAATTCTTTGGGTATCGGGAAAGATTACCAAATCCAACACTGCCGATGGTGTTGAGCTCGATTCCGCGATGATAAAGCAACTTGAGCAAGGAACGATTAAGACCAATAACCATGTGGTTTCTGATGTTGTCGAATACAAAGGACCGAAAATGAGTGCTTTGTTGGATTATGTGGGTGCTAAAGGTTCGACGGTCAAAGTCATTGCTTGGGATGAATATGTGGTCAGCATTCCGATGTCAGACATCAAAAAATACGGTGTTTTGCTTGCGACGCATGAAGATGGCATCAAAATGACCATTGATGGTAAAGGTCCGTTCTTCGTTGTATTCCCCTTCACTGATAACCCCAAGATCCAAAACGATCTGTTTTATAGCCTGTCCGTGTGGCAAGTTCGAGAGATTGTTATCGAGTAAGCAGTATGGAACGGTTTTGGGATAGGGGACGTTACTTTGTTGTGATTATTTCGGCATTGTGCTCTCTGCTTTTGTTGGTCATTGCCTATGTTTTTTACTCTGTAACAGAAATCAAAAATGTATCCTCTGAGCCTTACGTTACGATCATCAGCAACAACATTTCAGCTAAAACAAAACTGCTGTTCGTAAAATCTGAAGTGCTTTCCTTTTCCGCCCTTAGAGATAAGAAAAGCCTGTCAAAACTCAAATTTAAATCCAGAATTTATAAGTCGAGTATCCTGCAGGACCTCCTCGCTGAACGAACCAATCGTGTTCATGAAAAATTTGGTAACGTGGATGAACTTCAGCAAGTTGTTGAGGATATTCGATCTGTTTTCGACTCGATAGACCAGCTTAGCCTTACCAATGTGGAAAATATCGATACAGTGATAAATCGTATTGATGGTACTTATTCGAGACTCAATATTTACCTAGCTGACTTTGTCGCCGAAGTACAACGTCAACAGATCGAGTTTCTCGATTTCAAAGAATCTTTCTATAACAAACAGTATGTTTATTTAGGCATCATTTTGTTGTGTTCCATGCTGATGATTGGTGTGATTTCATGGATGTATCTGCACCAGATTCGGTTAAGTAAAGACCTAGAGGAAAGAACCAAGGTGATGGAAGAGGCGAAGCGCAACGCTGAGCAAAGCTCTATTGCGAAAGCTCGATTTCTCGCCAACATGTCTCATGAAATGCGAACTCCTCTGAATGCAATTATCGGGTTGAGTCAGAAAGAGTATTACCAATCGTCTGATGAGCAAACCAGACACTTCCTTTCGATGATCAACAGCTCTGGTGAGCACTTGCTTAAGCTGATTAACAACGTGTTAGACCTCAGCAAGATTGAGCAAGGTAAGTCCAAATTGGACAGTGATGAGTTCTTTATCAGTGAGCTGATTGATGTCTCTAAAACCGTGTTTATTAACTTCGATAAGCAGCAAGCGGTAGATGTCTTCTTTTCAGTATCCTTGGATCGAAACTATAAGATAAAGTCGGATAAAACTAAGCTCGTCCAGATAATCAATAACTTAGGTTACAACGCGCTCAAATTTACGGAATCAGGTCATGTCGAGATCCACATATCTCTTAGTTCAGAGTCTGGGATGCTGCATATTGTGGTGAAGGATACTGGGATTGGTATGACTCAGGAGCAATTGGATAAAGTGTTTCAGGAGTTTACCCAAGCAGATGACTCGATTACCCGAAAGTATGGAGGCACCGGGCTGGGGCTGTCGATATGTCAGTCTTTAGTGAATTTGTTGGGTGGCGCTATCAGTGTAGAAAGCTCGCTGGGTGAGGGTAGTGAATTCTCAATTGAAGTCCCCGTGAGTATTACTGATTCCGCCCCTTTAGCCAGTGACAAGCTGGCGACAGGATCAGTGAGAGTAGTATCAGATAACCGCTATGCGACTGAATTGATTATCAAAGAGCTTAACAAGCTGGAGCTGTATGACGCTCATGGGGATTCGGTATTATGTTATCTGCGCAGTGATGATGTTTTGGAAAATACGCTCAAACAAGCGCACTGCCGTGATGACCAAACACTCATTGTGTATGGGAATATCAATACGACACTTCCGCCGAGCGAAAATATGACATTATTGAGTAAGCCGTACGACTTATTTAGTTTGCTCGATTGTTTACAAGCGATGGCTAAAACGGATTCAAAACAAGAGCGCACTGTGGGTGGGGACGACGTTTCTGGGGTCTCCGTTATGTTGGTTGAAGACATTCGTATGAACCAAATCGTCGCTCAGAAAATGCTGGCAACCTTGGAGGCAGAGGTCACCACCGTGAACAACGGGCAGGAATGTGTCGACTTACTTAATCATGAGCATTTCGATATTATCTTTATGGATATCCAGATGCCGGTCATGGATGGGTTAGAAGCACTCAAACAGATAAAGCGTGACAACCTTGCACCAGATACCGCAATCATCGCGCTGACCGCCAACACGTTTGAAAGTGATGTACAGAACTACCTAGAGCAAGGCTTTGATAACGTGCTTCCTAAACCATTTAAGTTAGAGTGGTTGAAAGGGATGTTAGAGAAACACGCATGAGTTTGTAGTTCTAATCAGATTTCACACCCACGATCATTCCCACTCTTTGGTTCTCGATACCTAGCAGCCATTTTTTGATGGGATTTAAGTTACCAAAGTCGTAGCAGTGGGCTGAGAAAACGCTGCTAAAGCCTGCTTTGATCAGTTGTTCTCGCCAGAAAAGTTCTGAATTAAAACACACTCCAACTCCGGCATTATTTGAACCTAACTTGGCTACAAGCGTTTTAATCAGAGTCGAGGAGGTGAGCTGATAAATTCTTTTGCCTGGAATATTGGAGTGGTCCGTGCCTTCATACAGATTCTCAAAAATCACAACGATGCCCTCAGGTGCTAGCATGTCGTAAGCATCTTTTAACCCCTTCAGCTGTAAATCCTGCGTCTTGGAGTAGGTTGGCGCGACAAAATGGTTGAGTACCCAGTTGAACTGGATTAAGTCGTATTTGAAGAAGCAGTCGAAGCTTTGGTAATGGGCTTGGATCAGGTTTTTGCGACTATTAGGGTTGTTCTCGTTCAATGCATTCTCGTCGGGGTCAACGATAGTGACCTGGCAGCCTGGATATCGGCCGATGAGTTTGTCTGCGTAGCTACCGTTGCCTCCACCGACATCGAGAAAATGTGCTTGGTTAGGGTTTGGGATGTAGCGTTCAATAATATCTGACACAAGGTGAAACAGCTCCTTGTCGATAATGTCTCCCTTGGATAAAACAATCTTATTCTGGCCAAGATACTTAGCTTGTTCACTCATATTCAACACCTCCATTGTTATGATGAAACTTAGCAGTTATTGTGCCGATATTTTTTGTATTTAAGTCGCTGTTTTATATGTGTTTATTTTGACTATTGCAGACGTTATTATTTTGAGATTGATTTTGATATTCAATAAGATACGAGAAACAAAAAACGCCCTTGCGAAGCAAGGGCGTTTTCACTAAAAGACCGAGTTAACTAGCAAACTTTTTTGCGTCGATACGTCCTTCTGCGTCATAGGCTTTCTCGCCATAGATGTACGTCTTAGAAACGGTGCGGTCATCGCCAAGGCTCATCAGCACAAACAGCTTCTCTTCCAAGGTTTTGGCCTGTTCCATGCGGAAACGCATCAGTTGAGTTGCGTGTAAATCAAGCACGACAAAGTCCGCTTCTTTACCCACTTCAAGGTTACCAATTTTGTCTTCAAGGTGGAGTGAACGTGCGCCGCCCAGGGTTGCTAAGAACAGGGACTTCAATGGGTGCAGTTTCTCCTGTTGAAGCTGCATGATCTTATACGCTTCACTCATTGTCTCAAGAATCGAGAAGCTGGTGCCGGCGCCGACATCGGTGCCCATACCGACGCGAACCCCATGCTCTTCCAGCTTAGGCAGCTTGAAGAGACCAGAACCGAGGAAAAGATTCGATGTTGGACAGAAGGCAATTGCCGATTCAGTTTCTGCCAAACGCTGGCATTCACAATCAGAGAGATGAATGCCGTGAGCAAACACAGAGCGCTTATGCAGAAGTCCGTAATGGTCGTAGACATCCAGATAAGAGTCGCGTTCTGGGAACAGCTCAAGTACCCATTCAATCTCTTTCTTGTTCTCTGAAAGGTGGGTATGCATGTACACATCTGGGTATTCTTCCAGAAGTTTACCTACAGTTGCTAGCTGTTCCGGTGTGCTGGTTGGAGCAAAACGAGGTGTAACCGCATAAAGCAGTCGACCTTTGTTATGCCATTTTTCAATCAGCTCTTTAGATGCTTCATAGCCGGATTCTGGTGTGTCGGTTAAGTAGTCTGGTGCGTTGCGGTCCATTAGGACTTTACCTGCGATCATACGCAAGTTGCGGCGCTCGGCTTCTTCAAAGAACACGTCGACCGACTCTTTATGTACTGTGCCAAACACCAATGCTGTGGTGGTACCGTTGCTCGCTAGCTCATTGAAGAACAGTTTTGCGACTTTATGCGCGTAAACCGGATTTTTGAAACGCCTTTCTTCTGGAAAGGTGTAGTTTTCTAACCAGTCGAGCAGTTGCTCACCGTAGGAGGCGATCATGCCTGTTTGCGGATAATGAATATGGGTGTCAATAAAACCTGATGTGATCAGCTTGTCTTCATATTCGGTGATGTTGAGGTTCTTTGGCTGCCTTTTGAGCACCTCTTCTGTCTCACCGATATCGACGACGTGGCCGTCTTCTACTACGAGAAGACCGTCGTCGAAAAACTGATACGAGTTTTCCAGTCCGACGTCTTTTGGGTCAGCAATACTGTGCAGAAGGCTTGCACGATAAGCTTTACGTTGAGTTGTCATGTTTACTTCCTTTAAAGGCCCTCTTTGGGGCTAGGCGATTTTCTCTTCCAATGATGAATCGCTCAGTTGTTCTTCTTTACTGTGTGGCGTAGGGCGTTTTTCTTCAAGCGAAATTCCCTGATAGTGTGCGATTAATTCACCCGCAACCGATACCGCAATTTCAGCAGGATGTTTTCCATTCACCATGCTGATTCCAATTGGACAAATCATCGTATTTATTTGTTGCTGGCTGTAGCCTCGCTGCGCCAAACGCATGTCAAACTTTTTGCGCTTGGTTAGTGAACCTATCATGCCGAAATACACACTGTCGTCGCGATCGATGATGGCCTTGGCCAACTCAAAATCGAGTTGATGATTGTGTGTCATGACCAGATAGTAGCTGTTTGGTGACATGTCGCGCACTTCAGCGACCGGATCATCGCTCACCAGTTTGGTTACGTTGCGAGGGAGTTCGTCAGGGAATACGTCTTCACGCTCATCAATCCAAGTGACACGGAAAGGGAGAGTCGAGACGATATGCAAAAGGGCTTTGGCTACATGGCCGGCACCGAATACCACTAGATGTTTTTGCGCGGTACCAATTGGTTCGAAGCTCAGTGTTGCCATTCCGCCACAACACTGACCTAAACGAGCCCCGAGATTAAAGCGCTCCACTTTCAGTGAACGTTCACCCGCAAGCAGCATTTCACGCGCCATTTTGGTGGCGATGTGCTCCAGATGACCACCACCAATGGTGGCAATCAAACGGTCGCGAGTGACCAACATTTTTGTGCCCGCATCCCGTGGCACTGAGCCACGGTCTTCCAATACGGTCACCATCACGCAAGGTTCACTGTTTTTCTCTAGCTGTGCCAGTTCATGAATCCAATTGTCCTTAAACATACGTCTCTCCTTGAACGGTAAACCCTTGAATAACCGCTTAAACCTCTTGCGTGTTCTGTTTTGCCACTTGTTGTTGCGTTTGCGTTACCTCATTGATTGCCATCAACACACGTTCTGGTGTTGCTGGTGTATCTAATTTAGGTATAGCACCTTCAACGGCAACTGAGGCAATGGCATCTTTCAGTGCACTCCACACTGACATGCCGAGCATGAATGGCGGCTCACCGACAGCCTTGGAGTTAAACACGGTATCTTCTGGGTTGGCTCGGTTTTCCAGAAGGTGAGTGTGGAACTCGATAGGCATATCGGCGATCGCCGGAATCTTATAGCTGGCTGGCCCATTAGTCATCAGACGACCCTGTTCGTTCCAGATCAGCTCTTCTGTGGTCAGCCAGCCCACGCCTTGCAGGAAGCCACCTTCGACCTGGCCAATATCAATTGCCGGGTTAAGAGAAGCCCCTACATCGTGCAGGATGTCTGCGCGAAGAATTTTGTATTCGCCTGTCAGGGTATCAACGATGACTTCTGAACAAGAGGCACCGTACGCGAAGTAGTAGAACGGACGGCCACGTGCTTTTTCATGGTCATAGTAGATTTTTGGTGTGCGGTAGAAACCTGTGCTCGATAGCGATACTTGGTTGAAGTAAGCCAGCTGAACAAAGGCTTCGAAGGTCAGAATTTCGTCACGAATCACGACCATACCGTTTTTGAACACCACTTCTTCTGCTGACACTTTGTAGTGACTGGCAGCGAAGTCGATCAGACGTTGTTTGATAGTCAGTGCGGCGTTCTGGGCGGCCTTACCGTTGAGGTCGGCGCCCGATGAGGCCGCGGTTGGTGATGTGTTCGGTACTTTGTCTGTGTTGGTAGCGGTGATTTGGATACGTTCAACATCTACTTGGAACTCCTCAGCAACGATTTGCGCCACCTTGATGTTCAGACCCTGACCCATTTCCGTACCACCGTGATTCAAATGAATACTGCCATCGGTGTAAATATGGATGAGCGCACCAGCCTGATTCAGGAAAGTCGCAGTGAAAGAAATACCAAATTTCACTGGTGTGATCGCCAGACCTTTTTTAAGGATCGGGCTTTGCTTGTTGAACTCAGCGATGGCTTTACGACGGGCGTGATAGTCACTGCTTTGTTCAAGTTGCTCAGTGATTTCTGGCAGGAAGTTATCTTCAACTGTCTGGTAGTAATGAGTGACGTTACGCCCCTCACCACCGTAGTAATTCGCTTTACGGACTTCGAGTGGATCTTTACCCAGATAGCGGGCAATTTCATCCATGATATGCTCAATGGTCATCATCCCCTGCGGGCCACCAAATCCACGGTAAGCCGTATTCGACGCCGTGTTGGTTTTGCAGCGGTGACCTGTCACTGTAGCATCACCCAGATAATATGCGTTGTCTGAGTGGAACATGGCACGGTCGACAATCGAGCTCGACAGATCCGGAGAGTAACCACAGTTACCCGCTACGATGATGTCTGCCCCTTCAATGACGCCATCATCGTTAAATCCTACTTTGTACTGGTTATAAAATGGGTGACGCTTGCCCGTCATGGTCATGTCTTCCATACGAGGCAGACGCATCTTAGTTGGGCGTTTAGTTAGATGTGCAATGACTGCAGCCATACACGCTGGCGCTGCGGCTTGCGTTTCTTTACCCCCGAAACCGCCGCCCATACGACGCATATCGATCACGACTTTGTGCATCGAAACCCCAAGTACTTCGGCGACCAGCTTTTGTACTTCAGTTGGGTTTTGTGTCGAGGTATAAACGATCATGCCACCATCTTCGGTTGGCATCACGCTGCTGACCTGAGTCTCAAGGTAGAAGTGTTCCTGACCACCAATCTCTAGATCGCCTTCAATCACGTGTTTTGCTTTGGCGAGTGCAGCCGCTGAGTCACCGCGTTTTTGCTGGTGGCTTTCAGTGACAAACAGCTCTTTCTCAAGCGCTTCTTTTACGTCGAGTACTGGCGGTAGGGCTTCGTATTCAACAATGGCGGCTTGTGCGGCTTTGCGTGCCGTTTCCATATCATCCGCGGCAACGGCAAGTACGGGCTGACCGTAGTATTGAACTAGACCGTCAGCAAGCAGTGGATCGCCCGGTAGAATGGCACCGATATCCAACTGGCCCGGTACGTCTTCGTGGGTGATGGCAATCGCAACGCCCTCAAATTCGTAACACGGCGAGACGTCCAACTTGGTGATTTTTGCGTGAGCTTGCGTACTCAGACGTGCATACACGTGCAACTGATTAGGGAATTCCAAGCGGTCATCAATGTAAACCGCTTCACCTGTGACCTGCTTCGGGGCGCTGTCGTGTTTTACGCTTTTACCAACGCCGGTTTTCAGATCCTGCTTTACGATGGCGACCATCTCTTCTTGAGTCATGGTCTGATGATGTGCGTTAGACATAAGACGTTACCCTTGTTTCGATCTGGTTGTTGTGATGAGTCTGCTCGATGTAGAAGCGACGCAGCATGTTCGCTGCTGTCATTGAGCGGTACTCTTTGCTGGCACGGAAGTCGCTCAGTGGCTCAAAATCGTTATGGATTTCAGCCATCGCGGCATCAATGGTTGCTTGTGTCCATTCTTTGCCTAATAGCGCATTTTCACAGTGCGTTGCACGTTTTGGCGTTGCCGCCATACCACCGAAAGCGATGCGGGCATTGATGACTTTATTGTCTTCAATCTCAATATTGAATGCGCCACAAACCGCAGAAATATCATCGTCTAGACGCTTGGAAAGCTTGTAAGCACGGAAGGTTTCGTTCGCTTTTGATTTAGGAATAATCACTTGCTCGATAAATTCACTTTCCTGCTGAGCGGTGACTTTATAGCTGATGAAGTAGTCTTCAATCGGCAAGATTCTGGTCTGCTTACCACGGCGCAATTTCACTTGTGCATTCAGTGCAATCAAAAGCGGCGGCGCATCACCGATAGGAGAGGCGTTACCAATGTTGCCACCCAGTGTGCCCTGATTACGAACCTGAAGAGAAGCAAAGCGATGCAGCAGCTCACCAAAATCAGAGAAATGTTGAGTCAGAAGTTGGTAGGCATCGCTGATCGCAACGTTAGCACCAATGTGCAGAGCATCGTCACTTTCTTCACACACTTTCATGTCTTCAACCAGATTTACGCTGATCAACGTTTCAATCTCGCGGTGGAATTGGGTGACTTCAAGAGCCAAATCAGTACCGCCAGCAACCAGCTTGGCCTTTGGATTTGCAGTGTAAATTTGAGCCAGTTCGTCAATGCTACGAGGGATATACGCTGTTAGGTTACCTTGGCTCAGACTGGCGGGTTGCCCCTGAAGAGCTTCTAGTCGAGCAATGGTCTCTTTTTCCAGCTCAACAAACTGGTCCATCAACGGTTCATCAGAAGTCAGAGACAAAGCGGCGTCAACAATAGGGCGGTACCCGGTACAGCGGCATAAGTTACCCGCCAGAGACTCCATGACATCTTCCTTGTTCGCCGCAGGTTTGTTCTTGCTCAGAGCAAACATCGACATGATAAAACCTGGAGTACAGTAACCACATTGAGAACCGTGGAAATCGACCATAGCTTGCTGAGTTGGGTGAAGCTTGTTTTTGTTCTGCAAGTCTTCAACGGTAATCAGCTGCTTACCATGTAGTGCGGATACGAACGTCAGACAGGAATTCACCGAGCGATACTGAAGTTGGCCTTCGATCACTTCGCCTAGTACTACGGTACAGGCACCACAGTCACCTGAGCCACAGCCTTCTTTAGTACCTGTTTTTTGTACATGTGTTCTCAGGTACTGCAGCACTGTCATATTTGGTGACAGCTCACTCTCTTGTCTGAGTTCTTGATTGAGTAGGAAAGTAATCAAGAGACCTCCTTGTGCATTGACACTATTGTTCCAATAATAATTTTCTGACCTTTGGGTCAATAATTGGATAATTTGACTATAAGGTCAACTTTAATTTTACAATATTGCAACATGAAATGACCGATAAAGGTGTCATTAACAAGAGTGGTGGCAAAGTAAGTCTATGAATTTAATGATGTTAAAGTTTGTTTTGACGTAAAAAATTTTAACGTAAAGAAATTTAATATTGTATTTTATTTTGTGTACAATCTTGATGGTGAGAAACAAAAAGTCCGGCAGGGCGCCGGACTTAGGTAGTGCAAAATTAGCTGATTATTTGTTCTTCAATAGATCCGAAAAGACGACATGTAGGTCGTTTGAAGCAGCATTACTATCAAGGTTTAGCTTGGAACGTATATGAGATAAGTGCTCTTCCATCAGGCTGATAGCTTGCTCAGTATCGCCAGATTCAATCGTATCTAGCAACTGGGTATGCTCGTCCTGAGAGCAGTTTGAATGGTTGCCAGTTTCATACTGGGCAATCAGCAGTGATGTTTGCGACACTAAGCTTCTCTGGAATGCGAGCAATGGGGCGTTGTTTGCCATCTCGGCCAGCTTAATGTGGAACTCCCCAGATAGTCGAAGTCCTTTACCGTAATCACCGTTATCGAAAGCCTCGTTTTCTTTCTCTACCAAGCGTCGGCACTCTTCTATCTTCGCGGTGGTGGCATGTTCAACGGCAAGCTCAATAATGGCAAGCTCCATGACTTCACGCGCTTTGATGATTTGTTTTGCTTCTTCTTTGGTCGGTGCAGACACCATCGCACCGCGGTTTGGCCTGATGCTGACCACCTGTTCCATCGACAGTCGGAGCAAGGCTCGACGTATGATGGTTCGACTAACGCTGAAGATCTCTGCTAAAGCTTCTTCATTCAGCTTGGTCGCTGGTGGCAACCGTTGTTCAAGTATCGCATCGAAGATGTGGCAATAAACCACGTCATCCTGCGTTTGACCGGCGACTTTTGTTTTAATGTTTTTCGCCACAGAATTTTTTAGATTTGCCATAGGCGGCTTGTCACCCTCAACCTATTTATTTCCCTGATAAAACAATGATACTTCACTTTGTATACACGTGGCTAGCGTTGGCAAGCTGGGCGAGCACAGAAGTGAAACATAAAGCGCAAAATGCCACCCATTTTTCTAGCGTTATTGTTAATAAAGTGTTTTGAACAGCGCAGTGTAGATTCTAACCACATAGTAATGCGGTATGATTGACGCGACCACAACACCTAGCTATATCACGTGGAACACTGACACCAAACAAGGTTACTAATCGGCTGGAGTGGATTGTTCGGTGTATTCGGTCCCCCGAAGATACCCGGATTTTGTGTGGGTGGTTCCTCCTTGCTTTGGCGGCTACACTGTTCAGGCAAACAAAACAAGGAATGCAGACATGATTCAGAAAGGCCAAGCTATACCAACCGCAACCCTTAGCGAACTAGGTGGGGAGGGTATGGTAACCCATAACACAGAGGAGCTTTTTGCAAACAAGCGAGTTGTGCTTTTTGCTGTTCCAGGCGCATTTACGCCAACCTGTTCAGAAGCTCATTTGCCTGGTTACGTTGTACTTGCTAACGACATTAAGGCAAAAGGTATCGATATTATCGCATGTGTTTCGGTGAACGATGCTTTTGTCATGCAAGCGTGGGGAGAAGTGCAAAATGCCACGGAAATTATGATGCTGGCTGATGGTGATGCGAGCTTTACAAAAGCTTTGGGACTTGAAATGGACACGGCGACCTTCGGTGGTATTCGTTCACAGCGCTATGCCATGGTTATCGAAAACGGTGTGGTGACCCAGTTAAATGTTGAAGAACCTAAGCAATTTGAGGTGAGTAAGGCTGAGAATATATTAGCGACTCTTTAGTAACCTTTAAGGCCACCAAGGGTTCAGGATGGTCCATCCTGAACCCTTTTCAGTGAGAATGCTTAGCAAGGAGGAGGAAGCGGTATTCATTTCCAACCTTGAAGCCATTTCTCCCGGTGTTTTAAGTCTCGCCAGTCAATGGCATATTCTTTTTTGGATAGCACCGCCTCCAGTTTACAAGAGGTGACCACACCATCCTCGTCAAACTCGACTTCAGAGACTAAGAAATGCTTTTCTCGATTAACAGGCTCTAAGGCTGTCCATTTGCTGTTAGGTAATTTAGCTGGGTTTATTCGATTCATCTCAACGCCATACCGATCTAATTGCATTAAAAACAACAGGTTTTACGCAGGTGATAAGGTATAAGTTCAGTGACACATCGCGTTTAATTAGATAGAAGTACCTAACGCCTTGTTATGCTGTGTGTGAAAGGTACAATCGCAAGCTTTCCAGCGAGGATGAGCCAAGATGCTATTTAACAATGATATCGATGAGATGATTAGCTATTTAGAGCGTTTCTGCAAAGCGCCACATGTCAAAGCCTTGGATAGCGTCTCAGATGAACAGATCAACTTACTTCTCGATTTCATAGCGCTAGCCCACAAGTTGAATTGTGATATCTACCCAACGAGAAACCTGAAGAGTTCGCACTTCATTGGTATCGGTATTTTCGCTCTCACACAAGATAGAGCTCCTCAAGGAAACCTGTTTCTTAAAATTGAACAAGACCAAATTCACCTTACATTCGAACTCGACCCATGTCATGAAGAAAACTTGTTAACGCCTATCCGAGTGATTGACGCACTTAGTTATCTTGCTGAGCATTCAGGCGATGCTCTTCTGCCCGAAGACTACTGTCAGTGAAATCATGCAACGTTTGTTCTGTGTCTAGTGCGATCAATCGGACAATGGTTTCAGTATTCTACTCCAGTGTTAAAGGACTAAGCTCCGCGTAGTCGGTAGTAATCTTTATACCATTGTCGACTTTGATAAGGACACCATCACCTACTACTAACGTCGCATCCTCTAGCATTACCTTTACGCTTCCTGTTACAACGGAAGCGGCTTCTGTCCCCCAAAGTTCATCTGACTCTACTTCAAACGTCAAATCTTCAGGCACAAATATTTCTACATTGCCACTAAAGAGTTGAGCGTTGTTTTCATCAGAACTTTCTATCTGATCTGCACTAATTTCAATACTTGAAGCCATTGTGGGCTGTACAAAAAACAATATAACGCTGACAAAAATAACGATAACTGAAGAGCACATCGCCGCGAGTTTCGTTTTGAAACTTATGCCGATGGAATTTTCTGAGCTTTCTTCTTGTACTAGCAGTTCATTGGCATCTATTTCAAAACTAGCTGCCAGTGCTTTGACTGTTTCGGGTGAGGCTGTGCCTTCTTTCTCAACTCTTTGAATGGTTCTTAAACTTAATGCACTTACATCAGCTAAGTGTTGTTGACTCCATGCTCTAGATTTACGTTCATTTGATATTTTTTTAGTATTAACCTTCATTACACGTCCAACATCGAATGTTTGAGACTCAAGCATATATGAATTCAACATTTCTTATATGACAGTTTAACGCCAGTCATGCGCCAAAGGGGTGACATACAGCCTGGTTGAACGACACCCAACACAAATCTTGCCATGGATAGCTAACTAGTTTTTGTTCTGCGGTACATTCACAAGGTTGAAAAAAAATTTGAGTACGTGTCGAAAATAACGAAGTGAAAACGTCCTTGAGTTTGAAACAACAAACCAGAAGGAAACCTAAAATGAAATACATGCTTTTGCTTTATGCTGCACCAGATCAAGAACCGGCGTTTGGCACCCCTGAATTTGACAAGATGATGGAAGACTTTGCCCTTACCAGTGAGACTTTTGAAAAGGATGGGGTGCTTGTTGGCGGCGAAGGGCTACAGGAGGTTGAAACGGCAACTTCACTGCGGATTAAGTCCGGTAAGGTGGAAACTATGGATGGCCCCTTTGCGGAAACACGTGAACACTTGGGTGGATATTATATTGTTGACGTTCCCGATTTGGACGCCGCACTGCGATGCGCAGAAATCATCCCAGTGGCTAAGTTCGGCACCGTCGAAGTCCGCCCTCTATTGGATTATAACGAAGCCGATTAACGTATGAATAACGCCTCTTCAAAAGCTATTGCTATCGGTCATGCTATCAATGATGTCTTGAGTAAAGACAGAGGGCGGCTTTTGGCGGGGCTTATTTCGCGTCTTAATGACTTTCAATTAGCAGAGGATGCCCTACAGGAAGCATCGATGGCGGCATTGAAACACTGGGTTCGATCTGGTCCACCTCATAATCCAGAAGCTTGGCTGCTTAGAGTTGGTTTGAACAAAGGTATAGACCATCTTCGTCGAGTTCAGCGAGAGCAACGTAAAGTGGAGGGCCTTGCTGACACTTTCACCGGTGGTAAAGAGCTTGATGTTCCCGAGACCATTCCGGACGAACGTCTACGTCTTATCTTTACCTGCTGTCATCCAGCCCTGGAAGAAAAGTCGCGTATTGCTTTGACCCTGCGTACGGTCTGTAATTTAACGACCAAGGAAATCGCCGCCGCTTTTCTTGATAGCGAGCAAACCATGGGGCAACGATTGTATCGCGCCAAGACAAAGATTAAAGCCAAAGGAATTCGGTTCTCTCTCCCCGAGGCAGACAGATGGCATGACAGACTGGAGACAGTGCTAACAACCATCTATTTGATATTCACCACTGGCTATGTCTTGGAAGAGGAGTGCCCGCGTACCCTATGCCAAGAGGGGATCTTCTTAGCTAGACTTCTCACTAAGCTGCGACCGTATGAGCCGGAAATAGAAGGCGCACTGGCGTTAATGTTACTCACCGATGCGAGAAGCGCAGCTCGAATAAATGTAGATGGAGTTATGGTGCCTGTCGAAGAACAGGACGCTGCGCTATGGCAGCAAAACAATATTGATGAGGCTCACCACATCCTTTCTAATGCTGTCGAAAGAAGACAACCTGGGCATTTTCAGATTAAGGCAGCAATTGCAGACTGCCACATGATGAAGCCCAGTCCTGATTGGGTTCAGATGTCTCTGCTTTATCAATCGCTATGGCGATTCGAGCCCACTCCGGTTGTCGCTTTGAACTGGGCAGTCGTGATGGCAGAGCTTGATTGCGCAGAACTTGCACTCAAGAAGCTGGATGAATTTAAAGAGGACCTTAAAGATTACCAACCTTGGTATGCAGCGCGGGCGCATATTCTGAGTAAGCTAGGGCAAAATGCAGAGGCGATCATTTTTTATAAACTGGCGATTGAGAAGGCTCCAAGTGCGGGGACACGTAAGTTTTTAGAGTTTAGATTACGAGAACTGGCACATTGACGTGTGGCTTACTTAACCTGTTTTAACGCTTCAAAGATCGCCAATTCGATTACCTTTTATTAAGCTTCATCACCATTTTCAGGCCCTCCATTCGCGATTCTTCGGCAGTTGTTTTCTTTGTGGTGCTGTGTATACGACTCGCATCCAGCTCATGCTCCAAGCCTTTTAGCATTGTACTAAGGCTTCTTGTTTTTGAAAAACAATGCCCGTCCACCAAACCTACAATGCTAGAACCTTTAACTTTTAAGCAGTCAGAAATACTTCTCATAGCTCCAGCTGTATCGACTTTGCCAGCCATTTTCCCGTTAACTTCTTTCGTATAGGTATATTTATTTGGCGTGCCATTTTTTATAGGAATTGAGTGGCCAGAAAAACCTATCACATAATCTTTATTGCCATCGATAAGCCCTTTAAGTGCTTCTTCGCTATTTGGTTTAAGATTTCCGTCCTTATCAAATTCAGCCACAATATTGACTGTATTTCTGTGTACAGACCTAGTTCCTATATGTAAAAAAGCGACTAGACGCTTTGTCTTTGCGGCCGCTTCACTCTGCTCATTGCACCGCTTTTGCCAACGATCATAGTCGGCTGGAGTGTACTTTGAGTCAGTAATTCGTTGTGACTGTTGACTTGCTGCTAGCTCTCTGGTGGTTTTTTGCGTGGTTGTTGGTAATACGGGATTTGAGTGACGTCTCATAGGTGCTACTTTTCTAGGACAAGAAGATAATAACAGTATTCTCCACGGTTTAATTTTTCTAGCAAGATGCGTGGTGCGGTTGACGTGCCAAATGTTTGTTATACCTAGTAAAATGATGAAAATGACTATCTAATTAGTTTTTTTGGTTGCTTTAAGTATGTTTTGTTTGTTGAAGTGAGGGGGCTTGAAGGAAGATAAGGACCATGTGGCGCAATGCGTTACCCGAGAATCGAAGTTTAGTTAATTATTAAAAAGGCACCAGTTGGTGCCTTTTTGACGCTCTAGTGTGGTTATTGGTATGTCACTTTTAGCGCTTCACGTGTTTTTAAGTTTTGTGCTGCATGCTTAGGCGCTTCTGCTAACACATCTCGGCTGCCTTGCTCTGCTTTTCGATTTAGCTTTACTGAAGTGATTTGCCAATTATCACCTGCTCGTTGCAAACCAAACTCGTATTCCCCCGAAACGGACCAGAAACCTTCTTCACCTGACCAGTGGCTTGCGGTGAAGTCGACTGTTGCATTCGCCTTATCACCATTAATAAAGACGTTCAGATTGCTTAAGTCATGGAAAGTGGCGTCAAAACCCGGCAGGAATCCCGCCCACTGTTGCATCAAATCTTGGCGTTTGACTTGTTGAGCCTCACGGCCAAATAGCGTGGTGTAATCGACCGTCAGTTCGGGAGCGAATAACCGACCTAAGTATTCAAATGCCCCTTGGTCTGCCAAAGCTGAGAAACTGTTAATGTTGCTGCGAATCTTAGCTTCATCTAAGGTCATAGTCTGGGCGTTTACACTCATGGTTATCACTCCAATAAACAGTAACAAGTATTGTTTTAGTTTCATTACGTGCTCCCTTATAGATTCGCTTCGAAGTGCTTAATAACTTCATCGACAGCTAGCTGTACCGCTTCTGGTTGGTCGTAGAAGTCGAATTGGTTTATGTCGGATAGCCATACTGCGTCAATATTGCTGCCAGCATTTTCAAGGTAACGGTGAGCTCCAGCAGGCAGAGCCATCGCTTCAGATGCCACCATAAGTACCGGTTTATCTTGTGTTGCTGCGCTTGCTTGAGCGTCGTAATTTAACCATCCTGTCCAAGATGCAACGTTGTATTGGTTGTCATACTCAGGAATCAATCCACGGTCTGTCTCTGTGTAGTAAGGCGCTTGGAACATCAATGCATTCTCATTGGTCGTGCTTGCCGCTTCAATGTAAACTGGCGTTGCTGAGCGAGCTGCTTCTGCCGCTAATGCAAGTAAGTTTTTAGCACTTTCTTCACCACCATAAATTTCTGTCGCCATCGCTTTGTCGTGCAGCCAGGGAGCAACTACGGCTGCAGCTTTTACTTTGTCGTTACCTGTCACTGCATCTAGCATGTAACCCGCTGACGCACAGATACCCAAACCAGCGATACGTGATGCATCAACACCGTCCAATTGACTCACCACATCAATTACTGCGCGAATGTCTGCCGTTTTACGTGCAGGATCTTCTAAATACATCACTGGGTCTTTGCTTTCCCCCCAACCCCGAAAATCAAACGTCAGTGCGGCGTAGCCTCGCTCTGCCAATGCTTGAGCGTAAACCGCTGGCATCTGCTCTTTCACCGTTGTCCATGCGCCAGTCACAACCACAACTGGAGCATCTTTCGCGTCTTTTGGTAGGTAAAGGTTTGCAGCAAGTTGACCTACTTGAGTATTAAGTTCGATGTGTTTCATGGTGGTCTCCTCTAAAGCTAGGTTCGTGTTGTCATCATTTGCAGAAACTGAGTGAGCAAAAGTGGCGAACGGTAAACTACTCAATAGTAGTAAAAGCGATTTCTTAAACATGGCGTCCTCTCTGTCTGGTGCATTGCCTGAGCTATGCGGCTAACTTGGGTATAGATTAGCGCTGCAGCGCGAGAGAAGATTGAACATTCCTGCCTGAATTTTTGTATTTTCTTGCCCCTCAATAAGTTGACGAAATGTGCAAAACTCAGCTAGTTTCAGCTAGCAAGTGGAAGATAACTAAGGGAAGAAAATGAAGTCCGAGCTAAAGTTTTATGACTCTGAATCTAACGAGCTATCAGGTTGCGGCGATGTGCTGGATATTGAGTTTTCAAACCATGGATTAGATTGGCTCGGCGTGTTGGTAGAAAAAGGATCGTCTCCTTACTTCTATCCAAAGAATGTCTACACCCCATACTTCTACTTTGCGCTTGCGCTAGAAAAAGATTTGAATTGGAGCGTCGAAAAGGATGGCACGTTCGCCGACCTGAAAACCAGCCCGGGCAACATTTGGATTAACCCGCCTAAAACCCCATTTACCCACGATGTAGCTGAGCCTTGTTATTTCGTTATCTTAGCGATTGAAGAACAGGAGTTTTTCTCATACTGCCCATTAAATTTAGACGGGATTGAGCTGCAATTTTTGAACAACTACAATGTGTTAGATGAAACCATCAAAGGCATCATTGAATTGTTTATGTTGGAAGCAAAAGCCAAAGGGCGAAATGGTAAAACCTACCTCAATAACTTGATCTCGTTGCTGGCAACTCACTACATTCAAAACTATTCCAACTACTTTGATCTAAAGAACAACCAGCTTGCTGCCTCTAAGTTCGACCAACACCAAGTCGATAAGATTGACCAGTACATTGAAGAAAACATCGGCAACAATATCGCGGTTGATGATCTCGCCGACTTGCTCGGCTGCAGCAAGTTTTACTTTCTGAGGGAGTTTAAAAAGCTCATCGGGGTAACGCCTTATCAATACTTGATGAACAAGCGTTTGGAGCAAGCACGATTGGTACTTTCGTTAGGTTCAGCGAATATTGCGTTAACGGCACACGAGCTTGGGTTTAATGATCAGTCTCATTTTACGCGTGCGTTCAAAAATCATTTCGGCATGACGCCAGGGCAATTCGTAAAACAGAATGAAAACTAATAGACGAATTAGAGATTGGAAAGAGGGCCTTTTCGTATAGAGGCCCTCCTCTAAACCTGATTAATCCATCAGACTTTTAGATTTAATCGCTTTCTTGGCCAGCTCTTTAGCAAATTCACTGATATCGGCTTCGAAGGCTTCAACGCTCTGGCGAATGTCGTCCAACTGCACGGTTTCCATTTCACGTTCATGCATGACGACCTGTCCGTTGACGATGGTAGTTGAAACATTGCTTGGGTTAGCTTGGTATACCAAGGTCGCGTACGGGTCATAGTTTGGCATCATGTTCGCAGACTGTGTTTCTACAATAATAATGTCCGCTTTTTTACCTGTCTCCAATGAACCGATCTGGTCTTCCATATGCAGGGCTCTTGCGCCGCCGATGGTAGCCAGCTCTATAGTTTGCTGAGGAATCATGATGGTACGGTCGTTATGTTTCAGTCTTTGCATGTTGGCGGAATAGCTGAGCGTACGCCAGAGATCGACTTGATTGGAGCTCATTGGCCCGTCTGTACCCAGCCCCATACGTATACCAGATCGATACATCTCCCATGCTGGGGCAATACCTGTTGCACCTTTGGCGTTGGCCATTGGGTTGTATGACACACCTGCATCAGCCTGTTTGATCAGTTGTTGATCTTGTTCTGAGAGATGGATGGCGTGGGCCAGAACGGTGCGTTCATCCAGTGCGCCAATCTGTGCCAGGTAATCGACCGGAGATTTGGCGTTGTGCTCCTCTTTGATGCGCTCCTGCTCATTCGGGAACTCGGCAACATGGATTAGTACAGGCACATCATGTTGTTTTGACAGCTGATTGATTTGTTGCAGCTTTTCTTTGCTGACCGTGTAAACGGCGTGAGGTGCGTAAGCTGGAGTGACTAGTGGATCGTTTTTGTATGTATCGATAAAGTGTTCCGCGTATTCGATGCCACCATAGGGTTCTTTGGCATCAACGACGGGAAACTTTATCACGGTCTCACCTAGTACTGCGCGCAGCCCCACTTCTTTGGTCGCTTTGGCCATTTCATCCATGTGGTAATACATGTCCGCATAGGTCGTTACGCCACTTTGAGCGAGATCGATAGTGCCGAGTTTTGTGGCGTTATAAATCAGCTCTCGGCTGAGCTTTTCGCCCTCTAGAGGGAAGAAGTAGGCAAACAGGCGGTTGGAAATCCCTTCTTCGCCAAGGCCGCGAAAGGCAATCATTGGCAAATGGTTGTGGGCGTTGATAAAGCCGGGTAATACGATGCCATCATCAGCATCGATAGTTTGTTTAGCGTGATACTGATCTTGCAGTTCCTGTCCACCAATCGCGACAATGGTGTCATCTTTAACGACAACGACACCATTGTCGATCACGTCCATGTCGGCGTTAATGGTCAGAACTTGACCGTTGGTGATCATCAGATCGACCTGGTTTTCTGGCGCAAGTTGAGCACAACCAGAGAGGAATGTTGCTGCTATAGCAATGGAGAGAGTTTGCTTTTTCATGGATGCCCTGAAGCCTCTTGGTTTTCGAAACGTATCGATAGCAAGAGAAAAATTATCTGTATATAAAAAGCGCGCCAGCCTAACACCGAAATATGACAGTTTTAGGTCAGTGCAGTTACCGAATTGAGTAAAGTATCATGACGTGAAGAAAGAGATTTGTCTGTGTTTAGTATCAAAAAATGCCAGTCGGCAAATGCTGACTGGCATTATTGTTTAAGGAAAAGTGGGAAAGTTAGTAGCTAGCCTGAACGCTGACACCGCTAAAGCTAGTGTAGCCATTAAGCATCACGTAGTAGCGACCATTTTGAGTGCTAGACACTGTGCATGTCTCAGTGTTGCCGTAGCGATATGGGCGGCAGTCCCAAGAGCTAGTCGTTGGTTTGGCGCCAAAGCGAACATAAAGATCGGCATCACCTGAACCACCGCTAGTGCTTACAGTTAGTGTCTGGCCAGCAGTCACGTCGATGTAGTAGTGCTTCTGTTCACCGCGGCTGCCGCTGATACCAGTCACAGGTGTGCCGTTGGTGAGTTCACCATCTGGAGAAGGTGTACCACAATCTGGGTCACAACCGCTGTCGGTTTGGCTGTATAGCAGTTTATTCACGGTACCTTTAGTATCACTGACTTTGTTTACGCTCGCACGTTCACTGATCAGCGTTGATACTTGAGCAGGTGACAGAGAGTTGTTTTCTTGCAGATACAGAGCCGCGACACCTGCTACGTGAGGTGTTGCCATTGATGTACCACTGATGGTGCGGTAACCACCATCGTACCAAGCTGATTTGATATCTGAACCTGGCGCAAATACATCAACACAGCTCCCCCAGTTTGAGAAGCTTGAGCGGCTATCGCTGCTGGTTGTTGAGCCTACAGTTACGCCGCTAGACTCGCGAGCTGGAGAAGAGTTACAAGCGTCAGCGTTGGAGTTACCTGCTGCTAGCATAAAGCTGATGCCTGATTGAACCGCGCTGGCAACCGCTTGATCAAGCGCTGTAGAAACGCCACCACCCAAGCTCATGTTGGCTACTGATGGGCCAGAAGCGTTTGCTGCTACCCAATCAACACCGCCAATGACGCCAGAAGTTGTACCTGAACCGCTACAACTTAGTACACGTACACCTACGATATTGACGTTTTTCGCCACACCATATTGTGAGCCACCAATGGTACCCGCTACGTGAGTACCATGACCGTTACAGTCGGTTGCGTCACTATCGTTATCGACGAAGTCATAACCTGATCTTGCGCGGCCACCGAACTCAACGTGAGTGTTTGTTACACCAGTATCGATAACGTAAGCGGTCACACCTGAACCATCGTAGTTGTAGGTGTAGCTGTTGCTGAGTGGCAAATCACGTTGATCGATTCGATCTAATCCCCAAACTGGGTTAGTCTGAGTCGCGTTGGCGGAGACGACAGGATCAAGTGAGATGATTTGGTCTTGCTCAATGAAGTCAACTTGTTGATCTGCACGAAGTGCTTTCAGTTGTTCAGCCGAAAGAGTCGCTACAAAACCACTTAACGAACGGTCATAAACTTTATCGATCTTAAAGGCGTGTTGGCTAGCTAAACCAGAAACGGTTTGCTGCGTAAACTGCTGAAGGGCTTGTTGGTCGTTACTCATCGTTAATGGCTGTTTTAGCACAACGATGTATTGATTTTTAATCGCAGATTCTGCCGACGCCGTCATTAAAGGCGCAAGCATTTGATCCTCAGATGCAATGGCTCCTCCTTCGTTCTGTTGCGCAAGCCCCGAGGTTGAGATCACTGAAAGAGTCGAGGCGATACAACAACTTAATAATTTCTTAAACATACTGTCTTCCTTTGAATAGTAAAAGAGATTGTTGAACATGGCCTACTACAAACATCAAGCATGTCAGGTGGGTTCTCGTGGTTCAAAGAGAACCTGACTACAGAATTCACACTATGCATATATCCAATATGTTGCATATTGTTGTTTTAGTTAGTCTATAAATCTGCGCGTGGTTTATAAGATTATTGAAATTGACTTATTACTATTTCTTGAATCGTGGGATAAGAATCATAAATGAGAGCTTTTGCTCTATGTGGTGGAATCTACGTGCTAAGGCAATAGTGATTTATTTTGGATGACGGGTTTGCAGAAGGCCCCTGTTAGACAAGAGGCCTTACTGAGGCTTAAATCAGTTGCTCAGTGTTTATCAACGGAACACGTGTAGAGATGGCATGAAGGGCGATATTATGAATCATTTCATCTGTGGTGGTGCAACAATCGGCCAGCACAGATACTTCATATTGCTCTGCTGCTTTGGAAATCGCAGTATGAGTCACGCAGTTTTGCGTCATCATGCCGCAAACAATCAATTCAGTTACCCCATGCTTTTTGAGCACATTTTCTAGCTCTGTTTGTTCAAAGCTGTCTGCGAAAGATTTAACGACAATATCCCCTTCCGGTGCGCTTGCGAGGATCTCTGAGTGGATATCTGCACCTGTACTACCTTTGTTGAAAAAGGGGGCGATACCCATAGCAGGGTCTGCAATATGCTGAATGTGAATCACAGGAATCTGTTTCTGTTGGGCTTTTTTAATCGCTGCTTTGATATTGGTTAACGTGTTCTCTGTGTTCCAAAGAGGGAATTTCCCGGTTGGAAAGTAGTCGTTTTGTAGATCGATGACGAGTAGTGCTTTCTGGCTCATTTTGTCTCTCCTGTTTGGTATCGTTCAAAGTAGAGTCATTATGGCGCTTTATTTTTTGGCTTTTTAGAGTCTAAAATGACACAAATAATGCTAAAAACGACATTGTATGCCTAAGATTAATATTGCCGTATTTAACTATCCTTTTGCTCTCAAATCGGCCGTATTTGGTTTTGAAGAGCTTTTTCAGTTAGCCAACCGAGCATGCCGTGAGAGTGAACTTGAGACGGAGTTCAAAGCGCACATTATTGACGCGTGTAATATGCCTCCCAAGCAATTTGATGTCGTGCTGCTCCCGCCCAGCATTGACGATCAGTTCTACCGAAAACCAGAAGCACCAGTACTCGAATGGCTGGTTGAGCAACACCGACGTGGCAGTGTGATTGCGTCGGCGTGTGCTGGCGCGTTTATCTTGGCGGCGTCAGGGATTGGTGGACAAAGGACTCTGACTACCCATTGGGGGCTAGCTGAGACCTTTAAGTCACAGTACCCATCGCAGCCCATGGAGATAAATCAAATTTTAATTGATCATGGCGATGTGATTACAGCTGGTGGCATGATGTCTTGGTTGGATCTCGGACTGGAGTTGGTATCCAGGTATGCTTCACCACAAATCATGCGACAACTGGGTAAGATGTTGGTCATCGATACTGCGCCAAGAGAACAGAGGTTTTATCAGCAATTCACGCCATCATTCTCTCATGGTGATATTGCAATTGTTGAAATTCAGCACAGAATCAGTGCCTGCTTTTCTCGGACAGTGTCGGTAAAACAATTGGCTGTTGAAGCAAACTTGACCGAAAGAACTTTTCAGCGTCGATTTATGAAAGCCACAGGCATGAATCCAAACCAGTATTTGCAGCGAGTACGGGTGCAGAAGGCTTGTGACTACCTGGAAGGTTCAACTCATTCTTTTGAGTGGATAAGCCATCAGGTAGGGTATGAAAACGCGAGTGCATGTCGCAAGGTATTCAGTCAGATAATGGGGCTGACCCCGGGGGAGTTTCGTCGGCGCTTTAGACGATAAATAAAAAGCCCGCAATGATTGCGGGCTTCTGGGAGTTGGAGGCTTACACCTTAAATCTGTCTACCAATTCGTACAGCTCATTGGCGCGTTGATTCAGCTCTTGGCTGCCTGAACGGTTTTCGTTGGCCAGTTCAGCCGATTGAGAGCTCTGGTCAGAAATCACCACTATGCGCTGTGAAATTTCCTGGCCTACCAAGCTTTGCTCTTCGGTCGCGGTTGCGATTAGGGAGTTCATATCCATGATGGTGCCGATGGATTCCTGAATCTGAATCAGCGCCTGAGCAGCAGCATTGGCTTCTGCTACCGTGCTGGCCCCACGCTTCTGGCTTGATTCCATGGCTCTTACCGCGTCGTCCGATGCAGCTTTTAATTGTTCAATCATCTGGTGAATCTCACCAGTACTGTCTTGGGTACGACTCGCCAGTTTACGAACTTCATCGGCAACAACTGCAAATCCACGACCCTGCTCACCAGCACGAGCGGCCTCAATGGCTGCGTTCAGTGCCAGCAGATTAGTTTGTTCTGCGATGTCTTGAATCACTTCCAAAGAGGAAGAAATGTTTTGCACATCACCTTCAAGACGAGAAATAACGCCATTCGCCTGAGAGACTTCTTCGGCAAGCGCTTCCACCGATTGGGCGGCAGAATTGACGATGCCTTGTGCTTCTTTGGCATTGTCATCAGCTTCTTTGGCAGAATGCGCCGCTTGGCTGGCATTGTTCGAGATTTCAGATGCTGTTGTGGTCATCTCGGTCATCGCGGTTGCTACTTGCTCAGTCTCTTGACGTTGACCTGAGGCCAACTCATCTACTTTCGCTGCGCGACCCGTCATGTCGCTGGTCTCGGAAACAACTTGCTGACCTACATCACTGACGCTTCGAATGATGGTTTGCAGACTAGCGACAAAAGCATTGAAGTTTTTGCTAAGTTGGGAGAATTCTGGCGCTTTGAAATCTTCCATACGGGCGGTCAGATCCGCATCGCCGCTGGCAAAAGAACTGATCGAAGCATCGAACATTTCTAATGGCTTAAGAATGGTTCGGTTAACAGCCACAGCAAAGGCAGCAACGATACCAGCGATCACGATACAGAACAAAATGATGGCAGAGAGGGTTTCCTGTAGCGCTTCCGTCGTCGCATTTTCCATTTCAGCCACAATGGCATCGATGTCGTCGGTATAGAAACCAGTACCTAGCATCAAATCCCATTCAGGAATAAATATAGAGTAACTCAGCTTAGGTAATGCTTCGGTTTCTCCCGGTTTCGGGAAGTAGTATGTGGTGAATTCACCTGTTTTGGCGTTACGTATCAGATCTTGGATTAAGTAATTGCCTTGTTTGTCCTGTAGGTTCCAGAAACTGTCGCCAATCCCTTTGCTACTTTGACCTTGGACTCTTCGTATGCCTTTAGAGTCGTAGCCAAACACATAACCTGTCTTACCGTATTCTAAAGTCTTTAGGGTTGGGTAGGCTTCTTCTAGGCTGGCGCCTCTATCAAGAAAAGGTTGGACGGCAGATTTTGCCATTTGAAGGTAGTTTCTCAGTTCCGCTTTCTTCATGTTCATCATGTTAGTGCGGGTTACATCGATTTGTTGGTCATTGAGTTCACTGGTTTTTACGTAAGTAAAACCAAGCATGCCCAGTGCAATTACCAGTAAAGGAACAAGCGCCAAAATGTACAGGCGACTTCGAATAGTTAGACTCATACAAACATCCTGTCTTTGAAAGGTCTTTGGCGTTTTTACATTGTCAGAGCTGCTTCTGGTATGAAACGCCTGTTGTTATTAATTTGGTTCACGCGTTCTTCTTCTGCTCGAGTTTGTGAGTAAAAGAAGGGCATTGTTCCAAACGTTTATTTTATAAGACTAGCCAATTTATCGACGTAGGACTGTGAATCTTGATAGGTTAATTCGTGTTCGATGTTAGACATTAGTCCTATTTTATCGGAAACATTGACCGGAATCGCATTTTCGCTTTCCAGTCAGCAGCTTAGAAATGGTATATCGGTTGTTTGCAAATCTGAGATAGCACCAATCTGCAACTGGACGGATGAGCTTCCAACGCAATGGAGCGTACAACCAGCCTTTTCCGACCAGTTTCCATGCGAGATAAGTCACATCTAAACCAAGCAGAAGCGTCCCGTTGTTATCCAATGCGTGAAGAATTTTAGTCGCATGTCTGGCGTCAATCTCAGGATAATTGAGGAAGTTTTCGGAGTGAATATCAACCAGCATCAAATGCTCTTGGTTGTCGTAGTGTGCAAGGCGCTCCATTTCTTTCACACACAGTGGGCAGGTACCATCGTAGAAAATCGTAAGTTGAGTCATAGGATTATCCTTTTTTCATCTTCTACGTATACACGACTTCATTGATCAGCCACAGGCTCTTTTAAATAAGTGTGCCAGATATCGCTGAGCGACTGGTACTGGAAAACACAAAAATCTTTTCGATCAGCCAAGTAATCATTTTCTACTTCATCCAGCAAGTTGCTGTGCTTTTCAGGGTTACTGCCGTAAACCAAACATAAAGTTGAGAAGTAGCGTTGCAAGTCAAAACTGTGTTCATCGATGTATTCACCAAAGTCGTAGTAATCTGGCCTGTCGTCGGACTCAAAAGCAAACATATCAGCAGCGCTGATAGCGGCTTCATCACCATCGTCTAAATATTCGATCATTAAAATCGCAGCAAGATTGTCCACCGCATCTTCTTCTTTACCGAGAATAGGAATGTTTTGATCGGCGATATATGCATGCCCTGCTTCGTGGAGCAGCGTGTGTAAAACGGTGTCCATCGCTCCAAGTTTGGCCTCTTTACCGTACTTTTCGTCGTACTTGTTCTTGATAAAGTAATCCAGTGCCTCTTGATAGAAGTGATAAGGCATATGCACCGTGTGCTTTTCTGGGTCATAAAGTGGCCCGTCTTCGCTACCATATTGAATCGTTAGCGTCTTGTTAAACGGGAACAGCGTATCTGACAACTCTATTACGGTATCGTTGACTCCGCTTGTTTCAATGTCTGCTTTCATTTGCTCTTCTGCTTGGTTAGCGGGAGGCAGGTATTGGATCTGAATGTTCTTCTCAGCGGCATATGCCGCCGGCGTGATCGCTGTCGTCATAGCAACAATTGCCAGCGGGAAAAGGTGTTTAAACATAGGCAAACTCAATCTATCTGTATATTTAATATGCTGACTCAATATTGACATAAAAACCGCCTTTTCGCGTAAAGTTGCACCTCGAAAGGAGACCTGACCATGAAAATCATCCCGCTGCTTAAGCAGCCGCGCATCCAATAAGCGTTGTTTAGCTGAACGTCTAAGCAACGCCACGAAATTCGTTCCGTGGCAAATCTGAATTAAACATTGAGGATTTTGTCATGTCACAAAAACATTGGTCGACATTTCAGTTACTGCATCAAGTGGTACAGAACAAAAACATTCATATCAAAGGGACTCACAGCTACTACAGCGATTGTTGGGATAACGGTTTTGAACAGTCCGTCGTCCGCTATTTGCATGGTGACGAAATCAGTAAGCAATGGCAGCCGAGATGGGATATTGATCAGCTCTATATCGGTGACTATGTTTGCATTGCAGCAGAAGCCGTTATTTTGATGGGTGGAAATCACAACCATAGAACGGACTGGTTTTGTCTCTATCCATTTATGGAAGAGGTTGAGCGCTCTTATCAAGGTAAAGGCGATACCGTCATTCATGATGGAGTATGGATAGGCATGCGTGCCATGATCATGCCGGGCGTGACCATAGGTGAAGGTGCGGTTGTAGCGGCCAACAGTGTGGTGACCAAAGATGTGGAACCATACTCGATTGTCGGCGGAAACCCTGCCAGATTGGTTAAGCATCGTTTTGCCCCTGAGCTGATAGAGAAGCTGGTGGCACTGGAAATCTACCAGTGGCCTGAAGAGAAATTTGCTGCGATGCGTAAGTTTCTGACTCAACCAGACTTCGAATTGCTCGAAAAAGCCATGAAAGATTACGACCAAAAACATGTCTAACGACTAAAATTAGGGCAGCGAGTCAGCTTGTGCTACACTCGCCGCCCTTTTCTGTTTCAATGAGATCAATACCATGAGTACTAAGCAAGAACTTCAAAACCTTCACAATCGTCTGGACAAGTGTCAGCGTAAGCTGGATGCGGCGAAATCTCGTGGTGATCAGGAAATGGTGACTAAGTTCACTGATGAAGCAGATAAGCTAAGCAAAAAAATTCACGTGATGAAAAGCAAACAGAAATACGACATGAACAAAGAGCGTAAGAGCTTGATTGACATGCCGTTCTCACGTGCAATTACTAAAGAAGAACAAGCAGACATGGGTAAGCTGAAAAGGTCAGTCAAAGGTCTAATCGTGGTTCACCCAATGACTAAGCTGGGTAAAGAGCTGAGACTTGAAGTCATGACTGGTTACGCACCGAAGAAATTCTGATTTCCAGATAGCTGAAAAAGCGCCGTAAGGCGCTTTTTTGTTATTGCTTTCTGTTATTGAAGGAGGCTTAGTGAATATCGAGTTTGCTAAGCAATGATGGATATCCCCAGCCATTTTCTCCGGCTTTGACGTCATCTCCGGTCAGGTATTGATACAGAGTCGGAGCCAGAGAGCCGTTCTCCTCACTACTCAGTGGCGTAGCTTGTTTGCCAATTGGAGCGCCCCAAAATCCGATAAAGGCGTCCTTCTCCAAATAGCTTTCGCCTGCGTGACGGCCCGGAACTTTCGTATTGTAGCCAATGCCTTCCCGAGGGAACAAATTCACTGTACCTGCTCGCGGTTCGGCGTAAAGCTTAGCGAGTTGTACCACTGAATCAGGCCTAGGCGTAAACTGAGTCAGTTCGCGCCATTGCATTTCATCACACCAGCTTTGTGGGTTGTCGATGTCTGCTCGGTTGACACATTGATTGATCAACTGAGCAAACTTCTCAAGCTTTGCTTGATTTGGTGAAGGCAGATAAGGGTTGAGTTTGTTGACTTCCAGTAACGCTGTTTTGCAATTGGCTTTGTAGAAATAGCGCTCTCCTTGTTTGATGATGAGCTCATCGATTCGTTTGCCGTCACGCTGAGCGACCAAACGTACCTGACACTCTGTCTCATCGCAGGTTGATTCTCTGACGACCAAGTAGTCGAGACTATCTGAAAGCTTTTCTACTGACTCTGCAATGATGTCCAGCTTTTCCCCTTGTGGTGCATTGACCGGTGTCCAGTTGGTCAGCTCCGAATAGACAGGTTGTGTTTGCCAACCCGATTGCGAATTAAACATATCCATCATGAAGTTACCGCCAGCGGTAGAGGCTACCACCACATCAACACCTTTGTTACTCGGATAATTTAATGCATTGGTGATCTTTGGTCCTTCGCCTTCATCAGATGAGATTTTCTTGATCACTAGAGGGTAGTCGAGTGATTCCGAAAGTGGCTCAAAGATCGCTTTCTCCGGATTTAAGGTGTAGTAGACCGGAGATAAACCATGGTCCCCCGCCATTCCCAAAAGTGTCTGCTGGTAAATACCGGCGTCCTTGTACGCTTGTTCAATTTGACGTATCCAGTAATCGAGACGGTTAAGTTCACCTGTTGGCATAATGATTTCATCGCTAAAAGGGCCAACAAAGTGAGCAAAATGATCCGGCCACGGATTGTAGATCAGAGCGTAATCTGGCATCCCTTGCCCATCAAGCTCTGCATAAGTAGCGATGTCCTGTTCAATCTTCCATTTGCGGGTCAGCTTAGTGTAGAAGTCCCATAGCGGTATCTGTTGATAGCTTTGAATGTTATCGATGAGGGACTGACGCTGCTTCGTTAGCACGTTTTCCACTTCGGCTCTTTCATTCAGTTCTCTCAAGCAACGTTTCTCACCAAAGTCACGCAGTGCTTCGCCTGCGCCAAGGTTAACCAGACCGTCGTAACTGGTGTGAGCATTCCAGTCGTATTGGGCGTTACAGTTAAGCGTTTTCAGGTGAACCAGTCGGTCAAACATCGTCTGAACCTGATTGGCCTGCATTAAGCGATCGAGTTGAAGGGCATCATTACCAAAGAAGTAATAGGCTCTGTCTTCGTTTCGGTCGACAAAGTGGAAATTCGGGATTCCTGTTCCCTGTTCGCCAGAGACTTTTGCCCCTGTTTTGATGATAGGCAGGTTTCTTACGCTGATCGTCGGTGTGGAAGATATTCCGACCCGAGCAATGGAGTCGATATGGTTTTGGTAAAGCCGTTTGAAGAACGGTAAGTAATAAGGGTCACGATACGTTTGTTCTGATAGAACCTGAAGAAAACGCATGGATTGAACGTGTTCTGGGCTGCTTGTTGCGACAGGGCTGCCGAGCTCAGTACTCTTAAGATGTTGTTGGTAAGCGTGGGAGAGAAAAGGCTTATCTGGATCAACCAACCCTTCGATTAACCCTTGTTGCAACCCGTCGACCGTTATCTGAACAGCAAAGCGGCGGTTCTGCTGTGACTCGAGAAACTCAATTGCTTGTTGAGGGTGATCATCAAACGCGTTTTGTAGCCAGTCATTGAGGCGTTCTTGTCTCTCATCCTGATAGACAAACTGACGATAGGCTTTCAGCACATTGAGACGCACAAAATCAATTAAGGTAATGGTTAACGCTTGTGCTTTGTTATTCGGTTCGCTGGCTCTGTCGGCTGCACCATCGGCCACAATGCCGAGTATGGCCTGTTTCATGTCGCTCTCTTCCATCCCCGAGGCGGCTTGTTGCATGATGCCAACCACGATAGGTTGAATTTTGGCGACCAGTGCTAAATCCTCAGGTGACTTGGTCAGATATGTGTATTGCTCAGGCAGTCGATCCATATCTTGCCATTCGCCAATCTGAACCAAAGCGTCATATACGGTCACCATAGCCGCCATAAACTGACCATTAATTTGGATGCCTTCGTGGTGAGCCTGATCTTTAGCGTGTTGCTTAGGCTTTTTTTTGGCTTTCTCCTCTAGAGCAAAGAGCGAGTGCTCAAAGCCTTTCAGAGCTTGTTTGTCATACACAGTTTGCAGGTAGGTTTTAAATTCATCGTCACTGCTTATTCCTGTGTAGCGATCGTAGAACTGATAAAGAAAATAGCCGAGAGGAATGGAATACGTCGGATCGGCAAGCTGTGTCATGACCCGGCTTTTCGTGCTTGCATCAAGTGGTAATGTCAGTAGGTAGGTCTCTAGAGTGAGACCGCCAATGGTAAACAGGGTCATGTCACGAGCAAAGCGCGTGGAGTAGGACAATGACGAGGTGATTTGATTTTTCAGTACTTCTGTTGAGTTAAATAGCCCACCGATCACTGGGGTATCGCCGATATCGGCGTAAGCCGAACTTAAAGGGGTAACTGCTGCCACAATTGCAGCAGGAAGAAGCCGTTTTCTCAACCAAGCCATTACTTATTATCTCATTCATTATACTGATGATTTTCATTCTGGCAGGCTTATGGGAGAGTGCAAGAACAGGCTGACCAAAGCCTCGATTTGATAGCGTCAGAATGTGACTTGGTTCCAGTTGTCGTTGCTGTTAGATAATTAATCCTAGTGAGAAAAGCTGTAATTCAGATTAATTTACAATGTAAACCCTAAGAGATGGGAAGGGATTTCCCAGTCTCAAATGATGACTTTTTATCATGGTGAATATGATTTAAAGTGATTTTAATTCATTCTTGATTGGCTTTACCTTATTAGCTGTTCAAGATGATATTGAAGAGAGATGACTATGAGCCAAGAAAACCTTCGTATAGTGCCTATCACAGCGCAACACGATGCAGCGATCTGCCAGATAATCAAGCAGGTCGGCAAAGAGTATGGTGCTGTGGGAGAAGGGTTTGGGCCGTCTGATGCTGAGGTCGACAATATGAGTCAGCATTATCATGAACGGAACCGAAGCTTGTACTTAGTTGCGCTCCTGGATGACAAGGTGGTTGGCGGTTGTGGTGTTGCGCCTTTTGGGCAAGATGAGCAAACGTGTGAATTGAAGAAGCTCTTTTTACTCAAAGAGAGTAGAGGGCTTGGCTTGGGGAAAACCTTGTCGTTGGCCTGTTTAGAATTTGCTAAGCAACAAGGTTTTGAGCGTTGCTATCTGGACACTTTATCCAATATGTCTGCGGCGGTGCGTCTCTACGAAAGCTTGGAATTCGAACACCTCACTGCACCGCTAGAAGGTACCTTGCACAATGGCTGCGATGTTTGGATGCTTAAAATTTTGTGATGCTAAGAAGGTGATATGAATAACTACAAACTGCTGCGCCCATTGCTGGTACTGCTCCAAACTCGTAGCTTGACCGAGGCGGCACTGCAGCTCAACGTCACCCAGTCTGCGATGAGCCGAACCTTGAGCCAGATAAGGACGGCCTTTGACGACCCGATTTTGATTCGGGAAGGCAAACAGTTTGTGGTCAGTGCTAAAGGCCAGCAGTTGCTCGCTCAACTGCCTGAGTTGATTGGGGCATTAGATGAGCTTTATGCGGCGGAAGAGTTTTCGCCTCATGCTTGTCAGCGAGAGTTTAGACTGGCCTACACTGCATTTCTGTCTGAATCGAGTGTGCCTCTGGTGTCTTCTGAACTATTCAAATTGGCGCCAAACGCAGGGGTAAATGGAGAGCTGTGGCAAGATCAGAATGTCAGCGTTCTCGGTGACAGCCCGATTGATGTACTGGCGACCACACTCGACTACTTTCCTGAGAATATCTACGGCAAAAAATTGCTTGAAGACGAATATGTGGTGCTGATGTCTGGTAGTCATTCGCTGGCTCAGGCTAGCCTTGAAATGGATGATTATTTTAATGCTTCTCACGTGATGGTGCATGGTATGCGAGAGATGCGTCAGTATGTGGGCGAGCAGTTTGAACAGCGCCAGATTCGCCGTAAGGTGATCGCCAGAGTGCCATCGTTTACTGCGGCAATGGAATTGGTCTGTCAGAGTGATGCGCTGGTTACCGCGCCTTTGCATCTGGCGGGCTATTTCTCCAATCGGTTTGACTATGTTGTAAAACCATTGCCCTTCGACTTGCCCAAGCATAGTTACTATCTGCTGTGGCACAGTCAGTATCAAAAAGATCCTGCCCATCGATGGTTTCGGGAGCAGAGCTTTGCGGCATTACAGCGGCATTTGAAGCTGATGCACGCTTCTGGCGTTGAGCAGATGTAAAAAAGCCCTGATAGTCAGGGCTTTTTGCTGAGATTGAGGGTCTAGTGTCAGTAACCCATTAATTGCAGTAGGTTTTCTGCTGTTTTTATCGCCTCTTTTCGGTTAGCGATATTGAGCTTCTGGTACAGGTTACGAATATGAGTTTTGATCGTGGTGCCCGCCACATCCAACTCCTGAGCAATTTGCTCGTTACTAAAGCCAGAATAGATCAGGCCAAGTACCTGCCATTCACGTTGAGTTAGTGGACTGGTGCGCACCAGCTCTGGAATATTCGGGTGGTTAACCAGCTTCTCAACAAATTCTTCATCAAAGTGAACCGAGCGGCTACGTTGAGTTGTCGAGATATCTTTGAGCAGCTGCTGAGCGCGATGGCGTTCAAGATCACCCAACTCATTTTTGTTGACCAGCTTTTCGAGAATATGACCGATCTTGCCGCCTTCAACGAGGAAGTTACCCAAAATACCCGTCTGATTTGTCAGTTCCAGTGCTTGTTTGAGCAGTAACTTAGCGCGCTCTTCATCTTGCTGTGTGGTCGCCAGTACAGCTTCAACAATCAGGTTGCGGTTATTGTCCGTGACCAGACTGTTTTGATTCGCTTGCTCTTGAAGGAATTTAAGCGTTTCAGCCGCTTCATCAAACATACCTAGATTGATCTGTGCACGGGAGATGTTACGCCACTGCAGTTGAGTAAAGTGGTTACACGCTTTTTCTGGGCGAGGTGTGGTTTCCAGCCAATGTTGGATGGCTTCCATATCGCCTCGTGCCTGCCAGAACAGAATCAGAGACAACGAAGCGTTAGCCGTCCAGTCAACATGGTAGGTAGACTGCTTCTGTAGGTGAACAATTTGCTCAATGAACTTGTTGGCTTTGTCCAGCTCACCACGGCCAATAGCGATGCGTGCCAGCATAGAGTAGCTATGTAGGTGCTTACTTGGGCTGTGATTGCCCAGTACATCCAAGCCTTTATAGGCGCATTCCTCAGCTTCATCAAGACGATTCCAGCACCAGAAAATCTGTGCACGAATACGTAGCAGAAACTCATGCATTGGAACTTGCTGCAGCTGCTGTTCTTCGATCAGCTTGAAGGCATTTTCCTGCACTTCAAAGGCTGCTTGGACATAACCTTGGGCAATTAGAATTTCGCTTTGCTGAAGCATCGCCCATAACGCCTGATGGTAAACCTGATACTGACGTGCCAGCTTTTCGGTCTGCTGCATCATAGGCAATGCGCGGCTAAGATGACCTAGCACATGGTTTACTTCACCAACAACGGACGTTGCTACGATACGGCTTCGGTAAACCGTGCTATCAAGTTGTCCTAGAGATAACTCAGCGAGCTCGAGCGCTTTTTCCGGTTCATTTTGGTTAATGGCTACCTGCGCACGTAAAGCGTTAAATTCGCCCTGTTCTTTAGTGCTCAGCGTTACATTGAGCGCTTTCATTTGCTCATCCGCTTTGGATAGCAGATCGCCAACATCATTATATCTGTGCTGACTTTGCGCTAACCATGCCTGAAGCATGCACAATTTTGGCTCACTATAGAGCTGCTCAGGGGCGAGGGTGTTGATCGCTTTTTCTACCGTTTGTAACTCACCACCGTTAAACATTTTCCAGCCATATTGGCTCAAGATGTCTGCAGTAAGCTGACGGTTCCCCGCTTTTTGTGCGTGACGAAGCGCCTGATGTGGAGAAGATAAATTCAACCACGCCTTGGCAGCGGTTTGATGCAGTTCTTGCTCTTGCTGAGGAATACGTGCCGAGCGCTCATGGGATAAGAATTCAGCAAACAGGTTGTGGAAGCGATACCAGTTCTGTTCGCCTTCAAGTGGGTGGATGAATAGGCCGTAGCGATTGAGTGACTCAATCATGCTAAGCGCATCATCACGTTTTGTCAGAGTAGAAACCAACACATCGTTGAAGTGATCGAGAACAGAACATTGCAGCAGGAACAGGCGTGTTTCTGCATCCAGTAGGTCAAACACCTCTTCCACCAGATAATCCCAAAGATGGGCATGATTAAACTGAGAGAATGACTCGGCGGATTGAGCCAGTGTTTTGTGCTGGTGTTGAGCCTGAAGCGCGATCAGTTGCAATGCTGAAGGCCAGCCTTCGACATAGTTTCTTAAGTTGTCAGCAGTCGTATCATCAATCCCATCTGCGACTCGCTGATTAAAGAAGCGGGTGGTTTCTTCTGTATCGAATGCCAGTAATTCGTCACCAATCTCGATCATCAGATCGCGAACACGTAAGTTAGCCGTACCGAGCGGCGGTGTCGCACGACTGGTGACAACTAGAGTTAGGTTGTCTGGCATGTGTTTGAGGAAAAAGCGAATCGCCTCATGGATATCATCGTTAGAGATAAGATGGTAGTCATCCAGGACCAGATAACACTCTTGATGAAAATTGGCGAACTCGGCAAACACTTCGCTGAAAAGGGAGTGAAGTGAAGAGAACTGGCGCTTTTCAGCCAGCTTCTGAGAATTTGGACAAGCGTTATGTGTAGCTTTATTCAATGCCTGTAGCAGGTAGTTGATAAAGCGGAACGAATCGTTGTCGCTTTCATCAATACTGTACCAGCCCGCATTGGCTTTATCAGCCAGCCATTGCGAGGCCATAGTCGTCTTCCCGTAACCCGCTGGCGAGCGGAATAGGACCAGTTTATAGCAGGGGGCTTGCTGTAATAAATCGAGAACTCTTGGGCGGACAATTGCGTTGTGTAAACGTCCCGGACGGGTTAATTTCGAAGGAATCCACATCTTCTTTTCCCTGTTCTTAAACACTCTCGAATCCAGATTCTACTCGGAGTGTGTTGATTAAAACTTAGTCAATCAGACCTAATGACAGGGATGTTACTTGAGAACAATAGCGACAGTTATTGATCAACCACCAGATTTTCGCGTATTTCACACTTTGCCTGCCTCTACGCCCTTTATTTGTGATGTTTGTCACTTTATGTTGATTTTATAAGTGAGAGTTATCGCTCCTTCTGCACCAAAAACAATGAAAGTTGCGTAAATCTTCCGCTCAATATGTGATCAGATGAACATATTGATTATTTTATTGAGAATCCAGACACCTAACATTCATACATCAGCGTTAAGGTGAAATCCGTTGATGGTGTGATCTTTATCACCAGAGCTTAGGTGTGAGCCCAATTGATTTGAGAGTTAGATCACTGAGCCTCTGGTCATACGCCCTCTACGCCCTTCATCCTCCTCCTAATAAGCCGTGTATTTGGGAGGATGTTTTGGTTGTCGTGTCAATGCACGATATGTCTCAGATGGATTAAACCCAATAAGTGAGATTTCTCTAATGAAACCTACGCAACAGAAAAATTTTGATAAGGCGTCATTCCAGGAAAGCGTCAAGAAGCATCTGACCGCGACGTACGCTACGACGGTTGAAAAAGCTGACAGCCGCGCTTGGTATCTGGCAATGGGCCGAGCTCTGGCTGAGCTGACTACGTTTGATATGCTGCAAACGGAGCAGGATGACAAAATCCTTAACGCAAAAAGCGTTAACTACTTATCTCTTGAGTTCTTGATTGGCCGTTTGACAGGCAACAACTTGATCAGCCTTGGTTTGTACGAGCAAATCACAGCAGCAATGGAAGAGATGGGGCAAAATTTAACAGACCTGCTTGAAGAAGAGCGTGACCCGTCACTGGGTAATGGCGGTCTGGGTCGTCTGGCTGCGTGTTTCATGGACTCTCTAGCGGCACAAGAATTCCCAACCGTAGGTTACGGTCTTCACTATGAGTACGGCCTGTTTAAACAGTCGTTCCAAGAAGGTCATCAGCAAGAAGCGCCAGACGCATGGCGTGGTGTTGAAGGCTATCCGTGGGAAGTTGCACGTCCTGAGCTAGCTCAGGAAATTGGTTTTTACGGTCACGTTGAAGTTTACCATGAGGACGGCAAAGAGAAGCGTCGTTGGGTTCCAGGCATGTCTGTAAAAGCAATGCCATGGGATTTGCCAATTGTGGGTTATGAATCTGATACGGTTTACCCACTGCGCCTTTGGGAATGTCAGGCTATTGCGCCATTCTCATTAGCGAGCTTTAACAATGGTGACTACTTCGAAGCTCAGCACTCGTTAATCGATGCAGGCAACATCACTAAAGTTCTATACCCGAACGACAACCACGAGAAAGGCAAAACGCTGCGTTTGATGCAGCAGTACTTCCACTCAGCAGCATCGGTACGTGACATTCTTCGTCGCCACGAAGAAGCTGGCCACACACTGGCATCGCTTCCAAAATACGAAACCATTCAGCTAAACGATACTCATCCGACTATCGCGATTCCTGAACTGATGCGTATCCTGATCGATGAAAAAGGTTTAGGTTGGGATGAAGCCTGGGATATTAGCTCAAAGACGTTTGCTTACACCAACCACACATTGCTTCCAGAAGCATTGGAAACGTGGAGTGAGTCTCTGATTCAACGTCTGCTTCCTCGTCATATGGAAATCATTTACCACATCAACCACCTGTTCCTGCAGGAAGTACGTCAGAAGTGGCCGGGTGATGTCGCTAAACAGCAAAAGCTATCGATTATCCAAGAAGGTTTCCACCGTATGGTGCGTATGGCGAACTTGTGTGTGATCGGTTCCTACGCGGTGAATGGTGTAGCTGCGCTGCACTCTGAACTGGTTAAACGTGACTTGTTCCCTGAGTTTGATGAACTGTATCCAACTCGTCTGCACAACGTGACTAACGGTATCACGCCACGCCGTTGGCTGAAATTCTGTAACCCAGGTCTGTCTGCACTGATTTCAGAAAAGATTGGTACAGAATGGCCAGCAAAACTGGAACAGCTAGAGCAAATCGCTAAGTTTGCGGATGACGCGAAGTTCCAGAAAGAATTCATGGCTGTGAAGAAAGAGAACAAACAGCGTCTTGCGGACTGGGTGTCTGAAAACATGGGTATCGAACTTGATACCAACGCGATTTTCGATGTTCAGATCAAGCGTCTGCACGAGTACAAGCGTCAACACCTAAACATGCTGCACATTCTGTCACTTTACCACCGTCTATTGAACGATCCTGATTTCGATATGGCGCCACGTGTTGTGTTCTTCGCAGCTAAAGCGGCACCAGGTTACCACTTAGCGAAAGAGATCATCTATGCGATCAACAAGATTGCTGAGAAGGTGAACAACGATCCTCGTATCGGCAACAAGCTAAAAGTTGTGTTTATCCCTGACTATCGTGTGAGCATGGCAGAGATCATCATTCCTGCTGCTGACGTATCAGAGCAAATCTCTACTGCGGGTAAAGAAGCGTCAGGTACAGGTAACATGAAGATGGCTCTAAACGGTGCACTGACTATCGGTACTATGGATGGTGCAAACGTTGAAATCCGTGAAGAAGTCGGCGACGACAACATCTACATCTTCGGTCTAGAAGTTGATGGTGTTGAAGCGTTACGAGCACAAGGTTACAACCCATTTGATTACTACCACGCAGACCCACTACTGAAAGCGTCTCTGGAGCTATTGCTAGGTGAAGAATTCACTCCGGGTGAACCAGGTAAACTGCGTGCAACATACGATAGCCTACTTGATGGTGGTGACCCGTACCTATGTCTGGCCGACTTTGCATCTTATGTGAAGGCGCACGAAGACATGGATAAGCAATACCGTGACCAAGCGGGTTGGGCGAAGAAAGCGATTCTGAATACGGCATTAGTTGGCAAGTTCAGCTCCGACCGCTCTATTCGAGATTACGTCAATAACATCTGGAAATTAGAAAGCGTTAAACGCTAATTCCTAACAATAAAGCCAAGGCTGCAAAGCCTTGGCTCTCTTAATTACATATTAATAAAAACCCTACATGTTGAAGGTATTCAGTCCTTCGGAGAGAGCGATGAAAGAACAAAACGCATTAAAACAAGTCGCTGAAATGGCAAAAATTGTCGACAGCTACGTTAGCGCGTGGGGAGATGAGGCAAAAGTTGACGATGAAACGATTCGTTACCTACTGGCGTCTTTAGGCTACGACACGACAAATGATGAAACTCTTCTGCAATCGGCAGAGAAAAAACACAAGAAGGATGTCCTGGATCCGGTACTGGTAGTACGTGATGGTGATCCGGTTGAAGTGGCACTAAATCTTGGTGCTAGCGCTCGTGAAAGCGAGTTCAGCTGGCGTTTAGATACCGAGCAGGGAGAGGTACTTGAAGGCTATCTTCAGTCTCAAATCGTTCGTGATGAGCGTAAAGAGGGTGGCCCTTTAGTGTTTGCATTGCCGAGTGATTTAGCGTGGGGTTACCACAAGCTAACCATCACTCGTAAGCGTCGTAAGTCCCCTTATGAGATGACTCTGATTGTCACGCCGAGATCTTGTTTCAAGCAAGACGAGATCGACAGTGGTAAAAAAATGTGGGGCCCGAGTGTTCAGCTTTACACCTTACGCACTCAGCACAACTGGGGTATCGGTGACTTCGGTGATCTGAAACAGTTGGTGGCTGATATTGCGTCCCGTGGCGGTGATTTTGTTGGTTTGAACCCGATTCATTCTCTATTCCCAGCGAACCCAGAAGGGGCGAGCCCTTACAGCCCGTCTTCACGCCGTTGGTTGAACATCATGTACATTGATGTCAGTTCTGTTCCTGAGTTTGCATTGAGTATTGAAGCTCAGCAACGTGTCGGCAGCGCGGAATTCCAGCAACGTCTGCAAAAAGCTCGCGAATCGCATTGGGTCAATTACACCGAAGTGGCGGATCTCAAGCTGAGCGTATTACCATTGCTGTTCAGTGAATTCAAAAAGCGCCACTTAGACAAGAACACTGAGCGCGCTCAAGCGTTCCTTGCGTTTGTGGAGGAAGGCGGTGACAGCCTGATGCATCAAGCAGCGTTTGATGCTCTGCATGCTTCTCTGCACGCTGAAGATTCCAACGTCTGGGGTTGGCCTGTGTTCCCTGATGAGTACCGTCGTTTTGAAAATACAGCGGTTCAGAAGTTTATTGAACAGAACCACGACCAAGTACACCTTTACATGTACCTACAGTGGGTAGCGGATATCCAAATTAATGAAGCTCAGGCGTTAGCTGAAGAGAAAGGCATGTCCGTTGGCCTATACCGTGATTTAGCGGTTGGTGTCGCTGACTCAGGTGCGGAAACTTGGGCAGATGACGGTAACCTTGTGATGGATGCCAGCATTGGTGCACCGCCAGATATTCTTGGCCCGTTGGGTCAAAACTGGGGTCTGCCGCCATTGAACCCTCAAGTGCTTCAGGAAACCAGTTATGATGCGTACATCAAATTGTTACGCGCCAATATGAAGCATTGTGGTGCGCTGCGCATTGACCACGTTCTTGGTTTGCTACGACTTTGGTGGATTCCGAAAGGTGAAAACGCAACGAAAGGCGCGTACATCTACTACCCAGTTGAAGATATGCTAGCAATTCTTGCGCTGGAATCTCATCGCCATCAATGTAGCGTGATCGGTGAAGACCTAGGTACTGTGCCAGACGAGATTGTCGAAATTCTGCGTGAAGCAGGTGTGCATTCTTACAAGGTATTCTTCTTCGAAACGTCTGAGGAAGATGGTGGCTTTATTTCACCAGCGCACTACGCGGAGCAATCTATGTCTGCGCTATGTACGCATGATATGCCGACTTTACGTGGCTTCTGGCACTGTGACGACTTAAAGATGGGCGAAGAGCTGGGTCTGTACCCAGATCCAGAGCAGTTAAAAGGCCTGTTTGCTGATCGTCTTGAATGTAAGCAGGGCATTTTAGACTCTGTGGCATGGCATGGTTATCTGCCAGAAGGCGTAGGGCGTGATGCTCAATACGTTCCAATGGATTCGTATCTTGCAGAAGCGCTGCAATTGCACGTTGCTGCGGGTTCTTCCACTCTGCTCAGTGTTCAGCTAGAAGATTGGCTAGAAATGGACAAGCCAGTCAACATTCCTGGCACCGTTGAGGAGTATCCAAACTGGCGTCGTAAACTGTCGATGAATCTAGATGAAGTATTTGCTCAGGAAGGGGTGAATCGCATTGCGCATAAGTTGACAGAAGTGCGTGCTAAGGTCAGTAAATAACAGGATCTTATCTCGAATAACATAGAAAAATATCGACTCTATCACTCTATGTGAAACCGGAATTCGGTAAACTTTCAGAACGCTATATTAAGCCCGCAATCATTAGCGGGCTTTGTTTTATAAAACTAGAAGCTGTTTACGTTGCGCCTCGATTTTAACGCTTATCAACCAGCGTTCCTGTCCGCAATTATCCACCTCAAAAGTAAGCAGACTTTCGGGATTTTTTAGAAAGTTAGGTTAGGGAGAGAATAACTTGAAAGCGGCAACACTAGACAAAAAAACCAGAGTGTATAACCAACTTTCACATGCGTCGTATGCGGATCCATTTTCGTTTATTGGGCCTTTCTTAGATCCGGAACACGGTGCTCTTCGGGTATGGATGCCCGGTGCCGACAAAGTAGAGCTGGTGATTGAAGGAGAAGAACGTGTTGAGCTGGTACGCGAAGATGCGTCTGGCTTTATCATGCAGCAACAACGCGATCTGAAATTTACTCACTATCAGTTAGCTGTTCACTGGGGAGGCGAAGAGCAACTGATCGATGACCCATATCAGTATCACACTATCTACGCAGAGTACGATGACCTGCATACGCCTAAAGATATGTACCATCATATGGGGTCGCAATTTGTTACGCTTGAGCGCGATGGCAAGCAGATTTCGGGCATTCGTTTCCTCGTTTATGCACCCCATGCTTCAGCTTGTAGCTTAGTCGGTGAGTTTAACCAGTGGGACGGCCGACGCACACCGATGCAGCGTCTCGATTACGGTATCTGGGGCATTTTCATTCCAGGTCTGGAAGAAGGGACTCAGTATAAATTTGAGCTGAAAGGGCCAAATGGTGAAGGACTGCCGCATAAGGCAGACCCTTGGGGAGCGTATGCAGAACAATACCCTTCCTTTGCCTCGGTGACTTATGATCACTCTCGCTACGACTGGCAGGATAATCAGTGGCAAAGCCGACCAGTCACGGAAAAGCGTAAGGAAGCGTTGTCTTTTTATGAGCTTCACGCGGGCTCATGGCGTCGCAATGATAATGGCGATTTCTTGAACTACCGTGAATTGGCTGATCAGCTTATTCCTTATCTGGTGGATATGGGTTATACCCATGTTGAGTTGATGCCAGTCTCTGAGCATCCTTTCTACGGCTCTTGGGGTTATCAGCCTGTTGGGTTGTTTGCACCAACGAGTCGATTTGGTTCGCCGGATGACTTTAAATATTTCGTCGACCAGTGTCACCAAGCTGAAATTGGTGTGGTGCTGGACTGGGTTCCAGCTCATTTCCCTTCCGACGATCACGGGCTGGCTAATTTCGATGGAACACCGCTTTTCCATGACCCTGATCCACGCCGAGGCTGGCATCAGGACTGGAATTCCTACATTTACGACTTAGGCCGTGAGCACGTACGCCGCTTCTTAGTATCCAATGCTCTGTACTGGTTTGAACAATTCCATATTGATGGTATTCGAGTCGATGCGGTCGCATCCATGTTGTACCTCGATTACTCGCGTAGTCACGACCAGTGGATTCCAAATGTCGATGGTGGCAACGAAAACTACGATGCCATCGCGACTCTGAAATGGATGAATGAGGAAGTGTACAAATACTTCCCGAATGCGATGACCATTGCTGAAGAATCGACGGCATTCCCAGGGGTTTCAGCCCCTACCTTTATGGGTGGCCTAGGCTTTGGTTTTAAGTGGAATATGGGCTGGATGCACGATTCATTGCAATACATTCAGGAAGATCCTGTCCACCGTAAGTACCATCATGACACCATCACTTTCCCACTGGTGTATGCACACAGTGAAAACTACGTGTTATCTCTCTCACATGATGAAGTGGTGTACGGCAAGGGTTCAATTCACAATAAGATGCCGGGCGATGAGTGGCAGCAGACGGCTAATTTACGTGCTTACCTTGGTTACATGTACGCTCAGCCAGGTAAGAAGCTCAATTTTATGGGGGCTGAAATTGGTCAGACGGCGGAGTGGAATCATGACGATCAGCTACAATGGTTCCTGCTGGAGTTTGAACGCCACCAAGGTGTGAAAGCGCTAACTCGAGATCTCAATAAGCTCTACACCTCTGAACGCGCGATGCATGAACTGGATTGCGAGCCACGAGGTTTTGAATGGCGTTTGCAGGATGCTGCTGAGTCTTCGATTCTTGCCCACGAACGTTTAAGCGATAATGGTGAGCGTATCCTGGTTATCACCAACTTTACCCCTGTTCCTCACGATCAGTTCCGATTAGGTGTACCATTGGCTGGTGAATATGAACTGCTGCTTAATACGGACGACCAGCGCTATAACGGCAGTGGTTATGAGGTGAAACAGAGTGTGGTGACAGAAGAGGTTGAGAGTGAAAGTCAGCCTCAATCCTTGTACCTCAGTCTGCCACCATTAGCTACGGTGTTCTATAAACTGAAGTAATGCTGATGCAGATAACAGAAAGGGCCAGTCAATCGACTGGCCCTTTTGTTTTTGGCGATTAAATCGTTAAGGTAGGGGGAATGGAATAGTTAAAGGGACTGCGAGAGCGAATGGAGACGACGCAAACCACACAGCGCTTTGAAGTGACAACTTTTAAGCCAGGCCACACTCATGATGTCGTGTCTTTGTGGCGAGATTCAATGCAGGAGGCGATTGGTATCCCCCCGGTACATACCTTTGAATCACAAGCATTTTTCCTCAATCACATCTTACCTGAAACGCATAAAATCTATGTGGCGCTAAGCAACGAGACGCGTCTATCGGTAGCTTTTGTTGCCATTAGTGACAGTGAAATCAATCAGCTTTATGTCCATCGAAAGTTTCAGTCAATGGGGATCGGCAGCCAGCTTTTGGCAATGGCGAAACAGCAGTCGTCAGGACGCCTGAGTTTACGAACGTTCGAAAACAACATTCGAGCTCAGCAATTCTATGAGCGACATGGTTTTGTTGCGATTGGCGGCGATGCAGAAAACGAAGAAGGACTGCCGGACATTCTATATGAATGGAGGCGATAACCATGACGGTAAAAGTATTCTGGGAAAATCCTTATCAAACTGAGCTGCTTTCTACCGTCAGTTGGATTGAGGGCCGTAATCTCAGACTGGATAAAACCATATTCTATGCTGAGTCAGGCGGTCAGGAAAGTGATGAGGGTACAATCGCAGGCATTCAGGTTGAGTGTGCACAAAAGCAGGGGTCAGAGATTACCTACACTCTAGCAGCAGAACCGCCATTTCAGGTTGGTGACGAGGTTATTACCGTGATTAATTGGACTCGTCGCTACGCTCTGATGAAGCTCCATTTTGCAGCAGAGGTGATACTTGAATTGTTTACACAAAGTTATCCTGATATCGAAAAGATTGGGGCGCATATTGGTCAAGACAAAAGCCGAATTGACTTCGTCTGGCCCGAGAGTCTCTCCCCTCTACTTCCAGAGTTTGAAAATAAAGCTCAAGCCCTGATTAATAAAGGTCAATTAATTGAGAGTCAGTTTGAGGACAAAGCGAGTGAAAGGCGCTTTTGGCGCGTCGAAGGGTTCGCTCAGGTAGCATGCGGCGGTACACACCTGAGAAGAACCTCTGAGGTGGGAAAAATAGCGTTGAAACGTAAGAATATTGGCCGAGGGAAAGAGCGGGTAGAAATACGCCTAGTGGTTTGATCTATCATACATTTTTATCTTGAACGGTGGCTAATTAACACAAGGATTGGTTACACTCGGCATAAATTATTTAGGGTTAAGGAGTACCCGCTTTGTCTATATTATTGCCGCGCCGTTTATCGAAAGGTGACACCATAGGATTTTTCTCACCTTCGTCACCAGCTACTTATTTTGCCCCGAGTCGGTTTCAACGAGCTAAAACGTACCTCGAAAGCAAAGGATTCAGGCTCAAAAGCGGGAAGTTAACCGGAAAGTCAGATCACTATCGCTCGGGTTCGATTCAAGAACGTGCCGAGGAACTTAATGTCTTGATTCGTGACCCAGAAGTCCGCTGTATTATTTCGACCATTGGCGGCTCTAACAGCAACGCATTACTGCCCTATATTGACTATGAGGCCCTGAAAGCTGATCCGAAAATCATCATTGGTTACTCTGACGTTACGGCCCTTTTATTGGGGATTTATGCTCAGACAGGGCTCATCACCTTTTATGGCCCTGCTTTGGTTGCATCATTTGGCGAGTTTCCACCTCTGGTTGACGACACTTTTTCTTCGTTTGAATCCATACTATGCTCCGCACCTTCGCTACCGTATCGCTATCAGATGCCAGAAGTCTGGACAGATGTCATGATTGACTGGGAATCCCAAGTGAATGCTAAACCTGTGACAGCCAATGAATGGCAGTTTATTGGTGACGGGAAAGTACGAGGTCGTATTATTGGTGGAAACCTGAACACCATGAATGGGATTTGGGGAAGTCCCTATATGCCTGACATTAGTAAAGGCGACATTCTGCTTATCGAAGATTCTCTTCATAACATTGCTGTGGTAGAGCGCAGTTTCAACCTACTCAAGCTCTGCGGTGTGTTTGACCGTGTCGCTGCTATCGTACTTGGTAAGCATGAGCTGTTTGATGACAAAGGGACAGGTCGCACGCCTCTTGATGTGTTGTATGAGGTATTGAACGGTCAAAAAGTCCCGATCCTTTATAGCTTCGACAGTTGCCACACGCACCCTATGCTGGTCACACCATTAGGTGTTGAAGCAGAGCTCGATTTTGATCAAGGAACTATATCTCTCACGTCTCCTTGGGTAGTTAACTAACTGACAGGAGAAGAGTAATGGCAAGGCTGTATCTTGTGCTAGCTGTTATTGGAGTGGCTGTTCCCTATGCAGCCTTTGCACCATGGTTATTGCATCATGGTTTGAATATTCCAGAGTTGATATCTGAGGCAATGGCATACCCTCTCAGTCAGTTCGCCTGGCTAGACGTCATCATTGCAGCGATCGCACTGATTGTTTTTATTCTTGTTGATGGTAAACGTCTCAAAGTAAAAGGGCGTAATTGGGCTATTGTTGCGACGCTATGTGTGGGTGTTTCCTGCGGCTTACCTCTTTACCTTTATTTGCGTGAGCGCCAGCTAAAGGTTGATTAACGACACCGGTATGGTGTCGTTTTCAAAAGACGAAACTTTTACATTGCGTAGGGTAAAACAATGTAAAGCTCATTATTCTCTGACGGACTCTGATTACACTTACTGTATGTCGTATCAGGAAGTACGTTATGAATTATTACCCAGACGCGAAAATCCTTGCGGAACAAAGGTTTGGTTTTGGCCCCCGACTCGGTCAACAGACGGTGCCACTGGCGAATCAGCTTGATGAAACAGGCTATATTCACCCTGCTATTCAGGCACTGCCAACCACCGAAGAGATTCTGGCGCAGTTTGGTCACAATCAAATCCAACGCGCCAAAGTTAAAAATGACGATGTGAAAAAGCGTGAGCTACAAAAACAGACTCAGGCATTTTTTCGCCAGCACTATCGACAGCAGGTTGAAGCGAGGCATCAGCAGAGCCTGCATACCCCTTACGGCTTTCAAGAACGCTTAATCCAATTCTGGAGTAATCACTTCGCCATCTCAGTGGATAATCGACGCTTAATGCCACTCGCTTCTCGAATCGAAAATGATGTAGTCCGCCAATACTGGAATGGCAACTTCAGCGATATGCTGATGAGGGTGGCGAAACACCCTGCCATGTTGATGTACTTGGATAATCAGGTTTCAGCAGGGCCCAATTCCAAACTAGGTAAAAGAAGAGGCAAAGGGCTCAATGAGAACTTAGCGCGAGAAATTCTTGAGCTTCATACCTTAGGTGTCGATAGCAGTTACACCCAGCAGGATGTGATTGAGCTAGCAAAGGCCATTTCGGGCTGGAGTATTAAGCTAAAAGCCCCCAATGTTGGATTCCGCTTTGTGCCCAATATGCATGAACCCGGAGCCGTGACAGTCATGGGGAAAACTTATGCGCAGAAAGGGACAGAGCAAGGTGAGGCTTGCCTAAAAACGTTAGCGTTGCACCCTGATACGGCGAAACATCTTACCCGAAAACTGTGCCAGCATTTCTTTGGTGAAACGCCCCCCTCGCTGCAAGACAAAATGGTGGATGCCTACCTGAAATCAAAGGGTGATTTACAACCCGTTTATCGGATTTTGATTGACAGTGAGCAGGCGAAATCAGCCAAACCGATGCGATACAGGATGCCTAAAGAGTGGATGTTTGCCGTATTGCGGAGCGCACAAATTGATATCAATGATAAGCAGGCGTTTAATGCGCTGAATGCTTTAGGCCAAGCTCCATTCAAACCAGGCTCTCCGGCGGGGTGGCCGGACAGAGATAAAGATTACAACAGCCCATCTGCTCTCACGCAGCGATTACAAATCGCCAATATGCTGGCAGCGAAAACGGTAAAAAATGCCAAAACCAAAGGCATCAAGCCGCAAAAAGTGGTCGATGAAGTGATCAAACGGCTTTATCACTCTGACTTGGATGAGCACACGCGTTTAGTGCTCAATAAAACCAAGAATCCCATGATACAGCTGTCGCTACTTTGGCTCAGCCCGCAGTTTCAATATCGCTAAGGAGAAGTTTGATGTCGAATTTACAGCTAAATCGTCGCCGTTTTCTCCGGAGTGCCGCTGCGCTGAGCATTAGTTCACTGTTACCAATGCCTGTGTTTGCTAAGACGAACTCAGATAACCTGTTTGTCTGGATATCTTTGCGTGGAGCAATGGATGGATTGAATGTCGTCGTGCCTCATGGTGATAAGTCGTATACCTCGCTCAGACCTTCGATTGGGCTCAAGCCGGAGCAGTCACTCAATCTAACTTCCTACTTTGGCCTTCACCCTTCTTTGAATCAATGTCATCTGTGGTTTAAGGAGCGGGAAATCAGTTTTGTCCACGCTTGTGCCACACCTTATCGTGAGCGCTCTCATTTTGATGGTCAGAAGATACTAGAGAACGGCACTCTAGACCCGTTTTATGGTGAAGGCTGGCTAAACCGATTACTCAGCCTCGAAAGCCAGAATCAAGGTATTGCGATTGATTCGGGCTTACCGCTTATCATGCAAGGCGATGCGAGTGTTGATAGCTGGTATCCGAACCGACTTAAGACCCGAGAACGGCAAACCGAGCTTCTGGAGCAGCTATTTCAAAGTGACGCTACTTTGTCTGCCAACTTTGAAAGCATGATGAAAATTGACAAGCTAGTCGGCGATGAAGGCGTCGGTAAGCAGTTCAAGTCTTTGACCCAGAAGACCGGAGAAATTCTGGCTGACCCAACAGGGCCTAACATCGCAGCCTTGGAAATTGGCGGCTGGGATACTCATGCTAACCAAGGCAGCGTGAATGGAAGGTTGAGTAATCAACTGAAACTACTGGACAGCGGTTTAGCGGCTCTTAAGCAAGCTTTGGGTAAGCAGTGGCAACGTACAGTCGTCATTGCGGCCAGTGAATTTGGCCGAACCGCGCGTGAAAATGGGACCAAAGGGACGGATCACGGAACAGCCAATGTCATGCTGGTGGCAGGGGGAGCCATCAATGGTGGTCAGGTGCTTGGTGACTGGCCGGGGCTCGGAGAAGCCGAGCTGTATCAAGGCCGAGACCTCAAGCCAACCACTGACATGCGTTCTGTGATTAAAGGCGTGCTGGGCCAACATCTATCGGTCAGTGCTGATAAACTTGAGACCATCTTTCCGCAAAGTGAGCAGGCACCACCGTGGAAGTTTGATTTCGTTTAAGTGTTACTCTTTGATTTTTGGATGAGTCGCAGTCTGGTAGTGAGGGAGCTGCTGCCGTAAGCCTTCGAAAGTATTACGAGCGCTCTCTTTTGCCAGATCATTGGCCAACCAATCAGGTAGCGCACCTCCGGGATCGGCAAATGCGATGTACTCGATGTGAGTCGTCCCATTAGTAAGCTTTTGTAGCGTCCAAGTGGCTTTAACCCGGGTGATCCGAATGTAATCCTCCTGCTCAGCTAAGGTGTTGCTTGGCGCATCCTTGATACGTAATGTAAAACTGGCATCGTCGATTACGAATTTGGAATAAGTCACCATGTCGCGATCCTTGGCAGGCCAAGGCGCTGCGAACTGGGTATAGACGATGTTTTCAGTCTCGCTGATTTGCCGCAGCACTCGGCTGTGACTAACGTTATCAATCCAGTTTGGAACATTGTCACTGTCTTCCAATAAGGTTAGAAAGGCGCCATAGGAGGTGGGAGCAAACATTTCTGCGCGCACTTCAACCAACCCATCCGTGTGCTCTCTGATGTAAATAGAAATGCCATTATCACTGCTATCAAATTGCCATGGCTGAATAGGCTCAGATTGAGCTGGTGTTGAAAACCCAACGATGGCGAGAGTGGCTAGGTAGAATTTCATTGTTGTTTAGAAATAGGCACGGAATAAATTAAAAATAAACTTGGGCTACAGAAAACACAAAAATGGGATTCATTTGGGGGTATTTGTTTTCACCACGCTACTATAGAACAAACAAATAAAAGGAATCTCTGCGATGGAACCTAGAATCAGCATCATTACGCTTGGCGTCAGTAACCTCAAAGCCTCATTCGACTTTTATACTAAGCTCGGCCTCGAATCGGCTAAAACGCCAGAAGAGGGGATCGTATTTTTCAAAACACGTGGAACCTGTTTGGCGCTATACCCTCTTGAGGCGTTAGCTGACGATGTCTCGCCGGCTTTTGCCGCTAAGCGGGAAGGTTTTAGCGGAATAACCTTAGCGCACAACACGCGAAGTAAAGACGAAGTGGATGAAGTGCTGCGTGTGGCCGTTGAGGCAGGAGGAAAGCTTGAGAAACCTGCACAAGATGTCTTTTGGGGTGGATACAGCGGTTATTTTTCAGACCCAGATGGGTACTTGTGGGAAGTCGCTTATGGAGACTGCTGGGAGTTTAATGAAGATGGCAGTTTGGTGATTTGATCGAACGACAAGCCCATAGTGAAAGCTATGGGCTGAGTTATTTTATAAGCGATTAAACGACTAGCGCACCAGGCAGCTCGCCCTTGGCATACAAGCCGAGGCTGACTTTGTTGAGTGCTTCTGCTTGTTTGGGCATCACAGTCAGTGTCGGGCTGATCCCCATGGGAATATTCTTCACCATTTGCTTAACTTGCACTAATGCTTCCTTTACCTCAGGGACTTTAGTTTCAATAAATGAGAACCACCCATCGTTCATGTGCTCTCGGATTTTTATCACCACGTCGGGATTGCTGATGGTATAGGGCTTGGTTTGATCTTTCGATTCACGCAAAATATCGTAAATCACATGCTCTTTCTCTTTCGCAATCAGCATGTCTTTGGTGTTAAGTTGCAGCTCGCCGATGACGCCATTGCTCATTTTGAGGAAAAATTTAATATCCTTGTAGCCAGACTTCTGTGCAGAGGAGTTGAATTTGAGCAGGCCGTCTTCCTGTGTGCCACTTGAATATCGGTCTTTGAGCGCTTTCTGGTAGCTCTTGACGGCCAAGAACTCCTGAGATTGAGCAATTTTTGCTTTCGCCAATAACATTTGTTTCTGGTTATCAAACTCGATTGTCATACGCGCGCAGTCTTTTAGGTCTCCAACCTCATCGTTACGTTCACGTTGGGTGATTTTGTTGAGGGCGCCGTTAAAGCTCTTGATACCGTTGAAAGCCCCCGGAGGTGCGCAAACCTTACCTCCTACGGTTGAGACAACATCATCACATAAGACACGCAGAGCAACCTGAGCTTCAATAATGCGTTTGTAAAACAGAAATAACTGTTTGCGCTTGAAACGTAAACTACTTAACTGATTCCGAGTGCGATCGCTGTAGCGTATACCTGTCCCCACTTTTGTGGTTTTCGAAGTATTTGGCTTAGGCTTTTCACTACCCCATCTCAAGTCCTTATGGTGAATTTCTTCGACAACATCTTTATCAAGATATTTTTCCAGCTCAGTATCATTCTCCAAAATCGCCAGCGTGAGTTTGGACATTTGACCTTCAGGCGTTTGTTGGAAAGTAGAGTTTTTCAGTTTTGCTTTCAGTTCAGCCAATTCACGTTTGTATTGGGATTGATTGACTAATAGAAAACCCTGACTAAGGTTTTTTTGCTTATTGATTTGCGCTAGGAATTTCTTGCTTTTAGCTCTAGTTTTTGCAATCTCTCGGCGCTGAATTTCATCCAGTAGCGCTTTAGAAAAATCTTGGAACATCTCTCCCCCTTGAATATCGACCAGTTGTGGCGGGTTGGAAACAGTTAGTTTCTTAGGTAACGAATACGCCAGTGAACGAGTGTTTTTATTGATGCTTTTTGATATTAGGAATAATTGTGGAGAGTGAGTAGAGAGAAAAATGCACGTCTGTGGTGCATATTTGAACCAAGGAGAGAAAGATAATTCAGACTTGGATCAATATCACATCAGTATGTTCTAGCTGAATTTATTAACAAAGCATTATAGTTAATAGATTGATGAGTTACGTTTAGTTAGGAATATATTGGTGCAAAATTCATCCATGGACTGGAGCGATGTGGCGATTTTTCTCCAGACTATGCGTGCTGGCAGTGCACGCTCGGCAGCAGCAAGTCTTAATGTCAGCCATTCAACCATTACTCGTAGAATTGCTAGCCTAGAGAAAAGTCTGGGAGTATCTCTATTTCGTAAAGATACCTCAGGTTACACACTCTCTCCTGAAGGGGAGAGCTTGCAGCGTTATGCTGAGCAAGCAGAAATGTCACTACGACAAGCAGAGATCGAGCTCAAAGGGAAAGACGCCAAATACAGCGGTGAAATTCGTATCACCACTGCAGATGCGATTGCCAACCATTTATTGATGCCGACGATCGCTATGTTCAGTCAGCAGTATCCTGATATCAACGCCGAAGTGGTTTTGTCGAGTCAGGTGCTGGACTTGGGTGATCATGAAGTCGATATCGCGCTGCGGATTATGCCAATGAATCAAATGCCTCCCGAGCACTTAGTGGGGCGGATCATAGGTAAAATTGCCATCTGTTACTACGCTACACCACACTACCTTGAGCAACACGATCCTTGGATGTCAGATTCCAGCGCTCAACTGATAGGTTGGGGAGAGCTAGGCAAAGAAAGCCCTATTTTTAATGACTCCCCTCTGCGTCATTTATCTATTTCGTGTCGAATGAACCATAGCGCGATGCAGTTAGAAGCCGCTAAGCAGAGCATGGGGATTACGCTCTTGCCGTGCTTTATTGCCGACAAAGAACCGACATTGGTTCGTGTTCCCAAATGTGAACCGGAAATCAAACACGATATCTGGATGTTATCAAAATCAGAGCAGAGAGAAGTGGCGCGTTTGCGTGCGTTCAAAGAACGGCTCATCGACGACTTCAACAGTAAGCAAATGAAAGAGCGGCTGCTTGGTAATTGATTGATTGTATACCTTGGATAGTTGTGATCGCAGGACTAGTCTTGTGGTCTCTATCTGCATATCAGTAATCCATTTTTTGCTGTTCAAGATCTAATGTCATTGAGACAAAACATTCATCTTCTTCAGTGACTTGATAGCCTAATCGAGTGTAAAATTGGATCGCTTTGGTGTTGCGAGTGAAGCTGGATAACGTGATTTTGTTGCGGCCTTCACTTTTAACGAGAGTGTTGATCTGCTGCATGACTATGTGTCCAAAGCCCTGATTTTGATACTGAGGGAAGAGGATCAACAAGTGAATGTGGTAAGCGGTGTCGTAAGGTTTGAAGCACACTAGCCCGATTTTGTTCTGTTTGCTAACGACCCAATGAAACCATTCTGGTTGATAGTCGGTAGACAGCCGATGCTGCTGGAACTGATCATCCCAGCCAAACACAGAATCAACATGCTCATAAAGCGCCTGTTTTACAACAGGAAAAACCTCTGGAAACTCTTGCTCGGAGATAGGCAGTAGCTGAATAGACACTAATTTCAACGCCTTGATTTAATTAGAGTTGATAGTAAGCGATGTTGGCTTAGAAAAGGCAACTCGGATGTGTCGTAATTGTGATACTAGATGAGAAGAAAGCCCCGCCGGATAAGTTCAGGGCTTGATGCAGTGGAAGTCGTGCTGAATTTACTTAATGTGGCTGCGGAAATGCTGTGCGACTGCTTGAGTCGCTTTCTCTACATGCTCGGGCACATCATAAAAATCGAATTGCGAAACGCCCTCCAACCAAATAGCACTTACGTTATCTTTGGCATTTGCCAGATACTGATGCGTGCCATCAGGTAAAGCCATGTCCTCAGAAGCAACTAATAAAATAGGTTTGTCCTGATCTGCTGCACCGGAAACCGCATCATAAGTTAGCCAGCCTTTCCAAGAAGCGACATTGAACAGATTGTCGTATTGAGCCACTTGTCCACGATTGGCTTCTGTGTAGTATGGCGCTTGGTACATTAACGCATTCTGATTTGTCGTACTTGCTGCTTCAATGTAGACAGCTTGTTCACCGTGTGCAGCGTCTTCACTTAACTGAATGAGGTTTTGAACACTGGCTTCGCCGCCATAGATAGCGTTCGCTAAGTCGGCGTTGTGTAGCCAAGGAGCGACAGCCGCCGCAGCTCGGATGTGCGGGTTTGATTCTACTGCATCCAGCATGTAGCCAGAGGAGGCGCAAATACCCAGTCCAAAAATGTTTGAGCCATCGATATCTTCGCGTTGAGCGAGTGAATCAATAACCGCTCGTATGTCCTCTATTTTTCTTGCAGGCTCTTCCAGATATTTAACTTCATCCAGCGACTGACCCCAGCCTCTGAAGTCAAAAGTAATAGCGGCAAAACCTTGTTTAGTTAGAGCTTCGGCGTAAACCGCGGGCATCTGTTCTTTCACTGTTGTCCAAGCACCAGTGACAATAACGACGGGTAGTGTCTGTTTGATTTCTTGAGGAAGATACAGATTGGCGGCCAGTGTTCCGATTTGAGTATTTAGAATGATAGATTTCATGAGCATGCTCTTTATTTGGCTGACTAAATAGTATTTTCAGATGCTTGATACATCTATGGCAGAAAAGATATCCAGAGTCCCGGCTCGAAAGCAGGGACTTCTTGGTGATTAACTCACGACAGGTGCCACAAGATAATTGTGGATAAGAACATCACCTTGTGTGTCGAAGCTTACTTGCCAAGTTTCGTCGACCAAAATGTTCACCGACTGACCGACAAAGGTGGAATCAGGATAAGTGTCTGCCAGTAAGCGGACTCGTAGTTTTACGTCAAACTTATCGCCATTGGGTATGACTTCGATTTGCTCTACCAAGTGTTGGCAGTTGGGTTTAAATGTTTCAAATGCAATTCGATACCAATCACGAAATCCCTCATGACCAAGGAATTGTCCTTCAGGCATTGAAAGGGTGAGGTCTCGTGCAAGATGGCGCGTAAAGAAATCGCTGTCCTCTGGTAATACGTCAAATCTTGCAAACCATTCGGTGATGAATTTATTAATTCGTGTTGTTGGTGAAGTCAGTAGTTCCGAAATTTGCGAACACAGACGCTCTGCATGATTTTTTGCGCGCGCTTGAACATCCTCCAACTCGTTATATACGTTTGGAATGTAAACCATGCGATGGGTGTAGATAGGTTGACGGTAGTTCATTCCAGCAAGATAAGCGGTTTGCTGCAAAGGATGAAGCATCTGCTCAACCGTGAAATGGTTGTAGCCCAGTGGATCATAGCTTTCAGCAGGACCGCCTACAGTAAAGGATAAAATGAAATCTTTACCTTTCAGCTTGTCACCCTCAGGCCCATAAGCGAAGTTGAAACTGAAGACATCGTCGATCCACTTCTTCATTAACGCGGGAACCGCATACCAATAGAATGGGAACTGAAGCACAATAATATCCGCTGCTAACATCGCTTGTTGTTCAGCCGCTACATCAATTCGATAGTCTGGGTAAAGACTGTCGAGGCGACGTACTTCCACATCACTCAAATTGCTTTGGATCTGCTCCAAAATAACGGTGTTGGTATAAGAAGCGTTAAGATCAGGATGACCTGAAATGACTAATACTTGGCTCATGATGGTTCTCCCGTTACTGAGCAAAAAATGCGTTAAAGAAAGCGTCAGAGGTGTATAAATCACCTGAAAAATTTTGAACGCGTTTGATCTTACCGTCTTCAATTTGGTAGAGAAGAATCCAGTTCAGGTCGATATTTTCGTCGGCAGCTGTACTGAACCCACGGTGAGCATCAATGACATAGGTATCATTTGCCGCAAGAATCATGACTTCCGCTTTGAATCCTGCCTGCCCAAGTTTGCCAAAGAACTCGGTAAATTCGGTGATGCCGCGTTTTGTGCCTGCTGAGGAGTGGCGACCGGGAATGTGCCATTCCACCTCTTCAGAGACATATTGTTTTATTCCTTCAAGGTCACCTTTGGCGTAAGCGGCGAAAAAACCTTGCACGACTTTGAGTGCTTCGCTGTTTTCAGAGCCAGCTGCTACTGGGTTGTCGGGCTTTGGCCAAAGTTTGGCATTATTAATCGCTTTGGCGTCTTGAATTGCTGACATGTTTTCGACTCCTGACTGCGCTAACACGGAATGTGAAAAAGCGATAGTACTTGCCAGAAGAGCGACATATTTGATGGTTCTGAACATGATTTCCTCACTCATTACGTGATTGCTGTTGGTATGGAAATCAGTCTAAGAGAATTGATTCGTAATGATTAGATGGTATTTATCTAAATAATTGTTAGTCTTGAGCTAATAATTGGAGGGTTTGAGATGAATGGCACTATCTTCAATCAGTTAACGGTTTTTCATGCCATTGTGCGTGAAGGAAGTATTACAAAAGCGGCGCAGAAGCTTGAAATGGCTTCACCTTCTGTGAGTAATGCATTGAAAGCCTTGGAGGAACAACTGGGGCTACCTTTGTTTACTCGCACAACTCGACGTATTGAATTAACGGAAGCAGGGCGCTTGTTGCATCTGAGTACATCGGATTCGATGTCAGATCTGAGTTTGGCGTTTGAGAGTATCAGTGACCTTAGCAAAGTGCCGTCCGGCAAAGTCAGGCTGACAACCCCACGATTTGTTTATCAATATCTACTTCAGCCTATATACGCGGAGTTCTGCCAGCGTTACCCCAATATTCAGTTGGAAATATCTATCTCTGATGCGGCAATTGATATTCTCAATGAAGGTTTTGATCTGGGTATTCGCTTTGGTGATCGCGTCGAAGAAGGCATGATCGCGAGGCAGTTGACGCCAGCGATGAGGGAAGCCTTGTTTGCCTCTCCGGAGTACATTGAGCAGTACGGAATGCCTGACACACCCGGAGCTCTCAAGCAACATAAACTCGTCCAGTATCGATTTATTTCTTCTAATCAGCTAGCACCCTTAGAGCTTAGCAATCAGGGGGAACGATTAACGGTGGAAATGCCTCATGCCCTAGTTGTTAATGATACTGGGTTAATGCTGGATGCCGCGCTAAAAGGTTTAGGTATTGGCAGAATTGTCGATCCTATGGTGGAAGATCTATTTGCCTCTAAACAACTAGTACCAGTACTTGAGGAGTATTGGGCACCTTACTCTGGGCTCTACGTTTATTTTCATAAGAACACCCAAAAAGCTAAGCGTGTTCGAGTCCTGATTGACTTCCTGCTGGAGAAAAGCGCGTTATCAAATTAATGACACTGCTCGCGAAAGTAGCCCGGTGACACACCTTTCCACGAACTGTAGGCACGAATAAAGGAGTTAGACTCTTGAAAACCGAGAAGAAAAGAGATTTCCCCTAGAGACATCTGAGATTTTTCTAAGTAATGGTCGGCTAGCTCAGCACGCACATTTTGCAGCAATACCTGGAAGCTCTCTTTTTCACTGCTGAGCTTGCGCTGGAGTGTGCGCTTACTCATCGCTAGTTTTTCAGCAACACCTTCAATAGAACTGTCCCCACTTGGCAAGGCTTCTAAGAGAACCGCCTTCACGCGCTCAGCGGTTGAGGCGGACTGATCTAAGTCAGCTAATTTCTGGTTGAGTTTGGTTTCAAAAAATTCCCACATGGCTGAATTTGAAGTCAGAAAGGGACGTGCGGCGTCCTGCGCTGAAAAACGAATACTCACGCTTTTTCCTTTGCTTAGCGTACAGCCGAAATAGTCTTCGTACAGAGATAATTTCTCAGGCAGTTCAGGCAGAGACAAGCGAATGGGTTTGACGTTCTCACGGGTGGTTGTGCGTATGAGCTGCGTAAAGAATACTAACTCCATCAGCCCTAACGCACGAGGCAGTGGACCACGGTGGCCGTAACAGCTGGTGGTCAATTCGGTAAAGCTCTTTGCCTGATTGACGGTCAAAACCATCGGCCCTATCAGTGGCTTGTACTGGCTCAGACGCCTGAGTGCCACATTCATATTCGGGCTACATATCGCGGCAAAGACAGGAGCATCAAATGACTCCACTGAAAAGTTTTCCGCGAGTAACAATGGAACTTCACGCTCCCCGGCGGCTTGCTCCATTCCGTGACAAAGCTGGAAATATTCGTGAGGCGCCAAACTGGCGTGCTCACGGTTAAACAGGTCGGCGGGTAACTCTGCGAATTTGAGAACATCAGCAGGGTCAATTTGCATATCACTGAGCAGTAACTTCCAGTTGGGCGCAATGATAAATTTGTTGGCTCTTTTCATGGTGTCAGTTTTTTTCCATAAATTGACGTGACATTTTTAGCACAGTTTTACGTGGTAGTAGGGGAACCACCCAGTTAAGCATAAGCTTCAACCCTGTTTCATTAAAAGCGACCAACTCACCTTTTTCCATTGCCTTATAGCCACATTCAGCGACAGAACGCGGGGATTTGGCATTCTTCCACACATCGAGCCCATCTAAATCTCCTGCTTTAACAAAGCCGGTATCAACCGCACCAGGGCATAAAGCAGTGGCAGTCACATTGTATTCAGAGACTTCTTCGGCTATCGCTTGAGTAAATGAAGTAACATAGGCTTTAGTTGCGTAATAGACTGCTTGCAGCGGGCCCGGCATGAAGGAAGCGGTGGAAGAAACATTGAGAATTTTTCCGCGCTTGCGTGCGACCATATCTTGTAAAAAATGATGAGTAAGGTTTGTGAGTGTAATCATGTTCACTTGCATCATCGCTTGATCGGCACTCAATTCTCGCTCATGGAACAGACCATGGCCACCAAAGCCAGCGTTGTTGATGAGGATGTCGATCTCAAGCCCTAAGTCTTTAACTTTCTCGGCAATACGATCAGCGGAAAGAGGATCGGACAGATCTTCAGCAATGACATACACTTGCGTCTGATGTTTCGCTTCGAGCTCTTGTTTAAGCTCGTTAAGTTTGTCTTCAGAGCGCGCGACTAAAATCATATCTCGACCTTTTTCAGCGTGTATACGCGCTAGCTCTAGGCCTATACCGCCAGAAGCACCTGTGATTAATGCTGTTTCGATCATCTCTTTTTCCTCACTGTGACTGCCATTCTGCTAGGTTGCATCATGTCGTTGAGGAAATATTAAGCAATCTGATCGTGCCACGCACTGGCAGATAATGACAGCTTACTCGCGAATTGTGCCATCGAGTCTTGATCTGTATCGCGAAAAAACTCAGTGGTTTCTTCCCCTTAGCGGATTTTTTTCAACTAAATTGTATGTATGTGAAATTTTCTTATTGATTTCCCTATCTTGTTAACCATGGCGTAGCAATAAACGCCATGGATAGTTAGCCGGCCTATGCGAGTAGCGCTGAACATTTGAAGAAGTATTGCTGAGGTTAGAGATGGAGTTAGCAAATCAGATACAGGCATGGTTGTACGCTGGGCATACATCAGTCGCAATGCTGTTTGTTGGCATCATCCTGCTTTCTTATTTACTGGAAGACTTAGCCATCGTGACCGCGGCAACGCTCGCAGTACAAGAGCTAATGCCAATGAGTATGGCGCTAGCGGCTATCTTCGTTGGGATTGCTACAGGAGATCTTGGCCTCTATCTGATGGGGAAAAGTGCACAACGTGTACGCTTCCTACGATATCGAATTTTCCAATATCAACGTGTCCGTCAAGTGAAGAAGAAACTTCACCAGAGCGCGTTTATCACCCTGTTTATTGTTCGTTTCATTCCTGGCCTACGCACGGTGGGCTTCACGCTAAGTGGTTTTCTTGATGTGCCTATGATGCGATTTTTTGTCGCGGTGATTGGTGCAACAGGGCTTTGGACTGCTTTGATTTTTGGTTCCTTCTACCAGTTAGGCAGTGTGGCCTGGCTGAAAGAGAGTCACGTAAGCTGGGTGCTGATTCCGGCAGGTCTATGCTTAATGTGGATGCTCAATAAAATTATTACAAAAACATTCTTAAGAGGCTCTTATGACACAGCTCGCTAATGTCGAAATGATTCCACAAGGAAAGGTCAATGCGGGAATGCCAGTTCTCCATGAACCGAAAAGAGTCATCTCGCCATTTGAATTTTTACCAGCTTGGTTCGTTTATGCGCCTGTGGTTATCCAAAGTGCAGCATTAAGCCTGTATCACAGAGATTGGGCACTGCCGCTGATTGCTAACCCTGCGATCAAACTTAGCGGTATGGTTGGAGAATCCAAACACGACATTTTCAGCGCGGCTGGAGATATTACGCGCCAGTGGATTTTGCCTTTCATTACGTTGGAGAAATCTGACACCAACGAAGCGCAATTGTTTACACAAGCAAAAGAACAACTCAAACAGCAAGGAATTACTTACCCTCTTGTGGCAAAGCCTGATTTGGGTTGCCGAGGGGTTGGGGTCAAGTTGGTGAATGGCGACCAACAACTCAAAGACTATATCGCTCAGTTCCCTTCTCAAGGACGCTTTCTGTTGCAAGTTCGCTCGGACTACAGTGCTGAAGCGGGCATATTTTATGTCAGACAACCGGGAGAGGAGCGAGGCAAGGTTATTTCCATCACTCTTAAATACTCCCCACGTGTGACGGGTGATGGACGCTCTTCACTCAAACAGTTGATTGAACACTGTCCACGTGCAGGCAAACTTCAGCATTTGTATTTGCCTCGTCATAGCGAACATCTCGATGTGGTTATTCCGGAAGGGGACGAGTTTCAGTTGGCATTTGCGGGCAGCCATTCGCGTGGTTGTATCTTCCGCGATGGCAATCAATTCATCACGGAGGCTCTCGAACAAAAGCTGGACGAAGTTCTCGGTGATTTTGAAGGCTTTAACTACGGTCGTCTGGATGTGAAATTTAAAGATATCAATGCATTAATGCGTGGTGAAGCGTTCGACATTCTCGAAATCAATGGCGCGAGTAGTGAAGCCGCGCATATCTGGGACAGCGACACATCACTGTCGCATATCTTCAGTACGCTGCTTAAGCAGTACCGTTTGCTTTATCAAATTGGCTCTAAACACAAACAGCAAGGCCATCAGACGCCTTCTCTGGGTGCGCTACTACGGGCGTGGCGAGAAGAAAAATTGCTGACTCAGCTTTATCCCATGACCGATTAATAGCTCTGCGCAGGAAAAATGTTTATGAAGAATACTTCGACGCTTTCAGCCATGCTTGCTAAATCTCAGACTTCTCAGGCCGTTGTCGGCTGCATTGAGACGCTCAATCAGGGCTACGAGTTTTTAGAAACGTTGCAACCGGAAGATTATACTTTTATCGCCCAACCTCATGTGAGCAGCTCGATTGGTGAGCACTACCGTCATTGGCTCGACCTGTTTCATGCTATTCGTTTGGACCGTGACAAAATTGATTACAACGTTCGCCGCCGCGGTCATAACGTCGAGCGAGATATTAATGTCGCTAAGCAGGAGATAGCTGAGCTGATTGAATGGCTGTTTGGTTTACCAGCCAATGAACTGAATCAACCTGTTCAGGTTGAAACAGAAGTGATGCTCTCTCAAACGCATGTTGAAGAAGTCACTTCGACCTTTGTCCGCGAAATTACCTTCGCCGCGCTCCACGCTACTCATCACTTTGCGATGGCGAAAGTCGTGGCATCGTTAAGAGGCGTGGCATCAGATAGCCATTTTGGCGTCGCACCAACGACGGCAACTTACCAAAGGGCGCAGTAATCTATGTGTACATTATCTTGGGTTTACCATGGCAATAACCACTACGAAGTTTATTTCAATCGCGACGAGCAGCGTTCTCGCCTGCCAGCGCTTGAGCCACAAAGTCTGGTCATTGATGGTGTGCACTGTGTGATGCCGATTGACCCTGTGGGTGGAGGCAGTTGGATTTCCGCCAACGAGCACGGTGTTACTGTGTGTTTGCTTAACTTCTACCAAGGGAAGACACCAAAAGGTCCGCTAACCAGTCGGGGTATGATCATTAAACGTCTTGCTAGCAGTTGTTCCAGTCAGACTGTCGATGCTCGATTGTTGGAAATGGAACTCACACACTTTGCACCTTTCACTGTGGTTTCTTTCGATACACGCAGAACAGCGAATGAAACCGTGTTATGGACTTGGGATGGGGAGCAGCTTACGCGTTCACATGCGTTTGCGCCGATAGTCTCGGCGGCTTTGCACTACGAAGACGCGAGACAATATCGCCTAAGTTTGTTTAACGAATTAGTGTTGACGACGCCAGATGAAGAGATAGGTAAACGCTTTCATCAGACGTTTGATGACAGCTATCCGCACCTTTCTCCTCTTATGGAAAGAAATGACGCTCGCACTGTAAGTTTTACCTCAGTTGTCGTGTCTTCTACTAAACAAGAGATGAATTACCAATCAATCGACAATCATCGCAATGTTGATTTTCGAACGACACAAAGTTGTTTGAAGGCCGACGTTGTAGAACAAGGAGTCTTCAAATGAAGAAGTTATTTGCCCTTTTAATCATGTTAGTCAGTTTCCCATCTTGGTCAGCAGATAAAATTTACACCGGAATATTCAGCAGCAAAGCAGTGAGCGGTTATGACACGGTTGCCTATTTTACCGAAGGTAAACCTGTTAAAGGAGACAGCAAGTGGCAAGTCGAATATGAGGGCGCTGACTGGTATTTCTCTTCTCAGGAAAATTTAGACAAATTTAAAGCAGACCCTGAAGCTTACGCTCCTCAATATGGCGGTTACTGCGCGTGGGCGATTTCAGCTAAAAACGATTTTGCGTCAGCGGATCCAAAACAATGGGCGATCGTCGACGGTAAGCTTTACCTGAACTATGACGCAGAAGTGAAAAGCTGGTGGGATGACGACCGTGCTGGTCACATCAAGCAAGCTGATATCAATTGGCCAACTTTAGTTAACTAACAAGGATTTCCCTCTATGAAATTTTCTCCGATTAAGCATATTCCTTCAGCGTTTATTGCCTTTGTTTTTATTCAATCGTTGTTCTTCAAGTTCTCAGGCTCTTATGAGACGGATCATATCTTTGGCACGCTAGGGGAATGGTCAGGGATTGAATGGTTTGGTGTTTACGGTGGTTACTTAATTGGCTTTTCCGAGCTGATTGCCTCAATCCTGCTGTTTACTCGCTTACACGGTGTTGGTGCGGCAATGAGTGCAGGTATCATGACAGGTGCGATTTTCTTCCACCTATTCACTCCACTAGGCATTGTTATGCCCGAGTTCAACGCTATGGGTGAGATTGTTGGTGACGATGGTGGTTTGCTATTCGGTATGGCATGTATTGTTTGGTCGTGCGGTGTATTCCTGTTCATCCGTGATGTGAAAACGGAAGGAACGTTTACGCATAACTTGCTAGCAAAAGGAGCTTAATATGTTGGATAGTCCTTTCAGATTGCCGCGAAAAACGCCGTTTGGTATTGGTGAGTCAATGGTGGAGTGGGCAACGGGTTTATCAACGCTCGACGCACTCTACAAGCAAGATATCTTGCCGGAAGACAGCTTTGAGTTTATGCAAGAAGCGCTCAACCGAATTGGCACCCAGTATGAAGTTGACCATGGCAGTCTGGAAAATATCCCCGCCGAAGGTTCGGTGCTGATTGTTGCTAACCATCCGTTTGGTGGCATTGAAGGGATAATTCTCGCGTCTCTGATTTCTAAGGCGCGAAAGGACGTAAAAGTGCTGGCGAATGAACTGCTAAAACGCATTCCTGAACTGGATGACCTGTTCATTGGAGTGAACGTATTTGGTGGAGAACAAGCCAGACAGACCAACAGAAAAGCGATCAAAGAAGCCAATCAGCACCTCAAAGAGGGTGGGGTGTTGATTATCTTCCCTGCGGGCGAAGTCTCTGCTTGGCAGGCGAATGAAAATAAAATCACCGATAAAGCGTGGAGTAAGTCCGTCGCTAAGTTTGTGAAGCATGCCGAAGCGACAACGGTGCCGGTTTTTATCAATGGTATGAACAGCAAGCTCTTCTATCAAGCGGGACGAATCCACCCTTTGCTGAGAACGGCGCTACTTGGACGTGAACTGCTCAACAAATCAGGGCAGACGATATCCGTATCAATCGGCAATGCTATCCCATTCTCAGAAATCAAAGGTTTTGAGGATGAAGAAGATATTACCCAGTACTTCCGCCTGAACACGTATTTAATGGGCAGTATGGGAAAGCCACAGATGTCTGCACTACAGACGGATGATGCCGAGCCAATCATTGCTCCTGTAGGTGTTGCCACATTGGAGAATGAGTTGTCGCAGATTGAACAATACAAGCTCCTCGAACAAGGTGACTTTGATGTTTACTGCGCTCCAACGGATGTGATTCCGCACATGATGCAGGAGATTGGCCGTGTGCGTGAAGAGAGCTTCCGTGAAGTCGGTGAAGGCAGCGGTTTATCGTGCGATATCGACAGATTTGACCCGCACTACCATCAGTTGTTTGTCTGGAACCGAGCGAACCAAGATTTAGTGGGTGCTTATCGCTTAGGTCTTGTAGATGAACTGATCGCTAAAGGTGGGATAGAGCAGCTATATTCCACCAGCCTGTTCAACTATGACGAAGCGTTTGTTGATACTTTGGGGCAGTCGATTGAGCTTGGGCGTTCCGTGGTGTCGAAACAATACCAACGCAATATGCACTCCTTACTCCTGTTATGGAAAGGCATCGCCAAGTTTGTTGAGCGCCATCCGAAATACACACATTTATTTGGTCCGGTCAGTATCAGCAATGATTACAGCCCGGTCGCGAGACAGCTGATTGCATCGGTAATGTCTGTCCATTATTACGATGAAGAGAAAGCAAAGCTTGTATCGCCAACAACACCACTAGAGAAAAGTGGTCAGGAATTCTGGCGTCCGGACATGCTGAGTTCATTGGCTGATTTACCGTTGCTCTCTAAAGTGCTGAGTCGCCTTGAGCAAGGTATGGGGTTACCTGTGTTACTGAGACAATACCTCGGAATGAACGGTAAACTGGTTTGCTTTAATGTTGACCCTGCCTTTAACTTTGCGCTGGATGGCTTGATTGTCGTCGACCTGACTTCGGTACCAGTCAGAACATTAGGTAAATATATGGGGCGGGATGAAGCGAAAGCGTATCAAGAGATTCATTCTGCACAACTAAGCAGTGAACAGTCTCACTAAACTCATCCATGAGTCTAAGCCGCGATAATCATCGCGGCTTTTTAATTGTCTATCGATATAGCTTTCGAGTATTAACCAGAAACAACCGAGCTATCCTGAACCTCAGCTTTCGCCATACAATCCTATGGTTGAAAGGGAAATTTATGCATAAATCTATTCTTCTTGTCGCTGCGCTCACTGCGTTTGCCGCTAACTCATTTTTCTGTCGGTTTGCTCTCGCAAATCACGCTATTGATCCTGGCTCATTTACTTGGATTCGTTTGGTGTCTGGGGCGGTGACGCTATGGCTTATCTTAGCTTTCAGAGGCCAGATGAACTACCAATTTGTCAGCGACAGAGCCAGTTGGTGGGCTGGGGGAGCACTGTTTGGTTATGCGGTAAGCTTTTCATTCGCGTATACCCAGCTCACTACAGGGACGGGAGCGTTGATTCTATTCGGAATGGTTCAGATGGCACTGATTGCTTTCCATTTGATGACAGGTAACCGCCTTAAAATAGGTGAGAGCATTGGCATTGGTATTTCTCTGACGGGGTTTGTTGTGCTTATGTTGCCGTCTGCCGAGACACCCAATTTCGGTTCCGCTGCTTTAATGTTGATCTCAGGTATTTGTTGGGCTGGGTTCACATTGCTGGGCCGTAATACTGCCAATGCTGCTCAGTCGATAACTCATGGTTTTTTGGTGGCGAGCCTGATGGCTCTGATGCTCAGCCCCGCATTACTCTCATTGGAGTCTGTCACTGCGCAGGGAGCCATGTGGGCGCTACTGTCTGGGGTGTTCGCATCAGGGTTCGGTTACATTCTTTGGTATCAGGTTCTAAGGCAACTCTCCGTTCTTCAAGCTTCTGTTTCTCAGTTGGCGGTACCTGTGATTGCGTTTATTGCGGGTAGTTTACTACTTGGTGAAACGATCACTCTAAATGCAGTCATGTCGTCATTGCTGATTTTAGGGGGCATCGCGCTGATTTTTACTGCTCGTTTCAGGAGTTAACTCTCGTTTTTGTTATGTGTCTCAGTAACGCGCTGAAATCAAAGCTAAATTATGGAGAAGAAATATGAATTTAATGAGAAGTAATCGATGAAAATCTGGATGATGCTGGGGCTTGCTTTAATCTCTCTGAGCGCTTTTGGACAGCCACCACCTGAGAGTGACAGTGCATTTATTGACGTTAATGTGACGCTGGAGTTGGACGGGATAGAGAATTCCATCGATCAAACTCGTGCATCGTTGGATAGCATTGCGGGTGCTCTCGATGGTATTGCGCACAGTGATAATCTGACCGAACAACAAAAGCAGACGTTGAGTGAGACTATTTCCAACCTCAATCAACTGGTCTCCATCTCCAGAGACTCCGTTGCTAGCTTCCCTGCCGCTATTCAGCACTCGCAACAAGTTGTCAGTGAAAAGAGTCAGCGATTTTTCGACGATTTGCAGTTTAAGATCGTGTTGATCGTCGCTTTAGTCGGTGTCATCTTGATCGCTGCCATCGGTGCAGTGTACTGGCTATTGCTAAGACCACTTCAGAGTACGGTATTCAGTGCAACACACAATGTGTCTCAGATGGCTAAAGCCCTTAAAGTGACCGCAGAGGCAGTTGAACGCTGTTCCAAGAGGCAAGAAGAAATCACGCAGCAACTCGCAGAACTGTCGGAGAAAGAGAAAGCCGCAGTGATAATCGAAGATGAGAAAAAGCCCGAAAACGACGGTGACGGGCTTTAAATTGATGCGCTTTAAAGCAGCTTGTCCTTAATGACTTTAAGGACGCCATTCTCTCGATTACTTGGTGCGCGGAATCGAGCGGTCTGCTTAATGGTGTCGTGAGCATTCTCCATGGCGTAGGAGTGGTAGCTCTCTTTGAGCATTTCTAAGTCATTTAGGTAGTCGCCAAAGCTCATGGTTTGTTCATGACTAAAGCCAAGCGTTTGTTGGAGATGTTTAATGGCTGCGCCTTTTGAAGCCTCTGCATTCATCACATCCAGCCAGATCTTAGCACTCACAACCACTTGATGATTGTCACCAAAGTGCTCGTTCATGGCAGGGAACACGAGTTCTTCAGTTCCATCGAAGTGGCAAATGGCGATTTTAATGAACTCTTCTTCAACGCTGAGTAGATCTTCAACATACTCGCAGCGGTGGTAATACTTGGCAAACTCTTCCAACGCTCGAGGGTCTTGCGTTTCGATGTAAGCTGAGTTTTTACCGCAAAGCACAATGTGTGTTCCACTAATTGTTCGTGCTTGCTGAATGATGGCTTCAATGGCACTGCCATCAATTGTGCAGCTGTAAAGCTCTTTGCCTTGGTGCATGACCAGCGTGCCGTTTTCAGCGACAAACATCATACGATCTTTAACTGGAGAGAAAGTCTCCATCAGGCTGTAATACTGACGCCCCGATGCCGCTGCAAAAATGATCTGTTTCTGTTCAAGCTGCTCGTATAGTTCGAAGAATTCAGGGTTTAGCTGGCTGTTTTCATCCAGCAGAGTGCCGTCCATATCGGCAGCGACGAATTTGATATCTGAAAGCGACATGTTGTGTTTACCTAAAAATGCAGAAAGCGAAGGGCTTGGAAAATACTCAAGCGAATATCAGGTAAAGTACAGGAAATTGTGACGATCTCAAGCAGAAATGCAGAACAGGAGTCAGTCAGATTGTGGCCTGAGGTAGTCAGGCCACACAGTCTGAGAGTATTGCTTAATAATCCTGATAGGCCCCACTTTCTACCATAGCAGTCTGGAGCATTTTGTGCAGGCGTGAGCCTGGCTTGAGGGGATTGCCATACTGACTGGCTAATACGCTATTTTTGATTGAGACCGACATATAGTAATTTACCGCAGTTACCAGTTTATCGGACTCTCTGCGTGTTACTAAGTTTTTCAGTGTTCTGACAGCGTGTTTGGATTGGCTGCTTTGTCGAAATTTAGTTGCGCCATCGTATTTCGCCAATGCACCTGAAATGAGGTTGATAAAGTAATTGTTGTCAGACACGTTATCTTCACCAATTACATAATCAAAGATAATCTCCGGATAAGCTTGGCTGGCACCAGTGATCATAAATTCATTGTTGCCACTGGATATATTCCAGAAGTTGTTGTTGGTACCTCTGGAAATGACCGAATCATAACCCAGCTCTTTGGCGTGATCTGAACTCACTTTTCTAAAATCATTCCTGGCAGATGTGAATGGAATCGCTTTATGGATAAGGTGAGGAAACAGTTTAGAGTGTCCAAGGCAAACTCTGGAGATTAGTGCTGTTTTACTGAATTTTCGGCCTGTATTATCTCTGCAAAAACAGCGATAGTCACCACACTGTGGACAGGTCGAATAGGTCATAATCTTCGAGAAATTGTCTGAGAAATATGCACCTTGACCAAGCATCCCATAGCAACCTGTTTTCGCATTTTTCTTCCCTAGGTCTGGTCTGAACCCTCCACCTGCAATTAAATCACCGATATAAGGTGAGGTGCCGTGAAAGAGCATCAACTCGCCATTTCTTCGATTAAGCACCGGTGCACAGAAGTCCGTATATTCTGTGTCATTTTGAAACTTAGACTGGAATTTGGTGGCACCAATTTTATTAGCTGAGTTTTCGCCAAGTGAGTAATTGGTATTGAGAAACGCTTTATATGTCGCTAGCAACTCTTTGTTATAGATGATTTTCAAAGAACGAATCGAGATATTTGCTGACTCTGGAGGTTTAACATCGCCCTTACCTTCTTTCATTCTCCGCGTCATTCTCGAAACGATCATTTCGCTATTTTGAGGGTTGTTTTTCATCTCATAGGCATAGTGCATACGAGCGTTTTCAGCAGTCGGCGAAACAACTTTTCTTGCAGAGATATTTTCGTTAACAAAGTCTTCAACGTGTTTAAGAAAAGGGTGACCACTTGTGAGTTCTAGATAGATATATTTGCCACTTTCTGGCGATTTCCAAGAAGTTTTAATCTCGCCCCAGTAATTTGGAAGCTCAGAGCTTAGATATTTTGCGTAATCGGTAATCATATTCTTCAATACCCCGTCTAGAACTTTACTTTAATCGGTATTTTTTAGATGCGTCTGCTTGCCTAGAGCACCACAGCTGTTGCTCATTTGTCAACCAGTCATTATGTGCGAATACTCCTACACAATATGAACAATAGCGCATTATCAAACCCAGTAAGGAGTGAGTGATTCGCTATCAATATCTGGTTAGACCATTAATCCCAAGTAGGAGTATTTTGGTTTGCTATTCAAGGCTCCAAATCCTCTGTTCACCTGATCAGAAATTGGCTTGACGGATTAAGCGCTATATATACAATAAATATACACTTCGTATATAAGGCGTATAATATTGGGTATTGTCAAAATTTCAGATGAGCTGCATGAAGAGATCAGAAAAGCCAGCTCCGTGATGTCCCGTTCGATTAACTCTCAGGCAGAGTTTTGGATCAAAATGGGTATGTTGGCAGAGCTACATCCTCAGCTGTCGTTTAATCAAATTATTTCTGACCTGATGAAGTCGGCAGAAGTCTCAGCAGCCAATGTGGCATCAGCGGAAGGGGAAACGGTTGAATAACAGCGTCATTATCAAAACGGCGGCAGAAGCAGAGTTAATGCGTGAATCTGGTCGCCTGCTTGCTGAGGTGTTCCATATGCTCGATAGCTACGTGCAACCCGGCGTATCGACGATGGACATTAACAATAAGGTGGAAGACTTTATTGTTAATGAGTTGAAAGCCCGCCCTGCCAGCAAAGGGCAGTATGACTATCAATACGTGTTGAACTCTTCGATCAATGAAGTGGTTTGTCATGGAGTCCCGAAAGCTTCCCAGTTTTTGAAACCTAAAGACATTATCAATCTGGACATCACACTGGAAAAGAACGGCTTTATTGCAGATTCAAGCAAGATGTACGTGATGCCTGATGCCACTCCGTTAGCGAGAAAGCTTGTTGAAGTGACTTGCACCGCCATGTGGCAGGGAATCAAACAAGTGAAGCCCGGAGCCACTCTGGGGGATATCGGTCATGCGATTCAAAGTTATGCTGAATCTCATGGCTACAGCATTGTTAGGGAATATTGTGGGCATGGCATTGGTCGCGAAATGCATGAAGAGCCTCAAGTACTTCACTACGGAATCCCCAATCACGGGCTGACTCTAAAAGAGGGCATGGTTTTCACCATTGAACCTATGATCAATCAGGGAACAGCGAGAGTAAAAACAAAGAAAGATGGCTGGACGGTGGTGACCCGTGATAAAAAGTTGTCTGCCCAATCTGAACATACAGTTCTGGTAACCAGTACGGGTTATGAAGTGCTGACGCTGCGAAATGAAGAGAAGTCCTGTGCTTAGCGTTGTGATAGAGTTGACGTGAGTGGGGTTACGTATCATTTGAGTCAATGTATTGGTTGCTTATGTATTTAATAAGTCGTTACACAACTCGACATTTTAGCGCTTTACATCTCGCGCTAAGCAATGAACACTTCCCCCAAAGTAAATAGCAGCCGACATAATAGAGTTAGTAGGAAATTATGAGCAACACGACGGCGAAAAAGTCGAATCCATTATTTGAGATCCTTTTTAACGTATTCATCCCTTCATTCATATTGATGAAGTTTAGTGGTGAAGAGCACCTAGGCACGGCAATGGCGCTTGTGGTCGCTTTGCTTTTCCCTATTGGTTACGGCGGTATGGATCTTATCCGTAATAAGAAGTTCAACTTCATTTCCGCGCTTGGTTTTGTCAGTGTGTTACTGACGGGCGGCATCGGTCTGTTGGAGCTTGACACGCGTTGGTTAGCTCTAAAAGAAGCATTGATCCCTGGCCTGATCGGCTTAGCGGTATTGGGTTCTACTTTCACTCGTTACCCGCTAATGCAGAAGATGCTCTTGAACGACACGGTGTTAAACCTTTCTTTGATCACCAAACGCCTTGAAGAAAACGGTAAATCTCAAGAATTTGAGCGATGCCTGATGTCATCAAACTATCTATTCGCCAGTACCTTTGCGTTTTCTTCTGCGATGAACTATTTCCTCGCAACTTGGATTGTCACCAGCCCTGCTGGCACGCCTGAATTTAACGAACAGCTGGGCAAGCTCACTTTGTACAGCTACCCAGCCATTGCGATTCCAAGCATGTTGATGATGTTCGGTATTTTCTATTACCTATGGCGTCAAATCCGAGCAATGACTTCTCTTGAAACCGAGCAGATATTCCATACCAACAAGTAGATATCGCATCGGTAGATTCAAGCCGAAGAACATAGATACACCAAACAAGCCTGAGCGGATAAGCGTTCAGGCTTGTTTGTTTTTGACTGGCATGAACAGCATTAGAGGCTGAAATAGGTGCAGCGAAGGAATAAAGCGGGTTTTCCTCTGATAGCCTAAAATGTAGAGTCTAACCCCGCTTAAGGTGTGGCTGCCTAGAGAATTACATGACTTTTAGCGACTATTGCATAGAGATTGCACTTTTCTTGTGAAAGAGATTCAAAAAAGGTGGACTTCGCAAAGCCGTTGTAACATCCTGCCACTCCAATTCATTCAACCACAAATAATGAGACGAAGTGCCTGCTGAAATGTTAATCAGCCTCCCGTATCTCATTAAAGTAGTAAGGAGTTCAACTTGAACCTATTTGTAAGAGATCTTACCGTTATCGATTCTTCATTCATTTGTGAACACAGAGGCATCGTGGGAGATAGTTGGATTTTAGATGCGACCTTGTCGGGTGAGCTCAATGAAATGAGCATGGTGTTAGACTTTGGCAAGGTAAAGAAGCAGATTAAACACCTCGTCGATCTGCATGTTGATCACCGTCTGCTGGTGCCGATGAAAAGCGCTGCTGTCGTTCACAACACAAGCAAGCCCGGTTATGCCACACTGGATGTCATGCGTGACAACAAAAGCATCCACCTTCAATGCCCGAATGAAGCGTACTGCTTAATTGATGCAGAAGAGATCACTATCGAAAGTCTGACTGAGCACGTTTATCACATCCTCCGTGATAACCTGCCAAGCAACGTGACGGGACTAGAAATCACACTTCGCCACGAAAATATTACCGGCGCGTTTTATCACTACACTCATGGCCTTAAAAAGCACGATGGTAACTGCCAGCGCATTGCGCATGGTCACCGCTCTCCGGTTGAAATATTGGTGGATGGTCAGCGTGATAGTGAGAAAGAAGCGGCGTTCGCAAAACGTTGGGAAGATATCTATTTAGGTTCTGTTGAAGATCAGGTATCTGTAACGAGGCTAAATTTGAGCTCAAATGCCCAACTTATCTCAGACGAGAGCCATTATGGGTTCCGCTATACTGCGCCACAGGGCGAATTTGAGTTAGCTATTGCGAAGAGTGAAACCGAAATTCTGCCAACTGATACTACAGTAGAACTGTTAGCTGGCTACATCGCTGATCAAGTAAAGCCAAGCCTAGAGTCTAATCAATCCTTGCAGATCATCGCTTATGAAGGCGTAGGCAAGGGTGCCATGGCGTTCCGCTAGTCGAATTAAGTCGCTTATAGCCCGCTTCGCGTTTCATTTATTACAGCGCTTACTCGCTCAACGTTCTCTGGAGAGAAGGTTGAGCATCTTATCTGGCGGGCTTACCTATCTCTCTTCTTGAAGACCAGCGATTGGTTTTCATGCTAATGCCTTTCAAACTCAATGAGTTGCACTCGGCGCCTGCCACCTTTGTTTAAAGCTTATACATTCATCTCGGTAAATCTTGGGCCGCAAGCTGTTTTTGTTTTTCTATTTGTTATGTTATAACATTTCAATGGTTATCCTTGCTGCTATCAATCGATAACAGGCAAGGTTGTAAAAGGAATACGATACGTTTGCCGCATAGGAGGTCATGCAATGAATGCAGTTGTCGCTGAACCGATGGTCATCAGTACCCAAGATACGTCAATTGAGGTGCCCAGTTTCAGTTTAGGGGAGCAACCGACTGTGTTGGGAGACATCTATCAGGACGAGGTCAACATTGCGATTTGGCGACGTCACTTTGATCAGGCATTTGTTGATGATGTAAGCCAATTTGTTGCTGCAAATCCGAATCTCAGCAAATCTCTGACTCTATCGCCAGAATCGGCTTATGAAGCGCTAGATTACGCGACAGATGGCACCGCGCCTAAAAAGCTATTAGAAAACATGGCTGAGCTGGTTGATATGTTTTGCTATCTGTTCGACATAGAGCAGGCAGGCCTGCGCTTAGCGACACTAAGCGGCGCTATGTGCCCACGTTTTCATGTTGACCAAGTGCCTTGTCGTTTAGTGACCACATACCATGGTGTTGCGACTCAATGGTTACCCAACCACGTACTCGATCGCACAAAACTAGGACGTGGCGCCAACGGACAGCCGGATTCAGTCTCTGGTTTATATCGTCAGGAGTCGGATATTCAGCAGCTTGTTTGCGGCGATGTCGCGCTGCTAAAGGGTGGACGATGGGAAGGCAATGAAGAGACAGGCTTAGTACATCGCTCGCCTTCGAATGTGTCTGATCAACCAAGGTTACTGATGACGTTGGACTTCGGCTAAGCCGCTTGATGGCATGCAAATAAAAAAGCCAGTAACTGTGGTTACTGGCTTTTTCGATCGTATCGAGTCGACGGTATAGGGCGGATTAGATTTTGAATGAACCCACATGGCTGTCGAGCACTTGTGAAAGCTCTGCGAGTTGCTGACTGGATTGCTCAAGCTGTTCGCTGGCACTAAGGCCATGTTTCACTGAGTTGCTCACTGTGTCCATGTTCATGTTGATCTCATTGGCCACGGTAGATTGCTGCTCTGTGGCGGTTGCTACTTGCGTATTGATATCCAAAATGGTCATCACTTGGGTTGTGATTTCTTCCAGTGATTGTCGTGCCAATTGAGTTTGTGACGTACCCTGAACAATCAAGGTTTTACTATTGTTCATTGAGCTCACTGCACTTTGAGCTTCGGTTTGCAGTTGATTAATCATCGCATCAATCTCATCGGTCGACTGAGCGGTTTTGGTTGCTAGATTACGTACTTCATCAGCAACAACAGCAAACCCTCGACCAGCTTCACCGGCACGAGCTGCTTCGATAGCAGCGTTCAAAGCCAATAAGTTGGTTTGCTCAGAAATCCCTCTAATCACATCGAGAATAGAACCAATCGACTGAGTATTCTCGGCCAAGCTGACGATGATATTCGACGTGCTGTTCATCTCGGTTTCTAAGTTGGTAATCGCAGTGGTCGTGCTCTCGATGGTTTTGTGGCCCTCTTGGGCTTCATTTGTTGCTGTGCTCGCAGCATTTGCGGCGCCAGCGGCATTGGATGCGATTTCATTGACCGTCGCGATCATCTCGTTCATTGATGTCACAACCAGCATGGTTTGTTCGTTTTGCTCTTGTCCTCTTGTCAGTGCTTGTTGAGATTGTTGACGAAGAGCGATCGCCGAGTTGTTAAGTTCCGCGCCAGTGCTGACCACTTGAGAAATGATCTCATGGACTTTGCTGACAAAGACGTTGAATGCAGAAGAAATCTGAGCGACTTCGTCATTTCCTTTAATAGGGAGGCGAACCGTCAAGTCACCGTTCCCTTGAGAGATATCATGCAGAGCATTTTTCAGTACCGAAAGAGGTTGCATCAACTTGCCCAGCAGAAGGAAGAGCAGCGCCACACAAATCACAAAGATCACCACCATAGATGTCAACTGATACGCCACAATACCATTGGTTGCCTGACTGACTTCGGTAATAGGAATACCAATGTCAAAGGTGCCGTATAGCTTACCGTCAACATAGATTGGCGCCATAATGTCGTACACCCATACTTGTTGTACATCTGCATACCATTTCGAGTATTGCTGCACGCCTCTCGTTGCTCCATCTACGGTGTAGCTGTCTTCATAAGTTTTATTGAGCTTCTGTTTGTCACTGTGAGCAACGGCGGTGACATTGCTATCGATAACAATCGCATAGCTAACATCAGAGCGTTGTTTCAGCTTGCTGACTAACGCTTGCAGGTCTTTAAGAGGTTGTTGTGAGTTTTCAAGAATGTAGCCTGCATTGCCAGCGAGGAATTCGGCTTGGACTTGTGATTTATGGAGTATGATCTCATCGATTTTCTGGCTGGATATGAGGTAGGTTGAGATCATGCTGGCGGCCACCGCAATGCCAAACATGATACAAACCGCGATTAGGATTATTTTCTTCATTCTGAACGTCTCTATGCAAATCTGCTTAATAATGTTTGTTGATGCCCAATAAAAGATAGCTTTTATGATAAGCAACAAATCTTATAGATAGTTTGTCTGCATAAATTTCAATAACTTTAGTTATCAGAATGAAAACTCTAATTTGGTGTCACACTTTTGTGAAGTAACGTCCATGAATTATCGGGGTGTCTGTGTTGTCGGAAGGCGGAGCTATAGATTGTTTTTCATGTACCAACCATAGGCAATGACTGCACACCTATTGAGCTAGCGGAACGGCCAACTTAATACCGGTTGATTGCTCTGTTGAATTTTGAACCCTACCAATTCTCCAGATGCCAGATGGTCTTTCCCCAACAGTGAATAAAGAGATACGCCTTAGTGTGAGAGTTCTGAGACAAGTAATGCTTCGTCATTTCTTTCTTGTCGAGTAGTACAGCAATAAGGACGGAAGTCGTTATTTTAACGCCTTATTACGTTAGTGGCTCAAGACAAACTGCCGGACAATACTCTCCATTTGTCGGGAGTATGTATGTTACTGTCAAAGGACATGAGTCGTGGCGAAGCACTCAAAGTCATGCTGCAGAGTGAGCGTCGTCAAATCGCCTTTTCATTGGGCAGCGCCGTCATGTGCAGTCTGGTAGAAGTCGTGCCTTGGGTATGTTTGTTTCTTTCTCTCGAAGCCATGGCTTCTGGAGAATCTCCAATTCTATATCTGCTTGTATTCGTTATTGCATTGCTGTGGCGTTACGGGTTGTACGCTTTTGCGGTTTGGCTGGCGCATTTAGCAGCGTATCAGATTATTCAAAAGACACGTCAGCACATTGTTCGTGCTTTAGCATCCATGAAGATCGAACAACTCCGAAGTCAGAAACGAGGAGATATCGAAAAGCGTTTGTCAGATGACTGCCAAAGTCTTGAGCCTCTCATTGCCCATCATGGCACTGACGTGATTAACGGTCTTTTGATGCCAATATTGCTCACCATTCTGATGGGTTACATAGACTGGCGTCTGGCGCTTATCGCCCTGTTACCACTGCCTGTGGCACTGGGCGTTCAGATCATGTTGATGAGTGGATTCCGTCATCGCCAAGAAAAATACATGCAGATCGTTGCCAATATGCATCAAGCGCAGATGGAGTTTTTGCGTAGTATTGGCGTAATGAAACTGTTCTCAGTAGATGCAGATTCTTATTTGGCACTTAGCCGCACAATTCGCTCACACAATAAAATTGTGACTGGCTATACTCGCATGATGGTTGGGGCGTGGGTGACTTTTGTCACTCTGGCTCAGGCATCACTCATGTTGGTTGTACCTGCGGCGATAGCATTTGTGCAAATGGGACAGTTGTCGCATGCAGAATTGGTTATGGTGGTATGTATCAGTGCGGGTATTTTAAAACCTTGGCTGGATCTAACTCAGGTCTTTTCTCAGATCCAACAATCTTTTGTTGCTGTCGATCGCCTGTTACCTTTCTTTCATACTACTCAGACTGTCGTACCAAGTTACGATGCACCGCTTGAGAGCCTATCCTGCGCTCAGTTGACTCTTTCTCGCGCCGACAACCCGCTATTAAACGAAGTCAATGTTGAGTTTTATCCTGGTGAACGGGTGACGATCGAAGGGGAGTCTGGAGTAGGCAAGAGTTCCTGGCTGATGACCTTGAGTGGGGCTCTGACAGCGGACGGCGGTGAGTGGCATGTGAATGGCGTATCAATGAAGGATTGGGATGATGTAACACGCAGCCGTTATGTTGCTTCCGTCGATCAACAGGTGGTGTTCTTCTCCGGTTCATTACGTGACAATCTTTCACTGGTTAGAGAGGCGTTAAGTGATGATGAGCTGTGGTCACTGCTGTTGCTCATGAGACTGAAAGAACTAGTTCTGAAATTGCCGCAAGGCCTAGATTCACCTATTGGAGAAGCCCAGCGTTTATTCAGTGGTGGAGAAATGCAGCGATTAGCGATCGTTAGGGCTGCGTTAGCCAAAACCCCCGTTTTAATTTTAGATGAAGCGACAGCGCATCTTGATCAAATCTCAGAACAAACGGTTCTGGAAGGACTTCGTCAATTTCACCCTGAACAGATTCAGTTAATTATCAGTCACCGTGCGACTCGTGTTCAGCAGGTTAATCGCCGTTTACGAGTGGAGGCAGGGGAAGTGCAGGAGAGTCGTCATGACTAATATTCAGATCTTGATACGTCATAGTGGTATCAGTGCGCGGCAGTTCTGGATTGGACTTGCCGGAAAGCTTGTGGTTGAGGCATTACCTCTGTTGGTGTTTGGGGCATTATTTGCTTGGCTTTTGGTCCCCGAGTTGGTTTCTTGGATGACGATAGGAGTCATATCACTGATGGTGGTGGCGGGCCAATGGTGGGTTGGTCAGAGTGCCAAGCAGACGTTTCTCGGCGCCTATGAAATCACCCATGGGCTGAGAAGCCAGTTGTTGACTGATATTCGAAGACAACCGCTTGCAGCACTAAAAGGGAAACGTTTAGGTGAAAAAATGAAACTTCTGACTGCAGATTTGAAGCAGTTTGAAGATATATTCAGTCATCTGTTAGCGGATTTCATTTCGGCGTGGGTCGCGCCATTCGCGATGCTACTGGTGATTAGCTTCATTCATCCTGTATTGGGTGCTGTGACTTTGGGAACGTTTGTTCTGGCGCTGGGTGCGTTAGCTCTCGCAGAAAGGACATTCAGTCAACGGGCAAAGCACCAGCACAGCATGAATACTGAAGTCTCCAGTCGACTTCTGGAATATGTCGATTGTCTGCCAATGCTTCGTGGATTTGCTCAAAGTGAGCGTCTGGCGGAACCACTGTGTGAAAAGATAGAGCAACAACGAGCCGCGGGTCTTGGTCTGGAGTGGGCTGGGGGAATGGGTGTTCTTATCGCCACATTGATTACGGAGCTTGCGCTGGTTTTGAATCTTGGCCTCGCAAGTATGTTCCTACAATCTAGTCAGCTGACATGGCCGGAATGTTTAGTCGTGATTGTGGCCAGTGTGATTTGTATTCGCCCTTTAACCCGTATGACAGTATACGCTGCTTTATTACGATACATGCTTAATGCTGCCGACCGCCTACTGGCGCTCGCTCAATTGCCACAACAAACAGCGAAAGGGGTTGCGCCGATTCATCATGACATCGTGATTGATAACATGCACCTTTCCATTGATGAGCAAAGGATACTGAGTGGCGTAAATGTCACTATCCCTGAAGGACATCGTGTCGCTTTTGTTGGCCCAAGTGGTGCGGGGAAATCCAGTCTTCTGGATGCCATAGCCGCTTTCCATATCCCCTCTTCGGGAACGGTGAATATTGGCGGACGCAGTATTGATGAGATCGGAACACATCACTGGTATAAGCTGATTTCATATGTCACGCAAGATGTTCAACTGCTCGGTGGCAGTTTGCGTGACAACCTGTTACTTGCTAAACCAGAAGCGAGTAATGAGGAGTTGCAACAAGCTATTGAGGCTGCGGGTCTGGCTGCCTTTGTTGCGGGTTTACCTGAAGGTCTTGATACACATATTGGTGAAAACGGTAACCAATTGTCTGGTGGAGAACGTCAGAGGGTCTCAATTGCTCGTGCGCTGCTGCATGATGCGCCGATTCTCTTATTGGACGAGATTACCTCGGCTCTCGACGAGACTACGCAAAACGAGGTGTTAGAGTCGATTGCTCGGTTATCTGAAGGAAAGACCGTTATTACAGTCGCTCACCGGTTAGAAACCGTTCAAGACGCGGATACGATTTACTATTTAGATAATGGTGAAATTACCGATTACGGAGCGCATGACACGTTGATGGCTGAAAAAGGGGGTTATCAACAATTGTGGCAAGCCGGTCAAATCGCCTAGCCGCACCGGAATTCAAAGCATAAGCCTCGCTGTAAAGCGAGGCTTTTTTATGGAATTAGCCTAGATGCCAAGGAGTGCCTGATGGACCCAGGATAGCTTTTTTATCAATTTTTCCTACTGCTGTTTTTGGCAGTGTCGAAACCAACAACAATTCATCGGGCATCTTGAATGTCGCTAGATTCTGTTGAAGTAGGAATTGTCTCAAATCTTGCAGTGTCAAAGACGCATCGCGTCCTACCGCTGCCACTCCTATTCGCTCACCTAGATGCGGATCAGGGACTGCAACAACCGCAACCTGAGCGATTTTAGGGTGAGCCAGCAATTGCTCTTCGATTTCGTCAGCAGCAATGCACTCACCTGCTCGATTAACGATATCTTTGATGCGGCCTGTGACAGAGAGGTATTGCTGGTCATTCATGCGTACTTTATCCCCGCTGCAATAGAAACCATCTTCCGTAAATGAGCGGGCATTGTGTTCAGGAGCACGATAGTAGCCACGGAGTGTGTAAGGGCCTCGGGTTAACAGTTCGCCCTCCTCTCCCAGTTCAACGTCCTTGCCGTCAGCGTCAACAACACGTACCTCGTCCCACTGGCTGACAGGCTTACCTTGCATTGAGGCAACAACCTCGGGTGTGTCGCTGAGACGGGTGCAGGCAATCAGGCCTTCCGCCATACCAAAGACTTGCTGCAAGACTCCCGGAAAGACTTTTTGCATTGCTATCGCGTCGCTATACGCAAGCTTAGAACCTCCCACCTGGATACGCCTGAGACTGGTCAAATCAGCTTCTTCCCATTGGGTCGCCTCGGTCCATAGTTGTGCCAGAGCGGGAACAAGAGCTGTTGCTGTCACACCGTACTGTTGGATAAGTTCAAAGCAGTGATCAGGGCTAGCCAACTGGGTAAAAATAACTTCACCGCCTGCTGACAAGGTGCCTAAAAACCCAGGGCAACCTAGGGTAAAATTATGAGCAGCAGGCAAAACGGCTAAGTAGATTTCTTTTTCTGTCACTTCACTCGCGCTGCAACAACAGCGAATATTGTAGAGGTAGTCGTTATGAGTTCTGGGAATCAACTTAGGCAGTCCGGTTGTGCCTCCGGAGACCAAAAATAAAGCGGTTTCTGCTGGATCAATTTTCGCAGGGACGAAGTTGGTAGCGGCTGAGCGAGGCAAAGCACAAGTTGGTGAGAATTGATTCACTAAGTAGAGTTTGAGAGCCGTCTGTTTGTTGAGATTCGCCATGATTTGCTCGCCAATCTGACCTTCTCCAACATAACCCTGAGCATTTGAGACACGCATGAAGTGCTCTATTTCAGCTAGGCCATGTGCGGGTAATGCCATGACCGGAATGAGCCCCGCACGCAGGAATCCGAAGAGCGTGACGGCGAACTCACAGGAGTTGGTCAGCTGCATCACGATACGATCACCCACTGCCCAGCCCTGAGATATTAACCCTTGAGCGATTTGGTCTGCCTCACTGATTAACTCCTCGTAAGTCAGAGACCGACTGTCATCTCTGACGGCGACTTGGTTGCGTGTATCTGCGCAGTGAGACCACAATAATTGCCATAGCGGTACTTGTTCCCAGAGGCCAGCTTGTTCGTACTCTTGCTTTTTTTCATAGCGATGAGGGATAACAGGCTCCATTTCCTTGAGAAGTGTCATGCTTTCACCTCTTCATTACGCTGAGCTGTCGGAGAAGGCTGGTCTTCCTCTGGTGCCTCAAAAATCAGGTGGTCGAGGACACAAGCCATTTTTTCGCACGTTTCTTCCCACTCTCTATCTGGGGTGGATAGGCTGATGACTCCAGCTCCGGCCTGTAGCATAGATACGGAGTGACGTTTGTAAGCTGCACGTAGCACCAACGCGGCGTCAAAGAACCCATCCTGATCGGCAATTAAGACACTGCCGCTGTACAAGCCACGCGCATTAGGTTCAAAGCGTGCGATGGCATCAATGGCTTCTCGTTTTGGGATTCCCGATGCTGTGATCGCCGGAAACAGGACTTTAAATGCATGCCATGCTGATTTTCCTTGTGCCAGTTGCCCAGTCACACGTGAAGCAAGATGCTGAACCGTGCCGCGTTCAGATACGTCCATAAACTCAGCGACATTAACTGTGCTTCGATCGCAAACCTGTTCAAGTTCCTCAACGGCCAATTTAACCGATGTGGCGTGTTCTGCAATTTCTTTTGGATCCGTCGTCAGCTCTCGTTTCAGTCTCTGTGCTTCCGCGGGATTGGTCGGCAGGAATCGAGTACCTGCTAAAGGCTGAGTGCTTAAATGACCAAGATTATCGACCTCCAATACGGTTTCAGGTGAAAACCCAAAGGCTTCAAGCTCACCTAGTTTCAGCATGAAAGATCGGGCTGGCGTGTTGTTACGACGTCCAGAGACAAAGCTGCGACGAATATCAATCGCTGCTGGCAGGGTGGCTGAGCGCGACAAGATGACTTTTTTATAGTCGTCCGCGACGATTTCTCTGACTGCTGAAGCGACCATGGTTTGATAGTCGTGCTGAATTTGCTGATGGTTGAGAATGTCAGCTTGAGTGAGTGGTGCCATTGGCTTGGGTAGGGATAGAGGCGTGGATGCTCGTGCTATCGCTTCATGAATCTCAGGTAATATTGAGTTATCGGTTGTGCGTACAGCGAGTTGATCATTCGAAATCCGAATATCATGTTGAGCAACAAATAGCTCAAGCAGAGTGCGATTTGCCTCTTTCTGAGCCAGATGATGGGCAAAGTGGCTGAACTCGAAATCGACTCGGCCAAATACACGCCAATCTTTCCAAGGTAAGGCTTGGGTAGCCTGATGAATGGTGTCACAAATCATGTCTTGTTCTGGCTGATGAACGTGACCAGAAAAGTCAGTGACCCTGCCTTGTGTATCGACGGTCAGTTGTATCAGTTTATTGATACCGATTGACCATTCTTTGTCGTGTTCATACACCACATAATCATGGCAAAACTCAGCGATACTGAGCTCAGTCGCTATGGCTAGAGGGTTACATTGATGTGGAATGATGTGGTTGTGATATTGAGTAATAGCAGGCTTAGCCATAATGATGTTCTCCAAATTCGTAATGAGATGCGTGAGGGGCATCATGAGCATGCGTAATCACGCTCTGAATAAACTGTGTTGGTTGAGCTGTAATGTAAAAATGATCACCGGGAAGACCCGATACGGAAGTCATTTCCGGGTATGTGTGCCAGTCTTGCCAAGCGGTCACTTCGCTAGACCATGCCTCAGGATCTTGCTCACCGAACAACAAAGTGCAGGGGGTGTACGCTAATTTAGGTGCGTTCCCCTGAGTCGTTAGATAGTTTTCTGTGGCTGAGAAATCTGCCCTGAGCATAGGTAAAAAGAGTGCCAGCAGTTCAGGGTGTTGTTTAAGCACAGGACTGCCGCTGCCAATTTCTATCAACTGTTCGACAAAGTCTTGGTCGTTAAGGTGGCTCAGTTTGCGCCTGCTTTCGAGATGAGGGGCATGACAACCTGATAAAACCAGCTGTGATACTGGTGTCGATGAGCCGTAATGGTCTTCGAAATGTTTGCACACTTCAAAGGCAACCTGTGCGCCCATACTGTGTCCACAAATACGCAAACGTGGCGTTTGGCTTTGTGGTGTCGAAGCCATACGTGCCATTAGTGCATCAAACACATCACAGGCGATCGCACCGATGCTAGAGAGGGCGCGTTCTTTCATCCGTTGATCGCGGCCAGGGTAGGTGGCCAGAAGGACCTGCGTATTATTGGGCAAGTCGTTTTCTTTCAAGGAGGCCCAACTGTTAAATGCGCTGTGACTGCCGCCAGCAAAGGGGCAGAGCACCCATAATTCATCAACAATCGTTCCTCGCTGACATAAGGTTTTGAAGGCTGGTGTGGTCATGCTTCACCTCCCGATGCGAAGTGAATGGTATCGGCTGGCTTTAAGTAGCACTCTCTAACAGGTCCACATAAGGTTAAGATCTCTTCCCATAGGCGAGCGACATTTTGTTGATGAGTGAAAGTCAACGAAGTGATATCGGGTTCCCCGTCAATTTGACGAGCGAACAGGCTCAGCGTTTTTTCTACGCCCTTTGGCCCCAGTGTTTCGAATGTATCGAGTCGTGAAGCACTCTGTTGGTAGAGCATCTGGGTCGCTGGAGCCTGAAGGTAATCACCTTCAGGTGTGCCTGCACGCTGATACAGGCTGAGATGATCGTTTTGGTGGTTGTTGGCATGGAGTACAGGTGTCCAGGTGACTGGGCCGTAGCTGTCTGCCAGTGAAAGGTAACCATTCTCCCAGCCAAGCATCATTCGATGCATAGCCAGGCTATGCATGTCAGGGTCGCGGGGATCCAGATAGTTTTGCAACTGCAATAAATAGTGACCGGATTTTGAACGCAAATTAATTACATCAAACTGAGGTTGTTTGCTCAGTAATTCAGGTGTTAACGCCTCTGCTTGAGCTCCAAAACTTTGCAGTAGCCAATCCAGTGTTGAGTACAAAAGCTGCCTGCTGGTGGTGATGTTACCGTAGCTCGGGCTTTTGCCTGTACTTTGTCTGAGATGATTGGCACTGGCTAACCAAGCTTGTCCTGCCGCCGAGGCGGCATAGAAAGAATTGACACAATAGTGTGCCTGATGCTGTGCAGCCTGACGTTGATGGCGCGTCATCTCCTGAATTGACACTGGGTGTTCCTGAATGACATTGATGCCACGTTCTAGCAGTTCTTCTACGATCAGGTTACCGCTGCCTCCGATAACGGAGGCTCGAACGACTACGCAGGCAATATCGATGTCTTGTGGCAAATCAGAAACGTTCTGATATAAAGGCACGCCGAACGCTTTAGCAAGGCTCTGTGAACGTGGGCTGCCCGTTGAAAGCAGACCTGCCAGTTGCAGATGTTCGGGGGGATCAATAAATGCATTGAGGTAAAGCTCTCCAAATTTGGCGCCAACAATGATGACTTTTTTTGTTTTATTCATTTTCTAGGGTTTCCGTAGTGGAAGATTGCGAACTCTGATTGCGCTTGAGAGTTCGGCGAAGTAAAGAAGCAAGCGTATTGGCCAACTCACTCACGTTAGGCTCTTGCAGCAAGGTATAGTGATCGCCATTCAGCTCATGAACGGTAAGGTCACACACATCTTTCCAGCCATGATGAGGGCAGCGCGCAATGTCAGGATCTTGATAACTCATGAAATCGAGATGGTTATTCTGCCCTGCGGCAATCAGGGTTGTGTTCACAGAGGTGAGTTCAGGCACGACATACGACAACATGGCGGACAGATTTCGGCGATAAACATCAAGTAATCGCTGCACGCTATCTGTCGTTACATCCTCAATTGCTGTGATATGGCCAAACGCTGAAGAAAGATGTGCACAGAGTGTGTCGTCGGTTGATAGATCTGGCGCCTCGGCCTGTGTAAGCTGCGGGAAACGGCCTATAACATCAGCATAAAAATGACGACGTACTTCTTCATCAGACATCACCTCTTTTCGAGGGGTTGGCTTGTAACTGTCGATTAAGATGCACTCTTCAACCTCCAGCTTTTTCTCTATCAACTGATGCGCCATCTCATAAGCGACGATGCCACCAAATGACCAGCCCGCCAGACGATAGGGTCCATGTGGTTGAATCTTTTGGATTTGGTTTAGATAGTGCTGTGCGAGTTGTTTCACGCCCAACTCATCGTGCTCGGATCCCGTGTTTGGGTAAGCCAATCCGTATAACGAAACGTGCTCTAATCGCTGGGCTAGAGGCTGGTAACTGAGTAGGTGTCCACCAATCGGATGTACGATAAACAGAGCTGGGTGTGCCTCATTGGCAGGGTTGAGTAACACAGGCTTAGAGCACTCATCCGTTGTCTGATGATCGATCAGCGACGCCAATCGCTCGATGGTGTCATGAGACTGCAAGTGCCCAGCGGTAAGCTGGCTTGCTAACTGTGTGTTGATTCGACTTATGACCCGCACAGCAGCTAGGGAATTTCCTCCCAGATCGAAGAAGCTTTGATTGGCTGGAATGGAAGGTTGCTGCAGACAGTCACGCCATATCTTTGCAATCTGTTCTTCTGTCTCCGTCATTGGAGGGCGCGAATTCGCGTTGATCTCAACGTCCGGAGTCGGCAGAGCTTTACGATCTACTTTTCCATTAGATGTCAGGGGAATAGCGTCAAGCGAGACTATTTGCACCGGGCACATATAAGTGGGCAGATTATTTCTCGTGTAGTCGAGTAAATGTGCCGCGTCTTGAGACTTGTGCTGTGTACTGACGATATATGCAACTAATCTCGCACCTACACCTTCAATCGCGACAGGCTGAACGATTACGTTTTGCAGGCGATCTTTCAACCCTCCATTCGGGCACTGGCGCAACGTATGTTCCACCTCACCAAGTTCAATCCGGTAACCGTTTATTTTGACCTGATGATCGTTCCGGCCTAAGAATTCGATGTTGCCATCGTCTTGGTAGCGCCCCAGATCGCCGGTTTTATACAATCTTTCGCCGGATTCTGGATGGATGATGAACGCGGCCTGCGTTTTCGCTTCGTCTTGCCAATAGCCAAGTGATAAGCCAGCACCACCGATATAAAGTTCACCAGAAACCCAGTTAGGGCAGGGCTTGAGTTCTCTGTCTAGGACGAAAAAGGCTTGATTAGTTAGCGCCTGCCCATAAGGGATACTAGTGCGATCCGAGTGACTCCCTTCGATGGGATAGGCAATTGACCAAATGGCTGCTTCTGTCGCACCGCCCAGACTGAGTAGCTTAGCGTTGGGTGCAAGGGTATTCAGCTGTTCAGGCAGGGACACAGGAATCCAGTCACCACTCATCATAATATGACGCAATGATGGAAGCACTGAAGATTGCGCTGCCAGCCCATCGGCTAATAGCTGAGCAAACGCCGGAACACTATTCCAGATTGTGACCTGTGCGCTTTCGGCTAGTTGAATTAGGGCATCAGGATCTTTGGCTGGTGATACCTCAGGTATCACAAGGCAAGCCCCGCAGTGAAGGGTTGAGAACAGATCAAACACCGACAGATCAAAATTGAGCGCGGAGATTGCCAGTACTTTGTCGTCACTATTGAGAGTGAGACGATTTTCTACGTCCACAAGCGTATTGATCACCGCTTGATGATCCATCATCACGCCTTTGGGCTGCCCGGTAGAGCCGGACGTAAAGATTACATAGGCTAGATCAGATGGTTTGAGCGCCTTAGGTTTGAATGTGTTGTTTTCCGTGTGGCTGATTGATGGGGTGAGGACACGATAAGGTTCCAGAGCGTCTGTTAACGCCTGTTGAGCAACAACGGTTGTGACTTGTCCCTGATTAAGCAATGCATGGATTCTTGCTTGAGGATAGTCGGCGTCTATAGGCAGGTAAGCTTTACCAGCCATCAAGATTCCTATCACTGCAACTACTTGTTCCCAACTTTTGTTCATCACAATGGCGACCAAAGGTGCATCATCGTCTTTGGCCGCAATGTCTGCCGCGAGTACACTCGCTGCATTCCAAACGTCTTGATACGTTAGGAAGAGTTCACCTTGTTGAATTGCGATTCTTTCCGGATATGCCTCGGTGCCCTGCTTGATCATTTCCAGTAAGGTCTGAGGTCTTGAACCGCTTGGCTCTTCGATGAGGTTAGGTTGAGTGTTTGGCTGATGCCCCCATTGATTGTCGGATAAGCTCAGAGTCAGTACATCATGCCAGTTGCTGCTCGTCAGCGATTCTACAGCCTTGATATAGGCATGGAACATAGCCTCGAAGACGCCTGACTTGAGGTGATCGTGTTGTACGGTCCATTTGATGTCTATGCCGCCGCAAGGTGAGGAAATTAACATCGCATCTAAGTAAACATGCGGCGTTTGCGCTCCGAAATCGCGAAGCGTTCCCATAGTCATAGAGCTCTGCTGGCCTACCGATACGGTATCGTTAAAGACCACTGGCATACCAGCGCTGAAGTTACGATTGAGCCTGTTCTTTTCGGTTAAGACGTCCTGACCGTCAAACTCGGCATGGGCAAGATCGTCTGACATTTGCTGTTGAACTTGCTGGATAAGAGCAAGTAAGGCTGGTTCCTCACTGATGTCTACTTCCAGCATGGATGTCGTCGATAGATTCCCCACCAAATTGGCTAAATCAGGTTCGTTAGCGGGTCTATTGCTGTGCAAGACATTTAACGAAAAGTGGTTTGTATCACTCCAACGACGCAACACGAGGCAGAACGTTGTTAGCATTGCCATAGAAGGTAACACATTGTGACCAAACGCCTGACGCTGAAGCAGGTTCCAGTTTTGTGCAGATACACGGTGCGTCAGCACGCGTTGATCCAAACTGTCACCTCTTGAATCCGCTAAGGGAAGTGCAGGAGCATCCGGCATAGTCGGCAAGCGATCGTTCCAGTATTGGCGAGCGGCTTGTTTCGAACCATTGGTACTTTGTTCTGCTTTGTTTTCCAGATACTGAGCGATGGTCATTAAGGGTTTGTCGAGAGCCACTGATGGGTTGTCGTATAAGTGTTGCCACTGCTGGAATAGCAGGTTGAGGCTTCTCCCGTCTGCCACGACCAAATCAACCACAAGGTGAAGCAGGTGAGTGTCTTGATCTGTTTTCACAATGCTGAGGTCGAACAAAGGCCAGCAATCCGTCGCTACCCCTTGCGCGGCAATGCGAGATCGTGCTTCGGTTAAATATTGTGCTTTGTCCGACTCAGCGCTCTGTGTCAGATCAACATAGTGAGGCTCATAATGGGGCACTTCTTGAAGAATGCAGTAATGCCCTTCATGGATTTCTCCACGCAACTGGTCATGGTGATTTATCAGTGTATTCCATGCGTCGACAAGTTTTGAGCGGTTCAGATCTTTAATTTCTAACTCAGCGTAAAAGTGCGCAATTCCCTGACCTAAAGAGAATAGGCTGCTCTCCCCCAGCCAATACGCGTTCTGCAACGGAGTCAATGGGTAGTCCCGATTAGCTTTCGGTGCATTGACCGTTGCTTCAGCATCCGGCTTGAATAAATGCTCACAGAATTGAGCGAAGACTGGCTGCTCAAAGATATGCTGCAGCGTCACCGCTGCAAATCCCGCCTGTTGCAGTTGAACGACCAGTTTGGTCGCCATCAGACTGTCGCCACCACACTGGAAAAAGTCTGTCTCCGAAGTGATGTCCTGGCTAAGGAGTGCCTGCCAGATTTGCTGAACCTTCTGTTCTTCAGGGTTAGGCTCGGGTGGCTCATTGCTCGCTTGCGGAGCGAACGTGCTGTCCAGCGCCTGAACGAATTGTTCGAGCGTTGGTTGTTCAAATATCTGCTGCAAGCTAGCGTGAGCGATCTCCTGTTTGTTGATTTCCACAATCATCTTAGTGGCCATTAAACTGTCGCCACCGCACTGGAAGAAGTCTGTCTGCGGAGTCACTTCCTGCCCGAGTAACAATGTCCATATTTGAGCGATGCGTGACATGAGCACATCTTGTATTGGCGTAGCCTGAGGTTCTACGACCACCTTTTGTGTTTCGTTTTCATCGTAGGACGGGTAAGCAGAAGGTTTTTCCGCTGGTGATTTACTCTGTGTCGTTCGTGCTAAGAGCAAATGTTGGCGCAACACTGATTGCTCAGAGTCCGGGAAACGACATTCGGTGATGAAACCTTGCTCGCCAAGTACTCGCTGCCAGTCACTGGCGTTGAGCATAGCGCTGCCTGTATGTTGACGGAAATCGGTAAAGGCGTTGATCCCTTCGATAAACCCAACAGTGGCGAGCTGCATCGGGCTGAATTGATCGGTGGCTTCGATCAGCAGTATATGTCCATTGGTCGCAAGTATGCCTTTAAGTCGTTCAAGCGTATCAGGTAGGTCCGTTGCATCATGAAGAACGTTGACTGCAATGATGACGTCGTAACCGCCTGTTACCTGCATTTCTGGTTCGATATCGAGGTTGATGTCTAACCATCCAAAATCAACTTGGTTGTATTGTGCTAAAGACTGCCTCGCCTCGTTCAAAAAAGCATGCGATACGTCAGTGAAGCGATAGTGCTCAATGTATCGGGCTGCATTGCTAAGAACAGCAGTAGACGTTGCTGCTGTACCTGCCCCCACTTCTAGGATTTTTAGTGGCGCTCCTTTTTCCTCTCCCAGAGCCGAAATGAGATTGGCAGCGCTTTGGTTGAGTATCCTTAGAGAAGGATTAGTTCTGTATAGCGCATCAGTGATCTGGTTATCTTTGAATAAGATCTCCAGTGCGGATTTTTGGTCACTCAATAACTCGTGGTGTGCTTGAAGGGACTCGTCGAGATATTGAGATAAACGCTGACACCAGTCGCTCTGTGGTAATTCACACTCTGGCACAACGGGCTCATCCCCTTGCCATTGATAGAGGCCATTGTATACATGGAGTAAGCCTTCCCTTACTAATTGATCCAGCCATAGTTGAACTAACTTATGATGCTTTGGTGCGGCGCGCAGTGTTTGTAAGATCTCAGAGTAGCTGAACAGTTGGTTCCGCTTGTTAAACAACTGATGTTGATGCAGGGTCGCCCACAGTCCGGTGAGTGCCTTATGTTCTAAGTATGACCAAGCACTGGTCACTTCATTTTCGACCGCTGAGCTAATCTCAGGAAGTGTCGCTGCGTATGATGTTGGTTCTGATTTCGATGCTGGTTTTGATTTCGATACTAGATTTGTACGTTCGAATTCAGTTGGCGCCTCTGCCATTTGACACAGCCACTGACCGTACAGCGTGAACATTTCATCCAGAACATCTGATGCGATCACGCCATCCATGCAGTACCAGTGATACTTTAGTTCGCCATCAACCTCCATGATTTGGTGATCCAGCCAGACTTGCGGTGTTTGGCTGAGTACATAAACTGGATCGCCGAGCAAGTGTGTCATTGCTTTTTCGATGTCCATTCCGTCCATCGACATACCCAACATGCTAGTAAACACGACGGGTGTCATAGGGAGCGATGCTTCCTGCTCCGTCATGTGCTTTTCGGCTTTGCGGTATTTTGCTAGCTCTCGCATCACTTCAACGCCATTGACTTGGCTGTGACTCAGACGGGTCCAAAGCGTTTCCTGAGTGCGAGAAAATTGATCTTTCAGGTTCAGATCTTGAGACCAATCAAAATCCATCAATAGAACAGATGTGAAATCACCAATTAAGTCTTGTACATCCTGATGAAACGGCTGTCTGTTGAAGAAGGTCATATTCAGCGTAAAAGCAAGGGATTCTGACCACTTGGCTAATATGTGAGAGAATAACGTCAGTAAGCCTGCAGACGGTGTGATACCGGCTTGTTGCCAGTGTGATTTCAGATTCGACCACTGGGCTTTTGGTAAGCTGCCTTTTCGAGTCACAAATTCGGGCTTGTACGAATCAGCCACATTACCTAGTGGTAGCTGAGGCGCTTTAGGTATTGATGGAATCAGCTCCATCCAGTAATTCCAGGAAGTCTGCCAGTCGGGCTGGCTTTTTAACGCCTGTTCATGAACCACATAGTCCCGGAAAGAAAGGGAAAGTGGAGGCAGATCTTCGCCGTGGTAAGCGCGATTTAGATCATCCATCATGATTTTGAAACTCTGGACATCAAACTGAAGCAAATCAAGATTCATATGAAGTCGATATTGGTGTTCAGTAAGGTTGCTGATACGCACATCAAACAAAGGCCACTGAGTTGCAGGACGGACTTGCTGGCTCATTGTCTGACGAGTTTCTGCTAATGCCTGTGTTTTGGCGTTGTCATCTAAACGAGATAGGTTCTGAGTGGAGAATGTGTAATTGGGAACGTCTTTTAAGATGACTTGTTCACCAGTGGGTAAGACGGACATTCTCAACATATCGTGGCGCTGTATCAGCGCATTCCACGCCGTTTCTAGCCGCTGAATATCAAACTGAGAGTGTGATAGATCCCACTCAAAAACGACGTTACATGCGATCCCCCCATAAGGGACCCAAGACTCGCGGCCTACCCAGTAGGCATGCTGGATGGGAGTCAGTGGGAACGGCAGATGCTGCTGATCCGGTTCGATTACAAAAGGCAGGGACTGCTGAGGCACTGCGTCATGACTTTTGGTATCAATTAATGCTTCCAGCCCCTGGATAGTCATTGCCTGATACGCCTCTTCAGCCGTTAGCTTAACGTTAAATTGCTTCTGTATCGCAGCATTGAGCTCCAGGAATTGTAACGAGTCCATACCTAGCTGCATAAGGTCCTGTTGAGGTTCCAGCAGGTAATTTTCAGCCAAGCCTAATTGGTATCGCACCCGATCCTGAAGCCACGAGTTTGTCGCTACCGTCTCAACGGCTAAAGCTGCACAAGCAGAAACGGTTGTCCCTTGTGAATCCATCGTAAAATATTTGGCAAATTGAGCGGAATTTGAGCTTATATTCATGGCAAAGGCATGCTCGCTCCCCATTAATAAGCTTTGACTTAGGTGCCAAAGGCCCTCGGCTGGAGACAGCGTATGCATTCCTTCCTGGCTAAGCTTGGCGACCAGTGCAGCGTCGCGGGTCATGCCGATGTGATCCCATGCCCCCCAAGCCAGACTCATGACACGACAGTGTCCATCGGCATGATGAGACTGAGCAAAACCGTCAAGAAATGCATTGGCGACAGCGTACAGCCCTTGTGCCGGAGCGCCGAGAGTGGCGACTGAAGAAAAGCCGATCAGGTAACCCGCCTGTCGAGCCTCTAACCAATGATAAAGTGTTTCGAAGGTCTCGGTTTTTACTCGGATTACCTGTTCTGCCGTCAGTGAATCCCACTGGTCGATCAGACCATGATGAGGATTACCAGCGGCATGAATGGCGCCTGCCACAACCCGCCTATCAGTCAGCTGGTTGAGAAGGTTAGCCAGCTCTCCACTCACGGTTAAATCGACCAAATGTGTTTCGATGTGACAGCCGAAGTTAGCCATTTGGGCACAAAATTCTGACCAGTCTGAGTGCTGGTTGCGGCCAATCGCTATGACATGCTTGACTCCGGAAGAGGCCAGCCAACGAATTACTAAGCGGCCAATTCCCCCCATCGCACCCGTCACGAGATGACTGCCATCGGCATTGAACCAAGACGCCGGAATTGAGTCGCCATTGGTTGGTGCATGCTCAAGTTGATAGGCCCAATATTGATTATCTCGATAGGCAAGATCGCCAGCCGAAGAAAATGGTGCATGAGCTAGTGCTTGTGCAACTTCTTCCGCGCAACTATCTGGTGTATCCAGAACGAAAAAGCGTTTGTTGGGATATTCTGCACGCGCAACGCGTATCAGAGACAACAAGGCAGTTGCATTAGGCTCTGTGATGTCGTTAGTAGCGACTTTCATTGCACCACAAGTCAGTATCCACAAGTTATCAGGGCTATTGCCTAAGAGTTGAGCAAGCTGTGTGACCGCTTCTGATAATGACGTCGAAGGTAAGGCAAGTATGCCCTGATCTGTTGCCGTCTTATGGATTGTTCCTCGTAGATTGAATGCCGATGCCACTTGTTCAGCGGTGATCGGATTGAGCTGTTGGTTTGCTTCAACAGGACTAGCTTGCCAGTGATAACGATTGTGTGGTGAAGGGAGCAGCTCCGCTGGGTCATCTTTTTTGCTTGCCTGAGGCTCAAATCGGGCAAGCCATTCCCAGTGCCCTTTAGGGGCTTGTGCTCGCAAGTCATAAACATCTTGTCCCCACATTTTGCTTAGTCGGTTGATGGCGACTCTCGACACATCTTTGAGCCCATATTTAGACGACACCGATAGATCGCTATCTTTGAAACCGCTTGGCAGGAACTGTGAACATTGGTGGTGAATGGCCGCACGTAAATCAGAGTGTTCAGCCACTGTTGACCAGTCTTGATAGATGAGGCTTGAGTGCGTGTTTTGCCAAGTTACCTCTGCATCATGGCATGGGCTGACTGGCGCTGAACTGTCGTCATCCAGCAATGGTGCCAATTGCTTGCGCAGACTTTCTGCATGGTCGAGCTGGCGCATTAATTCTGGTAGGGCTTGCCCTAAAGCTAACAGGTGTGTACAGGAATGCTGGACACTGACCAAGTCCTGATTACCTGTGTCGGACAACCAGTGTTGAGCAATAACGTTGGCACTTGGCAGTATGGATTCAGACGGCACCCACTGCTTGTCTTGTTTGTGGTAGTACCCTTGTGTCACCAAGAGATCTAATAGCGCCTTGATATGATGTCGATGGCGAGGAAGTATTCTTCCGCCTCGAATAATTTCGATAAGGCTGAAGGAGTCGCGTTTGGTGCAGGTTTTCAGGAAGTCTTTTATGATTGCGCAGCGCAGTGTTAACGGTTCCAGAGGGTATGTCGTGACGGTTTCTGGACTGATTAATGGCTGCTGTTTGTTGTCTTTGTGAGAATCGACCCAGTATCTTTGTTCGTCAAAGACATATAGAGGCAATTCACATAGTCTTCCGACATTGTCGAAGACGTCCTTCCAAGGGGCATCTACGCCGAGTGTAAAGAGTTCGCTCAAAACATTCTTATCGTCAGCGTGGAGCCAGAACGACGCTGAAGTCCAGGTTTCACGACGGCCAATGGACGTAAGGTGAGGCTTAGGGCCGATTTCCATAAAAGCATGACAATCTAATGCAAGCGCCTGCTCGATGGCTGGTTGAAACTGAACCGATTCTCGAACATGACGTGTCCAATAGTCGGCGTTAAGTTCGCTCATTGAGCGGATAACTTGGCCTGTTACGCCTGAAATCAGCGAAATTTTTCCTTGAGTCGGAGTCAGGTGTTCAGTGAAGTTGGCGTAGGACGACAACATCGAATCGAGATGCCTTGAATGTGCAGCGCAAGGGACCTCTAATTGACGATATGGAATGTCGGCAGCGTCGAGTTCTTTACTCGCCTGTTCAACCTTCTCAATATCTCCCGAATAGACCCAATGTGCAGCACCGTTATGGGCCGCTCGATCCAGTTCCGCCAGAGATGGGATGGTGTTCAGCTGTCCAAATGGCGCGAAAGCCGCGAGCATGGCGCCGTCTTGATTTTGAGTACATTGATGCATTCGCTGGCCGCGTTCGATGACCAGCTCAATTGCCTGTTGGTGGCTCAAATATCCCGCAATGACGCACGCTGAGATCTCACCGACAGAGTGGCCTAAAACAACGTCTGGAGTGATTCCCCTCGACTGCCAGTGAGCCGCTAACGCCAGCTCAAAGGCGACAATTGCTACCTGAGCGCCATCGGTGCGAGAAAGCAGGTGTGTGCCTGAGCCAAACATGATCTCAGTCAGAGGTGCTTCAAGCTTGCCTTTTGTGTAGGACTGGCTGAGATCGATACTGTGTCGGAAAGCCTCACTGGTTTGGTACCAAGTTTCACCCATCCCTGCAAACTGACTGCCTTGCCCTGTAAATGTCCATGCCAGCTTAGTGCGCGACTGGACATGGCCTGTTCGCACCTGATGGGACGCTTCGCCGGATTCAGCAAATGCACGGAGTGCCGATTCTGCTTGAGTGGTATTAATGATGGCCAATCGATGCGGCAAATCTAATGAACGAGAGCGCAAGGTTGAGTAAGCAACGTCGGCAGAATTAGGGTGTTGCTCCAAGTGCTCGGAGTAACGACGAGCGATTTCACGAAGAGACTTAGGAGAATTGGCAGATAGGAGCAGGGGAATATCTGTGTTCTCTGCTGTGAGTGGCTGAAAAGTATTGTTTTGCTCTGGCGAAGATTGCACCAGCATATGACAGTTAGTGCCTCCGATGCCAAATGAAGAGACAGCGGCGGTACGGATGGAATTCCGCCAGTCCAGTGTTTGTGTTGCCAAGTCAAAGCCGGAACCATCTAAGCGAAGTTCAGGATTGGGTTGGGCAATATTCAATGACATTGGGATCTTTTTTCGTGATACCGACAATACTGTTTTAATCAGTGAGGCAATACCCGCTGCGGTATCTAAATGTCCAAGTCCACTTTTGACTGAACCCAAGTGGCATACTGGCGCGCCAGAACTGCGTGAGTACGCATTTTTAATGGCGGTGACTTCGATAGGGTCGCCGAGTTTGGTACCGGTTCCGTGAGTCTCAATCATCTCCACTTCATCGGGTTGGACGTCTGCGAGGTGAAGTGCATCTGCCAGAACCTGAGATTGGCCATTCACTGATGGGGCGGTGAAGCCAACTTTATCCTGGCCATCATTGTTGATGGCACTGCCACGCAGAACTGCGAGGATGTTATCACCGGCTTCAATGGCATCATCTAGTCGCTTCAATACGACACTGCCAACGCCATGTCCACCAAAAGTACCGTTGGCCTGTTGATCAAAGGGGCGGCATAAGCCATCAGGCGAGAAAATCATGCCAGGCTGATATTCATAACCTGAAATTTGTGGGAACGATACAGCTACGCCACCCGCGATAGCCATATCGCACTCACCAGACCTTAGACTTTCACAAGCAAGGTGCGCTGCAACCAATGAGCTGGAGCAGGCGGTTTGAACAGTAAAAGCCGGGCCCGTGAAGTTGAATTTATGTGCGACTCGGGTCGCGAGATAATCTTTGTCATTGCCTAATAACGCCTGTAGCCCTTTTACTTGCCCAACCTGAGTGACATCGAATGCTTCAAAGGAAGGGTAGGTACTGGTTCTTACTGCGCCGAAGACGCCCGTTCTTGATGGCGCTTGCGTTGGGGCATAACCTGCGTGTTCTAGCGCGTGCCATACATTTTGTAAGAAAAGGCGTTGCTGTGGATCGATAGAGGTTGCCTCAGCAGGCGAATAGCCGAAAAGAGCGGCATCGAAGTACTCGGGTTTATCAATAACGGCTCCGCTTGGAACAAAGTGCTCTCTCTGACAAACGTTGGCATCGACCCCCGCTGCTTGTAACTCTTGAGCACTGAAGAAAGATTGACCAGAAAGACCATTAGTCAGGTTGTGCCAAAAAGCGTCTATGTTTGGAGCTTTGGGGAACCGACACGCCATTCCGATGACCGCAATCGGGTCACAATTGTCATATAAGTGATTGTTGTCCATGGTTATCCTCTAATTTCGAGATGAGCTCTCAATAGAGCTCATCTCGATCTAGTCTTTAATTAACGCGTTGTCGGCGTGTGAGTTTGCGTTTAGTCTGTCTCTGCTGACGCTGAGTGCGGTCAGAATTAGGTTCAGTACACTCTGTTGGTGCCTGATACGCGCCAGCAAGTAAGGCTGGTGATGGATAGGTAAACAGGTCGGTAACCGACAGTGTGTCGCCTTGCTGGGTGAGTAACCCGTGCAGTTGGACTAACTGCAATGAGCTTGCTCCTGCATCGAAAAAGTTGTCATGTTCACCAATCGGTACCGAGACAATTTGACGAAAGGCCGCCTGAATCCGTTGCACATTTTCTGGTTTGCCTCGGTTGCTCTCTGGTTGGGAGGCGATAGGTTGACCTGTCGCGTGTGGGATCGGCGAGGTGACCGGTTGTGAATGTTCAGGCAGCAGAGTTTCTAAGGATTGGGACCAGCTCTGAGGCTGGCTGGCCAGTGTTTTTAACAATGCCACATACTGAGTAAACATCTGCTCCAGCAATGGTTTAGGCAATAGCGCTTCAACCGCATCCCAGTTCAGACACAGCTTCCCTTTGGATTCATACACTTGATGGTCAAGCCAGACTTGAGGCGTCTGAGAGATGCCCCAAGCAGGTTTTAGCCAGCCCTTATCCGACATAAAGTCGCCATCGGAGGTGCCCAGCGCACTGGTGAAAACGACGGGCATGCTTGCACTGGATAATTGCTGTTGACGAGCGAGTTCTCGCATGACCCAAACGGCGGACACATTACTGTGTTTTAAGTCTTGAGCCAGTTGTTGCTGTAGGCGTTTGAGACTACTCAGCCAGCTAGAATCTTTGTGCCAGGCCAATAGGAGCAATGTAGTGAAATCACCTAGCACCTTCTCAATCTGTGGGTGTACATCAGGGCGATCAAATAAAGTCAGGTTGAGGGTTAACGATGATTGGCGTCCCCATGCTGCTAAGGTTGCAGCGTATGCCCCCATTAAAATGACAGACGGCGTGACCTGATGTTGGCTTGCTTGTGTCTTGAGAGCTTGCCATTCATCTGAGGATAAAGTCCCAGCTGTACGTATGAATCTCGGGCGACTTAATGTCACAGGATCGGCTCGCAAAGGAAGCGCGGGTGCCGGAGGGAGATTCATAAGTTGCTGTTGCCAATAGGATTTAGCGTGCTCTTCAGATTGAGGTGAGCGGTGATCTCTCTGCCACTGAAGAACATCTCGGAATGTCAGTTCGAGCGCCGGAAGCTTAATGCTTGGGTTCAGATACAAAGCTTCAAGCTCTGAGAAGAAAATCTGCATGCTCAACCCGTCCAACATCATGTTGTCCAATCCTATGCACACTCGAGCATCGGATTGCTCTGGTGACACAATGGCTTCTACTGTGAACAGTGGCCACAAGGCAGGGTCATTCACTCGGTGGGACAATTCAGTACGAATCAGGTCAGCTTCATGACTGTCGATATCTGCGAAGGTATGGCATCGGACCGAGAAAGCCGGAACATGAATCAGGACTTGCTGTTGATGATTGCGTACAACTGTTCTCAGGGCATCGTGGCGATCTATCAATTGGTTCATCGCCTGATTAAACCTTGGTGCATCAAACGTGGAGACACGAAACTCGACGAAGAACTGCGCGCTTGTATTACCTAAAGCAAAGCCGGTTTGTCTGCCAATCCAATAGGCTTCTTGGACTTCGTTCATTGGGAACGGTCTGTAGCGATCTTCTGGATTTGGTATGAGTCTGGCTGACTCTTCCGGAGCCTCAGCCTGAGTTAATCTGGCTGCAAAGCTTTCTAACGTTGTGTACGTAAACAGATCGGTGAGATCGCCAACGTATCCAAGTTTTTGTAACGCGCCAATGCAGCGGGTTGCCATCAGGCTATCGCCACCGAGTAAGAAAAAGTCGCTGTGGCGGTCAAAAGATTGTTCGGGGAAGAGCGACTGCCAGACTTGGGCTAAAGCGTGTTCGCTCTCTGTTTGTAGCGGTGATTCAAGTGGTGACGCTTCTTCCGTTGGGCTACTGTTTTGTGCTAAGCGTTTGCGATCAACTTTCCCATTTGGGCTCAATGGAAGAGATGTTAGGAAATGGACACGTTTGGGGAGCATGTAAGGAGGCAAAAGCTCAGCCAGTTTTGCTTTTAGAATGCCATCTTCAGGAGCAAGCACTCGGGTGTGATTGCGAAGGACATAGCCCATCAAAGGCCATTGGTCTAACGTATGCTCCAGACGCAGAGAAGTGCCTTCAAACCAAGTGAGCAGTTCGGTCTGAGTAGGCAGTGTTGATAGTGCTGGCTCCATGACTAGGGCGCTGATAAGGGCACCTTCTCCCAGAGTGGAGGTTTCAAGCACCAGCATCAAGCCTTGTGGCGTCAACAGTTTTTGAGCGTTGGCTAGCCCCTTTTGTGGCTCCGTTAGTCGGTGGAGAACGTTGTTGATCAGAGCTACGTCGGACTTGCCGAACAATTCATGGCTGCCTTTGTCATCCCAATGGTGAACGCTGGCGTGAGAGAAGTGCGCTAATCTTGATTGGGCTGATTGCACTAAGGACAAAGAAGTATCCATTGCATGGTAGTGCAGGGTATCAGGACCGCACAAATCCAATAGTGCACTCGCAACTCGTCCGCTTCTTGCCTCATACTCTGCGAGAACGACAGGGCGGCCAAGTTGAGATGACAGCTCAGATAGGCTTTGAGCAAACGCTCGGATTTGCGCCTGAAACGCAGGACTTTGTGTCATTAGTGCTTCAGGAGAGAGTACGCTGTCTAACAGGGCAGGCGCGGGTTTGTGTCCCGTCATGATGGCTTTCAGCAATTCACTATTGAGCGTAAATTCTGAAGGTGTTTCAAACCAGTTTGGACACTCACCGATTGGAGGGTGCAACTGGTAATGGGTTTCTGATTGGGTCGCTAATCCTTGCTGACATAGTAAAGCCCACCATTGCATGAACAGTGGCTGGTAGACTTCCGTTACTCCATAGGCATGACACCAAGACTCGATTGAGCGTGATGCTTCGCTTGCAGGGATACTGGCGCAAAGATGATATTGTAGGAAATGAGCAACTTCACTTGCTGCAAGTTGGTTAACAGGAGTGGCATTTGCAGGGAATAGATCGCGATAGTTGTCGGGAAGACGGGGATCTGGGTCTGAAACACCGCAAAGTGCTTTGCCTTCGGCGACAACAAACGCTTCTAATTGACGATCTTTCCCGCCAGATGCACTAAGTGCTAAACATACGCCATGGCGAACACCTTCTACGCGGTTGAGCGCAGCGTCAATATCGCCCAATTCTATCCTGTAACCACCGACCTTGACTTGAGTATCTAAGCGTCCTAAAAACTCAAGCGTGCCGTCAGGCCAGTAGCATCCCATGTCTCCGGTTCGATACCATCGCTGACGTTCGCCGCTTGCTGAATCCTGAGTGTCTATAAACTGTGCTTTGGTGCGTTCAGGGTCATTCCAATAGCCTTGCGCGACACCTGCCCCACCTATCCACAGTTCACCCATGACCCAGTCAGGACAATCACGACCTGCAGTATCAACAACACGATAAGTTTGATTGCTTAATGGGTAGCCATAAGGAATGGAGCGCCACTTTGGATCAACCTGATCGACCAAATATTCGTTTGACCATATGGCTGCTTCTGTTGCTCCGCCCATAGCACTGAACGTTCCCTGTGGGCGAAACTTGCGGTAGCGCGCCGGCAGGGATAAATCGATCCAATCCCCCGAGAGCATCACGGTTCTGATGTGGGATGGAGTTTTGAGCTTCATGCCTTCACAGTAAGTCAAAAACATGTCAAACAGAGCGGGCACCGTGTTCCAGAGCGTGACATTGTGTTCATCAACCAGAGCCTCCCAGGCCATAGGGTCCCGGCGTTGTGTCTCAAGTGGAATGACTAATGCTCCCCCCGCTGAAAGCACACCGAATATGTCATATACAGACAGATCAAAGTGCAGAGCAGATAAAGCCAATACGCGATCTTTTGCGGTGATTTGGTGTCGTTGGTTAATATCGATACAAGTGTTCAGAGCCGATTCATGAGAGATCACGACACCTTTAGGTGTTCCCGTAGACCCTGATGTATAGATGATGTACGCGGTGTCATCAGGCGTGCATTCATGAGGGGGAGATAACAAAGGGGAATCAATAGCAGTTTGCCACTCTATATGATGGGCATCTGTCCAGTCATAGCGGGAGAACGAACTCTGACAGCGCAATACAAATCGGATGTTTGCGCTGTCTAGTATTGTTTGTCGGCGACTTAAAGGCTGGTCAGGGGAAATAGGCACATAGATACCGCCAGCGTGGAGAACTGCAAGTGCAGCAATGATTTGCCCGGGACCTTTCTCCATACTGATCGCGACACGTTCATCTTTTTCCAAGCCTGCTTTGATTAATATGTTGGCGAGGCATTTAGCACGAAAGGTCAGTGCTTCAAAGCCAATCGTTTCCCCATTGTGCACTACTGCTATCGCATCTGGGTGACGGAAAGCGACATCAAAAATGCGTTGGTGAAGAAGTCCGTCAGGCAGTTGGGTCGCTAGAGGAGTACGAGCCCGCCTTTGATGTTTTTGTTGCTCTGGTAAGAGATCTGGGAAAGGCTCTGACCAGTTCGCGTTTTTGGCAATCAAATGTTCGACACACTTTATGAAGGCCGCAAACAGACTATCCATAAAACCTGAAGGAAACAGTGCGTCCACGCTATCCCATTGCAACATGATGCAGTCTTTGTGCTTAAAGGCGACAAAATCGAGCCAGACCTGAGGTGTTTGTGAGATGCCCCAACCGGGTTTGCCCAAAGGAGATGAGTCATCGTCACCGAACAGGGAGTTGTTCAGGTTACTGGTAAAGACGATAGGTGCGCCGTGCGGATGGGTTCCATTCTTTTTAAGCTCTCGAAGAACTTCGACGCCAGAGTGATGCCTGTGCTCGTAAACTTCAGCGAAACGTTGTTGATGTGCCTGAGTCAGCTCGATAACGCTCTTGTCTTCAAGGTGCATATCCAGCAGGAGAATGTTGGTGAAGTCTGCGAGTAAGTGTTGGACATCTTCGTTGAATGGATGGCAATCAAATAAGGTCAAATTAAGCAGGAGATCGGTTTGACCGCTCCATCGGGAGAGAACTGCTGCATAAGCTGTTGCCAGTACCATGGTTGGTGTGACTTGATGTGCCGAAGCGTGTTCCTGAAACACCGCCCATTGCTCTTGATTTAGAGTATGGCGACGTCGGTGAAACTGGGGCTTATCAATTTGGTTAGGCTCATTAGCTAAAGGAAATTTTGGTGCCGTAGGTAACGAGTCCATTTGTTCGAACCAGAATTCTTTGGCGGCTTGTTGTGAAGTCGTAAGTTCAGCTTTCTCCTGTGCCAGGTAGCTGCAAAAATCATAGTGCTCTGAGCGAGGTGGTAACGACATGCCCTGTAGTAGCTGCGACAATTCGTTGAAAAACAAGCTAAAGCTCGCGGCGTCCATGACCAATAGATCGATGCTGACATGCACTCGGAACTGATCTTGAGGCAATAAAGAACAGTGGAATTCAATCGTCTGACCATTTTGTACGTCTAATGGACGGTGGCTAAGCTTCTCTCTCAAGTCGAGTAATACGCTGTCGACTTTTTCAACCGGTGCATCCGTCAAGTCGTGACGAATAACTTTCAATAAGCTTGTTGGAGCTTGCCAGCGCTGCATGCCATCATTTTGAAATGCGACGCTTAGCATCGGATGGCGTTTTACTAAGGTGTTTAGAGCGTGCTCTAAAAGATCTGGGTCAAGCAGGCGTCCATTAAACTCTTGATAAAGATGGCAGCCATTACCTCCCAGAGGCTGGTTGGGGTCTCGACCGACATAATAGGCGTGCTGTACCGGTGTCATCGGGAAGGGTTGACCATCGAGCATACGGGGGAATGTTGGAAGCGATACTTCGGGTTGCGTGTGCAGGTCAATGTTATTGCCTGAGTGTGAACGAAGCAGCTCTCGTATATCCCCCAGTGTAGGATTTGCGTAGAGCTGTTTGAGGCTAATTTTACAGCCCGCTCGCCTAAACTGACTGACCATACGCATTAAAAACATGGAATCTACGCCCAATGCGAACATATTTTCTTCGTCATTGAGGGCGGAATGAGAGAGTGCATAAGTATCGCAGAGCGCCTGTTCAAACTGGGTCATTAAATCAGTGTTATTGGACATGTTGGCATCTTACTTTTATCAAATTTAGGTAAAGCCTCCCTAAGCCACACGACATCGTGTGGCTGATTTGAGAGGGGGAATTTGCCCATCTGAGATGGGCTATGGAACTATGTCGTTTGGGGTTGAGGAGATGACCTTGGTATAGAGATACGAAGAAGGCCGAGCCCAAAAGCAATCACAGTTGCAACAATCGCGATACTATAGTGCACGGTATAACCCAAGTGAGCGATGACACTGCCGCTCACAAGCGCCATCAGAATGGCAACCGCCATATCGGTCGACTGGAAAAGTGTAAAGTCGACACCTGCTTGCTTGCCGTATGCCCATTCCATCATGAGAGTGTAAAGGGCAACAAACTTAGCGGCGGCTACTGCTGAGCTAAGTACGTATAGGATCTGCAAACCTAAAGTACCTGCGATTAGGTCTATCGTGTCGAGGAAGAAGCCGACAAAAACTAAAGCTTCCAAACCTAAGCAAGCCAATAGCATGGTACGGGCATAAAAGCGTTTCATTAAGATGGCGCTGACTAACACACCAATCAGCCCAGTGACGGCTCCTCCACCAGCGGCCAGCACTCCCAGATCGGTCAATTGCAGTCCCTGATCAAACAGGTAAGGCATCATCATTGACTGTACGCCTCGCGTCCCTATCTGGCATAACACCACCATCAGTAACCCAAAGCGAACGCTGGAACTGTCCCAGGCTCGGCGTAATGAAGGGCGCTCTTCAGTGTGAAGTTCTGGTGAAGAAACGTCTTTACGAAACAGTGCACTTGTTGGTAGCGACATCACGAGAATGAGTGCCATCAAGACATATAGTGCAGTTTGCCATTGGTATGCGCCCATCATATAGATGAAAAGTCCACCACCAAACAACGCACCAATATAAGCCCCCCCGACTTGCATTGAGTTGCCTAAATGGCGGCTCTCTTGGGGCAATCGATCGACAGCTAAACCATCCGTGCTTATATCCGCAACCGTGGAGAGTAATGCCAGAGCAAACACGCCGGCGAATAACAGGACAGGGAGTTGTATCGCTGAAGTTAAAGCCATCCCTGCGAGGACGATCACGACTCCTAACTGAGCAAGCCCGATGAGTCGCCCATGACTCAACAGCCCATTGCGCTTTCGCCTTGCTTCAACATAGGGTGCCCAAAGGAATTTTAACGCCCATGGGAGCATTGCTAAATAAAACAAGCCGATTTGGGAAGTTGAAATACCCTCGGAGCGCAACACTGCAGGCAGACCCTGCAGTGTAAACATCCCAACGAGGCTTTGTATGGTGTATACGCCAGCAAGAACCGCTAACAGTGGTTTGAGGCCCAGCGTCGTTTGAGAAGTGCTCATGGCCTTACCACTCCAGTTTCATGTTCACGCCAACTTCTCGCACTGTGCCGTAGTTGCTGTAGCGCGTGTTGTTTTGGGTATAGGCGTAAGTGACGTACTCTTTGTCGGTCAAGTTGTTACTGAACAAGCGGAAAGAGAGGTTTTCATTCATGGCATACTGAATGGCTAAGTCGACCAGAGTATAGCCGTCTTGTGCCACAGTGTTGTTTTCATCAAAGTAGATTTTTGACGTGTAACGCGCGTTGGTCATGATCGAAATGTCGCCGTCCACCCATGTTTGAGGCAAGTAGTATTCGATCCCAGCCACAGCGGTTGTATCTGGTGCGTACGGTAGAGTTTTACCTTCAATATCATCATTGCCAGATTCGAATGTCGACTGACCGAAGGTGGCACCAAGTGTCAGAGTCAGATCATCTGTAGGGTAGTAAGCAAGATCGAGTTCAATACCTTTACTTTGAGCATCTCCCATATTTCTGAGAACCTGACTGCCAGGGTTGCCCGTATACAATTGAATATCATTAGTGTCGATCCAGTAAAGAGCGCCACTCAAGTGTAGGGTGTGATCGAGTAAGATAGTTCGCCAACCTAATTCACCATTTAGAGACTTCTCTGCATCATAACCATTTTTATCGCCTGAACTTCGTGGAACTGGGCTAAAGCCGCCTGGTCTGTAACCACTGGTTAATGAGGCAAATATTCTTGAATCTTCGTCAACTTGCCAGCCAACTGCCGCTTTTGGTGAGACCACATTTTCCGACTTGTCCGATTGGTAACTGTCAATCATCCAGGCGGAGTTACCGCCAAAGTCGGACTCGGAAGAGAATCTTGATGCACGTAACCCACCAGTGAGGTCGACGCTGTCAGTCAGAGCATAATTGGCTTGACCAAATAGAGCATAGGTATCGGTCTTGATGTCATTCTGAGCGCCAGTATTAACATCAAAGCGTCGATTTTCGTAGTAGCCACCAACTAATGTTGAAAGGTCATCGCTGAATTGGGTATTAGCGCGCACCTCCTGGCTGAACGTGTTTTGATCTTCAACCCACTTACCACCGATATACTCGCGGTCAACGTTGCGGTTCTGGTACGCCGTGATACTGGTTAACTGGGTTGTCCCCAGATCGTAACCCACGTTTAAGGCGTAGCTGTTGACGACTCGTTTAAGTTCAGGAATGTTTTGGCTGGTGGCTTTGTTATTATATTCCTCTTGAGTCAAATACCACTCTTCATGGCTGTCTAAGTGCGCAGAAGATACTGAAAAAGTGAGGGAGAGTGGCGATTGTTCAGGTAGGTAATGGAATCGGGCAGTACCACTAAAGTCTTCGGTTTCATTCGCATCATCAGTGTTGCTTGGAATATGACGAATGTTGCCTTCGTCTTTTAATGAGCGAATGGCAAAATCAGCATAGGTTGTCTCGCTAATCGCGACAGCCGCAGAGCCATCGATCTGCCTGCTTAGGTTACTATATGACACACCTGCTGAAGCTACAGTCTCATCTGTCGCCTTTTTCGTAATGATATTGATGATACCACCTTGAGCATTGCCCCCGTAGAGCGTGCCTTGAGGGCCTCTGAGTAGCTCAACTTGTTCTACGTTCATTAACTGTTGAGTGAGGAATGCACTGTCTTGAAGTACACCATCAACGTAGATACTGACTGTTGGTGAATAGTAGTCTGGTGAGCTAACGCCTCGTATGGTGGTATTAGCATACGTACGGTTGCCTCGTGTCTGAATCATCAGGCCTGGAAATGCTTTCTCTAAATCTTTAACTTCGTGGATTCCCGCTTTTTCAAGCTCTTCACCAGTTTTGATTAGTACGGAGTTGTCGACGCGTTCTAACGGAATGTCCTGCTTAGTGGCTTCGATGATCATAACTTCCTGAGTATGGTCATGAGCGGCGACAGCAGGACTTAGCGTTGCCGCCAAGACTGCAAGTGAGAGGGGAGAAAGTGAAAAACTGTGCCTGTACATCTTACGGAATCCTTCTATTTATGATTTTATCGTCTATGGTGCAAATCTCATCGCCGAGGCGCTAACTCAATCAGGGGAAAAAAACGCGCGAATGGGCGTTTTCGATGATTAATAAGTAAAATTCAAACGAGATTGATTTCAGATGAACGCTACCTCTCTCGATCTTATTGATTTAAGTTTTTGTATTTAATGATATTTTTTTTAGCTCTTTTTAATGGATTTTTGGAATTCAAACAGTCTGCCGTATTGTGTTAAGAGTTACTTACATGGTGTGGTGACACGGTAGAGAGGGGACTTTGGCGATGAAGGGTAAGCTGAGGGCGCACAGCCAAACTCTTTTTTAAATGCTGCGGCAAAATGACCATGATTGGCATAACCCACTTCTTGCGCAACATGTGAGATGGATAAAGTACTCATACTTAATAACTCGGCGGCTTTAGCCATGCGTTGCTGAACGATGTATTGATGTACTGTGGTGTTTAGCTCTTTACGGAACCACTGCTTGAGTGATGTTTCGTTAGTGCCAATCCGGTGAGCTAACTGTGTGATAGTTGTTGGCACCATGTATTCTTTATCGAGAATATCAATGGCTTTTTCCAGACCATTGCAGCTGTCTATACGCGTACGTCGGACTCCATCATCTGCAATCAGGTATCGGGTCGCATCCGTCATGAAGGAGTAGGACAAATGGTGGTGCAATGTGTCATTTGGCGCAGAAGGTAAAGATAGGCGAGCAGCAAACCGTCTGAAGACCTCTGTTGCGGGCTTCATTAGCAGAAATGGCTCCCTGTTTCGAAGCTTATCTTGAATGTGGTTGCCGATTTGCATGACATCCAGATATTCCATCAAGACTTTTCTCGGCATCTGTATTGCAAAGAGTCGTGTCTCCTGAGGTTGATAGCGGCACATGCCTGTTCTCGCATCGGAGTAACATAAGGCTAATGCTTGGCTGGGGAGGATACGAGGTGTGGCCAAACTGTCTATATGATAGTAAACCGCATTGCCCAGATTGAGCATGATGGTGACGGAATCGTATTCCGTTTTATCTGGTGTATCTAGCTGAGTTGGGGAGCAAAAGTTGCCGTGAAACTCACTCAGTACAATGTCATCATTAAGCTGATTACACCTTAGAGAAAACTCACAGCTAGGGTGCTTAAACACAATGTTGCCATTGGTTTGGATAGACTCCTCCATGAGATCTAAGTGGAAAGGAAGACGGTAGTAAGCCATAGTTTTATTAATAATTATTTTTTGATAATGAGAAACATTATCATTGGGTGGGCGTTATGTCTATTCTTGCATTAGTCCAAAGGCTCTAGGAAAAAGTCCCCCAGCGCGCACCGGGGGCTGGTCTCAACTTGCTACCAGAGGGAAAGACAGAACGGTAATATCAGGCTCGCTGACGGCACTTACGATATTGAAGAGGGTTTTGTCCAAAATGTTGTTTAAACAGTTTGGTAAAATGAGAAGGGCTTGAATAGCCAACTTTGTAAACAATATCTATGATCGGTTGATCAGTGAATTCGAGTTCTGTTGCCGCGATATCCATTCGTGTTTGTTGCAGCCGCTTGGAGAACGTTGTATTGAAAAGTAACTTAAAACCTCGCTTGAAACTCGTTTCATTGGTACCCACTTCTTTGCACAGTTCTGCGATACTCCAGTTTTTCCCTGGCTCATGCTCGATCAAAGTGTGTGCTTTACGGATTTTGTTTAGAGTCCGGCTGGATAAACACGCGCATTCTTCAGGCTTTTTGTTCGGTTGAATCATGTCCAATTGATTCAGAAGCTTCGACAAACACTGGTAGGCTTGGGACACGGTGTACAAGTGTGTCGTTGCATCTGAAGAATGGCTTGTGTCATTCACATCGAGTTGACTGAGAAAGCGTTGAATATCAAAGCTTGTATCAAAGATCCAAGGTCGATTTTCAGCTAAAGGTTCAAGGATACGATTCTTGAGCACTTCTTGAATCTGGTGATGAATCTTGCCTAAGTAGTGGCACTCAAATCGGATATCGGCGATCTCAACAAAGGTTTCTTCTGCACTTATAAATACATCATTGAATTTGTTGGTGGATAAGATCAGAACACTCTTGCCCGGTTCCAGTTCAAGCGGTTGATCCTGGCCATTGTGCCAAAATAATCGTTCACCGCGCACAACAGTTAATATGCGCAGGCAGCAGGTTGGTTCCACGGGTTGGGCTTCATAGGCTGTGCAACCTCCATACCCCGATAAGGTATGGATTTGACATCCTAAACATCCGCCGAATGAGTGACAGGTTGGTTTTATCGGTGAGCGTGAAGCTTCACTGTTTGCGCGCGGTGTGGCTGCACCTGAGCAATTAGATTGAAATTTTGAGTCAACGCAGTTCATAGTTGGTACCCTTCAATACGGCTTAGTCAGCTAATGCACACATGTTTCATTGGAGTATTGAGAAGCGGGCCACACGATAAAGTGTTCATTTTCCACGCGTTGTCTCATATTATTATTTTATTCTTTGGCTCGTATTATTGGTTTTATAAACGAGAGCTCCATTCTGTTGAGCCACTCGGTTTCTGTCTACTCGGATCGGAAGCCATTTCTTTCCTCTTTGCACCGAAATTGAGTAGTCTTTCCCTCTTCATCGATCGTGTTTTGTCGTTTAACCCCAGATGAGCATTACGCTGTGGCGGGTTGGCGGAGCTTCATTCTGTCAAGACACGCATGGTGTAAAACACGCAGTAAGTGAACGGTATCTTGCCAATTCAGACACTCGTCAGTGATTGACTGACCGTAATTGAATGGTCTTTGGTGCACCGATTGCTGTCCGCTTTGCAGGAAACTTTCGCACATCACTCCTGCGATATAGTCATCGCCTGCTCGAAGTTGTTCAGCAATATCATCAGCGACCTTGAGCTGGTTTTGGGCAACTTTTTGGCTGTTGCCATGGCTAAAATCGACCACCAACTTAGCTGCGAGGTCGTTACGTTTTAACGTGGAAGCCGCGGCTTGAATGTGTGATTGCGCGTAGTTAGGTGAGTGGCCTCCACGTAGAATCAAGTGACCATGTTGGTTGCCTTCAGAGTGTACGACGACGTGAGTGCCATCATCACCGCACTGAATGAAAGAATGTGGCATACGAGAAGCGTGAATCGCATCGACTGCAATATCAATGTTACCGTCGGTGCTGTTCTTAAAGCCTACGGGGCAACGCAGCCCCGATACCAACTGGCGATGAGGCTGGGATTCTGTTGTTCTTGCGCCAATCGCTCCCCAACAAATCATATCGGCAAAATAAGGGGCAAAATTGGGGTCGAGAAATTCAGTCGCAGTTGGAAGCTGGAGATCTAGAATGGATGCCAGTAGTTCACGGGTAAGTTTGATACCTTGCGCGATGTTGTGTTGTCCATCAAGATCTGGGTCAACAACGAACCCCTTCCAGCCTACTCGGGTTCGAGGTTTTTCGAAGTAGGTTCGCATGACTATTTTGAGTGTCGGAGCAAATTCTCGTTGAATGGCGGCCAGCTTATTGGCGTACTCCAGCGCAGCATTTGGGTCGTGAATTGAGCATGGACCGACAATCACCAGTAACCGCGGGTCTCGTCCTTCCAATATTTGTTGAATTTGTTCCCTCTGTTGATGAATGAAGCGGCGTTGCGACATGCCTATCGGAGAGCGGATTTCTTTGAAACTAGGCAAAGGGGTGAATGATTTAGCATGGAAAATGTTAGAGAGCATTGACATGAGTTTGTCGTCCTACAGTCTCATTAAAATGAAAATAGTAATCATTTTCATGATGTGAAGCTTAATGATTGTTGTCAATGACGCAAATGGGTGTATTTGTTTTAATGTTCATATAAATTAAATAAAAACAATAGGTTAAGTTGATCATGTTTTTTAAAACTGGCGTTTAAAAAAGGCCGATATCGCTATTTTTATCTGAATGTTGTGGAGCAAAGTCAAAAAATTGAGATGGGTTTGAGTTGGGGGAAATAGTCACTAACTGCTGTATCAATAGCGCTAAAATTTAAGCGAATGTGCTCACTAATTTTTGTAATAGTAGCGTTAATTTTGACGTTGATGTGGAGTTGGGGCGAGAGTCGCCCCTTTGACCGATTTTGGGCTTAATACACTCCATTGGCATTCTGGATATCACCACCACTAAGCAGAGAATAAAGTCTCATCGAGAAGTCGAGCGCTTGGATTGAATCCCAGTGTTCAACGATTCTGCCATCTTCTATTCGCCACGTATCGATGATATTCATGCCTTTCTCGTCGTTCCCTCGGTCTTCTTTATCCAAAGTGGCATGTGAATGGAAAATCACGTAGTCACCATCCACATAGATATGTTTTACGTCGTAGGTGTAATCAGGGTAATCCTCCACGAACTCTTTCAGGAAGCCAACCAAACCTGTCACTTTGTCAGGCAAGTTACGATTGTGTTGTGTATAGGCACTGTCGTTGTAGTGTTCCAGAACATAATCAAAGTTATGGTCATTCATTAAGTTCTGCACAAAATCGGTAATCAATTCGGCGTTGGCCAGCTCCTGCTCAGTCCAATTTGGTTTCTGTAACTTTTGTAGGTCAATCGTTAAGTTGTCTGATGATTGCGCATAACTCGTTGTAGTTAATAGCAAAAGAATAGTGGATGTGATTAGTTTTAGCATAGCTCTCTCCAAGGTACTTATTGTTGTTTAGGTATATATTGATCATTATAGTAATTAATAGTAACCTACATAACAAGAAGGCACTTTCGCGTTCGCTAGGCACATTTTGGTAACCTATGCGGCGCTTAGGGTTGGATAAGGGGTAAAAAATGGCTGAACAAGCTAAAGCTGAAAGACGTGTTTTTCATAACAATGAAGATTGCGCGGTGCGCAATGTGGTTTCGCAAATCGGTGACAAGTGGTCGCTCTTGATTTTGTTTGCGTTGGTGGATGGGGAAGATCGGTTCAACTCTTTAAAATCAAGGATTGAAGGCATATCTCAACGGATGCTGACTCAAACATTGAGAGATTTAGAGCGAGAGGGCTATGTGAATAGAACGGTCTACCCCGAAGTACCGGTAAAAGTAGAATACTGCCTGACGGAGATGGGACGAGAGCTAGTTAAGCCTCTTTATCAATTAGTCTCGTGGGCTGATGACCATAGGCAGGATATTGAACGTGCACGCAAAGCTTACGACGAGAGAAATGCATAGAAGAGCTGGCACCAAGGCAGGCTGTGGAATTTATGCCTTGATGCCAAATCTATTAAGCTAGAATTTCCACCAACTTTTGGCCTACACCGTGTGCACTGGTTGGGTTTTGGCCTGTAATGACACGTTCGTCGACAATGACAAGCTCTTGCCAAGGTTGAACCTTGCTAAAGCGTGCTGCACTTCGTGCCAGTGACTCTTCCAGTAAGAATGGAATATCGTTAATAGTGCCGAAGTCGATTTCTTCTTCTCGGGTGAAGCCTGTTACCGACTTAGAAGCCAATAGCTTCTCGCCATTGCTTAGTGTAATTGGAAGCAGCGCCGCAGGGCCATGACATACCGATGCTACAACACCACCATTTTCATAATGTTTAGCGGCGATCGTGGCAAAGTCTTTATTGACGGCAAGATCAGACAGCAAGCCAAAACCACCCGGATAGAAAATGGCATCGTAATCGTCACTGTTTAGCTGAGATACCGGAATCGTGTTGTTGATACGATTTAGGAAATCATCATCTGCCAAGATCTCCGCATTGACGTAATCTCCCTCGATATCTGTCCCGTATAACGGTGCTTTACCACCTTTGATCGAAGCAATATCGTATTCAATACCAGCGTTGATTAACTCTTTAAGCACGTGAGTGAGTTCTGGCGCGTATGTGCCATTTGCTTGTTCTGTGCTGCCTAGTGTGGCGTGATTAGTGACAGGTATTAGTACTTTTTTCATGATTCTATCCTTTCTCGCTGACTCATATTTTTAGTTCACCCACATACTAATTGTGAATCATTTGATTGATAATATGAGTAATCTGCAAAACATTATTGCCATATAGCAAAGGTGAGTATGGACAGTTTCGAAGGGATCAATGAGTTTGTTGCGGTTGCAGAGAGCCAAGGGTTTTCATCTGCGGCGAAGCAGCTGGGATGCAGTACGAGTCACGTTAGCCGGCAAGTCTCCCGACTTGAATCGCGTGTTGGGGTGGCGTTGCTTGCCCGAACGACGCGTATGGTGTCATTGACGGATGCCGGGCAAATTTACTATCGCCAATGCAAAGAGCTGGTGAACGGGCTTCAGCATGCGAATGAGCAGCTTTCCTCACAGCACATTCAGCTTAGTGGTACGCTGCGAGTGAGCGCCGCAGGGGCATTTGCGGAGAATTATGTAGCGCCGGCTTTGATGGCGTTTGCAAAGAAGTATCCAAACTTGACGGTGGAACTCGACTTCAATACTCGCATGGTCAATTTCATTGAAGACGGTATCGACTTTGCTATTCGCTATGGTCGGCTTAATGACTCAGGGTTAGTGGCAAGAAAATTGGCAGACAGGCCTATGGCCGCCGTGGCAAGTCGTGACTATCTCGAACAATTTGGGCAACCGACTCATCCTGAACAGTTAAAGCAACATAGCTGTATTATTGCCAACAATGATCATTGGCTGTTCGAACATGAAGGTAAACCACTGAATGCCGTCCGTGTTCATGGTCGGTGGCGCAGCAATAACTCCACAGCGGTGATTGAAGCTTGTGAGCAAGGCCTCGGTATCGCGTATTTACCCAAAAGCAGCTTTAACCATGCGCTTGAAGAAGGGAAACTGACTCCAGTTCTGGAACCATTTTGGGGAAAAGGCTCAAGCAGTTGGATTGTGTATCAGAATCGACGGTTTTTACCTCAGAAAGCGAGAATGGCGATAGATTACTTGGTCTCTTATTTTTCCGATTGGCAAGAGTAAATAACATTAATGAACTGTTTCCCGCAAAAAGAGATAGCAGTCTTTTCGAGTATAAGAATTTTTAACTCTTGCTGAGTGCAACTTTCTGTCAATGACGAATGTTTTCTGCTCGATATTCAGATGGTGTCATCCCTACCTTGTTTTTGAACAGACGTGAAAAATATTGCGGATATTCAAAACCAAGAGCGTACGCGATAGTCGCCACAGAATCCTTACTTGAAAGCAAGCGATCTTTTGATTTTTCGATTAAAGCATAATGAATCCAATCTTTGGTTGTTTTGCCAGTTTCCGCTTTCAGAGCGTCACTTAGGTATCGACTAGTCATTTTCATGCCTTGAGCCAGTTCTTCAACTTCAGGGATTGTAGCCGACTCATGAACAACAGCTTCTAAGCGAGCCTCCAATAGCATTGAAAATCTATCGTATACAGATGTATCTGCTTCTTTGCGCATTAAAAACTGGCGGTGATAGTAACGGTTGGCATACATCAGTAGGGTGCTGATTTGTGACAAAATAAGCTCTTTGCTGAAGGCATCCAGGCTATTGCTGTTTTCAAGCTCAAGTGCATCAAACATATTTGCCATATGTCGCTCTTCCTTTGGTGAAAGGTGAAGAGCTTCATTGACAGAATAATTGAAGAACTGATATTTCCTTATCTCATCTTGTAGCTTGTGGCCACGAATGTAGTCTGGGTGAAAACAGATAGTTCGAGCTACCGCATCCACTTTAATTCCACTGGCGGATACCTCTTGATTAGGTGCAAAAAACAGCATGGTGCCATTCGAGCAGTCGTACCGCGTACGCCCATACATGAGCTCACCAGAAATGATATGTTTGAGCGATATCGAGTAGAAGCTAGTAGAAAGTGAAATATCCTCTTCGCAGTTCAATTGGTTATCATCACTGTTTGAACTTATCTTTATCACGTCAATTAGAGGGTGCTCTGGTGGGCGAAGCCCAAGGATTTCATTTTGTTCTGCAATCGTATCAAAGTGGAATTTTTTCATAGTTAAACCTCATTTCGTAACGCAACTTTGGCGCCAGTCAAAGACAATAACTCACGCAAATGTCGGTTATTGCTAAAGCTACTATGCGTTAGCCTAGGCAATATCACAGTACATAAAACACCGTAATGTGTATACAAAATAACGAAAAGGGGCATCTCGGAGATTTGTATACAACTCTCGTGGTTTTGTGCACTGCTACTTCAGCAATTCCCGCCTAAGATAACGCTATCAATTACGAGACAGCTTATACGGGGTGATAACTATCATGCGAAATGAAGCAAGGTTGAATAAGTTGATTCAAGCCGTTGATGGTCAAAAAGTGCATCAAATTAGATGTGGCGAACACCGCTTTATAGACATCACCATTGTGCAAACAGAAGGTAGATTTTTTATCAGACAGTATAAGTTCAGCAAGCGTAGTTGGTATGACGCATTCATCAACGCCCCGAGCACTGATTGTCGACCAAATGGGGCGATGAAAATCGGTGATCTAGAAGTGCTCGTGAATGGCAAAGTCCCTGATGACTTAAAAATGGTGACTCCTCGAGTTAATAAAGCCTATCGAAAGTTACTAGGGCTTATTTATCCAATAATGCGTTTAACGTTTGATAAAGAGAAGCATGAAGCAACAACATTAGAGTTGGTTCCTGTATTTGAAAACTAATCAAATCAATCCCATAGAGCGACAGAGACAAAAGGTATAGCGATGAATATTAAACAAGTAACATTTAAATCATTCGGTGTGGAACTCGTTGGTAATATGTACCTGCCAGAAGGGTTTGATGAGAAGAAAAAATACAAAGCAATTCTTGGTGCGAGCCCGTTTCCACAAGTCAAAGAGCAGGTGCTAGCCACTTACGGTCCAGAAATGGCAGAGCGTGGTTTTATCTTCCTTGCGTTTGATTACTTAGGCATGGGGGACTCTCCATCACTCCCTGGAGAGCACATGCAAGCTCGATACATGTTTCGCTTAATCGAGAATACATGGGATGCGGTTTCTTTCTTGGGCTCACTACCTTATGTCGATGAAATCTATGGCCTTGGTATTTGCCAAGGTGGTTCAATCATGGCGTCTTCCGCTGTGACTGACCATCGTATTAAAAAGCTGGCCCTAGTGTCAGGAATGATGGCGACGGATGCCTTCCAGTGGACAGATAAAACAATGGTTCACCAGATGATTACGGCAGCAAACGCTTCGAAACAGCAAATGTTTGATACGGGGAAGCCAGATTATGTTGCTCCATTTGGTTTGAATGACGAACAGTCGAAAGAGGAGTTTGTTGGTGAAGCAGCTTTCCCAGAAATGGCAGGCGAGACCTATGACTATTATGGTCGTGATGGCTATCGAGGCCCTGTAGCGGTCGAGAATTTCACTAATATGCATGTCGCTGATCAACCAATGCAATCCTTGTTCTCTCTTTGTGAGCATTACGCCGACAAAATCGTGCAGCCAACATTAGTGGTATATGGTCAGGATGCACCAACTGCGATTTGCTCAACTGCATTTATTGAGAAACTAACTAATGAGCACGAAGTGCTAGCATTGAGCGAGTTTAGTCATGTCGATTTTTACTACAAACCAGAAGCGGTAGCATTATCAGCAAATGCTGTAGCGGATTTCTTCAATAAATAATCTGATCAAGAAAAACGCTTTAGTGTGCTTGCACTAAAGCGCTTTTGTCATGTCGTAACTCTAGGTTCATACTGACTCGCTATGTAGAAAAAGAGTTAGCAGCATGGCTAAAACATAGCGCTAAGAGTCAATGATGTTGAAAGACAAATTGGTGAACAAATCTATTGTGCCAGAATCGTTTGAGTAGATGTTCAGAGCACGTTTACTCAGTTAAATATCAGTGCGATTCTTGATGTTGTTTTTTGTAATACTATCTACGTCGGATGCTTTGAAACATCCACCTCCTTTTAGAGGCTTGCGGGAAAACATAACGCCAATAGCGAGCATAGCCATGAAGCTCAGAAAAATCATGATTGTCAGAAATAAAGTCATAAAACTATCTCCTGTTTGCAGCTCCTAAGTCCATATTCCTCTTTTTTATTTTCTTTACAATGGTCATTTTGTAACCACTCATGATCTACTAAACACAACTCTCTGTATATCAGTCAGATACCTACTATTACTGTTATATCACCCTCCAGCCTGCTATGTGCGGCTGGAGGGTGCTGAAAGTTGTTCTTGTCTGAGGCGAATCGAGACACGCTATACATTTATCCAATCATAGCTTTGAAGCGAGCGTGCTGTGGGGTAGGCTTTTCAGCAAATTAAGCAAGGATGAACCAAGAATGCGCGTTGATTACAAAAAACGGCTAACTCCAGTCATTCGCTATCTGGAAAAACATTTTAACCAACCTTTAAACCTGCCAGAAGTCGCCGCCTTGGCTAACCTCTCTCCATACCATTTTCACCGCACGTTTAAAGCGGTACAGGGTGAGACTCTGGCTGACTACATTCGTCGTCTGAGACTGGCCGCCGCCGCTGATGATCTGTTCAAGTCTAAGCAACCAATACTCAACATTGCACTTGAGTATGGTTTCTCCTCTTCGCAGAGTCTGGCTAAGGCATTCAAGCAGCACTATGGCGTAACACCAACTGAGTTTAGAGATTGTGAAAACTATCAAGAATTTTCCAAACTGGCGCGAAACAGCAAGATTGGACACACGTTGCGCAAGAATGGAAACGAAGGCGAGAGTGGCGATCCATATACTGGCTCGGAACCAACGATGTGGAGCAAGACAATGGAAATTCAAAAGTTTGAAGCAACAAAATTAGCCTATGTTCGAGTTACTGGTCCTTATGGCGAAGGCTATCAGGAACCATCAAGTCGCCTTTATCAGTGGGCTGGAATGAAGGGACTGGCTGAAAACACCTGTATCTTTATTTTCCACGACAATCCAGAAATTACCCCAAATGATAAGTGCCGTACCGATATCTGCTTAATGGTGCCAGAGGGCACGGAAGTACCGGGCAATATAGAACTGCAGGATTTTCCGGGTGGCGATTACGCGGTTATGCGTCAGAAGATTACCGAGCCTACTCAGTACTCAAAAGCATGGGATGATCTAATGAGTAACGTGATTAATTCTGGAATGGAAAACGATGATCGACCTTGTTTCGAGCTTTATCACAGTTATGACCCAGTGACTCAACACTCCGATGTGAGCTTTTGTACTGCGATTAAGCAGTAACTGATTAAGGTAGCGTATCCCGATAAAAAGCCTTCATTTATTGAAGGCTTTTCTATTTGTCCAGCAATCTCGCGAGTCTTGGCGAAAGGTCGTTAGATCGGTTGAGTGACCACAAACACCGCGACTGCTGCCAAACTGCCGGCAAAACAACGGTTCACCATCACCATTTTCTCAGGAGAGTTGATCAGGCGCGTCAACATTGAGCCAAAGTAAGCCCAGACCAACATACCAATGACACCCGTTATCACCATCACTCCAATAATAAACACCACCTGAGCGATATAGTTACTGCTAGGCGAGACGAATTGGGAAAACACTGTGATGGATGCGACCCAGCTTTTCGGGTTAAGGATCTGTACTAAGACGCCGGACAACAGGCCGGACTTTTTCACACTGGTATCACTGTCGAGTTCCATATGGGCAATACCCCATGCCATGTATAGCAAATACGCGGCACCAAGCCACTTCAAGACTAGGTACAACGTCGGATAGAGATTCAGTAGCCCTGCAACGCCAAGGCTGGCTCCAGCGAGAATGGCGATCACACCAACTGCGTTACCGACGATAAAAGGTAAGGTCGCACCTACACCATAGCGGCTAGAAAGACCAATCAAAGCGATATTCCCCGCGCCAGGGGTCATCGAAATTGATACTGCGAACAGCATAAAAGCTGTCATTAACTGAGCACTCATTGCTCACTCCCAAAAAGTCATTGTTGCAATATGAGATCCAGTCTACCGATCTCCGCAGGAATAAAATTGCTATCTGGGTTATGGTATTCGTAAATTTGAGCAGACTATTTCTAAACAGGTCATGAAAAAGAAAGAATCAACCAATTTCGAGTTGGACAGTACAGATTTCTCCATTCTTGAACGTATCCAGAAAGATGGCCGTATCAGCAACAGCAAGTTAGCCGAAGAAGTTAATCTGAGTGAAACACCTTGCTGGCGACGCTGGAAGAAGATGGAACAAGAGGGTTATATCGAAGGTTATGCCGCAAGACTGAACCGTAAGAAGCTTGGCTTTCAGGTCTCGGGCTTCACTCTGGTGACACTGGGTAGCCATGAAGTAGAAAACACCGACCCGTTTGAAGACTATGTAGCGGTGTCAGACTGGATCACTATGTGTCACTGCATCGCTGGTGGCGCAGATTATATCGTACAGGTCGTGGCACAAGACTTAGATGAGTACTTTGAACGAATTAGTTCCATACGACGAGTCAAAGGCGTTAGCGCTATTCAGTCCAATGTATCGGTTAAAGAGATCAAGAGCACTTTCCATGTGCCTTTGAGTTAACGGGGCAATAAGGCTGGTTGGGGGGCTGACTTACAATTCCCCCTTTCTGAGGCCCTCTGAAAAAGCAGACTGTTGATAAGCGCTAATGCAGGCTTTTCTCTCTTCCGAAAAGTCTGTGCCCGATTATGTCTTAGACTCTTTACGATCACTAATTGTTATTCATCGTAAATAACTCTGCATAGTAATCGCTTATTTTATGTTTCCCATAAGTTGGAGCAATGGAGTCATTCCCCATAACAGTTAAGAAAAACTCTGTGGCACCACCCCATTTCTCAGGTAGACGCTCCACTAAACATAAAGCTACGCGTCTTAGATAGTCTGGTAATCGGACAATGCTCTCGTCTTTATGTTGGGCTTCAAAAGCAAACTGGGCAATTTGGGTTGTTGTTAATACTTCTGGGCCTCCTACATCTAATTCTTTCATATTCGACTGGATAGATTTGATGCAAAATTCAGCGAGATCTTCGCCATGTATCGGGTTTAACTTCATAGCCGAAGATCCAAAAATGTAAACGCTACCTTTGGTTGCCATGCGATAGATTTCTTCTAAATCAGAGAAGAAACCATTTGGTCTAATTACGCATGGTTGTAGTCTTTCTGAGCTAAGTAGACGGTCAGAAAATCTTTCTTTAGCTCTTAACATGCGAACATTGGTATATTTTTGTGCATTGAATGCTGAAATGTAGATAAACTTCTCTACGCCTGATTTTTCCGCCTCTACCAAGATATTAAAGTTGGCTTGGTAGTCAACATCCATATATTTCAAACCATCTCGTTGTCGGGTAATACCTAAGCAAGATATGACAACATCTATGTTCTTACATAAGTCCACAAGGGAATCAGGATCCGTTGCCTGCGCTTCAACTACCTGATGGTCATGCAACCCGAGATCAAGTAGCTTCTGTCTATTCCGGGCGAGAGCTTTAAAGTCATATTCTTCTCGCTGTAACTGTTTGATAATGTGTGAGCCTAGGTAGCCTGTTGCACCGACGACCAATACTCTTGGTGGTTCTAACATGTTTTGACCCTTAGGTATGGAGTTACGTACTCTCCGGATTGAATTACTTTGAAGCAACAGCGGACTAAATTTGTGTCACCATTGCTTCAGTGTCGTTAGCTTTCTAGTGTTGGACGATATGGCTCTTCTCTTACGCCATGAGAAAGCACTAACTTAATCATGTAAATGGGAGCAATCCACTCAAGACCGATAGGTGAAGGTATAAGTTGAGCAAGAATGATCGATAGCATTACGATCAACAGTGCGACAGGACGGTGTAGATACAAAGGTATAAAAAGCATAAATACAATTGATGCCATCATCATGCCATACCAAAAGAAAGCATAAGACCATGCGACGTCAAAACACAGTGGAATCGCGAACAATTGAAAATGGATTGCTGGGAATAGGAATTTACTTTTCACTAGTTTCCCCAACCAATTAACATCTAGGTCTTGATTGGTATGAAGGTAACGCTTCATTGAACCAAGCGAGTTCGTTAGCACACCACCAATCATATCTAAGGTTAAAACAGCGGCTACGATAATTTGTAGCACACTCCAATCAAGCTCTTTCCATGCAAAAAAGTATAGGATTGCTGGTGCGATGAATGCGGCATAATTTGCAATCGCACTCTCAGTTTTAGTCGCACCATAGCCCGTTGTGAAATTGAATTTACCATTGCACTGCCAGTTAATAGGTGCATCTTTTAAGGTAAGTTGATCTTTGTTCATGGTGTCCCCCTTTATCTGAAATAACTACGAACGAGTAATTATGTAATCTTATTTAGTCCGTGTGGTCTAAATAAGATTACTTGATCATTTTTGATCTTGTCAATGTTTTTAGTCCAGGTGGTCTTTTAAAGGTTTCGTTTTATCGACCAGTGGACTTTTAAACTCAGTGAGGATATAGTCCAGATGGACTTTAAAAGAGGCGAAATAATGCCAAAAATCGTAGATCGAGAAGCATACCGTAATGAACTTATCACCAAAGCCGTTGATGTTTTTTCAGAGCACGGGCTGAATGGATTAGGAATGCGAGGCATTGCAGAAGCTCTAGGCGTATCCAAAAGTGCTCTTTACCACTACTTCTCAAGTAAGGAAGAGCTATTTACTGCCTGTACAGAGTTTGTGCTAGAGCCTCACTCACTTTATGGCGTAGAGCGTAATTCAGCCCTACCTGAAGACAAAGGGCAAGCCATTACCCAATTGATAAAGGCTTTGGATAGTCGCTTTAGGGGCGAAATGACGGTGCTATTGGACTATGTTAAAAATAGAGACAGTCAAGACATAGCCAATGATCGGCTTCTAAAAATGGCAGATAGCAAATTTTTGGCAGAGCTACATAAAATTGTAGGTAAAGAGAATGCTAATCAGGCCTATGCTTTGTTATTGGGCGGTTTAATGACTCGACTACTAAATGGCAATCAAACCACAATCGAAGAGATAGCTTCTTGGATCCTCCAGCTTTCAGGAAGTGATGCGAGCTAGCAGATATTCTTGTTCTGTTCTGGGCAAAGTGAATTAAAGCAAAGTACTACACGTTTATGTCCAGAACCCTCACAGGCGACACTTCGTAACTCAAAAGTGCCCCAATCCTGATAGGGGACAACTTGCCGATTTCAACTTACTGAATAGCTTTCAGTGCATTCGAGTAATAAAGGTTTGCTCGTCATCCACAAAAGCGACAAAGCCGCCGTGGTAGATAAACACTCGACCACGTCCCTCAACTAAGCACGCAAGCTGTGGGTTTAAATCTTCTTCGTTATCACGGCTTTGAAAAGTGCCGGTATCAGTGATTACTCCGTCGAGTGAAGGCAAATATCCATAAGCGCGCTTGGCTTGATCAATCAGGCTCAATTCGCTGTCAGCAGAGAAGCAAGAGGGGATCGCACCAGCTTCTTCAATAAATAGAGGTTTCAGTTCTTTAAAGGCGGTAATCACCAGCCAATCGATGCCGTTAACATGATGGATAAACATAGAGTTTCTCGGTAATTCTGATGCGGGGATTGTATCACTATCAGGGGGGAGAGCGGAGTAGAGAATTAGTGGCTTTACTTAGCTACTACATCTGTACCCACTGCAGATTTTGTCTGGATTTTTCTGTCCATAGACATCCAGTACAGTTGAAAGGATGTCTATGAATTACACATATTAAAAATTGTTTATTACCACTCTATGTTTGAGCCATCAAATACTCGGAAGCTACCAGACCCTTCTAGTGTTAAAGACTCTGTCACATTGATGATACCTGCCACACTCTCTTGTGGAGTATAGGTTGCATCCTTCCCCCCCATATTTGTTTGAACCCAACCAGGATGAACCGCTAAGGTTTTAACCCCTTGTTCTGCTAGGTTTCGTGCTGCAGAGACTAGGATCTGGTTAAGCGCAGCTTTTGATGTACGGTAGCTATACATATTGCCAGAGCTGTTGTCACCAATGCTGGCAACTCGGCTTGAGATACCAACAATAGTTTTAAGCTTGCTAGCAGCAACATTTTCTCTAAGCGCTTGGATAAGAAGGGCTGGCGCAACGGTATTAATGTTCAAAACCTCAAGCCATTTGGACTGAGTCATTTCACCAAGTGTTGCACAATCTTCACCTAAAACACCTGCATTGAGGATTAAGTGATCAATTGGGCGATCTTTTAGCTGTTTGCCAAGTTGGTTAATATCCTGCTCAGAGGTCACGTCCAACTTAAGCAGTTCAATATTATGGGTTTCAGATAAGTTAACCAACTCACTTGCCTGCTCTGGGGCACGACAAGCAGCCAATACATTCCAGCCTTTTGCATGATATTGTTGAACAAACTCAAGGCCAAGACCACGATTAGCCCCAGTAATCAGTACAGTAAACATAATTTATCCTCAATAGGTTCTTTGGGTAAAAGAAGCCTATTACAGAGAGCTACGATTACCTCAAGATTGCATGGATAAATGGGCGAGATTCGACATTATCAAACTCAGCTTGGCTGAGCTCATCTACTTACTCAGAAAAGTACCGGCAAAATGGATGAGCCGCTCACGATTGAGTTCTTTTGCATTGCCACTTACGCCAGCGACGGCGACAAACTCACCATTTATATAAAGCGGGATAGCTAGACAATGAAGATCGGGCTCTGCTTGTTCCAGATCTAGGGCAAAGCCTTGCTTTTTCACTTCTGTAAGCTCTGCTTCAAGAGCGTTAGAGATCTGATTATTGAGCCGTAAATTTCGTAAAAGGCCCTCATCAAAAGCTAAAAACACTTTGCCGATAGCTGATGACGTTAACCCTTCACGTTTTCCACGCGGACTGCGAATAGTGAGAAGGTTATCTTGTTCGATAGCATCTATATAGAGATATTCTTGCAAGCCGCTTTGAACCGCTAGATAGGCAGTGTTATGGGTGAGCTGGGCCATTTTCCCGATGAGTGGGGCAAAGTGCGTTCGGATAGTCTCGTCCTTTTGTTCCAAAGGTTTAGATAGCTCGCGAAAGCGCAGCCCCAAGCTATAACCTTGTTTACTTTTCATCACATATCCAAGTGAATGAAGTGTTGCGAGCAAGCCGTGAACCGTTGTTTTGTTGATATCGACTCTGTTACTGATCTCTTGTAGAGAGAGTCCAGCTGGGTGAAGAGAAAGTACCTCAAGTATAGAGAAGGTACGCTCGATAGACTGAATACTACGGATTTTGGTTGTCATTAGCGTCTCTATGGAACTAGGTTAGATAAATCACTAAGACTTAATATAACCCACACAGCGCATCATAAATAAGTTGGGTTGGAGAGCTGAGAAAATTCGGCGGTAATTCTAGAGCAGTTCTGCCAAGGACCTTCACAGGCGACACTTCGTACCTCAAAAGTGCCCCTTTGCGTGCTAGGATGAAAGGTGGGCGGAGAAACCCTGTCGAATTTTGCCTAACATTTCTTAATGCTAATTCATGGATGTCTCCTCTCTTCTGTTGGGCGAATATTCTACTGAAATTAGATTCCAAGGTTAGTGATCATCATATCCTTGAATTCTGAATCGCCCATTTTTTCTCTAGCCCCAAGAACTTGTATCGCATCTCCACCAACAGGGTAACGCAGAGTAGATGAATCATCAGTAGCAGCTTGGAATATCTTGTCTGCGACCTCTTTTGGATCCTGTTGCAAAGTTGCAGCCATCGTCTGCATTGCAGTTTTTGCGATATGCAATTTATCAGAATAAGGGTTATTGTGTTCACCATTTGCCCAGGAAGCGGAACTGTTTATGTTTGTGCCAAACGCCCCTGGCTCAACCAGTTTAACGCCAATACCAAAAGGTAATAGTTCATATTGAAGCGACTCCGTAAGCCCTTCCACTGCGAACTTTGATGCGTGATAAAATGTCGTAAATGGAAATGCTACACGCCCAGCAATCGACGAGACATTAACAACCACTCCGTTCATGCTGGTGCGAAAATGTGGTAACAATGCTTTGGTAGTATCAACCAAGCCAAAAACGTTGACATCAAACTCTCTTCGCATTTGCTCATCAGACGTATACTCAAATACCCCCTGTAATGCATAGCCAGCATTGTTGACCAACACATCAATTTTGCCAAAGTGAGCAATACCATCAGATACCGCTTGGTCTATTGAACTTTTATCGGTCACATCTAACTTGAGCACTAATACGTTTTCGAGTGTATTCAATTCTTGTTCTTTTTCAGGTGTCCTCATTGTGGCGATAACGTTCCACCCTTCAGATTGAAATTTTTTAACCGCTAGCTTTCCAAAACCTGAGCTTGTACCTGTAATCAAAACAGTCTTTTTCATAATGGATCCTCAATGTATCGAGTAATGCTAATTCGCATGACTTAAAGTTTCATGTAGCGGTCAAACCATTCAATCATCTGCTCTGGGTGCTCACCACAGTAGTTGTAGCCGACAAAGCGTCTGGTATCACCGTCTTCTATCCAGTGCAGTTTCTTTTCCTCTGTAGGAATCAAGTCAAAGGTAGTTTGTACATCATCAGGCACTGTCCAAACATCATCTTTGTTCTGCACAATAAAAGTCGGGATGTGGAGGTTTTGCACATATTTATGTGGTGTCATGTCATCAAGTTTGATGCCTATGCTTTTCTCAACTTCTTCAGCAAATACATCAAAAAATGCACCTAGCCCCATACCATCTAACGCAACTTTAGACATGATGTTGATAGAAGCCGGCTGGGCGCAGACAAATGCTTTTATGTTTTCAGCATATTCAGGGTATTTATTCAGCGCGTTGATTGCGGCATTACCACCAGCACAAGGATTGAAAAGCCCGATTATCATATGTCGTAGATCCACTCGAGACTTCACGTACTCAAACGTAGCAATGACATCTTTATGCTCGTCACCAAAGCCTTGTCCCCAAGAGTTGTTCTTAGCATCGCCGCTTTCACCGTGACCACGTAAGTCGTATGCAAGTACGTTGTACCCAGCGTCATGAAGGACTTTATGAACATTACCGAATTTTACTTCGATGTCTTGAAACTGGCTCCAAGGAGCTTTATGTCCTGGGAAACCATAACGATTAAGAGTCGCAGGATGGTTACAAATGATCAGCTTTTCTGAACCTGTTTTCGGTATAAACCATGCCGCCAGCTCAACGCCATCTTCGGTCATATACCTAACGTCTTCATATGCAAGGCCGTAATTTTTTGGTGTTTCTAAAATTGGCGCTCTGTCAGCAGGAAGGCTCACGTAGCCTTTTGCCACCGCCGCTAACGTTGCTTTTTGTTCTTCATTTAATTGATTAGTCATTTCTATAACTCCTGCATATCTGATGTATTCAACAATCAGTTATCGTTCTTAATGAGTGTGTTTACTAGACTATATGTAACTTCAGGTGATAACTAGAAGGTGTTAAACTGAATAAATATCAACCTGAAGCTAACAATTGGGGTCAGTGTGCAAGAATTTAAAAATGATATTACTTACAACCAATTGATTTCTTTTAAGACGATTTATGAAGAAGGAAATATCAGTAAGGCTGCAAGACTGCTTGGTATCAGCTCCGCTTCTGTGAGTAATTCATTAAAAGTATTAGAGAAGAATGTAGGCGAACCTTTATTTAATCGTACTACTCGAGCTATCTCGCCAACAGAAGTCGGTAGACGATTGTATGAGTTAATTCATCCTAGCGTTGACGATTTAACAAACGCAATTGAGCTTGTTTGCGACCATAACAAAGCACCAAGTGGCAGCTTGTCACTAAATATGGCAAGAGACATTTACGATGTTTTTCTCAAAGACGTGCTTATGGATTTTCAGTTGCAGTTCCCGACTATCCAGCTCGAAATCACCCTATCTGATTCTTTTGACAGTCAAGTAGAGCATCACTTTGATATCGGCTTTCGTTTCGGAGAAACGGTCAATGACAGCATGATTGCTAAGCGCCTCAATAGTGGTGAACAACGAACAGAATTGGCACTGTTCGCCTCTCCTGACTATGTTAGCCGTTTTGGTGAACCAACTTCTGTCGATGAGCTTCAGCAACATTCAATGATCCAGTTTAGAGCCCCTTCAAGTCACAAGCTTCTGCCAATACGTTTACACAAAACGAAAGACAAGAGCAGTGAGCTTGTTTCATTACTGCCATCAAATACGGCCATGGTAGTCAATAACTCAAAGGTCATGGTTGACTGCGCATTAAAAGGAATCGGCATAGGCTACCTGATGGATGCAAGCATCAAAGACGAACTCTCAAGTGGGCAACTCGTCCCCATCTTAAAACAATATTGGTGCGAAGTACCCACCGTGTACATGTACTATGACCCGGAAAACCGGCAGACGCGTAGGGTGGCTTGTTTTCTTGAGTATATGTCTCAGCAATCTGTTTAACCCATGGGCTCGGTAACAGCTCAACAAGCAGTGCTTAATTAAACGACAGGATACTAATACTAATCGATAGGGTAGGAATCAACCCATCCCTGAAAATCGGAATTGTCCAAAAACTTGCTAAAACAATTGGCACATCTTTGTGAGCTTAATTTCTTTAGTGGAGTACCCCTCCACATACAAAAAAGCCGCTTAATGCGGCTTTTTTATCCCGATAACTCTGCGCTTAGGCTATATGCGTCATGCGGTTGATTGTGAAAGTCTCTACCGCGCCGTCAACAGCTGCGACGTAGTCAGCGATATGCGTGCTGGCGAGATGCGTATCCAGTGCGGCTTCTGACGTCCAGTTTTCATGGAAAACGAAATGTGCCGGGTTGTCGTTGTCTTGATGCAGATCGTAGTTGATGCAGCCATCTTCAGCGCGTGTTTTGTCGATCAGCTTGATTAGCTCAGCTTTAACCAATTCAACCTGGCCTTCTTTGGCAATGATATTGGCGATAATCGTTAACTTGCTCATGTGCTTACCTTTTTCGTCAATTTCTAATGCTTTACAGTGTTGTGATGACGTCTTCTAGAGGTAGACGTGCTTTTGGCAGGCCGTGGTTATAATCCTCACCGTCTTTGTGATAACCCAGTGCTAGAGCAAAATCACACACAAAGCCTTCTAACTCTTCTTTGAATTCTTCACCGATTAGCTCTGGGTCTACCCCTTCCATAGGTGTTGAAGCGATGCCCATACGCGCCAACGTGTGTAGCGTGTTACCCAGTGCGATATAGGTCTGAGCTTTTGTCCAATTACCGTTGAAACCTGTCTCATCTGTGTTGAGTTCCGCAAAGCCGAACGCACCATTTAGCATGTCATTGTATCGCTCTGCTGGCAGGTGGCCTGAGGTCACTTCTGCATCGACCACTTTTTTGTAGTTGTCTTTGGTAAAGCGAGGGTTGTGAGCAAACAAAATCGTATGAGACGCTTCTTTGGCATGCGGTTGGTTGAACTGGTGCATGTTGGCAAACGTGTTGTGGAAACGTTGTTTTGCTTCGTCACTTTCAAGAACGATGAACTTCCAAGGTTGTGAGTTGATAGAAGAAGCAGATAAACGAATCGCTTCTTTAATGACTTCCATATCTTCAGCAGAGATACGCTTACTTGCGTCGTATTTTTTTGCTGTGTAACGAGTATTTAGATCTTTGATGATTGGGTGAGTCATGTTGGCTCCTAGTTGAATTTAAATAATTGCATTAGGTCTCACGAACCGCTCGGACGATTTTGAACCCTTATTTCAAGTAAACGAACAAGCTCAAAAACTCGAAGACTTCGATATGAACAATGTCGATGGGCGTAGATTAACGACATTAAAGAAGGGGAAAAATAGCGAAAATTTCCAATCATTATGGAAATAATTGTCCATAATTAGACAGAGTGCTCGACAAGAGGTGGAGCAAGATGTGCGGACGCTTGAATGTAACGGATGATCCACTGGCAAGAGTGGTTTCCCAACTGGTGGGGATCGACTTCTTCCCTCAGATGAACCTTGACTTGAAACCGACTGAAAATGTCTCTGTGGTGGCGTTTGAAGCACAGGCGTATTGTCAGAAAGATATCAAGTGGGGAACTCGGCCTGAATGGACTAAGCGACTGATTATTAACGCTCAGTCAGAAACGGTGGCCAGTAAGCCCACATTTCGTAACGGATTTATCCGCAGGCGTGTCATTGTGCCTTGTAACGGTTGGTATGAGTGGTGTGAGAGTGGAGGAAAAAAGAACAAGTTCTTGTTTACCAATTCAGATGGCATGCCTCTGTATATGGCCGGAATTCTGGCGGATGATGGCAATTTGGTCATTCTGACTACAAGCCCGAACACACAATGCTTACCATACCATCATCGTATGCCATTTCTTGTCCCTGATATTGGTGTCGAGCAGTGGTTAACGGCAACGCCACAACAGGCACAAAGTTATCTTGAGTTAGCTTGGAGCGATGAACTTTTAATTACTGCGGTTTAATGCGTTAATAACGCGCGACCAATGGCATCAACGAGTTCAAGAATGTGGATTTGGGATTCTCGGCTGTATGGCGAGATACCATCGACTTGTTCAGCAAGATCTAAGTTGGTGCTGGCAATCCCTGCGAGTGTTGACCCTGTATGGCTGATCGCGAATACTTTCAAGCCTTTGCGTTTTGCATTGTGGGCCATATCCACCACAGACTGCGTTTCTCCCGATTTGCTGATCAGCATAACCGTACCACTTTCGGCGCGCGCCAGTTGGTGTATGTCTGTGATCACTAAGTGGGGAACATTCGCCAGTGATAGAAATCGCGAAAGGTAAGAGACGCTGACAATCGAGGCGCCACGGGAATATAGGTACACCACTGGCGACTGATCTAATGACTGGGCGATCTTTTCGATGCGTTGAATCTGGTCATCTTCTTCAATCACAGAGTTTGTCTGTTTTTTCAGATCATCGGCGAGCTTGTACCTGAGTTCCGTGTAACTGGCGTAGCCCATCTTCTTGCACACACGATTGACTGAGGTCGTCGTCGTGAGTGCTTTGTTTGCAATGGTCTTCGCAGAAATCTCAGCCAGCTCACTCGCGTGACTGATCAAGTACTCATAGATAACGCGCTCAATGCCCTTAAATGTATTCATCGCATACAATCATTAGTAATGAAATTGTCATTATTAGGCGCTAACTAGCAAATATTTTCCTTGATTGCTATCACAAAAGTATCGTCATACGTAGGTTGTATCAGGAAACTGTACCTTGGTACATGGAGGCTAAATATACTTGGCGGAGTTGATAAGAATACGGTGAACAACCATGAGTAAGAAAAAGCTCGTTGCAGTGACCGCTTGCCCTACCGGCATTGCACACACATTTATGGCAGCGAAAAAAATTCAGGCATGGGCTGAGAAGCAAGGCTACGAAGTCAAAGTTGAAACCCAGGGCAGTGATGGCGTTAAGAACAAGCTGACAGCGCATGATATTGCGACAGCAGACGGTGTGGTTCTGGCAGTTGATGTGCCGATCATGGACATGGAACGTTTTGATAATGCCAACCCGCTAAAAGTTCGCACTCAGGAATTGATTAAGCGCGTAGATGAACTCCTGCCAACCGTCTTCCTACGCGGTAAAGAGAAGTCTGACGCCGATATTGAAGTGGCAGAAGAAAAACGCTCCGCCTATCAGGTGGCAATTGGCCACATCATGACGGGCATCAGCTATATGTTGCCAGTGGTGGTACTTGGCGGCCTGTTAATGGCAGTCGCGAAGATCACGGGTGAATTTGTCGATATCTCCGGCACGCCAATCGAAACGCTCGATAAGCTTGGTTTTATGACCATCAAGTTTATGTACTCAATCTTTGCTGCGTATCTGGCGTATTCGATTGCGGGTAAACCGGCTCTGATTCCAGCCTTTATCGGCGGCATCATGAGTGATGAGGTCTACAAGCGCTTCTTTGACCTTGAAGGCTGGGCGCCATCGGGCTTCTTTGGCGCGATTGCGATTGGTTTCCTTGTTGGTTATCTGGTTCGTTACCTCAATGATGTGATCAAAGTGAAGTCAGAGCTGACCACGCTCAAGACTATGCTGTTGGTTCCAGCCGTCACAGGTGTCGTGATGGTGCTGACCATGGAATACGTGATCAACCCATTCTTTGGCGCTTTGAACATTGCGATGATTGAACTGTTCACTCAGGCAGGTGATGCAGGTCGCGGTATCTACTCAATGGTGATTGCTGCGGGTACTGCGTTTGACCTTGGCGGCCCGATCAACAAAGCTGCTGGCTCGGTGGCACTTGGCCTGAACGGCATGGGCGAAGGCTTTGACTTGATTGCTCGCGAACTGGGTATCGTTATTCCGCCGATTGGTGTTGGTCTGGCAGCGATTCTGGATGGCAAGTTCCGCAAACGTGTCTTTACTCCTGAAGAGCAGACGGTAGGTAAAACCTCACTGATGCTAGGTATGATCGGTATTTCAGAAGGCGCAATCCCATTCATTCTGAAGAATCCGAAGATGATTCCAATCATGATTCTGGGTTCTATCATCGGCACACAGCTCGCGGTTGTACTGGATGTATGGCAAAGCCTGCCACTACCAGCTGTATGGGGTTGGTTCCTATCTTCAGACCCAATCAGCTACACCATTTCCGTCTTCGCTGGCTCACTATTTATTGCAGTAGCACTACTGCTGTGTACTAAGCCACAAAGCGCTAACGCCTAACACGTCACTTACCAGAGGCTCTGCTCTCCAAAATTGAGCCTCTGGTAACAAGAATCAGAATTTAGATTAGAGAAACTCCCATGACTAAAGTACATGTCATTCCACATACTCACTGGGATCGTGAGTGGTATTTTACTCAGCAAGACAGTGACGTTTTAGCGACTTACAACTTCACCAAAGTGATTGAAACTTTGGAAAGTCAGGCAGATTACAGCTGCTATCACCTTGATGGTCAGTCTGCGATTGTAGAAGATTATCTGAAGGTTCTGCCGCATATGCGTGAGCGTATGGCACAGCTGGTGGCAGACAAAAAGCTATTCATTGGCCCTTGGTACACCCAGACCGATACCTACAACGTAGCGGGTGAGTCCATCATCCGTAACCTGAAATACGGCATGCACATCGCAGAAGAGTTGGGCCACAGCATGAAAGTCGGCTACCTGCCTGACACATTTGGTCATAACGCGCAAATGCCAACGCTATTCCGCGGTATGGGTATCGACAACATCGTCTTCTGGCGCGGTATTGATTATGACCAACATGTCAGCAAATCCCATTTCATGTGGCAATCTCACGGTGGCGATAAGATATACGCTTACAACCTAGTTCATGGTTACGGTGCAGCGAAGAACATCGTGCCGGATGCTGAGCATCTGGATAAGAAAATCTTCCCAATGATTGAGAAGATCAAGTCGTTGTCAGGCCTTGATGAAGTATTGATTCCATCGGGTGGCGACCAAGTCAATATCGACCCGAATTTGCCAGCCACGTTAGCGGCTGCGTCTGAGCGTTCTCCATCTGGCGATGTGTATTCTATTTCTTCGATGGAAAGCTTTGTCGATTTCCTACGCCGAAATAGTGAAGGGTTTGAGACTTACTATGGTGAGTTCAAAACACCACGCTACACACGTATTCACAAGACCATTGGTTCTGTGCGTTACGACATCAAAAAGCTTAACTTTGAGATCGAACAGTTCTTGCTCAAGAAGCTGGAAGTGGTGATTGCGATTGCCAAAGCACAGGGCATAACGGTACACACAGAGCTTGTGGACTTGGCATGGAAGAAGATCCTTGAGTGCCATGCGCACGACAGCATGGGTGGTTGTAATAGCGATGCGACCAACGCTGATATCATGCATCGTCTTAAGCAGGCGGAAGAAATCTGTCATGGTTTATACAACTTGGTGGTCAAAGAAATTGCCACTAATGCCTGTGATGATTCGGAAGTGATGATCTTCAACGGTCAGACAACGCCGTTTAGCGGCATTACCCGTGTTGTTGCGTTTTCCAAGCACGAATCCATCGCGCTAAGAGATGGCGAGAAAATCCTTAGCAGTGAAGTGGTCACTCGTGAAACACTAGATGGCGGTAAGGTCATCGAAGTGACTAAGGATGGCGAAAAAGAAGTGCCTGTTCCTCCTTACTACCGATTTGAGCTCAATGTTGATGTGGCAGATCTGCCAGCAATGGGTTATCAGGTATTTCAGGTAGTGGAAACAGATTGCGATACCCAAGTGCAGGTATCTGTTGCAACTCAGATTGAAAACAGCCAACTAGCGCTTTGGTTGGAAGATGGTCAGCTTAAGCTTAAAGATAAACGTTCAGAGCGTATTATTGAGCAGCTTATCCGCTTTGAAGAGCAGGCCGATGACGGCGATTCTTATGACTTCTCACCGCTGGAAGGCGATACGCCACTGTACACTAGTGAACTCAGCTGGGTTGAATCTCATGTGGGTGAAAGCCAGCAGTCGATGATCCTGAAAGCAAGTCTTGAGCTTCCGGAAAACCTAGAAGCTCGCCAGAACGGTGAAAAATCTGTTCTAGCGGAATTTATCGTTCGCTTGACGCTTACTCAAGGTAAACAATCGCTGGAAGTAGAGATCGATACGCTTAATCAGGTTGATGATCACCGTGTGCGCGTTTTGATTAATTCAGATGTTCAGACCGATACATCCATCAGCACTCAGCCATTTGCGTTGATGACTCGTCCAGTGGCACCAAATGTTGATGGCTGGCGTGACAGCTTCCGCGAATGTCCGGTAGACATTGAAACCACCGATGGCGCGATTGCGGTAGCGGCAGAGGATCGAGCTTTGATTGTTAACGGTCGTGGTTTGAAAGAGTTCCAGATCCTGAAAGGTGATACCAGTGACTTGATTGCTCTGACTTTGTTCAAGGCAACGGGCAAGCTTGGTAAAGATGACCTGTTATGGCGACCTGGCCGCGCCTCTGGCATCAACAACACCGTGGTGTACACGCCGGATGCTCAGTTGCAAAAATCCATGCAGTTCAGCTTTGCTATTGCGTTGGCGGACAACGCTGAGCATCAGACAATCCGAGAGCTGGAAAGTGAATATCTTGATAGCCCATTCAGCTACCAGAAACAGTCGCTCAATAGCTTTGAGAATCGTCTCGAACGTTTTCAGGTTAGATTTGATAGCCGCGAAGCTGAGAAAAAATTCAGCCTGTTTGAACTGAATCAGCCGTTGGTTTTATCCAGCGTTGGCCATTCATTCTATCAAGACAATGCGGTCATTGTGCGCCTATTTAATGCGACGGACAGTGAACAGCAACTCGATGTCACCGCGTTCGCTCATTTCGCTGATGTTGAGCGTGTCAATCACCGAGAGCAGAGTGTCGAGCAGAATTGGACAGTCAAACCAAACAATGCCATTGACCTGCGCGTTAGTTTCAAGATTTAACAGGTTGGAATCACAATGAAAGAGAAGATTTTTAATAAAGTTGCCAAGCTGTACGGTGAAGAGCTAGCACCATCACTGACACAGGACATTTTAGCACTGGTTGATAAGTGGCGTGGTCATGCGCCGTCTTATCAGAGCTGGGTCGACGAATCGACGGCGTACCTCATCACATACGGCGACAGTATTCGCCGCGAGGGAGAGCCGACGCTGAATACCATGAAGTACTTTGCCGATAAGTACTTGCGTGGCGCGATCAGCAATATCCATATTCTACCTATGTTCCCATACACTTCGGATGACGGCTTCAGCGTAGTGGATTACCGCAAGGTTGACCCGAACTTGGGTGACTGGAAAGAGCTGAATGAGCTGGCGGAACATTTTGACCTGATGTACGACTGCGTGATTAACCACATCTCTAAGAGCAGCGACTGGTTCCAGCGCTATCTCGCGGGCGATGCGGCTTATCAGGATTATTTTGTAGAGTCTGACCCGAGCCTTGATTATTCGAGCGTTACGCGTCCCCGCGCACTACCGCTCCTGACGCCGTTTACCAAGGCCTCGGGTGAGACGACACATGTCTGGACAACGTTCTCAGACGATCAGATCGACATTAACTTTAAAAGCCCGAAAGTGCTGTTGGAAAGCATCGATATTTTGCTGATGTACGCAGCGAACGGTGGCCGTTCTATTCGTCTTGATGCCATCGGCTTTATCTGGAAAGTGCTTAACACAACCTGTATTCACCTTGAGGAAGCCCATGAAATCATCAAGCTATGGCGCATTGTTCTCGATGACGTCATGCCGGGCTCTTTGCTGATTACAGAAACCAATGTGCCGCATAAAGAGAATATCTCTTACTTTGGTCAGGGCGATGAAGCGCATATGGTGTACCAGTTCCCACTGCCACCATTAACGCTGCATGCGTTCCTTAGTCAGGACAGCAGTGTGCTGACCGAATGGGCGAAGGGACTAACGAACGAAGCCATGGCATCGTTGCAAGCGGGGAGTAAAACCACTTACTTTAACTTCCTTGCCAGCCATGATGGTATTGGTGTACGTCCGACGGAAGGTATTCTTAGCGACGACGATCGCCACATGATGTGTCAGCAGGTTGAGCGCAAGGGTGGCCGAGTCAACTACAAGAACAATGGCGATGGTACCCAGTCCCCGTACGAGCTCAACATTAACTATTTGAGTGCCATTACTGAGCCTGAAGATGACACACAGACGAAAGCGGCGAAGTTTCTCGCAGCGCAGTCAATTTTGCTCTCTTTCATTGGTGTGCCTGCGGTCTACTACCACAGCTTCCTTGGCAGTGAGAACGATGTGGCCGGAATGGAAGAGTCTGGCATCAATCGTCGTATCAACCGCAAAAAGTTCTCGGTCGAATCGCTCGAAGCCGAGTTGGCTGAGCAAGGTTCACTGCGCAATAACGTCTACAGTGAAATGGTACGCTTGCTAAACGTACGCCAGCAGCAATCTGCTTTCTCACCAAGTTCATCTCAGCAGGTATTGGAGCTGGGTGATGGCCTGTTTGGCTTACAGCGTGGCGAAGGTGAAAAGGCGATTCGCTTCGTCGTCAACTTGTCTCAGCAGGCGCAATCCGTCACGCTGAACACTGGTGGTAAGGATCTGGTCAGCGATCAGAGCTTTGATAACCAGTTTACTCTTAATCCGTATCAATTTGTCTGGCTGACAGAGCAATAGGAGCCACACTATGAAACTTGCGAACCTCACCTCTGAAAATCTGATCATGCTTGATGCGGCGTTTGATGATCGAATCGCTGCTATTCATGCTCTGACAGACAAAATCGAGCAAGAAGGAAAACTGACGGATAAGAGTCAGTTTCTAGAAGCTGTATTAAAGCGTGAAGACGAGGGCCCGACGGCACTAGGTGAATACCTCGCTGTGCCGCATGGTAAATCTGCTGCGGTCACAGAGCCCGTATTTGCCTGCGCATTCGTTAAAGATGAAATGATGTGGAAAGGTCTGGATGGTGATGAGCCTGTGACCATGATCTTTTTGCTCGCCATTCCGCCGGCGGAAGCTGGCTCAACACATATGGAAGTGCTGACTACGCTCACTTCCTCTTTGGTAGATGACGATTTCCGTGACCAGCTGGTGGCAGCGAAATCGAGTAAAGAAGTCATGCAGCTGTTTGGCGCTGAAGAAGAAGCGTCAACAGAAGCAGCCCCTGAACCGGAAGTAGAAGAAGAGCAACCCGAAATGGCAAGGGATATCAGTCGTCATGCGTATCCACTTGTCTTGGGGGCGGGTGTTCTGATTTCTGCCTTCTTGTTCTTATTGCTTTAAGACGATAAGTCTTAGGGATTTTTCTCTCTGTTTTGCCCGGCATGACCGGGCTTTTTTGTGCTGAAAGTAAGCAAAACGGACGTTATAAGAAGGGAGAGAGAACTTTGACTTAGCAGTTGGTATTTTCAACCCGTACGGTACAGACACAGCCTTCTGCAGGGCAGGTACCTGATGACCTTCCACCGAAGGAGTCATAGATTACATAGCAACCCTGCGGCAGCGTGGTAATGTTGCTACTGTTAAGTTCAGTATCAGAAAAAGAGTGTTCAAAGCCAATTACAGTATGTCGATTGCCGATGGCGGTTGTGAGATCATCGGTTGTACCCAGCGTCATAAAATCGAGCATGGTCAATGCATCTCCCGACTCGCCCTCACTTTCTGGGCATAGAGCCCCCCAATCGACTTCGACAGTTCCGATACCGAAATCCAAGATATAGTTCTGCTGATTTCCCGGGTTAGAGGTGCTTGGCGTTAATCCGTTAACGTAGGCTTTAGCGCTCACTTGACTTATCACGCCTTCCATTGCGTTTGCAATGCCTTCTAACGTTGCTTCACGAGCCGATTTTTGAAGGTTGAGAAATTGAGGCGCAGCTACGACGGCCAGAATACCTAGGATCACCACGACGGTAACCAACTCGATTAATGTAAAACCTGATTTTCTCATCAAACTGCAATACGCCTATCATCTATGTACGTGTTGGCTTTAATCACGTACCAGAACTATCCAACAGGGGTAATTATGGAGACAAAACAAATAACTACAACTACGGATAAATTGCCATTCATATAGCTAAGGTTAATAAATGAAGGTAGAAAAAGCTACTCGAACCTTGGCATTTGGTACTTTAGTTAATAATAATCAATTGCATTAACCTTATGTTATCACTATCCTAACAAGCTGATTTTGATTGTATAAATATCACCGTTATGAGCTCAGACGCTTTCTTCGACCACCTCTTCGAATACTCTCAACAGGTCACGCCTTATCTGGCTGGAACGGTTTCACCGATCCCCGAAGATGCGCCTCAGCAAGACATTCTCCACGTCGATCATCCGTGCAGTGAAAATATCCAAGAGTTGTACGAACGCCTTAAGGCGGCTCATCCGGAAGCCGGTTCTGCCTATTGGTTAACGCGAACGTGGGATCTGATTTGTTGGCAGCCTGTCTATCTTTCGTTCATCTCGATTTATGCGTTGCATGGCTTGCCCGATCTCACTCGTATTGGGCAAAAAGTGCAGTCGGAGTTTGTGGCGGGCTTTCAATTCGAGTCGACAGAGCATGTTCATGGCACAGAGGCGGAGTTAGTAGCAAAAGCAGGCGTTCAACTGCAGGCCTTGTTTGCTTTTTTCCGTGAAGAGATGAGCCAGTGGACGCGGATTCGTCCGGGCTTTACCAACCACTTGTTCGCTGATGGCGTGCTGGGTTGTTTGGTCAAGCTGAGCAAGTTTGCCCCGCATATTCCGAATGACTATCTGCTTGAGCAGGCTTCACTTTGGTTGGATGCGTGTGGGCTGCCCGCTAAATTGGCTAAAACACTGACCGTGGATGAACAAAGTGGAGAGCTGAAACTGGTGCGTACCAGTTGTTGCTTGGTATACAAATGTCACGGACGTAAACTCTGCGAGGATTGTCCGAGACATCCGGATAATAAAGCCTAGCCCTGTGTTTCCAACGCTCCAGCGCTACGTTGTTTAAGCGCGATGGTGAGAATGATTGCGGAAAAGCCGATACAAATGTAGATCGGGTAAATTGGATTGATGGTCGCACTATAAGCCAATAGCGAAGCAAACCCATATCCGAGTGTGTGTGACATTGAAATATACCCTGAAATCGCACCAGGTGAGCTTTTGTCTGTTTCCGTGGCTTTCGCCGTATAAGCAGGGACCAAGAGTGCAGCGCCACTGGCTGCAATCGCCATTGCAACGCCGAATAGCCAGATGTTAGGTATGAGGAACAAAACAAACCCAGTCAGCATTGCCAACCCGCCTAACTGATACATTGCCGTCGGCGTCAACTTTTTCTTTTTGATAACCAGTACCTGAGTACTCAAAGTCATGGCAGCACTGATGGTCAGAAGAATGCCGATCGCATTACTGATCTGGTCTGTCGACCATTCTGTCACGCTGAAAATCAGTGGAGAGAAACTGTATTGCAACAAAGCGATGACCGCACACAGTAGTAAGCCAGACAACAGAAATGGCATCAGGTGAGCGTTAGGGATCCAAGAATGCCGAGATTTTTCTTCACCTGAAAATGGCTTGTCCAATTGTGGGGAAGGGAGCCAGTAAGCCCCCATTAACGCTAAGACAGGGAATAACACCATCACCATTAATGGTGCGAAAGGCGAGAACTTCAATAGCACAATAGAAAGCAAAGGCCCAAGTAGACGCCCCGTACTGAGACCAATACTCACGGAAGTAATGGCCTGAATCCGGTTTTGCTCACCACAAAGGAGAATCGCCCAATGCTGGCTGGCGGGAACCATGCCGGCGACGGTGCAACCGTAGATAATTCGAGCAAGCACAAGCCCCGCTAGGCACCACCCGATCCATTGCTGACCTTGAGCGCTGAGTACTGCAAACACCAGCAATAGCAAGAAGCTCACAGCCATTCCCAGCAGTGCTTGAATGACGACTCGTTTGGGGCCAAATTGATCGCTGTGGCGCCCCCAGTAAGGGGCGGCGGGGAGAAACAGAAAGCTCCCGACGGCAATTAAGATTGACCACGTTGGTAAGGCAAAAGCGGAGTGCTCAACCAGGAAGGGTAATGACACCAAAAGCCCATTTTGGCCAATTCCCATCAAGGCGGCGATTAAACCAATCACACTGAGTTGGATACGTGTATTTTTTACAACTGACATGAGAAAGCACCGTTTGTCGGTTTCTTATTGATCTTGGTGATGAAAATGCATCGAAATAACGTGATATTTAATGATTATGAAAATAATTATCATTAACCTTGCGGTGTGATAAAGTTAACCGCTGGTGCCAAATAAAACAACTCTTCATTTTCATGTTTCAATTACTGGATGCTTCGTTTGCAATCGAAGATAAAACCATCTTACATCCGACAAGTCTGACCTTTAAAAAGGGCGCGGTGACGACCTTGCTTGGTCACAATGGTTGCGGTAAGTCGACGTTAATTAAATTACTCAGTCGACAGAATCAACCAGCCAGTGGTCAAGTACTTTTCAATGACAAGGCCGTGTCTTCTTACACCAGCCAAGACTTTGCCCTTAATGTTGCTTATTTGCCTCAGCATCCACCAATGACGGATGGTGTGACTGTGCGAGAGTTGGTGTGCTTCGGACGTTATCCGTGGAAAGGCGCCTTTGGCCGCTACAGTAAAGAAGATTACGCGTTAGTGGACGAAGCGATTGAAAAGGTCGGGTTGACCCAGTTCAGTGACCGATTTGTTGCTACCTTGTCTGGTGGTGAAAGGCAGCGTGCGTGGGTGGCGATGCTACTTGCCCAGCAAAGTCAGTGCATCTTGCTGGATGAACCGACCTCAGCGCTGGATGTGGCGCATCAATATGAGTTGTTGGCGCTGATTCGAGAGCTGAATCAGAGCTTAGGGCTGACGGTTATCATGGTGCTGCACGACGTGAACATGGCGGCCAAGTTCAGTGATGAGCTGGTGGCTTTGCATTCTGGTCAGGTTATCGCCAAGGGCACGCCACAAGAATTGATGACACCTGACACTCTCATGAAGATCTACGGTATGGAGCTGGCTTTGTTCCCGCATCCGGATACCGGCCACCCTATCAGTTACATCCCATAATTTTTGATCGTTGAGGAATCCGCTTGTGAAACGAATCATCATACTTTTGACCTCTTTTCTAGCCTTTGCCGCGAATGCATTCGAAATCAAACACGAGCTCGGGGTTGCCTCTTTTGATCAGGCACCAAAGAAGGTTGTCGCGCTTGATTGGGCATTAACTGAAACCGTATTAAGCCTTGGTGTTATGCCGCGAGGTATTGCCGATGTGGCAGGGTACAATACATGGGTGGCACAACCTGAGCTGAATAAAAATGTCATTGATGTTGGCTCTCGCCGCGAGCCAAATCTGGAGCTGATTGCTGACCTTAAACCTGATGTGATCCTGATTAGTGAGCACATTGCCCCTGCCTACAAGCAGCTAGAGCAGATTGCACCAGTTCTGGTTTATACCGTCTACAGCGATGCAAAAACACCGCTTGCATCGGCAGAGAGCATCACCCGTTCTCTTGGCAAGCTTTTCAACAAAGAGCAGCAAGCACAAAAGGTAATTGAGCAAACCACGGCTCGTCTTAAAACCAATGGTGACAAGATAAAAGCGGCAAATGCGGATCTGAAACCTTTGATGTTCATCCGCTTTATTAACGATAAAACGCTACGAATTCATAGTGATGGCTCGCTTGCACAGTCGACGATTACGAAGATGGGTCTGAAGAACGATTGGCGCGAAACAACCAATATGTGGGGCTTCACCACCGCTGGGACTGAGAAGTTAGCTGAGCATCAGAAAACAAACCTAATGATCTTTGGTCCTTTAAAAGACAATGAGCGTAAGCAATTGACCCAATCGCCGCTGTGGCAGGCGATGGAATTCACTCGTACCGATTCCGTGTATGAGCTACCGGCTATCTGGACTTTCGGCGGCCTGATTGCTGCACAAAGGTTCAGTGACCACATCACAGAACAACTGACCAGCGATAAATAATGAACGTGACACAAACGCAGACTGAACGTCGTGCTGCGATAAATCTAAAAACGCCTTTAGTGGCGTTTTTGTTATTGGCAACCCTTGTTTGGCTAGTACAGATTACCGCCCCTTACTCACAAGGCTGGTCTCTGTTGTGGGATACGGTGTTTCACTATGATGCGGCAAACTATCAACACCTGATCACTCACCTGACTTACCTGCCGCGTTTGGCGATTGCCGTCATTTGCGGTTTTGCGCTGGCAATTGCAGGTTGTGTGATGCAGTTTGTGTTGCGTAACCCGATTGCCTCACCCACTACGTTAGGCGTTGCGGCAGGCGCAGAACTGGGCATGGTATTGGGAATACTTCTCCTACCTGCTGGAATGAGTGTTGCTGGTTTTATTCCGGCCTTTATTGGTGGATGTCTGGCGACTTTTCTGGTGTTTGCTCTAAGTGCTAAACGAGGCTTTTCGCCAGTTCATATGGTGTTGGCCGGTATGGTGGTCAGCCTGTTCTTTGGTGCGCTCAACACCATGCTATTGCTGTTACACGAGCAGCAGCTAACCAGCGTATTTGTTTGGGGTGCGGGCACCTTGAATCAGAATGATTGGTCGAGTGTCACGACTTTATTGCCTTTAGTGATTATCCCAACCCTGTTGTTGCTTGTCTTGCAACGACCATTATCAGCATTGCAGTTTGGCGATGGGGTTGCTTCATCACTGGGTGTGAACGTCAAACAAATCAAAGTGGCGTGCCTGACTCTGGCAATCTTTGTGACCGCGGCGGTTGTCAGTGAAGTCGGTTTGATTGGTTTTGTCGGTATCGTCGCTCCAGCACTGGCAAGAATGTTAGGCGCGAGAGCGCTGCACTGGCAGATTCTTATCAGTGGTTTAGTCGGCGCGACCATGTTGCTACTCGCAGACTTGAGTATTCAGCCTTTCTCCGGAGTGGGTGGTGAGCTACTGCCAACCGGCGCGATGACCGCGTTACTGGGTGCGCCTTTCCTGCTTTGGCTATTGCAACGTAAATCCTTACAATCGGACCTCAAAGCCCGTGATGAGGTGGTTGAGCAGTATCGCCATCGCAGCTTACTCAAAGTCGTATCCGGTTTGGTGATTGTGCTTGTTGTCGCAGTTGTGGTAGGGATACTTGTCGGTAAGAATCAGACGGGCTGGTCGATTGCTGATTCGATGGCGGTGCTTGAACTCCGCCTGCCACGCGTGTTTGTTGCCTTACTTGCAGGTATTGGTTTGGCGTTTGCGGGAACCATCATTCAGCGCGTATCAAACAACCCAATGGCGAGCCCTGAAATTCTCGGTATCAGTTCAGGCGCAGCCTTGGCACTCGTTCTCGGAGCTATGCTGGGTTTTGCGGTTGAGCGCCATGAGCAAATGCTACTTGGTACAAGCGGCGCATTGCTGGTGACTGGGCTGGTGTGGTTGTTCGGTCGTAAACACAATTTTGCACCTACTCAGACTTTGCTGACTGGTATTGCACTTAGTGCTGGCTTGGATGCTTTTTTGCGCATCGCAATGACGTCAGGGCAGGACAATGTCCGCGCGCTACTTACCTGGCTTTCCGGTTCTACTTATTTGGTTTCAAGTTACGATATTGGCCTGTTGCTCGTGGGTGTGACTGTACTTGGCGGAGCGGCATTACTGGCTCATCGCTGGATTGAACTGATTGGCCTTGGCGAAATTACCGCCAGCAGCATTGGTATTGATTGTCGCAAGGTTCGCTTGCTGTTGCTGATCTTAGTTGCGGCCATTACTACGCTATGTACGATTGTTATTGGCCCGCTAAGTTTTATTGGCTTGTTGGCGCCGCATATGGCGAGATCACTCAATCAATATCAAGCCAAGAATCAACTAATTACCGCTGCGCTTATCGGTGCAGTGGTGATGGTGATGGCGGACTGGATCGGTCGAACGCTGTGGTTCCCATGGCAATTCCCCGCAGGCTTACTAGCCTCGATTTTAGGCGGAGCCTACTTCCTATATCTGATGAGAAAGTAATGCTGTTGGTGCGAGTGGTTTAGTTTGTTCAAACCACTCGCTAAGCCTTACTGGACTAAAGCTGTGCCAACTTTGTAATGAGTATACGGCACAGATTTTTTTGATATTTTTATATTAATGAGGTGGCTATTTTAATTATTTAGTTAATTTTATTTGTTAACGAAAATAAGAATTCTTATCGTTCTCGATGTCAGTTATATGGAAATCGAGATATCTAATGAATCGTTTAAACGATCAGATCCCCCCTTTCGAAGCAGTTAATGATGTTCCCGCTGCATGCTTTCTTAATGCCCTTGCGCGCGAAAGTGAGCTTATTCAGTTTGAGCATAACTCCTCTGTTACCTTGTACAACATTCCCTTGTCCGGTGAACGAAGTATTTCAATTAAGCTCAGTCACTTTTCTTCACTTGGAGGTCACGAATACCTCTTTCCAGCCATGTTGAATGACCAGGCAACCGATGTTTCTCAACCTATTAGGTTTTCTCAGTTGCTCGCGTTAGTGCTTGATGAGCCTGCCTTAGTTGGGCTGCTCAGCAAAGAGCAGAAAGCGATATTCACCCAGCGTGTGACTGAGAGCTACCACAATACGTATCTGGCTGCGCAGAATCATCCGAATGGATCTAAATTGTTTGAACAGCGGCTGGACTTTACTCAAGCAGAGCAGAGTCTTTTGGTTGGCCACTCGTTCCACCCAGCACCAAAGAGTCGTGAACAATTTAGTTTTGAAGACGCGAAGCAGTTCTCTCCAGAGTTTGGTGGTCATTTTGCTTTAGTTTGGTTGGCGGTTAGCGAAGATGTGCTGATTGGCGATAGCTCTGCTGATTCTACGTTATCGCAGCGATTGCAGGCGTTAGTCTCACAAGATGGAGCTTTGTGCCATGGGCTTGAAGGTCGACTGAATGATGGCGAGACGCTGTTGCCTGCTCACCCTTGGCAGTGGCAAGTGATGCAAGAGCTGCCAAGCATTCAGAAATATTCGCAGCAGGGCAAAATTCGTCAGCTAGGTCAGTTGGGCGCACAGTGGTATCCAACATCGTCGACACGTTCGCTGTATTCCCCGTCGTTACCATACATGCTGAAGTTTTCTCTCAGCGTGAAGCTGACTAACTCCATTCGCAATTTGTCACTCAAAGAAGTCGTACGTGGTACGCGATTGAATGATCTTTTCCAGCACTCGTCACTGCAGGAAACACTTGGCGATGGGGCGGGTTTCCAATTAATGCAGGAGCCTGCATTCCTTGGCTTAGTGGATCAAAACGGTGAAGTGATTGATGAAAGCCTTGTCGCATTGCGTGATAACCCATTAGCCACCCAGCCCGATCAAGAAGCCGTCGTACTGGCAACCTTGACCCAACAAAACCCGTATGGTGGGGCAAATCTCTTGGCGAACCGCGTTAGTGAATATGCCCGCACACAAAACATTGATGTGAAACATGCGGCAACAAATTGGTTTGACGCTTACTGCCGACACACAGTGGTGCCTCTGTTTCATCTGCAAGCTAACTTTGGTGTAGTGTTTCTCGCCCATCAGCAGAACATAGTCATGCAGTTGGAGAATGGTTTTCCAATCGGAATGTACTACCGAGACTGCCAAGGAACAGGCTATACCGATCTTGCTTTTGAACTTTTTGGTGAGCAGCTAAAAGAAGCCAAGCGAGATGTTGAGAATTATTGGGATCAGGACAAGGTAAGACGCTATTTCGCCTACTATCTGATCATTAATTCCTCGTACAACGTCATCAGCAACTTAGCCGCCCAATGTGGAGTTGAGGAGATGGAACTCGTGGCTATCCTGCATCAACATCTCCGTCGTTTATTAGACGCAGGGGTTCGAGATGATCAGTGTTTGCGCTATGTATTGGAAAGCCAGTCCTTATGTTGTAAGGGCAACTTCTTCTGCTACCTGCAGAACTTCAATGAAAACTCTATTCCTGATCCTGCGGTGATCTATTTCGATTTACCTAACCCGTTAGTTCGCGTTAAGGAGACCAGCCATGCATGAGTTTCGCACCGTAACTTATCAGCCTGATAGCCTGCCTAAAGTCACTATCGCTATACAAGATAGTGACTTAAACCAAGCTGATTTATTGTCTTTGATGGTGGATGAACTGGATGCTTTGTTTAGCCAGCATGTTGAGCTTTTGGCTGTTGAGATCGAATGTCAGGACATCAATGTCTGGCACAAAGTTAAGCAGAAGTTGCCTATCTTTACTGACTGTACGTTAAAGCGCGCCGCATTCTATCAGAGCCAATTTAACTGGCTAAAGCACAAGCCTTCCGATCGCTATCCATTGCTTCAGGTCCAGACGGATAGCCGATATCGCCATCACCCGCAGAGGCCACCGATGCCGGAAGGTTTGGTTTACCAGCGTTATGACGCTAAGTCTGAATTAACAGTGAGTTTTCGTGTTTTTACGTTGGAGAAAGACCTCGATAACTTTACGATTTGGATGAACGATCCGCGTGTGGCCGAATTTTGGGAGCAAGCATGGAGCCGAGAGAAACTGGCTGAGTTTGCTCAGCAGCGCCTAGCTGATCCGCATATTATCCCCTTGATAGCGGAGTTCAACGGCCAGCCTTTTGGTTACATCGAAGCTTACTGGGTCGCTGAAGATCGATTGAGCCCGTATTATCCGGTCGAAAGTTTTGACCGCGGTATCCACTTGTTGGTCGGTGAAGAAAGTTTTCGTGGGCCTAAGTATTTTGATTGCTGGATGAGAGCAATCAGTCACTATCTCTTTATTGATGACGCCAGAACTCAGCGTATTGTTCTTGAACCTCGCCACGACAATCAGAGGCTATTCAAGCGCATTTTGCCGCTTGGCTATGACAAATGTATGGAATTCAATTTTCCTCACAAACGTTCCGCGTTGTTAATGCTCAATCGTGATCGATTCTTTGAGGAGCAATGGTGATGACACAATCCGCACTTCACAAGTATTGGCACATTGCGAACCTCAAAATGGTTGCCAAGCTCATCAGTGAATTTGGTTACGAGCAGGCGTTTTCGATCCACCGTGTAGAGCAAGGTTTCGTGCTTGAGCTTGATAACGGCACTACCTATCAATTTGATGGAAAGGAAAACATCTGGGGCCAAATCGTGATTGAGCCGCAATCACTGGCTCGCACATCACGAAATGGTGAACAAGAACCGCTTAGTGCAGCACTGTTTATGCGCGACATTCAGGCTTTGCTTGAGATGCCAGATGAAGCCATGGCAGAGCACCTTGAAGACCTCAATGCAACTTTGTGGAGTGATTGTCAGTTAATGGCGCGCAAGGCATCGATAACGGCTAAAGATTTGAGTCTAATGTCGTGTGAAGAGCAGCAATCTTATTTCGAAGGTCACCCAAAATTTGCATTTAACAAAGGTAGAAGAGGCTGGGGGAGTGAGGACTTGCTGCGCTATGCACCTGAATCTCAGCAAGCTTTTCAGTTGGGTTGGGTCGCTGTACACAACGATATTCTTCAAGTATCGACCAATCAAGAAGTCAATTGGGGCCAACTGGTGGAAAGCGCAGTCAACAAGGCTGACATTGACCAAATGCAATCGGTGATTTCCGGATTGGATCAAGATGTTGCTGATTACCATTTTGTGCCTGTCCACCCTTGGCAATGGCACAACAAACTTGCTTTGCTATTTACTCGTGAACAGGCCTGCAAGCAGTTGATTTATCTGGGTGAGTTTGGTGATCTGTTTCTTCCTCAGCTTTCCTTACGTACGCTGAGTAATGCCACCCGTCCGCAGAATTTCGATATTAAACTGCCGCTAACGGTGATGAATACTTCCTGCTATCGCGGTATTCCGGGGCGTTATATTCTAGCAGGCCCTAGCGCTTCTGACTGGATCCATTCTGTTTTCCAAAGCGATCCAATATTGCTGGAAAAGCAAGCCGAAGTATTGCAAGAGCCCGCAGCGGCATTTGCCGCTCAACATGATTATGCGCAGTTGCAACACGCGCCATATCGTTATCATGAGCTGCTTGGTGTGATCTGGCGAGAGTCGGCAATCTCTAAGCTCAAACAAGGCGAAAGCGCGATACTAATGGCAGCCTTGATGGAGACGGACTGCCAAGGTGCATCTTTGATTAGCGAGTACATTCGCGCATCGGGTGTGTCTATCGAGTCATGGCTCAGCCAGCTGTTCGATGCGGTCGTGATCCCTTACTACCATCTGCTGTGCAAGTATGGCGTTTCTCTGATTGCACATGGTCAGAACGTCACCTTGGTAATGGAAGATTCCCTACCAAAGCGAATCCTTCTTAAAGACTTCCAAGGCGATATGCGCTTGGTCGACAAGCATTACCCTGAACAGGATTCATTGTCTGACTCAGTAAAAGAAGTCACGGTGCGATTACCCGAAGAGCTAATCATTCATGATCTTCAAACCGGACATTTCGTGACGGTCTTGCGCTTTATCTCTCCGCTGGTGGAGCAAATCGGTGTCAGCGAGGAAACCTTCTACCAGATACTTGGAAACCGCATTCGTAGTTATGCAGGAGCGCTTCCAGAACTGGAAGAGCGCTTCCGATCTTTTGATCTATTTAAGCCCAGAATACTTCGAATTGGCCTTAACCTCGCCAAGTTCAGACACAACACGGATTCGAGCTCCTCAAGAATGCTGCCGGATATGGACGAACAGCTCGATAACCCACTCCATCTGTCAGCAAATAAAGAAGTAGCCACAGAGCTGCAATAAGGCTTAATGCTTGTTTAAGCCTTGGTTTAATAACAACTAAGGAACGTTCAATATGGAACGCACTAACGACACCATACTTGATTTGGCTGGCATTGGAGCTGGCCCATTTAATCTCAGTGTTGCCGCACTATTGGCTCAGAAAAACCATATCAATGCCCGATTCTTTGAAAGTCGGGAGCATTTTTCGTGGCACCCTGGGTTGTTGCTTGATAACACTAATATGCAGACTATGTTTCTCAAGGATCTGGTCAGCGCGGTATGCCCAGAGAACCCTTACTCGTTTCTGTCCTATTTAGTTAAAAACAAAAAGTTCTACCGTTTTCTATCTGCTGAGTTGAGCTGCATTAGTCGTCACGAATTTTCTGATTATCTCGCATGGGTGGCCCATCAGTTAGATAACGTGCAGTTCTCTTCGCGTATCGAGCATGTTGAGTTCACGGGTGACCATTTTGAACTGCACACCAGTCAGGGCAAAGTGGCGGCGAAGAACCTATGCATTGGGACTGGCAAGGTGCCGTTTATTCCAGATTGCGCGACAGCCTATATTGGTGAGCGCGTGTTCCATGCGGCTGAAATTGGCCTGCGCCAACGTGACTTTAACGGTAAGCGCGTTGCAATTGTTGGAGGTGGTCAGAGTGGGGCAGACATTTTCCTTAATGTACTAAGAGGCAAGTGGGGTAAGGTCGCCTCTCTTGACTGGATCTCACGACGATCAAATTTCCAACCTCTGGATGAAGCGGCGTTTACCAATGAGTTTTTTACCCCAGATTACGTTGATGCTTTTGTCGGTTTAGCACCTGAAGTGAGGCAAGCAGAAGTACAGGCGCAAAAGCTTACGTCTGATGGCGTAACGCAGAAATCCTTGTTGGAGATTTATCAGGAGCTCTACTACAGGTTTGATGTTTTAAAAGAAGATAAGTGGGTGCGCCTATTACCTCACCGTACGCTTAACAGAATGTACGAACTCCAATCAGGCTTTGAATTGGAGACAGCCAATGCGCTTAGCTCGCAATCCGAAGCACACGATGCTGATATTGTGATTTTGGCGACCGGTTTTCAGTCACCTTATCCCGCCTGTCTCGATGCGATTCTGCCATTGTTGGAACTTGACGAGCAGCAGCGCTACAAGATGAGTCCTGATTTTGAACTCAAGTGGAGCGGTTCTGCAAACAACAAGATTTTCGCCGTTAATGCAGGTATGCACACTCACGGCATTGCAGAGCCTCAGCTGAGCCTGATGGCGTGGCGAAGCGCAAGAATCATCAACTGCTTAGCGCAAGAACCCCTCTACGACCTTGATGCCGGAAAGGGCATGATTGAATGGACGACACCTTCAAAAGTTCATCAACTACTCTCGGCTTGAGAGGAGAGGACAACAACGTGAGTAAATTACATATGACTGATTTATATAAATAATTATACCGATAAGAGTTTTATATAAAGATGGAAATGAAAGTGTTAGTGAGTACTATTCTCGTTCTTATAGCGCTTTTGATTTAATTATAAACAGAGTGATAAACATGAAACTCAATAAAGGGGCATTCCCGTTTAGCCTAGTTGCAATTGCAGTGGCAGCAGCAACATCAACCGTTGCTTCAGTAGCAAATGCTGAAGAATACACCACGACCCAAGAAAAAATGGTGGTGGTATCCAGCCGAACACCAAAAGCGATCAGTGAGATCCCGGGTACTGTCTGGTACATCGATGCCGAGCAAATCGAGCAAGAGTATCGCGGTGGTAAAAGCTTGGATGAAATCCTAGCGGCGACGATTCCTTCGCTTGATGTCAGCAGTGGCGGTCGTACGCATCAAGGTCAAAATTTGCGTGGCCGCAGTATCATGGTGATGATTGATGGCGTGTCTCTACAGTCTGTTCGTTCGATCAGCCGCAGACTAGATTCAATAGACCCATTTAATATAGAACGAATTGAAGTGTTATCCGGTGCAAGTTCAATTTATGGTGCTGGTGCGAGTGGTGGTGTAATCAACATCATCACCAAAAAAGCGCAGGGCGAAGTGCCAGAGTTTGAGTCTTTTGTTGGCGGTACGTCTGGTCTGAATTCAAGTGAAGATTTCGACTACAAACTGGCGCAATCTGTCGCAGGAGGAAACGAGAAAGTGCAAGGCCGAGCATCGGTTGCCTACACCAAAACTCAAGGCTACTATGACGCTGATGGCACAATCGTGACGCCAGACATTTCCCAAGGCTCTACTCAGTTTAATGAGACGATTGACCTACTGGGTACTTTGCAGATCAATCTTGCTGAAGACCAAAACCTAAACTTGCTAGCACAGTACTACGATAGCCAGCAAGACTCGCCATATGGTCTGTATTTTGAAGAAGACGGTAACGGAAAATATCAGTTTGTTGAAGTGCGTGATGGTTACTCGGCTGATCGTCAGCAAGGTACAGAGCGAATCATGTTAAGTGCTCAATATAGTCATGCTAATTTTCTTAATCATCACCTTATTTCAGAGCTCTCATACAGAAAAGAAGATAACACCTTCACACCATATACTGAGGATGGCGCCGACAGCTTAGAATTAAGGTCATCAGCCCAGAATACGGAAGTATTATCATTAAAAGTTGCTCTTAATAAAGCTTATGGATCTTTCAATGTGACGTACGGTGCTGATGGTTTTATAGATAAGCTGACGAGCAATGAAGCGGTTTACAACACTACGATTACTGAAGGATCGGGTGGTATGGTCAATGTGATTGATACCATTGAAGGCAAATATCCTGGTGTAGACACCGAAGTGTTGGCAGGTTTCGTTCAGGCAGAGTATTCACTTACTCCTGATTGGTTGCTGCAAGGTGGTTATCGTTATCAGTACATGAATACTAAAGTTGCTGATTTCCAGAAAAATGCTAGCTCTGACTTCGTTCCTGGTGGTGAAACAGACTATTCGGAAGGCTTGTTTAATGTAGGCACTATTTATCATCTAACACCATCTTCACAAGTGTGGGCTAACTTCGCTCAAGGCTTTGATCTTGCTGATCCTGCTAAGCGCTATGGCAAAAGTGCGGACATAAATGTCAATGATACGCAGCTTGATGGCATTAAGACCGATAGTTATGAAATTGGTTATAGAACTGACCTAGATAACCTATCATTGCAAAGTGCACTTTATTATTCACATTCGAATAAATCGATCGAATATGCGGATGACCAGACAATTAAGGGGCTTAAAGATGCCAAGCGTGTATACGGCGCTGAAGCGCAGATTAGCTACTGGGCAACGGACAATCTTCAGTTAGGCTCTTCTGGCCACTATGTTATTTCTGAAGGTAAAACGGATAATGGTTGGGAAGACTATGCAGCCACCGAAGCTAGTACTTCTAAGGCGAGTGCTTGGGTTGGCTGGTATGAGTACGACTACAACGTGAAGCTGCAAAGCCTGACCACGTTTGATTACACCGATGCTGACAATCGCAAACTTGACGGTTATACCGTGGTTGACCTCGTGGGTAACTATCAGCTTCCTGTCGGTAGCCTTGGTTTCGGAATTAAAAACTTATTGAATGAAGATTATCTGACTACGTGGGCTCAACGAGCCGTTTACTGGTATGGAGATTCTCCTATCTATGACTACAAAGGTCGCGGCCGCACGTACACATTGAACTATCAAGTTAAGTTCTAAGAGTTTCATTAAGTAAAAAGGCCGCTCACTGAGCGGCCTTTTTTTATTGGTATCACTTACTACGCGTAGCTGAGCTTGTGATGTTGAAGCTCTGTACGCATACCCATCAATAGGCTGACACACATGGTCAGCAGAATCACAGTAAATGGTAAGCCAGTTGAGATAGTTCCTGCTTGAAGCGCTTGAATGGCCTCTGTACCACCAATCCAAAGCAACATTGCTGCGATAGCACCTTCTACCGATGCCCAGAAAATACGTTGTGGAATCGGTGCATCCACTTTTCCGCCTGACGTAATACTATCGACAACAAGTGACGCCGAGTCAGATGAGGTAATAAAGAACACCATAATCAATACGATAGAGATTACTGAAAGCAGTGTTCCCATTGGCATGGCGTCAAAGGCGTAGAACAGTGACAAAGTAATATCAGTCAGGCCGTTCTGGCCCAGTTCACCCACTTGATTGACAACTTGCTCAATCGCGATACCACCAAATGCGGACATCCAGACTAGGGTAATAGCCGTTGGAATTAGGATAACTGCAGAAAGGAATTCGCGTACGGTACGGCCTTTTGAAATACGGGCGATAAACATACCGACACATGGTGACCAAGATACCCACCAAGCCCAGTAGAATACCGTCCAACCTTGCATCCAAGCTTCGTCTTCACGGCCATATGGATTACTCAGTGGGAGCATATTTTCCACATAGCCAGTCAGTGTTGTTGGAATGGTACCCAGCGCCGTCGCCAGACCTGCAATGATCACAAACATCAATAGGGCGAAGGCCACAATCAGGTTGGTGTTACTCAACACTTTTACGCCGCCATCAATACCACGGACAACAGACACAACAGCTAGGCTGGTGACAAATGCAATTACTCCCAACTGCAACCCGAGACCACCATCAATACCAAACACATGACTGATACCGCTCGCGGCTTGCTGAGCGCCTAGACCCAATGAGGTTGCAAGACCAAATAGTGTCGCTAGCACTGCAAGGATATCGATGATATGACCAAACCAACCCCAAGTGCGATCACCCAGAATCGGATAAAACACCGAGCGAATAGAAAGTGGCAGACCTTTATTGAAGGCAAAGAAGGCCATCGCTAACGCGACCACTGCGTAAATCGCCCATGGGTGTAGACCCCAGTGGAACATGGTTGCACCTAGGGCCACTTTTGCTGCTTCTTCAGTGTATGGCTCGACACCTAGTGGTGTTTCAAACCAACCAGTGAAGTAAGCAACTGGCTCCGCAACGCCCCAGAACATCAGGCCGATACCCATGCCAGCGGCAAATAGCATGGCGATCCATGAAAGGTTGGAGTGCTCAGGTTTGGCATCGACGCCACCAATACGAATTTTACCAAACGGCGATAAAACCAGACCAATACAGAAAATCAGGAACACGTTTCCTGACCACATAAACAGCGTGTCAAATGACTCGATGATTTGCAGTTTTACGCCATCAATAGTGGATTTTGCAACGGTAGGATCGGCGATAAGAAGGGCGACAAGAAAGACAATGATCAGGCCCGCACTGGCACCAAAAACTGGGTTGTGAACGTCAAAACCCCATTTCTGAACGTTGTCCTGACCGACGGTATAATCGGTATTTTCAATACTATACCTATCCTTAGTACTACTCATTAATCCTCGCTAATTATTTAGAGTTCGAAATAAATTTTCCGGAGAAGGGTAACAGAATGCTAGTTCAAACGAAAGTGAGTCTGGTTTATTAACAATAATTGAGTAAATAATGGAAGGAAGATTAAGTAGAGGTCTAATGAAATGTGTCAAGCCTCAATGGTGATTTGCTCTCCTCATTAGAGAGGCCAACGCTGTATAAGCAGAGTATTTTATGGGCAGGCAGCGATCCTTGCTTTTGACGGTGCTGCCATAACCTTCGCGAGGGTAAAAGAGAGGGGATATTCCAGTGTCGCTACAGTTGGATCATCTCGCGCAGGCCTTGCACTATTTCGGCATTGTCTTCGGTCAGAGCTGCTTCACTCAGCGCATTGTTAAGGAATTCAGCATAATCTTTTTCTGCTGAGGTTTGAGCCTCTCGGCCTTTGCCAGTTAATACGGTGTAAACGCCTCGCTTATCTTTTGGGCACAAATCACGGATAGTGTGGCCGCCTTTTTCGAGTCTTTCTACGAGTCTGGTGACGGAACTTTGATTCAATCCTAAGCATTTAGCGAGCTCTTGCATTCTTAGTTCTGAATCAGGGGCCTCAATTAACAAGCTTAGCGCTCGGTACTCTGTAATACCTAACCCATGTTTTTGTTGTAGCTCTTTCGCTATCTGGGCTTCAACGCTGTCGATGACAATTTTCAGTTTTTGCCAGAGAAGAAATTGCGTTTTCATTTGAGGACCTCTTCGTCGTTGGTGAGGCGTCACCCTTACCGATTTGTTGTTATTTGCTTATATAAATATGTACATGCATTTAATTTGTAAGACCGAATTATAGCAGTAGAACAGATTATTGTGAAACTCTTCACATATTTAGTGTTTTATAAAGTTCTCATTTTAGGCGTTTCATTGCATCGATTTATTTTATTAAATTCAAAATCATCATTATAAAGAACTGTTTCATATAACCTATTTATATATATTTGTCGATTAACCTCTTGTTCTAGTAATAAAAACACATAATTTTCATTCTAAATATCAAACATGTTGTATGTGCAAGCATGTTGACATGATTATCGCTGATTAATAATATGCTTGCACATGCAAGTTAATGTTATTAGACAAGGAAGAGTCATGAAACTGGCGAGGGTTGTGTCAGCGCTATCGGAAAAAGTGAAAAAAGATCCAGAAAGCACGGCATTTGTTACTGAAGATAAAACATGGAGTTACCGCCAATTTGATCAGCTTGTTCAGCGTGCCGAACAAGAATTGGTCCGACTGAAGGTCCCTATTCAGGTAACTGTTGCTGTGTCTGCGGTAAAGTCTGTTGCAAATGTGGCTTTGTGCGTGGCTCTTGGTCAAAAGGGCTGCACTCCATTACTGATTTCTAAAGATTTGGGTAGTGAAGTTAAACCTCACATTTATCAAAAAGCCGCTGTCTGCTGTGAGCTGGTGATAAGTGAAGTCGAAGGCAAGGTTTCAGTTGTTGGGTCCTGGGATTTTGAGCGAGCGCCTCATGCTGAGGACGATAAAGATGTGGCATTAATGCTCACAACATCAGGGTCAACTGGTGTTCCTAAGGTTGTTCGCTTAACTCAAAGCGGAATCGATGCATTTGTTAACTGGTCAGAAGAATTCTTTAGCCTTGGCAATGAATCCAAGGTTTTGAGTTACGCACCACTGAACTTTGATTTGAGCCTATTGGAAGTATGGGCGCCACTGATGCTCGGGGCTTGCGTGATTATGGTGAGTCAGGAAAAAGCAACGCAGGCTTCTTATCTCAAAGCTTTAGTTTCTCGAACTCAACCAAACCTTATACAAGGTGTACCTATGCTTTATACGTTGCTTTGCCAGGATAGTCAGGCAGAGTCAAGCGTGTATTCACCTGAACATATTGTGTTCACGGGGGACGTCACGACGAAATCATTGAGAGAGCAAGTCGCGGCATACTATCCCTCTTCCCGCTTCCACAATATTTATGGTTGTACGGAAACCAATGACTCATTTGTTTTTAGTGCCGATGCTATAGAGATCAATCAGCTAGAAGTACTTCCTTTGGGAATACCTATTCAAGGCTCAACTTTTAAGATCGTTAATGATGAAGGTTTTGAGCTTAACGGTGCAGGTGAAGGGGAACTGCATACTTCTACGCCTTTCATGTCCCTTGGCTACACCGAGTCAGACAAAACGAGTCAGGCTTTCTATTTTGATGAAGCCAATAACCGATGGTTCTACAAATCGGGTGATCGGGTTTCCGTCAGTGACCGTGGAGAGATTTCATTGATTGGTCGAACTGATTTCATTGTAAAGGTTCGAGGCGTGCGCACTAATTTAAAGGATATCGAACATGTCATTAACCTTTCGCAGCAGGTCAAAGAGTCACTTGTATTGGCGGTGAGAGATGAGGTTGCGGGCTCAGTACTTCACGCCGTTGTTCACTGTAATTCAGAACAGGATTTCGATGGGATGTCCCTGCGTCTGCTGTGCGCCAAGCATCTTCCCAGAACGTCTATTCCATCTCGTTTTCACGTTAGTAAAACTTCCCTGCCTAGAACATCTACAGGGAAGCCGGACCGAACAAAAATTGCTCACACATTAAACCTATAGGAGAAAAACATGAACTACCGTACCGAGATCAAAAACTACATCTGCGGGGAGCTAGCCCCTGATATTGCTGCTGAGACGTTGCCTGAAGACTGTGATCTTCTTATGACAGGCGTCATTGATAGCTTGTCTCTTGTTCGACTTGTGGCCTGGCTAGAAGAAGAGTTTGAGATACCAACCGGTGATATTGAAATCGCACCTGAAGACTTCAGTTCGATCGAACGCATTGAACAATTTATTCATGAACATGCACCGCTAACAGCTTAGCTTTGCATTAAACGCTAAATCCAAACAACACGTATTTGAAGGAGCAAAAAATGATACATCGAAATAAAAAGGAACTTGAAGGTGTTCAGTGGGGCAATGGTTCAAGCTTTCGACTACTCACTGAGAAAGATGGGATGGGTTTTACGGTTTGTCACACCGTTGTAGAGGCGGGTAGTGAGTCTCGTCTTCAGTATCGTCGCCATTTAGAAGCTTGTTATTGCATCAGCGGCAAGGGGCAAGTGATTTCAGCCGATGGCAGCACAATCTATGATATTGAACCGGGTGCAATCTACGCACTTGATGAGAATGATCCACATATCCTGATTGCTGATGAAAGTGACGACTTACATCTAGTCAGCGTATTCAACCCTCCATTAACTGGCCAAGAGAAACATCAGCTAAGTGCTGATGGATTTTCACAGTACTAATTTGATTGTCCAATAACAGTTTCTAAAGGACGCAAAATGCAACGTCAGGATAAAAATATAAAAAAGCGTGCGAGAAGTTTCATCGATGCCGCGATACATGAATTAGAAAATGAAGCCAGTAGCGGACGGTTTCCGCGTGATAAATGGGAAGCAATTGCCAGAACTGGGATATTTGAGCGAGCAGTCAGTAGTGTTATCGACAAGCGTGAATCCGTGCTCTCGACCTTATACGGCTTAGAACGGCTGGGAGAAATATGTAAAGACTCCGGCCTGAGCTTCTCAGTGGCTACGCATTTAGCGAGCACGATTACCGCTCTGAATAAGTTTGGCTCGCAGGAGCTTAAACATGAGTTTATGGAATCGTTAGTCAAAGGTCGTCTGATCGGTGCTCATGCCATCAGCGAACCGCAAGCTGGATCGGATGCACTCAGTATGACGACAACGGCGAGAGAAGAGGGTGATGACTATGTGCTCAACGGACACAAAGCTTTTGTCACTAACGGAAGCATCGCTGACGTTATCGTTGTATACGCAAAAACCAGTGATTCGAGTACAGCAGACTGTGTTTCCGCGTTTTTAGTTGATACCAAAACTCAAGGTGTGCGCCTTGGGAAAGAGATGGAGAAAGTGGGCCTACATACTTCTCCTCTATGTGAACTGACACTGGAAGAGTGTCGTGTTCCCAAAGCCAATATGATTGGCCGACGTGGAGCTGGTTTTTTCGTTCTCAGTCATGTGATGCAAAGAGAAATTCTCTTTGCCTTTATGCTCAATGTGGGGGAGATGAAACGTCGCTTAGATCGCTGTGTCAGCTACGTGAACTCGCGTCATCAATTTGATAGCCCTATTGGTTCGTTTCAATCGGTCTCCAACCGAATTGCAGACATGAAAATCCGCTATGAACTGAGTCGTCAGTGGCTTTACCACGTTGCTGAAAAAATGATTGATAACAAGGACATTACGAGTGAAGTGGCTATCGCTAAAGTGTTCGTTAGCGAAAACGCTTTGGCGACATCGGTCGATGCACTTCACATTCACGGTGGATACGGTTATGTCGCGTCAAATGGTTTTGGCGAGGAGGTGTGTAACGCACTGTCAGGGCCAATCTATTCGGGAACAAATGATATCCAACGAGGGCGAATCGCCGCGATGTTGGGGGTAGCAACTCAAAGTAAAAAGCGATCAGAGAGCAACCAGATTCGCGTGCCGAATGTTAAGAAAACCCTCAAAGTAGCTGAACATTCTGAGAGTGAGGCCGTGTTTAATTATCAGCATCCTGATGTGCAGTCATTTGTGCAAAAAGCGTTAGGTTCAGAGAAACTCAACAAGCGAGAGACCGCGGTCAAACTCTACTATGCAGTGCGAGACAAAATTGCGTACATGGTGTTCAACACAGACATCAGTGAGAAGGGTCTCCGAGCGAGCTCTATTGTCAAAGCAGGTATAGGTTTTTGTTTGCACAAGGCGATTCTTTACGCTGCCACCTGTCATTCTCAAGGTATTGAATGTCGTATCGTCGCCAATCGGGTGAACAACCATATCTCAACGCCTGAGCTGCAGGACCTAGTCGGTGGAGAAGTATTCTTACATTGGTACAACGAAGTCAAAATTGACGGTAAGTGGCTTAAAGTTTCCCCGGTGTTTAATAGCTTACTGTGCAAGTTGTATGGGTTAGAAACACTTGAGTTTGATGGCTTTAGCGATGCGCTTGCGCAGCCATATAGCGACGGCGGCACCATGAATTACATCGGTGAACCGATTCGGTTTGAACAGCCAAACTACCAACAATTGATCGATTTGGTTGATGCCCACCACCCGAACATGGTGACGGAGTCAGGTACGGTTCCGCAGGCTAGAAAACCAACGTCTTCTAATGAGAACAGGTCGATTTTATGAAAAAGCAAATTCAGATTTATACCGACTACGTCTGCCCGTACTGCTTGCTTGCAGATCACGTGATTAACAAGGTCATTCAGGGATTAGATGTTGAAATCAAATGGCGTCCTTTTGAATTAAGGCCCGCTCCAGTACCGACACTAAGAACGGAAGACCGATATTTGCCAGAAATTTGGGAGCGTTCTGTGTACCCAATGGCAGCGAAGTTAGGAGTGGCGTTGAAACTCCCTGAAATTTCTCCTCAACCGAGAACAGACAAAGCTTTCCAAGTGTTTGCACTGGCAGAGCAAGTGGGTCTAGGGGACGAATTTTCAGTTGCCGTTATGAAGGCTTTTTTCCAACAGGAAAGAGATATTGGTGAGCCAGATGTTCTTGCCGATATTGCCAGCCAGATTGGCATGGAGAGAGATGAGGTTCTTGAAGCTTTATCAAATGGAACCTACTTAGAGCACCACCAAACGGCGCTGAAACATGCGGTTGAAGAGGCTCGTATCTCCTCTGTTCCAACCATTTATGTTGGTTCACGAAAGTTCTCAGGCGTCCCAGACCCGACAGAGCTAAGACTCGCGATAGAAGCGTTGGACGAAATACAAGCTTAAAAAGGCATTAAAAGTGTGGCTTAGGGAAACTGAGTCACAACAATCATAAACACTAGGAGATATTAATATGATCAGTTGGCTTTACCTCGGCACGGCAGTGCTATTTGAAATCGCAGTGGCTATCTCTGCTGGCAATGCGAATGGCTTCACTAACCCAAAGTGGACCGCAGCGACATTGATTAGTGGTGCGATAGCTACTTTCTTCCTAAGCCTCGCTCTACTCAGTTTTGATGTCGGGGTGGGGTATTCAATTTGGACTTCTGCAGCTGGTGTCGGAATTGTCATCTTAGGCGCTTTGTTCTTTGGTGAACGTCTGAGCTTACAAAAGCTGTCAGGCATTGTTCTGGTTATTGGTGGAGTGATTGGTCTGAGAATGAGTGGCGCTGCATAAACTACGTCGATAAATCATAAAAATTATTAAAAAATAAGAGGTTAATAACATGGCAACAACTAAACAGAACAAAGCAAGTACAAAACAGGCTTGGATAATGCTGCTGCTGGCAGGCGTATTTGAAATCGGCTATGCATTGAGTGTGGCGGGAAGTGAAGCATTCACCGTTTTAAAATGGTCTGTATCCGCCGTCATTTTCTTTTTGCTGACACTTTATGCACTCAGTGTGGCCCTTAAAGAAATCGATGTTGGTATTGGTTATGCGGTTTGGGCTGGTATCGGGGCAATTGGTGCTGCGGTATTTGGCGCTATTGTCTTTGACCAAACGCTGACTCTGTATCAAGCATTTTGGCTAAGTGTCATTATCGCTGGTGTTATATGGCTCAAGTTGGCGAGTAGTGAAAAGCTTCAATCTTCTGACCAAGTATTAGCTTCAAACCAATGATCGATTGAGGTGTAAGTGGTGCTGAAAATACCCACTTACACCCAGATTTTAATTCTATGCGAGGTGAATATGTGTAAGAGCAAGATCGAAAATATGGATACGCTTTTAGATGGTCTGGTGAATTACTCAGTCGATCATGTGCATCAGGGCGGCATCCCTTTCACGGCTTATGTTGTTAATTCAAAAGGAGAGGTGCTTGGCAAAGGGGTTAATAGAGTACTGGAAAACCATGATCCTACAGCGCATGCAGAGGTGGAAGCGATTCGTGATGCATGCCGAAATACCAAGTCTTCTCATCTCAGAGGTTTAACGCTGCTCGCCTCAGGTGAACCATGTGCCATGTGCTACTTGAATGCACTATTCGCTGGTATTAGTGAGGTGGTTTATGTCGCTGATAGAGATGAAGCCGCACGTCATGGTTTTGATTATCGCAACTCATACTCGGCATTGGCAGGGTTCCCCGAAAACTGGGGAATGCTGGTTCGTAAACAATCAACGGAAAATGCGCTTGAACCATTCAAGCTATTGCAAAGTAAAAGGAAATTTTAATGAGTAAGCTGGAACTGGAAGTTCAGAACACACAATCAATTGAACATTTATTCGAGCCAGATGGCTGGAACAGAACGGCTCGAATTGGTGTTGTGGTACCGCATGCTGATGTTGGCCCAGAAGCCGAAATTGGCGCCATGGCAGGAGATCATGCAACGGTTCACGGCAGTCGTATCTTTTTTTCAGCGATGAGAGCGGGTGGTGAGATGGATGACAAAATTCCTCATGCTCCTGTGGAATCTTTTGTGCAGGCACCTTATCTGGATGAGGCTGTAGAGGCAGTTTGTCAGTCACCAATTGATTGTGTGGGTTTAGCCTTTACCAGTTCAGCTTATAAACATGGACCGGATGGAGAAAGAGCGCTGATTGAACGCCTTAAACCAGTAGCAAGAGAGATACCGATTGTTTCAACTTGTCTTTCTGCGGAGCGTGCACTTAAGAAACTGGGAACTCAAAAGCTAGCGGTAGTGAACCCTGCGTGGTTTGACTATGACCTAAGCGCACAAGGCGCGAGTTACTTTGAAAAAGCGGGATTCAATGTCGTTCATCATAGTTCTTGTGGTATTCAAAGTGGGCAAAAGTATGTTACGCCTCAAGCACTTTACACTTGGATAAAAGACGTTGTTTTAGACTCAGGTGCTGACACTGTTTTTGTCGGTGGTAACGGACAAAGATCTGTTGGCATTATTAAAGCGGTTGAAGAAACATTAGGTGTTACCATTATCACTGGGAATCAGCTAATTTTGTGGGACGCATTACGTTCAATTGGCTCAGATGCCAAGATTGAACGTTATGGCAGGCTTTTCAGCTAGAGCATGTTTTGAGGCAGTTGGCATGGGTTAACTGCCTTTGTTCTAGTCTAAGGTTTTCGACTAGCGGATTATTCAGACGTTGGAATTACTAGAAGAATTATACGAATACATCCTGATGTTATCTCTAGGGAACCACCCCAGTTTCTCATAGAATTTTTGGGCATTGAGGTTGTCGTCGTAGACAAACAGGTGAGTTTTAGGAATACCAATCTTGGCTAGTGCGTTAATGGATTGGCTTATTAACTGATAGCCAATTCTCTGACCACGAAACTGAGGCAAGACTGCTAGGTGTTGCAGATAGCCCCTCCTGCCATCGGTTCCAACTAAGACGGCGCCGATAATATTACCTTCACTGATTGCTACGAAGCTTAAATTGGGGTTTCTGTCGAGGTAGAGCGCAATGTTCTCACGAGAATCGGCATCTCTTACGGACATGCCTTCAGTCTGAAGCCACAACCGGATTACGGCGTCGTAATCTTCGATTGTCATTGGGCGGATGGTCACCAATTTAGCCTCCTTGCTAAGCAGATGATGTTGGACGTAAAAATGTTTTAAGTCAATAACTATCAATAAGTTACCGCTTTGTCAAAATTGGCGCCTAATAGCCGCTTTCCTGAAGAGAGTGAAACTGTGCTGAAAGGTGGTTTTTACTCATTGTACAAATAAGCAAGCCTTGTTGAGCATTGTCGGATGTACCTGCTAATTCCCCTTGAGCATTCCAAACACTGTTCTTGCCGCAAGTATCCCATCCACCTGTTTTCGATATGTGATTGCAAAGGAGGACTGGGAACGCATGGTTACGAGCAATGCCAGACAAAATATTAGCATCAGGGGTGAAACCAGTTGGTGAGATCAGAGCACTAACAAGATAAAGGTCGGCTTTGTTGTCGGCTGCGCCTTGGGCGTGCTCAGGTTCAGTAAAATCTGCACATACGGCAAGCGCAATACACTTATTATTAATGTTGAGCACGTAATTGTTTTTTCCTGCAGCGCAATACGCGCCTTCACCGTCATGCAGATACTGTTTGGAGTAGAACTCGATCTCTCCGTTTGGAAAGCAAATAACCGCGGCAATATATGGTTTTGAGTCTGGCACTGCAAGCGGACAGCCCGCAATGACCGTAATATTATGCGCAGTAGCTGCGGACGAAAGTGTATTAATCGCAGGAGTTGATAGATCAAAGGCAAGTTCGTCGGCTAGATCCAGCTCGTACCCTGTTAAAGACAGTTCGGGAAACACGACGAGATTTGCACCAAGTTGAGAAGATTGCTCCACATACATAAGGTGAGTGTGCAAATTGGCTTCAATGTCTCCTCGCTTGGCTGGAGCCTGAGCCAAACCAATGATAAGTGTTTGTTCCATCTTTAGTTATGCCTTTCCTTTAATGGCTTGCCGCTAGGCTACTGGCAGCATTTTCCTGAAATCTGAATGGGTGGGCAGGGAATCGTGCCATAAGAGCAAAATACACAGCAGTCTCCTGCCAGTGGCTTAAGTAGTTCGCCACAGCTTTTACATTCATAGAAGTAAACGCAGGCGTTATCTGGCATAGATTCTAGACTCGAAAAACCGCATTTAGGGCAAGTCAGTTTGGATACTGTTACTACTTCCATAGTTGCATCTCCACCATGTGCACTATTTAAGCATAGGTGCGAATATCAGACTAGGGTTTCAACCACTTTAAACCATGGTAAGGTTTTGATTTTAAGCTTTGTAAGCGACTTTCCAAACTTCCACAGTGAATCTCTAGTTTATGCCTATCGGGATCGAGAATATACACAGAGGAACCTTCACTTTGGTTACTTTTCCATTGCTCAGCTTTGTGCTTTTCTAGGTGTTCACATAATGTAGTAAAGTCTTCCTCAGCGACATTAAATGCAATATGACTGTAATCGGTTTTAGGGCAAGGTGAGTCTAGAGATAGGCACAACCACAATTCCCCTATCGAGAGGTAAGCACCTTTCTCCCATTTGACCTCTCCCTCGAAGCCAAGAACACGAGTATAGAAGTCCAACGAACGTTCTACGTTACTTACAGCGAGAGTGATGTGGTTGAGTCCGGTTATCATCGTTTATCCAACAGGTTTTGTTTGATTAGTCTGCGCTTGGCTTTTCACAACGGAAGAAAATGAAATTAGGGTTGTTCTTCAAACGCTGATAAGTAGCTTCACAAACGGATTTCACTTTTTCATCCACGTTACCTTCGGTAATACGAGATATCTTTAACCCAGACGCACTAATTGCCTCACTTATTTCCATCAGAGAGCGTCGATAGAAGCTCACTTTGACCGGCGTACCGACCGTGTTCCACTCTTCTTCGATGTATTCGCGTTCAAAGTAATTGCCCGAGATTGAACATTCAAAATCTGCAAAAGGGTGATGGGTTGAAAATACGATGTAGCCGCCGGGTTTAAGGACTCGATACATATCCGCGAAGACTGATGTGAGATCTTCGATATAGTGCAACACTAGAGGGCAGACGATGACATCGGCGCTACTGTTTGACTCTTGAGGAAGGCCTTTCGCAATATCCTGTACGTAAGCGCTGACTTGATCGCCCAGTTTGGCCTGAACAAGATCGATCATATCGCTAGACGCATCAACACAAGTTAGTTGCTTCACCGATTGGCTGATAAACCACTCAGCATACACGCCTGAACCGCAGCCCATGTCAACGACATCAGCACCTGAAAGGTCATCGAGAAGCGCCATGGTTGAAGGGCGTTCTAGCAAGGCGTTGTAAATGTTGTCCTTGACGACAGCATCGTACTGTTTAGCGTGTTTGGTGTACATTTCAGACATGATAGAGACCTTTTGTGTGAGCAGCGAATCCGCTATAGGAGAGAAGCGTATTGTAAGCGCGAACGTCCGGCGTGAACAAATGTTGATCTTTTATTGATCGCGTAATGAATCGATCGCGGTGTGAATGGAATCAAATTGAATCTTTATAATACAAACTTGAGCTTTGCTGAATTCATGTGCCTGAATTAGTTCGGTTATTTCGGTCAAGTCGTATGTTTTTGGCATCATGTTTAACCCGATTTTTTCAGAGTCTGATTCCAGTTGGAAACACCTCCCTCCAGAATCGATGACCAAATCGTTGGTGTCGAGTATCAGTGATTCTAATTCTCGAAAAAGCATATCTTGTGAAGCGAGGAAAATGAGTTCGTTATCACCTTCGAACTTAAGTAAAGCGGGCCATTGAATCTCACAGCCCTCTTTGTTGATTGCGGTATCTATCAAAACGATTCCTTGGGTTTTTGGGTGAACAAAACTTGATCAAGACTCTATTGTATAAACATTTTCCTTTTTTGATGTGAGATATCAACCATTTAATTTTTGCTGACTTTAATACATAGATGTGGTGCTTTGGCCTATTGCTGCTCCCTTGTTTAATGTTGGATTTGTTACTTTAACTATTTGATTAAAATTGTTTTTTTGGGGCTTGAATTTGGTGGCTTCTTAGTGTTCTTAGTCTTGTGACGCTTTTTTAGGTATGCCTAGGAGATGGTTAATATGAAGTTTGTATATTTAAGATGTTGTTTTATATTTATTTTTATTCATTGAGTGCATAAAAAGATAAAACGGCTATTTCCTACAGTAATCGTAGCTTTATGCGGATTGAATGGCTGTTTGTTAGTGATATACATTCTCATTGGGATTGTTCCCGCTATAAATATTTGGAGAATTAAAATTGAAAACTAACAACGTCATTGGCTTAGTGGCCCTACTTGCTGCAACCTGCGTTTCAGCTACTGAAACCATTACCTTTCCTGAAGCTTCTTCTTCAGTTCCAGATGCACCTATTGTCTTTCCGAAATCTCAGCACCCGATCGCTCTGTTAGGCGGCTACACAGTTGAAGATGGGGTTCTGAGGTCTAGAACTTACGACTGTGGCATTAATATCAGTGATTTAAACCTTACCGCTAAGCTGATATGGGATGGAGTTACACCTAAACTGGCCATAATGGGTGACGATTTAATCATGTGCCGCTCGGGAGCAAACAGCCCGTTTGAGCTTGACCTTAATGCCTTCTTTAATAACCTTCCTGATCATGTTCTAACTCGTTTAGAAGTGGCAAATCCAGTCGACTTCAATCGCTAATCCCTAGATTCATGACGAACTGAAGTTCTTACCTCATTTAGGGCACTACTCATCAGATTGTGCCCTTTTTCAATACACTACAGAATATAAAATTGTGAAAAAAATACTGTTGTCTATTTTAGCGCTTGGGCTAAGTTTACCCACGAGCGCGACTTCCTCTGTGTACAATCAATACGAACATCATAAAGCGATGAGGGATAAGGTCAGTCAGTGGGTGGACTGGCAATCTCAGGAGCATTCACTCAGTGCAGTCGACGCGCTCAATGTGGTGAAAAAGAAGCACGGCATTACCTATATGCCAGACTTGTTTTTTACGCGGCTGAAGGAATCTGCCAACCAAAATTTTAGTACAGAAGGTCTCTCTTCATTAGATGTCGCCATCATTAATGAGTCAGCTACGTTATTCGTTATGTCACAGGCTCACGATTTGCCTCATTATGAGCTGTTTCCAGCAGAGTATATGAAGCAGACTTTTCTGGACAACTTGTCACGAGAGCTAGAGCTTGCTTCCCCTTCAGCGGAAGATGAAGCACTGTATCTGCAACGTTATTATCAAAATGATCTTCCTGGTTTGGCCATATACTCGATAGCGTTGAACATAAGTTTAGAAAAGTATGGAGAATCTCAACTGCTCCAAAAGCTAGCACAGCAAACGGGTAGTCGTTATGCAGACTCAATACGTCAATTTTTGATTTCAGGTTTCTCAGGAGGAGGAGCATTCAAAGATCGCTTAGAAGAGGTGTTATTGGCTGAACTTAAGCAATCGGCAACTGACTGGAAGCCTGTCTATGACGACTTTTCGCAGTATCAAAATGGTTCACATCCCTATGCTCGAGTTGGAGCTATGTTGCAAACGACACTTTTGGCCCGCTGGCCATCGCTAAGAGAGGCAAATAGGGAAAACCTACAGGATTGGTATCAACATATTGAGAATCTACCTGGCTCAAAATATGGTTACTCTATGGTCGGCGAAGCTTTGGTTAACGATGTTCGTCAAATAAAACAACAACCGCATCATAGTCGTTGGAGCTTTCCTTCGCTAGCTGCGATCACGATAGTGACGCTAATTGCTCCTGAGGTGGTTGGCGAGTTAGCGTTGGGAGAAATCGCGCAAGGGCTACTGTTTTCAAGGACGATGTTTAATGGAGCGAGAGTGGCTGATGCCGTCTATACGAGCGAAGTTGTTGAACTTGCCACAGAAGAAACAGCGGTATTGGGCGAACAGATGACACAAAGTGGCGCTTTACAGGTGAGTAAGGTCGTTGACTCAACACTCATTGGGCAACAAGTGGAGCCAGGGTTGCATTACTACTTAGGTGAAGGGGCTGCAGAAGGCGCTGATTTTGTCGCGAATATACAAGGAGCTTGGCAACGAGTTCGACGCTTCCCTTCAAGTAACGAGTATGCTTTGTTTGAAGGAGCTGGTTCTTTCGGCGTGCATAAGGTAACCCGAGCCGGAGCCACGGGGTGGTTGCTGAATCAAACCGCTACCAGCCTCAACAATTGGGTCTCCTCGGGTGAATATCGTCATGTACTACTACTTGGGAAAGGAGAGCCGGCGTCACTGTTTCGACATTTTGGAGAGAACGTTAAGAGTCGCTATGGTATCCCTCAAGGGAATTTGTATAGTGACGGTGACGTAAGCTCTCGCCACCTCAATAACTTGTTCCCTCACGCGCAATCCGATCAACTGTCATCTTTGACGTTCAATCATCGTTTGGATGTGGTTGCTCACGGTAATCCTTATGGCCCAGTTTGTATGAATCAAAGTGGTATTGAAACATCACTGACACCGACAGGATTGGCAAGAAAGCTTTTCGAGTTGGGTCTTCGACAGGTTGGTGTACTAAAGGTGCAGTCATGTAACGTTGGTGGAGGGTTTTATTTATCGAAGCTTGAAACAGAGCTAAAGAAAATCGGCATTGACGTTGGCTTTCTGGCCGCTCCGAAGGGATATTTAGTCCAGCTTCCTCGTTTACCGAGAGCCGTATTCGATCCGTTTCCTAACTTCAGCGCTGATCGCTATGAAGTGATATCGACAGGGTTGCATCAAGGCTTTCCGGGTACTCGATATCATTAAACGTTCGTAAACAAAGGAAAAATAAAAACGCATCACCCAGTCGGTGATGCGTTTTTGTTCTTATCATTTACTGGTTTCGGTACATCTACTCAAGCTTATCTAGCGCTTGGTAACGATCAAAGTCCACTTTGTGGTAGGTGCCTTCATCGATCATAATGGTGTGAAACTCTGCCTCACCGTCAGAGTTGATGAAATTAACTTCAAGCCACACCTGATCGTATTCGTCAATTAACCAGACTCGCCACAGCAAGTTAGAATCGATGACACGTTGATAAATTTCATAGGTGTCGTACAGATGGTGATTCACATCCCCAGAAGCACTCTGTAGATCGCTCGGTAGCTTAGTGACTTGAACCAGGTAATCCAATTCAATCATGTCAGTGGCCTCTGGTTAATGTACTTGGAGTCGAGCTAGCCAGCTCGGCGGCAATACGACTAATACAACGTACTGCTGATTGACTGACAGCAGAAAGTTGATAAAAACCATGTATGACACCTAAATATCGTTCACAATGCGCTTCTACACCATGCTTCAACAGCTGACGGTAAAGCAGCTCACCTTCGTCTCTTAATGGATCAAATTCTGCTGTGATAATAGAAGTTGGAGGTAAACCTCGAAAGTCACCACATAACAGCGGGTTGAGTTCAGGGTTTGCATCAATGTGCTCTGGACTTTTATCACCAAGATACATATCAAAGCCAGACAGCAGCATTTTGTCGGTAATGATGTAGTCGGTTGCATTAACTTTGTAACTGGCCGATGAACCGTGCGGATCAAGCATTGGGTAAATGAGAATCTGGCGCTCAGGTAGCCAGTCTTGTCTTTGCTTAAGGCGCATTGCTGTCACTAACGCGAGATGGCCGCCGGCACTATCGCCTACCAAGGAGATACGTTCGGTATCACCACCATATTTCGAGCCAATTTTTCGGATTGCGACAACGGCATTGTAGGCATCATCGTGAGCGGCAGGATAAGTGTGCTCTGGCGCCAATCGGTATTGAACGCTGATCACCACATTGTTAGATTCAGCCGCGAGTTGACGCAACTGCTGTTCATGGGTGTCAAAGCCTCCACTGATAAAGCAACCTCCGTGAAAGTAAATCGTTATCGGCAAGTGAGAAGCGTTGCTGGGTCTGAAAATTTTGAGCGTAATCCCGTCAACGATATCGATATACACCTGCGCCATCTCAGGGCCTTTGCCTGCCAACTCAACTGTTGATTGATAACCAGCACGTCTCGCTTCAATGGGTTGCTCAGAAGGACAAGGCTTTCCGGCTGCGATGAACCCTTCAACCAATTCTCGGATACCTGACTCTAAGTGTTCAATCATTATTATTCCTTACCACTAGACTGAATAGTTTTGATTCTAATTTTATAAATTCAATATGTGTATACATACAGTTCAGTTTTTGGGAGATAGCGGTCAAATCGCTGTGAATATGGGGATTAACGTAGCCTTAAGCAGTGATTGAAGACGAAAATGTGTTTGATTTTCTAGAGCACATTTTGGGAGAGAAAAGCCTTCGGTGGGTAAAGGCTGAGTTATCTCAGCTCTTAAGAGGTTTCAAACAGATCGCCCTGAGCGGCCTCTAAACTTCGTCGATGATGATAGGCGCTACCCTGCGGAGTTTCATGAGAGCCTACGCCATGACCATGTTCAAGAACCGTCTCCACGGAAAAGCTGGTGATCACGATTTCACCAATGTGGTCTAGCTTCGAGCGAATATTCATGACGCAGCGGATAGAAGAGCCATGTTGGAAGCTGATTTGTTTGCTCAGAACATCTTGTTTGAAGCTGATATCTTTCATCGTAAAGCTGATGTTTTGTCCTTGCCAGATGCCTTTCCATCTATAGTTGCCCTGCCTTAATACTGGCGAAACTATTTCTATGACTGCATCGTCGATGGTTTGAATTGGCAGCCGGTGAGAAGGTAAGACAAATTTTTTGAAAACGGCCCTGCTGATGTGTGACTCGGGCATCGCATCAGAGCCGGATTTGGTGAGTCCATTGATGCCAATTTTGGTGACTTTAGGGTATGCACTAAGATACTTAAACAGGTTGGAACGTCGGGTGATGACCTTATAATTTTCGTTAACAACTTCAGCAACCTTTGACACCGTTTCTGGGTTGACACGTTCAGACTTTACTTCCGCTTTTAGCTTTTCAATTCTCAGCTTACGTTCCTCAATGCTCAAACGCAGTTCTTCTTTTTGTAAACGTTCAAGCTCGGAGTCTGATTTTGGAAGAAGGGGGATAGCCAGCGAGGCAATGCCAACAATTACGGAAAGGATACCAGCGTTCGCGTTGGCGACTTTCCAGATGTCACGCAGACCGCCTTCCTGATGTGCTTCGCTTTCTATCTGAATGTTCTCATCAATTGTGGTGGCAACTTCAAAAAGTATGGCGATGATCTCAGCTTCGCACTGGTGTCGCACCAGTGCATCTATCGAGTGAGAATCGTCGTTGAAGTAATAGTGGACTTGAAATTTATTGGCTAACACCTGTTTATCCATACAGTATTTTTGACTTTCCCATACACAATACGGACTAATTTTTTGATTTCAAATGCAACTGCGTGATTATGTTCAAAGTTTGAAGCAATGGCGAAAAGTTAGCCGAGATGGATTGATAGTTTGCTGTGGTAAGGAGGAGTGTTAGAAAGGGCGGCTATTCATACAAAACCCCATACCACAATAGTACGGGGTTCTTGCTTCGTGCTTGCAGAGCCAGCTTGGCTCTCGTTGAGCCTAGGAGACTTTATCCAACTTTGGGGCTGGGGAATCTTCCTCCACTTGATCTGAGAAAATCTCTGCAACGGCACTTCGTTCCAACTCGCCTTGCAAATTACCTTCATCATCAACAACTGGTAGTGAGTAATCACAAGAGATGCTGTCCATCAGTACTTCTTCGATAGCAGCATCTGGAGAAATGGAAGGGACCTCTTCGTAAATCCCTTCGTTAAACTCTTCACTGGAAGTGTCTTTCGCTGCATCCAGTAGGCTTTCTTTGGTGACAACGCCTTGATAACCCTCATCCGTGACATGGTAAGCATAGTCCTGCCTGATGCCTTTCATTTGTTTGATCGCTTCTTGGATGTTGGTTGCTGAGATACGATACGCTGGTGGTTGCATCACTGTCTCTACAGTTAATGCTCGCGCGCGGTTCACGTCTTTGACGAAAGCTTCAACGTATTCATCGGCTGGGTGAAGTAGGATTTCGTCAGGTGTACCCTGCTGAACCAATAAGCCGTCTTTTAGAATGGCGATGCGATCACCGAGACGAAGTGCTTCATCGAGATCGTGAGTGATGAATACGATGGTCTTGTGAAGTTTCTCTTGTAACTCAATCAGCTGATCTTGCATTTCGCTGCGGATCAAAGGATCGAGTGCAGAAAAGGCTTCATCCATCAATAAGATTTCTGCATCCGTACATAGAGCCCGTGCGAGACCAACTCGTTGCTGCTGACCGCCAGACAGTTGAGCTGGATATTGATTCTCATACCCTTTCAACCCAACGGTTTCCAACCATTGTTCGGCTTTGCTTTGTCTTTGAGCTTTCTCAACCCCTTGAACTTCAAGGCCGTAGGAAACATTTTCCACTACTGTTCTGTGTGGCAACAAGCCGAAGCGCTGAAAAACCATCGACATTTTATGACGACGAAACTCTTCCAGTTCTTTCTGATTGAGCTGCATCACGTCTGTGCCTTCGACCAGAATTTGTCCTTCTGTTGGGTCGATAAGGCGGTTAAAGTGACGTATTAATGTCGATTTACCTGAGCCAGAAAGGCCCATGATAACGAAGATCTCACCTTTGTTGATCTGCAAGTTGATATCTTTGAGGCCGACCGTGTGACCAGTATCTGCAAGCACTTTGTCTTTGCTTTCACCGGCTTTGACACGTTCCATCACAGACTTAGGTTTGCGCCCGAATACTTTATACAAGCCACTAATTTCAATAAGAGGTTTAGTCATGCTTCATGTCTCCTAAGTGAGCTTGAGTACGTTTTGCGTAGGCTTGAGATGCTCGGTCAAACAAAATGGCTAAGGCTACAATGGCAAATCCGTTAAGTAGACCTAAAGTAAAGTATTGGTTGGTAATAGATTTAAGTACAGGCTGGCCCAAACCTTTCACACCGATCATCGACGCGATAACCACCATAGATAGAGACATCATGATAGTTTGGTTAATTCCAGCCATGATGGTTGGCATAGCAAGCGGAAGCTGGACTCCCCATAGTCTCTGTTTGGCGCTGGCACCAAAAGCGGTGGCCGCTTCCAGCACTTCTTTATCGACCAGACGGATACCGAGGTTGGTTAGACGAATGACTGGTGGAATAGCGTAAATTACAACTGCAATCAGGCCCGGAATCTTACCTATGCCCAGCAGCATCACTACAGGTATCAAGTAGACGAACGCAGGCATGGTCTGCATGATATCCAACATAGGAGTCACAGCGGATTGAATGCGGTCAGAACGCGCCATTGCAATACCAATCGGTATTCCGAGTGCGATGGAGAGCATGGTACAGACGGTAATGATGCTTAGGGTGCGCATGGTGTCTTCCCACATACCGAAGTATCCGATGAAGATCAAAGAGACAAAACAGCCTAAAGTCAGTTTCCATGAGCGACTGGCGAGAAAAACGAGACCAGTACAGATAGCAAGTACAATGACCCAAGGCGTCGAAAGAAGAAGCTTCTCAAACCAGATGAGAAATGAGAGTAGTGGGTCAAAGAGGGATTCAATAAATTCTCCGTATTCTCGGGAGAACTCTCGGTAAGCGCCATCGAGGCTTTTTCGGATAGCTCTTAAATCAGAGCGTTCCATTTCAGGAAAGCTGTTAAACCAGTTTTCTGCAGACATCATTTAATTCCTTTTAAAACCAAAGCCAGACAGTGCTGGCTTTGGAGTACTTCATACGCGCCTAACGTTTGTTAAAGCGCGCTTTTTACTTTGTTTGCTACGTCTTGAGAAACCCACTTGGTCCAGATTTGTGGGTAATCTTCTAAGAAGTAGTACATGGTTTCTTCACCATCCGCTTGATTGTCTTCCATCCACGCAAGCAGTTGGTTCATATCAGCGTTAGTGAAACCACGTTTGGTAAAGTATTGATAAGCATCTGGCGCTCGAGTCGCGAATGCTTCAGTTGTAATTGTGTGTACAGGTGATGGTGGGTACATAGTGGCTTTAGGCGCTTCACAGTCTGCATTCGTGGTACAGGCGATGAATTCTTTTTCATCGACGCCGCTGCCAAAATCGACTTTGACCATGTCGTATTTACCTAACACAGCAGTTGGAGCCCAGTAGTAACCAAACCATGGCTCTTCTCGCTCGTAAGCTTTTGCAATTGCACCTGAGAGGCCCGCACTTGAGCCCGGATCGACGATAACGAAACCTGAATTATCAAGTTTTAGTGCTTTAAACAGGTTACCTGCACTAATTTGACAGTTCCAACCCGCTGGGCAGCTGTAGAATGCAGATTTCTCTGGATCTTCAGGATGTTCAAACAAGTTGGCGTGCTTGATAACACCATCAATGGTCTTCATTTCAGGATATTGTTTGACCAGATAGGACGGAACCCAAAACCCTTCTTCACCACCATCAACTAGTGATCGCCCTGCATAGCGGAGTCGCTTCTCCTCTACACCTTTATCGAGTGCATCTTTCAGGCTGTTACTCCATAGCTCAGGAGCGACATCTGGTTGACCTTTCTCAATCATAGATGTGCCGGTTGGCATGGTATCACCAGGAATTAACTCGGCTTCACAATCGTAACCGTGTTCCAAAATGAAGCGGTCGATGTTGGCGATCAGACTGGCAGAGTTCCAGTTCATATCAGCGATGGTCACCTTGCCACATTCACTTGCAACAGCTTGAGAGGTAAAGGCTGCGTTAGCGGCGATTAAGGCTAACGCTGCAGTTGTGTATTTCATTTCGAAATCCTTTCTGAAGTATACAAGCACAGAGTAATAAATATTTATTTAGTGTTCAAATTATTATTTTATTAGTTTTTAGAAGTGAGATATTGGTTTTGGCTGCAAAAGGTCGATTTTTAAAGCAAAAGGGAATGTTTTTCTAAAACATTCCCTTAGAGTGCTAAACATAAGAGTACAAACGAATTTTGTTTAATCCGTCGACCAAACATTTCTTATGTCAGGCCAACCCCAATTGGTCAGCTCTACATCTTTGAGTACACCGTGGAAACGCAGTGTCTGGCGATGATGGAAAAGTGGTGTTAGCCAGTACTGATTAATCAGGGCTGAAGCGATCGGTTCCAGAGCATCAAGGTATTGATTTAAAGGAGTTTGCGTTCGAAGTGTTGTGAGTGATTGAGTGAGCCATTGTTTAGATTCTTCACCAATGCAGCTTTGCAGAACCGGGTTGTGATACAGGCTGTTGAACGCGGAAGCGTGTCGGTTATCATCCAGATTGATATTAGTGATGATCATGGACTCGTTGAGCTGTTGATTTTGGGCAAGCTCATTGAGCTCTCGATAAGAATAGGTATTAACCTCAACTTTTACGCCCAGTTTCGCCAATATCGCTTTGACAGCAAACGCGCAATTTCTCAGCACAGTGTAATCATAAACGGCAATATCGAGTTGCTTTGGTAATTCTATACTGGACGCCTCTGGGCGAATGACTGGATGCCACATCGGCAGCATGTTCTGCGCGATTTCGCAGCCAAACAGTGTCTGACTCGATTTGAGCTGTTCAAAAACACGAGATGGGCTTAAATGTGAAGACAGGTAGCGCCGCTGAGCATCATTAAGAGTGGTGGAGGCAATCTGGTTGAACAGTATGAACATACAGCCATCTTCAATACGAGATTGCTGAGTATCATTGCGTACTTTCACGTCCACCGCATGAGAGAGGTAATAATTGCACTCGCTGCTTTCCTGAGCGCCGGGTTGGTTAGTCTGAATCTGTTTGTTGGCCAATTCACTCTCATCAAGCTTCCAGATAGTGACTTGATCGGTTAATGCGCGGCAGCCATAGTAGCGCTCGAAGGCTTCCAGACAAAGGCGAGTTTGTGAATGTTCACTTACCTGAAAAGGGCCAGAACCAGTCACCGCGTAACTGTGGGCATTGTTGACTTGACTGGTTGGTTGAATCGCATACTTCACGCCAGAGATAAGGCCGCCAAAACCTTGGTCGGGTTCTGAAAGCTGGAACACGACCTTGTTCGCCATCGGAGACGTCACGCTGACTAGATGAGAGAGTTCACTCTGATAGTTGGCTAGAGTGGAGAGTTTGGCAAACAGGCTGACAATACTGTCTGCGTCTATCGCTGCGCCATTGTGAAATGTGAGGGCAGGCCTGAGATAAAACGTCCATTGATAGTGAGTCTCATCGTATTGCCAATGATGTGCGAGTTGAGGTTCTAAATTGCCTTCGGAGTCACTGCTTACCAAGCAGCAATAAATCTGGCGCAGTAAGTATCGCTCACTGGAACGCTGCAATTGATGAGGCACTAAGCGTTCAAAAGGACGTTTATAGGTCAACTGAATATGAAGTAATCCCTCTCTGAGTGATGCACCCGATGTGCTTTGTAGCAAGCGGCCAAATGCAGTTTCATCATCATCGAGAATGCTCAGTGCTTTCTCGTACTTCCCTTCCAGAATACGTTTGGCAGCCAGCTGAGATTTCAGTTCATCCAGCGGAAGGTTGAGCAGCAAACCGGAACGTTGGTTCCTGCCTACCTTAGGTGACCATTCCAACCATTCAAGTTGCTGCATCTGGTTGAGCAAATTTCTCGCATGACGAGGGCTGGTAAACAAGAGTTCAGCCACCTGCGGCAGAGACGTTTTGATTTCTTCGCCAACACCTAGTGGTTCTAGTCGGGAATAGTAACGCAGTAAGTTTAAGTCTGACATCGGTCCCTCAGATCGAAAAAACAAGCACAATGCTAATTTTTAATTTCCCTATTTTACCTATTTTGGGCGTCATTTGATTGATTAAACCCAATTGGGGAACTAATAGGGAAATATATAGAATAAATCTCTCGGTTTTTCTGTTCCTATTATAGAGGAATAATAATCAGGTCAACACAGGATACAGAGAGAGAAGCAAGATGAGTTACAGTAAGCAGAAGTGTCTGGTCTCGTACTATCACGAGAGATTGGAAAAAACCGATTCTTGGTTGGAACGTTCAGCGATTCTGGCCTTGATACAACTTTGCCACTGGTAAGTGGCTAAAGACAGCAGCACTGGCAGGCAAACATGCTCCTAAAACCCCCACGAACATGATTGGCAGTGCTGCTCTTTTTACCACGCATTCAGGCCCATGCCTGAGCCTGTGAGGTGTTACTTTTTGGCTAGGCCCTTACTGTTTAGGTAACCTTTGATGTGCGGACGGGACTCGCCAGCGAGTTTGCCTGTGACTTGCTCAGACCAAGTGCTTTGTTTCTGGTTGCTGCTACGACCTGCGTAGTAGGTCTGCATTGTTTCATCGTACTCGCGAATATCGTCTAGATTCAGAGTCTGATACTCGTTTTCATGCACAATGACGTGTGCAGGCAGGCGTGGTTTGATTTCAGGGTTTTGATCTGGATGACCCAAACACAGCCCAAACAATACCGCGCTGTTGGCTGGCAGATTCAGTAACTGGTCAACTTCCTCAGCACAGCTTCTCAAACCGCCAATGTAAACACCGCCCAACCCGAGTGATTCGGCTGCCACTAGGCAATTTTGCGCCATGATGCCGCAATCTACTGCCCCGATCAGTGTCAACTCAGTAAATTCAGGTTTTACCTGCGGGTTAATTTCAAAATGTCTTTGATAATCAATACAAAATACAAGAAACTCTGCCGCGCTCTCAACGTAAGGCTGATCGCCTGCTAGATGCGCTAACGCCTTGCGCTTTTCTTTATCCGTGACGCGGATGATCGACACAACTTGCAACATGCTGGAAGACGAAGCTGCAAGGCCAGACTGAATAATGGTGTTGAGCTGAGATGAATCGATGGCCTGATCGGTAAATTTACGGATCGAACGGTGAGACAGGATAGTGTCTATCGTCGGTGTCATGGCTGAGTCCTTTGTTCTTGGTATAAATTGCTTGTGCAACATATCGAGTATGCGTGGAAATGTCGAGTCAGAGATCACTTAGTTGTCACTTTTCTGTTTCACAGTTATGGTCTCCTTCTATACTGAAATCGAAAATTTATAGAATAAGAAGGACTTATGAAAGAATTAGTCGTGCATGCTGTTACTGTGTTTATGGGTTTTTTCGCCATCATGAACCCGATTGCCAACATTCCTATTTTTCTTGGCCTGACCAGCGATGATGATCGACAGACGGTAAAATCGATTGCTTTTCGTTCGGTTTTCTTTGCTTTTGTGATTGTTTCAGTGTTTGCCATTTCAGGGAAACTGATTTTTGATTTGTTTGGCATCACGTTGTACGCGCTGCGCATCACGGGGGGAATCCTAGTGTTCCTGATTGGTTTTCATATGCTGCAAGGCAATTCCACTCATCATAAAACCAAGGAAAAAGCCTATTCTCCAGAGCAGCAGCAAGCGGCTTTGAGTGTTGCGGTTTCTCCGCTTGCAATGCCTATTCTTGCTGGCCCAGGTACGATCGCCACAGCAATGAACTTTGCCACGACAGGTGGCTTTGACCAGACGATCATTACTATCGTCGCGTTCGGGGTATTGTGCGTCATCACTTACGTTCTTTTCTTGTTTGGCAACAAGCTGGTGAAAGCCGTTGGCCCAAGTGCGCTGAACGTGGTGACTAAAATGATGGGGTTGATTTTAGCGGTAATTGGTACTCAGATGCTGATTGAAGGGTTGGCGGAAGCTTACAAAACTGTCTTTGTTTAAGGTTGAGCACTTTTAAACTGATACATGTAGGCCATCCTGATGGATGGCCTTTTTAATGCGTTCAATTCGTGATCAGATGCCCGAAGGGGTCAATACACGTACTGTGACGGAGTCTTGGTCGATATGCTCAAATACCCGTGGGCGAATTTCGTTGATCCACCACTCGTTGTACGTTTCCGCGTAGATTTTTTCGCGTGATGCTTCATCGTCAAATTCGCGTAACCAGATAAAGTAATCTTCTCCGTCTTCACCCTTGTGAATATAGGTATTGAGTACTTTCATGCCTTTAGAGATCTGATACGGAAGAATTTCCTCGTGCATCCAGTCTAGCCATTGTTGAGTCATGCCGGGTTTGATCTTGTATTCACGAAGTTCAATGAGTTTCAAAGTGTCATCCACTGGTAGATAAAGTGATGTTTCTTGTTGTAATCCGATTTAATAACAAACGCAATATTTTACGTCAGACGAAACAAAGTTTTGACATCACGCCAGTAATCGAGCATTGGCGAGCGGCTGAGCAAGGACGATTGATGTGCTTCAAGCCATTCATTGAGAGGCTTCTTGTCTCCGGTGTAAGCGACGTAATCGAGCATAGAACCTGCATAAGCTTCGCGCTCTTTCGCTGAGCATTGCTGTGAGGCGTTTGCGAATCCAAACTGAATAACTTTTTGTTGCTCAGTGGTATCAAGAGTCTTAAACCAACCTTCATTTAATGGCTTGGCATAATCAAAGCTTTTGCGCATGGCCTTACACGCTGAAACGCGTTCATTAAGAACGGTATATTTGGCATGCATTTCTTGCTCGAGCTGTTCTGCCCAAGGATCAAGACTCGCTGCTTGTGCCGAAAGGCTGCAAAACAACAAGCCTAAGGCCATAGTTTTATAACGCATTGTAAATGCACTCCCAAAACTTTCTTTCTTCACCGGATGTTTCCAGAGAAGCCTTTAATGCTATCAATGGTTATTGCTGATTCATGATACGTTCAAACACCGTTGACATGTCCGTAATGTGATTCATTTGATCGATGTAATTCATGATACGGGGTGAGGGTTTTAAACCTTGTATTTTGCAGTATTCGCTTATGATTCCTAGTTCAACGTTGAACGCCAATACTAACGAGCTACAAATGCTTCGTAAAGCTGGAAAAGTAACTGAATTTAAAGTGGTTTTAGCTACTAGGACTTAGGTGATATTTTATTCACTGAATAACTTTGAACAAGCCTGTCGCATGTATAGAGAGCAGCGCTGAAAGGCACCAGGTCGCTTCATTTTGTACTCACAAAATAAAGGGAGGCTTGGCCTCCCTTAGGGCTAAAGCGCTTTGTATAGTTGCACTCTGTCACCACGGTTTGTGCCGTTTATGTAGACTCCGGTAATCTGGCTAGCCTGTGTCGCTGTTGAAGGGCTCCAGTTCAACGTGACATCATTAAACGCCTGCGCTGAACTTGCCGATGTTCCTGTTTGAGTCAGCACATAACCTAAGCTGGTTGAGTTCCAGTGAGAGGTCGAGGTTTTTTCCCAGCTCTCAAGCAGCTCCTTGGTTACTAATTGAGAAGCAACTTTTAGCTTAGGCCCTGAGATGTTGGCGAACTGGAAGTAATCTACTCCATTTTTGTTAATGGCTATCGCTTTGTCGTTTTGGACAAACAGATTCGTTGTCTGGCTTGCGTCAAAGCTGATTTGCTTAGCGATTTCTCGCTTAACATTGTCGAGCAAGTAGACGCTGGTGGCAGTGATGGCAACGGTGAACGCGCCGTTGGGAGATGAGTCCATCAGCTTGACCTGACCGTCGAGATTAACAGAGCCAAGTTGCTGAGTATTAGGCGCTTTATCTGTCCAAATGATTTTGTTTTCCGATGCCAGTGCCATCACTATTTGACCGCCAGAAGCGAAGCTGGCATTTAAGACGTCGGTGATATTCAAAGCTAACCGTTCGGTTAAAGTCTTGGTTTCAACTAGCTTAGGTGCAGATTGACGATTATCCGAGATAATCAGAATTTCATTATCATCTTTGGAGAAGATAATGGTTTTCTCATCAGAATCTAACGTGTAAGTAATGGACTCCATACTGAGCGTGGTGGCGTCTAAGCGGCGTAGCTGATCCCCGTTTGCATTTAATCCGTCATCCAACTTAGCAATCATCGTACCTTGCTGATAGAGAGGGTGCATCCACTCAAAGTTATCGTTGTAGCAGGAAGACGCAGATAGCGGAACGGTTGGTTGAGCAGGTGGTGGAGTCACAGGGAGCTCACTTCCTGAGGCACCTCCGTACGCATCGATTTGCAATTTCCGCGTTGCTGTTCTGACCGCAACGTTGGTATTCGGGTTGCCCGTCTTGTCCTGCAGGCTGGTCAGGAATATGCCGTTACCCCCTGTCGTATTGCAGACGAAGCTCTGGTTTCGTACGCCATTAGGTTCGTACAATTTGTATGACTGAACACTGTTGAGCGCGGGAACCACTTCCTTGAGCGTGTTGGAGGTATCCTGTTGATATCCAGGAAGTTTGTTAGCATTTCCGCCATAATGGTCATCATCGTCATGCTCATCTTCATCGTCGTCATCATACGAAGAGATACTACGAGAGCTAAATGATGAACTTGAAGCACCGACTGCAACCGATTGTTTTGTGGCCGTATCCAGCTCTCGGACATTATCGCGTGCATCAACGTAGATTATTCTGCTATTGGCAGGGTTAAGGGCGATCGATTTCATAGCGGCCAAGCCAGCATCACTTTGTGACCCATGAATTAACAGTGAACCATCAAAACTGACATGGCGTGATGTTTGAGCTGCTAGATCTATTGCGGAAAGATCAAGCGTCTTGTGTTCAATCATTGCATCAAGAGCTTGGGCTATATTCACCATTGGCGAACTGCTTGAGCCCTGGGTCTGAGCTTGTTCCAGCGATGCCATCAGAAGATTTGTCGCTTGTTGAGGGCCATGGCTGACGTCCACCGATGTGAAGTCGACACCTACGTGCTGGCCAAGCACAGACTGAAGGTAAACCTTTGATTTTTCGACACTGCCACTCGTCGATGGGTTGTATAGCATCTCACTGTGGAGCAGAGTCGTGAAGGGAGAGATGATGCTCAATTCAGCGGGAGAGGTAAGTATTGCCCCATTGGCATCGATCATTCTTGAATAGCCGCTCGTAACCGCCACTTGTTTTTCATAGTTACTACAACTGCCATCAAGGTCAGTATCTGCACAGGATGCCATACTTTGGTAGCTGTACGTGCTGGCTGTTGCCGCCGATGATGAACTTCCAGATTCTCCGCCACCACCGCATGCGGATAGAGCTATAGCACTAGACACAGCAAGGGCTACACTGCATATTGTTGTATTCTTAAGCATGTTAAACCAATAATCTTGTTAATTAATATCAGACCTAGCATTTATCTCTATTATTTAATCACCATGTGAAATAAAAGATCAAATGATATTGATAATAAATATCATTTAAATTAATATCGCCGCCGGAATTTTGATTAGACCTACAAATTTAAGGAGTATCCAGCGGTGAAAATGCTGACCAAAAAGCTCAGTGTCGGGGCTATTTCCGTTGCACTTTTCGGTTGTGGCGGAGGAAATGAATCTGACCCAAAACTGACTTCAAATGAGACGCCTGCAACAGGCAACTCTGGCTCAGTATTATCTGGTGTGGTACTCGATGGTTATCTTTACAAAGCGAATGTTTGTCTGGATAAAAACAACAATGCGGTCTGTGATAGTGGAGATGGTACAACGGTTCAGACGGACAAGTCGGGTCAGTACACATTGCCTTTTGAAGGCAACGTCGAAAATTACAAGTTGCTGGTAGAAGCCATTGCCAATGTGACGGTTGACATGGACAACCCAAATCAAGCTGTCACTCAGGGCTTCACTCTGGAAACGCCATCATCACAACCGAGCATCATCAGCCCTATGACGTCGATGGTTGCCAGCCTAGCAACAAGTTCTGGGGCAACGTTTGATGAAGCTGCAGAAAGCCTTGCTAGCGAGCTAAGTGTTTCCGCCGATGTGCTTAAGTCAGACTATGCGGCAGATACTTCTCAGGAAAGTCGAGAGATACACATGCTGGCACGAGGGATTACCCGAGTCTTGCAGTCTGCTCAGGAAAGCTCCGTCAATGACGGTGTCAGTCAGGAAGTGGCGAGAAAAGGCTCGATTCAAAGATTGGCGAATTTAGACGCCGCGCAACTAAAGCTTCGTACCGATCAGTTATCTCATGGCGCGAGCAATACGGAAGAAGCGTTAGCTCAGATCGGTTCTGATTACTATGAGCATCTTAAAATTAAGCCAGAAGACTTAGATGGCGACAAAATTCTAACCAGACCGAGAGCACCACGCGGCGGGGTCGTCAATGACGCGGCTGACACGTTTGATTGGCAATTTGTTCCGGGTTTCACAGAGGTTAACGCTTACGAATTCTCGTTAGATAGAGGTCAAAGTTGGCAACCGGCAACGTCAAAGCCCATTAATGTCGGTGCTCCAGCAAGAAGTGTTGGTGATGTTCAGGTACGTATCATGGCAAAGCCAGCGAGATCTTTGGCATCAGGCATGGCACTTCTATCGACTAAAGCGTTCACGGCGACGCTTGTACCTGCCGCTCCGACATCTTTGACACTCAATGACGCTGACAATAGCTTTGACTGGCAACACTCGGCAGATTTTCGGCTCGTCGCTCACTATGAGTACACACTGGATGGTGGCAAAAATTGGCACGATGTAGTGAGCAAACCACAAAACATCGCTGATATTGCGATTCCAGTCGGAGACTTAAAGCTCAGAGTTAAAGCTGACCAAAGTTCAGGTCGTCCTGCTGGGCTGGTGGTGAAATCAGAGACCGCGATGACGGTCACTCCTGATGCGCCCGTTGCTCCGGTTTTAATCTCTGCGAATGATGACTCAGATATCCTGGCTTGGGAAAACGTGTCTGGTTTCGGTAACGCCGCTGATTATGAAATCAATCTCGGCAGCGGATGGCAAGATGCGTCAGCGAACCCTTACCAAATTGGCAATGTAAACATTCCAGCCAACACCATTCAACTGAGAGTGAAAGCGAACCCGATTGATGGCCGCCCGGCTGGTAAAAGTCTGGTGGTGAGCAGCGCGTTTAACAAAGTGTTGAACAAGCCTGTTGCACCGACGCTTCCAGTCATCAACGATGCTGACAACCTTCTGAACTGGACGAACGTTGACGGTTACCCGAACGTGGAGCAATACGAATACTCACTTAATAGTGGAATCAGCTATCGCCCTGTAACATCAAAACCTCAGGCTATTCCTGATGAAGCATTCAAAGTGGGACAGGTCTGTGTTCGTATCAAAGCATCAGACGATGATGCTGTCGGTGAAAACTTGTGTTCAGACAAGGTATTCACTGTCACTCCAAGTACGCCAAGTGCGCCGACGAATGGGCTGGTTAATGATGCGTTGAATACGTTCAATTGGGATTGGGTCGATGGTTTTAATTCGGATAGTGATTATGAATATCGCGTCGATGGTGCAGCTTGGGCAACCGTTCAGAGCAAACCTCTTCAACTTGAAGACAAAGTTTATGCCGTTGGTAGTTTAGAGGTCCGTGTTAAGTACGATCCCGTCACAGGACGTCTTGCTAGTTCCGCTTTGTCAAACACCAAGGCTCTGACAAAGCAACCGGATGCGCCAGCAGCGCCAACAGGTGTGGTGGTGGATGACATTGCTGATACATTGGACTGGACCTTTGTCACTGGCTTTACCTCATTGTCCGACTATGAGTGGTCAATGAATCAGGGAACTGATTGGGCTCCAGTGCTAGAAAAGCCTGTAGTAGTGGGCGATGTCGCCAAAAGTATCGGTCATGTTCAAGTACGCGTTCGTGCTAATAGTGAAAACGGCATGCCAGCAGGCGCACAAGCCAGTAATGACACTGCCTTTACAGAGCTTCCAAAATTACCTGCACTGACAGGTGGAAACATCGTTGTAGGGAGTGACCAAGCCAACACAAAGTACCCCAACTTAATCTCTTGGAACTTCCTCTCGACCACCATTGCTGATAAAGCCGTCACCTTTGATAAGCCTGAGTATTATGAATTTACGGTCGACCAAGGTGCTAGCTGGAAACCTGTTACATCGGTTCCTCAGTTTATCGGTACACAGGCTTATGCGAAGAGTAACGTCGGCCTGCGTGTTAAAAAGAGCGTATTCCCAGGTTTGGAACACCCGGCGAGTGAGATTCTTTGGGCATCTAGTTTGGAAGGTAAGTTTGTTGCGATTCAGTATCTTCCGATGGTGTCAATGCTGCAAGTACCAAGCTATGCGGATTACAATGGTTGGGTAGGTAGCAATGTTAAATGTATCGCTGAATATGATACTGAAGGTAAAGGTACACCTATCTTTTGGTCAACTTCTGTTTCTATCTCGACTTCAGCTGAAGTAATGAGCGTGATATCTGAACTAAACAACTGCGGTATCAGCCAATGGACTTTGCCTACAGCTGAGGAAGTTGCATTACTGTCGAAGAGAAACAGTGATTCTTTGCCTCCAACAGTGCGAGGCAACATGATCAGTGATGCTTCTCCGTCCATTTGGGCCAACAAGTCCGGCGTACCCGTGACCTATGCAAAAGGTATAGAAAAAGAGCCTGGTATGCTTTTCAACTATGCTTATGCAAAATGGGAAACCATATCTAGCGATAGGTTGCTCGCTGACTCAATCACTCAGTTAGCTAGTGCAGAAAAGCTATTATCTGACCAAAATACGTTAACGACAGAGTCTGAGAATTTTTTATCTAACTGGTTTACTGCACTCAAGAATCAAACCAAAACGTCTCGAATATTACTTACTGACGTTTCAGATCAACTGGAGACTGTGAACAAGGCTGTCATGCCATCAAGTTCTCAATTAGTGCAATTTGAATCAGTGTTAAAAGATTTTAAACTACAGTCCAACCTCCTGCGCTACAACACTGATACGGCGAGCATTAGTTTCCTGGTCAACGTAAAAAGCCTTGAGACTAAGCTGTCTACCATTCGTGAAAACATAAATGCTTTAGTCGTAACAAAAGAGCTTCTAGAAGCCGCCAAACAAATAGCGAAAATACATACACTAGATAGTGAGCTTGTTTCTGAAAAAGATCGTTTATTGGCAGCAAGTCTAGGCAGTGAAATTCATTCTTCGTCATTGGCATTGAGCGATTTAGTCGCTCAAATGGAAAGTGAAATCCAATCACTTGCGATTTTGAAGCAACTATTAGACACGAATTTAGCGGCTCTTCCGGATCGCTTTAAGACACTTGGTTTGTTAATTACCCCTCTTACAGAGGAAGTTGCACACGCTTCTTCACTTCAGGATATTTCGGCTCTGAAAGTCGCAATTGTAGACGGATTAAATCGAGCGCATGACGCTGGGTATGTTGTCAGTCAGGGAGAAGCGACCGTATTGGGTCGGTTTGCCAAATTAGATTTACTTGGTCGTTTCTTGCCTGCAAGTGCAACATATGCTCAAGGTTGGCGTTGTGTATTGGATGTGAGTTCTGGTGATAAAAAGAGAACATGGACTCTACTACAAGATGGCCAAATTGGTGGTGTTGACCACGTCTCTTTCAATGCAGCAGGCGCTGACATAAAAACCTTGCTAGGTGCTGGTGGTTACTTAGAAGCGAGAAACAATCGTTCTTTTTGCGGATTCAGTGACTGGCAGGTGCCGAGCTTACCTCAGTTAAAAGGATTGGCGACAGCTACCACGCTAGAAGGTAAAGAGGCGACTTTAGATCTTAAAGCTTTCCCTCATCACCCCGCTAATCAAGGCCAGAAAACTTCCACATATTACTACTGGTCAGACGCTGAATACAGTGCGGACAAGCAGAAGGCTTATACCTATTCAACTGAAACGCACATAGGTGAGACGGAAAGGTTCTCACACAGTCATTATTCAGATCAAGATGTTACGTTAGCGCGTTTAGTCCGTGAAACGGTCCAACAGATTAACTGGATCTATCTCGCGCACAATGGCGATATTGTGCAAAGTAGAGAACAGGCATCGTGTGCAAAAAATGATTCTACTGGGGAAGTCTGGCAGTTGTTTGATACCAATGATGGGGGGGCTCGCCAAGTTGATTACGCACTTTACAGCGAAAGGTTAAACCTTCAAAACTCTGAAAAAGTTTGCGGCTTAAGCAACTGGCGGTTGCCATCTGTCGATGAACTATCAAGCTTGATGCCACTAGATGAAACTGTATTCGTACACAGCATAGTAAAAGGCTCTTACGGCGGCACAGTCTCCATTTATTTGAACAACCTAACAACTTCAAATTATTACGATTATCTAGATTTAAAATCAGGTGAGCAAGGACGGAAAGAAAGAAGCTCTCACGAGTTCTTTAAAAATTACCTATACCGATTTATCTCAAAATAATAATAACTTTCAGCCCTTTTATTGCGGCTGAACCTTCTCTTTTTCAGGAGTCTATTCATGTTAAATAAAAATAAGCAACGTGGCGCAGCTGCGATTGAATACGCAATTTTGGCAGCGGCAATGTCTGTTGTTCTTCTTTCGTTCGTTGGAGGCAGTGATGGCAAGTTGACCAAAGCCATTGTGGGTGCCTACGAGACAGTGATCGAATCACTGGAGCAAACTCAGGATTCTGGTAACTAAACCGACAAGGCTGAAGGAATAATCATGACGGCTAAGCGATTGATGATGTTATCTATCTTACTGTCTAGCGTAGGCATAGGATTGTTGCTGCTTGGGCAAGATAACTCAGAACATCAGACGAAAGAGCAACCTGAACAAGTGTTCCAGCGAGTGCTGGTTTCGGGTCAGGATATCGGTGTCGGCGATGTCTACACGCCCAATATGTTTCGTTGGCAATCTCTGAGTGAGGAGCAGCTTTCTGATTACGTCGATTACGTGACGGAAGATGAGATCACTTCCATTAACCTGGCGAGTGGTATTGCACATATTGCAATTAAACAAGGGCAAGTTATCGCTGCGGCTGACTTGATACCACCACAGGGTGGGGCTTCATTAGCCTTGAAAGTCAGAGCTGGGTATAGAGCGGTATCGGTGCCTGTTGATCAGGTGACTGCCAATTCTGGCTTTGTTCAACCGGGTGATAAAGTCGATATTTTACTGCTGGGTTCTAAGGTCAGCGAGTTGAAGAAGTACGATAATGTGGTTGAAGGCCTTTACGTCAGCACTATTGCAACCAATGTTCGTATTCTTGCTTTCAATAATCTCTCATCATCTGAAGGGTTCCAGGAAAAGCGTCATGACTACGGGGCAAAAATACCGGATAACAGCTCTGTATCACTTGAAGTGACGCCAGAGCAGGCAACACAAATTGTGCTTGCTAACCAGTTAGGCCGCTTGACTCTTTCATTGCGTGGTTCGGGTGAAACAGACTTTTCATTACCGCAAAGCCATACCATCACAACGACTCAGCTGAATCCGGAAAGCAAACTAATTGCTCCGGACGTAGACCTGATTCAGTTACGACCAAACAGCGACAAAAACTAACAACTTCAGGACGAAACAATGAACACATTACTGCGCTGGTGGAGCTTGTTGCTGCTTCCCGGTTGGCTTTTTGCGCTTCCAACATGGGCAAATGCCCTCGAAGTGAACATAAATGAAGCGAAAATGATTCGCCTGTCAGAAAAGGCAAAGTCGATTTTTATTTCCAATACACACATCGCGGACTATCAACCTATGACCAACACTAAAATCATGGTGTTTGGTATGCAGGCTGGCACTGCCACGATCACCGTTCTTAATGAGCAGGAACGAGTGATTTACAGCAACAAAATTCGCGTGGTCCATGATACTCAGGAATTGGATGAACTAATCAAAGCCCAGTTCCCTGACGCTTCCGTGAATTCTGAATCACTCGGTGGCAAGCTGTGGCTTAAAGGGTCTGTGCCGACTCCGGTAATGGCGCACAGTATCGTTAATGTGGCGAAAGGGTATTTGTCTCCGATCGTCGCTCCGCAAGAGAGCAATAACAATGACTCTTCAAAAAGCAGTAATTCATCGGAGAGTAACTCTGAAAACCAGCAAAACTCGAATGGTGACGAGCTGATTAACCAGTTGGTCGTGACGATGCCAACGCAAGTTAACATCCGTATTCGAATTGCAGAAGTCTCACGCAATGTATCGAATAAACTCGGCATTAAGTGGGGCTCTCTGGTCACCAATGGCAGCACCGTTGAGAATACGGTCGGTAGCTTTCTTTACAATAAACCTTGGGATGTAAGTAGTTGGGGCAAACCTAACCTAAGTGCGCTGGTTGATGCGCTGGCTTCTACTGGTGATATGTCGATTCTGGCAGAGCCAAACCTGACCGCAATGTCTGGTGAAGAAGCTAACTTCCTAGTTGGTGGCGAAGTGCCAATTCCTCTGATTCAAGGGGACACTGCGACGGTTGAGTACAAGCCATTTGGTGTCAATCTGAACTTCAAACCTGTGGTGCTTGGTCCAGATAGAATCAGCTTAAAAGTTGAGCCTGAGGTCAGCAGTGTCTCTGTTGATAATCAAGCGGTTTTAAATGGCAATGTACTGCCTTCCTTTACGTCACGTAGAGCGTCAACAACGATTGAACTGGCTAGCGGGCAGAGCTTTGCACTTGGCGGTTTACTGCAAAGTAGTGAAATTGAGCAGCTACAAAAACTGCCGGGTATGGGAGATATTCCAATTCTAGGTGGTCTTTTCCGTTCTAACGAGTATCAACGCCGTGAAACAGAACTGATCATTATCGCTACCGCTTATCTTGTCGAGCCAACACGAAGCGATAACTTGCCGATTCCTACCGATGCTCTGATTCCACAAAGCGATTTGGAGAGACTACTGGCGCTGCCTGACGAGGATTTCGTCGGAACCAGTGGCAAAGCAACTTACACCGACAACCGCAAGCCTCGTTTACTGGGCGACAACGGATTTTACTACTGAGGTGCGCATGAAAATACAATCGTTACTTTTGCCTGTTTTGCTTGCCCTGAGTGGCTGTGCTTCTGATCAAATAGCGCGTCAGCCTGCCATAGATGTGGTCTCCGTAACTAATAAGCTTACTCTTGCGGTCGAAAAGCAGTCGCTAACTCCGCAGCAGCAACAAGATATCCGTTCGTTCATCGTTCAGCGCGGAAACCCTTATAGCCTAAGAGTGAAATTGGTGAGCTATTCACCTAAAGGGCAGTCTCAGATTAAGCCTATTTCAAACCTATTGCTCGGACAGGGCCTCGCCAAGCACCAGATCATGACGGAACGTGCGACCGGAACTCAATCTGGTGATGTGCAGGTCATCGTTGAGTCGTTTCGTGCCAAAGTGCCTGGATGTGGCACTGACAAATCACAGCCGGTCATCTTCAACCAATATAAAACGCATCAGGCATACGGGTGCAGTAATGCTGCGGCTTTAGCGCAAATGGTCGCTAACCCGAAGGATTTGGTTGTGGGTGAAAAGCTCGGTCCAACGAATGGGGCAAAAGCCGTTGCAGCCATTGATGCTTATGTTGCTCCAGCAAGCACCAATGAAAATAGTCAAGACAACGGCTCGGTGATTTCGATTAGTACGGGGGGTAACTAATGATGAAAAATCAGAACCTTTCAGTATTGGTGGCAAGCTCTCCGGCGCTGGACAGCTACCATCTAAGCCTTGCATTTGCAGAGCAAGGGATCACTCAGCTTACTCAGGTTTCTCTAGAGCGTGAGCAGATCATCAAGCAGGCACTGATCAATAACCACAGCGTCATTGCGCTAGATGTGATTGGTTTGTCAATTGAAGATGCTCAAAGTCTTGTGAGTAATCTAGTTCATCGTACAGGCTGCAAGGTCATCGCAATTGGTGATGATGAGAAGATCGCTTACTACCGCAGTTTGCTATCGGCTGGAGCTCTCGAATATCTGGTGAATCCTATTGCACCGGATGCGTTCGCGTCTCTCGATTTTGGTCACCATCACAATGGAAACCAAAGGGGTAAACGTATCTCTGTAGTAGGTACTAAAGGTGGCGTTGGCACTTCCACTGTCGTTGCGAATCTCGCACGAATGATGAACAGCCGTGGCCAGTCGACAGCAGTGGCTGACCTTGATTTTGCCTCAGGGGATCTGGACTTGCACTTCGATGTTCAAGGGAATACCGCTTTGGTTGAAATGCTGCAGTATCCAGAGCGCCTTGAGCCAGTAGTCTTTGAACGAAGTGGCATTACGGTTCAGCCAGACTTAACCTTGTTCACGGGCTATTTACCTTTGGATACAGACCCGTTTTGGCCGGACAAAAACGCGTTAGAACATTTCAGTAAATACTGCCTGGAGCACGCCGATAATCTCATCTTTGATATTCCCTCGTTCTCTCTGAGAGATCAGGTCGGTATGAGCGTGCTAAAAAGTGCAGATGTGCGCGTTATCGTCGTTGAGCCAACCTTGTCGTCAATTCGTAACGCTGGGCAAATCTTTAGCTTCCTTTCTGCTGGGGCAGAAGCTGGTCTCGCTAAGGAAAACCTCTTAGTCGTCAATCGCACCAAATCGAACAAAGCTTCCTTAATTGCATTGAATGATGTTCACCGTGCACTGGGTGTTGATATTGATGTTTCAGTGCCTTTTGCACCGAATCACTTCTTAGCTAAAGAGTCGTTGGGGCAGTCTGCCATCAGAGGGAATCGCAAGGTCAGCCAAGCGTTTTCTGACTTAGCGGATAAAGTTGAAGGCACACCGCAATCACGCTCATTCAGATTCTGGAAACGAGGGGCGTAATGTTTAAGTCGACAAGAGCGAAAGAGCCATTAGCGGTAAACCACGCACACAGTGCCGTAGCAGCGCAATCGGATCCTATTCGTGAACATTATCACCTGATCCACTCTCAGGTGGTGAATGCGATTGAAGCCAGTGTTGTCATCAAACTCAGCCCTCAGGAATTAGAAGCGAGGATTTTACTGCTGGTGACGGATGTGGTTGCGACTCATCAGCTACCACTGGGCAATCGTGAAGTCGCGCTAGTGGTCAAACAGCTGGTGGATGAGCTATTGGGTTTGGGGCCGCTGCAACCATTGATCGATGATCCCATGGTAAGTGACATCATGGTGAATGGCCCCAATGAGGTTTACATCGAGAAATTGGGTAAATTGCAAAAGACGTCGGTCGAGTTTCGCAGTGAAGAGCAGTTGCTCAACCTAGCTCGTCGAATCGTCAGCAAAGTAGGTCGTCGAATTGATGAAAGCTCTCCACTGGTTGATGCGCGTTTAGAAGATGGCAGCAGGGTCAATGTCATGATCCCTCCGCTTGCATTGGATGGCACGTGTATTTCAATTCGTAAATTCAATCAGGAAAAACTGTCTCTCAATCAGATGGCGCAAAATGGCGCCATGTCAGACAGTATGGTGCGCTTACTGGACATCATTGTTCGTTGTCGGTTGAACGTTTTGATTGCGGGTGGAACCGGTGCAGGTAAAACGACGCTGCTCAATGCGATGTCATTCAGTATTTCGCCTCATGAGCGGATTATCACCATTGAAGATGCCGCAGAGCTTCAGCTTCAACAGCCGCACGTGGTTCGAGCTGAAACCAGACCTGCAAACGCAGAAGGGCTCGCTGCTGTCAGTCAACGAGAGTTGGTTAAGAATGCGCTAAGGATGCGCCCTGATCGTATCATCCTTGGAGAGGTGCGTGGTGACGAAGCCTTTGAAATGATGCAGGCTATGAACACTGGCCACGAAGGTTCTTTATCGACCTTACACGCGAATTCTTCGTTAGATGCATTGGTTCGAATTGAAAACATGCTGATGATGGCGCAATCCACCTTGCCATTGTTTGCATTGCGTCGACAAGTGGCTGATACGATTGATGTGGTGGTTCAGGTAGAGAGAATGCGTGATGGCAAGCGTCGTGTCGTCGCTATCACAGAGGTTATCGGTTTGGAAGGCGAGCAGTATGTCACCAACGATCTCTACCGCTTTGAGGTTCAGGGCGAAGATCATCAGGGTCAACTGCTGGGCAAGTACATGAGTGCCAGAAGCTTGCCTGCTTTTGCATCCAAAGCGCAATATTACCAACTTGACAGCCAATTACGTTCGGCCATGGAGCTCAACTTATGATCCTTGCTCTGGTCGTGATTTGGTGCCTGACCGTAGCGTTTTCCCTTCATTACTACAGCCAGCGTCGTAATGTGAAGCGACGCTTGTCGAAGTATACCCCTGAGGCGGGTACGAGTCATTTGAGCTCGATTGTTAAATCGCGCCAGTCTGGCGGGAGAGTGCGCGAGTTCTTGTATCGTACTGACGCCTTGTTGCCACGTCAGGACAAGCTACTGCTTGCTTTATCAGCATTCGCTTTACCGCTTGGCACGATATTCTGGCTGCAAGCGCTAGCATGGTATTGGCAAACCGCTGTTGTTTTAGTGTGTTTTGGTGTCTTGTTCTGCGCGCTGTTTGTTGTGCGTCGTAAAAAGCAAATTGAAGAGTTTGATACCAATATCGTTCAGGTGTTGGGGCTTGTTAGTCGTGCGGTGTCCGCCGGCCTTTCTGTTCCTCAAGCCATCGAACAAGTGGCGAATTCTCAAACAGGGTTATTGGGGCGGGAATTTGCGCTTATTACAGACAATTTGGCGTTAGGTATTTCACTGCGTCAAACACTTGATGAAGCCTGTACTCGCCTTCCTTACCGTACTTTTCGTTATTTTTCCGTCGCTCTGATTCTTAATCAGAGTAACGGAGGCCAGTTGAGGGAGATCCTCCACAATCTGAGCCGCACCATGCATGACAATCGAGCCATGCTCAAGAAGGTAAAAAGTATGACCGCGGAACCGAGAATGACGGCAAAATTTCTTTCGCTGCTGCCATTGATACTGGTGGCCGTTGTTGCGTGGATTGATGTGTCGTTGTTCGAGTTACTGGTCTACACCGAAAGTGGTCAGTCGATTCTGATTTACTGTGCAGCCAGCATTGCTTTTGGCGGTTTCACGCTCCATTCGCTGACTAAAAATAGGAAGTTCTCATGATATCTATGATTGCGACCTTGCTGATTGTGGTGGGCGTCATTAGTTCCGTGGTTTGCTTTCAGCTTGCACGTCAGCAGGACGTCATCCATCGCCGCTTGAAACAGGTCAGTATTTCGACACTGCACACTCGCTCACTAGGCGAAAAATGGCGATGGAAGTCGAACCCAGCTCGTCAAAAACAACTGGCATTAATTGGCTTTAGCCAAAATCATGCAGAAACCCAGTTTGTATTGATTCGCTTTGTCTTGATGCTTTGCGGCGCTGGCTTGTGGCATTTTAGCCGCTCTTTAGGCTGGTCAGCGGCGGATATTGCTCAGGATATAGCTGTGGCAATCGCATGCGGTATTGCGGTTGATCGACTGCTCGAATGGCGCGTTAACCAGATTCGTCAGGAAATCTCCAAAGTGGCACCCGATGCACTCGATCTTATGGTGGTCTGCGTCGCTTCTGGGCTGACATTGGAAAACACTTTCCGTGTTGTTGGTGAAGAAATGACGTCAGTTTCTCCGGCTTTAGCCCGAGAATGGGCACTGACCGCAACGGAAATGTCGGTGCTGGATTCTCCGCAGCAAGCTTTGCAGAATCTGGATCAGAGATTGGAATTGCCAGATATCAACAACATGGTTGTGACTATGTCTCAAGCACTTCAGTTTGGTACGCCTCTCTCGCAGGCATTGAGCCTGATTGCGTCTGATAGTCGTCAATACCAGTTGCTCGATCTCGAAGAGTGGGTAGGAAAAATTCCAGCCAAAATGTCTTTCCCACTTGTGGTGTTCATCATGCTTCCAGTCGTGGTCATGATTGTCGCCCCTGTTGTTCTCAGTCTGTTTAATACCTTGGACACACTATGATTAAACCATTCATTTCTGCCTGCTTTTGTCTATTGGTTCTTGGTTGCCAGTCCACAGACAATCAGGTTGAACAATCCGATTTTCAGCTGGCTGAAACCGCACTGACAAATGGTCATGCGGACAATGCGCTTAGTATTTATAAGCAGAAACTGGAAGTGACTCCAGATGATCCCCAGCTTTTGTTTCTGGCGGGGAGTGCCAGTAATCAAGCCGCTCGTTACGATGAGGCGCTGCATTATCTCAAAAAGGGCAGTGCACTTAAGCCCTCCCCACAGTTTGATCGTGAATTAGGTCGCGCGCACTTAGCATTGGGAAATGTACGTTTAGCGACGGAATCACTGCGCAGAGCGGTGGAAGGAAACGAGAAAGACGAAGTGGCGCTAAACAGTCTTGGTGTGAGTTACTCACTGCAAAAAAACTATACGGATGCTCGTGATGCATTTCAGCAGGCGATTAACATCAGGCCGGACAGTTTAGAGTACCGAAACAACCTCGCGCTGAGCTGGATGCTAGATGGTCAGCCAGGTCAAAGTATTCGGATTCTTTACCCAATTTACCAACGCGGAGAAGCGACAACTAAGCTGCGGCTTAATCTAGCATTATCTTATGCGTTGCAAGGTGAGGTCGATGCTGCACGAACGATCGCGATGGGCGATCTGACCAAAGCGGAGTTAGAGAACAACTTAGCGTATTACCAGCATCTTGCTGAGCTGGGAGCTAGCGCATGGTGATGAAGCGTCATTCTGGGAGCCAGACGATAGAGTTTGCAATGGTAATTGTTCCCCTGATGATTGTGCTACTGGCGGCATTTGAATTTGCTCGCCTGATGTGGGTCACCATGATCTTTGAATCTGCCGTCAATGCTGCGGTTAGGGATGTAAGAACGCTGCCACCTTCCACGACTTTAGACAGTCGAATCCGCGATCGCATCGCCTCGTTTCCATTGCTCGATCTAGAGAAGATCGACATTGACCCTCCACGTTATAGCGATAGCGTTCAATCTTTAGCTTTGGGGAGAACGACCACTTCTCTGACTGCGGTGATGGCCGAGTACCACATTCGATACCGTTTTACCTTTTTATTGGTACCAGCCCTGTCTGAAACGTTTCCTTCAGTGGCGTCTTTAAGCCGAACCGTATTGGTGAGTCATGATGCGTAGTGTTTCAAAGCAAAATGGCGCAACCGTGATCGAGTTTCCGTTTGTTGTGCTCGGAATTCTAACCATCGTTTTGGGGCTGTTCGCAGTGTACAAGCTGCTCTACCTTCAAAGTCGTGTCGATAGTACGGCATATTCGATGGCGAGCGCTGCTGCAAGAGCGTTAGTGCCACAAGGTAGCGCTAAAGCCTATGACGATGCGAGTGCTAATCAACTGTTGAGTGTTGCACAGCGTTCTTTACCCACAGGTTTTGAAGCAGAGCGTATAGGGCTTGTACTTGAAATTCGAACTGTGACTGCTGGCCGCACTGAGCTCGTCACCCAAAAAGCAGGCAGTGACTGCGAGGTAGAACAAACGATAGATGCTCTTTCTACACTCGCTCCAGTTAGCCGAAGCTCGATCGCCTCGTTACGTGGTAAGACTGCGAGCCTATATCAGGTAACGCTTTGTGTCTCTGAGCCGTTGGAGTCGGATAGTGCCATTTTCAATTGGCTGCCGTTACCGCTTCCAACATCCATGCGCAGCCAAGCTGCCATGATAGGGAGGCGCTACAGTGCTTAAGCAACACACAGGCTCCGTCTCCTTATCCTTCTTAGCTCTGCTGATTCCTTTGGTGGTGCTGTCTGCTGCGACCATCATGATTGGTTTTCAGGTACAACTGAGCAGTCGTGCGATGCAAGCCGTAGACGCGGCTTCCTTGGCGTGTGCATTTGCCGACTACTCCGATCCTAGCGTTAATCAGGCGTATCTGGAGTATTACCAGCCCAACGTAAAACTGGTGAAAAGCGAGATATACAGCGCTTCAGGCTGTGAGCTGAACATGGGGTATCAACTGACGGGGCTTTTCTCATCATTGAAATTTGCACAGGCTTCGTATTCTGCGCAGTCAGGCTCTGTGGAGCAGGCGCACGTCAATCAGTCGGCTAGTGTGACCCCAACGGAAATGACTTTAGTGTTGGACATTTCCAGTTCCATGGCAGGGTCAATCGACACATTAAAGAGCATCCTTACTCGAGCAATAGAACGCATTGAGCAAGACAATGTACAAATCGATGGAAGGCGAGCAATTAGTATCTCTATCGTGCCTTTTTCTGATGGGGTGTCTGCTCGCAATGCCGATTGGTTAGATGACAAAGGCGTCTTTTGTATCGATGGGCTAACCAAAGAATCTGGCGGCTCTGTATTGGTGAATGAAACCGTTCAAAACCTAGACCGAATCCACTCCGAGAAGGCGGTTAGTCACCGTGCACCGGACGAGTTTCTCGCAGACTGCAGTGCCTCAGCCACCCTTGTCCCGCTTACCGACAATATGAGCGAAGTGAAAACAGCAATTAATGCCCTGACTACGACAGGTGGCACCCGCTCGTATCAAGGGGTTATCTGGGGGGCTCGTCAACTGATTCCAAGGTGGCGCCAAGAATGGGGATATAACCCTTATTCGCTCGCACCTAAGCAAAAGCTGATTCTGATGACTGATGGAGTTGATAGTGGTTATGTACTGGATGACCTGATTGACGCTGGCCTTTGTGACCGTTTAGCCAATGAATTTGCTATTGAGCTCAATTTTATTGGTTTCAATGTCCAAGACAGCCGCCTAGCTCAGTTTCAGAGCTGCATCAACGCTGCAAATACAGACGGAATCAAGGGGCAGGTTTTCTCTGCAACCAACACCGAGAAACTCGATGAGTACTTTTCAAAGATATTAGAAGTTCAGTATGACACCACGCTTAACTTCGGACAGAAATAAAACAACAAAATTATGGAGAAAATAATGATTAAACAATTGGTTGTGCTATTCGCCTTATGCGCCTCTTTCTCTGCATCTGCGTTTAAAGAAGGAGACACAATTACAGATTCAGCGTCAACGGGGCTCAAGCTGGATCAAAGCCAGTTAACGATAGTGGATTTCTTTGCGGAGTGGTGTGTTTCATGTCGCCATGAACTGCCTTTGGTTAATCAGCTTTACCGTGAACTAGAAGGGACAGGCGTGACGGTTGTCGGTGTGGATGTCGATGAGGAGGTCGAAGTTGGCCTTGAGTTTCAAAAATCGTTAGGTTTGACCTTTCCTGTCGTCAACGATCCAAAGCAACAGTTGATCGCCGAGTTCAAGCCGATTGGTATGCCAGCGCTCTACTACATCTATCAGGGCCAAGTACTCAAAGTTCGGTTTGGCGCCATCAACGATATCCGTAACGTTATTCTCACTGATCTGGCCGATATGGGAGTGCAGCTATGAAGCCAGTCGTTCTTGTGTTTGCTCTCTGCTTTCCGGCGCTGAGCGTTGCTGCACCCAAAGTGGATTTAAGTCAGTTAGGGAAAAAAACTTCCCATGCTACGGAAACATCTGTCAGTGCTTCCAGCATTGAAGAAGAGGTGATTTCTGGTCAGGTCTACACCAGTGGCAGTTCTGAAATCGGTGCTCGTCGCAACGTTGAATTAGTCAAACCTCAGGCTAAGGATTTAACGCTGAATAAGCCAAAAGCCGTCGCAAATGAAAAGTCAGCACTCGCTTTTGTCGACGAAGCATTGGGTATCGAACCCGTTAAGCCGTGGGAAAAAGGCACGCTGGCTAAGAAAGAGATGAAACCCGGAGGGCCGGTGCCTGAGTTCGACTTATTTTCGGAGAAGGTCTTCTCATACAAGCAAGGTTCAGTGGGTGGCAGTGGCGTCGGTGGCGGCGGCTGTGGTTGTAACTAAATACTAAAAATAAATCAGAATGAAAAAACTACCTTTAACGCTGCTGAGCGCAGCGGCAGTGGCGAATAGTGCGCTAGCAGAAGACCATATCTCTGTTCACTACCTAAATTACGAAGAGTATGACGATAAAGTGGAAGCAGGCGACAGCGTTGTTTCTATCGAAAAGAGTTTTGGTCTTGATTGGACCATCAATCTTGAATTGGGCTACGACACGGTTTCTGGTGCGTCACCATCTTGGGGGCCAACAACTCCAATTGGCAGTGCAGCGGATGCGGTAAACCGTGCGACGAAAACTCAACAAGCTCAAAATATGACGGATCAGGTGATCCGCGCTGGCTACGATCCCCACAGCAGTGGCTACAAAATTCAGAAATATGAGCTGGAAGATACCCGTAAATCGATCAATGGCAGCGCGACTTACCGAGACGAGCTGCGTAACGAGTGGACTTTCGGCGCTAACTTTTCCAAAGAAGAGGATTACCGCAGTATTGGCTTAAATGGTAAAGGGCTAATTTACGCCGACGCACAGAAAAACCGCTCATACAGTTTAGGGTTTTCTACCCTGTTTGATGAAACGATGACGTTTGGCAAATATCAAACCTCGACCAATCCACAATCTTGGGAAGACATCTTTACAGGGAATGTTGAGGCAGGGCTTTCACAAACCTTCTCGCCAAATTACTACATGGTCTTCACCGGCTATGCGGGTTATCGTTCTGGCTATCTTAGCAATCACTATCTGACGGTGTTGCGTGAGGTGGATATTGATGGCGATGGCTCGATTGGTACTGACGAGGTCTTTCTTGGTCAGGATTCACGCCCGGATACTCGTTTGTCAGGTGGCGTGAATATTCAGGCGTTCTGGTCAATGTCCGAAACTCTAGTGGTTCGCCCTCGTTACAAATGGTTCCAGGACGACTGGGGCGTAGCCTCTCATCAGCTTGGCGGCAAGCTTTCTTGGACGGTCAACAGTTGGCTAACGTTAGCTCCGGGTTATTTCTGGTACACCCAAAGCGCCGCCGATTTCTACCGTGATCCTAATGGCAGTGATCCTACGTTTGCTTCATCGGGTTATGCGACCTCTGATTTACGTCTTGGTGATTTTACGGCCAATGCCTATGAATTAGGCGCAAGCTTTAAAGTGCATAAGAAACTGCGTTTCAATCTGCTTGGCGCTTATTACGAGCAGTCCAATGGTTTTGAAGCTCAGTGGTGGGCAGTAGGGGCAACCTATGAGTTTTAATCCGCCGTTTGTTCACCGATTTCAGGCGATGACGGTTCCTTGTGAAGTTCAGTTGTATCACTCAGAGAAAGCCGCAGATATCGTGGCTTTAATTGAGTCTAATACTCTGAGATTAGAGCAGAAATTTAACTTTTATGATTCTCAATCTTGGCTCAATCAGCAAGTGAATCAACGTCAGTCATCATCTGTGGCCTTGGATGATGAAAGCTACGCTGTATTTGAAGTTTTGAAGCGTTTGGTTGATGGCACGAAAGGTGTTTTTGACCCTACGGTCGGTACTGTGAAGTCAATGATGGCCAGCACGCCTCAATTGGACAGAAGTGCGGCTTATGAAGGTGCTAAGGCGTTTATGGGCGTTGATGCTTGGTCTCTATCAGATAAAACGCTCTCTATCCCCCACGCAGAGACTCAATTTGACTTGGGTGGAGTGATTAAAGAGTTTGCGGTCGATCAGGCGGTGATGATCGCAGAGAAATTTGGTGTTTCTTCTGCGCTGGTGAATTTTGGTGGAGACATTCGAGCGCTTGGCACTAAGCCAGACGGTGCACCTTTCAATGTGGCGGTGCTCAATCCGAAGAATAAGCATGAGCCATTTTTCTCATTGCCACTGGCTAATGCCGCATTGACGACCTCAGCTCATTACGAGCGAAGCTTCCAATTTGGTGATGAGGAAAGCTCACACATATTGTCGCAACGTGGAACACATCCTCAAGTGCTCTCTGTCAGCGTCTTAGCTCCAACGACACTGGAAGCCGGCGCCCTCAGTACGGCATTGACATTAGAGCCGACTTTACCAGTCCCTGAACAAGTCGGTGTTGTATTTATTGACGATCAATTAGCTATTCATCAAGACACGGAGTTTGTAGCGTGATCAGAATTTTCATCCTGCCATTATTACTGTTTATCTCTGCCTTTACGTTCGCGCAGGATCCTGACTTTTTGCCTGTCGAAGAGGCATTTCCTTATCAATGGTCGGTCAGTGAACAAGGTGTGCAGATCCATTTCGCGACTCAGCCTGAATATTATCTCTATAAAGGCCGATTTAAGTTTTCAGCAGATAGCGGCGTTGAGTTGACTGACCCTCAATTTTCTTCACCGGGCAAACAGAAACAAGACAAGTACTTTGGCGAAGTCGTCGTTTTCGATAAGCCAGTAACCGTGCTGGTACCTTATGGTGGCGAAGGTCAACTAAAGGTTCGTTATCAAGGTTGCTCAGAAAAAGGTCTGTGTTACTTACCTCAGACGATCAAACTCGACTTGCCCGCCAATACACTGAATGACAGCAGCTCCTCTATTTGGGATAAAGTTGGCGGTTTGGCGGAAGACACGGCGGGCCTGTCTGAGCTCTTAGGCAGCGCGTCCAAAACTCAGGCTCTCCTCATCTTTTTCCTACTTGGTTTAGGGCTGTCACTGACACCTTGTGTGTTGCCCATGGTGCCTATTTTGTCGAGCATCATTGGTGGTGACGCAAAAATGACAGGCCGAAAAGGTCTAGTTTTGTCAACGTCCTATGTGTTGGGTATGGCTTCCAGTTATGCGCTAACGGGGATCTTAGTCACGACGCTGGCTAAAGGTGTTAACCTGCAAGCGGCGATGCAGCAACCTTGGTTGCTATCGATATTTGCGGTGGTGTTTGTCTTGCTTGCTTTAGCGATGTTTGGCTTTTACGAGCTGCAATTGCCTGCATCCATTCAACAGAAACTAAATGCAAGCTCAGACAAACTAGGCGGCGGCAAAGTGGCAAGCGTATTTGTGATGGGCGCTGTGTCTGCGTTAGTGGTTTCACCTTGTGTGAGTGCGCCATTGGCTGGGGCGTTACTCTATGTTTCCACCACGCAAGATTGGGTATTGGGTGGCGTAACCCTGTTTGTGATGGCATTAGGTATGGGTGTGCCACTGATTCTGATTGGCATGAGTGGCGGTAAATTGCTCCCCAAAAGCGGCCCTTGGATGATTGCTGTGAAGCAACTGTTCGGTGTTTTGTTGCTGGCGGTCGCGATTGTGTTGTTGAGCCGTTTTATTCCAGATTGGTTGACGATGCTCTTATGGGCGGTGCTTGCCATTGGAGGCGGCATTCATTTTGGTGCGCTGGATTCAGCACAACCAGGTTGGGCGAGAACCCGTAAACTGGCAGCATTTATGTCTCTGTTCTACGGGTTGATCTTATTTGTCGGCATGTTGACCGGCTCAAACGATCCTCTTAAACCACTTAATGTTGCACAGACTACATCAGACCAACCAGTCGCGGTTTTACCATTTGAGAAAGTCAGCTCTGTTGAAGTCTTGGACCAACAATTAGCACTAGCGAAGCAGCAGGGTAAACCGGTACTGATTGACCTTTATGCCGACTGGTGTGTCTCGTGTAAGGTCATTGAGAATGAAGTGTTTGGCCATGAATCTGTACAAAAGCAGTTTGCTGACTGGAATACGATTAAGTTTGATGTCACAGAGAGTACCCCTGAGCAGATGGCGTGGCTGGCAGAGCGTAATGTGTTTGGTCCACCGGCGGTATTTTTCTTTGATACCAAAGGTGCTGAAATCGCTCAGCAGAGAATTGTCGGAGCCACAGGGCTTGAGCATTTTCAATCTGTGATGACCCAATTGCAGTAATTAACAGAAGGCGGCATTTATGTCGCCTTTATCTTATGCACGTTAGGAGCGTGCTAGCCAAGACATTGCTGTCGAATCTGGCTACTATACTTATGAGCAAAGAATAACCAATCAGGCAATGATGGTACATGGAAGGCGTCGTAGATCTTAATCGTTGGCAAAAAGAACACATCAGAACGCAGCAAGAGTTACTTCATCTCTATGCTGAAGTCCGAGCTTTTTATTTGAGTGAGCCATTTTCTGGCTACAACGTTCGGATGAAAAGGCTAAAGATCCTCAAGCAAGCGTTACTTGAACACAAGGAAGAGTTGGTTGAGGCTCTGCAAAAGGACTATGGTGCGCGCAGCCGTTTCGACAGCATGATTTGCGACATCCTACCCGCGGTCTCTCACATCAATTACACCATCAAGCACCTGAAAAAGTGGATGAAACCAAGTCGACGTAAAGCGGGCTTGTTGCTGTCTCCTTCGTCAATCACAGTCGAGTATCAACCGCTAGGTGTGGTCGGAGTTATTGTCCCTTGGAACTTTCCAATCGTGCTGAGCATTGCACCTATCGTGACGGCGATTGCGGCGGGAAACCGAGTCATGGTTAAGTTGAGTGAGCATACCCATCATACCAATCAGGTACTCAGCCAGATCTTATCTTGCTTAGACCGACACATTTACCCCATTGAGGGCGAAGCTGAGATTGCCAGCTATTTTTCTCAGCTCCCCTTTGATCACCTTATCTTTACGGGGTCGACGCCAGTAGGGAAGCTCGTCGCTCAGGCTGCGGCGAAGAACCTTACCCCTGTGACATTGGAGCTCGGCGGTAAGTCGCCAGTCGTGATTGATAATGACATTGATCTTCGCGCAGCGGTTGATGCAGTGTTACTTGGCAAGTCGGTTAATGCCGGACAAATTTGTGTTGCACCAGACTATGTTCTGCTGCCTCAAGGAAAAGAGCTGTTATTCATCAACCTGTATCTGAAACGTTATAAGGCACTGTATATAGAGGGCGATAAAGCGCCAACGGTAACCCACATCATCAACGAACGGCAGTATGACCGCCTTCACGCGATGTTAGCGGACGCAAAAGACCATGGTGCCGGCATTTACACCATTGAGGACGTGATGTTGGATGGGCGTCAGATGCTGCCGCATTTGATTACGGGGGTTACAGAAAATATGCAGGTGATGCAGGAAGAGATATTCGGCCCACTGCTACCCGTGATTGGCTATCGTCATCTGAATGAGGCGCTCAATTACATTAACGTTAAACCAAGACCGCTGGCTTTGTATCTGATGTCGACAGATCGCATTTTGCAGAGACAAATCATCGAGCAGACCCACAGTGGCGGTGTTGCGATTAACGATACTCTGTTACATGTGGCGGCTGAAGATGCACCGTTTGGCGGGATAGGGGAGTCTGGTATTGGTCACTATCATGGCTTCGAAGGTTTTCAGACTTTCTCTAAAGCAAAAACCGTTTTGAGCTCCCCAGCTTGGCTGCCAAGAAGCCGGATTCTTTTGCGCTTCAGAAATTTGGCTGAAAAAGTCTTAGGACGACTATTTATCCGCTAAGCGAGTATTGAAGTAGTGCTTCACAAAGCTGATGAATTCTCGTAGCCGCTTAGGCTGAAAACGATCTCTATGATAGATGGCCGAAAAATCGACGCTCGGAATCCCCCAGTGATCAAATACTTCGACCAGCTCTCCCCGTGCTAATTCTTCTTCACAGTAAATCATCGGCACACGTATGATGCCGTTGCCATTGAGTGCGCCTTTTACCAACACACGGCCATTTTTGCACTGCATGTGGCCATTGACTAACACATCGTAGTGTTGCGCATCCGCTGTATTTTCAAAGCTCCACCTTTTGACTGAGCCAGTTAAGCAATGATGCTGAGTGAGCTCTTTAGGGTGATTAGGTTGACCATATCGTTTTAGGTAGCCAGGGCTGGCTAGAGTGCCCATTTTGATATCAAGCAGCTTTCGGGCGACGAATCCTGAGTCTTCAAGTTTGCCCATGCGAAAGGCAATATCGAAGTCATCTTCAATCAAATCCACCCGATGGCTGCTGAAATCTAGATTGATGCTGACATCGGGGTGTACATGCATAAACTCCGTCGCAATTTGAGCGATCAGCTCCTCCCCGAGATAGCCGCCCACGCAATTGATCTTTATTTCGCCTTGTACCTTTTCTACGTCATCCACTGCAGCCAATAACGCCTGATCAATATTATGCAGCGCTTTCTCACATTGCTGGTAAAAGGCTTTCCCTGCTTCAGTGAGCTTGAGCGTGCGGGTGGTTCGGATCAGTAATGTCACGCCCATTTGATTTTCAAGGCTGCTTATCTGGCGTGATACGTGAGAGCGCGACACATCCAGCGCTTCTGCAGCTTTAGTAAAGTTCCCCAATTGTGCGATGAGGACAAAAGAGCGGATGTCAGCGAGATTAATCTGGTTGAGCACAGTAGATATCCAATCGAATCTAATTCTGTTTATTGTTGCACTACAGCAACAGTGTTTCAACTGGAGTGATATATATCAACAAAAACGATTTACGTAATATACCTCCATCGCAGCGAAACAGAGCTGCTACTGAACAACTACAGAGGAAATAAAGATGAAAAAACTAATCGTAATCACAGGTGCAAGTTCTGGTATTGGTGAAGCAATTGCTCGTCGTCTAAGCAACGAAGGTCATCCTCTGCTTCTGCTTGCTCGTCGTGTTGAGCGTCTTGAAGCACTAGATCTGCCAAACACTTTATGTGAAAAAGTGGATGTGACAGACAAAGCCTCATTTGAAGCAGCGATTGCAAAAGCAGAGGCGCAATTTGGCCCGGTTGATGGCCTAGTAAACAACGCTGGCGTTATGTTGTTAGGTCAGATTGATACTCAAGACGCGACTGAATGGAAACGCATGTTTGATGTCAACGTACTTGGTCTACTGAACGGTATGCAATCTGTATTGGCACCTATGATGGAGCGAAACAGCGGCACGATTATCAATGTCAGCTCTATCGCGGGTAAGAAAACCTTCCCTAATCATGCAGCATACTGCGGTACTAAATTTGCCGTTCACGCCATCTCTGAAAATGTACGTGAAGAAGTGGCTGCGTCAAACGTACGTGTAACAACGATTGCTCCGGGTGCGGTAGAGACTGAACTGTTGTCTCACACGACTTCTCAGGAAATCAAAGATGGCTACGACGACTGGAAAGTGGACATGGGTGGTGTATTGGCAGCAGATGATGTAGCTCGTGCGGTCGAGTTTGCTTACAGCCAACCTCAAAACGTGTGTATTCGTGAGATTGCGCTAGCGCCAACTAAGCAACAGCCATAATCACTTTATGATTTTAATTAGGTCAGCGAATGCTGGCCTTTTTTACTTTGCTAGTGGTATTTAGTGAGGTAAAAACGCCGACCCTTGGGTCGGCGCTTGTTATTCTAAACTTTAAAAAAGCCTAGCTGCTGTTTTTGTTTTTCAGCCAGAGTAGACAACTCATGACTGGCTGCAGCGGCTTGGGTAATCCCAGTTACGTTTTGGCTCACCAGTTCATAGATGTTACTTAGGTTGTTATTGACGTCGGATGTGACTTGGCCTTGTTCCTCAGACGCGACGGCGACCTGAGCGTTGATGCTAGTCAATTCTGAAATTGATGCACTGATGTGACCGAGTGCCTCACTCACTTTGGCCGCTTGAGTTTGGTTTTGTTCGATCATTTCAAGGCTTGAGTTCATGCTGTCATTTGCAACACCAGACTGGCGCTGAAGATCTTCAATGATCACCTGAATCTCTTTTGTCGACTCCTGAGTTCGAGCTGCAAGCATTCTTACTTCATCTGCAACAACGGCAAAACCACGCCCGCTTTCCCCTGCGCGAGCCGCTTCAATCGCGGCATTCAGTGCGAGTAAGTTGGTTTGCTCTGATATGCTTTCTATCACTTCAATGACCTTGCCAATTTGCTCCGACTGCTCTTTTAACGAGTTAACCACCCCAGCGGCTTGAGAAAGATGCTGAGCCATCTTTTCACTGGCGCGGGTATTTTGTTCAAATGTTTCTAAGCTTTCTCGCGCCAGTTTATCCGCATTAATGGAAGCGGAATCTGCGCTGTTAGCATTCTGAGTGACTTCCGTGGCGGTGCTTTCCATTTGATTAATCGCGGAGGCGACTTGCTCGACTTCATTTTTCTCTTGATCAGAGTTGGTGCTTGACTGAGTCATGACTGCTGCTAATTCAGTGGAAGCGGATGCAACATCAACACTGATTCGAACCAGTGAGTCGACCGTATTCTGTAGCTGTCCCACTGTGCTATTGAAATCGCGAGATAGGGCTGAGATTTCATTGTTGCCTTCTTCTTTTACGGAAACCAACAAGTTGCCCTGTGCGAGCTCTTTCATTGCTTGCTGTAATTTCTTAATCGGTGTCACTATGATACCCGCCAGCATCCAGCTGATGGCTAGCGCTGCAGACAGAACCAATAAAAGACCGACAATACCGCTGTTCATCACATTGGAGTGGATGGCCTCGTTAGCATGCACTTCATCAAGCGCCAATGTGTTGAGCTTTTTCGATAGCCTATCGATTGCCTGAACCATTTGGTTGCCTGCAGTGCGATAGTCGCCTGCCGCGCGATCATATTTTGCCTCAAACCCTGCTGGTGGGTTGTCGCTGCCGTGGCGCACCTTGAGCAAAGGGATCATCACATTGATGGAGTAGTTCACGTAATGGTCGATAGCGGTGTTCATATCAGCAATTTCTTGCTCCAAGCCTTCTACTGTACTGAGAGACTGGAGTAACTGACGGTTTGCCTGCTGTTTGCTTTGCAAATGTGTCGCCAGCTGCTTTACATCTTCAGCGCGAAAAAGGCTGTAGATGGCTTTGATTCGCATGCCATAAGTGTTATCGATGATCTGAGTCAGTTCATCTTTATGATTAACGAGGTTTTCTGTTGAGACGGTAACTTGATTGAAAGCATTTTTAAGACTGGTTGTGCTGTAACTTATCCCGACCACTAGTAGTAGCAATGTGAATATGACAGGAACCACTACCTGGAGCTTAATGGAAAGCCCACTAAGTAATTGGCGCATGAATTGTCCTCTTCTATATTGTTAGTGAGTTGTATGTTGTTATTTTTATAATTAGGAGGAATGATTCTAATTTGTCTCAGATATAATTCAATCTGGAAAATGATGATTTTATAAAATTATCCTTAATAAATTCGAAAATCATTTTCTTTTTAAGTCATAGGGTTATTGCTCTATTGTCGTATTTCGATAGTCGAATCTTACAGCTTGTTACACCATTGTTTGACCTGTCAGTAATTCCCCATCAAAAATTCCTAGCAAATCTCATCTGTCATACAGGCTTCAACGAAGTGAAACACAACTGTCACATTTGAGTCCTAAAGTGAGCACCGTTCAAGTGAAATACAACGGCAATAATGCCAACTAAGGAAATTGTGATGAAAAAGACAGTTATCGGTGCAATCGCACTTCTAGGCGCAATGGCAGTGACTTCAGTTTCTGCTAAAGAAACTATCTCTGCAGTGGGCTCTAGCAGCGTAACTCCACTGATGGAAGTTTTCTCTGAAACATACATGAAGACTAACTCGAACGTATTTATCGAAGTTCAGGGCCCAGGTTCATCTGCTGGTGTTAAAGCAGCGAAAAACGGTTCTGCTGACCTAGGTATGTCTTCTCGTAACCTGAAAGACTCTGAAAAAGAGCCAGCTCTTAAAGAGCTAACTGTTGCATTAGATGGTATTGCAGTAGTTGTTAACCCTAAGAACGACCTAAAAGCACTGACAGCTGAACAAGTAACAGCTATCTACAAAGGCGACATCACTAACTGGAAAGAAGTTGGTGGTGCTGATAAGCCAATCGTAGCAATCACTCGTGACACAGCTTCAGGTACCCGCGGTGCTTTCGAAGACATCATGAAGCTGAAGAAGAAAATCTCTGGTAAAAAAGTGTCAGCTATCTCTCAGCGTGCTCAAGTTGCAAACGGTAATGGTGCTCTAAAAACTATGGTTGCATCTAACCCATACGCAATTGGCTACATCTCTCTAGGTACTGTTGATAACTCAGTAAACGCACTACCTATCGATGGTGTTGAAGCTAATGTAGACAATGTGAAGAACGGTTCTTACAAAGTTGCTCGTCCATTCCTTGTTCTTTACAAAGACGGCCAACCTTCTGCTGAAACTCAGAAATTCCTAGACTGGATGGTTTCTACCGAAGCTCAATCTCTAGTAGACAGCAAAGGCTACATCTCAGTTAACTAATTTTTTAGTAAGACTTCTTAATTGCTCAGCCCACTTTGGGCTGAGCCTTTTCTTGACTTCAAGCGAACATAATTCGTGAGAACGGTAAGAATTTTATGACCATCGCAACAAATAGTGACAAGCTTATGAATACTGAAGCGACTCAAGTTTCTAAGCCTGGTTTACGTGCTCAAAAGCGTGTGGACTGGAAAGAGCGCATTTTCCATGGCTTATTCCTTACCAGTGCTGTAATTGGCATTGTGTCTCTGGCGGTTATCGCCTATTTCATCGTTAAAGAATCTATTCCAGCCTTCCAAGAAGCCGGTGTGACTGGCATCGTGCTTGGTCAGGACTGGTTGCCGCCAGCACTATACGGCGTTGCAACAATGATTGTTGCTTCAATCGTGTCGACGTTTGGTGCGGTTATTGTTGGCGTTCCTGTTGGTGTTCTGACGGCGATTTTTATTGCTGAAATCGCACCGAAGCGCTTAGCGGATGTTATTCGTCCAGCCGTTGAGTTGTTAGCAGGTATTCCATCAGTGGTTTATGGTTTCTTTGGACTGGTAATCATTGTTCCTTTGATTCAGAACGTCTTTGATGTTCCGGCAGGTAACACGATTCTAGCGGGTATCATTGTACTGGGTGTGATGATTCTTCCGACCGTTATTACGGTTTCAGAAACCTCAATTCGCGCGGTACCTCGTACTTACAAAGAGGGCTCTTTAGCTCTTGGCGCATCCAAAATCTTTACCATCTTTAAGTTGCTCGTTCCAGCAGCACGTTCCGGCATTATGACGGGTGTTATTCTCGGTATCGGTCGAGCTCTGGGTGAGACGATGGCAATCATCATGGTAATGGGTAATGCCCCTGCGATGCCACAAGGCATACTAGACTCGGCTCGTACCCTAACCGCTAACATCGCCATTGAAATGTCTTACGCAAGCGGTGTTCACGCCAATGCACTCTACGCAACAGGTGTTGTTCTACTGGTGTTTATCATGATGCTTAACGCAGCATTGCTTTATTTGAATCGCGAGAAAGCGAAGTAAAGCGGGTTAAAGGTGACTATTATGGATCGCGCAAAACTTAAAAAAGCACGCCAGTTTAAAGACAACATCTTTAACGGCTTTATCTGGGCTGCCGCTGCGCTGACGGTTGGCTTTTTGTTCTGGATTATCTGGTACATTTTGTCGAACGGTTTACAGCACGTAGACTGGAACTTCATTACGGACAACTACACTCGTACTGGCGAAGAACACGGTATCTTTCCAATGATTGTAGCGACGGTTTACATGGTAATCGCATCGATTGCGGTTGCGGCGCCACTGGGCATCATGACGGCAATTTATTTGACTGAATATGCCAAAGTGGGTAGCCGTTTGGTGAAAGTGATTCGATTCTGTACCGAGTCATTGGCGGGTATTCCGTCAATCATCTTCGGTCTATTCGGTATGACTTTCTTCGTGGCAATTCTTGGTCTTGGTTTCTCGATTTTATCGGGTGCGCTAACACTGAGTATTCTGATTCTGCCTGTTATCATCCGTACAACGGAAGAAGCGCTGATGGCTGTACCTCAGACATATCGTGAAGGTTCATATGGCTTAGGCGCTTCAAAAATCTACACTATCTGGCGTTTGATATTGCCTAGTGCAATGCCAGGTATCTTAACCTCGGTCATTCTAAGTATTGGTCGTGTAATTGGTGAATCAGCTCCTGTATTCCTGACAGCGGGCATGGTGGCACGTATTCCTGACTCGCTTCTCGATTCAGGTCGTACGTTGACCGTTCACCTTTATAAGCTGACTACTGAGCTGTTCACTATTGAAGAGTGGAACCAAGCTTATGGTACAGCAACCGTGCTGATTGTCGTTGTTCTCGTTATCAACATGATCACTAAGTTAATTGCAAGTCGTATCAACACAGCAAGCTACTAACAAGCGACATTACTGATTAAGCACTAACACGAATTTTAGATTTAAGAGATTGAGAACATGAACAAATTTGATATTGAAAACCTAGATCTGTTTTACGGCGAAAACCAAGCCCTGAAATCCATTAACCTACCTATTCCTGTACGCCAAGTTACAGCGCTTATCGGCCCTTCAGGCTGTGGTAAGTCTACACTACTTCGTTGCCTTAACCGTATGAATGACCTAATTGAAGGCGTGAAGATTACGGGTAAGTTGGATATGGACGGTACAAACATTTATGGCAACATCGATGTAGCAGACCTGCGTATCAAAGTTGGTATGGTTTTCCAAAAGCCAAACCCATTCCCAATGAGCATTTACGAAAACGTGGCATACGGGTTACGTGCACAGGGCATCAAGGATAAAAAGCACATTGATGACGTAGTCGAGCGCTCTTTACGTGGTGCTGCACTTTGGGATGAAGTCAAAGATCGTTTGAAATCACACGCATTTGGTCTTTCTGGTGGTCAGCAGCAGCGTTTGTGTATCGCTCGTACGATTGCGATGGAACCAGATGTCATCTTGATGGATGAACCAACGTCTGCCCTTGACCCAATTGCGACACACAAAATTGAAGAGTTGATGGAAGAACTCAAGAAAAACTACACAATTGTTATCGTGACTCACTCCATGCAGCAAGCTCGTCGTATCTCAGACCGTACGGCTTTCTTCCTGATGGGAGAGTTGGTGGAGCACGATGACACTCAGGTTATCTTTAGCGAACCAAAAGATGACCGCACTAAGGGATATGTAAATGGTGATTTCGGTTAATCACCTAACCGTTTTACTGGCATTATCACTATAACAATAAGCGATGGTACTTTGCCCCTCTTCGAGAGGGGCTTTTTTATGTCTCGGGGTTGGGACTATTGCTAGTGTCTTTTGAGGCTAAATACGTTGCCGTCACCGCTTTTGGTAGAGAACTTCTTTTGGTACATACTCTGATCGGCAATGGAAATCAGTTGGTTAAGGCTGGTAGCGTCGTGTGGATAGGTTGCAATTCCTAGACTAGTGGAAAGATAGACCTTCTGGTTCTGAATAGTAATACTGTCGTCAAAGCAGCGATTGATGGACTCCGACAGTTGTTTGATGGTGGTTTCATCTGCTGAGTTGGTGAGAACCGCGAATTCATCACCACCAATCCTGAATACGGATAGATTGTGACGACTCATTAGTTCGACCAAACGCGCAGAGACGATCCTCAACGCGAGGTCGCCTGCTTGATGGCCGTGGGAATCATTGATTTTTTTGAAACCGTTGAGATCGAGCAAAATCAGTGAGAATTCAGTGTTCTGTTCGATGTAATCAGTCAGTTGCCTCATGAATGCTAAGCGATTCGCAATCCCTGTCAGAGAGTCAGTCAGGGATGCTTGCTTATGAAATAGCGCTTCCTTGTGGATGATATAGCTGACGACACCAACACAGGCAAAAAGTAGCATCATCAGGACGAATTGCGCATGTGTTATTGTCTGAGCTTGCTTCATTTGAGATTGGTATAGCGGACTCTTAATACGAAAGTTCGTATTTACGTAGTTGATCATCGACATGTATTGATATTCGAAGTCTTTTGCGAGGCTGTGAGCCAGTCCTCGATCTTCAGGTAACCGCTCTATTTTGTGCTCCAAGCTCTTAAATTGCTCAAACAAGGTTTTGAAGTAGCTCTTTGCTCCGGGCAATGCAATAAATGTATCGGCTTCGCGGCTGTTTATTAGTAGATCGAAGCGACTCCAAGTGAGTTCGTATTTTAGTATCGTAAGATCTAAAAACTCGTCATCTTTTTCAGCTAAAGGAGTGATGGCTCTCAGCTCAGAAAATTCTTTTGTTAGTTGAAACAGAAACCACGTAGCTTGGTTTTGCTGTTCACTGTAAGAGTGGGCTAAGTCTCGAGTAGCAGAAAGAAAGTAAAGATTGGCGACGATCAGTATCGCAGAGAGAAAGATCAGTAATACCTTAGCTCTAGATAGAATCTGGTTAAAACTACGAACTCTAGTTGGATTTCTCATCGATATATCTGTGAATCTTTATCTCGTCAATTTGCCACACCATCTGAGAGTGAAAAGCGGTGTTATCAATCTCAGGGTACTTATCTAAATTAAAGACCAGCCAATAAGGGCCTTTATTTCGCACCTTCATTTTCTCGCCATTCATTTTATAGGCAACTATCGGGTCATACTTGAGGATGTTTTCGATCGTGGTACTGGCTGCATAATCATTAAGAGCAATGAATGAAACCGCGAGCGTGTCTTCAACACCAAGCTGCTTGAGCAGGTCAGAGACTCTAAAGCCCGTGAATTGATTGGCATCTGGGTACCATGGAAGCTGGGTTGTGAAGGTGATTGGGGGGTATTGGGAAACCAGTTGGTCATAAACCAAAGTCTTAGGCTGTTGGTTTTCCATGCGGACGACCAACTCTGCACTGAACAGGGGCGTGCTAAACAGAAGCACAAAGGCGATAACAACACCTCTCATAGAACTTCCTTAAATACGGCAGTTAATTAATAAGCATTATGTCACTAAGTATATGTTCAGATATTAGCCATGGAAATTAATTTACCAACTAAGTCGATTTATCTGGCTTAACCACATGAGCTACAGTGTTTAGTCTTTAGCTTGTGACGAAATATGTAAGGTTGGGAGACACTTCCTGAAAGGCAATTGTTACGACGATTTCTATGGAACACGTGGTGGATAGGGAATAAAAAAAGCCCGGCATGTAGCCGGGCTCTAATATGTGTGTAAACAACGAAGATTAAGCGTTCTGCTTTTGCTTCGCTTTACATACTGCTGCAGTGAAGACAACGTCTGTCGAGCTGTTGAGTGCAGTTTCAGCTGAGTCTTGAACTACACCGATGATGAAGCCTACAGCAACAACCTGCATCGCGATTTCATTAGGAATACCAAATAGGCCACAGGCCAATGGGATTAGCAGCAGTGATCCACCTGCAACACCAGAAGCACCACATGCAGAAACAGCAGCAACGATACTCAGAAGTAAGGCGGTCAGAATATCGACTTCAATACCCATTGTATGAACCGCTGCAAGTGTCAATGTGGTGATCGTGATTGCCGCACCAGCCATATTGATAGTTGCACCTAGCGGGATGGAGACAGAATATGTATCTTCATCAAGCTTTAGTTTCTCACACAGTGCCATGTTTACTGGAATATTCGCAGCACTTGAACGTGTGAAGAAGGCTGTTACGCCACTTTCACGTAGACATTGGAATACAAGCGGGTAAGGGTTTTCGCCAGTTTTGACCAAAACAATGATAGGGTTTACGACTAGTGCAATAAACAACATTGAGCTTAGCAGTACACCTAGTAGCTGCGCGTAACCTGCCAAAGCATCGAAACCCGTCGTTGCTAGCGTTGAAGACACCAGACCAAAAATACCAAATGGTGCTAAACGGATAATAAAGCGAACGATTTGAGAGACACCGTGGCTCAAGTCTTCAAATACTGCTTTAGTTGTGCCTGATGCATGGTGAAGTGCAAGGCCCAAACCAATCGCCCATGCCAGAATGCCAATGTAGTTAGCATTCATCAGTGCACTCACTGGGTTATCAACGATTTTGAACAGCAGAGTGTTCATAACTTCGCCGATACCTTGAGGTGGGGTGGCACCTTCAGCACCAGAAACCAGTGTCAATGTGGTCGGGAACATGAAGCTAAGTGCGACTGCGGTTAACGCTGCGGTCAGCGTGCCGAAAAGGTACAGAACCACTATTGGACGCATGTAGGTGTGCTGATTTTTCTTCTGATTAGCGATTGATGCAGCAACCAGAATAAAAACAAGAATAGGGGCGACGGCTTTTAATGCGCCGACAAATAAGCTTCCGAGTAAACCAACACTTTGTGCGTATTCTGGAGATACAGTTGCCAAGCCTACACCGAGGACGATACCGGCTAAGATTTGTAATACCAGATTTCCGCGAGCAAAGCGGGCAAAGATAGAGTTGTGTTGCATAGTTATCCCTGCAATGAATTATTTTATAAACTTCTAGTAATTTCAGTTATTGATAACTGAGTGGGACAATACTAGCGTGTTGATATAATGTGTCTAGAATTAATTGATTTTTAGCATGATAAATTATTGGAAATGTCAAAATGTGAATATTGTGTTATTTATGTTGTCAGTATTGTACAAAAAAAGGGGCGTTTAGCCCCTTTTAAATTTACAAACTTTGTTTGCGACTTCGGCTGGCCGTTTGAATGTTCCTGTACATCTTAGTCTGCTGCTTATAAGAAGCGCGACGCTCAGCTAAAGTAGCGCTATTTCTTTGCTGTTCGCGCATCAACTTCAGATAATTATTCAGCCTTCGCTGTTCTAATTGCCCTGTCTCGATTGCATTTATTACCGCACAACCAGGTTCACGGTCGTGTTGGCAGTCAGAGAAGCGACATTTCTCCGCAAACGCTTCGATATCTGAAAAGGTTTCTGCCACGCCATCCGCGCAGTCGAACAATTGCAATTCTCTCATTCCAGGTGTGTCAATTAAGACACCGCCACTTGGCAGGAAGTGCATTGAACGGCCAGTGGTGGTGTGTCGTCCTTTACTGTCACTTTCTCGAATGCCTCCAGTTAACTGAACAGAATCGCCTAGTAAGCCATTGACTAAAGTCGACTTTCCGACACCAGAGGAGCCCATGAAAGCGACAGTGGATCCTGACTTACACCAACTACTTAGCGATGTATATTGCTCTCCATCTAAAGCATTGAGCATTTCTACCATAAGCAAAGGATCGAGTTGTTGTACTTGTTGGCGCTTCTCTTCTGCATCAGTGACTAGGTCAGCTTTTGTTAACACGATGACAGGCTCGACCTCGGCTTCGTTTGAAGTGGCCAGATAGCGCTCAATACGGCTTAGATTGAAATCATCGTTAAGCGCACAAACGATAAACAAAGTGGACACGTTTGCAGCAATCAGCTGCTCGGCGACTTTGCTGCCAGCAGCTTTACGAGCAAACAAAGATTGGCGGTCCAATAAACGCTCGAAGCCACCTTGTTTGTCTAACAAAAGCCAGTCACCGACAGTCATCATCGGCAGTGATTTATGGATGGCTAACGTCGTTTCACCATCTTCGCTGAGCAGCTTGTAGCCACTTCTATGGTGCTCTACTACGCGCGCAACGCGGCTGTGTTCAAGTTCTTCAAGTGTCAGTTGTTGTTGAAATAAGTTATTCCAGCCAAGTTGAGGCAAATTCAACGGCTGCTTGGGAATGATATTCATTGTATACCCCAGACCTGCAGAAGGGTTTCTGCATTAATTTGTCAGCTAGGGTCATTAGACCCCGGTATGATTACACCGGGCAAAGGAAGGGAAGTCTGTAACCTATTGTTACTTATGAGGTCTTCACTAATTCTGCCGGGTGGGTTCTTGCTACAATCATCGTATCCTCCTAAATTTTTCGGTTTGATTTTGTGGTGAGTTTAGCCAAACTCAGCCAGATTATAATCTCGATTGTTCTTCTAATCGACTCTTTTTTAAGCGCATTATAAATTAATGTAAATCTAATGTTAACTTTTCTTGCTGATACCGTGTGATTGCTTATAAACTGTATATGTGAGTTGGTTTATATGGACACAGTAGAATAATGACAGAAGCGACGCAAAGCGAGACAGCGGAAGTGATCGAGCTATCTTCCGCTGAAGCTGCCCAGACTAAAGAAGCTCCCAAACCGCCTTCTGATAACATCAAATATGGTGAAGATGCTTTCCGTGATGTTAAGCCCTTGAGTGAAGTTGCATTCCTGATCACCACCCCAACGGGCAAAAACCTTAAAGGCAAAACCAAATATATTGGTCTCCACTCAAACAACCTCATGCTGCTAGAGATGCCAAAGGTTTCCCCCAAAGAAGTGGCCGTATTTTTTCAGCGCGGTTACGCGATCAAAGCCTGCGTCATTTCTGAGGCTGGTGAAGGCGCAAGAATTTACTTTAAGAGTAAGCTGGAATATGTGATTGAAGCGGGAGGTAACAGTCTATTTCTTATTACTTTACCTGCTGCGACTCAGGTTGCTGCTGGGTTGAGAGAAAGTGCTCGATTAGAGTTAGCGTTAGAAGGGGTATTGGCTCCACAATCTCATCACTTTAAGTGTCAGATTCGCGACATCTCGAGTAATGGCTGCTTGATTGTTGTCGATCGCAACCTGACTAATCATAAAGTTGGTGATCTTATCTCATTGAGCATCCAAGTTACGGAAACCGATAAAGTTGCAGAGCCTCAAGTGCTTGAAGCTGTGGTCAGAAACGTGAAAATGACCAGCCGCTATTGTAAATTCGGAGTACAGTTTGAGAAAAGTAGTCTCGAGCCTGTAGCAAGCTTAATTGAAGGGCTCAACTTTTGTCAGATGAGCCAAAAATTTACACTGTAGTAAAGTATTACGAAGAAAGGGAGCGCCTTTGTACCAGGCGCTCCCTTTTATTATGCCTTAGCGTCTTGGGGGAATTTCATCTGGTGTGAGGTAACCGTCGTTATTCCGGTCTAGGCGGCTAAAATCTTTTTTCAACGGCCCTTTTACCTCATTGCGTGAAAGTTTCCCGTCACCATTTCGATCCATTCTTGGCGGTAACCCTCCTGAGCCTGAGACCCCTTTTTGTGGGCGGCTACTTTTCATAGAATGGGTATTTGTCCCACTGTTAGTAAAAACTTTAGCCATGCGTTGATGTTGAGGTGGGTTTTGCACAAACTGGACATCACCGCCTGCCACACAGCGCACCATGTTTTCAACACGTACCGCATCTCCCTGAGGTCCATGACCTGTTGGGTACATGTTGCTGCTGCCAGACTTAGGATCACTTCGTTGTGAACCCGCACCATGAACATCTATCCATTGATTGTTCATGTATCCCATTGAACGACCAAAAGCGATATAAGCCGCATTGGCACCATTGCGCAAATTCTGGTGAGTGGTACTGCTCCAATAGTTGGCGTAGTCTGTTTGTCCTGCTTCATTGCGAATTGTAGTGGTCTCGAACATCGGATCTATAGCTGCAGAATTTGATGTATTAGGAGAGCGAGAATAATCCACAATGGATTGCAGTTCTTTGGCATTTGGTAAGCGCCAATCACTTCGGCCTGCGAATGATAAGTTCTGACAGTAGCTTAGGGCTTCTGGGAATTTAACATTCTTTCTATTATCGCTTTGTTGCCATAGCAGGCCAGTAGCCGTGTCTTCGATCGTGCCGTTTTTGTTGTCTGTGAATTGATTCTGACCGTACAAAGTATTGCCGCGTACAGCTAGAACATAAAAGGTTTTCTTACCACCTTGTGGATTTTCAATACCATAGCCTTTGATTCGACCATCTATGAAGTTAACGCCAAATACTGTTTCATCTCCACGCATTGTTGTTGAGACATACTTAGTGCTCGATACAAACTGACTGTCAATGAGCCTCTCTCCTGATAGTGTGTCTCCAGAGTTCATTGCAAAGTACTGGTCGTCGATGAATGGCACCAATTTGATATTGCCAGTCTGCTTAAGTCCGCTGGGATCTTGACCATCAAATAAGATCAACGAGTAAAGTTCTTTAATACTAGGTAACCGCCAGTCGTCGTAACCAGCAAGACGTAACTTGTCTACATACTCAAGCGCTTCTTGATAACTGAGCTTGTCATCGGCGTTGATCTTGCCGTCTTTGTTGATATCAGTGGTTGACGACCAAACTAGCCCAGTCACCTTATCCGTGACGGTGCCGTCGATGTTAGCTTGGTATGTGGGATGGTTACCAACGTATTGTGCGTCCTGACCGAAAGTGTCGGCAGAAGAGGTGGGGCAGGTCGAAGACGCTTGTTTAATGCCAAAACATTCTGTTTGGCCTGTATCAACAATAGGGTAGGTCAGGCTGGCTGAACTAGTCCAAGAGATGCTATAGGCCATCAGGGTGATGACCATGTAATTTATCTTCATGACGTATCCTTGCTCAATGATTTATATGATGAATTTTATCGTCAGATGTGTAAAGGAGAGTAGTGAGCGAGTAAAATAACGTAAAGAGAGTAGATAATAAAAACCGAGCAGAGTGCTCGGTTTAGAGAGGAATTTAGAATGGATACCAGAACAACTGGGGTTCTAGCGCTCTTTTGACTATGGCTAGAGTTACAATGACGAAGATACCAGTGAGACAGTATCTGTCTGCGCGGGAAAGAGGTTTCTGGCTATACCAATTGCGTCGTTTGTGGCGACCAAATCCGCGCAGTGTCATTGCGTTAGAGATTTCATCTGCTCGCTCCAAGCTAGAGAAGATCAATGGCCCAAGGATGTTGGCGACGTTTTTCATTCGGCTAAATAGCGGCGCAGTTTTGGATATATCCAACCCTCGTGCTTGTTGGGCATGCATAATATTGATGAAATCTTTTTTTACTTCAGGTAGATAGCGTAATGTCAGGCTGACGGCGTATGCAATTTTATAAGGCACGCCAATACGGTTAAGGCTCGCTGCAAACTCAGTTGGGTGGGTTGTGAAGACAAACGCCAGCGCAACTGGGAACATGCTAAAGTACTTAAGAGTCACCGTTACCAAATAAAACAGAGTTTCCTGTGTTAATGCATAGTGGCCAGGAAGGTTAAGGATGACGTTCGTACTCCCCAGCAACTCACTACCTTGTTGTGGCGCTAGTAAGAACATAAAGAGTGCATTTAGCATCAGCACTCCACCTGTTCCTATCAATAACGGTTTGTAGACTCTAAATGGCACTTTGGTGCTTGCTAGCAACCATAACCCGCCTGCTATCAGGGCTGAAATAAGGCGCAAATCGAAAGTGGTGAGCACCACCGTGACCCAAGCGATAAATAACAGAAATTTTGTGATGCCGTTCAGTTGATGCAAAGGAGATTGAGTATCTACATAACTGATACCAAACTTCATTTTTGAGGTATTCATGCGACTCGCTGCTCCAGCTTTATGAAATGCTGCATAAACTGGTTTTTGTCTGCAACGTCGAGCCTCACCGCCATATCGTACAAACTGGTTGTCGTCAGGTTAGCTTGGTTGAGCAAGTCAGGTTGAGAAAATACATGGGTCATTGGGGCATCGGCAATCAAACGGCTATCCGCTATTACAATCGAGCGCTGAGTATGCTCTAAGACTAAGTGCATGTCGTGAGAAATTATCACAACGGTGATACCTAGCTCCTTGTTGAGTGTCTGGATAAAGTCGAGCATTGATGTGTAGTTGCGATAATCTTGGCCAGCCGTCGGCTCATCAAGAATGAGCAGCTCCGGTTCAAGAACCAAAATAGAAGCAATAGTGACTCGCTTTTTCTGTCCATAGCTCAGAGCTGAAATCGGCCAATGGCGATATTTGTTTAGCCCGCATAGTTCGAGCACACGAAGTACTTTCTGCTCAATCTCTTTTTCATTCAGACCTTGGTTGAGCAGTCCGAATGCGATTTCATCAAAAATCATATGGTGTGAAATCATGTGATTTGGGTTCTGCATGACCACACCAATTTTCTGGCTTCGTTCAAATATGGACAGTGTTGATAAATCTTGGCCGCGCATTTCTATACTGCCGGCATCAGGTTCGATGACACCCATGATTAACTTGGTGATGGTTGACTTACCTGAGCCGTTTTTACCAAGAATCGACACAAACTCGCCCTGATGAATATCGAAACTCACACCTTCAAGAGCGTTCTTTTCACCATCATAGGAATAAGTCAAATTATTAATGGAAAGTAAGGGTGTGTTTGATTGTGCTGATGCTACTGCCAGGTCGCATTGCCAATGAGAGAATTGCTTGGCATGTTGCTCAAGATTAATTCCACCTAATGTGGATGGTTTGTCCTCATCACTGAGTACAACGTTGGCTGCTTTAAGTGCAGACAAATACAAGGGCTCGCGGATTCCGTGTTTTTCCAGAAGTGATGATGCGAGTAGGGCATCTGGCGTCATATCCGCTACGATTTCCCCTTGTTCCATCAGGATAATTCTATCTACAGAGCGATGGAGAACATCCTCCAGCCTATGTTCAATGATGATGGTGGTTTTGCCGCTCTCTTTATGAAGTTGGTCAATGATTTCAATAGTCTTGCGGCCTGTCTTAGGGTCTAACGCTGCAAGAGGCTCATCGAACAGTAGTGTATCGACGTCATCGACGAGAATGCCCGCTAGAGAAACACGCTGCTTCTGTCCGCCCGATAAATCATGGGGAGAACGGGTAAGCATATCTTCAAGCTCTACCATTCGAGCCGTTGATTTAACGACTGGGTACATGTCGATATTCGATACCAACTGGTTCTCGAGAGCGAAGGCGATATCTTCACCGACACTAAGGCCAACAAACTGGCTGTCGGTATCTTGAAGAACAGTGCCTATCTGCTCGGTAAACTGGTGTAGTTCCCATTGTGATGCGTCCTGACCATTCAAGGCCAAAGAACCGGATATCTCGCCGGAAATGGAATGGGGGATAAGCCCGTTAAGGCATTGGCCTAGCGTAGATTTTCCACTACCACTCGGGCCAATAATGACGATTTTCTCTCCTTTCTCTATCCTTAGATTGATATGTTTTAGCGTCGGTCTATCCAGTGACTCGTACCTAAAAGAGAAGTCAGAAAATTCGATGGTCATTGCCGATTAAGCCTCTGTCAGATTGCGGCTTTGTTTGTTTCGTTTAGCGACAGACTTGAGAATGAAATAGCCTACCACCGCAATCAGGACTGTGTTACCCGCAGCAATAATCGTCAGCTGGGTAAAGACTTTAGTGAAAGGTTCGGCATAAAGTACTGTATCGAGAAATGCGGAACATCCGTAACCAACAATGTTACCGATGAGCGCGAGAATTATGAACAAAGAGAAATCTCTGAGGCTGAATTCGCCCTTTGAGATTCGATTTTGGGTCAGGCGAGGGAAGAAGCCAATCACCATACCAACAATGCCTGAGCCCAATACCCAAGTCAGCCATACCCCCCAGCCAGCAAAAAGGTCTGTAACCCAGTGTCCAATGAACCCTACTAGGAAGCCAACCAAAGGGCCGAACAGAACTGAAAATAGTGCCAGCACTGCCATTGCTGGCTTTAGTGTGGTGTTAGCGAATACCGGAATGCCAAACATTGGTAATCCACCGATACCGTATAATGCAGCACCGATTGCAATCACAACCACAGTTTTAGCTGATAGATTCATAGATAATCCTATTTTGTCTCAATTATTCAAAGAACTGACACAAGTTCTTATTCTGATTGACTTTTAATTGATTGTAGATGTTAGGGCAAAGATTATACCTGTTGATAATAAAGTTGGAAAGCTAACTGTCTAGATGGCTAACCGGTATGTTCAAGAAACCACCTCTAAGGTTTCGATAGGTTAGAAAATAAAAATCCGATGCTTTATACATCGGATTTATTATCTTTTACTGGCTTACTTAAGCTTGTTTGATGAATCAGAAACCCTTGATGTTTTCTGCTTCAAGCTCTGTGAAGTATTTCACTGTCTTCACCTTCAATTCTTGTGTCGAAGGCTCATCACACACAATGACAGATTTAGGGTGTAGCTGAAGCGCAGAGACTGTCCATAGGTGATTGACGCTGCCTTCTACGGCGGCTTCTAATGCCAGTGCTTTATTATGGCCAGTAACCAAAATCATAATTTCTTCTGCGTCTAACAGAGTACCTACGCCGATAGTCAGAGCGTATTTAGGAACTTGATTGATATCACCATCGAAGAAGCGTGAGTTTGCAATACGGGTGTCTTCTGTCAGTGTCTTAATACGGGTGCGAGAAGACAATGAAGACGCAGGCTCGTTGAACGCTATATGACCATCATTACCAACACCACCCATAAACAGGTTGATGCGCCCATAAGACTTAATTTTGTCTTCATAGCGCTGACACTCGGCTTCGTGATTAGCCGCATTACCGTCTAGCAGGTTAATGTTCTCTTCCTGAATATCAATATGATTGAAGAAGTTACTGTACATGAACGAGCGATACGACTCAGGGTGATCAGCTGGAATGCCAATGTACTCATCCATGTTAAACGTTACAACGTGTTTAAAGCTTACTTCACCAGCTTGGTACAGTTCGATAAGCGCTTTATACGTAGCAAGCGGTGTACCGCCGGTTGGTAAACCTAGTACAAACGGACGATCAGCACTTGGCTCAAAGTTGTTAATGCGTTTAGCAATGTGCGCCGCAGCCCATTTACCTACCTGTGCAGCTTTATTTAACGGGATTAGTCTCATTGGTTGCCCCTAGTATTGGAATTATGATGCTCTGAAACATTAATTTGCATTATAAAATAAGTTTGTTGGAACGGCTATTGTTTTTGGTCAATTTTTCACTTTTCTTTTCATTTAGGGGAATCATTAGCGGTCTTTTCTCAAAAAGCACCTGTCACTGACAATATAAATTTATTTCGAAAATTAAGCATGTAAATGTTTGCTCCTGTGACATGTTTTGTATTTTATTCATCAACCAATCATTGGAGTGAGGTACAATTAGAGAAAGATGGTATAAATCCTCAACTTTTGTTGTGGCTGGCCGACAAGAATTTCATACGACAAAACGCCAGTCGAAGGTGAAGAAAAGATATAGATGAATGTTATAGGGATCGCCATCGGGGCGACCGGTTTGTTACTGCTTTGCATGTTCATGTGGATGCTTGCACTTCAGCTGCGTAAGAAACGACTGGAGCAAGAGCGTAAAGAGCGTGAAATCGCTTACCGGAAAGCAATGGAAAAAAACCGTAAGCAAGAACATGAAGATCGGATTCATAAGGCCGAGAGTGGCCATATCCCGACCATACTGTTTTTGGCTAAGGAAGCTGAACGTTCAAGACTGAAAGAAGCACTGTACTGGTACAACAAAGCAGCGCGGCTGGACAACGTCACTGGCATGTACGGTGTTGTTCGCATCAGTAATAAGATGAATCAGGACTTAGTGCTGAGAGAAGAAGCTAAATTCTGGCAAACATGTATTCCTGCGATGGAAGGCAGCATCCCCCATAAATTTGAAATGGCGACAGCTTTATTCCATGGTCGAGGAACGGATCAGAACATTGGTAAAGCGATTCAAATATTGAAGCAGGCTGCAGAGCAGAATTATGTCGACGCCCTGATATTTCTGGGTGACTGGTATGCGTCACCGCATAACCCTGAACCTAAGCCAAGTCTATCCACCGAGTATTATCAGAAAGCCGCCGCGTTGCGAAACAATGAAGGGCGTATGAAGCTTGGGTTGAACTACATTCACGGTATTGGCGTGGCGTCTAATCATGCCAGAGGGTGTTACTGGCTCGAACGCGCGGCCGAAAAAGGTTACACCGACGCTATGTATAATGCTGGTGAAGCTTGGATGAATCATCGTCCAAATGGCAATGCGATTGCTTATATTTGGTTGTTCTTGGCTGGGCAGTTAGGTCATGAGCCTGCAAGAGTATTGCGTGACCAAGTAGCATTAAACCTTGGTGTGGATACGGTTGTGGGTTTGCAATCTTTATCTAAGCCTATCCTAAAGAAAATTAAAGATAAGAAAGTCAGCAAGCACGCTGTGATTAAAGCGCTCAACAAGTTATATAAGCGCAATATTCCCCTTGAAGAGAAAGAGGTACTTGGTAGCCAGGCTACTGAGGAGCTCGAATTGGATCTTTCTCAAGAGCCTCTGGTTTCTCCAGATGATGGCAGTGACCCTCAACCAGAGAATGACGCTCAACCTGCAATTAAAGAGAAGCTCGATTTTTCTCAATCTAATATCGACAAAGCATGATATGCGGCCCCTTACTTGTTAAGGGGCTTTGTTTTTATACAGACTCTCCAGTTGCATATTCTCGTCGCACGGACATGTAGTGGGCATCGGTATTCGCGTTGCGATTTTGAACGAGATGAATCTATTTAACTGACCCAAACCGACCTAAAAAATAGTCTTTAAATTCATTGTGATACTCTCGAAGCAAGCGTATGAAATGCGTTAACTCAGAATATGGCCATTTTCGGAAATGTAATGCAATTTATGATTGATTCTGCTTAACAATTGATTCACATTAGGCGCAAACAATAAGAGGGATAAATCATGTCTACCGCTAGTTTCCTGCGCTTAATCTGTCTCGCTGCAATTTGGGGTGGCTCTTTTCTGTTTATGAAGATTGCCGCCAATACGTTTGGTCCAGCCTATTTGATTGAGTTCAGAGTGGGTTTTGCTGCGATCAGTTTGTTTCTAGTCTCTCTTTATCTACGCAAGAAATTAGCTTTCAGAAATCACTTTAAACACTTCATGATCATCGGCTTGTTTAATACGGCGTTACCTTTTTTATTGTTCGCTTACGCCGCTCAAACGCTCAATGCATCGACTTTGTCCGTTCTGAACTCAACGGCGGCGATTTGGGGAGCACTGATTGGCGTTTTCTGGCATAAATCCCTTCTGACCGGTAAAGCGATATTTGGCATGTTGCTTGGTGTGAGTGGCGTTGTTGTGCTAGTCGGCTGGGATGCGGTGAACATTGGTATTAGCGCAGCACTACCCATTGCCGCAGGTGTCATGGCAGCTTGCTGTTATGGAATTGCGACCAACTATACCAAAACAGCTCCTAAAGTAGCTGCATTTGAAAATGCGCACGGAAACATGTGGGCGGCCGTTCTGTGGATATTACCTTTGCTTCCATTTGTCCCGATGCAAGGTGAGCCAAGCACCCATGAAATGTTGTCTGTGGTTGCGCTGGGTGTGGTCTGTACAGGTGTGGCTTATCTGCTCTATTTCCGACTAGTGGCTGATGAAGGGGCGGCATCTGCACTGTCGGTAACATTTTTGATCCCGGTGTTTGGCATTATGTGGGGATCGTTGATCCTTGACGAGCCGATAGGACTCAATACCTTTGCCGGAACCGTACTTGTATTGTCTGGTACTATGCTTGTAACGGGGTTCTCTCCTGTCCAGCTGTTGAAGAAATCACGTGTCGCTGAGCAGGTCTCGGGTTAACGCTCGTTTAGATCGAGAGTCATAAAGTTACTATTTGGGTCAGGTTGGTAGTCAGCGAAGGGAGAGCAGTATTCAAAGCCAAACTTTTGATACAGTTCTCTGGCAGGCTTAAAGAAGGACATCGAGCCTGTTTCTAGACTAATCCGCTGATAGCCTCTCAGTTTTGCCTGTTCAATGGCATACTGAAGAAGAGCTGAGGCGACGCCTTTATTTCGCGCGCTAGGTGTTGTCCTCATTGATTTCAACTCAGCATGTGACTCAGACAGCTCTTTAATGGCGGCACAACCTAAGAGCTGCTCTTCTTTCCAGCCTGTCCAAAAAGTGACTTCAGGGGCTTTTAAGGCAGATGTATCCAGAGCGTGAACACTCTCAGGTGGCGATGTCGCATTCATATCCGCCAAGTGTTCTTGCAGTAAATGGATGACATCAGGGTGGTCTAATTCGTCTACTATTATCTTCATCACTTTTCCTTGTTGATAGCGTACAAATAATCTAAATCTTCCGTAGAAATTTCTCAATCACCGCTAATCAATCAGTTGCTTAAATGTTGCGGATGTAACGAGTTGTTGCAGAACGACAGGTCGTATAAGTAAGGGTTAGATCTCATAAATGACATTTCAATAGTATTACATTTCATTGTTACTTGATTCATGTCTCATAAATTACTCTTATAGGCCGATAGTTTTATATAACCAACATTCCGTATAGGGAGTTCTTGGTTAGAAGAGGCAGGATTAACATGAAAGAAGTAGATTTCAGAACGATAGATAAGCTTTTTATTAAGATGTCTATCAATGACAAAATGTGGGTGATTTTTGCCATTTTTCTTGTTGCTATTGGCAGCATCGCTGGTGGAAATTATTACTCTAAAATTGAACAAATTGAGAAAACGGCGATTTTAGCCGCGAGTCATCAACTCGATGGGATGTTGAGTACGGGTTCTGAAGCGTCAATAGCTGGCCAAGCCAATATTGGCAAGGTCTCTAGCGTCAGTAAGCCTGCTTACAATAACGGCATTGTGACTGTGTCTCAAACCAGTAAGGATGGCAATGTTTATCAACTGACTTTAAACAATCAGGTACAAGATCAGCAAGCTAGGTCTCAAGCCCTATCCAGTTTCTTCTTTAGTTTTGTTTGGGTGATTCCTTTTGCGGTATTTTGTTACTGGGTTGCGACGTTTATTGGTGGAGCGTTATGGGTGCTTTACACCACAACTCAAAAAATTGGCGAAGGCGATCTGACTTCGCGTTTGGGCTTCCACCCAGGGCGAGACGAGTTCGGTACTATTGGTTGCGCTCTTGATAAAGCAATGGATACGCTCACGGACTTAGTGAACAATGTTAAAGAGAACGCCAATACACTAAGTGAAACCTCTGCTTCGTTTGAAGAAGAGATGAAGTTGAGTGAGTCTCAGATTAGCAACCAGTATGCATCTTTAGATTCTGTTGCGACAGCGATGGAAGAGATGACTGCTTCTGCGAAAGAAGTGTCCAACATTTCACAGCAAGCCATGGGGCAAACGGAGCAAGATTCGCAACACATTGATGGCAGCCACAAGCGTGTCCAGTCTGCGATCAACGAGATTGATAAACTGTCGAGCTATATCGAGCAAGCTTCCAGCTCTGTTGCAACGCTGAATGACAACACGACTCAAATTAATGAGGTGATCACGACGATCAATGCGATTTCAGAGCAAACGAATCTGCTGGCACTCAATGCTGCGATTGAAGCGGCGCGCGCAGGTGAGCAAGGCCGAGGGTTTGCAGTGGTAGCGGATGAGGTTCGTACTCTAGCTAGCCGTACTCAGGCAGCAACCGTTGAGATTCAGTCAATGATTGAAAAATTGCAGGCAGAAAGCCAAAACATTGCTTCGATTACTGAACAGACTGTAGAGCAAGCTCGCACCAGTAGCGATTTAATTGAAGACATTGGCAGTGATGTGCAATCTATTTCCGAATCGGCGCGCGGTATCATGGATATGAGTATTCAGATTTCTACCTCCGCGGAAGAGCAGAGTGCGGTGGCAAATGACATTGCTTCTGAGCTGAGTGATATCCGTACTCAGTCTAATACTATCCGCAGTGTGGCTGAGCAGTCTTCAAAAGGTGTCGCTAACCTGACTCAGGCGTCCATTTCACTGGCTGATATCCTTAAGCAATATCGCACTTAACGTTTATCAGACGTTAAAAAGGCTTGGTTAATCACCAAGCCTTTTTTATTGCCATGTTTTTAGAAAAACCTAACGCAGTGTCAGTTTAGAACCATCAAATTTCAGGTTCGCCAGCAAGTGCTTGGCATTGGTGGTTCCGTTTTCATCGAATTGGACACCGTAACGTGCGTAATGCAGCGAGCTTTGCAGATTACATATCTTGCCAAATAAAGGCTCAAACTTACTTGATTTCCCCATACCAGAATGCACTTCCAAGGCAATATCATCACCAACCTGAAACGGGCGACTTAATGGCGCTGTGACAAAGCGGCAACCACTTTTTGACAGGTCTCGAATCTGACAATCAAGCTTATGCGTTGATGCAACCACACGTGCTGCAAGATTTACGTCATACCTTGGTTCTTTGCGTAGCTGGGTGACTTGCATAGCGTTAGGAATAGTTAGAGCAACCATAGGTATTGGCTCTGTCATTACGTGTTCAAGCTGGCTTCTGAAATGGACTATCGCCCCTTCCCCTCGGTGAGAAATTGCGCGCACCGCAGTCCAAAAGCCTGATTGGAAGAAAAAGTCTAAGTCGTCGTCGGATATTTTTGGCAGTTCCGCCAAAACAAAATTTTTCGAGTGAGTGCCAATAAAAGTGGATTTGCAGCGGAAAGTCGTTCCGACTGGTGTCGTAATGCCCATTGTTAGCTCTCCGCCATGCTCAAGCATCGCCAAGGCATCAGTACTGTTCAGCGTGGAAACGCTCTTATCTCTTGAAGACATAGGTGAAGATTTGTCTGTCTTGGCAACCGCCTGAGTATTCATCTAGCCTCCGTTGGACCTACCATGTTATTGTTTTGGCTGTAGGTTTGTTTCTCTTTCTAGGAAGATCTTACGTTTTCCCAGAGGGTTAAAATTCTATGTGCGCTTTATTGTTCGTTCAAATATCAAAATAGCAAATATTTTCGATCTATGTATCAATTTTAGAGGTCAATATGTCACATAAGTTAACATTTGATAGGGCTAACTCACTGATTCGGGTCCATCTAGAGGCAGAATATGACGCCATTATGAAATTTGAGGTACATGACAATGTCTATGTCATCACATCAACTAAAGTACCTGAAGCTTTGCAAGGCAAAGGCTATGGGAAAGTGATGATGGAAACGATCTTGCCAGAGCTTGAGCGTCTTGGAGTCACAATCAAACCTGTCTGTAGCTACGTTGTGCATTATATGTCCCGTCATCCAGAATGGTCCCACTTGCTTGCGGAACAGCCATGAGCACCTCCTATGACTACCAAGCTTTGAGTCAACGTTTAGGTTATACAGAACTTAAAGGCACTGAAGTTTTGCAATCGTTGTGGAGTGGCTATGGCGAATTGGTCAGGCTCCATGTAGATGAAACCAGTATTGTTATCAAGCATGTGCAATTGCCTAAACCTTCCCATCATCCGAGAGGCTGGAATAGCGATCTCTCCCATCAACGTAAACTGAAATCCTATCAGGTTGAGCTGCATTGGTATCAGAGCTTTGCTCAGGTGGCCCATTGTTATTGTCCGCAACCTAAGCCTATAGTCGTTGAACAGCAAGGGACGGAACTCCTTCTGGTGATGGAAGACTTACATCAATTGGGTTATACCCAAACTCATCAACACGCGGCTCATGTGCAAATGGAAGCCTCGCTAAAGTGGCTTGCTTGGTTTCATGCTTCACATATTGGAGAGCGAGGAGACGGCTTGTGGGACATCGGTACTTATTGGCACCTAGATACAAGGCCTGATGAGCTGGAAGCGCTAGATGATACCCCTTTGAAACAAGCTGCGGTTCGAATTGACCGAATGCTTCGTCAAGCACCATATCAGACACTGGTTCATGGTGATGCCAAACTGGCTAATTTCTGTTTTACTTCTGATGGCAGTGAAGCCGCAGCGGTCGATTTTCAGTATGTTGGGCAGGGATGTGCGATGAAAGATGTCGCTCTGTTCATGAGCAGTGCGGTTGAGCCGGAACAGTGTGATGAAATGGAAAACTGGATTCTGGATACCTATTTTTCCCACCTTAAACGGGCACTCAACAAATTAAAGCCTGACATTGATGCCAACGATGTCGAGCAAAGCTGGCGGCCGTTATTTGCGATTGCATGGGCGGATTTTCATCGATTTGTCAAAGGTTGGAGTCCCGGCCATTGGAAAATCAATGATTACACAGAAGCGTTGGCTGACAAGGCGCTTGAGTTGTTAAAGGCTTACCCATGAGGTAAGCCTTTTCGATAGCTCGCTATTACCCTTATTACTCTGGTTTCATCCTTGCCATATAATAAGTGCTTTGGTATTTGCCCTCTCTGAATACCGCATTCTTCGCTTCACCTTCGATTTCAAAGCCAAATTTCTTATAGCACGCGATGGCCGCGCCATTATCGGTATTAACTTCGAGATGAACGCGCTTTATTTGCAGCCAGTTATCCGCTAAATCAAGGACAGTTTCGATCAGCTTACTGGCGATGCCCATTCCATGATAATCATCATGAACTGCTAACCCAAAAGTGCCGCGGTGAGCGGTACGCGGTCGCTGAGAGTGCTCAAAACCGATGTTCCCTACTACTTTTCCGTCTAGTTCCGCGACAAAGCTATAGACTCCAGTAGGCATGTTTTCCAGTCGTTGTGTCCACATTGCCACAGATGGCTTAGGGAGTTGGAGGGTTTCACGCTGCGCCTTAGGTTGTGAAAAAATTTCACACATTGCGGCTGCATCGCTCACTAGAGTAGGGCGAATTATTATTTCCATATTATTACCTTCTCGACTGGTTAAACATGACTCAACCATAACGAGCAAGTAACCAAAGATAAAGCATTGTTTTCACTTGTTTTAATAGGTCTAAATTTAATTCTGACACGTTTGAAGCTTGAACGTTGGCGAAGACGTATAAATTGTAAATAAGTTTGTTTATTTGTTGGCGAAGACTTAAGGTGTTTGAGAGCTCATAAAAGGAATAAAAAATGAACACGTCGGCTGGCTGGAAAACTCCTCAGAATTTTTTGATCATCATTTCTATTGTGGTGCCCATCGCTTTCTCTAGTTGGATGGCGCTGCTTAACAACTTTGTTATTGAAAAAGCGAACTTTGATGGTGCTGATATTGGTCTTCTTCAAAGTGTCCGTGAAATTCCGGGTTTCTTAGCGTTCACCGCCGTATTTGTTCTGATGTTCATTCGCGAACAGAAGTTCATGCTACTCGCGCTTGGGGCGCTTACTCTGGGTACCGCAATTACTGGCTTTTTCCCTTCATTGTTTGGATTGCTATTAACGACTTTGTTAATGTCTACTGGTTTTCACTATTTTGAAACCCTAAAGCAGTCTCTCTCTTTGCAATGGCTTTCAAAAGACGAAGCGCCAGAGATGCTGGGTAAGTTTATTTCTGTGGGCGCTTTGGCATCGCTAATCACTTATGGTGCGCTATGGGTCTGTCTGGAAGTGTTTCAAATGGACTTCAAGTGGGTGTATCTGACTTTTGGTGGCATTGGTTTTCTACTGGTGGTTTGGATGGCGTTTGCATTTCCTCAGTTCCAAACCCAAGTCCAGCAGAATAAAAAACTGGTGCTGCGCAAGCGTTATTGGTTGTACTACGCTCTGACGTTTATGAGTGGTGCACGTCGACAAATCTTTACTGTTTTCGCAGGCTTCCTGATGGTGGAGAAGTTTGGTTACTCGGCGGCAGATATCACCATGCTATTTCTGATCAACTACCTGTTTAACTTCCTGTTCGCGAAAAGAATTGGCAAGTTCATCGGTAAAGTGGGTGAACGTAAAGCTTTGTTGTTTGAATACACAGGTTTGATATTTGTCTTTATTGGTTACGGCTTGGTGCAAAGTGCGGAATGGGCGGCAGCCTTGTACGTTATTGATCATCTATTCTTCGCTTTAGCGTTAGCGATCAAAACCTATCTACAAAAAATTGCCGATCCTGCAGACATGGCTTCGACAGCGGGTGTGTCATTCACCATCAATCATATTGCAGCGGTATTTATCCCGGTATCCTTTGGCCTTATCTGGTTAGTGTCCCCGTCAGCCGTATTCTACATTGGCGCGGCAATGGCGGTCGTTTCGTTCATTTTGTCGCTTAATATTCCCGCCAAGCCTGAAGAAGGTAATGAAGTGCGAGTTCTCCGCTGGAGTTAGAGGTAAAGCGAAGGTTTAGCCTTCGCTTTTTTATGATTGTGGATTAGGGGATGAGACTCTTTAGCTCTGAGGTGCTTTACTCTATAATTGCCGCGCTTTTATCTGGGACATCCCGTTTTCACCTTGGATACATTATGATTTCGAAAAACCAACTCAAATTACTACGTGCTTTAGGCCAAAAGAAACAGCGCAAAGCGCACGGTCTGTTTTTGGTCCAAGGTGAGAAGAACGTACTTGAATTGGTGAACAGTGAGCTTCAAGTAAAACAGATTTTCGCTACTGGCGAATTTTTGACCGCAAACCAAAGTCAATTAAATGATTTTGAATGCATTGAGGCGTCATTAGATGATTTGACCAAAGCCAGTACGCTGGTCAGCAATAACGCAGCAATTGCGGTGGTAGAAATTCCTTCGGTTAAAGTACCTCAAGCTCAGGGCTTGATAATTGCTCTGGATGGCGTGTCAGACCCCGGTAATCTCGGCACCATCATTCGTGTTGCTGACTGGTATGGCATCAAGCATATTGTCGCGAGTAAAGATTGCGCGGACCCGTACAACCCGAAAACCATCAGTGCCACTATGGGCAGTTTTGGCCGTGTCACAGTCAGTCAACTGGATCTGCCAAGTTACTTAGAGCAGGCAAGCATTCCTGTATATGGCGCGTTCTTGGAAGGCGAAAGTATCCACAAAACGGAATTTAACGCTGAGGGTATTCTTCTGATGGGCAGTGAATCTCATGGTATACGTGAGCAAGCCGCTAAGTTTGTCACCGACAAGATAACCATTCCCGCTTTTGGTGGTGCAGAGTCACTCAACGTGGCGATGGCGACGGGAATTATTTTAGATAACTTGCGTCGTCAGCATGGTGAATAAAAAGTCCTGAATGCAAAAAAAGCGCAGTGATTTACTGCGCTTTTTTGTATCTGAAGGTAGAGTGCTTTATTTCTCTAGCATACCCAGCTTATCTGGCACACCATTCCACTTCTCGGCTTCATCCATAGCTGGCTTAACTTCGGTTTGCACAGGCCATAGTTCGGCAAGTTGGGCATTTAGCTCAACGTAAAGCGTTTGGTCTGCAGGCACTTCGTCTTCCTGAAAAATAGCATTCGCGTCACACTCATCGACACATAAGCCGCAGTCAATGCATTCAATCGGATTGATCACCATGAAGTTTGGCCCTTCGTGGAAGGCATCTGCAGGGCATACTGCTACACAGTCAGTATATTTACATTGAATGCAGTTATCGGTTACGACGAACGCCATGATGATCCGCTCTTAAGTTAATCAAAAATTGAGGAATGGGGATAATACTCATCCCAAGGCAAAATTCAACATCCTCTACCGTGAATGTTTTGTTCTCGCCTGATTTAGTATGACAGACAATTCAAATTCTCGTAAAATGCGCGCCATTGTGAGCTGGTCGCTGAGCGACTCTGGCTAAGACACCTGATATTACGAGACATCAACATGATACGTTTAACTGAAATTAAACTCCCTCTCGACCACGAGGAAGAGGCACTGATTGCCGCCATCACCAAAAAACTCGGTATTTCTGAAGACCAAGTGATCTCTTTCAATGTATTTCGACGTGGTTACGATGCTCGTAAAAAGACAAATATTCTGTTGATTTACACACTTGATGTTGTCGTTGAAAACGATGAGCCATTGTTGGTGAAATTTGCGGATGACCCGCATGTTAAACAGACTCCAGATATGGAGTACAAGTTTGTCGCTAAGGCTCCAGAGAACATCACTGAACGTCCGGTGGTTATCGGCTTCGGCCCTTGTGGCTTGTTTGCTGCATTGATTCTAGCGCAAAGCGGCTTTAAGCCGATTGTGGTTGAGCGAGGTAAAGAAGTTCGTGAGCGTACCAAAGATACCTTTGGCTTTTGGCGTAAACGTACTCTGAACACAGAGTCCAATGTACAGTTCGGTGAAGGCGGGGCAGGTACGTTCTCCGACGGCAAACTCTACAGTCAGGTTAAAGATCCAAACTTCTACGGCAGAAAGGTGATCACTGAGTTCGTGGAAGCGGGCGCACCAGAAGAAATTCTATACGTCAGTAAGCCACATATTGGTACCTTTAAACTGGTGACCATGATTGAGAAAATGCGCGCGAAAATCATCGAGCTGGGTGGTGAGATCCGCTTTAGCACTCGCGTCGATGATATCCACATGGACGGAGAGCAAATTACAGGTCTAACACTATCAAACGGTGAAGAGATTCAATCTCGTTATGTTGTGTTAGCGGTTGGACACAGTGCACGTGACACCTTTGAAATGCTGCATGAGCGTGGTGTTTATATGGAAGCTAAGCCGTTTTCTGTCGGCTTCCGTGTTGAGCACAAGCAATCGATGATTGATGAAGCACGTTTTGGTCCTAATGCAGGTAACCCTATTTTGGGTGCTGCGGACTATAAGCTGGTTCACCATTGTAAGAATGGCCGCACCGTTTACAGCTTCTGTATGTGTCCGGGTGGCACAGTGGTTGCGGCAACGTCAGAAGAAGGCCGCGTTGTGACTAATGGTATGAGCCAGTATTCGCGCTCAGAACGTAACGCAAACAGTGCAATTGTTGTAGGTATTGATCCTGAGCGAGATTACCCTGGTGATCCTCTGGCTGGTATCCGTTTCCAGCGTGAGCTTGAGTCAGGTGCTTATGTACTAGGTGGCGAAAACTATGATGCACCAGCGCAGAAAATTGGTGACTTCCTGAAAGGTCGCGATCCAAGTGAGATCGGTGACGTTCAACCATCATTTACGCCAGGTATCCATCTGACAGATATTTCTAAAGCGCTACCGGATTTTGCAATCGAAGCGATTCGTGAAGCTATTCCTGCTTTTGATAAGAAGATTAAAGGGTTCGCGTCAGAAGACGGTTTACTAACAGGTGTTGAGACTCGTACCTCTTCGCCAGTATGCATTAAACGTGGCAAAGACTTCCAGAGCATCAATTTGAAAGGCTTCTTCCCTGCTGGTGAAGGTGCGGGCTACGCAGGTGGTATCCTATCTGCGGGCATTGATGGTATTAAAGTGGCAGAGGCGCTGGCCAAAGCCATGGTGGCAGATATCGACAACGCATAGGGCTTTTGATGATGAGTAAAAGGGTAGCTAAGTAGTTTAGCTGCCCTTTTTTATTTGCTGCTGTTCATTGAAGCGACTTTGCAAGTACTCGATAAAAGTCTTAATCTGGCTGGGTATGTATTTAGATTGAGCATATTGAGCAATAATTTTGCCTTGGTAGTTTCCACCGACATGCCAGTCTTTTAGCACCTCAACTACGTCTCCTGAATCGATGTAAGGCTGAATCACGAACTCAGGAAAAACAGAAATTCCTACTCCACGTAATACCGCTTCTCGGCGAATTTCACTGTGGTTTACCGCGAATGAACCAATCACATTTATCGATAGTTTTTTATTGTTATTGGTGAAGTCCCATATTCGATCTTTTGGATTCTCCCCTAAACACAGGCAGTTATGCTCAGATATATCTTTTGGGTGCGTGGGCATACCATGCTTTTCAATGTAGGAAGGACTGGCACACATGATCAGACGACACTGGCTTAATTGTTTGGCGATTAGGCCTTCTGTGGGGTTGTCAGTGATATGGATGAGTATGTCTACTTCATCACCTATTGGATCGATATAGTGATCGGCGGCTTTTAGCTGCAATGAGATATTGGGGTAGTAGTCGATGAAATCCAAAATCATCGGCATCAAAACTTGTCGTGACAGGGCTTTTGGTGCTGCGACTCGTAACGCGCCGGATACATTCGTTTTGTCAGCTTGAGCGGCGGATATCGCCATTTTGGCTGAGTTCATCATGTCATTGCAAAGGCTATAAACTTCTTGCCCTGTGGTGCTCAGGCGCATTTTTCGGGTAGTTCTTTCCAGTAGCCTTTCCTGCAATGCACTTTCCAGCCTAGTAATAGAACGACTAACGGAAGACGGTGAGACACCTAACTTCTGGGCGGTTTTTGAAAAACTTCCTGACTCGACAACACTGACGAAAATTGCCATCTCTGATAAGAGAGGGATTAATTTATTTGTGTCCACAGTGCAATTATCCTTTGCATTTTGGCTGTATTGTTTCGCTCAAGTTACTTATGGATACTGAGCAAGTCAATTGACAGTATCCCCAGTGCTTTCAATACGTGATGTATGAACAAATAAGAAGTGCTGGTGATGCATCTCAATGATTATCCAGTTAGCTCGTGACTAGAGCGTCGAATCATTGTGAACAAGGGTGAGCTGTCTGGTTTTGATGGTTATGACGGATAGCTCCACTCTCGAAAAACAACCGACTTTACCCCAGTAGAGTTGTATCGACTCTCTTTACCAAAAACCATCAACCTATAAAAAGCAAATGAATAATAACAACGTAAGGCAGGATATATGATGTCAACGACTAACCTTCAGGGCCTAGATAAACTGGATCGGAAAATTCTCTCTAACCTTTTATCTAATGGCCGCGAGTCAATCGCTAACTTATCGCGTAACATTGGCTTGTCGCGCACCGCAGTTACCGAGCGCATCAACCGGTTGGAAAAAACCGGTATCATTAAAGGCTACACCGCACAGATCAGAGTTGAGCAAGAAGGCAGAACAGCAGCAAGTTACTTGCTGATTTCATGTGAGAAAGGCAAAAAGAATAATGTGACGGAAGCTCTTAGAGAGATTCCAGAGGTAAGGCTGACGAGTATCGTGGGAGGATCTTATGACATTATTGCTCTCATTGAAGCGCCAGATCTTCAGTCGATATATACCCTGTGTAACGAAATAGAGTCGTTTAACGGCATTCAGTCATTAAACAACACCGTAGTACTGCATCAAACTATTCAACGTTAATCTTTTTCGAGATTTGGGCCTGAACCATTAAAACAAATCTCGTGATTCAGTGTTTTTATCACCAACTACAAAGGACTTATTTATTTGGACAAGTGCGCGTACAGGGACGTACTCGCAATAGCATTCACAAGGATGGAGGAATGAAATGACAACAGCTGCAAATTCGCTAAAAAAAGGGAATGTGAGGTTCCCCGTAACGGAATCATTGTTGTTGCTGGTTGCGATATTTTGGGGGACGAGTTACGGCCTGACGAAAAGTGCCTTGGCATACACAAGTGTTCTGGTGTTTATCTCGATACGATTTTCGATCACCTTTTTATGTCTGTTACCTGTGGTGATTCGAGACTTTCGCCGGGGATTGAATAAAGACTGGAAGATAGCGATTCCCACTGGTTTTATTCTATCGGCGATTTTTTTCTGTGAAGTGTTTGGCGTTTCCCAAACCTCAGCATCAAACGCGGCGTTTTTGATCAGCATGTCTGTCATTCTGACCGCTTTCGCAGAGCTGTTGATCAATAAAAAGAAGGTCAGTAATACCTTATGGGGGCTAACGGCTTGCAGTGTGGCTGGCGTTTTATTACTGACGAGCGAAGAGAGTGTTGAGTTTTCCCTAAACAGTGGTGATTACTTCATTTTAACGGCAGCTCTGCTCCGTGCATTAATGGTTACTATGACCAAGCGGTTTACGGAAGGTAAGGTGATCACCACATCAACCTTAACATCGCTCCAATCATTAGTTGTGGCATTGGTGGCGATTGTATGCGCCGTCACTTACTTACCTACATCTGAGTTTGTTGTTCCTGCTTCATGGGAGTTTTGGCTAACGGTCATCTATCTCGTCTTGTTCTGTACCTTGTTTGCCTTTTATGTTCAGAACTATGCAGTGCGCCGTACGTCTCCAACGCGCGTATCCTTGCTGATGGGGAGTGAGCCGTTATTCGGCGCCCTATTTGCTATGGCTTGGTTGCAGGAGTCGTTCACTACAATGCAGGTTATTGGTGGGGTGTTAATTTTGTTTAGTGTTGTGGTCACGTCGACCAAAGAATCTTAAATAAAAGCGGACTTTACAGTCCGCTTTTTTATTATCGACTTAAGCTAATCTTGTGGCCTAAGTGCTGAATTTCGATAGTGGCATAACCTAGAGTTACCGCTTCAAACTGGTTACTGAGTTCACGAGCATGCTGTGCATCTTTTGCAAGGAAAGAGACTGAGTAAATGGGGCGTACGACACCATTAGATAGTTTCTGCGTATCAAGATAAGAGGAGGTAATAAACCCAGCTTGATTGAGGCTGATGACACGCTGCAAGTCGATGCCTAATACTCTGTCCATTTCAAGCGCTTCTATGCCTTCTTTCCAAGTGATGACAACACCGTAGTTGTTGTAGACAGGCGTGTTATCTAGCCATTTAGATCCCAACATGCGGATGTTACTGATCTTGACCAGCTCCTTTTGGTACATAGGCAAGTCTTTTAGCTTACGCTGTACATCGGCTTCGCTGTCTGCCTCAAGTACGAACCTCAATAACTGAATCGGTTTGCCATCCACTTTGCTTCGAATAACAAACATATCTTTGACAGCTCCTTGCTCAATTAACTCGCCAAATGCGGCTTTTTGTTCTGGTAGCGTTTTTAATACTTGCTCAGCATTGTCTGTGTTCCATGATAGCTCGACGCCATAGTCCGCAGCGAAGACGGTACCTGAAATAAAAAGAGAGATTAAGAGTACGGATGAGCGAATAAATTTCATGTTATTTCCTTAATAGTTTGAAAATGGCTGTATTTGTTATTGCTGTCTGTTGTTATTAAATGAAGTTACCAGCGAGAACGGTAGCTGCGATGGCAACTGCGGCAGGTATCTTGAGCGCTTTCAAAACCTGATTCGGCCATCTTAATGTCTTTGTTCTGGCTCGCTTGATAGAGGTCTTGAAAGCCTTGATCCATTTGTGTGAGCAATTGATTGAATTTGTCTGGTTTACTCCAGATTTCAGGCTTTGCTTTGCTATCTACATGGCTACCTTGCGGAAAAAGAGTCAGCAGCGTTTGACTGTGGTTTGCTAACTTTTGGCTTTGATTTTCAAGCTTTCTCCAATCGGTATCACGGCCATTCAAGGTTTTGTTGACCAGTTTGCTGGTCGATTCAATGCCTTCAAAGGCATTCTGGCGTTCTGTTATCTGCTGACTAAAGTCTTGTGCAATTGCAGTTAAAGGCAGCACCACTGCTAAACCGATGAGTATCTTTTTCATGTGACTCTCTCCTGATTAATCGATCCGAAAGGGATCTTCTTCGTTGATGAAATTAAATTTACACAGCAATAGTTGCAATTGCAACTATTGCTGTGTAAATTTATGCAAAGATTAGTTCATCAACAATACCGTCGAGGTGGAAAATGAAAGTTTGGGATCTGGCGACACGCCTTTATCACTGGTTACAAGCTGTTTTGTTTATTGCATTAATGGCGTCTGGGTTTTCAGGTAACGGCCCGCATGTACAACTCGGGTTAGCCTTGTTCACCCTTATTCTTTGGCGATTAATTTGGGGTTATGTGGGTAGCGAAACCAGCCGTTTCAGGCAGTTTCTACGTTCACCTAAAGTAGTTGTCCGCTATATGATGGGTAGGGCAAGTGCACAACCTGGCCACAATCCAGCGGGTGGGTGGATGGTTGTGGCTATGATCACGGCATTGCTTCTACAGTGCGTTTCTGGTTTGGCGTTAGCTGGGATGTTAGACAATTTGCCTCTGGCGGAGATTTGGCTAACGGATGGCTTATTCAATATGCTGGAAGTGGTGCATTTAACCTTGGCTAATGTTCTTCCGGTTTTGATCGCGCTGCATGTAGGGGCAATTATTGTTTATAAACTGCGTGCTAAGCCGTTAACTTGGGCGATGGTCACTGGTGTTCAGAAAGGCGTGTTTGAGTATCCGGCTCTTCTGTTTGTTTCTCAACTTCGAGCTTTGCTAGTGCTAGTTATAGCTACATCAGTTACCATGACAATTATTGCCTTTTCTTTGTAAATTTACTGGTTGAGAGAACTCGTCGATGAGTGAGACGTTTGATAGACAAAGCAGCTTTGGCTGGTTGATCAATGTGGTGGCGAATGATGCTGCAAAAACCTTTGATACGGAACTAAAAAAGCATGGATTAACACTTGCCCTTTGGCCAACGCTTATGTGTTTGTGGGAAGAGGAAGGCGTGACCCAGCGCGATATCGCTCAGAAATCCAAAGTGGAAAATTCAACTACGACACGCACTCTTGATAAGTTGGAAAATTTAGGTCTGGTTAAGCGTCAGCCTGATCCTAATAGCCGTCGCGCTTTTCGTATTTATCTGACTGATGAAGGAAGAGCGTTAAAGGAAACCTTGGTTCCTATCCCTATGGCGATCAATCAAAAGCTGCTTAGCTCGCTTGATCCTGAAGAGCGTGATGAAATCATCCGCCTGCTGCAAAAAATGGTCGCCGCTGTTTAAGGGAAGAGAACTGATGACGAAGCCACTAAATGAGTGCATTGTGCCTATGTATCCAACGATACAAGCGTTGGACGTTAATGCATTGGAGCCGGGAGAGCATAAGTTCTGGTTTGCGGTTGCCACAGATGCCATTGGTCATCCACAGACATTGCCTGTACGTGTGTTTAAAGGTGATAAACCGGGTAAACGTATCATGATTACCGCAGGTGTTCATGGTGATGAGCAAAACGGAATTCTAACGGCACAAAAACTGGCGCGTGAGTTGGAAGGTCAGTCTATCTCAGGCTGCATTACCATAGTGCCTACTGTTAACCTTTCTGGAATAGCAAGGCATAGTCGAGACTTTCATTCTGCTGCCCCCGATAGCTCATCCGCTAACCTTAACCGCGTCTTCCCAGGTAATCCAAATGGCGATGACGCTAGCCGCTATGCCAATAGCCTTTGGGAGAACTTGCTGAAACCCAATGCGGATTTGGCCATCGATCTCCATTCTCAGACCAGTGGTTCGGCTTATCCTTTATACGCTTTTGCTGACTATCGATTGGATGATTCGATTCGAATGGCAAGACTCATCAATCCCGATGTGATTCTCAATGATCCCGGAGACCCGGGGATTTTGGAAACGGTTTACAACCGAGCTGATATTCCATCCATCACCATTGAAGTTGGGATAGGTCGATACACTGACTTGGAGATGATTCAGCGCGCGACCACGGGAGTACAGAATGTTCTCAAGGATTATCAGCTTATAGAAGGCGATGTTGTCGATCTGGATCACCCTTGTGTGGAAGGCGAGCGAATCACCAGTGTTCGGGCTGAGCAAGGCGGTTTCGTTATTTGCCATGTTGAGCTGATGGATTTGGTTGAAGCAGGGCAGAAGCTGGCCACTCAATACAACAGCTTTGGTGATGAGATCCAGACGTATTACTCACCAATCAAAGCGACTGTGATTAGCCACAATGTTGAGTCGGTTCGTGCTCCGGGGTCATTGGTTGTTCGGTTGATTGATTAGTTATCAATGAGGGTCTTACCATTTATGTGGTTTTTGCCTGAACGACAATATTTAACAGTGATGAAATTATATTATTAAGAATTGCTGTTTTTTCGTATTAAATTGTTTCAAAGGGCGATTTTTAGTTCTTTTATAGTTGAACATACTAACTAATTGTGTGATGTTTTATGCGTTTTTAAACTATAAATATTCATAAAATGTCACACGCTCAAACACAACAATCTGGGGTAGAAAAAGCCCAAACCTGGCAGATGCCGGACACTTTAGTTCTCATCTTTATTATCGGTATCTTCGCTGCCATTCTCACCTACTTTGTACCCGCTGGCTCATTTGAGAGCCAGGAAGTGGCCTACATCGCGGACGGAGTAGAAAAAACACGTTCAGTCATCGACCCTGAATCTTTCTCTTATGAGAGGGATGAGCAAGGGGAACTGGTGTACAACAGCGTTGGTTTTTTTGCATCGGGTGGCGGTATTGGCCTGATGAACTTCCCCTTTGAAGGGCTGGTTTCAGGTTCTAAATGGGGCAGTGCTATTGGCGTTATCATGTTCATGTTGCTTATCGGTGGCTCGTTTGGTGTGGTCATCCGCACTGGCACGATAGACAACGGTATCCTCTATCTGATCGACAAAACAAAGGGCAGCGAGATCTTATTCATTCCAGTGCTGTTTCTGCTGTTTTCTTTGGGCGGAGCCGTTTTTGGTATGGGCGAAGAAGCGGTCGCTTTTGCCATTATTATCGCGCCATTAATGGTGAGATTGGGTTATGACAGCATCACTACCGTAATGGTCACCTATGTCGCGACCCAAATTGGTTTTGCGACGTCTTGGATGAATCCATTTTCCGTTGCAATTGCACAAGGTATTGCCGGAGTTCCGGTGCTGTCTGGGATGACGATGCGAATGGTCATGTGGGCAGGCTTCACCCTACTAGCTATTGGTTTTACCATGGCTTATGCATCGCGAATTAAAGCGAACCCAAGCAAATCGATCACCTACAACACAGATGCTTACTTTAGAAAGCAGGATTCATCAGACCAACCAGCGGTAAAATGGACATTTGGTGATACATTAGTGCTGCTAACCGTGGTTGGCACAACAGCTTGGGTTGTTTGGGGGGTTGTCGCTCACGCATGGTATATCCCAGAAATTGCCTCTCAGTTTTTCACTATGGGCTTCATTGTGGCGATTCTTGGCACGATCTTCCGCCTTAATGGGATGACGTTAAACGAAGCGTCGGCGGCGTTTAAAGATGGTGCAAGTATCATGCTGGCACCTGCGTTACTGGTTGGCTGTGCCAAAGGTGTATTGCTGATCCTTGGCGGAGGTTCAACTGATGAAGCCAGTGTCCTAAACTCGATTTTAAATAGCGCAGGAAGCTTGATCAGCGGTTTGCCAGATGTGATGGCGGCTTGGCTGATGTATGTGTTCCAATCCATCTTTAACTTCTTTGTGACCTCTGGTTCTGGTCAGGCAGCACTTACTATGCCGTTGTTGGCTCCTCTGGCTGACATCACAGGTGTGACACGTCAAGTTGCGGTATTGGCTTTCCAGCTGGGTGACGGCTTTACCAACATCATCGTTCCGACCTCAGCCTCTCTAATGGCTACGCTGGGTGTGTGTCGCATTGACTGGGGCGTTTGGGTCAAGTTCTGTGGTCGCTTTATGTTGATTTTGTTCGGGCTTTCCAGCATCGTCGTGGTTGCCGCGCACATGGCGGGATTTGCCTAACAAAATTCTAATCTGGTGCTATTCACAACTAGCAACAGAGATTAAAGTAAGCTGTTTTTTCAAGGCGAGTGTATGCTCGCCTTTGTTCTATAAGGAAGTTTGGGTATGTCTGACGTTGCCCCTGTGGTGGAACATTTTCCAATTATTCATTCGCTTGATGTTGATTCACTGCAAGCGGGTGAGCATGCGTTTTTATTTGCCGTTGCTACGGACGCACTTGGCTTGTGGCAACAAATGCCTGTCCGAGTATTTAAAGGTGCGAAGCCTGGTCCAAAAGTCATGATCACAGCAGGTGTTCATGGGGATGAGCAAAACGGTATTGTTACCGCTCTGAAAGTAGCAAAAGCGCTGGTAGGGCAATCGCTGGCAGGTTGCGTTACTATCGTCCCGACCATCAACCTAAGCGGCATTCTTCACCATAGTCGTGACTTTCACACCGTTGATCCGGATGTCTCTTCCGCCAACCTCAATCGCTTTTTCCCCGGAGATAAAGCGGGCAATGAAGCAGCGCGTTATTTAGGTAACCTTTGGCAGCATGTACTTAAGCCTAATGCCGAAATCGCGATTGACTTGCATACTCAAACCACCGGCACCAGCTACCCGTTATACGTGTTTGCTGACTACCGCCTTGAACAGGCCAGGACATTAGCTAAGCTAATGAATCCAGATGTTATTTTGAACGATCCGGGTGAGTCAGGCGTTTTGGAGTCCACTTGGAACCAGCATGGTGTACCAAGTATTACTGTGGAGGTCGGTTCTGGCCGATACCATGATGCTGAAATGGTTGAGCGCGCCGCAGAAGGCGTTCTGAATGTGCTGCGTTATCATAAGGTGTTACCAGGTGAGGTTGTTGAAAATGACTCGTGTCTAGAAGGGAAGCAAGTCATCAGCATTCGGGCGAAGCAAGGTGGTTTTGTAGAGCCACAGGTGTCTTTGTTGCAGAAGGTTGAGAAGGGTGAGTTGCTTGCGATTCAATACAACAGTCTAGGGTTTGATGTCGCAAGTTACTATGCCCCGGAATCTGGCACTGTCCTTAGTTGTAACCTAGAAGCACTGCGTTCTCCGGGGTCTCTCATTGTTCGGATGATTAAGTAAACATCGTTTGGTTCGATGTCTTACACATCCCGTTAACTGCGCCAGCTATTACCGAGTAGCAATGAGACACCGACAGAGACTCCCAATGCAATCAGGATATTAGGTAGGGTGAATCCCCAGATAGCGACACAAACCGCAACGGTCACGATTGCCCAAAGTAATGTTTCTAAAATCCAGGTTCCCATGTTTGACTCCTGCTGTTTAACTTGGGAACAAGGATAGTCGATGGCAGGTTAATTTTTGGTTACCGTCTACGATTCATACTCTTTCTGTAAATCGACTTTGGCTAAATAGGTGTCATCTTTCTGCTGATGAATGAAGTGCCAGCCCTGATTTCGACACACTTTTTCAATCAGAGCCAAGCCAATTCCAAAGGACGTTTCGGTGGACTGTTGACTATCCGACAGCTCTACGGGATTGGAGATGGTAATGTGCTCCTCAGACAATTCAATATGGACAATGCCGTCAGCGCTGTGTTGAAAAGCATTGCGTACTAAATTGTTCAGGACAATTTGGATTAGCGCGAGTGGAACCTGCGTTTGTAAAGAGTCTGAGCTGGCGTCCAACTCTACACTGATGTCTTTGCTTTCAATCAGATAGCGATGACTTTCGATGATCTCACTGGCAAGGTGATTGAAGTTGACGCGGCTGGCTTCGAGTTCCGTCTGGGTATTTCGGCTCATCCATAACAACGTGGTGATGAGGGTTTGCATCGTCGCCACCGAACGTTGGATACGAGCAACCGCTCTTTGCCCGCCTCGCGGCATCGAATCAGACAAGCGCCCAAGCATTTCGCCACTGGCAGACATAATCGAGACGGGTGTTCTTAATTCGTGACTGGCGGCTCTGAGAAAGAATTCCTCGCGGTCGATGGCATCTCTTTCATTGCGGACACTTTCGACCAACTGGTTGGCGAGAAGGTCCACCTCGCGATAGCGAAAGCGTTCTAGTTTCTCTGTCTGATTTAGATCCAGCGTTTCCGACCACTGGGAAAGCACGAGAATGGGTTTCGTCAGGCGATAGATCAATAAGCGAATGATCAGAAAGACCAGCAACAGTAAGCCGCCAATCATGATAAAGGCAGAGTTAAATTGGCTGACCGACTCGGGAGGATTGAGCTCAAACAATTCCAGATAAATGGACTCGTCATACTGAGACACCACATACAAGGTGGCATCGATACTGGGGATATGATGGTAGGCGGCATACAGATATTCGCCCGACGCTGCATCGGTGGCGGGGATATAGCGTTCGTAGATGGCGTCGTTCTCAAAGCTGTTCCAGTCGAAGGCGGTCAGAAACTTCTGCGGGACTTGATTGAAATCGAGGTAGACCTGAAGCGTACTGCTTTGAGATTGAGGAAGTTGCCCAGATTTGAGGTACTCGCTTTCCGCCGCTTTAAGCTCGTAAAGAAAGCCATACTTGGCGGCTTCATACAGCCCCGTTTGATAACTCTGATTGATCATCAGTCCATAAATGGCAGTGAGGCTGATGACGATACCAAAAAGGTAGAGGTAGATATCGCGCTTTATACTGACCCGAGTCATGCCTCCTCCTCTCTGATTGTTACCCCTACGCCGTGCACGGTATGAACCAGCTTACTCTCAAAAGGGGCATCGATAGCCTGACGAAGTTTAAATAGGTGGACTTTGAAGCTATCTGGACTAGGAAGCTCATCTCCCCAGACTTCTTCTTCGAGTTTGGTTTTACTGACGACGTTGGGGCTATTGCGCATCAGACAAACCAACATTTTCCAACACACAGGTGGAAGCTTTAAGGTTTGACCCGCACGAGTGGCTTGATGCTTATCCAAGTCGATACTCAGATCACCGACTTTAAGATAGGTGACGGTACCTTGTGAGCGCCGAATCAGCGCTTGCAGACGAATTTTGAGCTCTTCCATGGCAAAAGGTTTAACCAAATAGTCATCAGATCCAGCAGCAAACCCCGTGACTTTGTCATCGAGTGTATCTCTTGCGGTGAGCATCAGAACAGGAGTACTGACGCCTTGCTCTCTGAGTGACTGACAGACGTCAATACCATCCATTTTGGGCATGTTGATGTCGGTGAGTATGATGTCGTATTGATTAGTTAACGCTAGATTAAGCCCTGCTGCGCCATTGTAGGCAAAATCAAACTCAAAGCCGTCTAGCTCCATATAGTCACTGATGGCTTCGGCCAGATCTCTATCGTCTTCGATTAGCAGGGCGTTAATACTCATGATGCTCTATTTCCTTTGTTGTTCTTGTTTCCATGCCCAGATGGGCGGCTTGACCAGAAGCTGTAGGCGATAACTCCAGCTTGGTGCATGCCACAATTGCTGAATCAGTTTGGCATAGCCGTGGAAGTATACTTTAAATGGATTGACGGAATTAATCCGTGGGTAAACTCCGTATTTCACCTCTTCGTCTTCGCGAGCAAAGGTACCAAACATACGATCCCAAATGATCAGAATACCCGCGTAATTCTTATCCAGATATTGCTTATTCGTCGCATGGTGAACCCTATGGTGTGACGGTGTATTGAAGATGGCTTCTATCGGTCTCGGAAACTTCTTCACGGTTTCGGTATGCAGCAGCGTCTGGAATAGCTGAACAAAGGTTTCGCACATCAGGACCACAAAAGGATTAAAACCAAGCAGTATTAACGGCAAATGGAAAAAGAATGGGAAAAACCAGTCTAGCGGCCCGAAGCGGTAAGCCACGGAAATATTAAAATACGGAGAGCTATGGTGCACGGAATGTGTCCCCCACGCTAAGCCGTTGCTGTGCAAAAATCGGTGTTCCCAGTAGTAGGCTAAATCTGCCAGTATCAAGCAACCCAGAATGGTCCAGCCGGTGATAGGAAGATGGGTCATGCTAAGATTCTCATAAGCAAAGACAAACGCTGCAACATAGGCTAAGCCGACAAAGAATATCGTCACTAAGAGGAAAAACAGTGTCACAAAGTTGGTCGCACTGTCACCCAACATATTCCAGCTTAGTTTCTTTTTGAACGCGTATCGAATCAGCTCGATCAAAAAGATCGCAACGGCAATGAGAACAAAGTTATCGTCCACCCAAGTTTCGGTGAAGATAATGGTCGCCTCAGAGAAAATTTGAGACATAAACTCCATAACGTATCTCCTGTGCCTCTTTATTTATAGTAGACAGACAACTGGCTGGATTCCGGTTGTCCTTGTGAATTGAGGTAGTGGATCTCCACTAAAGCATCGACGGACTTTTGGAAATTAATGCGTCTCCAAGCATCCATGAGTTCCGATTCTGAATGCTGACCTCTATGCATCAGTAGCTCTGCCTCTTCAATGGCAGGGAGTGTGACTAAGTCGCTCGCCAATGGGCTCTTTTCGGTTGGGTAGCCTATGGTGACTTGAGCTTCAGTAAAGTCGCTATTGAGGTCTTGATACAAGACAACGATTCTGTCTAAGTTGTCTGGGAGTTTATCGGGCTCAACTAGCTTGCGATCGAATTCTCGCCACAGCGAAGGTAAGGACTCAAGGGAGATTGTTTTGGTCACTCCACGTAAGTATTGCTGCGGCGTATCGCCTCGTTTCATGTCACGAGAAACATCGCTTGATTCATTTTTGATCTGCGCTTGCTGCTTGCTGTCAGCCATCGCTGGCTGAAGTACAACCAGCCCCCAAACAAAGCCAGTAATCACGGCAGTGGCCAGTATTGAAGCGAACAGTTTCATTTCATCTCCGTCCCATATTTACTGTTGTGTTAAATATGGCGAGAAGAATAAGCGCGAAGGGGTTAACAAAAGGTTACTGCCCAAAACAGCAATCTGGGACACTTTTTCTGGTTAATAATTGGTAATACTGGCGCCACATTCATTTGTGGGGTCAATAATGCTGTTCAATCAACCCATCACACTTCGGTCCGTTATCCGGCTGAGTCCCATTAAAGTCATGTTTACTTGGCTGATGGTTCTGGCTGAGAACGTATTTATGATTTTGCTGCCGCTGTTTATCGGTTTTGCTATTGATGGTGTGCTTAAGCAAAACTTGCAGCCGTTGCTTATGTTTGCAGCGATCTTGTTTGTACTGGTGGTCATCAGCGTTGCACGTCGTTTTTACGATACTCGCGTTTATGGCGGGATCCGAGTGCGGTTGTCCAATTTGGTTGAGCGTAATTTGCGCGGTCAATCGGTATCAGTCAAAGACGCCCGACTGTCCATGTCCCGCGAGCTGGTAGATTTTCTAGAAGAAGATTTACCATCGCTGATTACTGCCGTTGTGCAGTTGGTCGCTACCGTTGTCATTCTCGCCACTTTTCATATCAAACTTGCATTATGCGTATTGATCGCAGGGCTGAGTATGCTGCTGATTTATGCTCTGTTCCATCAAACCTTTACGCGACTTAACGGCGCGTTAAACGATCAGTTAGAGCAACAGGTTCGCGTGCTCAGCGGTCAGCCTTTTGCGGCGATTAGAACGCACTTCGAACGCTTGAAACGCTGTGAAATCAAACTGTCCGATACCGAAGCGCTGGTGTATGGGCTGATCTTTATTGTTTTATTTGCCGCAGTCCTAACCAACCTTTGGATGGTCAGTATTCTTACTGATCCTACTGTGGGTCAGGTTTTTTCCATCGTAACTTACTCACTCGAATTCGTGGAAACGGCAGTGATGTTGCCTATCACACTGCAAACCTTGTCGCGTCTGATGGAGATCAGCCAACGACTAAATCAAAACCCCGCTCAATTGGCTGTAGAGGAGAAGCCTTATGAAATTTAAAAAGACTCTTGCAATATTAGCTGGCTGTGGGGCAATTTTCGCGGCATTAGTGGTTGTAGATGTTTTAGAGCCTCAGCCAGTTGTGATTGAGCAAAAAGCGCCGAGCAAAACCCCCGTTTCGGTACTGCAAGTGACGCCGGAAGATCACGATTCCAATTTGACTTTGCTGGCAACAACCACCGCGCGTTGGCCGATTCAACTTAAGGCTTCAAGCAGCGCTCAATTAGAGTGGTTGAATCCCGATATCGAACCGGGCGTACTGGTGAAAAAAGGGACCTTGTTGGCGAAGCTCAATACGAGCGCTTTAGAGTCTAATCTGGCTCAGGCAAACAGCAGTGTTAAGCAGGCAGAGCTAAACCTGAAACAGGCACAGCACGAACAAACGGTCGCGTTAAAAATGTTATCACCGACCAAAAGCTCACCGTTTGCTCGCCGTGAGCCACAGGTGTTGGCAGCCAAGGCAGAGTTGGCGCAGGCAAAACAGGCTTACACCAGTGCAGCAAAGTTGCTTGAGGAAGCAAGTATTGCAGCGCCGTTTGATGCTGTGATCATGCGTCGTAACATCAGCCCCGGTGAATGGTTGGAAGCCGGGCAGGTGACTTTTGAACTCGCCGCCAGCGACTCACTGGATGTCGAGCTGCCTGTTTCGGAAATTCACTGGCAGCAGGTGCAATCCGCGTTGCGTCAGCCTGAGATTAAAATTGTGAATCGAGATGGCAGCGAGTGGCAGGCACAGGTTCGATATCTCTCGCCTCAGGCTGATCCAACCACACGTCAGCGACAAGTGGTTTTGTCTGTTCGCGAACCTTATCAAGGAATGACTCGTTTACTGCCTAATCAACAGGTGAAAGTCATCGTTAGTCTCGGCTTACGGCCTGAAATTGTGACCTTGCCACTCAGTGCGATCACACGAGATGGATACGTCTGGACACTTGATGAGCAGAACCGATTGCAGAAAGAGTGGGTTACGCAAATAGGACAAGCACGTAAACAGGTATATGCCCGCTTTGATCAGGACAGCGCTAAGGCACGTCAGGTGGTGGTGTACCCACTGCTGTCGATGCTACCGGGGAAGCAAGTCGCTCCTCAAGCTGCGCAGATATTGGTTGCGAAGCAGGAGGGTAATCAATGAGCTGGCTGACTAAGTGGTTTATCAACAACCCAGTAGGGGCGAATCTGTTGATGCTTGCGATCATCGCCAGTGGTGTTATGGCGTTTGGTCAACTCCGTGTGGAGTCTTTTCCGCAGATTGCGCCGTCATCGGTTGTGATCAATGTTGCCTACCCGGGAGGTACAGCTAAACAGATTGATGAGAGTGTTACACAGCGAATTGAAGAGTCCATCAGTGGCATTTCCGGTATTAAACAGGTGACCAGCCAGTCTAGCGCAGGAATGTCGAGTGTTGTTGTACGCAAAACCAGCAGCGCCGACCTCAATAAGCTGCTGGATGATGTACGTAACCGAGTGAACGCCATCAATGGTTTTCCTGCTCAAGCTGAAAAGCCTCAGGTGGTTAGAAATGAATTTACTAACTTGGCCGCTTTTGTTGTCGTTTCGGGGCCACGCAGCGATGAGCAACTTCAACCCATCGCAAGACAGGTCGAGCAAGCGCTAAAAAGTAATCCAAAGATTTCTAAAGTATCCAACTGGGGAAGTCGCAAGCCACAACTTATCATTGAACCAGATCCAGCGCAGCTCAAGAAACTGGGTTTGAGTCTGGAAGATTTAGCCAGCACCATCGGACAGATGTCACTTGAATCTCGCACAGGTGAGCTGATCAGTGACAAGGGCCGCATGGTTATCCGTGGTGATGGCTACGCCGATGACGTACAGAAGCTGCGTCGTTTGGCGATCGTCTCTCGCCCATCTGGTACCGTCTATTTAGGTGACATCGCTAAGCTGAGTCGTGGCTATGAGCGTAGTGGCTCCATTGTGCGCAATAATGGCATCAATGCTATCGCTCTGCTGATCAGCACCAGCCAGACCGACAACCTGCTCAAAGTGAGTGATGCAATTAAGGATACCTTGGCGGAGCAACGCAAAATCCTGCCTTCAGACATTGAGCTGAATACCATGGCAGATATGGCGCCCTATATTGAAGAGCAACTGTTCAGGCTCGGTGATAATGCGTGGCAAGGCCTTTTGATTGTTGTGGTGCTACTGGGCATTTTTCTTGAGCTGAAACTGGCATTTTGGGTGGCCGTGGGTATACCAGTCGCTATCGCAGGTACCTTAGGAGCGATGCAACTGGCTAACTACAGCATCAATGACATCACTTTGTTTGGCTTTATTCTGGTATTGGGGATTCTAGTCGATGATGCCGTGGTTGTTGGCGAGGCCATTCACGAGCAGCGAGGCAAACATGCGAGTGGGCGCAAAGCGGCATGGCACGGTGTACACTCGGTTACCGTTGCAACGGTATTTGGTGTTTTGACCACTATTGCGGCATTTTCGCCAATGCTTTGGATTAACAACGATTTTGCCAAGATTCTGGCTGGGTTCTCCGCTGTGGTGATATTTGCGCTGATCTTCTCTCTGATTGAAAGTAAGTTTATTCTGCCATCACACCTAGCGCAGTTGTCCGTGAGTAAAAAATCTAATGGCATTTTCTCTCGCATTCAGTCTGTGGCTCAAGGTGGTTTGGAGTGGTTCAATTTCAGAGTGTATAAGCCCACCTTGGAAAAGGTGTTGGATTACAAACTGGCATCACTGCTGGGCTTTGTCGCCGCTATCGTACTGGCGTATGGCATGTGGTCTACTGGGACGATTCGAAGTGCCATTTTCCCCGAAATCCCCGGTCGATACGTTACCGCGAAAGTTGAGCTAGAAGACGGTGCCCCTTTGCCGTTACAAAAGAAAGCCTTAGATCAAATCGAACAGGCGATGATCAACGTCGAAGACGAGCTGATGCAAGACTACCCGTTGAGCCAGCCACCCGTGGTAAACCTGCTTGCGTGGTCGGGTGGTTATGGAGAGGTGGAAGTGACCGCCGAGCTAACCAGTGAAGCCCTGAGCCTCTTGCCGGGTAATTTACTGACCGATAGTTGGCGTACTCATACTGGGAACATTGAAGGAGCCTATTCAGTTCAGTTTAGTGCGGCTGAAGCGCCTGCTGGTGGAACATTCATCTCGATATCATCCAGCGACCGTGAACTTGCTAAGCGCGTCAGTAGCCAGTTAGTGGACAAACTGGCTGCTTTGCCTGGCGTGGCGGATATTTATGATGATGGTAAAAGCGGCCAGCCTCAGGTGCGGCTAGTGCTGAATGAATACGGTCAACAGCTCGGATTGACGCAAGACAAGTTGGCGCGATTGGCGGGTGAGGCATTTGGTGAGCGAGAAATTCACCGCCTGTTAGAACAAGGCCAAGAAACTAAGGTGCTGTTGCAGTATCCTCGTTCAGAGCGTAAAACCCTCGCTCAGCTTGAGCAGACGATGGTGTTGCTGTCTGAAGGGAAGAGTGTCTTACTCGGTGATATTGCTGAATTTCGTCATGAGCAGGAGCCTCAGATACTCTACCGACGTAATCGTGAGCAAGTGGTAAACCTCTATTGGAAGCAAAACCGAGACGTTCAGGCGCCTGAGCAGACAATGGCTCAGCTCAGCTCTGAGATCAAAACGCTGCATCAGCAGTATCCAGGAGTTCGGATCAAAGCAGGCGGCGAATTTGAAGAGATTGGTGAAGTCTCTGACGGCTTCCGCTCAGCGATGATTTTGACCATTCTGCTGATTTACATCTTGTTGGCGGTTCCGCTGAAGTCTTATTGGCAGCCATTCATCATCATGGCGGTGATTCCATTTGGTTTTGCTGGGGCGATCTTTGGGCACTACTTGATGGATCTGCCAATCAGTTTGCTGTCTATGTTTGGCATGATGGCAATGACGGGAATAGTGATCAATGACTCATTGGTACTGATCACGCGCTTTAATGCAGAATACCGCAGTGGTGTACCGCTAAAGCAGGCATTAGTCACGGCTGGAACCAGTCGCTTGCGGGCCATTTTTCTCACCACGATAACAACAGTATGTGGCTTGTTACCACTACTCAGTGAAACGGCTGAGCAGGCTCAGTATCTTAAACCTGCTGCGGTTTCTCTGGTGTTTGGCGAATTGTTCGCTACTGCGGTGACGTTACTGCTGATCCCTATATTGTTGGGGATGACCAGTCGTAAGGCGCCTAAAGTGATGGAAGATGAGTTGGCGCTTGAGCCTGCATAATGCTGAGCGTAATTGATTTTATTCGGTTGGCGGGCGATAGTGATCCTGTCGCCCCAGTGAGGTCCGTATCAATGTCACAACAAGAGAAACCTGCATTCAAACTGGTGCCTGAAATTGCTTTGTTGGAGCCATTACCTGAGCATCTCAGAAAGCGCTTTGCACATGCATTGAAGCTAATGCATGAAGAACTGGCTGAGCACAGGTCGTGGGAGCAAATAGCAACCGAAAGCGCGATTTCTCCTTATCATTTCCATCGCCAGTTTAGCGAATTGTTTCATGAGACACCGGGGCAGTATCTTAGTCGCTTACGCCTGCAAGTGGCGGTGAATTTGCTGCTCAATGATGAACCTTGGAGTGTGATGGAAATTGCTCACTACTGTGGCTTCTCTTCCTCACAAGCTTTAGGTAAGGCTTTGAAAAGAGAGCTTGGGGTTACCGCGAAACAAATTCGCAAAATGGGTTACGAATCTACACCGCGAGAGACGTCTGAGTTTATTGCTAAGCTTGCTCACCCTGGTACTCAACAATCGATTGAAACTGAATTGGCAGAATCAATGCCGACCGAATTGATTTGGTATCCCAAAAGAGGCATGAAAAAGATTGCTCTGGAAGATCCTGATTGGGATTCGGTTATCGAGCTCTACGGCAAAAGAACAGTCAATTTGCTCGGTGCAACGCCGATAAACCAACTTGAAAAAGTATGGGATCAAATTGAGACGTTCATTGGTGATTGGCAAGTCGACGAAGCTCTCTACGATTTTGTGATTCCTGAAGGGTACTACCTGTGCGCTGAGGTGTATCTGATTTCTGATGTTGCTTACAGTGCGGCTTTAGAAGCGCTGTTTGAGATTGTAGACGAGCAGAAGTTGGAAATTGATGGCAGTGCTTTTTTGATTGAAATGGTTCGTGATATTGAGTTGACCTTAACAGGGGGGGCAACGTTTTCATTTCAGATACCTATTATCCGCTAACTCTATTCATCGGGGCTACTCGAATCACTTTGCTTATGGTTGATGCATAAATAGTCATATTTATGCTCGATATAAAAGTAAGTAATTAAAGAGTCTGTGGTTATTATTAAAGCACGTGCGTACAAAATGCCACCAATTACCTTAGCTCCATAACGTATTGATTTATATTGTTATGCGTTTTTAGTGAATTATTTTTCATTATTTGCTTGAGTGTGAAATCTTTGTCGTTATAATTTCGGCAAAGAGAACTTATTCACTAATTGTGAAAATATAATCATCTAGGGAGCAGTCAGATGAGTGATACACTTTTAGCCGAAGAGAACCACAAAAACAGTCGCAACATATTGATGTTCGCAATTCCGTCTTTGTTGGGCCTTTTCTTTTTCCTTGCACCGTTAACCATTGATGGCAACTTCACCTTTCCGCTAGCGCTGATGGCGAAAGGCGTCAAAGCTATCCTTGGGGATGCGATTTTACCAACAGTCACCGCTGTGATTTGCTTCTCTGCGGTCGCTTCTATTCTTGCCAGTCTCATCAAGCCAACTTTTGTGACTCAATCTGCATTGATGACAAGGCTGTTTGTTCTGACGCCAGTTTGGCTGGTCGTTCGAGTTTTAGGTGCGGTGTTCACTCTTATGGCATTGCATCAGATCGGGCCTGAAGTGATTTGGAACGGCAATACGGGTGGGCTGGTTCTTAATGACCTTCTGCCTTCTTTACTGGTGACTTTCTTCCTAGCCGGTTTGCTGCTACCACTGTTACTCAACTTTGGTTTGCTTGAGTTGCTGGGTACTGTTCTGAGCCGTTTTATGCGCCCAGTTTTCCGTTTGCCAGGTCGTGCTGCGATTGACTGTATGTCTTCTTGGCTAGGTGATGGCACCGTTGGGGTGATTCTGACCAGTAAACAATATGAAGACAAAAAATACACTGCGCGTGAAGCAGCGGTTGTCGCGACTATGTTTTCTCCGGTTGGGATTTCTTTCTCACTGGTGGTATTAACTCAGGTTGGCTTAGAGAATTTCTTTGTCCCGTTCTACTTCTCTATCTGTTTGTCTGGCGTGATTGCCGCGATGGTGATTCAGTATCTGCCACCATTATCGTATAAGAAAGACCTGTACATTGATGGTACTAAGCCTAATCGTAATGACGAATTGGTGCCTGCGGGTCAGTCGGTTATGGGCTTTGGCTTGAAGTTGGCACTGCACAGAGCAAGCAAAGTGAAAAGCCTTGGAGCGGTAGCTAAAGAAGGTGTGCACAACGCACTGGACATGGTAATCAGCGTGCTACCTGTGGTTATGGCGATCGGTACTTTAGGTCTGGTTGTCGCTGAAACGACACCATTATTCTCATTGCTGGGTGCACCGTTCATTCCACTGCTAAATGCGTTGAATGTTCCGGAAGCGGCTGCGGCGGCAGAAACTATGCTTGTTGGTTTTGCTGATATGTACGTACCTTCGATCATTGCAGCGTCGACGATTAATGCTGATCTGACCAAGTTTGTTGTGGCAGCGTTGTCTGTAACTCAGCTGATTTTCATGTCAGAGACTGGTTCTGTAATTCTAAGCAGTAAAGTCCCTGTGAACTTTTTGGAGTTGGTAGCCATCTTCCTGCTAAGAACGCTAGTTACGCTGCCAATCATTGTATTGGTCGCACATTGGATCTTTTGATACGTTGATTGACATTGCTTGATGAATTAGCCCGCTAAGTCTGACTTAGCGGGCTAACTTGTATATGGGCTATTTATCATCAAAGCGGGCATGGTACGGATCCAGCTCATGCCCAAGAGGTTGGGTCAGATCGGTGTATAAGTCCGGTCGTCGTCCACGAATCCAACGTCGACCAGTACACATTTCCAGCTCTGTTGGGTCGAGTTCCGCTATCACCATATCGTCTTCGACACTGTCCGTTTCAGTGATGATCTCGCCATAAGGGTTAAGAATCATCGCATTGCCAGTACGCACTTCATCAACATCGACGCCAACGCCGTTGCTGAATATTAGGAAAAGGCCATTATCGTGAGCACGGGCGGGTAGCCAGCGCATCAACCACTCTCGGCCTTTTCTGCCTTGCATCTCCGATTTGATCGCCTGCGGGTTGGAATCTCTGTTGTGCCATAGTTGAGGGTCAATGAGCCCCATAGCGTTCGGGCTTCTCGAATGGCAGCCGCCTGTCTGGTGGGGGGCTAACAACAAGTCAGCGCCTTTAAGAGCCGTGATGCGAACATTCTCAACCAGATTGTTATCCCAGCAAATCAAAATACCCACTCGCCAGCCGTGAGGCGTATCGACTACCGTGTATTCGTTGCCACTGCTCATGTATTGGCTAACAAAAGTATGCAATTTACGATGTTTAGTGATTTGACCATCTGACATGGCGAGAATAAAGGTGTTGTACAAATTGCCGTCGGCATCAATTTCAATCAGGCCAGCACCAATGGTGATTCCCGTTTCTCGTGATAGCTCCAGCAAAGCCTGACTGGATGGGCCGTTAGGCACAGCTTCTGCCTGTTGTTCAATCTCATGGCGTTCCAGTGTGTTGAGGTGCCAGTAGCCGCTGATGCACATTTCTGGAAAGGTAATAAGTTCTACGCCCTGAGTTTGAGCATCATAAACAAACTTTTTGATTGTCGAAAAATTGTACGCTTTGTCTCCGGCGTGATGGTTAAATTGAACCGATGCCACTTTCAGCTTCTTCATTGTGATCTCTCCAGTTAAGTAACTGACATCGAGTTTAGATATCTTTATCAATTCCATATAATGAAAGATATTCGACATTCAATGAGTAATTGGAATGGATTTGGAGCACCTGAAAGCTTTCTGTGTATTGGCAGAGAGCAAGAACTACCGCTTGGCATCGGAGCGTCTGTTCATCACCCAGTCAGCGCTAACGAAAAAGATTCAGCGCTTGGAAGAGAAGACGGCTGCTCGTCTGTTTGAACGAGGCAGGCATGGTGCAGTACTGAGTGCCGCGGGGCAGACCCTGTTGCCTGAAGCTAAACAACTGGTCGAACGGTTCGAGCAGTTTCACCGACTGTCTGAGCTCGTTTCTCAGGGCGTAGCTGGACATCTCAACATTGGCTTTGGTATTTCGACATATCATCAGGCACCGCACTGGGTGGCACAATTTAAACAACGTTATCCCGATGTCAGCATGACGCTCAATGACATTCCTTCTCAAACTCAGTTGGAGAAATTGAATAGCGGTGAATTGGATTTGAGCTTCAATCGAATACCTGATGAAGGCAGATACGATGCAGTAGCGCTTTATTCTGATCAGTTGGTTGTGGCTGTCCACGAGAGTGAGCACTTGGATGAAGGCAATCTCTGGTGTTCGTTGCGAAACATGCATTACCTCAAATTGGCCTCCAATCGTGGCCCCGGGCTCAATCTTCAGATTGAACGTTACTTGATGAGTCAGCACCAAAATTTAGCCGCGGATCAAGAAGCAGATGATATTTTAACTTTGCTGGCATTAGTGTCTGCGCGGCTTGGATACACCATTATGCCGAAAAGTGCTCAGCAAATTCATAGCCCAAGCGTACGTTATATACCCTTAGGTGGTGAGTATACCAGTTGGCAGGTTGGGTTGGTTTGGCAGCGAGACAATAGCAATCCACTGGTGTCTCGCTTTGTTGATCTGGTTAAATCGCGCTGATTAACACAACTCAACTTCGACGTCGGACTGAATTTGGCTCGAACACGCTAAGGTATAACCATTGGCGAGATCTTCTTCAGTCAGCGTTTCCGTACTGGTGCGGCTGACTTCGCCCTTAATCACTTTACATTTGCAGGATCCACACATGCCGCTGCGACAGGCGATAATAATTGGCACCCCGTTTTCTTCCAGCACGTCAGCTAAGGTAGCGCCTTGGCTGATTTCTTTTGATACGCCAAACGCTGGCACTTCGAACTGAACAACACCATCTGACGAGCTTTCATTATGAGCTTCGATAGGGGTAAAGCTTTCCTGATGGAATTGCGCCGCCTCAACGCCCAGTGCCAACGCGTTGCTCTCCATATCCTGCATAAACAGAGTTGGTCCGCAGAGATAAACTGTGCGTTGGTTAAGGTCTGGGCAGAGTTTGGCTAACCACTCTCTGTCGAGCCGTCCTTGCGGGTGGCGTGTGCCTGTATTGTCTTTAAGCAGTAACTTCAGGTGGAAATTTGGGTATTGCGCATCCATGGACTCCAGCTCATCAAAGTAGATAGTCTGAGCAGCGCTTTTCGCCATGTGAATAAAGGTTATCTCGACGTCTGCTTTGGTTTTCAGCCAATGTTTTGCCATCGACATGACAGGTGTGATGCCGCAACCTGCACTGAGCAAAGCCACTTTATGCATCGGTGGGCAATCGATGCTGTTGAATGGTCCAGTCGGCGCCAGTGCCAAGACGCTATCTCCGGAATTGAAGTGGTCAATGATGTAGTTGGATACCAAGCCATTCTCGACTCGTTTGACGGTCAATTTAAGATGCGATTCCCCCGGTAACGAAGAAACAGAATACGCGCGGTATTCCACCTTGCCGTCGAACTCAAAACCTAACGAAATAAACTGACCCGGTTTGAAATCAAATCCATTTGGTAGGGGAGTATCAGAGGTCAGAGTCAAGCTGACGGTATCCGATGTTTCCTGCCATTTATCAACACAACGAAGTCGGGCGGGTTGGTTGTTTTGCCATTCGCGAATCATAATTCCTCACAAGTAAAAGAGCCCAGCCAAACAAACTGACTGGGCTATCAAAAGGCAGGGATTAAGCTGCTAGGATAGTTTTCAGATCGTCTTCAACATTGCCGATGCTGCGCATGTCGAATTTGTCCTGAATGATTTGGATGAGGTTATCGGTCAGGAATGCAGGTGCGGTTGGGCCTGTATAGATGCCTTTCACACCTAAAGCAAACAGAGTCAGCAATATCACGATGGCTTTCTGCTCAAACCAAGACAGCACGAGTGTTAGCGGCAGTTCGTTGATGTCGCAGTCAAATTCTTTCGACAATGCTAGGGCAAGCTGAATGGCTGAATAGGCGTCATTACACTGGCCAACATCCAGTAAGCGCGGGATACCGTTGATGTCGCCAAACTGATTTTTGTTGAAGCGGAACTTACCACAGGCCAGTGTCAGGATCAGAGTATCTTCAGGCGCGCTAGCGGTGAAGTCGGTGTAGTAGCTACGTTCTGCTTTGTCGCCGTCACAACCACCAACTAAGAAGAAGTGCTTAATGTTCCCTTCTTTGACCTGCTCAACCACTGCTGGGGCTGCACTCATCAACGCATTGCGACCAAAGCCTACGGTGATCATGTGTTCAATTTCATCGTGTTGGAAACCGTCTTGCGCCAGTGCACACTCAATCACCTGACTAAAATCATCACCTTCAATGTGTGCAACACCCGGCCAGCCAACGATGCTACGCGTGAACAAGCGATCTGAGTACTGACCCATGTTCGGGTTCAACAGACAGTTAGACGTCATGACAATCGCGCCAGGGAAGTTAGCAAACTCTTTCTGCTGGTTTTGCCATGCGCTGCCGTAGTTGCCGACCAGGTGCGGGTATTTTTTCAGCTCAGGATAACCGTGCGCAGGGAGCATTTCACCGTTGGTGTAAACGTTGATTCCGGTTCCTTCGGTTTGCTGAAGAATTTTCTCTAGGTCATGCAGGTCATGCCCCGAAACCAAAATACATTTGCCTTTAACTGGTTTAACGTTGACCTGAGTTGGCTCTGGGTGGCCGAAAGTAGTGGTTTCACCAAGGTCTAGCATTTCCATAACTTTGTAGTTCATCAGACCAATACGCATTGAACATTCAAGCAAAGCGTTAAGATCTTCTGGATCAGTGCCTAGCCACGCCATGATTTCATGATACTCAGCGTAAATATCGTTATTGGTTTGCTCCAAGACGCGTGCGTGTTCCATGTAAGCGGCAGCACCTTTCAGGCCGTAAAGGCACAGCAGACGTAAACCAATCACATCTTCACTGATCTCCTGATAGCCACGGTTGACCGCAACCTGAGGAGCAAATTCGAGGATCGCTTCAGCACTCGCTGGTAACTCGAAATTAGCGACTTTAGGTGCGGGCTCAAGTTCAACGTCAGCCAGTTTTGCCGCAGCGAGTGTCTGCTCTTTTAGTCGGGATTTAAACTGCGCAGCCTGTGCAGCGAGTTCAAGAATACGTTCGGGGTCGAAATTCACATTGGTTAAGGTCGAGAAGAAGGCTTTTGGCGCCCATTGATTAACTTCGTCATCAATAATGTCAAAGCGACGAGCTTGTTCTGCCCAGTACGAAACACCTTCAAGGGTATAGACCAGTACATCTTGTAGATCGGAAACTTCAGATGTTTTGCCACACATGCCTTGGGCGAAAGAACAACCTTTAACAGTTGGGGTTTGAATAGTCTGTTCACATTGAATACAGAACATTGCGCTTCTCCAGTAATAGTCTTTATGCGGTCACGCCGCTTGGATTTGTTTAGCGCTATAACTGCAGAGAGCGTGCCACTATTTAAATATTTGATACTTAAAGAATTTACCTTTATTTGGATATGGGGATGTTGTCTAGATGACAACGGTGATGATGTAAATAACACATCAATAAATGCTGCAAAGAGCTAAACAGTAAATAAGATAGTCATTAAAATGTATGAATTTTGAGCTGAGGATAAGTGAGTAAAACAGAAAGTTAGATGATGATTATCATGATGGGGTGAGCTGGAACGCGCGATGTGCTTTTAACATCAATTCCATTAAATGGGAGATGAGCCAGACCTGAATCTGGCTCATAGAGAAGATTAACAGCCGTACGTTTTTGCTATGTAGTCTTCAAACTGCTTGCACATCAGCTCATCGGATGTAGCGTTGTCAGCTAAGCAATCAGCACCATCAACAATACTGATCTTTGCATTCAACGGTGCGGCATCGGGTCGTTCACGGGAGTTTAAATCAGTAATCTTTTGTTTCTGAATTTCCCACGTTTGCTCGGCGGTGAGGCTACATGCCTCGGCAAGATATTTGGCATTGAAGCCTTCCCCCGTCAGACTCTTGATGGTGTCATTGTGAGACAAGTGATTGCCTGCACGCCAATAATGCTCTGCCAGCAAAGGGCCAATTTCAGGGTTGTCAGTCAGGTACCCAAACCTGTTGAGGAAGTAAGCGCGTGTCTGATAGACGGCCATGTTGGCAAGCAAGTAACCGTGATAAGCACAGGACGCTTCGTCAGAAAGTAAATGAGGAATCGCCATCAATGGGCGAGGGCTGCATTCTAGTCCCAGAATCTGCTTTTCACACTGACGAGCCAATGCTGTAATGTGTTCTGCCGTCAGTTCCTCATCGCTAAGCTGATACAAGGCTCGCTCAAAGTAAGGCACCACCAAAATGCTACGTTCCTGATACGCTTTAAACGGCTGGCTGCTATTGATCATCGATTGAATGAGCTCGTCTGGAACTGGATTTCCATTCGCATCCAGAGCGTATTGTTTCAGCCAGTCAGCATCATTCAGCAGGCTGTCACAGAACATGGATTGAGTTTCGGCATAAGCCATGGACGTCGGTGCAAACTCCTGAGAAAAACAAGGTGAGTTCATCTTGACGTTAGCAAAGTGGGCGGCATGTCCCCCTTCATGGAAAAGGGTGTTGATGCCATCATAACCGCTGCCGATCTGATCAGGCTTTGCGTTACTGGTGAAATTGACCTTGGCTGCTATCCATCGCCCGTCGTCATAAAACGAAGGTATCGGGCCGTGGCAAAAACCGTTTTGGTATTTACCTTGACGATCCAGCAAGTCCAGAGTGAGTTCTGCACCAGAGTAATCAATGTTCAGCCGGCCAAAAGATTCTACCCAGCGTCTGAGTGACTTGGAAAACGGAACGTATGGATCCAACTCACGCATCGAATCGCCAGAAAAAGAGTAATTGAAGTTGTAACCTGTGAGCGCATTTTGGCCTTTCTCACTGGCGAGTTTATCTAAGCTGGTGAGATTAACTTGTCTGGTCCGCTGCTCGAAATCATCCAGAATGGTAAACAACTCAGTGGTGGTCATTTTTTCGTTTTTCAGTACTGAGTAATCGAAGAAATTATCGTACCCCAACGAGCGGGCAAACTGGTTACGCAGTTTGACTAAATCGATAAAGCCATTGCCAAGTAACCATTGCTCAAGATCTAACAATGTTTGATGTGCTGACTGGCGCACGGCTTCATTATCGTTTGCCATTATGGTTGAGCGTAGTGCTGGTAAAGAGGCGTCAACTTGTTCTCCTTCTTCGTTGACGTAAACCAGTGCATGATTTTGTTTTTTCTCAAATAGTTCCGTTTCAAATGCTATCAGTTCTGTCTTGAGTGCCTGAGCTTTATCTCCTTCGATAGCGTGTGAGCGGAAAGTGGCTAGCCAGCCTTCAAGCCCTATCTGAGTTTGTTTACGCTTTTCTAAGTCGGCTATTTCATTGAGCGTGCTGAGCTGTTGTTCGATGTCAGAAATCTGATCGGCATTACTCAGGAAGTGAGTCCATGCGGTTTGCGCAGTGGCAAAACGATCATGTTCGTTACTGATCCCCATGTAGGTGTCCCAGAACAAATCTTCTTTGGTACGATGAACGTCTAGGTAACGCTGGTTAAGATCTTTGAGGTATTGAGTTGCAGTCATTTCAGTCCATAAAATGGTGGTGTGAAGCACTATTATGGCATGACTTATATAATGAAATTAGTTACATACGTGGCGTTTTTGATGTTTTCTCAATACCGAGCTCTGAGCGAGTTTACGTTTAACACTCGCCAACGTACTGTGCGGTGATTTCCTCCATAAAGTTGAGCATGGCTTTTAAACGAGGAGAATGAGTGGTTTTGCTAGCGTAAACGGCTGAAATATTCACATGCGGTAAAACGTTAAGTTCATGGGCGATTTGCACTAGCTTGCCGTCACGACATAATTGACGGCAGTAAATGTCAGGTAGCAGGGAAACGCCACTACCAGATGCGACCATATCTCGCACCAGAAGAACATCATCCAGTTGGTTGGCATGTTTAAATTCTATGGTTTGTTTACTGCCATCAGTCATTGTTGAGTACAGCACCGACTGGTTATTCTCCTGCTCGTGATAAAAACTGACGTGCTGTTGCAAAGTCTCCAACGTAGCCGATTGGAGCTCTGGATTCGCCAGCAAGTATTCAGGTGTGCAGAACCAGAGTAATTTCACAACAGTGAGCCTTTTGGCATAAAAACCAGAAGGGGCTAAATCACCGAGCTGAATCGCGAGATCAAGTTTGTCTTCCAGTAAGTGAGCACGGTGCGACATGCTGCGAATAGATAGCTGTATATCGGGGTAACGTTCGGTGAAGGCCTTAAGGTTAGGTGACAATATTTCCCGAGAAAAGGCGAACGTAGTGGCGATGCGGAGAGTGCCGCATAGACTTTGCGATGGAACTTGCTCTTTGATTGCAGACAGGTTCTGCATCAGCGGCTTAAGTTGATTGTATAGCTGTTCTCCGTCTGAGGTCAGGTTCAGATGTCGGCTGTTTCTCTCAAGCAGTTTAATATTCAACGACTCTTCCAATCTGTTTATGGCTCGGCTGACACTGGATTTTTGATTGCCAAGCCTTTTTGCTGCTTTTGAAACGCTGCCAGTTTCTGTGACGGCAATAAATATCGGAAGATCGTTTAGGTTCCAGTCCATACTATCTGCTTTCTCTCTCAATTTGATTCTTTAATAACACATTGAAACCTATATCCAAAGCAACGCTGTGTTGCCAATTTTGCGCTATTTGGCTTGAGTGAAAACTTCTAACCTTTGGCCTATGTCAGCCCTACTTAAGGCCAATAATGAAAACCTCATCAGTTCCTAACTTAACCCGAGCCTGTTTACTACTTGGTAGCAGCTTACTCGTCATGGCCAATGCTGCGATTGCGCCGTCTTTGACTGAACTAAACCATGTGTTTGATGACCCGTTCGGCGTTTCACTGTTAATGACGCTTCCCTCCATTGCGGTCATTGGCTTTGCGCCATTTGTGAGTCGTATGATTGACCACTTGGGGGAGAAGAAAAGCTTAATGTTAGGGCTTGGATTTTATGGAGTCGCGGGTAGTAGTGGCTTGTGGCTGGATTCATTAGCAGCGTTGCTTGTTGGAAGAGTCATTTTCGGGGCAAGTATCGTCATCTGCATGACGGTTATCAACCAGTTGATTAGCGACTACTTTTCAGGTCAGGAAAGAGTGCATTTCATCTCTCAACAGGCCATTGCGGTAAACCTTGGAGGGATTGCTTTTGTCGTTGCCAGCGGTTGGTTAGCCTCTTTGCATTGGCGACTGCCTTTTACTATTTACCTGATTGCTTTGCTGACACTCGCACTGTCGTTAAAAGGAATTCCCTCAAGTAAAAAAGTGCGTACTCAATTTCGGCCTAAACTGGGCTGGTTGGGCTTTAGGTCGGTTTTGCCGTTTTATCTACTTGGGTGTGTGGGTATGTTGTCATACTACCTAGTATTGCTTGGCTTACCTTATCTATTGAAAACGTCTCAAAGTTTCAACAGCTCTGAAACGGGGTTGGCGATGGGGGCGATGAGTCTGTTGTCAGCCTTCGTAGCGTATTTCTTTAGACATGGCGTCATCAACTATGGTGAGAAACTTGTCATGGCACTTTGTCTCATGTGTTTCACCACCTCATTTTGGGCGTTGTCGCAAACACAATATGATTGGCGCGCGTACATAGTATTAGTCAGCACAGGTATTGGGTTTGGATTATTGCTGCCAGTGCTCACTCACCTGATTATTCAGACGAGCATACCAGCGCTGAGAACATCCGTGCTGAGCGGTTTTGTGATGTTCTATTTTCTGGGGCAGGCGTTGAGCGCCTTCGTGCTCGATTTGCAAAACCTGTTTGGTACAGAGCGTTTTTTCCTATTGCTGGGTAGTTTAATTGGTGTGGTAAGCCTATTGTGCTTCAAGTTCGTCCCTGACCTCAGAGAGACGGTTGTGGAGGAAGTGGCATGAATTTCCGCGTGATTGACTCAGCAGGTGTGCCTCAAGCAATGAAAGACTTGGGCTCACTGACACAGATTTTGCGTTCTGCGAGTGAAGATTTCCTGATTCAACCGTTACGTGTGGTCAGTCAAAGCCCGATTTACACTCGGGAAGTGATACTGTGTGATGGCGCTTTGCCTTTGGTTTGGGCCAAATCAACTTTGTTTTCTAAACATGAAAAGACAGTCGCTGCGTATTGCGGCTTGGAAGGTCAATCATTGGGAGAGCAACTGCTTTTCTCCTATCAATCGGTTAAGCGTAGCCCTTATCAATTTATTGAGTGTTCACTTCCTACAATTGAATATTCGAAGCAGTGTGGACTCATTCAAAACCAAGGTCGTATCTCAAGGTTTACATGGCAAGAGCATGACTCGATTCTGGTTTTGATCGAAGTGTTCTATCAGCAGGCACTGAAAATGATCGATACAACTCAGTCGTTGGGAGATTGAAACTTCAACAACGTGGCTGAAATATGTGCTTACAGTGAGAGACAAAGAGCTAACTGAAAACAGTCTAGCGATAAAATGTCGTGAGGAGGGGACAATTACTCAGGTAGCTGTTGATGAACTCATTGTTTATCTCAAGGAAAAACTAAGACAGTCACACCAGAAAGGGGGCTGTTCGGAGGCGACATTTTCTTTGGCTTAGTCTTGTTAGACGATTGTGAGAGATCAGGTAGGCCTGCGGGCCTACCTATGTGTTATTGAACTTAGGCTTCAACGCCTAGCTTTTTCCCCATTCGGTATAAATTGCCGCGATCCATTTGTAGAAACTCCGCCGCTTTAGACCAAGTACGGTTCGATTTTTTCAGTGCGTGAACAATGAGGTCTTTCTGGTAAGATTCGACGAGATCTCTCATTCCTTGGCTACTTTGCGGCAGGTAGTGTGATGTGCTTTTTACATCCGTATTCTCAAAACCGCCGTCAAAGTGATTGAGGTGAATAATCTGCTGTTGCTCCTGAATGGCTCTTAACGCTGCGCGGGTTAGTGTATGTTCCAGTTCTCGTACATTACCGGGCCAGTTCTGTTTTTCCAAAAGCACCAAGGCTTTGGGGTGTAAATGCAAGTTAGGGATGTTGAACTGGCTACGGACTTTTTCCAGAAGATAGCCTGCAAGAACAGGAATATCACCCTCGCGCTTACGTAGCGCTGGAACGGAAATCGGGAACACATTTAGACGGTGGAATAAGTCGGCGCGAAATTGCCCTTGCTCGACTTCATTTTCAAGTAAACGGTTCGTCGCAGCAATAATTCTTACATTGACCAGTAAATGCTTGTCACTACCGACACGCTGCAGCTCACCTTGCTGAATCACACGCAGCAGTTTTGCTTGCAGAACTAAAGGTAGCTCTCCCAATTCATCAAGAAAAATGGTACCACCATCGGCCAGCTCGAATTTACCTGCTCGTGAGCTGTTGGCACCGGTGAATGCCCCTTTGACATGGCCGAATAGCTCACTTTCTGCCAAGCCTTCGGGTAAAGCGGCGCAGTTGACGTAAATCATTGGTTTGTCTCGGCGGCTTGATTGCGCATGGACACTGTGAGCCACTAACTCTTTCCCTACACCCGTTTCACCTGTGATTAGAACGGCATAATCTGATTGAGCGACGGTGGCAATATTGGTTCTAAGCTGTTGAATTTGAGGGCTAAGACCGACCATCTCACCCTGTTTTGAGCGAGCTTGCTGAATCAGGGTTTGGGTGACAGAGCGCTGTTTGCGATTTTGGGCTTTGAGCGCTTTAATTTGGCCAATATTGCGTAACGTGGCAGCCGCCAGTGCTGCGAATGTCTCAATGGTCATTGGCTCTATGGCATCAAACGCGCCGATGTTGAGAGAATCAAGAGTCAGTATGCCGACCAGTTGCCCATCCACGTATAAGCTGCAACCGAGGCAGTCATGCACATCTAGCTCAGCTTCTTCACTGAGTAGTACACCACTAAAGGGATCAGGTAGATCACAATCGGCGCTAAACCGAACCGGTTGCTTGCTTGCCATGATTGCTTCCAGCCTCGGGTGCGCTTGAGGAAAGAACCGTCGACCGAGGACGCTGGTGGACAAGCCTTTCACCGCAACGGGGGTGAGAAATCCATCCTGATCCAAAATGAATAGTGCGCTGGCATCGCATGGAAATACCCGATCAATACCATCAATCAAATGCTGATACTGGGCTTCGCTGTTGAGGTTAGAGCTCAGGTTGAGGGCTATTTCCAATAGCACCTGATTCATTTTTGCATCCATAGCTGACTTCGGTAGTGAACGACGTCAGCCATGCTATCAGCGCGTTGTCGTTTTCACATCGTCACAAAGGATAGAAACGCCATACGTTTGATTAAGGTCAATTTCTCTCTCAGTTTTGACCAAACTGCGCTCTGTACTTCTGCGGTGAAACGCCCACCAAGCGGCGAAAATGATGGCGCATGGTGACGGCGTTATCAAACCCTGCTTGGTTAGCCAATTGTTCGATTGGTAGGGACTCGGTTTCCAGCAACCCTTTTGCCCTTTCGATGCGCTGTTGGATTAGCCATTCTTTAGGGGAAAGGCTGAAACTGGCGCGAAATTTACGATCAAAAGTACGTCGAGACATGCTGGCTTGTTGAGCCCAGTCTTCGACAGTGATTGCTTTATCCAGATTCGCAGACGCCCAGGCGATAGCTTGTGAAAATGTGCCCGGAACTTTGAGCATGGGTGTTTCAACAAACTGCGCTTGTCCGCCTGTTCGGTGGGAAGATATGACCAGCCTTTTCGCGACCTGATTGGCAATCTGATAGCCATAATCGTGACGGATAATCGCCAGACCAAGGTCGAGAGCAGATGCACTTCCGGCCGAACACCCAATCTGCCCGTCCAATACGTAAAGTACATCTTTCTGGTATTCGACATCGGGGAACTGCTCACGAAATGCGTTTTCATACATCCAGTGTGTGGTGGCTTTACGTCCTTTAAGCAGTCCGAGTTTCCCAAGTAAAAAAGAGCCTGAACAGAGCGACAAAACGCGTTTACCATCAGCGACAAACTGACGAATCTCGCGCTGAATCAGGGGAGGAATCGCGTAGTCTCCAGTCGGCCAGCCGGGAATGATCAATGTGTGGTAACTCTTTAAACTCTCTACGAATTTCGTCCTGAGAGTAACACCGCCTGTGCTGTCAAAATCTTTATTCTCCATATTAATGATCTCGCAGTCATACCAAGGATCGAACTCTGGTCGAGGCAAGGCAAACAGTTCCGCAGCGCAGGACATTTCAAACAAGGTGATGTGAGAGTGGGCAAGAATGGCAACTTTGATCATCTGGAAACTCGTTAGTGAGCAATAGTCTTTGGCTGATTATTATCGAATATTGACTTTTAGGCCAGTGTTGAGTTGCTCATTTCAACGCAATAATGATTCAAAAGACAAACAAGGAGACGTTATGACAAGTGCAGTAACTAGAGTTCCAGCCGCCAGTAGTGAGCGCGCGTTGGCGCATTTCAGTCGGCTATTGGAGTTTGAGACAGACTGCTGGGATGTTCATCATGCCATCAGCAATGATCGTATGGATTTTGTGTTGCTTGATGTCAGAGGAGAAGAGCTGTTTGCGCAAGGACACGTGAAGGGAGCGATTAACATTCCTCACCCGAGGTTGAATGAAAAGGGCCTGAGTGCCTTTCCACCAGATGCACAGTTTGTGGTGTATTGTGCGGGGCCACACTGTAATGGCACCGAGAAGGCGGCGATTCGTTTGGCAAAACTTGGTAGATCTGTGAAAAAAATGATTGGGGGAGTCACTGGCTGGCTTGATGAAGGGTTTGAGCTGGTTAAACAGGAGGTTGAAACATGCGTTTAATTGTTGGAACAGATTCTACGTGGTCTTTGCGCGCTTGGATATGTGCTTATATTGCTGGAATAGAGATGGAAACTCAGGTGATCGATCTAACGAAACCTGAGGCGAAAGAACAGCTTAAACTGATGTCTCCGACAGGGCTCGTACCAGCACTCACTACGGATAACAACTGTGTAATCCATGATTCGCTTGCTATTAGTGAGTATTTAAACGAGCTATCGGGAGGGAAATTGTTACCTCAAAGCGAGTCTCAACGAGCAGAAGCACGGAGTTTATGCAGTGAAATGCACTCAGGCTTTGTTGCATTGAGAACGTATTGTTCGTTTACTCTGGATAAACCGGATGTTGACCCACTTCCTATGCAAGAACTGTCCTCTGATCTTACGCGTATCAACACCATTTTTGTCAAGGCTCGGTTGCCGTTTATGTACGATGAGCCAACCATGGTTGACGCCTTCTATGCGATATTAGCTTACCGGCTTGAGAGTTACGGCCTTTCTCTTCAAGGCAAAGCGGCGGACTACCAAAGAAGCTTGCTTGAGTGGCACGGATTGACCAGTGCGATTGAAGCCGCCACAGAGTGGCGTAACGGGTGATTGAGGAATTTACAATGACTCTATGACTAACATGCATAGAGTCATTGTGAAAATGTCATTTGAGTCATAACGAGAGGCTCAATACACTTCGCGCTCTTTATTTTCTTGCTGAGACTATGAATCATGTTTTCTCAATCACTTTTTGCTCAGCTTGTGAGAATGACTGTATTGCTTTGCCTAACTCTGTTGGCCGTTCATCAGTCCCCACGTCTTATGGAATTGTTAGCCGAGCAGGCCATCAATAGCGGTTGCCACCAGCAAAGCCACGATATGTCCGGTGACCATTCTCATCATCACCATCATTAGGGTAAGTTCATGAGCATTTTCCGTTTTCCAGCAATGGTCTGGTTAGGCATCGCCATTCTGGTTATCTGCCTGGGTATCAGGCAATCATTTGGCATCTTCATGATGCCAGTTTCCGATTACTTTCACACAGGACGTGAATTTTTCAGCTTTGCTATTGCGCTGCAAAATTTGTTGTTTGGTGTCTTTCAGCCGTTTGTCGGTATGGCTGCCGACCGGTTTGGTGCTAAACGCATCATCATTGCAGGTGCTATCGCGTATGGCGTCGGCCTGTATTTGACCTCTATCGCTGTCGAACCTTCAACACTTTATTGGACACTTGGTGTTCTCGTTGGTTTGGGCCTGAGCGCAACCAGCTATGTCATTGTCCTTGGTGCTGTTGCTAAAGTTGTCCCTGCGGAGCACGCAGCAAAAGCGTTTGGCTTGACCACTGCTGCAGGCTCCTTTGGTATGTTTGCTACGATTCCCGGAGCGCAGATGCTGCTGAGTGATTTGGGGTGGCAAGGGGCATTACAGAGCTTCGCTATTCTCTGCTCAACAATGATTGCATTTGCATTGTTTATGCGAGCGCCGAAAACAACGGCCAGCCAAGGAAACTCTGTCAGTGAAACAAAGGAAGATCATTTAACGCTTAAGCAGGCGTTAAGAGAGGCGTTTTCTCATAGAGGCTATTGGCTGATCCATCTTGGTTTCTTCGTTTGCGGCTTCCATGTGATGTTCATTGCGACGCACCTACCTAGCTATTTAGCAGACAAACAGTTACCAGCATCAACGGCTGCGATGGCACTCGCCTACGTCGGGGTTTTCAATATCTTCGGCTCTTACTTTTGGGGAGTGATGGGTGATAAATTCAGCAAACGCCATGTGATGTCGGCTCTGTATCTGATGCGTACCATGGTGATTGGCGCATTTGTGACGTTGCCAGTCACAGAGCATACAGCGGCGATATTTGGTGCGGCCATTGGTTTTTGTTGGCTAGGTACGGTGCCATTGACGTCTGGCTTAGTGAGGCAGATCTTTGGTGCTAAGTATCTGTCGACGCTTTATGGGCTGGTCTTTTTCACACATCAGGTCGGTAGCTTCTTAGGCGCTTGGGCTGGTGGCCGTATTTACGATTACTACGGTTCTTATGAGCCCATTTGGTGGTCGACGGTTGTTCTCGCGTTTGCTGCGGTGATTATTCACCTACCAATCAACGACAAGCCTGTTCGACGCTTTGCAGTAGCGTAATAAATTTATTCGCCACAAGTCTTAGTTCCTGTTTTTCACGTACTAACGTGAAAGAGAAAAGTCAGGAGCTGAGACTTGAAACAAAAAGTTGGTCTTTACTGGTTCACTTGCGATCTTCGCATCCAAGATAACCCATTGCTATGGCAGGCGAGTTGCGAAGTTGACAGCCTGCTTTGCGTCTATTGCTTGCCTCAAATGGACAGATATCTGGTTCGTTATTCACAAGAGCAGAGTTTAGGCTCTGAGAGATTGGCATTTCTGCAACAATCCGTGGCCTGTTTATCGCAGTCTCTCGAAAACATGGGCCAGAAATTGCTCGTTTTTGATGACCGTCCCCTGGATGTTCTCAATCGTTTTATCCAAGATTACGGCGTCACGCATTTTTACTGTGATCTTTTTTCCGGTGTCAATGAGCAAAGCGTAGTCGATAGGTTGTCTCAGCTACACTCGGATCTCACCTGCATTCAAGAGCCAGTTAACACACTCTTCAGCCAACGCCTTCTCCCTTTTACGTTAGGTGAATTGCCAAGCACTTTTACTCAATTCAGAAAGCAAGTCGAGCACCTTCCTATCGGTGTAGATTCAAGCCTGTCTGCATTGCCAGAACCACCTGCGCAGGTAATCAGCACATTAAACATGGAAGAGGTATCGTGTCAGCTATTCGCTGGCGGAGAAACTTTAGGGCTTGCTCACTGTTCAGGTTACTTTGCTACATCTTTAGCAAGTCACTACAAACAAACTCGCAACGAGCTTGATGGTTTTGACTTTTCTACTAAGTTTTCTCCGTGGCTAGCCGTAGGATGCCTGAGTCCGAAGAGGATCTTTGTATTGCTTCAAGAGTATGAGCAGAGGGAGGGGGCAAATGACTCAACATACTGGATTTTCTTTGAGCTGTTGTGGCGTGAGTATTTCCATTGGTACGGAAAACTATGGGGAAGACGTCTGTTTAAGTTTTCCGGCTTGAAAGATGCTACACCATTGACAAGTTTTTACAGCTACCGTTTTCAGCAATGGAAGCATGGTGAAACTCAATACCCAATCGTCAATGCTTGCATGAATCAGCTTAAAGCGACGGGCTACATGTCCAATAGAGGCAGGCAGCTCGTAGCAAGTTGTTTGATTCATGAACTTGGTTTGGATTGGCGCTACGGGGCCGCCTACTTCGAGACTCAACTCGTTGATTATGATGTCGCTTCGAACTGGGGGAACTGGCAATATTTGGCGGGCGTGGGTGCGGATCCTAGAGATTCTCGTCGTTTTAATTTAGCGAAACAAACGGAAATGTACGATCCAGATAAGGTTTTCATAGAGCGGTGGCATGGAAACAAAGTGATTATACCAAGTGATCATGTTGATATGGTCGACTGGCCACTCTCTTGTTTAAAAGGGGATGAGTAAGATGACGTTTAACACTATCCGCCTTATTCTCGGCGATCAGCTCAATATGCGTCACTCTTGGTTTAAAGAGTCAGACAAATCAGTGTTGTACTTGATTGCAGAGCTCCATCCAGAGGCAACTTATGTTAGGCATCACATACAAAAGGTGTGTGCATTTTTCGCTGCAATGCAGGCCTTTGCGCATGAGCTTCAGCAAGATGGGCACGAAGTGTTGCATCTCAATCTGGACCAAACTTTGGAATTTTCTGATGTCTCGCAACTCGTTCATCACTATGTCAAAAAGTTTGGTGCAACAGTGTTCGAGTATCAAAGACCAGATGAGTTTCGTTTAGCAACGCTCCTCGATGAAATAGAGATACAAGGCTGCCGTATTCAACGTACAGAGTGTGAACACTTCCTTCTTCCTTTTGAGCAGATTGAGCAGCACTTTCCTCAAGGAAAGCACATTATGATGGAGCACTTCTATCGTAAAATGCGAAAAAATTTCAGCATCTTAATGGATGATGGAAAACCTAAAGGTGGAAAGTGGAATTACGATGCGAACAATCGCAACAAACTCAAAGCAGCGGATATAGATCGTTTGCCGACCCCTCTAATGTTTGGTAATGATGTCACCGAGATAAGAGCGTCGCTTGAGCGGCACAATATCAGCACCATAGGGCAACTTGAAGGCCCGTTGTTATGGCCGATTAACCGCAATCAAAGTCTGACATTGCTTGCCCACTTTTGCTCCGTATGCCTACCTAACTTTGGTCGGTTTCAAGATGCAATGACGCAGGCGCATGAATCAAAATGGTCGCTTTACCATAGTCGATTGTCCTTCGCCTTAAACAGCAAAATGCTTCACCCTCTCGAAGTCATTGATAGTGCGTTGTCAGCGTATGAGTCAAACCCAGACATTGATATTTCTCAGGCAGAAGGCTTTATACGTCAAATACTCGGTTGGAGGGAATACATCCGAGGCGTGTATTGGGCCAATATGCCAGATTATGCTGAGCACAACCACTTCGACGCTAAACGCCACTTGCCTGAGTATTTTTGGTCTGGAGAGACGAAGATGGCATGTATGAAGGAAGCCATCGGGCAGTCGTTGGATTTTGCCTATGCGCATCATATTCAAAGACTCATGGTGACGGGCAACTTTTGTTTGTTAACAGAGATTGATCCAGCCCAGGTTGATGAATGGTATCTCGGTATCTATGTGGATGCGATTGAATGGGTAGAAATGCCTAACACCCGAGGTATGGCTCTGTTCGCGGATGGAGGCATTGTGGGAACTAAACCTTATGCTGCGAGTGGCTCGTACATCAATCGAATGAGTGACTACTGCAAAAGGTGCCATTATAACCATAGTGAAAAAACGCAGGACAACGCATGCCCGTTGAATAGCTTGTATTGGCGCTTCATGCATAAACACAGAGAAATGCTAACGCAGAACCCACGTATTGGCGTTATTTATCGATCTTGGGACAATCTTGATGACCATGCACAAAGTGAGATTTTGCAAAAGGCAGAGTATTATTTGGAGCATATTGAAGCCTTGTAATTCAATCTCTAGCGTGGTGGAAAATAAAAACGTGCCAGAAGGTATTTTTGGGACCGCTTGAGAACAAATTAGATTATGATGAAGACCTTTGTTCCCAACGGTCTTTCTTTATATGTTTGCTGAATGGATAACGACAGAGGCATTGCTTGCTGCTTTCCTGATTTTCCTTGGCTCGTTCGTACAGACAGCGATCGGTTTTGGCTTAGCGATTGTTGCCGCGCCTCTACTGTTTCTTGTCTCGCCAGATTATGTTCCCGCCCCTATCTGCTTGGTAGCGCTCTATATCTCAATTCTGAATGCTTTGAAGCACCGTGATAGCGTAGAGATTGGTGGGCTTAAGATGGCGTTGATTGGCCGTGTCCCTGGCTCTATAGCGGGAGGCGTGCTATTGGTGATGGTATCTACCGACTTGTTGGCACTCTGGCTTGGTCTATTGGTGCTGTTTGCTGTCGCAGTGAGCTTACTTCCTTTTCGTATTGAACCGACACCAACCCGCATGGGCGTTGCCGGTTTCTTTTCTGGCTTTTTCGGCACAAGTTCAGGTATAGGTGGACCGCCGATGGCCTTGTTGTTACAACATCAGGAAGCGAATCAGTTGAGAGGCAATTTGTCGGCCTTTTTTGTGTTCAGCTCAATCATTTCATTGATTATCCAAATGCCTGCGGGCTTTTTGACGACACATCATCTGTGGATCAGTATTCCTCTTCTTCCTGCTGCGTGGTTGGGTTATAAACTCGCTTTAGCAACGACTCAATCTCTACCCAAAGAGAAGATTCGTCTTGGAGCATTGATGCTGTGTACCGTCAGTGGTGCGACGGCAGTCTGGCAGGGCTTAATATAAGTTATTTTTATTGATGTTCATCTTAGGTTAAGGAAAAACCATGATACTAGAAGTCGCAATCTTGGATGTGAAGCCGGATATGGAGAAAGAGTTTGAGCAAAACTTTGCAAAAGCTCAGGCCATCATCTCAAGTATGAAAGGCTATGTTTCACATCAGTTGCAACGCTGTATGGAAAATCCGGGGCGCTATATTTTGCTAGTGAACTGGCAAACATTGGAAGACCATGAAATCGGATTCAGACAATCTGCTGAGTACCAGGAATGGAAAGCACTTTTACATCATTTTTATGATCCATTCCCGACCGTAGAACACTATGAGAGTGTGTTCGGTTAAGGTTTTCTAAAAGGAGAAACAACAGGTTATGAGAACGATAGGTAATATAATTTGGTTTTTGCTCGGTGGCGTTGTGATGGGCCTGATGTGGTGGTTCTTCGGTCTGCTGGCTTTCATCAGCATCGTGGGTATTCCATGGGGACGTGCCTGTTTTGTAATGGGGAATTTTTCCTTCTTCCCATTTGGTCAGGAAGCGATTGCTCGAGATGAGCTGACCAATGAAATGGATATTGGAACCAGCCCGCTCGGTTTGGTCGGCAACGTCATTTGGTTTGTGTTTGCAGGTATCTGGTTAGCGATAGGCCACATCCTGTCAGCGGTGGCGTGTTTTGTGACCATTATTGGTATTCCATTTGCTATTCAGCACCTCAAACTGGCGTACATCTCGCTGGCTCCTATTGGTAAAACCGTGGTGCCTAAAGAGCAAGCGGCAATGGCAAGATATTCTAAATAATGAAAGCCCCAATTGGGGCTTTTCTTTTGTCCGTCAATTATTAAGCAACTTCAGCCTAGTTCGAAAAGACTAGCGAGAAATTCTTATATCTCCTCTAATAAAAGAGACAGTGTCATCCGACAAATTGGACCTGTATGGCATTGACCCGACATAATTGTCATTTATAGTAGTTCGCTAAATTTGCTGCTATAAAAATAGAATAAACACTCAATGCTGCGCTGGATAACAAAGATAAAAACCTTCCTCTGCGCGTCAAGCTTGATCGTATCCACTGCCAGTGACGCGCATCCCCATCCCGTGGAACTGGAACTCTACACTCAGGAATTTCCGCCGCTACAGGTGGAAGTAGATGGTGTGGCAGAAGGTTATGTGGTCAAGTTTGTCGAAGCTGTGGTACAAGACGCTGCTCAATCCCTGCCGATGGAAGTTCATCAGGTGCACTTCACTCCGTGGAAACGGGCAATGCGAATTACGCAGAATCGCGCGAACGCCTTGTTCTTCTCTGTATCGCGTACGCCCGTGAGAGAGGATAAATTTCATTGGATTGGTGAAGTCTCTCCCTATGAAGTCGGGATCTATCGTCATATTACTGGGCCTAAATTAGAAACGGATGAGCTGCAGGCGCTCAAAGGCTATCGTTTTGGTGCACAAACCGAGGGTTCATTTGAAGAGTTGATCGAGTCTCTGGGCTTTCAGCGGATTATCCCTGTTAACTACGGTAAAGATGCGATTCGTTTGCTGCGTGCGAATCGGGTCGACTACGCACCTTTAGTAACGGTCAGTTACCCCTATCGTATGGAACAATATGGCTTTGATCCCGATAACTTTGTCGAAGTAATGAAAGTAAAGCAATTGTGCAAAGCGCTGTGGTTAGTTACGGGGAAACAAACATCACCAGAGGTGGTGAGCGCTTTAAGCCACAGCTTTGAAACGTTGAAAAAACAAGGGAAGCTGGCGGCTTTGATTGACGCTTATCAGCCGGATAGCGCGGTGATGCTTCGTTATCGAAAACAGGCGGCTAAGCGATAAAAAAGGGCCTGAAGACAGGCCCGAATGGATTTACAGCTCTTCGCCGTAGATGTCAAAAGAGAAGTACTTTTTCGCAATCTTGTCATACGTACCGTTGGCGCGAATGGCGACAATGGCTTTATTGAATTTCTCAGCCAATGCTTTGTCATTCTGACGTAATGCTAACGCTGTTCCCTCACCTATGTAAGCTTTGTCGGTAACAGGTTGACCGACAAACTTGAACCCCTGACCAATGTCTTTGGCCAGAAACGCTAAGGCTAGCTGATCTGAATTACCAAAAGTCAGATCCAAGCGACCGTTTACCATATCAATGTAGACTTCATCTTGACCGGTATAACGTTTGATCTCTGCGACGTCACCGAACTTGTCCGTTACGTAGCGATCGTGAATTGTGCCACCTTGAACACCGATAACTTTGTCTTTCATCCCTTGTGCTGAAATGTCGACCTTAGCGTCCGTCGCTGTGACAAAACGAGCCGGAGTCTGGTAATACTTGTTGGTAAACAGTACACGCTTTTTACGCTCTTCCGTAATGCGCATCGAAGCCATGATGACATCTGACTTTCGTGCCAGTAGGCTCGGAATGAGCGAGTCCCAATTTTGGGCGACCCAAGTACAGTCCAGTTTGGCTTCAGCACACAGCGCGTCGGCAATTTCAATGTCGAATCCCGTTGGGTTGCCGCTCTGATCTTTGTAGTTAAACGGCGGGTAAGTGAAGTCAGATGCCAGACGTACTTGCTTTGCAAAAGTGGGTGTAGACAGAAGGGTAGCAGTACAAGCAATGACACTAAGCACTTTTTTCATGTTCGAAATCCTTATCTTCGTTTTTCGTTGATACTGGGTCAGCGAAGTGGCTAATGATGGTAGCGACTTCCTGCATAGATTCTTGTGAGCCAATCGTGATTCTCACGCAGTGTTTCAGGCTCGGTTCATGTGATTGATTGCGGGTGACAATTCCAGCTTTAAGCAAGTAGTTGAACAGATCGACATCCGGTCGAGTGCGAATCAGCACGAAGTTGGTGGAAGAAGGGTAGACCTTTTCAATCCAGCTTAATGACTGGATCTGGTCAACAAACCAATTTTTAGTGGCGATCAACTGTTGGGTACTTTGTGTCACTTTGGCCAACCCTTCTGGGCTCAGTGCGTTTAACACGATCTCGGCTGAACTGTCTGGCATTGGGTAAGGGGGAACCATTTTATATAGGTAGTTCATGACGGATGTATCAGCGATGATGAAGCCACAGCGCACTGCCGCAAGGCCAAAGGCTTTAGAGAGAGTACGAATAACAACTAGATTAGGGTATTGCTCGATTAAGCTGACAACGCTTTTTTCAAGTTCAAACTCAATGTATGCCTCGTCCACAACAACCAAAGCCTGATCTTGTGTTTGATCGAGAACAGATAGCACATCTTGTCGACTAAGCATCTGGCCTGTCGGGTTATTGGGTGAGCAAAGAAACACCAAGTTTGCCGACTCTGCCGCTTTCACAACACCGTCCACATCCAGAGCAAAATCCGGCGCAAGCAAAGGGACGTCAATGGTTTCAACGGCAAGTGAATCAGCACAAAATTCATACATCGCATACGTAGGGCTACAGATAGCGATACGGCTTTTACCCGGTTGGCAGAAAGTGCGCACGAGAAGGTCAATCGCTTCATCAGCGCCTCTCACTGCGAGAACGGGCTTTTGGGTGTGGCAGTAATCCTGATAAGCAGAAGCGATGTCCTGAGGCAAAAAGTCAGGGTAACGATGGTAAGCATTTTGTTGGTCACTGAAATGCAGTGGTTGCTCTAACTCGTTGGCGTTGAGCCATAGTCGACCAGAACCTCCAAGTCGCCGTGCGGATTGATAAGGTATTAATTTTTTTATGTTATCTGGTGCAATCTTGTCTGCCAGTGACGCCATTTCAATATTCCTTTACTGCATAATTAATCGAATAGAAATCAAATTAATAACTAGAATTTCTTATTTGATAAAAATGTAGTCAAAAACCTATTTGAGTAGAATCGAAATAAAGGCATACTAGCTATGCAAAAAATGCATAGCTAGTATGGTGGTAATGATGCGCTTACCTTCGACGAAAAACTTACAGGCATTCTTGGCAACCGCCGAATACCTTAACCTGACCCATGCCGCCGAGTCGCTCAACATGACGCAAGGCGCGGTAAGTCGGCAGATTCAGTCTCTCGAATCTTTGATGGGAGTGAGCTTGTTTTATCGCCGCGCTCGAGGGCTTGCCCTGACGCCTGAAGGGAGTATGTTCATTCCACTCGCGCAGGACATCATCAAGCGCTTACAAAGATCGGTGAGAGAAGTGTCCGAAAGTGCCAACCGTGTGAAACTGCTGGCACCAAGTTGTATTACCACTTGGTTACTGGCGCGCTTAGCTAATTTTCAGCAAGCCAACCCTGAAGTGAATGTAGAACTGACTTCAACCACTAAGCACCAGTTTCATCCGGACTTTGATAGTTTTGATATGGTGATCGTTTATGGTAAGCCAGTGCGAAGTAAGCAGGTTTCCCAAACCTTGTTGTTTGACGAAATTCTTGCGCCCGTTTGTTCTCCTCAGCTGTGGTCACAATTCGTTGAGCCAGATGAATCTATACACGACAATTTGGTTAATCGCTTTACTTGGTTACATGCAAACCCAGAGCAATCTGACTGGATGCTTTGGTGCAACAGTTGTGACGAATCTACACTTAAAGGGAAAGGGAATCAGACGTTTGCTACGTTAGATCAGGCCATGAACGCGGCTCAACAGGGGTTTGGGATGACAGTGGGGGACGTGACCTTGGCGGAGCAGGACATAAAGTCAAATCGCTTGCTCTGCCCGTTTGATAAACGTATCCGATCTGGCAATAGTTACTTTTTGCTTTCGGCCAATCAAGAGCCGAATGAATCGGTCAAAGCGTTATCTGACTGGCTGGAGCAACAATAAGGTAAGTTATGGAAATCTGTGTATTAGGGACGTCATCAGGGACTCCAACCAAAGCCAGAAATGTCTCTGCAACGGCTGTAATGGAAAGCAAGGGCAAAGGCTGGTTTCTGGTTGATTGTGGTGAAGCCACCCAACACCAATTGCTGCATACGCCTTTGTCTCTCAATTACCTTAAGGCGATTTTCATTACTCACTTACATGGTGATCATTGCTACGGTTTACCGGGATTACTTGCCAGCGCTGGTATGAATCGTCGTTCAGACCCATTAATCATTATTGCGCCGAAAGGAATTCGAGAGTGGCTTGAAGCGACAATGCAATTTACTAAGCTTCACCTGCCTTACGATCTTCAGTTTGTCTCTGCTGAATCTTTACCCTCAATGACGATCGGCCAATTCACCATTTCATTGTGTGAATTAGAGCATCGCGTGCCTTCCTTCGCCTATTGTTTTACGGAAAGTACGATTAAAGCCTATCTAGATTTTGACAAGCTGGCACAGCAAGGTGTTCCTCGAGGCCCGCTATGGGGGCAATTAGTCAAAGGGCAAAATGTCGAACATGAAGGCAAAACGCTGATCAGCGAAGAGTTCACTTATTTGGAACACGGGCCGAGAAAGCTTGTTATCGCCGGTGACAATGCCGATCCTGAGTTGCTCAAGCACTTATGTGAAGAGTGCCATTTGCTGGTACATGAGTCGACTTATGCCGAAGCTTTCGCCAAACAGGCGAAAGAGTTTGGCCATAGCTACGGAAAGTTGGTTGCGGAGTTTGCCGAAGTCGCTGGTATCCCTAACTTGATTCTCACCCATTTCAGCCCACGTTATCAGCTTCACCCTGAAGCAGAGCTGTCAGTCGAGATTATTCGCTCAGAGGCTGAGCAGGTATACTCTGGCAACTTATTCCTTGCACAAGACTTACTGCGCTATCGAATCGACAAACAGGGTAAAGTGACGTTAGTCGATCCACCTATTTCATCACCACCTGATTGAAGTCTATCCAACCGTTGGCAAGCAGTGCAGGCGCTGTCACGGTGTCTGAGATATTGAGGTCCTGCTCTACATGAAAGAGTGGTTGATAAATGCCATTTCTGATTAAGCTTTTCTCAATCTTTTCAAACTGTTTGAGTCTCGCAGCTAGCTTAGGTTGTGCCATTGCTTGAGTACATTTCTGCTTGATCCAATGTTGCTCTTTATTGGTCAGGCAGGCGGTAAGAGCACTGGTGTTAAATAACCAGCCTAACCAAGACATTTCAGTATCTTCACCGAATACTTCGCCACAAATGATGACATCCGCTTGAGATAAGGTGCTGAGTTGGTCAAACACGGGGTATTCATGAACGGTCAGTTTGGCATCTATACCTAACTTTTCTAGCGATTCGACAACTAGCTGAGCGGTTTCTATATGGGTTGCAAGTTGGTAGGTGACGACAGAGAGAGGCGCTTCCGGCTTAGGGAGCGAACGAATATATTCTACAATTAAATCTAACGCTGATGGTCTGAGTGACTCGGGAGAAGACATCATGCCGCTCGCTCCAGCGAGCGCTTCGCACTGTTGCGATTGCGGCGCGCCCATATGAGATAAAACCTCTTGCAGCGCAGCCCGGTGAGCTCGTTTGGTCATCCAGCCATTACGATTCACGTTGAATGTTGCGTAGACACAACCTTCCTCCCATTGATTTTGTGCACGGAAGCCAGATGCGTGTCCTTCACGTATGTGGCTGCCATGTACGACATGACTGTTTAGGTCAAAGTTTTTAGCTTTATCACCAATGTTCCAGATCTCAATACCGTCTATCCAAGGTCTGAATCCGTGATAGTGCGGGTTAATGGTCATTAGTGTTCGCCACTCAGATTGCTCTTCTAAGCAGAATGGGCCAGTTCCGACTATCGCACCTTTGCTTGTTTTGGTGATACCCATGGCAGAGTGTATCAGCAGCTTAGGCAGTAGACTCGACATTGAATTGCTGACAAAGTGAATAGATAGGTCATTGATTACGGCGACGTCATCGATACATTCAAACAGAGCTTTGCAGCTAGCGTCTGAGTTCATTAATCGTTCAAAGTGAGCTTTGATATCTTGAGCGAGCAAAGGACTGCCGTCTTGAAATTTAAGCCCTTTGCGTAATGTTACTTCAAGTGTATGGCCGCTCAGTTTCCATGAGTGTGCCAGATCAGCTTGTATGCCGAGATGATCGGTATTGATGGTAAGCAGATTGGCATACAGATAGCTTGCAAGGTGGATTTCTGTTCGCCGCGTGATCAGAACGGGATCTAGGCAATGGGTGCCGCGGTAGAAAGGGATCTTTAGTATATGTTTTGACGCATCTTTCGGCTGAAACTGAGCGAGATAGTTTTCCAAAAAATTATCACGATGTGAATCCTTGACCAGCAATAGAGCCTGCGCGACTTTTCCTTCTTCTAATAGACGAAAAGCTTGTTGCTCCAATCGTTCGTTTGGGCACTTCAATAGCTTTGCATTGGGTAAATTACCTCGGCCTACCCCCGGCTGCCACTCCAGGAAGCGTTCTTTAATCAATCGCTTAATGAGCAATTGGGCATTGCGTCTTGTGCAGTCCAGTGATTGGCTGAAATTATCCAAGGACATTGGCCGCCACTGCTCAAACTGCAGATTATCACGGCAGAACGCGAGGGATTTCCAGTAACGCATAAAGGTGAAATTCCTTTTTCTTATTTCTATTTTTCTTCATCTTTTGATTCGGATAATAGTGGATTCTTATCAGGAAGAAAGGATTATTCGATGGAGACGTTATCTCACCCTCAAAATTCAGTGTGGAAAAATAGATCGTTTGTGGTGCTCTTTTCCAGCGCATTGTTCGTGGCGTTTAGTGCCCAGATTTATAATTTGGCATTGCCTTTGTTGGTGTATGAATTGACTCAGTCGTCTCAGATGATGGGCTGGATGCGAGCAGTTGAATTCCTACCTAATTTATTGCTGGCGCTGTTTATTGGTGTATGGGTCGATAGAGTCGACAAAAAGCGCTGGTCTCAAATGATGTTGTTAGGCCAGTTGCTGATGGTATTGAGTTGTTATTTTGCGGTGGAATGGTTGGATAACCCGCTCTGGGTTCTTTTTCCGTCGGCGTTTTTCATGATGGCGTGTAATTACGGTTATCACAATGCACGCATGGCGATGATGAAAAACGGTATTCCTCATGAACTGCAAAATACTGCTATTGCGCGCATGAGTTCGCTGAGTAGTTTTATGGAAACGGTTGGACCGGTACTTTCTGGTGCGTTGATGCTCTTGTCAGCGATTCATAATGTCTTTCTTGGAGTGGCAGCGATGCTGGTGCTGGCCTATTGGCAACTGGAAAAGTTAGCTTTAGTGAAACCAGAGCCGAAATCGCATCCCCCCGTGCTAAAAGCATTGGCGGAAGGGTGGGCGATACTGCGTGCTGAAACCAATATGTGGTACATCACCTTGGCCGTGATGGTAATTAACACTACAGGTGCAATATTCTGGATTCAGTCGATTTTCTATGCGAAATCCACTCTCAGTCTGAATTCAGTTGAAGTGAGCTACTTGATTGCCGCTTCGGGTGTGGGTGGCTTATTGGGTTCATTTACCGCAGATAAAATACGTACCAAGTTTGGTTTAGGCCAGTTATTGATTGCCTCAATTGCGTTGGAGGCGTTTGGTTTCCTCATTCCTCTGGTGCTTCCCGGAGTGTGGAGTCTGGTCTTTGCCTTCTTGTGGATCTCTGCCATTGGCTTATACAGCTCGATCTGCATCTGGAGTTACCGCCAGGAAGCGTTCGATGAGCAATGCCTCGGCAGGCTAACGGGAATTACGGGTTCGTTGTTTAAGTTGCTCATGCCGTTTGGTTTAGCAGCGTCAGGGTATATGGTTGCTAGCTTTGGTGAGCAAGCGGTGTTCGTTTCATGCTTTATACTTCAGCTCTTGGTCGCACTAATCTTATTATTCAGCCGAGTTCGATTTATTCAATAATCATCATTGTTGTGTGGTTTATATTTTGAATGCAGTATGCTATTTACGTGCTTATAAATATTATTTTACTCATTTATTTTTAATGAGATTAATATTCAAATAATTATCCCTTTATGATGGTTTGTCGTTTAATCTCCTACTGCATTCAATAATTAACTGATTTTATTGATTGAATTGGAATTAGATAGTTCTATCTATAATAATTATTTGTATTATACAAATAACTATTATTCTTATCGTGACGTTATAATCTATATATTTAACACTATTTGTTTTTAGGTTGAATTTAATTAATTTATTTTATGATTGATAAAATAAATACTAATCATATTGTGCGCTTGTTTGGTTTATTAAATAATTATTAAGAATAGTGAGTATTAATTCTAATTGTTAATGATATGTTTCTCCCCGGCATTTATAAAATGCCACGATAAGGAGAATCATAATGAAAATAGCCAAGCGTTTTTTGGCAGTAGCCGTGGCGAGTGCGATGTCACTATCTGCACATGCCGGTGAGTCAGTTTATTTAAGCAAACCAATCAACTTTACATCATTTTCTGGGCTGAATTCTCAGCTTGGTGTCGACAATGCTTCCAGCTTCAAAATGGTAAAAGAAGTGAATCTGAAAAAGCGTGGCATCTACAAAGTTAAAGTCCAGCAAAACATCTGGGGAGTGCCTGTGTGGGGCCACTACCTAAACGCAACGCAAAGTGCCAAAGGCGGTGCCCTAAAAGCTGTTCAGGGCAAATACGTTAAGATGGCCGGCGTTGATCGTAAGTTCGTAAAACCTTCTTTAAACCGCGCACAAGCACTAGAGTTAGCGAGCAAAGATCTTAAAGCTGGTGTTGCTGCGAGCCCATCTTTAGCGAACGCAAAAGACGATCTTTATGTATATCAAGACGGTGATAAAACTCGTCTGATTTACGTAATCTCTTATCTGATTGAAGGTAAAGCACACCCATCGCGTCCGTTTACTATGCTGGATGCACACAGCGGTGAAATCATCGACCGCTGGGAAGGTATTGCCCATGCCCAAATCGGTACTGGTCCTGGTGGTAACGAGAAAACGGGTCAATATGAATACGGTACTGATTACCACTATCTTGATGTGACGGAAAACGGCACTGAATGTGTAATGGAATCCGATAACGTTGTAACTGTGGATCTAAACGGTGCAACTTCAGGTACCACGCCTTATTCCTACGAATGTCCGCGCAACGAGCACAAAGAAATTAACGGTGCTTATTCTCCACTGAACGATGCGCATTACTTCGGTAACGTTGTATTCGACATGTACAAAGATTGGTTTGATACAGCGCCGCTTACATTCAAACTGATGATGCGTGTTCACTACGGCAACGGCTATGAAAATGCCTTCTGGGATGGTCAGGCGATGACCTTCGGTGACGGTGAAAGTTACTTCTACCCATTGGTGAGTCTGGATGTGTCTGCGCACGAAGTCAGCCATGGTTTCACTGAGCAAAACTCAGGTCTTATCTACGCGAATCAATCTGGTGGTATGAATGAAGCCTTCTCAGATATCGCTGGTGAAGCTGCTGAATACTACATGAAAGGGACCAACGACTGGATGGTCGGTCGTGACATCTTCAAAGCAGACGGTGCACTGCGCTACATGGACGATCCTTCACGTGACGGTTCTTCTATCAACCACGCTTCTGATTACTACGATGGGCTGAATGTTCACTACAGCTCGGGTGTATTCAATAAAGCTTTCTATCACATCGCTACCACTCAGGGTTGGGATACTAAGAAGGCGTTCGAACTGTTTGTTCTGGCTAACCAGATCTACTGGGCAGAAGACAGTGACTTCTGGCAAGGTGCTTGTGGTGTGAAAAACGCAGCAGATGACCTAGGTTACAACTCAGAAGATGTCGTAGCAGCGTTTGGTGTTGTTGGTGTTGAGCCATGTGCAGAGCCACCGCTACCGCCAGAACCAGAGTATCAGCGTCTAGAAAATGGCCAAGCTGTTACTGTTGCCGGCGGTACAGGTTCGAAGACCTACTTCGACATCGAAGTGCCTGAAGGTAAAGATAAGCTAACAGTAGAACTTGGTGTTTCAACCGGTGACCCAGACATCTATGTTGGCCTTGACTATGCGCCAAGCTCGCAGGAAAACATCTGTAAGAGTGAGTCGGTGACTGATGAAGTTTGTGTCATCGAAAACCCAACGGCTGGTCGTTACACCGTCAACGTATTCGGTTACTCAGAGTATGCTGATGCAAACCTAAAAGCATCGTTTGATTCTGGTAGCACTAACGTTCCACCAGTCGCTTCATTCGATCACGTTGTCACAGGCAAGAAAGTTGACCTAACCAGTACAAGTAGTGATAGCGATGGGGACATTGTTTCTTACCAGTGGAACCTTGGTGACGGTAACTCTCAGTCAGGTGCAGTGGTTAGCCACACTTACGCGGCAGCTGGTGATTACGTTGTGACTCTGACGGTAACGGATAATGCCGGTGCTGCAACGACTACCAACAAGACCATCACAATTGAAGATACGGCAACAGACGCATTCCCACTTAAGCTGAAATTTGGTAACAAACAGCCTAACGGTAAAGCACGCGTTAAGCTGGCTTGGGAATACCTAACAGACGACTACTTTGTTGTGAAACGTAACGGCAAAGTGGTGGGTGCAACTGAATTTACTTCTTACGTCGATAAGTTCCGTCACAACGGCACGATTGATGTTGAGTACCAAGTATGTACCTCAGGTGACGTTTGTTCTGAAACGAAGCGCTACCGCTTCATCAAAGCCAACTAATCCATTCTAAAAACGACAGGGCTCCGAATGGAGCCCTGCTTTGTATCACGTCTACAGAATTTACAAGGAACTCAGTTCTGCTATGAAAAAGACATTATTAGCTTTAGCTCTATTTGGGAGCGCTTCTGCTTTTGCAGCATCAGATGCCAACGTATTGAAAGATGGGGAAGTATGGATTACGACGGATGCTGATGCTCAGCATTTGATAACGCAGCATGGTGCAGCGGTATTTAGCGGCTTTGCAGCAAATCCAAATGCTGTGGTTGCCAAAATCAATGAGAAGCAGCTGGCGGCACTCTCCAGTCATATGCATGAAGCGAAACACCGTTGTGGTGGTTACATGGTGCATGAGGACAAGGCAAGCGCAATGAAAGCGGCGGGTATGCCACTGTCGATGAGTACGTTTGAGAAGCCGGTGATTAGCCACCACGATACGGTCGAGTCGTTGATTGCGCAGGTTGAGCCAAACAACATGGTTACTACCATTGAAAACCTAACCAGCTTTACTAACCGTTTTTATACCACTTCTACGGGTATCGCTGCTTCGGACTGGTTGCTAGAGCGCTGGCAAGAAGAGATTAAGGATGTACCTTATGCCTCCGCTCAGCAAATCTCACACAGTGATTACCCACAGAAATCGGTTGAAGTAACTTTAGTCGGTGCCAAGCATCCAGACGAGATCGTTGTGGTGGGTGGTCACCTAGATTCAACAGTTGGGTCATGGACAACCGAAGGTACAATATCACCGGGAGCCGATGATGACGCTTCGGGTATTGCAACCGTGACAGAAGCATTGCGTCTTATGATTGCTAGCGGTATCCAGCCAGATCGCACCATCAAGTTCTATGGCTATGCTGCAGAAGAAGTGGGTTTGCGAGGTTCTCAGGACATCGCTCAAACGCTGAAAGGCGAGCAGGCGGATGTTGTCTCTGCTCTGCAACTGGATATGACCAACTACAATGGTTCGGCTCATGACATTACTTTCATCAACGATTACACAGACGCGAATTTAACGGAATTTCTCAGCGAGCTGATTGATACCTACGCGAGTGAAATTACTTATGATTTTGACCGCTGTGGCTACGCCTGTTCTGACCACGCTTCTTGGCATAACGCTGGTTACCCGTCAGCAATGCCATTTGAAACCATGTTCAATGATTACAACCCGCATATCCACACTGAGCACGACACGTTGGAGAACTCCGACCCAACCGCAAGCCATGCGACTAAATTTGCTAAGTTAGCCATCGCATACTTGGTGGAAACCAGTTTGGATGACGCAGAGTCGCCAGTGAAGGAGCTGGAAAACGGTACACCAGTGGAGAACCTGACATCCGGTTATTTCGATGAACAGTTTTTTGTTTTCCGCACTACAGAGCCGGGCGAAGTAACGATTTCCATTACAGGCCCACGCAGTGGCGATGCGGATCTATACGTGACCTATGAAGGTCCGGTTTCGAAAACAGAATATGACTGTCGTCCGTTCCAGAATGGCAGCAACGAACAGTGCGTGTTTAACAAACCAGCTGGTGAGTTCAACATTATGATTCGTGGTTACCGCAACTTTGATGAAGTAGATATTGTGGCTAGCTTTAGTCCTGAGAACGCTCAGGATCAGAAGCAATAGTAAGGTAAAGAAGTCCACCAATTGGTGGACTTCTTTTGATGATGAATCGTCACCGGATTTCGGTTTAAAGCAAGTTAATGGAAGATCTGGCTACTGAATCTCATCATTTTGCTCTGGCCCATTAATTGGCGAAAAGATTCCTGATCGAGTTTGATCAAGGTTTCATGATCGCCTGCTTTAAAGTAGACGTAGTTCTGGCGAGTCAACACTTCATCATAAGTGGTCGATATATGGTAGGCGCTACCAACAGGTGGTATGGCACCATTCTCACAATCGTCGAACATCTCATAAATCTGTCGCTCTTTAACAAGATGGAAATTGGCATTTAGCTCGTCATTTAGCCGGGACAAGCTGATCTTATTGTTGGCGGGTAAAACAGCCATCATGTGATGACCATCGTGATCTTCCAGAACGATGCCCTTTGCCAGACACACCAAAGGTATACCTGCAGCAACACCGCTCTGAAGTGAGCTTTGGCTGTGGCTATGCCTGACTGTCTGGAACGGGATATCGTGTTCGCTTAGATATTGGTCTAATCGTGTTGCAATACTCATACAAACCTCCATGTGCCTGGGGCCCATGTTGAGTATAGGTAACGAACACTTAAGTCACCATTTGCGCTTTTCGACTCGTGTGAAGGCTGCTTCGCCGTAAACCAATCTGTTGAATTTGGATCTATATTTATACTCATATGCAATTACATGGATGTAAGTTCAGTTGCTTAATAAGGCGCTGAAAACATATAGGTGTTATGAATTCATTGTTCGTATTTTTGTGTACGTTGCTGGTCCTGCTGATGCAGGTCGGCTTCTTGCTGCTTGAAGCTGGCACTGTACGACGAAAAAATACGGTCAATGTAGCGGCTAAGAATTTAATCGACTTAGCTGTGGTTCTGGGACTGTATTGGCTGGTTGGTTACGGCATTATGTTTGGTGAATCTTGGCAAGGACTGGCAGGCACTAATCAGTTCATGATCCCGAAATTTGATGCTATTGATGAGGGTGCATTTTTCTTTTATCAAATGGTGTTTTGTGCCACATCGGTTACGATTATTTCCGGTGCTATCGCAGAGCGAGGTAGCCTGAAGGGCTATATTGCGATTTCTGTTCTGGTTGCTGCCTTTATTTACCCTGTTGTGGGTCACTGGGTGTGGGCGGAACAAGGTTGGTTATCGCAATACGGCTTTGTCGATTTTGCTGGTTCGACAGCGGTGCATGCGGTGGGCGGCTGGGCGGCGTTAGCCGCAGTGATTGTGATTGGACCAAGGTTGAACCGTTTCAAAGACGGGCAGGCTTTTAATCACAGCAGTTTGGTACAGACGGTCGCAGGTGTCGTATTCCTATGGATTGGATGGTTGGGATTCAACGCGGGCAGCTCGCTTGCATTCAGTTCAAATACTTTCAATATTATCCTCAATACCATACTCGCTGGAGCGATGGGCGGATTAACGTCCGCATTGGTCTCGCTTCACTTGATTAAGCGAGTGCATGTTCCTCATTTCTGCAACGGTATTCTTTCGGGACTGGTGGCAATTACCGCGAACTGTAACTTAGTCAATGCACCTAGTGCGGTTGTGATAGGTATGGTTGCTGCACTGATTTATACCTTGACCAACCATTTGTTAATTCGAAAGAAAATTGATGATGCAGTTGGAGCAATCCCTGTTCATTTGGCAAATGGTATCTGGGGGACCTTGGCTGTCGCTTTATTCGCACCTCAAGACGCATTTTCTGGAGCACTGATAGCAGAAGATAGAACCAGCCAGTTACTGATTCAAATATTCGGTATTAGCGCGACCAGTGCATTCGTCTTTCCTATCAGCTATTTGAGTTTCTACCTGCTTAACAAAGTGATTTCTTTGCGAGTGAAGCAGGAAGAAGAGGTTATCGGTCTTAATATCTCTTCTCATGAAGCGGGCAGTGATCTCTATGATCTCGTCGCTGTCATGCAGCATCAGGAGGCGAGCGGTGATTTTACACAGCGAGTCGATTACGATCCGACATCTGAGATTGGAATGATTGCCCGTCAATACAATCGGGTGTTGTCACGCTTCGAAGAAGCATTAGTTAAGGTCACAAAAAAGCATCATTCTCTTGTTGAGTCGAACCAACGTATCAAGGATATGGAAGCTAGGCTAGAGAGAGATGAGAAGCTGTCGAATCTCGGTCAGGTAAGCTCTGGGCTTCTCAGAGAAATCAATGAACCTATCAGCTATGTCTTGAGCAACATTAATACGCTTAGAGACTACAATCGCTTTTTCAAGGTATTAGTGACAGAGTACAAAACCTTTGCTGCGGTTGCGTCGGCACATCCTGTGGTTGCGAAGGAAGTGTTGAGCCGAATTGATCGAATTTGTGAAGAAGAAGATCTCGACTTTGTCTTCGAAGACAGCGATGAGCTTATCAAGGCAACGTCAGAAGGGGCTTTGAAAATTGACAGCATACTTTCTAATATCAAGACGTTTGCAGATTACAGTGATGAGCAATTCGATTTAAGAGATATTAACGTCATTTTGTCATCATCAATTGAAAGCCTCTCAGATCGTATTGAGTCGAACTGTCGGATTATTGAGTCTTACGATGCTGAAAATGCTTTAGTTTCATGTAGTGCACATCAACTTGAACAGCTCTTTGTTAATTTACTGCAGAATTCGTTACAGGCAATTGGCCGTGAACTCGGTGTAATCAAAGTGATGACGAGCCTTTGTGACAAATACGTAGTCGTTCATATTGTGGATAGTGGGATCGGTATTGCTGAAGAAAATCTGCCTCAAATCTTTGATCCCTTTTTCACCACTCGCATGGACATGAGCAACACAGGGCTAGGGTTATCTATTTGCCATGGGGTGGTGAATAATCATGGGGGCAAAATCGATGTAGTGAGTAAAGTCGGTAAAGGCACCAAATTCACTGTGCGCTTACCTATATCAAACCATCACTAGTGGCAGGGAGCTCTTATGGATGGAGACACCGCAGTAAAACTCATTATCGTTGATAGTGAAGTTCAAATCACTCGTGCACTGTCACGACTGCTAAGGAAAGACTTCAGTGTTGTGACATTTAATGACCCGATTTCGGCCCTGACATATCTCAATGACTACGAAGTCTCCATCGTTGTTGCGGATTCCAATATGCCGTCCATGAGTAGTTCCAAATTCTTTTATGAGGCTAGGTATGTCCAACCTGGGGCTATACGTGTCGCACTATCAAGTAATGCGGAGAAGAATGATTTAACAGCGTTTATCAACGAAGGGGATGTTAGCTATGTATTACCTAAACCATGGGAAAACGAAGAGGTAAAGAAAACGCTGCTTCGGCTCAAGTCCCAGTTTGAAATGACGGGAGGCATAGAAAAATATGCGAAACATCAGGAAGCCATCAACGCTAAGCTTCTCCGAGATAATGAAAGCTTGCAAGGGCAGATAGAGGAGAAGAATAAACACATTAAACAACTCGATCTAAAGTACAAAAGTGCAAGCCATAGGCACAAAGAACTGATGAATAATACGTTGAGTTTGTTGGTGAACGTGATCTCTGAAAGTGTTCATGTTGAAAAGCAAGATTTGCTGAGAATCGCTGAACACGTCAAGGAGCTTGCAGGGCATATAACGTCATCTGAAGTATCAAATGATCAAGCTTATCAAGCGGCTCTGCTCCATCTTATTGGCATGGTCTCTTGTCAGTCTAAACAGCAGTTATCTTCAGCGTACACAGCTCATCACATTGGCCCGTGTGGCTCAGGTCATAAAGCCGCTGACTTACTTCTGCATAATGCGTCATTCCAACCACTTCTCGCGGGAATCCAATATCAGGATGAAAATATGGATGGAACAGGGTTTCCTGAAGGATTAAAAGGAGAGCAAATCCCTGTATTGTCGAGAATTATAAGAGTGGTGAAGGATTACGATTATCTAACGGTCAATCACGTTGATAGAACAAAGCTTCGTTTGCCTGCGGTTGCTGAAAGTTTAATGAAAGAAAAATCTAAGAGTCATTATGATCCGCTCATTCTGAATACTTATTTTCATATGCTAGAAGATAAGCGCAGAAATAATACAAGTACATTTGAATATTGCGTCAGTATTGGCGATCTAAAACCAGGGATTGAAATAAAACGTGATGTCTCCCTGCCAAACGGAAAAGTCTTAATTAAGAGAGGGAGCAGGCTTAATCAGGAGATGCTAGATCGGTTGTTCGAGCTTGAAGAATTCGAAAGTCAGAATTTTGTTTATGTCATCTAAATTAATTTTTCTAATCCAATAAAACCCTTCCATTTAATAAATATTACATATATTTCTGTTCTTCTTTGAACCAACTTTCGTTCTTATCTTCCATATTTTTGCAGTGGTCTGATGAGATACTGAGTAGTAGCACAAGTATTTCCCTTAATAATTGTGATGGTTCTTTTTAAATTGAAAATGCGTCTTTTTTGATCATTTCCCTTACTTTTTTTATGGGTATGATGCGTATGCGCTTTGTTGCATTGGAGAGGTATATGAATTCTATTACAAAAAGAAACCAAGATATTACTAAGGTGCTCGATAAGCCCTTCACCATAAATGTTGACGGGAAACCCATTCCGGCGGTTGAAGGTGAAAGTGTGCTAAGCGCTTTGTTGGCTTCAAATATTCGTCAGTTGATGACAAATGATTACGGTGCTGAATCCGGCCCATACTGCGGGATGGGGGTATGTCACTGTTGTTTGTTGCACATTGATGGTCGCCACAAGCAGAGAGCCTGCCAGACTATCGTCAAGCCAGATATGGAGGTTGAGACCAGCCGAAACTTGGTACTTGAGCAAGGGGGTGAGATATGACTAAGAAAGTCGTGATTGTAGGTGGTGGACCGGCAGGTATGTCGGCAGCAACTGAACTTGCACGCTTTGGTATTCATTCCACTGTGATTGATGAAGCACCTAAAGCTGGTGGTGTTATTTATCGAGGACCATGGCGAAAAACGGCGGACATGCCCCATCTGGACGAAAAGCTGACCAATGCGATGGACAAGCTTCAAGAGGACTATCAAAGCAATGCGTCTTTCATTGACTTGCGGACTCAGACACGAGTCTTAGGGCCTTTGGGTGACAACAATCTATTGGTTACCCATGACCACGAACTGTCTAATATCGAGTATGACCATTTGCTATTGGCGACGGGGTGTCAGGAACGAAGCATCCCTTTTTCGGGATGGCAGCTTCCGGGTGTGATGCTTTTAGGTGCGATACAGCTTCAGCTCAAAAGTGGGCTAGTCAGACCGGGTAACAAAGTCGTGATTACAGGGAGTGGCCCGCTGTTAGTTCTGGTCGCTTGCCAACTACATAAAGCGGGTTGTCAGGTTGAAGCTATTTATGAAGCTGCGAAGTTTTCGTCGGTAGCCAAAGAAACGCTGGCGATGCTCAACCGCCCTCAACAAGCGTTGGATGGGCTATCGATGATGTGGTACCTCAAGCAACATAATATCCCGCTCCACTATGGATGGGGGTTGGTGAAAGCAGAAGGTGTCCGCCAGCTCAATGAAGTAACCGTTGCGCCTTACGATGACAACTGGTTCCCAGATCACTCTCAAGCTGTGACTCATGTTGTGGATACGCTAGGGGTGGGCTATGGCTTTGCGGCTCGCTCGCAACTCGCTCAGCTTATCGGCCTCGATATTGAATATGACCACATGAGTGGGGCAATCCCTGCTGTCGATAAATGGCAGCGAAGCAGTCAGGAGAACATTTTCTGTGCAGGTGACAGCGCTAAAATTGCGGGTGCCGATGCTGCCATGCTGGAAGGTAAGATCGCCGCAAAAGCTATTGCTTGTGAACTTGGCAAACTGGGTAGTGCAGACGCAGAGCAGTACATTGCTGCAATGCGGCGTAAGTTGTCACGTCTCTATCGCTTCCGTCAGGCCTTTGATAATGCGGGTTTCCGCGAACTCGGCCTGCTCTCTCTACCAGAGGAAGATACCGTAATTTGTCGCTGTGAACAGGTGAAGAAAAAAGCGATAGATGAAGCGATAGCTCAAGGTTGCCGAGACATTGTGACCTTAAAAATGCGCACCCGCGTGACAATGGGGGATTGCCAAGGCAAAACCTGTGCCCACTATTGCTACGACCGATTGAAGAAAGAAGGATTCAGTCAGGAACAAGGCCTAGTTCGCCCTAGATTCCCACTCGATCCAATCCCATTTGCAGCGCTGGAGGAAGAGTAATGAAAGCGTATGATGTAGTCATTTGTGGTGGTGGTGTTATAGGTGCGTCCATTGCGTACTTCCTGAGTCGTCAGAAAGATCTCAAGATTGCTGTCGTTGATTTCAAATACCCGGGAAATGCGTCTCGTGCATCTGCCGGTGGACTATGGGCAATGGGTGAATCGACTGGTCTCGGCTGTGGCGTCATTCTATTTAAAACATTATCGAAGCAAATGCAGGAGTCAGGAGCAAATGAAGCACCGGAAATGAACCCGCATATTATGCCAGAACCATTTTTTGATATGGCGATGATGTCGAATGCGATGTACCCGGCACTATACGAGGAGCTGGTTGAAAACCACGGTGTCGACTTCAAATTTGAACGCACTGGCCTGAAGTTTGTGATGTTCGATAAATATGACCGGATGTACGCTGAACAAATCGCAGCAGCGGTGCCTAATCGTCACAATCATGTTCGTTGGGTTTCTCAAGAAGAATTGCATTCCGAAGAACCGAATGTATCCAAAGACGCCATTGGCGCGATGGAGTTTGATTGTGACCATCAAATTAATCCGTATCGCCTCAATGAAGCGTATTTGGAAGCCGCTCGCCAGAACGGGGTTGAACTTTATCTCAATACTAAAGTGACAGGAGTTGAGAGGCAGGGTAATCGCGTTACAGCAGTGAAAACAGAACAGGGTGTTTTACCGTGTAAAATGATGGTCAATGCTGCAGGTGCTTGGGCAGAAACTATCAGCCAATGGGCAACAGGTTATAAGCTGCCAGTCTTCCCGGTTAAAGGGCAGGTGATCATCACAGAGAAGCTACCGAAGTTACTTAACGGCTGTTTGACGACCAGTGATTGTTACATCGCGCAGAAAGACAACGGTGAGATCTTGATTGGTTCTACGACCGAAGAACGTGGATTTGATACCAGCAATGATATTAAGTACATCAAGCAGTTAGGTCAGGGGGCGATGAAATCCATCCCTGCTCTCAAGGACATGAACATCAAGCGCTGTTGGGCGGGGTTGCGTCCTGGCTCACCAGATGAGTTACCGATTCTTGGTCCGGTTCCGGGTGTAGAAGGTTACCTCAATGCATGCGGCCATTTCCGTACCGGTATGCTGACCTCAGCGATTACGGGTCGAATTCTCGATGAGTTGGTGAGAAGTTTACCGACTTGTGTTGATATTTCACCTTTCTCCTACCAGCGTTTCCTAAATAACGAAGGGGAAATGATCGGTAAATACCAACTGGATCATGCGCTATAGATAGGTTTGCTTTTGAATACGACATGAGCCAGCGACTACGCTGGCTCTTTTTTTAGCTCAGCACGTCACTCACTGAGGCCATTTCAGGAAGCAGTTCCACACCGAGTACTTTGCGTGGTGTCGGCAACGGGCATTCAATGTCGAGAGTATAGATGGCTTCTTCTTGGTGGAAAGGGGCAATCAACTCCCCATTAGGTGTGCAAATCCGGCTGTCGCCACGATATTCTCCAACCAACTCTTCAGTCACATCTTCGCCCACACGATTGCAGGTCACTATGTAGTAACCATTTTCGAGTGCTTTTGCTCTCGCGACATGCAAGCTGTATTCGCCACCAAAGTTCGCTGGATGCAGCAGTACATCGATACCTTGCTTGGCATATTCGCGAGTGATTTCTGGAAACCAGAGATCAAAGCAAATAGCGATACCAAACTTCACTCCTTTGTGTTCGAAACAGGTTAGCTGGTCACCTCGTGAGAAGTAACGCTTATCGATATTGGTTTGGCTGACCTTGCGAAAGCGAGTTTTTAGCCCATGTTCATCTACTACAGCCACACTGTTATAAAACTGATCGCTATGCCTTTCCGCCAGCCCCGCAACAACTAAGGTATTGTGCCGCTTAGCCAGATTCTGCAGTGTGGCTATCGTTTCGCTGTCAGAAAAGTCCTCACAAAGCGCATGAATTTCTTCTGTGGTGTTAAAAATGTAACCTGTCGTTGAAAGCTCAGGAAGAAGCAGAATTTCACCAACCTCTTTTTGGTTAGCGACTAATGAGGAAATATGGTCAAGATTGCGTGCTTTGTCTTTATAAAACACCTTGTTCTGAACCAGAGTGATCTGCATAGAATGGTCTCTTTGTTTGAAGAACGAAAAGGTTTGAGGCAAATCGCTATCCGCTACGGACAGACGTCACTGACTTCATTTTCACCGCATGGAAAACAGCTTTTTCTTTCGGGTCCGATATAGGCGTGGCACACTTCACCGGTTTCAATGTTGACTAGAAAAGAATGGTTCAGGCTACTGTAAAAGTAGTGAGTAAACTCCATGCCCTGATCGTTGAATGTTTCAACGGTATCGGGAGTATCATCCAACTGAAACATCAAGTCGAGATCGGTCACCCATTCATACGCTTTTTCCGTTTCGGTGGAGTGTGCTGTGGAAAGAAACATCAATCCTGAAAGTAAAACCACAAACTTCATATCATTGTCCGTCACTGTGAGAGCTGAATACAGAGTACAGCCCAAATTAAGAGAAGGTTTGTGAATCAATATCTCATTCTGTTAATGGTGATGTTCCATCTGGCAGTCAAATTTGACCCAGCCGTGTTGCTTTTCTTCGTAAACAGAGAAACTTGGGGTCTGAAAATCCTGCTCTTGGAAAATACCGACAGGTATAACAATGAAATCTCGGGCGGCACTGAGTTTGAGTGACATTGTCGTGCTGCACCTAGGGCAAAAAGAGTAGGTGACTTCATTACCTGAATCACTGATACGAGTGTATTCGACAAGATCACCGCTGAAAGAAACTTGCTCTTGATTAAATCTAGCCTGGACTCCGAAAACGCTCCCGGTTCTCTTTTGACATTCAAAGCAGTGACAGACTGACGTTCTGACTGGTTCACCACGACAAACCAGATTGACCTGCCCACAACTGCAATCGGCCATACGTATTTTCTGCTCGTGTTCCATTTTATCTCCTTGTCCTTGCTGCTAACATGACGTCACTATGTTCATGTATCTGATAAGACATACTACAAGATGAAAAAGCGCCTTTTACCAATTCCTCTGATTCTTTTGATTCCGATCCTCTTATTAATAGTAGTCACGATCGCTGGCCTGTACCGATTCAGTCTTTCTGATGAAGAGATAATGGCAAAGTTTCCTAATCATGCTGCAAGCAGTGATGTGGTTATGCAGTCTGTTTTTGGTCTTTCGACTACAAACCCTTGGACGGTGAAAGTGCCCGAAAGTCAGGCTTATACGTTTATGGAAGAGCTAAACCCAACGAAAGGTCTGGCAAGTGGCACGTATGAAGATGGTGAAGAGCGTGGCGTCGTCACTGTTGATACAAGCAAGTTGCTTCAGATTACCCCCACGATGTTTGCCTCGATTATGACTGTCTCAAATCAGGGCTCCGGCGTGTTCTACTATCTAGCCACGTTTCACTATGATGATTTTAGAAAACGCATGATTTCGAAAGAAGCTCAATTTCTGGGGGACCGGATCGTCGTCGATGCACTAGAAAAACAGCAGCACAATATTAGTGTGAGTATTAAACAACGTGATGCTGATCAACCCATGTCACATGAGCCTACCATTTCAACTACTATACTTTTCGAGTTGACTGGGCAGGATAGCCTGGAACGTGTCGAATAATCAGTGTTCAATACGGTATTGTGCATGGAGTACGGATTGCTTATTATTTGGCCTGACAAGTTATGAGATGGATTTGTTTTTGTCGTTAATGGAGTTAAACATGATCAATAAGCGATTCTTTAAAACTAAAGATGAAGTAGAAGTAACGTTCGAACTTGCTGCGGAACAAGTTGGACAGTCAGTGGCTATCGTAGCGGATTTTCTGGATTGGCAACCAACCGAAATGAAGAAGGTGGCTAAGAGTAAATCCTACAAGTTTAAAACGCGTTTGCCGAAAGACAGTGAATTTGAATTTCGTTATTTGGTTGATAATGAAAAGTGGATAAACGATCCGAATGCGGACCAATATCAGCCAAACGGTTTCGGCTCAGATAATGGTTTAGTTTCCACTTATCAGTAATCTGAATGCATGTGAAAGTGGGTGATTACTATCAACCATAAGTCATATTTATAAAGGCGCGTTTGCGCCTTTTTTGATCCAAACCTGACATTCCATAGGTGACAAGCTAGGCATAAATTCGTACCCTTAGGCCTTTCTGAAATTCAAGCAATAAGGTCAAACTGTGCAATCCAAAAGATTGACATCTCGCTTTCGAGAGCTCTCCAAGTCGAGAAAAATGATGCTTTTGAGCCTTCCTGTTGTTGCCGCATTGGTTTTATCTGCAACAAACAAAAGCAACCAGTATCAGCGCACTATTGATCTTTCGCTTCCTGAATCCAGCATTGTGAATGACTTGCTTACTGATGTTGAAGTCATTCATGACATGCCAAACTATGAGTACGTGATTCAGAAAGGCGACAATCTGAGTTCCATTTTCAGCCAGCTAGGCTTTGGTTATAGCGAGCTGATGAAGATTATGGAAACAGATCTTAACTATCTTGCGCTGGATACTTTAAAACCTGGAAATACTCTAAGATTTTGGCGAGATGCTGAAACTAAGAACTTAGCGAAAATGGAGCTTGAGTTCAGCATCGTAGAACGCGCTGTTTATAATCGTCACGATGATGGCAGTTATACCTTTGAGGATGTGAAGATTCCTGGCACTTGGAAAGAACAAGCGCTAGTTGGGGAAATCGCAGGCAGCTTCTCTCAATCTCTGCACCGATTGGGGTTAGGAAGTAGTGAAAACGAACAGATCGTATCGCTGCTCAAAGACAAGCTTAACTTTGCCCGCGATCTCCGTGCTGGGGATGTGTTTGAAGTGGTCTTGTCGAAGCAATATGTTGGCGAGCAACTAACGGGTAACAAAGAGCTTCAAGCGGTGAAAATCTATAATCGCGGTAAAGAAGTGACGGCTTACCTTCACTCTGATGGACAGTACTACGATAAGAATGGTAATAGCCTGCAACGCGCATTCCAACGTAAACCGCTCAACGCAAATTACCGACTAAGTTCTAACTTTAACCCAACGCGGAAACACCCAGTCACTGGGCGAATTGCTCCGCACAATGGTACTGACTGGGCTGCGCCAACAGGTACGCCGATTGTGTCAACTGGTGACGGTGTGGTTGTCATGACCCGTAAACACCCATATGCGGGTAACTATGTTGTGATCCAGCACGGTAGCCGCTACAAAACGCGTTATCTGCACCTGAGTAAAATCCTCGTTCGAAAAGGGCAGAAAGTATCACGTGGTGAAAGAATTGGCTTGTCTGGTGCGACTGGCCGTGTGACTGGTCCTCATATTCACTATGAATTGATTGACCGTGGCAGGCCTGTTAATGCCATGACGGCTAATATACCAATGGCGAGCTCAGTTCCGAAAAGTGAAATGACCGCATTTAAGATACGTCGAGATGAACTTGACGCGATGTTGCGACAACAAGAGATTCAACTTGCCAAACAAAGTGAGCCTGAAACCACAGGCTAACCGCAAACATATCTAAACAAAAAGCTCCTTCGGGAGCTTTTTTTGTCTGTGACACACGCAAAGGCTGCATTACATAAATGTCATTGTTTTGCATTGAAAAGGTGATCAAGTCGAAACAAATGTAAATCGCTAATCAATAAAATTCACAAATTGATTTCCATCAAAAGAGTAAGGTCTTTGTGTGTTAACTTGCACGCCACAATAAATAAGATTCCCTCAATCATTAATTAAAAGAAAGCCCTACGTAAGGAAATCAACAATGAAAAAAACAGTATGTGGTTTGGCAGTCGTTGCTGCCCTTGTTTCCGGTAATGTTCTAGCTCACCAAGAAGGTGATTTTATTGTCCGCGCTGGTATCGCAACCGTAGCGCCAAATGATAGCAGTGGTGACGTACTAAATAACGCAGGTTCTGAGTTCGGTGTAGATTCCAACACTCAGCTTGGCCTGACTTTTGGTTATATGTTGACTGACAACATCAGCCTAGAAGTACTTGCTGCGACCCCTTTCTCACACAAAATTTCAACTAACTTTGGTAACTTAGGTGACATTGCTGAGACAAAGCATCTGCCACCAACTTTTATGGTTCAGTACTACTTCGGTGATGCGAGCAGTGAGATTCGTCCTTATGTTGGTGCAGGTATCAACTACACAGTTTTCTTTGACGAAGAGCTAAATGGTACGGGGACTGGTGCGGGTTTGAGCGATCTTTCCTTAGATGACTCTTGGGGCCTAGCTGCAAACCTTGGCGTGGACTACATGCTTAACGAAGACTGGTTCCTGAATGCTTCTGTTTGGTATGCCGATATCGATACAACAGCGACGTACAAAGCTGGCTCTACGGAGTTCTCAACAGACGTACAAATTGACCCGTGGGTATTTATGATCGGTGGCGGTTACAAGTTCTAATGACTGGTTCGACATTATAAGTTGAATGGTTTACGCAAAGCCAGTGACGCGAGTCGCTGGCTTTTTTAGTTGTGTTTATCGGCCTTCAAACCACTCATTAGGCACTTTGACGGCTACAACTCGACTTTGACAGCAAAGTGTGTTTCCAGAAAACAGCTCGCATTGGAGCTCTATTTTGTTGTCTTTCGCTTCAATGATAGAAGCGATAAGTTGAACGTCATCGTCTATGGGAACCGGTCTGAGGAATTTGACATCTAAACTTCCGGTTGCAAACCAAATCGCTTCACCTGATCCAATCTCTCTGCCCTGCATGTAATAACCTTTCGCTATGGCAGTACAGACACAGTGGCAATCAATGATGGTAGAGATGATCCCACCATTGAGGAAATGCAAAGGGCCAGCACTGTGATGAGCAGAAGGAGTGAAAGTACAAACAGATTCATTGTCTCCATTCCAGTAGCTTTTGATTTGTAGCCCCATCGTATTTTCGGCTCCACAGCCAAAACAATGGTTATTGGGGATCTGTTCCTGAAAGGCGTTGTTCTGCTCCATACTGGCTCCTGAGACATTAGTATTTTTAGATTTCAAAGAGTTATACACAGTCTAGTTAAGCAGGAGATGACCAGACTTCAAGCTTATCTAGCAATTCTGTGAAGGCTTGCTCAATGCTTTTTCCAGCGGTATCAATCCTGATAACGTCATCAGGCCATGCTTCATAGTGGCGATTTTCAACCTGTTCCCAATTTGGCAAGACAAGGTTTTTAACTGTGTTAGGTCGTGTTTGAACACGATGTTTATGCTCTTCTTTATCCGAGCACCAAATTTCAATGTCGACAAAGCGGGCGTCTACACTGGTGGCGACATCACGCCATTCACGTCGTGTGAGTTCTATGGGGTTACAAGAGTCTGCAATCGCGCTAATACCTAGTCGAAGGTTGTCTTCAATGATTCTGTAGCTGAGCCGGTAGCCTTCCCCTTCTACTTTAAAGCTGCATAGGTCTCGCAAGCCTTGTTCGACCGTATCAATACGCACATATATTGATGATGTATGTTGAGCGAGGCGCTGAGCAAGTGTTGATTTACCAGAGGCTGGTAATCCAGAAAAGATGTATAAAATTGGACGATTCAAAGAGTCTCCATACCAGTGTGGGACTGGACGTACTTAAAGCTTGTTAGCCAGCTTCTTAATGTATTCTTTTGCTAAGTTGGTGTCGTCACGGCTGAGCCATTTGATGCAGTCGAATAACTCCCAAATAAGCCCTTGATCACCGCTAGTATAAGCTGGGAAGTCTTTATGCTTGGGTGCTGGCGCATCAGTAAGGCGGGAGGTGACGATATCTGATTTATCAAATAGTACCTTATAAGGTTTTGAGAGCATGAAAGGTTCTTCTAGATCGAGACAGTGAATCTCTGCACTGGTCATATCGTTGAAGATATATTTCTTGAAAAAAGCATGGTCATTGTGGAAGCCCTCGAGACAGTAAAAGATCTCTTTGTTGCTTTCAAATGCTCGGTAAGCTAGATCCGATTTTCTATGAAAACCATTGGTCGTGAAGACAATAACATCGGCATCAGAAACCCTGTCACCTGTCTCAGCGGCCAAGGAACCTAGCAATACCGCAGCAAGAACATCTTCGTGGTCAATAAAGGCGTGGTAGATCGAATCGACTAGAGCTTGTTGCAGTGGCAGATGAGATAAGTTGAGTTGTGGCATTAGCTGGGACATGTCTCTTACCTATTAGTAATGATGAGCAACTAAAATAAATCAATAATCCAACGGATACCACAATGTCACACGTAGGTATTTTCTGAAGTTTCCAATTTTTCATGATCGGTGTTCCATTATTTATTGTAGATAATGATATTAATAAATATTGAGGTATCTCGGAATAAATAAAATTTTAAATTATTAATGAGTTATTTGATAATAATTTATTGGATATTTATGAATAGATATCTATTTAATTAATGATCTTAAGCTTATGAATTAAAAGATTAAATTAATATACATCATGCGTTATATAAATGTTGATATTATTAATAGAATTTATCTCAAATTTTGAGCGATAAATATCTCTCTTAGTGAGATCTTATACTCATTTAATTGATTTTGTGAATGATCTTAATTGAGTTGCATTTTATCTTTTGTGCGCTTTGTAAGCGTATAATTAAATAGGATGTAACAGAATGACAAACGGATATAAGCTTTCCGCGCTTGCTGTCGCTATGATGGCTTCAGCGTCGGTTTCAGTCAGCGTCAGTGCTGAACCAGTTCCAGCAAACTCGCCTTTCATCAAAGATGTGAAAGGTAACATTGTTGAAGATTACTCGCCTAAGCCAGTTAAACCTTTCGCATTGTTCTCAATGCGCATGATGAGCAACCCGTCAGATGATCGTGGAGACTGGTTTAATGCTTCTGCAAACTACTCTAGCCTGCAGGGTGTGGGTGCCGATTATGTTTATGAATCACTACTGCCACCTTTAAAGCCACAGCCTGTGATTGTTGCGGTTCTTGACTCAGGTGTTGATGTTGACCATGAAGATCTGAAAAACAAACTTTGGACTAACGAAGACGAAATTCCAGGTAACGGCATCGATGATGACGGTAACGGATATATCGATGACGTTCACGGTTGGAACTTCCTTGGTAACTCTCTTGGTGTCAATGTGGATCAAGACACACTAGAAGTGACTCGTGAGTACAAAAAATATCTGAAGCTGAAAGAAGGTAATCACTGGATTCCGCGTAAGAAGCGTGAATACTACAAGGGCGTAGAAGCAGACTATCTAGAATCAGTTGAATACAACCAGACTTCTCTTGATCAAGTGACGGCAGCGACTGAGCAAGCGAATCAGTACAAAGATCAAATCACTCAGTTAACGGACCACAAAGACTTTACTGTCGACGGCCTACAAATTTTACTTGAGCACTCAAACCCTGAAGTGGTTGCAGCCGCTAAAGGCCTGCTTGGCGTATTTGAATCTTGGTACTCATTCGATTACCTAGAATCACGCAGAAGCCGCTACCAAGAGTCTCTGGACTACCACTACAATCTAGAGCTAGACACGCGTCGTGACATCGTGATGGATAACATCCACAACCCTTGGGAGAAGGGCTACGGTAACAACGATGTGAAAGGTCCTGTTGGCGCTCATGGTACTCACGTAGCAGGTATTATTGCCGCGGAACGTCGCAATGGTATTGGTATTGATGGCCTTGCTGATTACGCTCAAATCATGGCGGTACGTATGGTACCAAATGGTGACGAAAGGGATAAAGATATCGCTAACGCGGTTCGCTACGCTGTTGATAACGGTGCGAAGATCATCAACATGAGCTTTGGTAAGAGCTACTCGCCACGTAAGTACATCGTGGACCACGCATTCCGTTACGCAGCACGTAAAGGCGTACTGATTGTGCATTCTGCCGGTAACAGCCGCAACGATAACGACATCAAGCCAAGCTTCCCGAACCGTTTCGCTAAGCACTCTTGGTCTAAGCCAATCTCAACATGGATGGACATTGGTGCATCAGCGAAATATGCAGATGACTCACTGGTTGCAAGCTTCAGTAACTTTGGTCAGGAGACGGTTGATGTCTTTGCTCCGGGTTACCGTGTTCTGTCTTCAACTCCAGATAACAACTACGCAGCGTACAGCGGCACAAGTATGGCAGCGCCAGTCGTTTCTGGTGTAGCTGCAATGGTATGGTCGCACTATCCAGACCTGTCTGCCGTTGAGCTTAAAGAACTGCTGATGAGTAAAGCGCGTACTTACCCTGAACTATTGGTTAAGAAACCTTCTACTCCAGAAGAACTTGTACCGTTCAGCACACTGTCAATCTCTGGTGGTGTTGTTGATGCGGAAGCGATTTTCGAAGAGCTAGAAAGTCGCTAATAAGTTAAAGGAAAATGCTAAGGGCTACCATTGGTAGCCCTTTTTTATTGCTTCATCGCGAATCAGCTATTTTCTAAGTCGATGACTTTACAACGAATAGGTAAGATCGACATCGCTGCACCTGTTGACAGGCTGCGGGCAAAATCTATCGCTTTTGCTAAATCTTCAGGTTCGATTTTTAGTTCGTTTTTGATTCGTCCATCATTGGTCATATCTGTATCTACAACGCTTGGACACAAGCAACACACTTGAACATTGTGCGGCAGTAGTTCCTGATAAAGGGACTGGCTATAGCTTACCATTGCTGCTTTAGTGGCTGAGTAAGCCGCAATCTTTGGTACAGGAGATAGCCCTGCGGTCGACCCTAGATTATAGATTTCCCCGATTCCTTGTTGTTTCATTTTTTCTGCCACGGCATTACACACTGCAATGGTAGAAAGTAGGTTGACATTCATTAACTCAGACAACTTTTGGAACGTCAGATCAATATGACCTGCTTTTAGGACGCCAGCACTGTTTACCAGGACATCAATGGATTCAAGCTGATCTAGAATCACCTTAAAAGAATTCGCAGTAACTTCAGGCTGCGCGAAATCTAGACTGTGGGTTTCGATGCTGAGATGAGGAAACTCTTCACTTAACTCATCAAACACATGTTTAAGAGTTGCTTCTTGCTTTGCAATCAATACCAAGTTGTAACCTTGTTTAGCAAAGTAGTGCGATAGTGCTTTACCAATCCCTCGACTGGCACCGGTGATTAAAGTCGTTTTTGTCATTGACGATGTCCTGTTTTTGTTTGTGCATACTGTACAGCGATTCTCAGTGCGGCGTAAGCGATGTCTCAGAGGTCGTAGCAGATTCTTAATTTTTTCGATTTTATAAAGTAACTCGTCCAATTGTTAATTACTTGTAAAATCGTGATGACCTTCTACGAATGACATTTCTATGTGACACTTTTTATGCAGCTAATTGTCTACTCATGCAACATCTAAAGGCAATTAGGCGTGCTTGCCAAAACATAACAGGATGTGTGAGGAGGACAATTTGCGACATTCAGCGATAACTCAGCAGCAAGCTCCAGCACTGGCTGCGTTACTTGATAGTGACTACCGACTTAATTTTCAGGAGCTTATGGAGCAAATTAAGTTGTCTAACAAACCACTGTCGCTTGCAACGATAAGATTCATACTTGAAAACGTGGCTTTGAATGACACCGAAATAAAGGCATTAGCCAGCTTTGATGAAGACAGTTACTGTCGAAAGCGACTATTTAAAAATGACCACTGTGAAGTGCTCATCTTGAGTTGGCTAAATGGTCAGAGAAGCAAAATTCATGACCACTTAAATACCGCCTGTGGCGTGCGTGTGCTGCATGGTGAAGCGACAGAGACCTTATTTGAAACGGCAGCGAACGGTCATATTTACGCGTCTCAATCCTCCCATTACCAGCAAGGTAGCGTGACTGTCAGCAAAGACAACGATATTCACCAGATATCCAATTTGCAGGCTGATGATGAGCCTCTGGTTACGCTGCATGTCTACTCTCCGCCGTTACAACAGTTCCATTTGTATCAGCTTGAGGGTGGCGAGCCAGAACTCCTAGATTTGCAGCAAGATTCTTGGTTCTATGAAATTTGATATCGAACTGATGGCTAATGCGAAAGGCGAGCAATGTTGCTCGCCTTTTCATTTCTACCGATATTCTGAAATCAACATTGCCCGTGTATCTTCTTCCAGCGCTTCAAACATATGCGGTAAGTCTCCAGGGTACGAAATGTAGTCCCCTTCCTCTAGTTCATGAGGATCCGATTGCAACCCGAGTTTCGCTCGGCCTTTATGAATAAAAAGCGCCAAGCAAAAGATCGGCGCTACGGTGATGTTTAATGATGAGAGGCGTGAAGCAAGTGCGAGAATCCATTGTCTTTCAGGCTTCGTTCCATGAGAGCAATCACCTGGCGACTGGTTTCATGAGGAACGAAGTCCGAGCTCGATTTACCATCAATGATCAGCTGGGATAAATGAGAAGCTTCAAACTCAAATCCACCGCCTGCAGGTAAGTGTGAGATCTGGGTATGTTCACCTTTGTAAGTTACATCAATGATGGTTGGATTCCACCACTTATCTTGGATAACAATTTCGACCTCGGGCCCACGTATTGTCGCGACACGTTTTAGGCGTTGGCTGATTGAAGCGCCAATCTTCCCCTTGATACCGTGAGTAAACGTAAACTCTACAGTTTCATCGACCTTGGATTCATTGTTGTGCTTCTGATAGGACACCGATGGCGGTTGGATCTCACTCTGTTTGAGCTGGCAAAGATCCGCGTATAGCCAGAGCGCATAAACGCCGACATCTAAAGTCGCACCGCCGCATAAATTAGGGTTGAAAATCTGCTGTTGAACATCAAATTCATGCCAGTTGCCGAACGCCGCTTCGATTGATTCTATCTCAATACTGTTTTTTTGAATGAAATCCCGTAGCGCTCGGTAAGCTGGGAAAGTCACTGACTTCATTGCTTCCATGAGCACTAGGCCTTGTTTATCTGCCAGTGCCTTCATGTCGTCCCAGTCTTGGGTATTAGTGAAAGCTGGCTTTTCAACCAGAACATGCTTGCCGTGGTTCAAGAACAGTTCAACCATGCTTTTGTGAAACGGATGGATAGTCGCAATGTATACGGCATCAACATTTGGGTCTTCTGCCATGGCTAGATAAGAAGAATAAGCGTGCTCAGCCTGATATTGCTGGGCAAAAGCATCAGCGCGTTGTTCATCTCTGGCTGCGACGGCATATAGACAAGCGTTGTCGACATGCTGAGTGAGATCGGCGGCAAATCGATGTGCAATTTTACCCAGCCCGGCAATGCCCCAACGTACTTTTTGTTCTGTCATATTAATTTTTATCATTCTAGTATTTGTGAGGCTGATACTAGCGATGAGCACGGGTTTTCGTCAAATAGAAGTGGTTGAACTGAATGAGAAAGCCGCCGGAGTCGGCGGCCTTGCATTAGGTTGTAGCTCACCAAACGGTGTATCACTCAATACCGAGTTTTTGGTTAATGATAGCTATTTCATCGCGCCACAAAGCCTGAAGCTTTGGTTTTTGATGTTTGGCTTTTCTCGATACATCTTCCTCGAGTTTCGTTTCGAGGTCATAGAGTTTTTCAATCAATTGCTCTTCATCAGTAAGCCCGTCCGTTAGAGGTAAATGAGACGCTACTCTCGCTTCCTTGGTTACTGTTTCATTTGAGGTAAGGGATGACTCGGAGCTCATTGCTTGATACAGCTGTTGCGGGTCTAACCACTCCTCCAGAGAATTTCCCTTGATATACCAAAAACGATTGCAGCTTGCTTCAATTAACTCTCTGTCATGCGTGACGAGTAATAGTCCGCCTGCAAAATTAGTTAGCGTTTCTGCCAGTTCTTCTTTGCCTTTGAGATCCAAGTGATTGGTTGGCTCATCGAGCAGGAGAAGGTGGTAGTTCGCCAGAGTTAACCCGATAAGCAACAAGCGTGAGCGTTCGCCACCACTCAGTTGATGAACATTCTGATTGTGTCTAAGGTACGGGAATCCAGCGCTGATCAGCGCCATCTTACGCTTTTCTTCTGGTGCAGAAGTGAAGCTCGCCAGAGCGTCCAATAAGGTTTTGTTATCGTCCAGTTGCTTAAGGCTCTGATCGTAAAAGCCAACGTTCGCTCTAGGATGAAAAACAATACCTTGTTTCACCGCGTCTTCCTGCTGGTAGCTTTGCCATAGCGTTTTCAGCAAGGTTGATTTACCCCCTCCATTTTTGCCAACAATGGCCACCCGATCGCCACTTTTCAATTGGTTAGCCACGATATTGAATAAGCATGGACCTTCGGACGATGGAGAGACATCCAGATCGGATATTTGCAGTAAGCGGTCCGCTTTTAAGCGTTCGCCTTTTAACTCCAACTTCCAGGGTGCCCCAGACGTGAGTGTCGTCTGATCGTCTTTGAGCTTCTCGACTCGCTTTTCCATGTTCTTGGCTTTTCGCGACAAGTCTTCATTGTCGTAAACATGCCCCCAAACAGCGAGGCGTTTCGCGCTCTTCTCAATACGGTCAATTTCTTTTTGCTCCGCTTGATGACGCTTCATGTCAGCTTCATCACGTGCTTCAAGCATTTCCAAAGCTTCGGAGCAGGGCAGTTGAAAGAAGTGCAGGCTATTGTCACGCAGTATCCAGGTGCAATTGGTGGTGTTGTCCAGCAATCTCCGGTCGTGTGATACAAGCACAAAGCTGCCGTTCCAACCTAGCAAGAATTGCTCTAACCACAGCAATGTCGTCAGATCGAGGTGGTTACTAGGTTCATCCAGCAAGAGTAGGTCAGGTTCCACGATCAATGCTCTGGCTAACAGCAAACGGGTATGTTGGCCTCCACTTAAGCTAGAAGTAATTAATGCCCAATGTGATGAATCGAATCCCATATCGGAAAGGATGAGTTCAGCACGCCAGCGCTGGCTGATTCGCTCATTGTCAGGTAAACGATCAAGTACCGCATCAATCATCGACCGGTGCATCAGAGATTGTGGAAGATGCTGCTCCACGCATTCTAACTGGCAATGACTGGCTGTTGTAATAGTTCCGGAATTTGCTTGAATTCCACCATGGAGTAGATTTAGAAGGGTACTTTTACCGCAACCGTTGTGACCGACTAAGCCGATTCGGTCGCCTTTTTTTAGGGTGAATGAGATGTCTTCAAGCAAAGGAGCTGAAGTCGTTTGATAAGAAATAGATTGTGCAGATAGTAAAGTGCTCATAACTTACTCAAGAATTACAGGCATGAAGATGCCTTTCGTCAAACATTGCTGACGATAACCCGGTAAGCCAGAGAGAAGAGACTCTAGTCTGTATGTATTAATCTTCGCTCAAGCAAAGGTTATCGCAGCACGATACCAGTAAAACTTGAGCTTGCGTGATTGCTGAAGAAGCGCGCGAAATGTAATTCACACTTAGTCATGGGGTTCCTCCTTATATTAGTTTGATGGGCCCAATGTCGAGATTGTAGGAGAGCTTTTCCTGTGTGGTCTAGTGTAATCTCTCGAAAACATAGCCTGTCTGGCAATATTTTATGGCCCATCAGAGTAAAAACTATTGGTTTGGTGATTTTTGGAAGTACTGCTTAGCCGTTATACCGTAATACACTTTATCGTCGAATCCAGATTCAACCTTGTAGTAGTCAATTTGGCGACCTTCAAAGGTAAAACCGCATTTCTCCATAGTTTTGTATGAACCTGTGTTAGCGCCATAGCAGTCAGCACTGACTTTGTGGCTACCTAACTCGTTAAATGCAATATCGGTGAGCAAGCGACAGGCACGAGTAGCGATCCCTTTGCCCCATGCGTGGACGGGAAGTTGATACCCGACTTCGTAGTTACCTTCGAGAAACATCACCTTAGATAATCCGCACATACCCATGTAGTGGCCTTGTTTGTCCCGAATGACAAATGTTGGGCTGTCTGGCCAATTACCTTTGTTTATTGCGTGTTCAGTGTTTTCAATGATTGGGGTAAAAAACGCGTGAAACATACTTTCCTCTGCGGGAGCAAAGAACAAGTAGGCGTTGACCTCTTGGTCGTTAAGCATTGGGATGATGTCGTTTAAATCTTCGCGTTGAATCAGTTTGATGTTTAGTGAGTCGCCAAAGGAGATTGATTCACCACGTTTTAGTTTTTTGTATGTCATTGTGTACCTCTCAATTTGCTCAGCATGGTAGATCAACATCTGCGCCGAAAATTGGATATTTGCGACAAGTGTTATTCGAAGTCCCCGTAGATGTCGATGGTGAGGTCTCGGTCTTTGAGGTACTTAGCTGGTGTCCGATTGAGCTGATCTTTGAGTTGGCGGATTAAATGGGACTGATCACTAAAACCAAATGCTTGTGCAAATTCAGCCCAGTCGGGATCGGCATCTTGCTCATAGATAGACAACACAATTTCTTCCAGTTTCATTATCATGAGATATTGCTTAACGCTGAGCCCTGTAACTTGTTTGAAGTGCCTTTCTAAGGTTCTTCTAGAACATGCACATTGGTCGGCAATCTGCTCGATACTCCAGTCGGATAGGCGATTTTCTACTATTTTGGTCGCTTGGTGTGTAATAGAGAAAGCGCGGTCTTTTTTGCGGTTTAGGTTGAGCTGATGGAAATGGTGATGAAACACATCAAGCAGGTGTGATTTGTCATTCGATTGCCATAGCTGGTTGTGGAGTGCGGGCCCGAAAAACGTATCCAACCAAGTAGGCCAGCTGCATTGGTTAAGATGATGACCGACAGAAGAATTGAGTAGGTACAGCCCCTCGGGCCTGAAAGTGACACCGATACGTTTTAGTGGAGCAGAGTCGTCTAATAACAGTAACTGATCGCTCACCGAAAGCAGGTGACTCCCTTTACCTTCAAATTTAGTTATGCCGCTGTCGTAACTGTACTTTTGTTCATCCGGCGTAAAGAGCAAATGAGCCCTTGGATTGGGAATGAGCCTTGGTTGTTGCGTGATGACATCGTCAGCCTCTAGCTCCAGATACCAGACTTGATGTATTAACCATTCGAAATCTTGCAGCGGTTGTTTCCAAGTAATCATGGCATATTTAATTTAGGGTTTACTAAACAGTCTACGTGATAACACGGTAACCTAGCAAAGTGCTCTTACTTATCAGTGTAGTATAAAAAGTCAATCATTCCGGATAGTTAAGCATTTCGTGGGTTGATCCTCATATCAGTAAAACATGTCGTTTTAGTGACACCTAAACGATAAGCAATAAAATTCATATCAATAGTTATTGTAAATCTGTCTTAGATCTCAAATTGTTAACATTTATGTGTTGTTTTTTTAACCTAGTGCAAAGGCTCTCATCGGATGAGTTGAATAAAAGAGAGCCGAAGACTAATCCTATTTAACGAGCAAAAGTGGTTTCGATGTTTGGAATTTTGCTCGCTGATGACAAAGCAAATAACGCTAATTTCAGGACGAAAAGGTTAATAACATCATGAAAATAATGACAAAGATTGCCTCCATTGCAGTGGCAATTGCGTTTTCTAGTTTTACACATGCTGCCATAGGAAACTACAAGGTCGTGCTGATTCACGGCTTTCAATCGGATCAATTACAGTCCAAACCTGATGCCGCTCAGGTTGAGCTGGAAGGTGAAGATTACTGGAAAGAGTACTGGCTCCAATACGCTGACGCTCGGATTGACTGGCCTGCTTATGAACGTGTTGAAGGCAAAATCTCCAGCGAATACGCTTGGCCTAAACTCCAGGAGCTTTCCCGCAACGGGACCTGCCAGTCAGGGTGTATTTTTGTGACGCACTCCGCTGGCGATCTTGTTGCACGATACCTGCTAGATAATCAGGAAAACTGGCTGACTAACGCTGGATTAGAGCCTCTCAATGTTGTCGCTACTTACGATTTTGCTGGTGCTGGTGGTGGCTCTGAGCTTGGGGATATTGTGGTCAACATCATCGAAGGGGGAGGCTGGGCAAACAGTGCGATGCGCTACGCTATTTCACTGTGGTTGGGGGAAATGCCTAATCAGGAAAACTCAGGTGTACTCAATGATCTAAAAGTTTCCAATGCGCGCCAGATAGCACGTCTGTCAGAGCACCGCATCCCACGAATTCGGTTTATTGGGAACGGGACTGACTATTTCAAAACGACGTCGGTTTTTCTTCCCGGCAATGATGACGGTGTTGTGGCGGCGCATTCCGCTTGTGGCGCAGCAGAGTCAGGAAGTTACGACAGCTGTTCAACAAGTTTAGCGATGAACGGTAAGATAGCTTCTCAAAGCAAAGGCGTTTCTAACTTGATGCCTGAGCACTATCCCTTGATCATGGGAGACGACTACAGCCACAGTGATGTAGTGGGTCCGAAACACAAAGGAGAAGTTACCTCCAGTGTGACGGATGTGACGCTAGCCAATGGCCAATCTGTCGGGGTAACAACTTACAAGGAAAACGGCTGGTGGGGAACCAAATATCTGTACGTACAAGGGTCTAATAAAGACACCATGTCCGAAATTGCGGTTGGCCTAAACTGATCGTATGCAGGGCTGAGTGAGACGACTCAGCCCTGATTTTCTGGAGAACCTTATGAAGACTAAGTTATGGGTATTCAGCTTCATCACTGCGTTGACAGCAGCAGGCTTCATTTTTTGGCCAAACCCCGTTGAGACATCCGAATACGCCAAGCCTAGGGGCAAAGTGGGTCATGATGCAGTTCCCCTTCCTGAAGCGGACAATCGCTTGGTTGTTTCAAAGCAGGCCTCGACAGAGAGAGCAAACTCTATCGAGACGAAGGCAGTGGCATTGAAGTTAAAGCAAGTGGCCATCAAACATCAACAAATTCTTCAATACCCATCATACTCTCAACCGATAGTTAATGAGAGCAGTCCCTACTTGAACTGGAATGCATTTGAAGTGGTAGAGACTCCGATATTGGACGGCAAGTCTACGGCTTCGTTGAGCATTAAAAAGTTTCGGCATTTTTACCCCGAACAGATTGCGGTTGAGCTCAAAACGCAGCAGACCGTTCTTGGCGCTTCATTGGATGTCGTTTCTGTTGCCACGCAGCAAGTCCTAACGACATTGCCTTCGGATGAAATGCAGTGGCAAATCACGCCGGGTAACGATTGGCCAGAAGAACTGAGACTAATAGCACGTGTCGACTTTGAACGAGGAATAGATATTGTTAGTGCCGATGTGCGTTTATATCATTCAGTAGCGAGCGTGGTGTCAGTATCAGAAGGATATGCTCAGGGGCCTGATATGAAGATTCCGGTCACGTTACAAATCGATAAAGAAGGCATATTCAGACTCCGCGCGAACCTCTATCAGCAAGGCGGTAAAGCCATTGCGTCTTTAGTTGAGAAGCAACGATTGTCAGAGGGTGAGCAAACAGTGGAGTTAAAAGCGTTTAAACGAGTCTTGCCAGAGGGCGAGATCGATCTAGAGCTACGTGATGTGGTGATTGAACGTATGTCAGGTCACCCTGGAGAAAAAGCAGGTTATGGACAGAGCGATGCCGAGAGTTATCCAGTTGGTCGATTTGATTCCGGTACGCTGACGGATGAAGAGTACCAAATGACAGAGCAGGAAAAGCAGCAACTGGCTTTTCTGCAGCAACTGCTGTGAGGTATTTGGTTAATACACTGGATAGAAAGCATTTGTTGCAATACAATTGAACGATGTTTTATTTCTGTTGAGCCGCTATGTTTCGTACTAAGTTCTTTCTTTTGTGTAGTTTCTGTTGTACGGCTACAGCCTGTGCAAGTACTGAGGATATCTCTTCAGATAAAGTGACAGAAGAACATATCGTTGAAGAAACAACGGATATCAAAGAAGTAACGACCGCAGACAAACCTGAGTCAAAAGGCAAGGGTATTGATGGACAAGCTCTCCTCGATAATGAGCCGACTCGGCAAATTCTAAGTTCACTGGAAAGTGTGACCGATACGCTCAATGTTCTGACTTTTGGCATCTTCGCTGGTGAACATCGTTAACCTAGATTCTTTGGCGCTTTACCACTGACTTGTGTACACAGCTCGGTAGAATCAGGTCTATGCTTTATTAACCGATATGCCAATAGCGGATGGTTATGCAGCTGCTTCAGACCTTTTTTCGTAAACTTTCTATTAGAAACCGACTCATGTTCGGTTATCTGCTACTGTTTTTGCTCGTCCTTAACATCGCCAATCTCTCGAATTACGTCTTGATGCGAGATCTTGTAGAAAAAGGCGTAGAGAAAGAGCTCACAACGGCAACTGAGTCTATCACCAATAATATTGCGACTACGGTCGATATTACGATCAGGAATTACTTGCGAGGTATCTCAGAGTTCAATCTGCAATATGTAGAGCAGCAGTATCGTCAATATCAGTCAGGCAATCTGTCTGAGCAAGAAGCGAAGCAACGCGCCGCTAATTTCCTACTAAATCAACAAATCGGTGTTACAGGGTATCCTTATGTTGTCGACTCCGAAGGGATCATCCGAGTCCATCCAAAGCAGCCATTGCTTGACGTGAGCTTGATGAAGTACGAATTTATTCAGAAGCAAGTAGCGGCCAGACAAGGTTATCTTGAATATCAGTGGAAAAACCCTGATGAGCTCGTTGAGCGACCAAAGGCGCTGTACATGGTGTATTTTGAGCCGTGGGATTGGATCATCACTTCATCTTCTTATCGTGAAGAGTTTGCCAGTTTGGTGGACATCGAGGATTTCAGTGAATCAATATCCAAGCTTCACTTTGATGAAACTGGGTATTCTTACGTGCTCAACGATCAAGGAGACGCCATTGTTCACCCTTATTACGATGGCAACTTCTATAACGTGCGTGACTCAAGAGGTCAGTTGTTCGTTCAACAAATGCTTAAAGAAAAAAACGGTACAATTAAATATACGTGGAAGAACCCACAAGAGCCGGAACATCGTGAGAAAATCGCAGTTTTTCGATATTTGCCCGAGTACAAATGGTACATCGTTTCCTCTACTTATGTTCAAGAACTTAACCAACCGCTGTTCGACCTTAAGGTTATTCATGCCATTGTGCTGTTAGTCTCCATTTTGCTCATCGTACCGTCTAACTTACTTCTCAGTCGCTCTATCGTATTGCCGTTGAAAAATGTCATGCAGTGGATAGGTAAGGCCTCTGATGGTAACTATAGCGTGCGAGTGGAAGATAATTCGGGCTCGAATGATGAGTTAGCTCAGTTGGCAAATTACTTTAATCACTTTCTCTCGGAGCTGGAAAAATCAAACCAAGAGCTTTATCAGGAGATTCAAGAGAGGGTCAATGCTCAGAGTAAGCTAGAAAATCTCAATGAGACACTAGAAGAGAAAGTCACAGAACGAACTCTGGCTTTAGAGCAAAGCATGGACCAATTGAAGAGAACGCAAGAGCAGTTAATCGAATCAGAAAAGCTGTCGGCGTTGGGTGGATTAGTCGCGGGGATTGCTCATGAGGTCAATACACCATTAGGTATCGCGATCACGTCATCGTCGCTAATCCACGAATCAAATACCAAGCTCAAGGCTGCGTTCGAAGCTCAGTCTCTGACCAGCGAACAGTTTGATAATTATGTGACGCAGCAGGCACAGGCCATCGAATTACTTATGGATAACTTGAATCGGGCTTCTAAACTGGTGCAGAGCTTTAAGCAAACGGCAGTGAATCAGGTTTCTGAAGATTGCACGGATTTCGAGGTTACTGAAGTGCTTCAAGCGCTTCTCGCAAGCCTACATCCAGAGACTCATAAAGCTGGGGTAGAGCCGGAACTAATTGTTGAACCAGGTCTTACGATGCACAGTTTATCTGGTGCGTTGACACAAGTATTTTCTCATCTGATTCTCAATAGTATCCACCATGCGTTTGAACAGCAGCCTAATCCTCGGATTGACATAGATGTGCGGCTTGAAGGCGACATGGTGGTGTTTCAGTTTGACGATAATGGTTGCGGTGTGGAACCAGAGCTACACAAAAAGATATTTGAGCCTTTCTATACCAGCCGAAGAGCACGCGGTGGGACGGGCATTGGCTTGAATTTGGTGTTTAATCTGGTGACTCAGAAGCTCAAAGGAACGCTGGAATTTACCTCTAACCAAGGTGTGAGTTTTACGATCCGATTGCCAAAACGCTTGCCCTAGATTATCCGCCTATTTCATCCTGCGCCAGATTTGATAACCGCTTTCTTTCGTTGCCTTACCAAGCAAATGTGCAGCGACGGGAGCGGTAATAAAGATAAACAACATGGTCCCGATTACTCTGGAAATGACGGTGATATCCGGAATCGCTATTGCCACAGCCAGTAGAAGCGAGGCCAACCCGACTGTTCCCGCCTTTGTAGCTGCGTGCATTCTCATATAAAGGTCTGGCATTCGCAAAATACCCAGGCTCGCAATGAGAATAAACAGGGTACCGAGGCAAAGCAGTACACCCACGATAATGTTCATGATGCCTCTCCTTTTCTTTTGAAAATCAGTCTTGCAAACGCGATAGTTCCCAGAAACGCAACCAGACCGAGTGTAATTGCGACATCCAACAATGACTGTTGTCCACTATCCAACGTATAAACGGCAATGAATCCCACTGTGATAAATGCAATCAAATCAAGTGCGATAACTCTGTCTGCCAGTGTTGGCCCAAGAATCAAACGGATGAACGCCATGACGACGCTGAGTAGTAACCCTGTGTAAGCTATCGTCGTGCTGGTTTGTAGCCAGTCACTTATTTGTAACCATTCAGCCACGAGTCACCTCCAAAATTCGCTTCTCCAAACCATCTTTAATTTCCCTGATCACCTTTTCATGTTCAGGAGCGAACATCGCATGCACCACCATATGCTTTTTATCTGCGGTGATATCTAGGCTCAAACTACCCGGTGTAAGTGAGACCATATTCGCCAGTAGGGATATCTCTAAATCGGTGGAAACATCCAGCGGTACATGAACAATATCTGGATCACTTAGATGCGTCGGAGTGATGACATCCCAACAGACCCTGGCGACGGATATCACCATCTCGTAACAGAAGTAGAGAAGTAAACCAACCAAGGCCCGAAAACGCCGGAAGTAACTGGTTTTCAAACCGAAAGGTTGGCTTAGTCTCAATGCAACGAAGCCGACAGCAAACCCTACAATAAAGTTAAAACTAGTGTAGTCGCCATTGAGTAACATCCATGCCAGAGCGAGGAAGAGATTCAAAAAAAGGTAAATCATTGGTTTCCTCCCGTCGTACTCTCGACAAAACGTATTAGTCCAGAATCATGTTCGACTCGGCTTTCCCCAAGGACGGCGTGAATGTAGTCTTGCGGATCAAGTAGCTGTTCTGCTGCTTCAACAGCAAACTGATACAGTGGTTCAGCGGCTAAACCGATGGTCAGACTCAGCGCTGTTAATATTGCGATGGGTGCGCAGTAGAGCCATTTTGTGGGCTGAGCTATTGGTTTCTCTTCTACACCTTGTGGCGCGGCTTTCCAAAATACTTCGTTCCAGATTTTGGTCATAGAAAATACCGTTAAAAGACCAACTAAAAGCGCTGACCCAGCCAGCCAATAATGCTCGGTTTGCAAGCTGGCTTTGATAACAAGAAACTTCCCCCAGAACCCAGACAGAGGTGGAAAGCCCGCCAAAGAAAACGCAGATATAAGAAACAGAAAGGCGAGCCATGGCATCGCTTTATATACGCCACCTAATTGCCTAAGGTTGCTAGAGCCATATTTACGCTCTATGAACCCACCAATTAGGAATAAGTTTGCTTTAACTAATATGTGGTGGATGATATAGAAAACCGCACCCGCGATTGCAATCGGGGTGTAGACGGCTAACCCCATGATCATGTAACCAATTTGGCTAATGATATGGAATGATAGGATCTTTTTGATATTTTGCTGACTCGCTGCGCCTAACACGCCAGTCAGCATAGTAAGCCCTGCAACCCACATCAACGTGGGTTGCCAACCACTTTCTGATAATGGGAAAACTAAAGTGAATGTACGGATTAGAGCGTACACCCCAACCTTGGTTAGTAAGGCAGCGAACAGGGCGACAACAGCACTCGGCAAGGTATGATAAGAGGCTGGAAGCCAAGCAAAAACAGGGAACAGAGCCGCTTTTATAGCAAAAGCAAATAAAAATAGTGCCGCGAGTAAGGTTTTTGTATCTGGTGGTATTAGCCCAGTTTTGGCGTGTAAATCGGCGAGATTCAGAGTACCTGTTGCGCCATAAAGCAAGCCGATCGCCAGTAAAAAGACTAACGTTGAAATCAAGTTGAGCATCACGTATTTGACGGCTCCATCCACTTGTTTCTTTGAACCGTCCAACACCATTAAACCAAATGATGCAATCAACATCACCTCGAACCAGACATAGAGATTAAAAATATCTCCTGTAAGAAACGCACCGTACACGCCTGCAAGCAATACGTGTATGAGCGCATGGAAAGTGCCGTATGAGCGCTTATCTTGAAGATCGGCCTTTGTATAAAACACACTGATAACACCAATGATGGACGTTACCATCACCATGGCCGCAGCTAGATAATCTGCAACAAAGACGATGCCAAATGGAGCCGCCCATTGACCAAAAGCTACTGCTTGCGGCCCACTTTGAATCACGTCATGTGTCAGCAAGGCGGCAATCACTGGAACAGAGACTGCGCTCGTGCTACTTATCACATCGACCAGATCGTTTCTGCGCTTTGCGCAAAATATAGCGACAGCAGTGAGGAGTGATACTACTACGGGTAATGTCAGCCAAATCGTGGTCATTCATCCTCCTCTGAGCGTCTCATAGCATCGATATCCGCCGACCCTGCCTCTGAATAGGCGCGGTAAAATAGCATCAATGCAAAAACCAGCAGCCCGAAGCCGATCACAATTACAGTCAGGATTAAGGCTTGAGGGAGAGGGTTTGCAGCTCCTTCTGGTGGCAGTACGGAATGCGCATCTATCAGCGGAGGCAATCCTGGTGTTAATCGTCCTGCGGTGAAAATTGCGATGTTTATAGCGCTGCTTAATAAGATCAAACCGAATAGCAAGCGCAGTATGTGTCGCTCCAGCATGAGGTAAATGCTGGCGGCAACGAACACACCCACAACGAGACTCCATAGTATTTCCATTACTCTAGCTCCTCATTAATGCGCAGCAACATACCCATGACGCCACCAAAGATGGCGAGATAAATGCCCACATCGAATATTAACGGTGTGCCGAGTGGCAAAATGTCTTTCCACCATAAACCGGTTAAGAAGGGTAAATTGAAAGCAAGGCTCATCAAGCCCGCAATAAAGCTAATAAAGATACCAAACAGAGCAATCCTAAATGGTGAGTAATACAAGCGGTCTCGCACGTACTGTGGAGATTCTGCAAACATCAAGAGTGCAAAACCGATTACCGCAATCAGTGCACCGATAAAACCTCCGCCGGGTTCATTGTGACCACGTAATAAGAGATAAAGGGAGAACACCAACATCAACGCCGCTACGATGTGTGCTGTCGTTGCAAAGATGAGAGAGTGGATTCGGTTGCGTTTGTGATAATGCGTTTTTACTAAGCTCACGGCAGCAATGCCAGCCATGACGACGACGATCACTTCCCCTAACGTATCAAAGGCACGAAAATCCACTAGAATCACGTTTACTATGTTGCGACCATGTCCACCTAGTACGCTGTTCTGCGCAAAGAAGCTTGCGAGTGTCGAATCTAGAGGTTGTGATGTAATGTGGATGAGTAGTGCTGTTACTGATACACCAATAACAATCGCAATAGCACCGTGCAGTAGCTTACGGCGGATTGGATGCTGGGGGACTGTGAGTAAGCCTGGAATATGACGTATCAAGAGCACTACAAATACGACCATCAAGGTTTCCACCAGCAGCAAGGTCTTGGCAACATCTGGTGCGCTATAAAGCATGAAAACCAACGTTGTCATAAAGCCCACCACGCCTAGTGCTGAAACGGCCAATAAGCGAGACGTGGTAAACGTACATACCAAGGCTGCTGAGATGAGCAGCAAAGCTATGCTGCTCTCATAAAAACTGATGTTACCCAAAGCGGCGAAGCGTTCTTGTGGTATCGACAGCGGACTACTTAACAACACACCAGCCAATACAAAAAAGAACATTAGCACGTAGTGACTCAACCGTTTTTGCTGCAGTAACTGCGTTTGCCATTTCGCGAAGTGCATCATACTCGACATGATCTTATCGAACACAGACTCTGCTTTGAGCAATGGGGGTATTTTGTGGTGCCAACTTTCCAATAACCTTGGGTATACACGATATAAGGCATAACCCAGCAATAAGGTGAAAGCACTCAATACCAGAGGTAGGTTAACCCCCTGCCACAGTTTGGCCGCTTCTGGTGTTGAATTTGGCAAACTCGACAAAATACCAGGTATGACAATCTTGTTGTTGATCCAATCTAAACCCAGCGTCGGCACGAGCACACTTCCTATGGCAAGTAGCATTGCTGGTATCCATAACCCTTTGCTTACTTCTACGGTCTTCGCTGGAATAGGGTTTTCTTCATGGTTGCTGAAAAAGGGTTTTACGAGTAAAGCAAGCACAAGCGCCACCATAGTGATGTTAACAATAAGAAATACGGTGGTGATGAGAATATTTACTTCTAGCCCCGACTTGTACATGTACTCTTTGCTCAAAAAACCGAGCAAAGGAGGGACGCCTGACTTTGATAGTGCCGCGATAACGGCAGCACTGAAACTCAGTACCAACACAGCTTTCAAGCTGTGAAGTCGTCGAATGTCGCGAGTTCCGGTCGCTTTATCTATGTTACCCACGACCATAAACAGGGCTGCTTTGTAGAACGAATGTGCCAATATGAACAGCAGCGCCGTTGTGATCGCAAACTCGGTCCCCATGCCAATCAGAAGGACTAATTTTCCCAGTGCAACGTTAGTGCTATACGCTAGCATCAGCTTTAGGTCGGTTTGCTTGAGTGCAAGTAGCGCACACCAAATGGCAGTGAATCCACCAACTATGCCCAGCGTATAAAACCAAATATCACTGTGTGAGTAAACGGGCGAAACACGGGCAAGCAGGTAAACACCGGCTTTAACCATGGTGGCCGAATGTAGATAGGCGCTCACTGGTGTTGGGGCTGCCATGGCATTGGGTAACCAGAAATGAAACGGGAATTGTGCTGATTTAGTAAATGCGCCGAGCAAAATCAGTAACAGTGAAGCAATAAACCACTCATGTTGTGCGATCGCTGCACTGTTTCTCACAATCTCGCTTATCTCGTAACTGCCTGCCATTTCGCCAAGTAGGATCAAGCCAGCTAATAGGGCAAGGCCCCCCGCGCCAGTGACGATCAGAGATTGCAGTGCGTTCTTGCGTGATTTTTCTTTCTCATGATTAAAGCCAATCAGGAGGTAAGAGGTAATGGTCGTCAACTCCCAGAAAACAAAGAGAAGAAGAACGTTATCGCTCGTAACCACACCTAGCATTGCGAGCATAAATAGCGTTAGATAGACATGGAATGAAAACCGAGAGGGGTTGTCCTTGAGGTAAGCTAGTGCGTATATCTGAATAAGTGCACCGATACCGCTAATCAAGCAAGCGAATAAGAACGATAATCCGTCCAACTTGAAACTGAAGTTTATACCCAGTCCAGGAACCCAGTTCGTTTGCCAGTTGACTCCTCCCGATTGATAGAGGCTGATGAGCGCAGAAAAAATGGCTATCGGCAGTAAGGGGAACAGCAACCAAACGAGAGATTGGCTTGTCAAACTATGAGTGTGATTACCGTTAATTAGCTTATTCAATAGCACCACCCATTGAGTTGATGATGGAGATTAAGAACGTTTAATCTGCTTTACCTCAGGGCCGCCGAAACGAGTTGCGGGCGGCCCAATTACGTTGTACTCCTCGCTAAGAATTACTTACATTCGGATACCGAGTACGAGCGCAATTCACTCATGGCTGTTTCTTGATTGAAGATAATCGCTGGCTCATCCTCTTCCATACCAAGTGCATCATATGAGCAATCACCGATGTCATTTCTTGGACAGATGTGGATGTTTGAGCGTTCAAGCATTTCCGTATGGCAAAGTGGGCATAATGGTTTCATACCTTCCTCCTGAATAGCTTTAGTAAGCTAATGTTCAAAACACGAAATGGGTTGTTTTCATCAATAACAGTACTGGTGCGTTCTAACTTATAGGGGAAATGAAGCCTTCGGGCTTAAGTGCTACCAAAGAACAATTGATGGATTGCAGTATGTTCTCCGCGGTGTTGCCGATGACAAAACCTGAAATACCAGTTCTTGCCAATGTGCCCATGACTAACACATCGATTTCCTGTTCATCGACGCTTTCAGGGATCTTCTCGTCTGGCTTGCCGTGAATGTGGTGTATAACCATTTCTCCCGATATTCCTGCTTCGTCTATCAGAACTTGAAGAGCCTGCTCATGGTTTCTTCTCGCACTTAGCACGTCGCTGGCAAGTTGTGCCTCATCTACTTGGATCCAGACATGATTGTCGAGGTAACTCTCTAGGTAATGTTCCCAACATGAAATGATATGGAGTCGACTATCACATGTATCTGCAATTGAACGGGAGAGTTCCAGTAATCGTAGAGAGAGGGCGTGATGATCTGCATCTACGGTCATGGGATCAATTGCGACAGCTACCCGCCTTGCGCCTCTTGGCTTTTCACTTGGCCTTTGTAGCCAGACCGGGCATGGACACTTACGCAGTAGTGTCATGTCTATCGCTTTAAAACCTTCAGCGCCTTCGTTGAGAGGCTCTGCTTCCTTAATAACCAAATCATGATGCGCTGCAATGGCTTCTTTAATAACACAAACCGCGGGCTGCTCGCTGCTTCGGATGGTGAGCGGAAATGGAACCTGCTCAGCTGAAATGTCTTGTTGGTCTCGAAGCTGTTCAATGCTCTGTTGTACCGAATTGTGCAGAGCTTGCTGGTAGGTTTGTTGGTATTGTTGCATGTCATCTGGAAACTCAGGGCAGGCAACTAAGCCTGAGACATGAACATGATTGCTGGCGGCAATACGAAGAGCTTGACCTAAGGCGTCGCTGTGGCCGGGGAATCCCTGTGTAGCAAAAAGTATGTTCTCGAATCGTTTCATACATACCTCCTTGGTGTTGGGTAAATTTTAACCAATCAAGAAACGTATTCGCCAGCACACAATTGTAACGGCTTATTAGGGAAATGATATTTGTTCTCAGTCAGGTAGTTGCATCCATATTCAAGTGGTTTTTATGCAAAAAACGAATAGATTTTCAGACCGGATGTAACAAAATAATACGTGATACGCGAAGAAATGATGGTTATTCGAAGAGGTAGCGATCTGGCGTTGAGCTTGGTTACCTAGGTGACAGGTATTGAATGATATCGAGAGCCAGTGGTAATCTCAGAGACAGTTCTCTCGCATAGTATGGTGGAAGCAAGCCTTTGCTTTTGACCTGAACTGCCCAATAACCAAGGCGTATTTATGCAAAGTGCTGAGCAGCATCAGACGAGTTCCACTCTTAATCAACAAACCAGCTCATCTTCTCAAGGAAAAAGTAAGAATCTCGGTATTCTTCTAGAACTGATTAAATTCATCAGACCGTATCAATGGAAGGTCATCGCCGCGTTGGTGGCATTGGTCTTCACTGCGTCATTAACACTGTCTGTTGGCCAAGGTGTGCGCCTGTTGATCGATGAAGGTTTTGCTCAGCAGTCGACGCAAGAGCTCAGTAGCGCCATTCAACTCATTCTTGCACTGACGGTGATGATTTCTATCGGCACTTTCTTTCGCTTCTACCTTGTTTCTTCAGTAGGGGAAAGGGTGAGTGCTGACATCAGGCTTGCGGTCTTTAACCATGTGATTACCCTTCACCCTAGTTACTTTGAAACCAATGGCAGCGGCGACATTATGTCGCGAATCACAACAGATACGACATTGTTGCAAAGCATCATTGGGTCGTCGTTTTCAATGGCGATGCGTAGCGCGTTGATGTGCGTTGGCGCAGTGATCATGCTGTTCGCCACTAACATCAAACTGACGCTCATTGTTTTAGCATCGGTCCCCTTTATCCTTGTACCTATTTTGTTTTATGGCCGACGGGTGCGAGCCTTATCTCGTCAAAGTCAGGACTCAATGGCTGATGTAGGTAGCTATGCAGGTGAAGCGATTGAACATATCAAAACCGTCCAGAGCTACAGCCATGAAGCCCAGGAAAGAGCGTCATTTGCTACGGAAGTCGAGCGAGCGTTCGAGATTGGCCGACAAAGAGTAAAGCAGCGCGCGATATTGATTTCGGGTGTGATTGTCATCGTCTTCAGCGCGATCTCAGGTATGCTCTGGGTAGGCGGTAGTGATGTCATCAATGGCACTATGTCTGGTGGTGATCTTGGTGCGTTTGTTTTCTACGCCATTATGGTAGCCTCTTCATTAGCAACCATTTCTGAGGTGTTGGGAGAACTGCAACGAGCGGCAGGGGCAACCGAAAGGCTTATTGAGATTCTGCAGGTTGAGAGCCACATTGTTGCTCCTAGTGATAAGGTGGTATCGACCCAACAACTCGCCAGCGAAGTAATATTTGATGATGTCACTTTCCATTACCCTTCGAGACCTGAACATGCCGCGATTGAGAACTTAGCTCTCAAGGCTGAAGAAGGAAAAGTACTGGCATTGGTTGGGCCTTCTGGGGCAGGGAAAACCACGTTGTTCGAACTTCTTCAGCGTTTCTATGATCCGCAATCAGGGCAAGTGACTTTGGGTGGCGTTGATGTTCGCCAAATGGATCCTAATGAACTGCGCCAGCAAATGGCTCTCGTGCCTCAACAACCTGCATTGTTCAGTAATAATGTCCTTCACAACATCCGTTATGGCAACCCAGATGCGACCGATGAGCAGGTGATTGAAGCGGCGAAAAAAGCACACGCTCATGATTTCATTATGAAATTACCAGAAGGTTACGATAGCTTCCTTGGTGAGCGTGGAGTGCGCTTGTCTGGCGGCCAGCGCCAGCGTATTGCAATTGCACGGGCCATTCTCAAAGACCCGAATATTTTGTTGTTAGACGAAGCGACCAGCGCACTGGACAGCGAAAGTGAACATCATGTTCAACAGGCGTTGGAAGAGCTGATGCGCAACCGAACCACCATCATCATTGCTCATCGCTTGTCGACAATTCAGCATGCCGATCAGATTGCCGTGTTAGACCACGGCAAGCTTGTGGATGTGGGTAACCATAATGAGCTACTGCAAAGCTGTGAGCTCTACCAGCGTTTGGTTGAATTGCAGTTTAAGCATATGGACCGATAACGCTTAGCCATAGGTGACGGCAGAAAGACAAATACCTCTACAACCTCAAGGAAAGAATAATAATGAGCAGTCAGTTGAAACAGCTTTGTCATACGATTTTCCCCGGTAACAAAGAAGACACGCCGGCAGAGCACTTTGCCAAAATGGCCGCATGGTGTGAAGAACACAATGTGGCTCACGACGTTTATGGCGAAGGAGAAACCATTCAGGCGTTTGAACAAAAAATTGCGGACTTGCTTGGTTACGAGGCGGCTTTGTTCGTGATTACGGGGACGATGACGCAGCCCACCGTATTGGAATTGGTCACTAAAGAGAAGCGCAACCCAGTGGTCGCAATGCATCCTTCCAGCCATATCTATATCCATGAAAGGCAAGGTTATCAGTTGCAAAATCGTTTCAGTATTCTTCCGATTGGTAACCAATATCAAACATGGTCACTGAAAGATCTGAAAGCGTGGCCTGATGAAATTGCGGCGGTATTGTATGAACTGCCTATGCGTGAAATTGGCGGGCAATTGCCTGATTGGGAAAGTCTGGAGGAGATTAAGTCCTACTGCGCGACGAATGGCATTCATCTACACATGGATGGTGCAAGGCTTTGGGAAACCGCGGCCTACTATCAGAAAGAGCACCATCAAATCGCTAAAGGTTTTGATACGGCTTATGTTTCTCTTTACAAAGGTATCAATGGTTTAGGTGGTTCTATGCTGCTGGGCTCAAAGGAATTTGTTGAGCGAGCATCGATTTGGATGAAGCGTCAGGGAGGCAATGTTTATCATCGTACCCCTTATGTTGTCTCAGCGGCCATGCAGTTTGATCAGAGGCTTAAGCAGCTCCCAACTCTGTTTGAGCGTACCAAACAAATCTACCGAATCCTTGAAGAGTATCCGACGCTTGTCGCCAATCCGATACAACCACAATCGAATATGCTGCATTTGATACTGCCGTTTAGTCATGAAAAAGCGTTAGAAGTGCAAAAGCAGCTGGCGAAAGAAAAGGGGATCTGGATTGGGCATCCGCAGGTTACAGGTCACCCACACCAGTCGGTTGTTGAGTGGTATGTGGGCGATAATCTGCTCAACATAAGTGATGAAGATCTAAGGCATACCTTCGAACTGATATCCAAGGTATAACTAACCCTAGATGCGCAAAAATGGGATAATATCTAATTAGTTGTTTAATTCATGGAGCCAGAATGAAACGAGTATTGGATGATTTGAACATTTTTTTTAGTGTGGTCGAAACGGGTAGTTTGAAAAAAACGGCTGAGTTGTTGTCCATGCCACACAGTACCGTCAGTAGACGTATTGATGCGTTAGAAAATAATTTGGGGTTAAAGCTCCTTCATCGTTCAACACGAGAAGTCAAGGTATCGTCCCGTGGGTATGAGCTTTACCGAGACTGCGCGCCAATGTTTGGTTCCATTCGACAATCTATCAATCACGCGGTTGATGCTGAGGTGTCGTTTCAAGGTAGTTTAAAAGTATCTATGCCAGTTAGAGCGGGCCTAGACTTTCTGGGGCCTTGGCTCATTGATTTCGCTAGTCAGCACTCTGAACTCAAACTTGACGTTTCTCTGTCTAATACCAATTTAAACCTGATACAAGATGATATTGATTTTGCGTTCAGAGTTGGTCCCTTAGTGGATTCTTCAGCAATAGCACTTCACCTCTGGGACATACCTTACAGTGTTTGTGCAACCCCTTCATTTATTGAAAAACACCAACTCACTGGGTATGTATCTTCAGCACTGATTGAGTCTTTACCTGCGGTTGTTTCTTTGCCCGCAAAACAATGGGCATTTGTTACTCAGGAGAAAGGAGAAGTTAGCCTCAGCCCTATGGCTGAGTTGCTCGTAGATGATTTGGAATTAGCCCTCCATGCGGTTATGAGTGGGAGGTACTTGGCATACTTGCCAACTTCAATGATAAGAAACCAATCCTTACTCGAAGTAAAGGTTGATTCTCTTCAGCCAAGGACACGCTCGATGTATGCTTATTATTTTGGTAGGCGACATGCGCAAAGCCAAATTAAGCACATTGTCAGCTATATAAAAGAGCGTTATTCAGAGATCAGTTAATCTTTATAATCCCACTTTTGCAATTCTGTTATCCGGTTATGCCAATTACGCAGCTTAAAAATATCACTTAGTATTTTCCTGCGAGCAAAAGCTAAACGAATTTTGGAGAAAGCATGAAAGCGATTGTAATTGAACAGACTGGTGGCAGCGAAAAACTTTTATACAAAGAGGTCGCAAAACCCGAGCTAAAGCCGGGACAAGTGTTGGTACAGGTACATGCCGCACCAGTGAATTTCATCGATACCATAATCAGAGAAGGGAATATGCCTCCTGGTATGATGCCAGAACTTCCATTTATTTCTGGAGTAGAGGGTAGTGGCATTGTTGTTGATGCCAATGATACTGAATTGGAACAAGGGCAAAAAGTTGCGTTTCTTGGCCCAATAGGTTTGTCAACATATGCGGAATACACTGCGGTTGAGGCTGATAAGTTAATTGCGTTGCCAGAATCTGCCGATTTGTTGCAAGCGGGCTCCATGCCAGTGACTTACTTTACGGCTTATCACATGCTACACAATGTTGTGCGAGCTGAGCAGGGTCGAACAGCATTGATTTATGCGTCTACTGGCGGGGTGGGGACGGCACTGATTCAGTTGGCAAAGGCTGCTGGGATTACCGTTATTGCACTTGACAGAAAAGATAGCAAGGTAGAGCAGGCGCTAAGTTTAGGCGCAGATTTCGCGTTTAATTCGACTGGCAACTGGGTTGATAAAGTTAAAGAAGTCACTAACGGTCATGGAGTGGACTATATCTTCAATCCAGTGGCAGGAGACAGTATCTCTGATGATTTAGAAGTGCTGGCAACGTTAGGCCATATCGTGATCTTTGGTTTTCTGGCGGGAGTGGGTGAAACAAACACTCAGGCTGAAGTCGTTAAGCATTTTGCCAAAGCTCCAACCATTTCGTACTCAGAAATTTATGCGACTTACTTTAGTAACTATCCGCTAGTGAAACGATCTATGGAATCTATCTATGCACTACTGGATAAAGGGTTGGTGACCCCTATTTATTCGACAGTACCTCTATCGGAGGCGGGCACAGCCCATGAACAACTTCAAGCAGGAAAAGTAATGGGTAAACTGCTGTTAGTGCCGTAGTGCTAGCATGTAGAAAAGGCTAGTCAAGAACTAGCCTTTTATTCGATATAGGGCTTGTTATCTAGTGAACAAAGACTGGAAGTTGTTCTTCGGTAAGGGCACTAGCTTTGGCAAAGTTGCTGTGCTCACTGACGCTGGTTACGTCCCAAATGCTAATATCCTGATGCATGTTTTTGGCGAAATAGAACATATGCCCCATATCAGTAACATTGGAAGTATCCCATCGACCAATATCCTGATTAAATTCGGTGGCGTAAGTGAACATTAAAGACATATTTGTGACGTTTGAGGTATTCCAGTGGCTAATATCTTGGTTAAAGCTACTTGCGCTGCTGAACATACGGAACATATTGGTTGTATTTTCGGTATTCCACTGCCCAATGTCTTGATTAAATTTATGTGCAGTGCTAAACATCTGGCTCATATCCGTGACATTTGACGTATCCCATTGGCCAATGTTGTGGTTGAAGTTTTTAGCGAAGTTAAACATGGAAGACATAGATGTCACATTAGCGGTGTCCCAGCGGCCAATATCTTGATTGAATCTGTATGCATTTCTGAACATCTGGATCATGCTTGTGACGTTTGATGTATCCCATTGGTCAATGCTCTGGTTGAAGCTCTCAGCACTGTCAAACATGTTCGACATGGTGGTCACATTAGACGTATTCCACTGCCCAATATCCTGGTCAAACGATTTTGCGTACCTGAACATATTGCTCATATCAGTGACGTTTGATGTATCCCATTGAGCTATGCTCTGGTTGAAGCTTTCAGCGTGGTAAAACATGTTAGACATGGTAGTAACATTAGATGTGTTCCATTGCCCAATAGGTTGGTCAAAAACATCAGCATAGTAAAAGATGTTTCGCATATCAGTAACTTTTGATGTGTCCCAATTCCCAATATCTTGGTTGAAGCTCCTTGCATAGTTGAACATGCTTATCATATTAGTTACTTTTGAAGTGTCCCATCTGCCAATGTTTTGATTAAAAGCTCTAGCTGAGCTAAACATACTCGACATATTAGTCACACTTGAAGTGTTCCAGTGACCGATATCTTGATTAAAAGCTGTTGCAGCATTAAACATACCTCTCATATTTTTTACTTTAGTGGTATTCCAGCGGCCAATGTCTTGGTTAAATGCCGCTGTTCGAGCGAACATGTTAGTCATATCTGTGACGTTAGAGGTATCCCAGCTTCCAATATCTTGATTAAACGCTTTAGCCTCATAAAACATATGCATCATATTGGTTACTTTTGATGTGTCCCAGTAGCCAATGTCTTGATCGAACGTCTTAGCACCACCGAACATCCACAACATATTAGTGACGTTTGAGGTATCCCAATGGCCGATATCTTGGTTGAAACTCTTTGCATTCATGAATGCTCTGCCCATGTCAGTTACGTTAGATGTATTCCAGTGGCCTATGTCTTGATCGAATGATGAAGCACCCTGAAACATCGTTCTAAAATCGTATACGTTGCTCGTGTCCCAATGGCCGATATCCTGGTTGAAGTTTGAAGCGAAACTGAACGTGCCCAGCATACTTATTACACTGGAGGTATCCCAATGCCCGATATCTTGGTTGAATTTGGATGCACCCGAGAACGTATACGCCATACTTCGGACACTAGACGTATCCCAGTGGCCGATGTCTTGGTTGAAACTCTTTGCATTCATGAATACTCTACTCATGTTAGTTACGTTAGATGTATCCCAATCACTGATTTCGCCATTGAAAGATTGGCGATCTTTGAAGAGTTCATACATATCAGTGACTTGACTGGTACAGAAACGGATATGGCCTTTTTCTAGGTTATCCAATAACGTCTTATTTTTGATTAGTTGGTTATCAACCACTACGTACACGTATCCTTTATCAAGGATCACTGAGTTAACGGGTGCATCGGGGCACTTTACCGCAATGTCGATTGCATAGGCTGTGCTACTTATTCCAAGCAAAGCGCAACTTAGCAAAGCCTTTCTGGCTAACGTTGATGTTTTCATTGTTATTTTTCCTGATAGATAGTTTTGAGTTGAAACAACACTAGTGAATAGACAAGGGTGTTTTTTCGAAAGAGAGTGTTCAGGTGAGAATCGAAAGTAATAAATAGGCTTTAGATTTCATCATTAAATATTTCTCTCAATATAAATTGAGTGGGATTATATTGATGAGATTCACTTTATAAAATAATGAGTTATGTGTTTTTATATGCAATTTGGTGAGTTTTAGCTCTAAAGCACAGAACTTATATATTTAAGTGATGAATGTGTTTTTAGTGGTGTATTGGCAGGGTGATAAAAAGAAAATAAAAAGGCGAACCTTGAGGTTCGCCTTTGATTTATCTGTATAGGAAAAATGAACTTAGTCTTCGTAATTCTCGATGCTAGGACAAGAACAGATTAGGTTACGGTCACCGTATACGTTATCTACACGGTTAACGGTAGGCCAGTACTTCCAAGACTTAGTGGCAGGTGAAGGGAAACAGCCAAGTTCGCGCGAGTATGGGCGATCCCATTCTGCAGCAGAAAGATCAACTTGAGTATGCGGTGCATTAACCAGAGGGTTATTCTCTAGTGGCCATTCACCATTCTTCACTTTAGCCATCTCTTCGCGAATTGCGATCATTGCTTCACAGAAGCGGTCGATCTCTTCTAGATCTTCGGATTCTGTTGGCTCAACCATTAGCGTACCTGCAACAGGGAACGACATAGTTGGTGCGTGGAAGCCGTAGTCCATCAGACGCTTCGCGATATCTTCTTCGCTGATACCTGTTTCTTCTTTTAGCGGACGAATATCAATAATACATTCGTGTGCTACGCGGCCGTTCGTACCACGGTAAAGAACAGGGTAGTGAGGGCGTAGGCGCTCCATCATGTAGTTCGCGTTCAGAATCGCAACTTTAGTTGCATCTGTAAGGCCAGCTTCACCCATCATGGCGATGTAAGCCCAAGAGATAGGCAGAATAGAAGCGCTACCTAGGTCAGCTGCCGAGATAGCAAAGTCATCGCCTTCAACACCGTTCTCGATGTGGCCAGGAAGGAATGGCGCTAGGTGCGATTTCACACCGATAGGACCCATACCCGGACCGCCACCACCGTGTGGGATACAGAAGGTTTTGTGCAGGTTCAGGTGAGAAACGTCAGAGCCGATGAAGCCTGGAGACGTCAAGCCAACCTGTGCGTTCATGTTTGCGCCGTCTAGGTAAACCTGACCGCCAGCAGCATGAACCATTTCACACACTTCTTTCACTTGCTCTTCGTACACACCGTGCGTAGAAGGGTAAGTGATCATAATGCTAGAAAGGTTATCTTTGTGCTTCTCGATTTTTTCCGCTAGATCGTCGATATCAATGTTACCGTCGTCATCACATTTCACCACGACTACTTTCATTGACACCATAGATGCTGTCGCAGGGTTAGTACCGTGCGCAGAGCTTGGGATCAAACAAACGTTACGGTGACCTTCACCACGGCTGTCATGGTAGCGCTGAATCGCGATAAGACCAGCGTACTCACCAGACGCACCAGAGTTTGGTTGTAGTGAGAATGCATCGTAACCTGTGATTTCACACAGTTTCTCTTTCAAGTCTTTCGCTAGAGCTGAGTAACCTGCAGCTTGTTCGATTGGCGCGAATGGGTGAATTGAGCCGAATTCAGGCCAAGTTACAGGGATCATCTCAGCCGCAGCATTCAGCTTCATTGTACAGCTGCCCAGTGGAATCATACCGTGCGTCAGCGAGAAGTCTTTGTTCTCAAGCTGTTTCAGGTAACGCATCATCTGCGTTTCGCTGTGGTGCGTGTTGAATACTGGGTGAGTTAGGTATTCTGAAGTACGACGAAGCGCTTCAGGAATGGCCGCGAACTCGTTGCCTGCAATTTCAGAAGAAAGCGCGTTGATTTCTTCTTTTACGCCGAATACGGCAAATAGTGCTTCGATGTCGCCCGTTGTCGTTGTTTCATCGAAGCTCACGCCTAGCTTGCCGTCTAGCTTGCGTAGGTTGATGTCTGCTGCTTGTGCTTTCGCGTACAGCTCTTCTGTCTTACCAGCAGTGTTGATAGTTATGGTATCGAAGAAGCTGTTGTGCGCGAGCTCATAGCCTGACTTAGTCAGACCAGCTGCAAGAATAGCTGTCATGTGGTGAGTACGACGAGCAATAGTACGTAGACCTTCTGCGCCGTGGTAAACCGCGTAGAATGAAGCCATGTTTGCCAGTAGCGCCTGAGCCGTACAGATGTTTGATGTCGCTTTCTCGCGGCGGATGTGCTGCTCACGAGTTTGCATAGCCATACGCAGAGCTTGGTTGCCCTTAGTATCGATAGACACACCAATAACACGGCCTGGGATTGTACGCTTGTGCTTTTCACGTGTTGCCATAAAGGCTGCGTGTGGACCACCGTAACCCATAGGTACGCCGAAACGTTGAGCAGAACCGATGACAACGTCTGCACCCATTTCGCCTGCTGGCTTCAATAGCGCTGAAGCAAGTAGGTCAGTGGCTACGGCAACTAGTGTTTTGTTGGCTTGTGCTTTGGCGATGATGTCCGTTAGGTCGCGCACTTCACCCGTAGTACCTGGGTATTGTACCAATGCACCGAAGACATCTTGCTCAGGAAGAGATTCGAGAGAACCAACTTGTACGTCAAAGCCGATGTATTTAGCGCGAGTCTTAACCACTTCTAGCGTTTGTGGGTGAACATCGTCTGCTACGAAGAAGACGTTGCTCTTGCTCTTGCCGGCACGCTTACAAAGCGTCATCGCTTCACCAGCCGCCGTCGCTTCATCAAGAAGAGATGCGTTCGCGATATCCATTCCCGTCAAGTCCATCACCATTTGCTGATAGTTCAGCAATGCTTCTAGACGGCCTTGAGAAATTTCTGGTTGGTAAGGGGTATAAGCTGTGTACCAGCCTGGGTTTTCCAATACGTTACGTAGAATCACGTTTGGCGTAAAGGTGTTGTAGTAACCCTGACCGATGAATGTACGTTTAATTTGGTTTTGATCTGCGAATTCACGCATCGCAGCCAGCATGTCTGCTTCGCTCAATGCTTCAGCCATTGTCATTGGCTGCTCTAGGCGAATTTGAGCTGGTACGGTTTCGTCGATCAGTGCGTCAAGACTGGCAACATTGATCGCATCCAACATTTTTTGTTGGTCAGATTTATTTGGGCCGTTGTGGCGAGCAACGAACTCATTTTGTGTGCTGAGGCTTTGAAGTAATTCAGTCATTGTCCTTTACCTACTCCATCATTCGGGTATCGGATATCATTACTGATATAAATAATTATACGTCCGAACTTTGAAAAAAAGCTGCCTCCCGTTTGGGGGCAGCTTTAAACTCGTCCTAATTACTCGTCTTCGATCGAGTTTAGGTACTCTTCTGCGCTTTTCAGATTGTCTAGCTCTGATGCATCTGACATCTTCACTTTAACAATCCAACCGCCTTCGAAAGGTTCTTCGTTGATTAGCTCTGGGCTATCTTCTAACTCTTCGTTGATTTCTAGAATCTCACCAGTGATTGGCGCGTAGATATCTGAAGCTGCTTTTACAGATTCAACCAAAGAGAAGCTATCACCCGCTTCGATTTCTGCTTCAACTTCAGGTAGGTCTACGAATACAACGTCACCTAGCATTTCTTGTGCATGCTCTGAAATACCGATAGTTACTGTGCCGTCACCGTTGTCACGTACCCACTCGTGGCTATCTGCAAACTTCAGTGTGTTGTCCATTGCTTAATCTCCAAAAATATAACTTTGATTAAATTGTTTATTGGTAAAGTGGGTAGCGATTACACAGCGCTTTCACTTCTTTGCGAACGCGTTGTTCTACTTCTGCGTCACCTTCAGGGTTGTTCACCAATCCGTCCAGTACATCGCCAATCCAGTTACCGATGAGTTTGAATTCTTCAGCGCCAAAGCCGCGGCTTGTCCCCGCAGGCGTCCCTAAACGGATGCCCGATGTAATCATAGGCTTCTCTGAATCGAATGGGATGCCATTTTTGTTACATGTGATCCCTGCACGCTCCAACGCTTCTTCTGCTTTGTTACCTTTCAAGCCCTTAGGACGAAGGTCAACCAGCATCAGGTGCGTGTCAGTGCCGCCAGTCACAATGTCACAACCGCGAGTTTGCAATACTTCCGCCAGAACTTTTGCGTTATTGATCACTGAATCAATATAAGTATTGAATTCAGGGCCTAAAGCTTCACCGAAAGCGACGGCTTTAGCTGCGATCACGTGCATCAGTGGGCCACCTTGAAGGCCTGGGAATACCGCTGAGTTAATTTTCTTGATGATGTCTTCGTGGTTGGTCAGAATCATACCGCCGCGTGGGCCACGCAATGTTTTATGCGTTGTCGTTGTAACAACGTGTGCGTGTGGCAGTGGGCTAGGGTGAGCACCAGTCGCAATCAGACCTGCGATGTGCGCCATATCGACCATTAGAATCGCATCAACTTCATCAGCGATTTCACGGAATTTTGCGAAGTCGATAGTACGAGGAATAGCACTACCACCTGCGATGATCATTTTTGGTTTGTGCTCAAGTGCCAGAGCACGAACGTCTTCGTAGTTGATTTCTAGTGATTCACGATCCACACCGTACTGAACAGCGTTGAACCATTTACCAGAAAGAGCAGGGCGCGCACCGTGAGTTAGGTGGCCGCCAGCATCCAGAGACATGCCTAGGATAGTATCGCCAGGTTGAAGCAGAGCAAGTTTAACTGCGCCGTTTGCCTGTGCACCAGAGTGAGGCTGAACGTTAGCGAAATCGCATTTGAACAGCTGTTTAGCGCGCTCAATCGCGATTGCTTCTACGGTATCAACATGTTCACAACCGCCGTAGTAACGACGACCAGGGTAGCCTTCTGCGTATTTGTTGGTTAGGCAAGTGCCTTGAGCTTGCATCACTGCTTTTGAAACAATGTTTTCTGAAGCAATGAGCTCGATTTGTTCGTTCTGACGAGTGTTCTCCGCTTGGATACCTGCGAAAACCGCGTCGTCTGTAGCAGCAAGATTAGTCGAGAAAAAGTTCTCTAGGCTGTGATTTTGGTAAGTGTTGTTCATGGTAGATGACCTTCCATTCGTGCTAACGAGATTATTAATAGGGTTATCGCTCTCGTTAGTCCTCTTTCTATTTACTGCCCTCAAAAACGAAGACAGGGTGAATTCTATACCCCTAAGCGATGTGTCAAATCTTGGGGAAAAGCCGAATCTCACTGTTAAATCACTTTATCAGTCAGTTCGGAAATAGCATCTCTACAACTAACAAGTTGGTAACATAGCGGTTGTCGAAGGAACAATCAACCAAAAATTTCCTATTGGAAACATGGTTTCTAAAACTGTTACCGAGAGCACGCTTTATTTCCTATTGTTATCTTTCCTCTCTGAATGGGTTCGTGCACAATGAAAATGGAACAGGAAGTGGACGTTTAATAAGAGGGAAGCATGCCCGAAGATATCTATGATGAGTACCCATCTTTGACTCTGGCAAAAGAGGCCGTCGATCAAAACATCGAACCCCTAAAATTGGGTGAGAGAATCAAGGATATTCGCGGTAAGTTAGGGATTACTCTTGAAGAGGCAAGTCAACGCACTGGCCTCGCTCGTTCGACCCTAAGTAAGATAGAGAATGAGCAGATTTCTCCTACGTTTCAGGCGATGCAGAAACTGGCGCTTGGATTGCAGATAGATATGCCTCAACTATTTGAACCGCCTAGAAAAAAGGTGGCAACAGGACGTAGGGATATCACTAAGAATAAGCAGGGAAAACCACACCCGACACCGACCTACGAACATGAGCTCTTGGCGACTCAGCTTTCCAATAAGAAAATGATGCCTTTTAAAAGCCAAGTTCATGCGCGAAACTTTGAAGAGTACGGTGATTGGGTACGTCATGACGGTGAAGAGTTTTTGCTGATTTTGTCTGGCTCTGTCATGTTCTATTCGGAGTTTTACGAACCGGTAGAATTGAGTGAAGGTGACAGTGTTTATTATGACGCAAACATGGGCCATATGCTCATCTCAACCAGTGAGCAGGATGCCAATATTTTGTGGGTGACCGCTAAATAACACGATTTATAAAGAATTTCGTATAGTGAAGGCAAACGTTTGCTTTTGCGATTTAGATGAGTACAATAGCGCCATCTCGGACAGAATCAGTCTGAGATGGCGCTTTCTTTTTGCCCCTTTGAATGTGAATATGATGTTAAATGTCACACTTTAGACTGTTCCCTTGTTGTTAATGGTGCAAAAATTCTCCACTCGTGTTTATTATTGGAAACAAGGTTTCCTTGAACGGGAAACGAACCTGATTAAATGGAGACAACAATGACTCAAGATCTACTCAAAACACCACTTCATACGCTTCACGTAGAAGCTGGTGCGAAAATGGTTCCTTTCGCAGGCTACGACATGCCAGTCCAATACAAACTGGGTGTAAAGAAAGAGCACTTACATACTCGCGACGCTGCGGGTCTTTTTGATGTGTCTCACATGGGACAACTTCGTTTGCACGGTGAAGGTGCCGCAGCGTTTCTTGAGTCGTTAGTTCCAGTTGACATCATTGACCTACCACAGGGCAACCAGCGCTATGCTTTCTTTACTAATGAAGAAGGCGGCATCATGGATGACCTAATGGTGGCAAACCTAGGCGACCACCTATTTGTTGTGGTTAACGCAGCGTGTAAAGAGCAGGACATCAACCACCTTGAAGCTCACTTACCAACGGGTGTTGAGCTAGAGATCATCGATGATCGCGCATTGCTGGCTCTTCAAGGTCCTAAAGCAGTCGATGTGCTTAAGCGTTTCAACCCAGAAGTAGCCGAGATGCTATTTATGGATGTGAAGAAGTTAGACATCCTAGGTGTTGAGTGCATCGTTAGCCGTAGTGGCTACACAGGTGAAGACGGTTATGAAATCTCTGTGCCGAACACGCATGCTGAAGAACTTGCGCAGAAGCTAACAGCGGAAGAAGAAGTGGAGTGGATTGGTCTTGGTGCACGTGATTCACTTCGTCTAGAGTGTGGTCTGTGCCTATACGGACACGATCTTGATACAACGACGACACCTGTAGAAGCAAGCCTTCTTTGGGGTATTCAGAAAGTTCGTCGTACAGATGGTGAGCGCGCTGGTGGTTTCCCTGGTGCGGATATCATCCTTAAGCAGATTGAAACTAAAGACGTATCACGTAAGCGCGTTGGTCTAGTAGGTCAGACGAAAGCGCCAGTACGTGAGGGTGCTGAGCTGTTTGATGCTGATGACAACAAAGTCGGTGTCGTGACCAGTGGTACAGCGGGTCCAAACGCAGGTAAGCCTGTCTCAATGGCTTATGTACGTGCAGATCTTGCAGCAATCGGCACTGAATTGTTCGCAGATGTTCGTGGTAAGAAGCTGCCTATGACTATTGAAAAAATGCCATTTGTTCCTCAACGTTACTACCGTGGCTAATCTTTCAAAATAAATAGTATTTGATTGAATTTTAAAATCCGATATTGGGTGACCAATATCGGATTTTTACGTTCTGAGTAAGGATATTAAGTTGGCTGCCTGAGGTAGGTATTCGCTCAGTATGCCGAAATGCCAAACTCTCTTAATTTAGCAGGGAGGACATCGTCAAGTTTGTCGATGTCTTCAGGCTCGACTTCAATCAAATCAAATTGATGTTGCTCGTATATTCGTTTGATGTCGGCTTTTTCGTTCTCGGGGAATGCTCCGGCATCACGCCCCCAATATTGCAAGTAGACTTTGCCCGTGGGCAGATAGAAATCGCTGAGGACATCTTCTTCAATAGGTAATTGACGGTCATAGGCGTGAACAATGCCATTCATATAGAGCCAGTTATCAATCTTCAACTCTGCTTTTGAGCGTACGTAGTGCCCATCCAGCGTGCGGTGTTTAGCTTCGAACTTCTGTCGAAAACTCGATATGGATTTGTCTGTTGCGTGAGCTTCAGCATCTTGGCCGGAAAATTCTATTACCGACTGTTTCAGGCGTTTGTTGCGGATGATGGAGTCATGCCAGACAGCAAAGTGATTACCACTCTCTTTGTCTTCTCTCTGGTAGCCACCGACTTTGAGACCATTAGCTGTAACTTCCCAGCCTGCGTTGACCTTTTGCAACCAACCCAGCTCCTGAAGGAGTTGGTTGATCTTCTTAGCATTGAGCGAGAAACGCTCGCCAATTTGGGTCGCACTTAAAGACTTACCGCTCGTTGCGGCGGTATCTATCAGGAGGTTTTCTGGCCAGACGATAAACTGACCGAACTTCTGGTGCTGGACATACTCTCCGCCAAACTTTTCCCCAAGCTCCGTCAATACCCACGCATCCTCTGAGCGATTGATATAACCCGCCAGCTTAAGCTCCTGAAACAACTGCTTAGCATCAGTTTGACGCAATTTTGCCAGTGCAGTTGTAGAGATTTTTTCAGCCATGTGTCCTCCTTTGCCAGTGTTACCAGCTTAGGGATATTGTTGGAGAAAAAGGTTATCTAATCAAGTAGATAGTCGCTGTTCTGATGGTGACTTATCAGAACAGCGAAGGATTAAGCTTTCGCGTGGAAGATGGCCATTGAACTGGGAGCGATTAGGACTTGCTTGTGATCTATGGTCTGATGCAATTCGTGATTGTCAGTATTGCATACCATGGTCCATTGCTGCTGATTCTCGCTAGGTAAACTGAAGCGTGCTGGCGCGTTGGTTTGGTTGATGCAGTAGAATAACTCGTCACCATGTTTGCCGATACCCAACTGAAGGGCAACCGAACTAAGCTGATTCCAATCGTCGTGTTCCATGAATGTGCCGTCAATGCGTCGCCAATGGATGCGATTGTCGTTTCTGTTCTCCCCACTAAATGCTCGAATAAATGGCACCATGTAAGTTTGTCGTGCCTGAACCATATTCGCTAGCCAGGTTTTGAATTCGTCTTTTTCATGAGAGGACTGCCAATTCAGCCAACTCAGTTCATTATCCTGACAGTAGGCATTGTTGTTGCCTTTTTGGCTATGTGAAAGCACGTCAGCGGTCAGTATATGAGGAATACCAAAAGCGAATAGTAGGCTGGCCATAAAATTACGCTTTTGCTTCTCACGTTTTTCGATGATGCTTGGGTTTTCAGTGTCACCTTCAACGCCATAGTTATCGGAACGATTGTCTCCGTGGCCATCTCGGTTTTGTTCACCATTGGCCTCATTGTGTTTGTGACGGTAAGACACCAGATCCTGCATCGAGAAGCCATCGTGATAAGTAATGTAGTTAACGGTCAGCTTGTATGGCCAGTTTGCAGCGCTGTATAGGTCACGTGAGCCCATCAGCCGCGTCGCAAACTCTTTCAGGTAACCTTGATCGCCTCGCCAGAAGCTGCGAGTAATATCCCGTAGTCGGTCGTTACATTCATTCCAGCCAAATGGGAAGTTACCCACTTGATAGCCGTTAGGGCCGATATCCCATGGCTCAGCGATAAGCTTGACTTCTTTGAGGACTGGGTCTTGAGCCACCGCTTTGAAGAAGCCAGAATTTGGATTGAAGTCTTCGCCTTCTCTCCCCAAAGTTGCCGCAAGATCGAAGCGGAAACCATCGATTTGATACTCTTCAACCCAATACCTAAGGGTATCCATCACTAGATTGAGAGCTGGTTGGTAGGATAAGTCGAGGGTATTCCCACAACCTGTAAAATTTGCAAAATGCTCACCGTACTTAAAGTAGTAACGATCATCCAGTGCTTTTAAGTTAAACACTGGGCCTTTTTCATCGCCTTCTGCAGTGTGGTTATACACAACATCGAGGATTACCTCGATACCATGTCGGTGAAGTTCACGAATCGCTGTTTTGAGTTCAGTTACTGCATCTTGAGCAGCGTAGCGAGGGTCCGGAGCCATAAACACATAAGGGTTGTAGCCCCAGTAATTGACCTTATCCATCTTGAGTAGGTGCGGCTCGTGCATACAAGCGGCAATGGGCAACAGTTGTAAAGTATTAATCTGCTGCTCTTTGTAGAACGCAAGCATTGCATCGCTAACTAAACCAAGATAGCTCCCCTGGTATTGCGTTGGTACGTTGGGGTTTAGCTTTGAGACTCCTTTAACATGAGTTTCAAATAACACCATTTCTTCGCGTGGTCGATATGGTTTCTCTATGCCCTGCCAATCAAACTCATTTTGAATGACCACACATTTGGATAAATCAAAGCTCTTTGCTGAATTAAAAGGGGTTTCGTAAAAAAGTGGCTTATCCAGCGCTTTTGCATACGGGTCTGAAATTAACTGAAGGTTATCTTCGTCACCAATTATAAAACCGTATCTTTGCCCAGCCTTCACTCCGGGAATAAAAGTGTGTTTTATCCCTGCATATTCATTGGTGAGTGAAAAGGTTTGGTAATTATTTTTTTCATCAAAAAGCGCAAGTTGGAGATCTTTATTCTTAGGTGCGTAAATCGCGAAGTTACAGCCTTCGTGATTCAACGTAGCACCAAGAGGATAGGGGCGAGAACAAGGCATCGTTAATATTTGGTATTAGTTTGTAATTTAGTAACTACAAGTAAGTAAATAGCTTTGTCGAAGAGACGTCAAGAACCTTATGTATAAAATAAAAATGTAATTTTATTTCATGGCGGAGATGTTTTTTTGTTTAAAAGGTGAGCTATGTGACATTTTGTGAGGTAGCTATAAAAGAATCTTATACCTCCTCCCCCTTATATTTGTGACATAAGCCTAATGTACGTCGTGCGGTTATTTTTCTCATCCCTTCTCATCCCCCCAAAATAAGTTTTAGGTGGAGGAAGTCATCCTTGAGCCTTATCGGTAATCTTGTCAGCAGTTGAAGCAAATGGGGTTTAGGCAATATAGCTTGGCCCATCTTACCTCTCTTTTTGATGGGTTCTGTTCCTGCCTTTTCAGAGCGAATCAACGAGCGAGTTAAAAGAATAATAAACCCTAAATGGAGTTAAAAATGAAAAAAGTAAGTGTAATTGCTGCCGCAGTGGCTGCGACATTAGCGGCTGGTTCTGCTTTCGCAGTAGATTTCAATGGTTACTTCCGTGCTGGCACTGGTATCAGTGACAACACTGGTGGTGATGTCTCTGTAAGCAAAAACGGTATTGGTCGTCTAGGTAACGAAAACGACAACTACTACGAGTTTGGTTTTGCGGAAGAGCTGAAAACGGGTGAACAAACTTGGCGCGTTGAGTCAATGTTAGCGAAAGGTAATGATGATGGTAAATCAGGCTGGGAAGCTGGAGATATAAACGTCGCTCAGTTCGCTGTTAAAGCAAAAGGCCTGATTGCTTCAGATAAAGAAGCAACCATGTGGGCGGGTAAAACGTACTACCAACGTAAAGATATCCACATCACTGACTTCTACTTCCTAAACACATCTGGTACTGGTGGTGGTATTGAAAACCTTTCAGTAGGTAACCAGAAGCTTTCTGTTGCGATTATTCAAGACGGCGAAGTCACGGCAAACAATGTAAAACAGTCTGCTGGCTACATTCTAGATACACGTCTTGCAAACATTGGCCTTTGGGAAGATGCATCTCTTGAACTAGCACTAGCTTACAACTTCTCTACAGAAACAGCTGACGGTACAGAAGCGGCAGACGACGGTCTATTAGCGTCTGCAATTATCCACCAAGGTATGTCTAACGGTTTCAACCAGACTGTGCTTCAATTTGGTACAAATGGTTACGGTACTCAAGTTGCTAACTTCGGCTCTGGCGCATACTACAACCGTGGTAATGATTCACAGAATGACGCATCTGGTTACCGCTTGATCAACTGGGGTGTAATGAACCTTGGTGAAAACTGGGAAATGGGCCACCAACTAGCATACCTAGCAGGTAGCGATATCGGTAACACGACAACTTCTTCTAAGTTTGACATTGACCAGTACTCGGTAGTTGTTCGCCCTATGTATAAGTGGAACGACACAATGCGTACTATCTTTGAAGCGGGTGTAAACTCAGGTGAGAAGATCAACTCTGCAGGTACTGCGACTGAAGACTTCGGCAACACTAAACTGACTGTTGCTCAAGGTTGGGCGATGGGTGACAGCTTCTGGGCTCGTCCAGAACTACGCGTGTACGGTTCTTACATCACTGATACAGAAAACGACAACGCATTTGGTACAGGCGAAGATTCTGAATACGTTGTTGGTGTTCAGGTAGAAGCTTGGTGGTAATAGACAAATTACTGTCCTAATTGTCTAAGTCCGATTATGATAGCCGACAATTGTCGGCTATTTTTTTAAGCACTTTTCCCCCTGAGTATTTAAAAAAATAAAATAAGGAAAACCCTATGTATTTTCGTGCCCTCGTCCTTAGTGGCTGCGTTGCACTAGCAGGCTGCCAATCTCCTGAAGTAATCCAACAAGTTCAAACTGCACAAGCTGAGCAAGTAGACTCAATCTCTGCGTTGCAGGCTGTGACGATGAAGTTGCCAAGTAGCACCATCGTAGAAATTACCCCTAAGTCTCAGACGTTAAAGTACCAAGACATCAACAGCCCTGTTGCGATGTTTGAATTACCTGCAGACCGTGGTGAGTACTCAATCACCATCACTAGTATGATTGGGGATACGGCGTTTGTTCCTAGAGCGCTAATTGTCGATAAAAATGGTCGTGAGCTAGAAAACTACGGAAGCGAAAAATTTGAATACACTAAGCCTCGCCTGAATCTTGGTAACCGCTTAGTTGCAGAAGTTGATTTCTTTCCGCCAACTCATACTGAGTCTGTTTACCTGATTGTCTACACCGATAAGAGTGAATTGGGTAAAGCGACCATGGTTGCCCACCCTGCAAGATTAGATGCAGAGGGGCGTGGAAACTATCTACCAGAAGTAAAAGATATTGCCATTCCAAACTCTGAGTACGGCAAAGTGGAAGTTTCTATTGATCGTTTAGGCTTCTTCAAGCAGTTGGGCTCTTCAAGCTCAGCAGAGACCAACACCAAACCAGTAATGGCAAAGAGTGTTGAAGTTGTACAGCCTGAAACTCAAAAATACTATCATCAGGCAATTACCGCTGCGGTTGAGTCGAATGACTTGAACAAGGCAATCAGTCTGTTGGAAGAAGCGAAGGCACTTAATGTTGAAGGTGCTCAGGAAATCTTCGTAAAAGCAGTGAACGCTAAAAAGTAAAAATAGCCAACAATAAAAAGCCGCTGCCAGATTCATCTGGCAGCGGCTTTTTGATCGCGGTGGATTAAACTTTAAAATATTTTAGTTGGTCTGTGAGGTGCTCAGCTGTATTAGCCATCAGTTGACTGTCTTCAGCTAGAGAGTGAGAAGCCTGAAGTACCTCATTGGCTGCCAAGTGAATGCCAGACACATTTTCGTTCATTTCTGTGGCCACAGTACTTTGTTGTTCCGAAGCAGCAGCAATCTGTGCCACCATATCGTTGGCATTCTGCATCTCTGACACTATTACATCAAGCTGCTCGCGAGTTTTGTTCGATGCCGAGACGCTTTCGTCAACTTTTTCATTGCTGCTTTGCATTGCCGTAAAGGTTCTGCCAGCTTGCTCAATAAGCTTTTCAATCGTCACTTGGACTTCGTTTGTGGAATTCTGTGTTCGGCTAGCCAAATTACGCACTTCATCAGCGACTACCGCAAAACCACGGCCTTGTTCACCTGCACGGGCTGCTTCAATGGCGGCATTTAAGGCGAGTAAGTTTGTTTGTTCAGAAACGTCTCTAATCACACCGACCACATTGCTGATTTCGTTGACGCCAGTTTGGAGATCCGTCACCAAATCATGAGCCGTAGAAATATTGCGAGACACCTCCGCAATCGTATTTGAAGTGGTTTGCATAGTTTGATCATTGCGATGAGCGTGTTCGACCACTTTGTTAGTACTTACTGCGGTGTTCTCTGCGTTGGTTGCAACATCTGAAATCGTCGCACTCATTTCAGTCATTGCTGTCGACAAAAGCTCTAACTGTGCATGTTGAGAATTTACGCTGGTTGCGGCCTCTTCACTGGCTTGAGCAATATTACATGCCATAGCACTGGACTGTTCTGCAGACTGGTGCGCAGTGCGTAAAGTATCCTGAAGCTTGCTCAGCATTTTGTCGATTTGCTGGCTCATTTCGCCCAGCTCATCTTTCCTCGACATATTCATACGTACACGAAGATCGCCATCCGCGATCTTGTGGGTGTTATCGATCAATCGGTGCAATGGTGTGATGATGTTGTTTGAAATTGTGTAGCCCATGGCGAGCAAGATGGCTGACAGGATAGAAGCAACAAACGCCTCCTTTAAGGCAAGTGCATAAAATGCCTCTTGAATATCAGCCACTAGTAGACCTGAACCGATAATCCAGCCCCACTCAGGGAAAAGTTGAACGTAGGAAATCTTATCTTTAAGCTCGCCTTGCGGGCTCTTCCACTGATAGTCAAGGAACCCTTTCTGCGCGCTTGTTTGAGAAATAGCGACCATTTCTCGCCAGTGAAATTTACCAGCACCGTCTTTAAAGTTCTCGGCATTTTGCCCGTTGAGTGCTGGTTTAATCGGATGCATGACCACCTGCATCTTCTGGTCGAGAATCCAAAAATAGTTGGACTCGTCATAACGCAGCGCTTTAATCGCGTCCAATGCTTGCTGCTTTGCAGCTTCCTCCCCAAGAGTTTGTCTCTGATCGTAATAGTGCTGAACCAAACTCACGGTCGCTTCCACTTGAGCACTGAGTTTGTCTTCTCGTTCATTCAGGGAGCTTGTCCGTTGTTGGATCAAATTATAGGTACACGCCATCGCAATAAAAATTATTGCCAAGGCAACAATGGTCGCCAGTTTATATTTGACGGTGAGATCGCTGAGTTTCATCGTTAAGCCATTCTTATAGTTTATGTTTTGATTTTGAAGGTGAGTAGAAAGGCTATTCAATGTTCCAAAGTTGAAAATTGATTTCTGTCATGAATATTTTGTATTCATATTGTTACATATTTATATAGTGCGCTGGCTCAAAAGTGAGACACTTGATATTTGTTTACTTTGGTGCATCGGTTCACATATTTGGATATATCGCTGTTGTGAATGCAATTAAGCTGTTTCAATTAGTTATCAAATTTGGTGTTTGGGCATATTCCTACCACAATCTATTAATAAACTTGTTGATTAGGTCGTGCATATCTCCTAATGGAATGGTGTATGGAAAGTTTATGATGAATGAATTTAAGATGCATAGGGACGAAAAGAGATGAGAAATCTGGGTTTTAAAAAGTTATTGCTCATGTCCATTATTGCACTGGTGGTTGTATCAGTGTCTGTTTCAAGTTACGTAGCTTATGTGAAGCAGGAAGAGACACTTGTGGAGTTAATTACCGCTTCAAACCAGAGCTATGTGAAAGGGCAAGCGCAGAAAATTGCCGACCAGCTTGGAGAGAAAGTTGGTGGTTTAGAGAAACTGGGTAAGCAATTTGAAAATAAGGAAATCACAGGTACATCTGATGACTTTATTGAGCTCACTCATATCATCGCTAATGCAACCAATCTAAACAGCTCCGTCGTTGCATTTACTAATGGTGATGCCTATTGGAACCAAGATGCCGCTACTTGGCCCAACCACAAGTTTGAGGGGGATGTCACCACCCGAGGATGGTATCAGGCAGGTCGACAGAGCTCGACAGCATCGATTACTGAACCTTATCAAGGTAGCGGCGGCGGGGAGTACTGGGTATCAATCGTACGTAAGACCCTGAGTGGTATGATTTCCGTCGATATGCAGCTGGGTTTTCTCAATGAGATTGCTAAGAGCGCCAATAGTATCCCAGGAGCGGTTGCTGTTATCTTGAATAGCGATACGACAATTTTGGCTTCTTCAATGGATAATGTTGAGGCAGGCAACAAGACTGACAAATATCCTTGGCTCAACACGGTAGCCAACAAAGCTATTGGTCAGACGGATGTGGTTTATGATGGTCACCAAGATGATCTTGAAAAACTGTTCTTTTCCCATGAAATCAATATCGCAGGTAAAAAGTGGTATTTTGTCGTCGGTCTGGACAAAGACATTGCATTTGCAGACCTGGCTTCCGCTAAGCAAGCTGCCATCCTGACCGCGGTGATTGCTACCATCATCAGTATCGTTGTCGCGCTGTTTGTCATGCAAATCCTTTATCGACCAATTCTGGTACTCAAAGAAACCATTGCTGGTTTGAGTGAAGGTAATGGTGATTTAACCCAGCGTATCACGGTCACGACCAATGACGACTTAGGTCAGATTTCAGAGGGTGTGAACAAGTTCATTGCAAGCTTACAATCAATGATGTTGGAGATTAGTGAAGCTACCAATCAACTCAATGGTAACGTAGACCGTATGCGGGATCAGAGTCAGCGTAACTCGTCTATTCTTCAAAGCCATGTTCAGGAAACGGAACAGGTGGTAACAGCAATAGAAGAAATGAACTCAACGGCAGAAGCCATGGCGACTGACGCTGCAAATACCGCTCAGCTCACTCATAAAGCTAATGAAGCGGGCTCTGCATCAAAAGTGACGGTGACGCAGGCACAGACTAACGTGCAGGATTTAGTGGATGATGTCAGTGTTGCATCTGAAAACGTGAATAAGATGGCTGCAGAGACCGATGGTATTAATACCATTTTGGGTGTCATTGGTGATATCGCAGAGCAGACCAACTTACTTGCACTGAATGCGGCGATTGAGGCGGCTCGTGCAGGTGAACAAGGCCGAGGTTTTGCGGTGGTTGCAGATGAAGTACGTAAACTGGCGAGTCGCACTAAAGACAGTACAGAAGAAATTGAGTCGGCGTTGGCCAGTCTCCTGCGAGGCAGTCAGTCGGTGGTAGATTCAATGGATTCGACCAAAGACAAATGTGGTCAGACAGCCGAAGGTGCGGGTGAAGTCGCTGAAAGTCTCGACGTAATGACAGATTTTGTCACGGAGATTAATGACCTGAGTACGCAAATCGCTACAGCAGCGGAAGAGCAAAGTAGTGTGACCCAAGAGTTGAGTCGTAATATGAGTGCAATTAACGATATTGTTGGTGAGTTGGACAGCAACGGCCAGCAAGCTTTGGAAGATGCACACAGTATTGCGGACATTAATGCGCATTTATCGAGTATCGTGAATCGATTTAAGCTGTCTTAAATAATGTTGTTTAATCAAGAGCCTTGCTAGTCGCGAGGCTCTTTTTTTTGGGGAAGCCTTTGCCATCCTAACAATGGGAAAAAAGTTACCTAAACCATTTTCTTCCTCTCCAGTTCATCCACTTAACACAGTCCTATGACTCAGAGGCTATATGCAGAGCTAGCGGCGCTCATCACGTTATCTAAAAGTCCAAATAAAAATAAAAAATAGTCACTATTTACCTTTTTTATTTATCTTGTTGATAGGATTCTCAACGTTCTGTGCCATACGAGGTCCAGACGCTTCTGTCGTCGTAGGAGTGATGATTTATCGAAGTGAGGTTGCGTTATCGGGAAGAATAATGGCGGTCTCAATCCATTTCTGGAGCAGACTATGGCAGAGTTTTTTTGGGGATTTAGCGGTGGCTGTATTGCCATGTATTTCTTGTTCGTTAAAGGGATGATTCAGGAGTTAAACCGCCTGACCCGACTTGCGTACGACCTACCATCTAAAAAATAAACAGAGCCTGTTTTTGACAGGCTCTTTTCATCTAGAACTAATAGGTTAACGTTGGATCAATGCACTGGAAAATCTGTCCGGTGCTACTGGCATCGTTTAACAACTGTTCGGCCAATCGAGCCACTTCTTCTCGGTAGATAAGGCCATGAACCTCACATGCCTGAGATAGTTCCCCCTTGCCTGTCTGCTCACCGTCTTTTAAGCCACCAGGTTGTAAGATGGTGTAATCCAGCTGGCTTGTAGTTAGCCAAGCCTCTGCGAGTGATTTTTCTCACACTGCAGCCCCGAAACCTTGCTTTGAACGCTCAGATAAGTATTGCCATGAATCACCACATCCAAGTGAAGTCACTAACAGGAATCGATGTAGACCGTGTGCTTCCATAGCATTGATCAAGTGACGATGACCAATGTAATCAACAGGCACATCTGCGCGAAAACTGCCCATTGAAGAGACAGACAGGGCACCCTGAGGCAATTGGCGTACGACACTGTCACTTGTTCCTGAACGGTGGCATCGCAACGACAAGTCTAGATGCTCAGTTGAGCAAGGCGAGGGTTTTTCTCTGGATTGCGGGTGATGCCAATCACTTGGTAATCTTGAGAGTGGAAATGTTCAGCCATCGCTGCCCCCAGCCCACTTGCGGCGCCCCAAATAACGATCGTTTGTATCTGTACCTTACCTGATAATGAAAATTAATCGCATTATGCAGTTTTCCGTACCTTAGACGATAGGTGAGTTCAAAAATAGAAGTAAAGTCACCATTGACCCGTCTATAGGTGAAGGCTTTAACCTTCCATTTTGTCCATTGAATGGAGGTTACTATGTTGTCAAGTCATACCCATTCCTCAGGTCGGTTGCAGTCATTGCGAAGCCGATTCTCATTGTTACCTAACATTTGGAAAGGAGTCCTGCTTGCACTCATCTCGACGGCGACTTTCACGGTTGTGGGCGTTATTGTCCGGATTCTGAGCGACACTATGGCGGTATTTCAGATTCTGTTGTTTCGCCAATTGGTGTTCGTCGTGCTACTTACCCCGGCAATCTGTAGCAATATTCAGGTATTGCTAAAGCCCAAAAGACTCAAATTACATACATTCCGTATTCTTGGCGCATTCACCGCTTTGTATCTCGGGTTTGTTACCGTAAGCAACATTCCTCTGGCAGACGCGACAGCATTAGGTTTTACCCAAGTTTTGTTTGTTGCTTGTATTTCAAGGTTATTCTTGGCCGAGAGTATTTCGGCATCACGCCTGTTTACGATTATGGTCGGGTTTATCGGCGTGATGCTGGTGGTGCAGCCGAGTTTTGAACAAGGATCATTACTCTATGTCGGGCTAGGTTTGGTCGGCGCGTTAGGGGCTGCTGTAGCGGTGGTGTGTGTTCGTAAAGTGGCGCAAGTCGAACCCAAGATCACTTTGCTGGCCTATCAGGCGATTTTTGTCGGCTTGATGGCATTGATCCCCAGCTTACGTAACTGGCAATGGCCTTCGGCTTCTGAATTTGGTTTGCTGATTTGTGTCGGTGTGTTGTCATCCTTTGCACAATGGATCGGGATTTCCGCCTACAAATATGGTGAGGCGAATGTGATTGCCAATGTGGAATACGCAAAAATCCTATACTCACTGCTGTTTGGCTACTGGTTGTTTGCTGAAATACCGAACTGGATGGCGATCGTTGGCGCCATGATCATCATAGCCAGCGCTATCTTACCTATGCTATATAAAAACAAAACGATTTCATAAGGTTGCTTATGTTGACTGTCACTCAATTAGCCAAAGCGTGTAATGTTTCCAGAACCACAGTGCTGTACTACGAACGTGTTGGCTTGCTGACGCCTGCCACTCGCTCAGACAATGGCTATCGTTGGTATGGGGAGAAAGAGCGTCGGCGTTTAGAAAGCATCATGTCTTACCGATCATTTGGCTTGCCGGTTCAGGACATTGAGCCGTTGCTGGACCGTAGTGATGAGCATAAACAAGAACAGACGTTGCGCGATCAGTTTACTGCCTTGGAACGCGAGATCCAGACATTGCGCCAGCAACAAAAAGCGATTTTAGCTCTCCTAGAGCAGCCGATTTTGTTTGACCAGAATTTGCTGACCAAAGAGCGCTGGGTCAACGTGCTTAGAAGTTCTGGCATGACTGAAGAAGATATGGCTAACTGGCATAAACAATTTGAACGAATGGAGCCTGATGCTCATCAGGAGTTCCTTGAATCGTTACAAATTGATGTTGACGAGATTGCAGAAATACGTGCAATGGCACGTGCCTAGGAGGAAGGTTGGACAAGAAATTCGAACCATGTTCAGAAGAGGATTTGATTAATCGAGCCATCGAGGTTATTCGCGCTAAGTCATCAACTGTGAATACATTGTGTCCATTTCCCGTCACGATTAACTTTCACCCTGATCGAATGACCAAAGAGGGGAGACCTATATTGTCCGCGATGGCGGAAGATGGCGTGCTCAAGTCTCAGTTTCAAACAGGCACCAGTAATGGTGGTTTGACCGCATTCCATGGGGGTGACCGTTGGAAGTGGGAGCAGCGTGTTTTTGAAGGCGTGTACGATCAGAGCTGCGATCATCTTCGTCCGAAATATGGCGCACTTCATTTCATCGAAAGCGTCGCTGGCGGCGCTCCTCGTTTTGGTTCTTCGTATTTCAGGCTGAAACCCCATGTTTTGGAACGCACCACTTTTTGTTATCCAGACAGTTTCTATGAGCCTGAAGACTTTGCTACTGCTGAGCAAGTCTCAACTCTGATTGCATTGGCAGAGGGTGACATCCCGGACGAGTTAGATCGCTATGTTGAAGCACATATCCATGGTGAAATCCGCATTGATAGAGACGTTGATGCCCTTGTACTCGACCCAATTTACCAAGGGACAAATATAGAGAAGCTGGCGAATGAGTTACCTTGTAAAATCGAGTGCCATGAAGGCTATCGAGCAGAGGTGGATGTTTTTTCTGCTTTTCCGGAATACCGCGGTGAGGAATTTATTGAATTGGCTAGGCAGATTGCCGTAAGTAACTTGATTACGCCTGATGTGCTGTCTCACGCTATTTATCAGCAAGGGTTTGACGAGCAAAATGTGAAAAAGGTGTGGCACTATCTTGCTCGTTTTGGCTATGGCGTAAGCGGCTCAATTTAATCCGTTTTGCTTAAAGGCATCGGTGTAAGCTTTATCTTCGCGCATAATATGCTGGCTTAACCAGTTTTTGAGAAAACTCATCAGCTCTTCACCTATGTCTTCTCCGCGCTCAACGCGTTTTTGAAACGCCAACACTTCATCGACGAGTTGAGCGTGTTTATCAATGTGTTCCTGTGTCTGCTCATAGCCAATCTGAGCAAACAGAGTTTCTTCATATTTAAAGTGGTTAGCCGTGTAATCGATCAAACCTTGTACGACGCGTTTGATCGAAGAGAGACCATAGTTGTGTTTGAGTAAGTAATACAGCTCATTAATCAAGTGCAGCAAGGTTTGATGTTGGCGGTTAATTTCATCCAGCCCAATATCGAGCTGCTCATTCCACTCCATCAGCTTGTCGCGTTTTGACTCTTCCTGCTGAATCTGAGTCTGATTGGTTTCGAATCGGTGCAGCAGTGAATCAATTTCCCCTGACAAGTTTCGTACTGTGATACTAGCTCGTAATGTTTCACGTGTTGACTGGACGTTATTGTCAGATTCTTGCGTGATTTGCTGCAAACAGCTGTCCAGGTCATGTGTTTGACTCAATTGCGTTTCTGATGAACGGGCTATCTGCTGGCCGTAAGAGCGGACTTCTTCAATTTGCAGATTTAGCGCCTTAAAAGACTGTTCAGCAGTTGAAGCTAACGCTAACGATTTGTCCATACTGGTTTTGTTTTCCTTCATAGTTTCAAGCACGTCATCGGTTTTTGCTTGCAGGTTGTTGATCTTACCCCGGATCTCTTCTGTTGCTTCCTGTGTTCGCATTGCCAGAGTTCGGACTTCATCAGCAACGACAGCAAAACCGCGCCCTTGTTCACCAGCACGTGCACTTTCAATGGCTGCGTTTAATGCCAGTAAGTTGGTTTGGTCTGCGATGCTGCTTATGGTTTCCATTACCTGGCTGATTTGAGTGGTTTCTTCCATGAGCGACTGGAAATGTTCATTGGAGTTTTCAATATGTTGGTTAGCACTGTTGAGTGCTTCCTCCAGCGCTACCATGTCGCGTGAACCCTGATCGGCTTTGAGTTTGGCTTCGTTCGCCAAATTTGCAGTTGATTCGCAATGTTCAGAGACTTGCTGAGTGATATCAGACAACTCATTGATGATGGTTTTAGCGCTGTCGACATCTTGCTTTTGACCAATGGCGCCGGCTTGCGATATTTCTGAGTCTTTCTGTACGGTATCTGCAACGTCCAGCAGCCTTGTAGTTGATTTACCAAGGGCATGAACGGTACGCGAGATATCTTCTCCGATGCGATTGACTGTCCGGGATAATGATCGCGCTTCGGGATCTTGTAGTGGAATACGTACCGTTAGATCCCCCTCAGAGAGCTGCCTAGCCGCATTTCGGACTTGGTTTAGCATCTGGCTTAAGGCATAAAACATAGCCAGCATCAGGCAATGATATAGCACGAGTGCTAATAGCCCGATCCACGCTTGTGCAAACATTAGATAGAGGGCTGCAGGTGAAACCAGAATGGAGAAAACGATTATCCACTGGATGGGATTAAACTGACTGAATTTTTCGGCAAGACTGTCAAACATGCACCAACTCCTTGGTGGTATATTCAATGTTCTACCTAATAAATTTAGGCCAAAGATCCAGATATCCCTACTTATAGGCGAGTATTTCCATATTTTCTGTCGATACAGCCTGAAATTCTCAGGCTGTATCATGGTGTTTTAGTTCTGAACGATGATTTCTGGCTCTATATCATCGTGCTTATTGAGCTGATGCATCGTTAACACTGCGCCTATCATAGAGACTGCCGCCAGCATGAAGCCATATTGAGTGATTCCGTAATGGCTTAGTAAGGCAATTGCTGTGTAGCTGACGCTCTGTATCATGGTCGCAAACATCTGCAATCCACCATCGGCTCGACCTCTCTGCTCGACCCTAATTGTGTGGTGCATCCAATTGGTTCGGGCAATGCGATTGAGAGCGTTAAATGAACCGAAAAACAGTGTGAATATCAATAAGTATGCTGGGTGAACAGAGAAGCTCATACCAATCAGCATCACGGACGCTATGGCCATTGAGTAGAGCATGGTGGACTGGTGAGATGCCAGATTAAGCAATTTGGCGACAAACAAACCTGTCATCAATGATCCTAAACCAAAGGCGATGTTGTAGCCTGCATACCAGTCTCCCGAGATCCCGACTTCTGAAAACCAGATTGGCACCAGTTTGCTTAAGAAGGTCAGGATCGGATAACTCAATGCTGAGAGTAACAAGAATGCGTAAAAGCGAGGCTGAGCAGTGAATATCTCCTTACTCTCTTTCATTTGGCCAATAAAGGATGTGGTTTTGTTCTGACGCAATTTCTGACGATATGGCGTCACTAGATAGCTTAACGTTGATAAGCCAGACGCTGCCGCGGCAAACGCCGCAAATTCGAGCATGCCCCAGATTTGCAGTAAGACAACGCCCAACGCACCAGCACCCAACGTAGTACCCTGTAGAATAATTTCCTGTTTGCCTGAAATCGCCGCGTACTCATGTGGGCCATAGTTTTCCTGTGTAAAAGCGTTGTTTGCAGTCCAAGCAAGGTTGCTTGAAACCCAGAAGACTAATTGTGCCGTAGCCAGCAACCAGTTTGATTCAATGCCTAGTCCGTAGGCCAACATGACGATGGCGGCTGTCGATGATTGTAAAATCTGAACCAGTACTAGCAGCGATTTTCTTGAATGCCTGTCGATGAGAGTGGAAAACAAAGGGGTCAGGAAAAAAGAAATTGCTGTACACGCTAAGGCGACCATAGCCACAAAAGGGCCCATGCCTGGCGTTTCCAGCATGACCCAAGGTAAAGCCATCATAAATAAACCGGAAGAAATTCCATCAAAGAAACGGCCACTCAAGTAGGGCATGGTTCTGTTTTTCATAATTAATTGCATTGTTATTCTCCACTGCAAGCCAACTTGGTGTTACTCTAAAACCTCAAGTTAACTTAAGGTAAAGCGCTTTTTTGTGTTTATTTAACTGAGATAGCCAGAAAGGAGGGAGAGGTATATGGAGATGACCGTCGGAGAGGTCGCAAAGCGTGCTGGGGTAAAAGTCTCTGCGTTGCATTTTTACGAGCAAAAGGGGCTTATTTTCAGTTGGCGGAATCAAGGTAACCAACGTCGCTATCACCGCAGTGTGTTACGTCGAATCGCTGTAATTAAAGCAGCGCAGGAAGTCGGACTGACATTGGAAGAGATTGCCCAGTCTCTGTCTCATTTACCTAAACATCAAGCACCCAATCGTCAGCAATGGGAGCGCATGGCATCAGGTTGGCATGATTTGCTGGATCATCGAATTCAACAGCTTAAAGCATTACAGGATGACCTTGGAGGCTGCATAGGCTGTGGTTGTTTATCGATGGAATCTTGTGCCATTTATAACCCACAGGACATCCGAGCTGAAACATTCAAAGGGAAAACAATGCTCACTAATCCCGAAGAATGGTCAGCCGAGGGACAGAGCGAAAGTCAATAATAGCGGTAAGGTTAGAATACTGAAGAAGTTGCCAAACAGTACCATGGATGCCACACGATTCGGCTCGATGTTAAATCGTTCTGCAAACATATAATTCATGACGGCAGGCGGTAGCATAGTAAACAGCACCATCATTTGTAACTGCATGGCTGGCAGAGGGATAAAGGTATAAATTACCCAGAAAGCAGCCGCACCCGTTGCCAGAGACTGAAGAGTGCAGAAAATCCCTACTCTAAGCCCGCTCAATCGCATATTACACATCTGTGCACCCAGTGAGAGTAGCATTACTGGCACTGCTGCTTGGCCAAGCAACGCCGTCGCTTCATAAAGTGGTTCCCACACACCGATCCCGCTCAGGTTAAGCACCATGGCGGCAAATGCAGCGAGAAAGACCGGCATACGAATGACTTGCTTAAAAGGGTTTCCTTCGCTTAGCAGCGCGAGTCCAAGACTAACGTGGATACAGGCTGAAACAACGAACAATAGCACTGCTGATGCCAAGGCTGTATCACCAAAGGTATAGGTAAAGAGTGGAATCGCCAGATTACCACTGTTACGAAACATGTGAGGGGGAGCCCATGCTTTATAGCGCAGGCCTGCAAGTTTACAGATGGGGATCATTAAAACCCCCGGCAAGAGTACCGCGATTAATGAAGCGCTAAGCAACGGGACTTGTTCGGTGTCCAACGGCATTGAGACTAATGACGAAAACACTAATGCTGGCGTAAACGCATCCATATTGATGCGATTGATTGGGCGAAAGTCAGGTTTGAGCCAGCGTCCAACAGAAAAACCGACTAAAACCAGCGCGAAGACCGGGAATAGAATCCCGATAACCTGCTCCAACATATTCGTCCTTGAATCCGATTGAGTACTTTAAGCAAAGTACCTGATAAATGGATAATTTAACGCGATGAGATTAACAAAAGCTTTGTTGCGTCCAGATGCTTTACTTCTGAGTGTATATGTCGGTTGAGATTCAATGCCTGAGCGAAGAGTTGCTCAGGCATTGAGGGATAATTACAGAGAAGGGTTTAGGATTGCTTGAGTGCGCTCAAATACATCAAGGCCTTGTTGTTTCAGCCAGTATGGAAGATCAATCAAGACCCAGTTTTCAGATAGTTTGTCACCGTCACGGTAATACACGTCAACCACCTGCATGTCAGCACGGATTTCACCACCTGTCATTCCAAGGAAGCCTCCAATTGGCGTATTGGAAAGATTTGGCCAACCGAAGAAGCAAGAGAAGTTACCTTCTGCGAATCGACAAACGTGGCCGTTGAACTTCTTGTCCTTCAAGTTATTGCGGAATGGCAACTGGTGCTGTTGTTGGTAACGCGGAATTGTGTAAGAAGCGCCAATACCACACGGACCATACCAAATCATGTCTTTTGACCAACTCTTTTCGAGAACTTCTGGTGGGCAACCCATAGCGCCGCTATCGTTCAGTGAAGACAGGTCATCGACCATTTTGTTAACCAAGTCGAGAGTCGCTTGGCCTTCTTCCAGTTGCGCATCGTCAAATAGCAGGCCGTCATGATTACGTGGCCCAGGATAAACAAAATGCTGACCAGTTGAAGGAGGAAGTGGGTAACAGCCAGCTTGATCCATCACGCCAAGCAGATCGAGGAACAAACCTGTTTTTGTGATCTTACCGTTTTCTACGCAGTTAAACTCAGCGTAGCGAACGTTCATGATCTTCCCTGTTGGGCGCATCCCGAGATACTCTGCATCGAATAGGCCCATAAAGTGCCCCATGCTCATTACCCAAATTTCATCTGGATTGATTTCGTTGTTACCGCCAATAAAAATATCCTGACGGCGCTGCATGCGTGTCATTGATTTCATCAACGGCGCCCAGAAAACCTCGGCGACAGCTTGAGCTCCTTCTTGCTCGCGGAAAGGGTAGACTCCGCGCCACAAGTAATCTTCTGAGGTATGTGCTTTTAGTACTTCTGCAACATTCTCATGAGTCGCGTTTTCCATTGCGTTGAAATAATCACGCACGATGCGTTTTGCTTCTTGATATTTAGCCATAATTTGCTCTCTTGATACGTCGAGCCAGATGTTGGAACAGGACTCGAAAAGTTTTTGGAACCGGCCTGCCCAGTGTTCAGGCCGGAAAATCTGACTCAGTTATGCTTGAGCGGCTTCCGCTCGTTTCTTCTTGTCGAATAAGCCACCTTTCAAGGTTTCTGGCAGTGATAGCCAGAGCAAGCCTGCGACAATCCATACAATCGGTGAGCCCCACATAGCAGTTTGTAGGTCGGTACGTTCCTGAATAAAGATCAATACCATTGGCGCCCACATGCCGATGATTCGACCACCATGGAACAGAGCAGCGCCGTAGCTGCGAAGGTGTGCAGGGAATAGCTCAGAGAAATAGCCACCCCATACTGCTGATGAAGATAAGCCGAAGTTGTAAATTAAACCGAGGATAGCCAGCATGTTCAGGCTCCCGATCATGACGTCACTCGGCGCAATGAAGAATACAGATGCCATCACGCCTGCGAGGATGAAGCCGAATGCGTTAACCTTTCGTCCATATTTGTCGGCGATTGCTCCCCAAACCCAGGCTCCAAATAGAGACCCAAAAGCAGAAATGGAGAAGATGACTCCGATAGTGGCTCCATCAAACTGACGAACTTCTTTCAGGTAAGTGGTTACGAAGCCGCTGAAGAATTGGAAACCATAGAAATTAAGGCCCGCCAACAAAATGCAGCTGATGGTCAAGGTTCGATAGGGTCTGCTGAGCATTTCACCCCAAGAACCTTGTTTAGCTGGAGTGGATGTGCCTGATTCAGAAACCTGCTCCTCTTCACCATAGGCGATGACCTTTTTGTCACTTGGTAGAACAAAAATCATCGCTAGTGCGGCGACTAATGGAGGGATACCGCCGACCCACATCAAGCTTTCCCATGGAGCATCAATGCTGGAAATGAACGCTGCATAAGCCCCCATCACCATCAGAGCGACTGAGAACATCGATGAAGCAAATGCCGTTAGCTTACCTCGAACCGTTGGGGTAAATAGGCCAATCATTAAGCTGACTGCCACCGTGAAGTAGCCACCCAACGATAATCCAATAATGAATCGCATCGCTGCCCAGGTTGTATAGTCGGTAAACATCATATTGATGATGGTGGCACCGCCGTTTAGAGCTGTGATGGTAATCAAAGTTGATTTTTTACCAAACTTGGTCGCAAACCAGGCACAGCTCAACGCCCCGATCAGCGCGCCTACTGACTGCCAGGTGTAGAATTGAGCAGTATCAGACAGGCTAATGCCGTCATAGGCTTCAACAATATATGGGCGTACGTAGTCAATAATTACAAAGTTATAACAATAGAAAAAGTATCCGACTAGTATCGCTAGATAGGCGGTGACCCTTTGAATTATAGGAACTTCGCTCATGTGTTTTTTCGAATTCATGACCGATAAACCTCTATTTTACTCGGTTTTTTAGTTTTGTAAGTCAGAATTAAAACGATCGTTCTCGGATCTGACCACTCTGTATTTCGCTGTGGATCATAGATTTTTTGCTGTGATTGGATCCGTGATCAAAATCAACTTTAAAATGAGTGCGTACCCATTTTGTTGTTTTTGGTGATCAAGATCGCCATTTTGAGTGTTCTAACAGTTAATGTGCGAAAAGTAATCAAATCAAGTGACAGTAATCACAGTAATGGTGAAGAAATGCCAGGTATCAGATCCTTTTAAGTATGATGAGTACGTGATTTACGGCACTATGCTATCAGGTGAAATCTAAAAATGGTTACGTACTCAAGCTTTGCAATTGTTGCTATTTATATATTTATAACCATACTGATCAGCTACTTAGTTAATAAACGTGGCCGTGCTGGTGGGGATTTTTCTACTGGAGATAAGCAGTTTGGTTGGTTTACTGCTGGGGTTTCGATTCTCGCGACTTACATTAGCGCAATGACGTTTGTAGGAATGCCAGGTTGGGTGTACAGCTCAGGTATGGAAGCGATGAGTATCCACCTCAACTATCCCATCGTAATTTTCTTTGCGGTTATTTTCTTTGTTCCAGTGTTCTATAAGCTCGGTCTGACCTCAATTTATGAGTATCTAGAGCTGCGCTTCGGTGTTTATGCCAGAACGATCAACTCAATGGTGTTTCTGATTGTTCAGTGTATTTCTGCTGGCGTGATCCTGTATGCCGTCGCCCTGATTCTTGTCCAGGTTCTGCCCGTTTCTATTTCCGAAGCTATTATCTATATCAGTCTTTTTACTGCTTGCTACACCTATGCGGGTGGTATATCAACAGTCATCTGGACAGACATGCTTCAATCTGTGGTGTTAGTAATTGGAAGTATTGCCATACTGGTTATCTTACTGATGGATATCAATACCGCAGAGCATCTTTCGAAGCAGCACCTCAATATTATCAATGCAGACTTTGATCTGGGTATTGATACAACGTTATGGGCAGGGGTGGTTGCTGTGAGCTTTTTACATTTAAGTGTTTATGGCACCAATCAGCTCATTATTCAAAGAACATTGGCAACCAAAAATGAACACACTGCGCAGAAGTCGATGCTGCTGTGTGGGTATGGCGCCTTTTTCATTTACCTCTTTTTTGCTTTGATCGGCGTATTGCTCAGTGTGTTTTATCAAGATCAAAGCTTTGATAATAGTAATGAAGTGATTCTAGATTTCGTTTTTAATCATACAAATCCAGTCGTCGTAGGTTTGATTATTTCGGCATTGGCTGCCGCTGCGATGTCGACGTTGGACTCTACTTACAACTCGATGGCAACAGTAGCTACATTCGATATCTATAAACGTTTTATTCAACGCGACGCAACAGCTCAGCACTACGAGTCAGTTGCACGTAAGATGAGCCTTCTTGCTGCGGCGATGGTCGTCGTGCCTGCGTTGCTGGCAGTATCCAATGAATCTGTTTTGAAAACTATTGCCAGCCTTACGTCCATTTTTGTTGGCATTCGACTAGGCTCTTTTGTGCTTGGTTTGTTTTGGTCTAGGTCGAACGAGATAGGGGTGATTGTAGGCAGTATTGCCAGTGTATTTGCCGTGTTTGCAGCAAGGTATGCAGAGGTGGCTTGGCCTTGGTTTGCGCCAATAGGCACTGTTGTTTTCTTAGTATTTGGCGTAATAGCGAGTCGATTCTGGGGGCGAATTACCTCTCAACAGGCGTCTTTTATTCGAAATCAAAAGCATCTTTTTGCAACGCCTAACATCAGCCATTATGGTTTGCTGCTGTTTGCCATCGTCTCTATTTCTGCTTGTCTAATTCTTCCTGACTGGCTTTATACTGCATTGTCCTAATGTTTAGATATCTTCAGACTGGTGCTGATTATCAGTGAGCAGAGGTTATTCGCAGAGCTGTTGATTTATAATGGTAATTGGTCAACTTAGTAGTATTCATTGTCCAACAACAGAACCTCCAGAGCGTTGCTGGATCCTTTTGTAGGACCACCCACCATCTCGTCATAGGCGCTTGTGTGCCGCAAGTATTGTTTAGTGACATTTAGCTTTGAACATTTCTTTTGCATTTCAACGACGGATAGAGCTTTCAGCATCAGCCCCTGCTCATCCGATACATAATATTCCTGCCCCTCTATAACGACAGATGCTTGATAGAGTGACAAATCCAGAGAATGAATGATCAATTTATCGATGAAGAAGAATTTCTCTAGCTTACTCAAACTCATTTTCATGGTGCTCACCAGTAATTATATAAAATAATTGATATTGCTATACAGATTGTTCGTACAAGTCTTTGATACGAGGAATCCTATGAAAAAGATTAACTTAGTCTGGTTGAAACGCGATCTGAGACTAACGGATCATGCGCCACTTAATGCAGCATTATGCTCTGATACTCCAACTCTGATTTTTTATCTGTTCGAACCAGACCTTCTAGCAAACGCACATTACTCCGAACGACATTGGCGTTTTGTATGGCAGTCACTCAGTGACATCAACGGCCATTTAGCACCTTTCAATGCCAAAGTGATGGTTGGTGGATGTGATGTACTGAGTTTTCTTGAAAAGATGGCGAAACAATTTCAGATCGAAGCTCTCTATTCGCACCAAGAAACTGGTCTAGACGTGACATTTCAGCGAGACAAACAGGTTTTGAAATGGTGTAAAGACCGCCAAATTAGTTGGTATGAGTTCGCTAATGGTGCTGTGGTAAGAGGTTGTAAGGAAAGAAAACATTGGGATAAGAATTGGCAGAGGGTGATGCGCGCACCGATCGAATCTAACGCATTGAGTGCTGGCGCTCTTCTTCCAAATCTCAACGATGATTTTGGCATTGTTTTCACTCCTCCTGAAGCATGGTTGAGTAAGGTGCCCGGTATTCAGACTGGGGGTGTCAAAGTCGGCTGGGCAACGTTGAATGACTTTTTTACTCGGAGGGTCAAGCACTACTATTTCTCTATCTCTAGCCCTTCGGCTTCCCGGGAGGCGTGCTCACGATTGTCGCCTTATTTGGCCTGGGGGAATTTGTCACTGCGTGAGGTGTATCAGTTTCTACTGAGTCACTGGAACGACAAAGGAATGAGAAGAAGCTTAATTGCATTCTCTTCACGACTGCATTGGCATTGTCACTTTATTCAAAAATTTGAGTCGGAGCATCAGATGGAATTCAGATGCGTCAATCGAGGCTATGAATCACTGATCCAACATTCAGCCAAGACAAACAACGATCATCTCACAGCATGGAAAGAGGGCAATACTGGCTATCCTTTGGTTGATGCTTGTATGAGATGCCTCGCGCATACTGGTTATCTGAACTTCAGGATGAGGGCGATGCTCGTCAGTTTTTTAACCCATCATTTGGCTCAAGATTGGCGTAACGGAGTCGCTCATCTCGCGTCTTTATTTCTGGACTTTGAACCTGGTATTCACTACGCGCAATTTCAAATGCAGTCCGGCGTTACAGGTATCAACACAATAAGAATCTATAACCCGACCAAGCAAGCAATTGACCATGATCCCGATGGAGTGTTCATTAAAAAATGGGTGCCAGAACTTAAAGACGTCCCGATTTCATTGCTTTTTGAACCTTGGAAGATGAGTGCAATGGAAGCGCTAATGTACGACATTGAAGGATCTAGCATTTACCTAAATCCCATCATTGATCTTGATACAGCAGGCAGGGAAGCGAGGGACAGACTTTGGGCATGGAAGAAGAAAGAAGACGTCGTTTTGGAAGCAAAAAGAATATTGTCCACTCATGTCAGAAGCAGTTGATCTAATGGGATAAATGAACCGTAAAAGTGGATTATATCTCTGTAATTCTTGGAGCACGTTATGTTGAAGCCAACCTTGATAGTGACTGCAATACTGTTTCTGATTCTTTCCTATTTAGCCGCTTAGCTGCGTGCCTGTTAATTCTGATGTCTTAAATGGTTTAGATAACGTTCAATGAAAGATAAAAATTTTACCAAATCTCAAATCACTGCCATGGATGAGCGAAAGAGAGCTAGGCTAATAAACAGTTTGTCGGGATTTAAAAGCGCCAACTTGATTGGAACCCAAGATAAATTCGGCAACAACAATCTCGCAATTGTCAGCTCTGTTGTGCATATAGGTTCTTCTCCTCCTCTTCTTGGTTTTGTCAGCAGACCAAACACCGTTGACAGGCACACTCTCGAGAATGTTTTGCAGTCTGGTTTTTTCTCTATTAACTCAGTCGAATCTGACATTGCAAGAGCAGCACATCAAACATCAGCACGGTACTCTAGAGCGCAGTCAGAGTTTGATGAAACAGGTTTAACACCGTATTTTTCTGAGTGTTTCCCCGCTCCATATGTGTTGGAGAGTAACTTAAAAATCGGTTTAAAGCTCAGTGAATACATTGATATCACTGCAAATAATACGTGCTTAATTATTGGAGAGGTGGAGGAAATCCTGATTCCGGATCAGTTTATCCAACCAGATGGATACGTCGACATCGAATCGATGGAAGCAGTCACAATCTCAGGACTGGATAGTTACCATGTAACTCAAAGGTTGTATCGACTGAGCTATGCAAAGCCCAATTTGTCGTTACATCCACTAACGTTAGAAGGGGATCCTTCTTCTTGGGCGGCTTTGAAATCGGAAACAGATTGAACAAATTCAATGATGTTATTAATACATCACTCAAAATAACATCGAAATTATATTCACCTTGTCAACTAATTAGTTAATAAGTATTAGATTGCTCCCATAAATGACTTTTATATAAGTTGTTAATATGTATAATCACCGCGTTTTATAACTAAATTGTCAGTTGTTGGAGTAACAATGTTTAGAAGCTCTATAGTTAGTGCTTTAGTACTAGTCGCACTAACTGGTTGTCAGAGCACAAGCACGTCTATACAAAAGGATGCGAATAACCTAAATAAACAGTTCGAGATTGATGTCAATAACACTACTTATAATATGGCGTTCGATAATTCTCAATCTATGGTGACATCTGTTGAGTATATTTCTCGTGAGCAATCAAAAGGGATATACACTAAAAAGGCGAAAAGTGGTCTGTGGTCGCAAGAGAAAGTTGAGCATCAAACTCAGCTATTAAATTCTCTTTATTCGAATGGTGCATTTATTGTACGAGTATACGGTGAAACAATTAACTCGGTTAGCCGCGATTTGTACAAAGTTAAATTAGTGCAAGATGGAAAAGTCGTACAGCGCGGTGTATTTGATGCTGTAGGGGATGTTCCAAATATGGATTACCCATCACGCCTGTGGCGTAACGATTCCAAACTTGCGACCAATGGTTTAGATACCAGTGAGCCTTTTGAAATCCAGGTAATTACTGGTGAAAACATCGAAAGGTATCATTATCAGCCGAATGTCAAAGGCTGATAAATAGCTTAAATTCTTGAGCACGGATGAATGTGCTCAAGAATGTTTCACTTCTTTTTACATCCCATACTGAAATGGCTTTCCTGCCTCCACCATATCCCGATGTATTGGCTTTAGTGCATGTGCATAAGCGGATAACAGCTTCATCGTGTACTCACTACGAACATGAAAGTTCACATCATTTACGCTCCCATCTGGATTGAACAGACTTTCCACGTTGCGAAAGATTAAGTGGTCCGGAATCAGGCACACGTGATTATTCTTACTGCCGGTTAAACGAAGCTCACTAATAGGATAAACCCCATTAACACTGGCCGAGATACTGACGGCTAAAGCAGGTTTGTGTGCCATCTCTTTAGCAGTCGATAGCATTAAAAAGTTCTTTAGAGCTGGTGTTGCCATACCGTGCCACTCTGGGGTGATGAAAACAAACGCATCACTGTCTTGTAGCTGGGTGGCAATCTTTCGCCAAGGAGCCCATTCCTCACTACCTGTCCATACGCCTTCATTCCATAACGGTAAATTGAGCTGGTGGAGATCGAGAATATCGATATTCGTAAAATCAGCCTCTGCCAGTGTCGATAAATAATGGGCTGCTTTTAGGCTTTGTGAGTCAGCACGCTGGCTGCCTGAGATAATGGTAAGTTTCATGCGAGTTCCTTTTTACTATTAATAAATGATGTGTTTGTTTTAGTTGCTGAATAGGTCGGGGCTGAGGCTGCCAGCAAAATTGAAACTAATACGCTTAAGGCACCGATAAGTTGAACCCAGGTCAGAGTCTGACCAAGGATCAAGTAACCGAGGACCACAGCAGATACACTGCTGAGAAAGCCAAGGAATGAGACAGACACTGTGCTGAGCTTTTCAATTCCACGGAACCAGAGTGAGTAGGCGAGCATGGCGCCAACAATTGCCAGATAGCTGTAACCGACAACATTTGTTAACGTGATTTGTTGCGGTAACCCCTCTGTACTGATGGCGACAGGGAGTAGCATCAGCCCTCCAAACAACAGTTGCCAGCCAGTGAAGCTCAGCAGGGACATGTTTGAAGGTCGCCCCCACTTTTTCGTTAACACCACGCCTAGCGCCATGCTAACGGTACCGAGCAGCCCCATGACAACTCCCGAGGTATTGAGTTGACCTGGGTTATTGACCACAAGCATGGCGATGCCACCTATCCCCAAACCACTAGCGATTATTTGCGTGAAAGTTAATGTGTTTCTCAACAAAAGCACGCTCAGTCCCATAACCAGAATAGGCTGGATGGACATAATCAGAGCTGCCATACCTCCGGGTAAGTATGTGGCAGCATAAAATAGGCAGTAGAAAAAAAATCCGATGTTGAGTAGGCCAAGTACGGCCAGTTTCGTCCACCAACTTCCATTTGGAATCGAGCGAGAAAACAACACCAATACTATCCCAGCAGGCAAAGCGCGCAGCATCGATGCTAACAAAGGGCTGTTGGCAGGCAGAAGTTCAGTGGTGACGATGTAAGTGCTTCCCCAGACCATAGGCGCTAATGCCGTAATGGCTAACGTCGCTATTCGTTGTGTGCGTGTCATTGGTGCCTCCTTTCGCTGTAGCCTATCTTTATAAAAAGTATCTCTCATGAAAGATACTTTTTATAAAGTAATGGTGATTTATCTTTTTATCAAGTATCTTTTTGAAAAGATAAATTAGTAGAGGGATGAGATATGCAAGATCCTGTCGACCACATCTTGAAGCAGTGGGGCGATGTGAAGCCTGAGTTGGATTGTTCTGACATGGGAATTGTCGGTAGACTGATGCGTGTTCATGGGCTCTGGCACAGTCAATTGGAACATGTGTTTAAGCAGCATCAACTGAGTATGTTGGAGTTTGATATTCTCGCGACATTAATGCGAAATCAGCAACCGCTGACCCCGACTGAAATGTACAAAACCCTGATGATTTCCTCAGGCGCTATGAGCACTCGGATTGAAAAGTTGGTTCAACGAGGCTTGGTTGAGCGATTAGCAAGTGGCGATGATAGACGCAGTTGTAAAGTAACGCTTACCCAGCAGGGCGCTCAATTAGTCGATGAGGCTTTAGCATCACACTTATCAAATATGAACGGAATGTTGAGCATGTTTGATGAACAAGAAAAAGCCCAGCTGGCTAATATGATGCGAAAAGTACTGCTCGCAAATCAGTGATTGATGGAAGTGAGGTGGTAGGGTAATCGCTACTTTGCCACCGATATCGCATGAATCAAAATTCCCTTTTGTTTACCTGACATCAGTTTGGGTTAAAGATCCAATTTCTTAACATTGAAACAGCTTGTTGTAATCCTACAGCGGTTGGTTTATTCGTCACTACAAAGTGTCAGATTTCTCACTGATTGCACATCATCTGAGTAATTTTTCGATCGTTTTCAGGGCTGTAATTGTGAGCCTGATTCTAAAATTTTTTCTCCTCCCCTCCGTCTACGCCTACTCAATCAGTTTTATAGGATGAGGAAATTAACTGTTTTAAAAATATAACGTTAGCTTGAAGCGATTTAACCAAACAGAAAAGTTTATCGCTCGTGGAACGTGAATATAAATGGAAATAAAAATGAACATCAAGCTAACAAAACTGAGCCTAGCTATGGCGTCACTTGGGCTTTTGGCAGGTTGTAATGACCCGCTAGAAGTCAACGTGATGGATGGCTACATCGAAAAGGCATCTGTCTGGCTGGACGTCAACGGAAATGGTCGACAAGACCGTTATGAACCGTCAGCCGTCACTGATAAAGACGGATATGCTGCCATTGACCTTGAAGGTCTAAATATCGAAGACGAAGACGTTTATCTTGTCGCTAAAACCCAACGAGGCGTATCGATTGACGCTGATATTCCGGGTGTCGCTGTGACAAGAGACTATACCTTGATGGCACCGAGCCATTACTCTTTGGTCACACCATTCTCGACTTACATTGCTGCGCAAATGCAGCAAGGTGTCAGCGAACGTAAAGCATTGCGCAAACTGCGTCGACAACTCAAACAGCCACACCTAGATATTGAAAGCGATTATATTGATCAGAAAGAGGTGGTCGTCGCAAGAAGCGCGAAGGCGTTAACGCAATTACTGCCAGAAACCGTTGAAGAGCAAGATATGGAAGCGCTGGCGGATACGTTGGAGCTGGGCAGTAAAGCATTAGGAAAAGAGCTTAAACGTGGTCGTAATGAACTGCTTAACAAGACGTTAATGCTGGATGAGCAAGGTGTGCCGGTTATCGCGCAAGATAGCGATGGTGACGGCGTAGCCGATGCGATTGATCTGTTCCCAACCGATATTAAAGAGTCGGCAGATGCCGATAATGACGGAATTGGCGATCATGCGGATACGGACGATGATAATGATGGTTTCAGCGATGTTGTCGAGTTAGAACTCGCTAGCGACCCCTACTCATCGGCGAGCTTCCCCTCCGATCTGGATGGCGACAAAATCCCAGATGCGCATGATTCAGATATCGACGGTGACGGTTGGAGTAATGAAGAAGAAACTCGTTTAGGAACCGACCCTTACTCGGCATCCAGTCAACCTGCCGATCGTGATGGTGATGGCATCACTGACAGCGAAGATAGTGATATTGATGGTGATGGTGCCGACAATGGCATGGACGCGTTCCCGGAAGATCGATTTGAAAGTAAAGACACCAATGGCGATGGGCTAGGAGACTTTGCCTCTAGCGACGATGATGGAGATGGGATTCCAGACAGCATCGATCCAAACCCAACCAGCCCAGATAACAGTTCATCCGAGCCTGCCCCTGTTTATTCTGAATCGATCATTTACTACAAACGAGATGACGGTAATTACGCGGACTGGGGGCTGCACCTGTGGAATAACGCATCTTGTGACGCAGTGTCGGCTGACGCCTTAAACGGCGTAGATTGGGGCAACCCATACGCTTGGGGAGAAATCGACCCGCAATATGGTGCTAAGTATGTTGTACCACTGAAATCCGATCACGGTGCATGTATGAACTTCATCGTGCACAAAGGTGACGAAAAAGCGCTGGGCGGTGATGATCTGAAGGCTGAATTTGCTAAAGGTAATACACTTTATACGACACACGGTAGCTCAGTCGTTAAATACTCACCAGATGAGCAAATTGTGGTGAAACTTGATGGTGCAGCGGCTCACTGGCTCGATGTTAATTCCATTGCTTGGTTTGATCATAGTGAAGCAGCCAGTTATCAAATCTGGAGTCGTGCTGCGGGTAATGGTGATATCAACCAGCCAGAACAGTTTATCAAGTACGACATTTCATTTGCTGGCAACGTTGACAATCCTGACTTCCCACACCTGAAAGATCGTGTCGGTTTCTATCTGGATGTTGATACTGAGACGGCTAAAGCGTTGCTGAAAACACAGCTAATTGCAGTGGCACTCGATGATGAAGGCAAACCGTTGGTCGCAACTCGTGTCCAGATTCCGGGTGTTGTCGACACGCTTTACACCGCAGGACCAAATGATGCGGATGAAGCTAAATTGGGTAGCTGGATTGAAGGCGATAGTGCGAACTTTGCGCTTTGGGCGCCAACAGCTCAAGATGTTGAACTGTATTTGTACGATCAGGATAAAGCACTAATCGCACAATCGCCATTCAGTTTGACTGTCGACTCAGCAACTGGCATCTGGCATTACCAAGGCGATGCTTCACTGAAGAATGTGTTCTATCGTTACCGTGTGAAGGCTTACCATCCGAAAACCGACCACGTTGAGTGGATGATGACTACTGACCCTTATTCTCTCTCTCTGAGTACGTCCAGTTTGCACTCTCAACTGGTTGATCTCACCGATGATGAAACCAAACCGGCAGGTTGGGACAGTCAATCGATTCCAGAGCTGGAGAATCCAGAAGATCACATCATTTACGAGCTCCATGTACGTGACTTTAGTGTCAGCGATACGCAGGGTACACCAGCAAACAACGGTAAGTATCTGGCCTTCTTAGAAGATGAACGCGACAGTGTTAAGCAGTTGAAGTCGTTAAAAGAAGCTGGCCTGACAACGATCCATCTTCTACCGACTTACGATTTGGCTTCCATCCCTGAAGATCCAGCGAAGACGGTGAATCTGACCGATACCGTAGAAAAACTTTGCGGCATTAATCCTGATGCCAAGTTGTGTAGCGATGGTACTTCACGCGGTGCAACCATTCTGTCTTTGTTAGAACAAACGGACCCTAACAGTGGCGAAGCACAGGCATTGCTCGCAGATGTTCGTCCACTGGATGGATTCAACTGGGGTTATGACCCATTCCACTACAACGCACCAGAAGGCAGCTATGCTGTTGCAAAAGATGGCATTTCGCGTATTCGTGAGTATCGTCAGATGGTGCAGAAGCTTCACGATATGGGCTTCAGAGTGGTACAGGATGTTGTCTACAACCACACCTATTCGTCAGGCTTGTATGATAAATCTGTGCTCGATAAAGCGGTGCCAGGTTACTACCATCGCCTGAATCCGATCACGGGTGCTGTCGAGAACTCAACCTGTTGTGATAACACTGCGTCTGAGAACCGCATGTTCGAGAAACTGGTGGCAGACAGTGTAGTGATGTGGGCTCAGGACTATAAGATCGATGGCTTCCGCTTCGATTTGATGGGACACCTGATGAAGTCGAGCATGCTGCACGTGTATGAGAAAACCAAGTTAGTAGATGAAGACACTTGGTTCTATGGCGAAGGTTGGAACTTTGGTGAAGTTGCTGATGGTCAACGTGGTGAAAACGCAACCCAATGGCCGATGGCGGGTACAGGCATAGGGACTTACAACGATCGTCTACGTGATGGTGTACGCGGTGGTGGTCCATTCGATAGTGGTGATGCCTTGCTTGAAAATCCGGGTTTTGCTAATGCGGGTAGCCGATTCAATGATGATCTGAAATCGAAGATGGATCTTATCCGTTACGGTATGACAGGTAATCTGCAAAACTACCCGTTAGAAACGTATAGCGGTGCCACTGTGTACGGTCGTGACTTCCAGTACGGAGGGCAAGGTGCGGCTTATACGCTCGATCCTCAGGAATCCATTAACTATGTTTCAAAGCATGACAACCAAACGTTGTGGGATTTCAACCAGTACAAAGCCGATGCCAGCGCTACGCCAGCAGACCGTGCACGGATGCAGATCGTAGGTCTATCAACTGTAATGCTCGGACAAGGTGTACCATTCTTGCACATGGGGTCTGAATTACTACGCTCTAAATCCATGGAACGCGATAGTTACGACAGTGGTGATTGGTACAACAAAGTCGATTTCAGTAAGCAGACGAATAACTGGAACATTGGTCTGCCACGTGCTGACAAAGATCAGGCTAACTGGAGTGCTATCCAATCAATCATTAGCAACCCGAATACCGTGGCAACTCCGGAGCATATTGCTTGGACAGACAAGGTCTTCAAGGAACTGCTGAAGATTCGTTCCGGCACGCCATTGCTTCGTTTAGTGAGTGAAGAGCAAGTCTTGAAGCGTGTACGTTTCCATAATACTGGGCCGTCGACATTACCGGGCATGATTGTGATGTCGGTGAATGATGGGGTGAGTGTAGGCGCAGACCTTGATAGCAACTTCGACTCAATTGTTGTTGCGATTAATGCCAATACTTCAGCACAAACCATTCAGATTGCTGGAGCACAAAGCTTTGAGTTGCATCCTGTGTTGAAAGCCTCGTCTGATTCAGTCGTTAAGCAGGCGAAGTTTGAAGACGGCGCTTTCACTATTCCACCATTAACTGCGGCTGTCTTTGTCCAGACACAAAATGGTGCGCAAGGAGAAGGGCTGAATATTGATAGTAAGCCAGTTGATGTCGCGCCTTACGGTTCTACAAAAGTATACGTTCGTGGCTCAATGAATGGCTGGAGTACCAGTGATGAAATGGCCTATCAGGGTGACGGTGTGTACGCCTTTGAAGGCTACCTCACTCCGGGAGAGTATGAGTTCAAACTGGCTTCTTCTGACTGGAGTACGATCAATCTTGGTTTTGGTGGCTTCTCAACTGGCAACGGTTCCGTAACACTTGAGGATGCAGGTAATGGCAATATCAAGGTGACAGTGACCGAGCAAGGCGTGTACAAATTTACGTTAGACGCTTCAGACCAATCCGCGTTGGTAGTATCTGTCGTAGATACAAATCTTGACTATGCCTGCTATCAGGATGACAGCAAAGCTTGTGATCTGAGGATCTATCAGGTGATGGTGGAGTCATTTGTCGATGGAGACCCAGACCATAACTATGGTGTGGGCTACGGCAATTCGCACCACAATGGAGACCTTCAGGGTGTCATTGACAGTCTTGATTACATTGCAAGCTTAAACGTGAATGCGTTGTGGTTAACACCTGTGTTTGATTCTTGTGCGGGCCAGGCTGGTGATGATCGCCTTGACGCCACGGGCTATTTTGCTTGTGACTACTTCAATGTCGATCCTAAATTTGGCACGAATGAGAAGCTGAAAGAACTGGTTGATGCTGCTCACGCTAAAGGTCTATACGTGCTTTTAGATGGGGTGTTCGGTCATACTAACCTTACTGGTGTGAAACCTTCCCCAACGGGTAAGCTACCAAGCCTGAGAGGGGAAGAGGGTTACCCGGGTATGTATGTGAATTACCCAGATGCAGCGAGTGAAGCCTTCTTCACAGAGGTGGCAACTTATTGGGTGAAAGAGTTTGGTATTGACGGCTGGCGTCTCGACCAATCTTATCAGCTTCCACTTGAGGCATGGCGCAACATTCGAGCTGCAGTAGAGCAAGCCTCACTGGACAATAAGAATGCTGGTAAGCAATGGGGAACACTGGGCTACATGGTCGGTGAAGTCTGGAAAGGTGCAGATGAGATTACGGCAACAACCTATGGCAGTGACTCACAACCGGGCCTTTCGTCGGCGTTCAACTTCCCGTTACGCTACGGCTTAGTTCAAGCTCTGGCGGTTGAAGAATCAGGGGCGAGCAACAATGCCCGTGTTTTGGATGCAGAGTGGAACAACCGCGCTAAATCGCCTTACCATGCGATGCCAAACTTAATGCTTGGTAACCATGACTTGTTGCGCTTCGGTGACCTGATTCAGCGTGGCAATCTTGGTGAAGCAGTCAAACGACACAAAGCCGCGTTTAGCTTTCTAGCGGCTTACTCTGGACCAATCACACTCTACTATGGTGAAGAGATTGGTGACGAAGTCGCTAACTTCTCGGACAAGGTCACATCAGATTGTGCCTCTCAGGGGCTGTGTGATGATCATGTCGCTCGCTCAAGCGCGAAAGTGCAAGGCGTGACTGGGGTGACACTGACTGCTGAGCAACAAGATGTGAAAAACTATCTGACTCAAATTATGCAGGTTCGTAGTGAACATCCGGCGCTTTATGCGGGTGAGAGGCGCAACTTATGGTTGGATGACAACCTGTATGCTGACCTGAAAGTGAATGGTGATGAGCAGATCATCTATGTGCTGAACACATCAACATCGGAACAAACACTCAATGTCGATTTAACAAGAGTCAAATCGACAGACGAATTTGAAGACTTGATGAGTGGTGAGCTGATTAATGTTCAGGCAACATCCGGTGCGGTTTCTGTTCCAGCTCTGACAGGGCGACTTCTTTTAATCAAATAATCATTTGTCATAAGAAGTCGACTGAAACGAAAAAGGCTCTCCTATGTGGAGAGCCTTTTGTTTTAGAGTCCAATTATCAATGCAGCTGTTGATAAACATTTAATGGTTGAGTCTTTTGGTCATGACCAAGTCCAACGTTTTATTTCTGGTGAATCACTTGGTTGGTAGGTTTCTTATTCTGAAGTTCGTCCAGTAGTAGCTGTGTGTGAACATAGAGGTAGCTTATCGCCTCTTTTTTCTCGGGCTCTGCGTGAATCAACCGGCACCAGTAGGTTATCTCTTGAAGGCGAGACTCTAGGTCTTCTGTATTCATGATTATTTACCAACAGTAAAAGATACACTTTAGTGTACACATTATGCATGCATGTGTATATTTAATTGTTTTTTAATATGATACTGATATCATTTGCTTTTTGGGAGAGGTCTGGCCTCGCTTTATGACCAAAAGGCACATAAATGAAGAACAACAGTGAGCAACTGGACATACTCAGAGACAACATACAGTTTGGCCTAAATAAGAGTAAAGAAACGAAGGCGTCATTAAGTCGCAAAACCGGTGTTACGCGTTCGACTATCTATAAAATACTTGATGGCAAGGTTGAAAGAGTGCAGACCTCGACGGTTGAACGCATTGCTAACTTCTTTGGAACAACCTGTCATATCATTCAAAACGAATCCCTAGAAGATCTTCTATCTGAAACACCTGTCGTGTCGGTATGCGGAAACAAGAACCCAATTGCTGTTCCGATTCTGAGTGAAATGGAGTTCATCCAGAAAAGTGAATATTACATCGGCGACCTGGTCACTGATTATCCCCTTACCTACCACTTTTCTGAAGGGAGTAACATCGTAGCGATTAGAGTGGGTCAGGTTTTGTCTAATTATTTTACCAAGGGCAATCTACTGATTATTGATCGCTCGAATCACAATGAAAAAGAGCTGAGTAAGCTCATTGTTCGCGGTGGTGCATTGCATTCTCTTCCCCCTAACACTTCTCTTTTAGAAGGCGATTTTCTTTTTGGAGTAATACTCGAGGAACGTTTTTGTGTTTAATAAAAAATATAAATTGATTGGCTTTAATGGTGCCCCTGAAATGATGGCTAGCGTGATGATACGGGGAACTGGAAAGGTCGTGAATATGCCCGCTAAAGATCTTATTTCCAGTGAAGTTGCTGATGATCTAAATCGAAATGAATTAGTTGAAGTATGTAAGAAAGTTTATTCAAAATCGAGCTTTGAAGGAGCATACGAGCTAGAGGACAGACATGAAAGTTATTGGATGAGTTACTCTTTTCTCGTACTTTGTCTGTGTTCTCTTTTTACATTGTCAAACATTACCGGAATTAAACCTGTAGAAATATTCAACACAGGCTTAATTGTACCTGCCGCAATATTTCTTTACCCAATTTCATTTATATTTGTTGATATATTAAACGAATACTTTGGTTTAAAGCTCGCCAGAAAAGCCATCATACAATCGACAGTGGTCAATGCTGGGATACTCGTTCTTCTCTATTTATCCACCACTATTCCTAGCATAGGCCCATGGCAAGCGATGGATGAACAGTATACTTCGCTTGTCACGAGTATGACCTCAGTGTTCTTAGCTTCTTTAAGTTCTTACTTTATTTCTGAGAACATCAATGCTTACGTCCTGAACAAAATAAAGATCGCCACACAATCTCGATGGCTTGCCATTCGAGTCATAGCAAGTACCAGTATCGCATCTGTAGTGGATAGCGCACTATTTATTAGTATTGCATTCTTTAATGTACTACCAAATGACGTGCTGTTCGTAATGTTTCTCAGCCAGGTTACTATTAAGATCTTATATGCACTGTTCAGTGTCGCGCCAATTTATTTCGCAAGGAAATTGTTTTCCCGCTTAATCAACGTCAAGGAATTAAATAATAATGACAACCTATGATAAGAACCTAGGTAAAAAAAGCGAGTATATCTCTCAGTATCAACCTGAGTTACTCGATCCTATCCCAAGACAAAAAGGCAGAGATGAGATTAAAGACCTTAAGGTCGCTACTCATGCTGGTTATGACTTATGGACGGCTTTTGAAGTGTCATGGTTGAACAATAAAGGTAAGCCGATCGTCGCAATCGCGGAGTTTATTATTCCTCATACGTCCAACAACTTGATTGAATCGAAGTCATTCAAATTGTATTTAAATAGCTTCAATCAAACACGTTTTGAGTCGAAAGATATTGTTATTGAGAAAATGCAGTCCGACTTAACTAATGCTGCTGGTGCTGAAGTGACGGTGTCATTTATGGGTGTAGATGAACCACAACAAACCTCAATAAATAAGCAATTTGATTGCATTGATGGTTTGGATATCACCGTAGACTCGTTTGAGTATGATGAGGATTCGCTCTCCGGAAGCACTGTGGATGAATATGTCTCTGAATCTTTATGTTCCCACCTTTTGAAGTCGAACTGTTTGGTGACGAATCAGCCAGATTGGGGAAGCGTATACATCCGTTATACGGGAGCTAAAATCAATCATGAGAGTCTTCTGAAATATCTAATCTCATTCCGTGAACATAATGAGTTTCACGAGCAATGCGTCGAGCGCATCTATTCTGATATCAAACGATGAAAGCTGACAGTTTTTGCTAGATACACGCGACGAGGCGGTCTTGATATAAACCCTTATCGTAGCGACTTTGAAAGCGAAATCTGCTCTGGTAGAAACCCGAGACAGTAAACCAACGGCTTAAACTAAAAAGCCTGCTTGAAAGAGGGACTTAACCCGAATTGAGCTTAACTTGTAGGTCCGTTGTTCAGAGCAGATGTCTTGCTTACATCTGCTCTACCAACACCGCTAAATATTTGGGCTGAGTGGTATTAAATCGTCAAAGCTTGCGTCCAGTTCGATGCCAAACGTTTCTTTTAAAACACCAAGATAGCCTTCGTCCTCAGCAATCTCTTTTTCCTCTGTATGTTCGTTCGTTTTTATCTTTAACGTGCTGTTAAGCAGCGTGATGATGCCGTTATCTGTGGTTATTGTTGCCACCCGCTTTTGCAAGAAAGTGGAGTCAGGGCTGGTCGAGGTGTAGAAATTGCCGCAAGCAATATCGCTTTCGCAAACGTGAGTGAAATCAAGGCTATAAAGATCAATCCAGTTATCGTCTATTTTTGCCTGAAGCATGGCGCCAAATAGAGGATGTTTTACAAACCGTAAGGTCTGTAAGTCGGTGGTGATTTCCCTGTCGAAAACAACAGGTATAGGAGCACGCGGAGTCTGGGCCCCGAAGCCAACATCGACAATCCATTCCTGCCCCTCAAGCACAACGAGCGATACCTGATGGCTGCGGCTGGATGGTTCTGGCCCAAGATGTACCCGACCAAGCAGCGGTTTTGCATCAAAGCCAAGACTCTTGAGAGCACTAAGAAGCAAGGCATTCACTTCAAAGCAGTAGCCCCCACGTTCACTCAGAACCAGTTTCTCGAACAAAGCGTCCTCAGATAAATGGATGGTGCGGCGCAGTGCTACATCAAAGTTTTCAAAAGGAATTCTGCGATGTTGAGCACGATGGAGGGCAGTGAGATCGTCGATTGTGGTTTGGGGTATGTATGACAGACCGATCTTAGAAAGATATTGGTTTAGTCTGCTTGAGTCCATTGAACAGCTCCGTTGTTAATGAGAAATAACACGTTAACAGAAGAGGTTTAATTAATTCAATCCGAGCCTTGATGATTGCGAGCTAAGTGACTGCCTAATAGAAACTGATAGGGAGGTAAAAGTCGAGTTCAAAGTGCTCATCGTCATGTAGGAAGTGGTTCCTATGATAGTGAACATACGCGGGTGTTGACCCCAATTTAAAGCCAGATTCGGGTAACCATTGTTCATGAACCTTACTGATTTGAGGAAGCAGCTCTCCATACACTCCAGTGAGACGAAACACGGCATGTAATCCACCCGGTATCACTAACTGATTAACCACACCTCGAACCTTGATTGGTTTGTCTATCTCGATACACGCAACGTAGCGACAGTTATCCAGTTCAACCAACGCTGGGTTTGAATGATGCAAACCGTATTGACGTGATGTGTCACGCCCCTCGCTGCTTGCCCATGCATTTAAGACTCGCCAAGCATTTTTTACGGTTCGGCTGTAACCTACATGGCGAACATAGGCAGCGAGACGATCGGAGGTTTCGATGATTTTAGGCTCGGGAAGAGTTTTCTTTGCGACGCGATAATAGCCTGCGGCGATTTCAGGATCTTTGAGATAGGGCTTATCGATATTTTGTTGCTCGTGCTTTCGCCATTCTCCTGGTGAGACACTGAAAGTGGATTTAAATGCGCGGCTGAACGAAGAAACAGAGTGAAAGCCACATTTGTTGGCGATGTCCAATACCGAGGAATGCGGATCAAACATTAGTTGATTTGCGGCGTACTCCATTCGTGTTCGGCGAATATACTGATGGATGGATTCTCCGACAACCTGCTTAAAAACGCGGTGAAAGTGCTGCTCAGAATACGCTGCGATGTCCGCTAATTCCTTGGCTGGTAAGGATTTACTGATGTCTTTATGAATGTGATAAAGCACGTCATTGATTCGGAATATGTGTTGTCGGCTCATAAAGAAAAATAGCATAAATGGACATGTTGAACAGCATAAACGGACATCCTATTTTCATCAATGGGTTATACACTTCATTAACGTCTTTTCGACGATAAAAATTCTAAAATTACACTCAGGAACTGTTATGGAAATCGCTCGCTCCCTGCAACAAATCTCGTCGTCTTATATTCGTGAAATTCTCGCTGCCGCATCGGATAAGAATGTCATCTCGCTTGCGGGTGGCTTACCAGATGAAAGTACATTTCCAATTGAATTAATGAAGCCAACACTAGAAAGCCTTTCATCAATGCCGGAAGTTTTCCAGTACGGGGCAACTGCAGGTTACGCCCCACTTTTAGAGTTCCTGACAGAGTATTTTGAGTTGCCAGAGACGCACTCAGTAATGGCGTGTACAGGATCACAGCAAGGGCTAGACCTGATCGCTCGTGCTTATGTAAACCTAGGTGACAAAGTGGTCATGGAAGCACCTAGCTACCTTGGTGCGATGCAGGTGTTTGGTTTGGTTCAGGCGGATATTGTCACTGTACCTCAGACGGAGGCGGGCCCTGATTTACAAGCGCTTGAGAAGAGCTTCGCTGAACAATCACCTAAGATGTTCTACGCCGTACCAGATTTTCATAACCCAACTGGTGTGTGCTGGACGTTGGAAACTCGCCAAAAGGTTGGTGCACTGTGTGAGCAATACAATGTTGTTCTGATTGAAGATGCACCGTACCGTGAACTTAGATTCTCAGGTCAAGCGATTCCATTGGTCTCTGATTTCTGTCCACAACACTCTATTGTGCTGCGCTCTTTCTCAAAGATTGCGTCTCCAGGTCTGCGAGTTGGTGTCGTCAGTGGTAAGAGTGAATATCTTGAGCCACTCATCAAGATCAAGCAAGGTGCTGACTTACACTCAAGTGTCCCTATGCAAGCGCTACTTCTGGGCTTGCTGAAACACCAAGGCTTTGAACAGCACATTGGTACGGTTAGAGACTTGTACCAATCTCGCTATGAGAAGCTATTTTCTGAGCTGCAAAAGCAACTACCAGCTGGCTGCGAAGTGAAGCCTGTTGAAGGAGGCATGTTCATTTGGGTGACGTTGCCATCTTGCGACACATTTGCACTGGCAAAAGCGTTACTAGGGAATGGCGTTGCGGTTGTGCCAAGCCCAGTGTTCTATCCAAATGCAGATGAAGCCAAGCCCGCATTAAGACTTAACTACACTAATGCCTCGCCAGAGGAGCTAACGGTAGCAGTCGAGCGTCTTGCTAAAGGCTTGAAAGCATCCATCAGCGAGCCTGAACTCGAAAACGCGTAATGAATGAAAAACAGCCCCTACTCACTGAGAGTGGGGGCTTTTTCATTACTGAACCTAGATTCTAGCTTGCAATCAATTCAAAAGACTCGGCTATCTGGCGGGCGGTTTCTCGGGCATGCTTTTGTACGCCGATAATGGTCGCCGAAGCGTAGCCAGACCATTCCCCATAACCAATCAGCCATAGGCCTGAATGCTGAGTAGAGCGAGTGCCTTGAGTCAAACTTTGTAGATCCGTATTTAGCTGTAAGCCTTTCAGGTGGTTGAGCTGAGTCTTAAAGCCTGTGCACCAGATAACTGCATCAATGGCAATGCGTTTGTTAGCAGTGATAATTTCATGCTCGCTAAAAGATTCAATGTCTTCTTCACGAATCAACACTCCGCGTTCACGTGCTTCTTTGACCGAGTCAACCATGACGATTTTGGAGAAGTCATCGGTGTTTTCTAGCTTTTCACCCTTCATCGCGGCGTAATAACGTTTTGTAGAAAGCTCGAATAAGTAACGTCCATCCAGTTCATCATCGAGGTAATCGAGAGGGCGATTGGTAAACCAGTGCGTATTGGCGACTTGAGATACTTCAGCCAATATCTGAGATCCTGAGTTACCGCTGCCTATCACCGCGACGTTCTTACCAGCGAATATCGCATTGTTTTTGTAGTCTGCAGAATGTACCTGATCACCTATAAAGCGCTCTAGGCCGGGGAAAGTTGGAATGAATTGGCCTGAAAAGTTACCAGTCGCAGATACAACGGCTTTCGCGAGGAATTCCCCGTTATCTGTTGTGATATGAAAAGTGTCTTCGAACTTAGTGACATCCAGCACTTTCACAGGACGTTCAATACGAAACTGATAACGCTGCTCATATTTGCCGAAATAGTCGATCACTTCATCACGGCTAGGGTAAGCCTCGCGAGTTTTAGGCATCATAAAACCAGAAAGCGAGCTGTACTCCTTTGGTGAAAATAGTCTCAGGCTATCCCATGCATGTAACCAAGCGCCGCCATGTGTTGGATTCGCATCTAAGATCAGTGGGTCAATACCATTTCTTTTCAAATAGTAAGCGGTCGATAGCCCAGCTTGCCCTGCACCAATAATGATTACTTGCTCGGTCATGTTTACCTTCCCACACCAAAATGTTGATGAAATCTAAATTTCCAGAATATTCGAAATTTAAAGTTTTGTGACTGGTTCGTCAATATATTTCGACAAAATTGGAAATTTAGATGTGAATGATGAAATACAAGCCTGAAGAAAGAGGGGAGTGTGATTCACTTAAAATGTGTTTATCAACATAAAGATAGCAAGAGCGATGAACAATAAACCTGTGGCAACCTCGATCCAATGAGTTTTCGCTTTAATAAACTGGGCGGCATAACTGCCAGCAAACGCGTAAATAAGGTGTACGGAAAAGGTACATAATAAAAGGATTACAGTGAGCTCAATACCAGTTTGTAAGCTATTGGCTTCAGTGTTGATGAAAGCGGGCAGTAGTGCGACAAAAAAGACAATAGTTTTGGGGTTAAACACAGATAACATCACTCCAGAAGTGAATACGGTAGTACGGTGAGTGGTTTGCGGAGCATCATCACCTTCACTAGGGTGGGAGCGCAGTAAGCTCACAACACCAAGATAGAATATGTAGCCAGTTCCTATGAATTGAACGGCTTTGAACAGCGATTGTGAACTTAAAATGATGGCTGATAACCCAAGAATCGTAGCTGTAGCAACCAGCGCCATCCCGGTAATAATCCCGCACATAAGAGGAATGGTGCGTTTGGTGCCTTTAATAATCGAAGAGTTGATGACGGCAAGAGTGCCGGGGCCTGGTGTACCTGCTGCGATTAGGCAAGTCATGATATAAGCGAGCATGTCAGTGTGTTGAAGCATCTTGGTTTTCCTATCTCTTTTTACACCATTTTTCTGTGTTTCATGCTTTCGAGATAGGACGATATTGGCGTTTTAAGCTCATTTTATTGCTTGGTTTTCGTTCAAATATAAGAGCGTTCTTTGTTATTTCTATAATTATTAGATAGTTAGGTTAACTGTGAGTAGAAAAGTAATAGGATGAAATTGACTTGAAGCCTTTCTCAAACTCGATTAGCGTTAAGTAATAGAACGATCAAGGAGGGAGTCTGGGTGAATTCAACGTATTCGCAAATCAAATGCTTTGAAGGCATCGAGAGTGTCTATGCCCATTACAAAGATGAACACTTTTCTCCTCACGTTCACGAAGGTTATGCCATCGGCATCATTGAACGTGGTGCACAGAAATTCTTCTACAAAGGTGGCAACCACTTGTCTGGTGCGAGTTCTTTAGTGGCAGTAAATGCAGATGCTATCCACACCGGTCAATCAGCCAGTGACAATGGGTGGAGCTATCGTGCCATTTACCCAACCCCTGAAGTGGTAAACAAAGTGTTGGCCGATTACACCGATGGTCGCCACTACAGCCCTTCGTTTCAGACGCCAACAATTGAAAATCCGGCGTTGACGAATCACTTACGCACCTTATTTGAATACTCGGATATCGATGCGCCTGCTCTAGTGCTGGAATCCTTGTTGATCACTTTTCTCTCCAGTCTTGCTCGTGCTTCCGGTTCTAAGTTGCCGGATGGTGAGACGGCCAGTGCAAAGGCTAACATCGAACGAGTGCGTGATTATATCAGAGAGTATTCACACCAAAACTTAACCATCGATGAGCTGGCAAATCTGGCCGGCATTAACAAATACACATTATTGAGACAGTTTAAGCAGGCTTACGGTTTGGCGCCTCATCAATATCAGATACAGCTGAGGATTCGCCATGCTCAGACGCTTTTGCGTCAAGGTGTGGCACCGTCGATTGTCGCGACTGATTGCGGCTTCTACGATCAAAGCCACTTGTCTGCTCACTTCAAAAAAGCCCTCGGCGTGACGCCTAAGCACTATCTCAATGGCATGCAGATGTGCCGCCGTTAGTCAGAAAGCGTAATCAAAAGATCAATAAGCGTGTCCAATTCTTCTTTTGCACGCCCTTCAAGCGGGTAACCCATATTTATTCTCACACAGTCGGAATAGAGATCGAGAGTGGTAAAGAGATGCCCGAGGCGGATATCAATTTTGTGAGTTTCGATTTCGCTCTGTAACTGTTTACTGTCCAAACCCGGAGCTTGGATCCAAAGCACCATACCGCCTTGTGGGTTGCTGATCTTTATGTGCTCGGGCAACTGCGCGGTTAGATAGTCGAGATAGTCTTTTCTTAGCGAAAGTAGCTTTTGCTTTCTGCGTCTGAGTTGCTTGGCGTACTGGCCAGAATCAATGAAGTCAGCCACGGCTAACTGAACCGGAGTCGAAACTCCATAGCAACTCGCTCCAAACTGACCTTGATAGGTTGACTTGTAACGACCGGGCAAGCACCAGCCTAATCGATAACCCGGAGACAGGCTCTTTGAAACTGAGCCGCACCAGAGAATATAACCAGCTTGATCGTAATATTTTGCAGGCAAAGGCGTATGGTCAGAGTAGGATAGCTCTAGGTAAACGTCGTCTTCAATCACAGGAATCTGGTATTGATTTGCCAGTTGCGCCAGCGTTTGTTTTTGCTGAGCCGACATGCTGATCCCCTGTGGGTTCATATGAGAAGTACAGAAAATACCCGCCTTGACATTGCCTTGCTGAAAGTGTGCTTCCAGTTGTGCTAAATCGATGCCGTCGTCTAAAGAGGGAATCTCGACAATTTTTCGCGCCATCTGACCAAGTAATTCGATGATGCCGTTGAAGCATGGTGAACTGATTGCGATAGCATCACCTGTCTCAGTGCAGGATTCAATCGCTGCTTTTAACGCTGACATACAACCAGCTGTGACGACAAGATCACTGGCAGAAAAGTGTACGCCGACTTTAGAAAAGTGAGTCGATAATGCCTGACGCAGCAAAGGCTCTCCCTGAACATCAGGATAGTGGTTGAGTCGGTCGCCCATTCGGCGCAAGGCTCGGCGAAAACTGCGTTCGAGCTCTGTTACGGCTTGTTCATCATTGGCGGTACTGGAAACACCTAATGGGCCTCGCAGTGCAGAATGTACGGAATTGAAGTTGCGGACTGTTGATACGGTGCTGACAAACTGTTTGAGCTCGGGTGTCTGATGGGAGTGCTGGCGAGGTGCGACGAAGTGACCTGCTTGCGGGCGGGATTGGATCCACCCTTGTGACTCCAGCTCTTGATAGCAACTAACGGCGGTCGACATACTGACAGAGTGCTGCTGTGAGAGTTGCCGTAAAGAGGGCATTTTGTCCCCTTCACACAGCTTAGCGTGTTGAATATCTTCAATGAATTGATTGGCTAACTGCTTATAAATGCTCATCATCATAACAACTGTACTGGTTTTTATTTGAAAAATTGTATCTGTATCCCTTTTTGCTCGCAAGCGATACTCATATTCACAGAATGAATGGAGGGATAACAATGAAAAAAAACGACCTAATACTTGCGGTATTCGTCATGGCTATTTGGGGATTTAACTTCTCAATGATCAAAATGGGGATTACCAATGTTCACCCACTGATTGCGACAGCTGCCCGTTTCGCGCTTGCGGTGATCCCGGCGATCTTTTTCATCGCCAGACCAAATGTGGCTTGGCGCTATCTGGTCAGTTATGGGTTAGTGTTTGGCGTCGGGATCTGGGGCATGGCGTCTTGGTCGATTACTGCGGGTTTGTCTTCCGGAATGTCTTCGGTTTTGCTGTCGAGCAACGTATTGATCGGCATGGCGGTCGGGCTTTTTGTCTTTAAAGAAAAGTCGTCACCTCGAAAATTGATGGGGGCTTTGCTTGCTATGGTCGCGCTGCTGGTGCTGGTGTCTGCGACCAACGGTAATATTACTGCTTCAGGCCTTATGTTGATTATGATTGCGGCAATCAGTTGGACCTTAATGGGAGTCATCGTTAAAGCTTCCAAAACCAAACAGGCTTTTGCATTTAATGTATGGGGAATGTTGTTTGCGCCTGTACCGCTCGTGTTGTTCGCGACGGCATTGCACGGTGAACAAATCCTTTGGCAAGCGTATGAAAACTGGGATATGAACACGACAATTGCAGTGGTTTTTCAGGCTTACCCAACCACCTTGTTTGGTTACTGGGTCTGGAATCGAACGCTGATTAAGTACCCGTTAAGCACCGCAGCACCTTTGACTTTGCTTGTTCCAGTATTCGCTTTAGTCAGTGGCTATTTCATGTATGACGAAGTGCTCTCTATGCCGCAAGTCATCGCGAGTGCGTTGTTTCTGATAGGCATCGGTTTGATTGTAAAACCTGCCTCGGAAAAACACAGAGCGGCAAGCGCTAAGTTAGCAGGTCAAAGTCGATGAATGGATTTATTCATTGAGCGAAGATTAAGATGGGTGAGCAGAGTTTTGCTCGCCCATTATTTTTGTGAGCGAGAATATTGGTAAGGCACGTTACGTCGTTTGACGGGTGTTGATTTCACAATGGAGGTATTGGTTTCAGCCAGAGAGGATACTTTGTCTAGGATTTCATCCAATTGCTCCATTGTGCCGAAACGCATCCGAGCATAAAAACAATCTTCACCAGTGACTTTGTCGCATTCAATAAACTCTGGCGTTTCGATGATCATGGCTTCCAGCTGTTTTATCTTTCCTGGTAGTTGACGCATACGTACGATGGCTTCAAGTGGGAATCCTAAATTTTCTGGTGCGAGTTGAACCCGATATCCTGAAATAACGCCGAACTCTTCCATACGTTTGAGTCGCTCGTTAACGCTCGGAGACGACATTTTCACTTCTCTGGCTAGCTCTGCGACTGGCATTCGTGCGTTCTCGTTAAGTAAGTCGAGTAGTTGGCTATCGATGGCGTCCAGCGTCCAATCTTCGTTTTTAAGGTTCTTACGCATATTTGTCTTCCTTTTTTAAGTCTCACTGAAAAATGAGCTTCATTTCGCCATGCCTTTGTGGGGGATTACTTCTTAATCTATGTGTATTACTTAGTAGATTCAAGGGGATGAATTATGTATAGGAATGATACAGAAGCCGGCACCATCAAAATGATCACCGCTATGGTGTTATCGGGAACCATAGGATTGTTTGTGATTGAGTCAGGTCAATCGTTTTGGAATGTCGTATTTTTCCGCTGTTTGATCGCAGGCCTGTTTCTGGCTGGTTACGTTAAATGGCAGTATGGTTCGTTTACTGCAGGCCTGAATAGAAAAGTACTTGGGTTGATTTTGGCGGGTGGTATTACTTTGGTGGGTAACTGGGTTTTGCTCTTTGCCTCTTTTGATTATATCCCTTTCTCTATTGCTACGATTGCTTACCACATGCAACCAATTATGTTAGTTGTTGCTGGTTCACTGATGGCAAGGCAACTGCCAAGCGTGAATCTCATTGTGTGGCTATCAGTAGCATTGCTGGGGTTGGTGTTAGTGACTGATCTGGATCTAAAGCAGCTAAGTATTTTGCTGCAAGGTGAAGATGTTGGCAGCCAGAAAATATTGTTTGGGCTGTTATTGGCACTGGGTGCTGCACTGTTGTACACAGTGACGACATTATTGACCAAAGAAGTCAGCCAAGTATCGCCAAGCGTGATTGCACTTGTTCAGCTCAGTGTGGGTGTTGTCTTACTGTTACCTATGGTGGATTGGTCGGCGCTGCCGAAGATTCCAGTTCAGTGGGGAGCGTTACTCACACTTGGTTTGGTAAATACCGGATTTATGTACGTCATCATGTATGATGCCTTTCAAAAACTCACCACTCATCTCATCGCCATTTTATCTTTCGTGTACCCCGTGACCGCTTTAGTGGTGGATTACTTTGCCTTTGATAATGTGGTGAATCTATCGCAAGGTTTGGGAGTTATTGGGATATTGTTGGCTGTATGTGCCGTAAAATTTGACTGGCGGATTGGAGCATTAATGCCAACCGTAAAAAGTCAGCAAAAAATCTAAGCAACTCTTTTCCATATGTTTTGTGTGGTTATTACTCACCTTAACCACATTGCAATTGCATATTGCGACTTATGTTGCAATATGCAATTGATAATATGCACTTGATGGATATTATCATGTGTTTTCACTCAAATCTCACAGCTGTTCACGCTTTCTCATCTGGCATGTAAATTGTAAGTATATTGTTAATGTTTGGTTACCTATTAGGTGGTAAGGTTTTAGTGCAGAGTCTTTTGAAAGTATCTCAATACAAGAAACACTTTTGATAAGAATCTGTTATCAAAGCTTTATCTGTCGTCTTGATGGAGCAAAATCAGTTCAGAACAAGTTATGCCCGAGTCATAAAAATTGAACACACTGGCTTAGGACATATAAGTGATGGGAGCCATAAATGGAAATGATTGAACTCGTGTATGTCAGCAAAGCGGTTCAACGGCTTAAGCAAGATCAATTGGAAGCGATTCTGTCGAAAGCACGTAAGAATAATACGGACAACGAAATTACTGGCCTTCTCCTTTACGACGGTTATGGCACCTTCATCCAAGTTTTAGAAGGGCCTGAAAACAGCGTCGAATCACTATTCAGTAAGATACAGAAAGACACTCGTCACACCAACATTAACCGTATCGGTTTTCATCATATAAGCACTCGCAGTTTCCCTGATTGGAAAATGGGCTTCAAAGTTCTTGACCAGCACCTTGGGTCGTCGATTCCTGGATTTAGTGATTTTATGGATCACAAAGGAGACCTCGATTACCTGCTGGAGCATAAAAGCTTTGCCATGCGAATGATCAAGCATTTCGTTAAAAAGGATTGAGGGGGATAGGCATGTTATCTAGATTAACCATTGCCCAGAAGGTGTATTTGCTCGGGTTGTCCCAGTTGCTTGCCATGATTATTATGGGCGTTTTTGCCCTTTATCAAATGAACAAGATTGGTAACGAGCTGGTTGATATCGCAGAAGAAGATATCCCGTTAACTAAAATGTTGACGGTGGTGACAGAGCATCAGTTGGAACAAGCGATTCTGTTCGAAAGAGCACTCATTAAAGCGATCCGCGTTGAGCAAGGATTGGCCCAGATGAGTGTATTCGAAGAAGCTAAGAAAAAGGTTCATGACCTGACGGTCAAAACCGAAAAAGAACTCTATGAAGTTGAAGAGTTCATTGAGAAAGCCATACCACTGTTGCACTCAGTTGAGGCTCAAGAAAAATTCAAGAAGCTTCTTGGCGAGCTGAAAGTTGTCGAGAAGTCTTACAGCACGCTTGTTGGTGAAGTTGACAAAACAATGGACTACGGCAGCAATGGTCAAATCGAAGAGATGCTCGAGTTCTCTAAGAAAGTGGAAGCACATGAAAATGAAATTGATAAATCGTTGATTTCGATTCTCGATGAAGTGCAAAACTTTACTCTCGCCAGTGCACTTCAAGCTGAAGAGGATGAGAAATACGCGATCAAGTGGATGACGATCATTGCTTCAGTGTCAATAGTTTTAGGTATTCTTATGCCTTTCTTGGTCACACGTGCTATTCGCACCCCAATAATGAATCTCATCGACAGACTTAAGCAGGTGGCTGAAGGAGATGGCGACTTGACCATTCGATTGGATGACTCGTCCCGCGATGAAACGGGTACCGTGGCAAACGCATTCAATAAGTTCTTGGGTGTGTTGATGGGAACCATCACTCAAATCAACTCTAAGGCGGAAGAACTCGGGCAGTCATCAGAAGTCGCAGTTTCAGCTATGCAGCGTACGTTGCAGAACGTTGAAAAGCAGCGTTGTGATATCGAGCAGGTAGCGACAGCGATTAACCAAATGAACGCGACGACACAGGAAGTGGCGAACAGTACAGCAAACGCGTCTTCGGTGACTGATGAAGTGAGAAAGCACGTAATGGAAGGTCAGAAAGAAGCGCTAGCTACTCAAGAGGTTATCCAAGAGCTTGCGAATGAGGTGACCACATCATCCGGTGTGATTGAAAACCTTGTTTCTGAAACCAACAATATCGGCCAAGTACTGGAATCTATTCAAGGTATCGCTGAACAAACTAACTTGCTTGCTTTGAATGCTGCCATCGAAGCGGCTCGCGCAGGTGAAACAGGGCGTGGTTTTGCGGTGGTTGCGGACGAGGTTCGTTCACTCGCTCAGCGCACTCAAGAAGCAACCGTAGATATTCAGAAGTTAGTCGATACGTTGCAGTCGGAAGCGAAAAATGCCGTATCAAGTATGAAGAAAGGAACAGATACCGCGAAGCTTTGTCTTGAGAAAAGCTCGGAGTCTGCCAATACCTTCTCTGTTGCTGCTGAATCGGTCAATCAGATCGCTGGCTTGAACTTACAAATTGCAGCTGCTGCTGAGGAACAATCGACGGTGGCGCAAGATTTGGACAATAACCTGACCAGTATCAAAACGTTAGCAGAAGAGACCGCGGAAGAAACAAAGAATACAGCGGCTGCAAGTGAAACCATCGCGATGAATGTGATTGATTTACACAAAAACCTTAACAAGTTCCAAGTGTAAGAGCTGTTTGAACTTGCTAACGAGAGGCCAGAGCATTGCTCTGGCCTTTTTATTTATTGGTTTTTGTATTTGTGCAGTAAATCTATCGGAATGTGGCAATAATCGTCTGGGTGGAGGGTTAGGCGATCCTGATGTTCATCATCGCTTTTAACATAGTTGGTCAGCGGAAGTATCTCTACCACAATACGTTCGCGATCTGAACGAGACTCAATAAAGTCCTGAGCCTGAGTCAAATGCTTATGGTTTATGCTATATACACCAGTGCGGTATTTTTTACCGATATCTTCGCCTTGCTTGTTGAGGCTGTAAGGATCGATAATTTCAAAGAAGAAATCCATCAATTCCAGAACTGATACTTTTTCAGGGTCAAACTGAGTGCGGACGCATTCCGCATAGCCATCATATTCCCCTTTGGTATCCTGATTAGTGCCATTGGCTCTCCCGGCTTCAGTTACGATTACTCCGGGCAGATGTTTCATAAACTCCTGTACACCCCACAAGCAGCCTCCGGCAAAATAGATTTCTTCCATTACATGATCTCTTAAGATTAACTGCCATGTATTAGAGCAAAACTGCTCCAATTGCTCTACGCCTTTTTACTTTTTAAAACGGTCATCTGAACAGTAATTTAAAGGTTGAAACTTTTTTCTTGATACGCGCCTTCAAATTTCAAAGTAGCACACCCTTAAACCGCCATTTTGATGCCTTAAATTGGCGATTTTGGGGTGTTTTAAGTTCTTGATGTTTAAGGTTTTATTTTTGTGGAAAAACAAAGGCTTAGAGTGCTAGTCTTGCGCCAACTAAGGAGAACACATGTCTATAAAAGATCAGACGTATCATCAGCAAGACTTCTCTCATCAGGACTTACAGCAGCAGGTGTATGAGGGTTGTCAGTTCATTAAATGCAGCTTTGACCGAGCGGATTTACGTGATGCAAAGTTCATCAACTGCAAATTCATTGAAGCGCAAGCGCTGGAAGGGTGCAGCTTCCAATATGCCAACCTCAAGGATGCCAGTTTTGAAAACTGTATGTTAGCCATGAGTCAGTTTGTTGGTGCTGATTGTTTTGGTATCGAATTTAGAAAGTGCGATTTAAAAGGTGCGAACTTTCAGCGAGCAAATTTTGTTAATCGTATTAGCCATTCAGCTTACTTTTGTTCTGCATACATAACTGGGTGTAACCTGAGTTACGCCAACTTTGAACGTGCATTGCTAGAAAAGTGCGAGCTGTTTGAAAATCGTTGGAGTGGTGCCAACCTGTTCGGAGCCAGTATGTTGGGCGCGGATTTGTCACGTGGTGAATTCAGCAAAGAACAGTGGGGCACATTCAACTTGGAAAGCGCAGACTTAACTCATGTTGACCTGGAAGGTTTAGACATGCGTAGGGTCTCACTCAACGGTGTGAAGATCTGTGATTGGCAGCAAGAGCAGCTACTGTCGAAGTTTGGTTTGGTTGTGATTGGTTAAACCTACTCCTCTAAAAAAGTATCCAACGAATTGACATCGAAATAACGGCGAGTGAAAAAACACTCGCCAACCATATCAAGAAAAACCATCCAAATTGTTTCATCAGTGGTACCCCTCACCGTGTTTTAGCTTTCCTCTGAATACCCAGTATGAATAAGCGCTGTAGGCGATGATCATGGGTAGCAAAATAGCCGCTCCGACCAACAAGAAAGCAAGGCTTGAATCTGGGCCTGCGACCTCTTGGTATGTCAGTGCAAATGGAACTAGGTAGGGGAAAGTGCTTACGCCAAAACCAAGCGCAGAGATAACAAACAGTCCTATGCCGCACAGGTACGCCTTGAGTGCCTTGTGTTCCAACAAAGCGGAAAATAGTGTCCAGATACACAATGCTGCAGCAATTGGAATGAAAAGGAAGAGCAGCGCGTTAGGGAAACTGAACCAACGTTCGAATACCAAACCATTACTGAGTGGTAACCATAAGCTAGCGATTGCGATACAGGTAACGAGTGCCAACCCCCAACGTTTTGCGACCGTATAGTAACGGTTGATCAGATCATCGGGCAATTTCATGATTAACCAGCAAGCACCTAACAATACGTAAGCGCAAACTAAGGCCACAGCACAGAACACGCTGAAGGGGCTTAACCAGTCAAACCAGCCGCCAGCATACGAACGTCCATCCACTTTGATACCTTGAAGAAGGGCACCGAGCATAATGCCTTGCATCGCTGTTGCTAGTAATGAACCCAAAAAGAAGGCTCCGTCCCACAGGAATTTGCCTCGTTTGGTTCGAAAGCGGTATTCAAACGAAACCCCTCGTAGTATGAGCCCTAAAAGCATAAGGATCAGCGGGGCATAGAGTGCTGGCATGACGACGGCATAAGCCAGCGGGAATACCGCGAACAAGCCGCCACCACCTAACACCAGCCAAGTTTCGTTACCATCCCACACAGGAGCGATACTGTTCATCATGAGATCGCGTTCGTTTTCACTGTGAGCGCTGGGGTAGAGAATACCAATTCCCAGATCAAACCCATCCAAAATTACATAGATGAGGACAGCTAAACCGATTAATCCGTACCATATTAGTGCGTAATCCATATCGCCTTCCTCACGTTAGATGGTTGGAATGAGAAGCAGGTGGAGAATCTGTGCCATCAGGGAGACGACTGTCCAACGACTCTTCATATTTTGTTGGTGATTTACGCATCAAGCGCAACAGATAAAAGAATCCAGCTCCGAAGACAACAAAATACACAACGATAAACGCGGTTAAGGAAACGCTTATCGCTGCGGCGTCAATAGGCGACGCAGAATCGGCGGTAGTGAGTAGTCCATATACGGTGTATGGTTGGCGACCCACTTCAGTGGTTATCCAGCCAGCTAGTACAGCAATAAAACCTGCCGGGCCAAAGAGTACGCACAGTTTGTGGAACCAAGGCGTTTTAAACAGAGTTTTTCTCTTTCTTAGCCATAAACTACAAAGACCTATGAATAGCATGCCAAAGCCAATGCCGACCATAACCCTGAAACTCCAGAATACGATAGCAACAGGAGGGTGTTCGTCGGCTGGAAATGCATCTAAGCCTTTTACTTCACCATCCCAGTCATGTGTCAGAATCAGGCTGCCAAGTTTGGGGATTTCGACCTTATATTCCACTTCCTGAGTTTCATCATTGGGGATACCAAACAAGATTAGCGGCGCACCTTTGTGTGATTGGTAATGACCTTCCATAGCCGCGACTTTAGCTGGTTGATGCTCCAAGGTATTCAAACCATGCATGTCACCGGCAACAATCTGTATTGGCGTGACAATGGCCGCCATCCACATAGCCATTGAGAACATTGTCCTAGCCAGAGGGTTGTGGGGAGCAGATAGCAAGTGGTAGGCACCTACAGCAGCAACGACAAAGGCTGTGGTTAGGTAGGCAGCGAGTAGCATGTGAACTAATCGATATGGAAAAGAAGGGTTGAACACGATTTCAAACCAACTTTCTGGGATGAATTGACCCACTTCATTGATTGAATAACCCGCGGGTGTTTGCATCCAGCTGTTGACGGAAAGTATCCAAAATGCAGAAAGAAATGTGCCGAAAGCGACAACACAAGTTGAAGCAAAGTGCAGCTTTTTACCGACCCTGTCCATTCCGAATAGCATCACGCCGAGAAAGCCTGCTTCGAGGAAGAAAGCGGTGAAAACCTCATAGCCCATTAAAGGTCCGAGTATTGGCCCCGTCTTGTCTGCGAAGACACTCCAGTTCGTGCCGAATTGATAGCTAAGCACGATGCCGCTGACTACCCCCATACCGAAACTGATGGCGAAGATTTTCAGCCAATACTTGTACAGCTGTAAGTACTTTTCGTTGTTTGTTTTAAGCCACAAACCCTCTAACACGGCTAAATAGCTCGCTAATCCAATGGTAAAGGCTGGAAAAATGATGTGAAAAGATACTGTGAACGCGAACTGAAATCTTGCTAAGTCCACTGCCAGCGTTTCCATAACATGCTCCTCGCGACGAATATGCTGTTATGTACGATGTCTGGCAGTTGATTGTTCACAACCTAAGAAAATTAGTAGTGCGCCAAACGACAAAAATGCTCGTAGATAAGATTGAAAACTTAATTCGGAAGTAAAGATATGAGCTTGAAAAGTAGACTGGATGCCATAGCCCCCGATTTCGAACCGGGCGGTAAGTATGAGAAGTTTTATCCCGTGTTCGAGGCCGCTGCGACCATATTTTATACCCCAGGTTTAGTGAATAGAGGTGTGACACATGTGCGTGACAGCATTGATTTGAAACGCATTATGATAATGGTGTGGCTGGCGACTTTCCCTGCCATGTTTTGGGGGATGTACAATGTTGGTAACCAGTCCTCCATGGCTCTGTTAAGCGTATACTCTGTGGCAGAATTGGAGACCGTTGTTGCTGATAGTTGGAGACTAATGTTGGCATTCGGCTCCGCTCAGGGGGTCGCCGATGCCGGCTGGATGAGCAAAATGCTGCTTGGGGCAAGTTACTTTCTACCAGTTTACGCCACCGTTTTTGTTGTCGGAGGCTTTTGGGAAGTATTGTTTGCAGTTGTGAGGAAACATGAAGTAAACGAAGGTTTCTTCGTGAGCTCTGTACTCTTCTCTCTCATTCTTCCTCCTACCATCCCTCTTTGGCAAGCTGCACTCGGTATCACCTTTGGTATTGTCGTGGCAAAAGAGATATTTGGTGGCACAGGTCGAAATTTTTTGAATCCTGCTCTGGCTGGGAGAGCGTTTCTCTACTTTGCCTATCCTGCCAACATGTCAGGAGGCGCGGTATGGGTTGCCGCTGATGGTTATTCTGGAGCGACACCGCTGAGTCAATGGTATGAAGGTGGTCAAGGTGCTCTGATAAACAATATGACTGGTGAAGTGTTGCGTTGGAGCGACGCGTTCTTGGGTAATCTTCCCGGTTCGATGGGAGAAGTTTCTACGTTGCTGATCATGCTCGCTGGCTTGCTTCTCATAGCGATGAGAATCGCATCGTGGCGGATTGTCGCGGGCGTTATCATGGGTTTAGCTGTTACTTCAACACTGCTTAACGTGATTGGTTCTCAAACTAACCCCATGTTCTCGATGCCTTTCTACTGGCACTTCGTATTGGGTGGTGTGGCATTTGGCACTTTCTTCATGGCCACGGACCCTGTCTCGGCTGCGTTTACTAACAAAGGTAAATGGGCATATGGCATCCTCATTGGTGTTATGACAATAGGCATTAGAGCGCTTAACCCTGCATACCCCGAGGGGATAATGCTGGCTATTCTGTTTGCTAATTTATTTGCGCCGTTATTCGATTTCATGGTCAAAGAAGGCAATATAAAAAGAAGACTTAAGCGTTGTGAGCGCTAACTGCATGAAGAAACAGCATTTACCGAAAAAAATGTGTGTGGTCTGCAGTAGACCATTTACATGGCGCCATAAGTGGCGCCATTGTTGGGAGGAGGTTAAGTATTGTTCGGAGCGATGTAGAAGAAGTCGTAATCACCAAGGCAGTTCTTCACCGTTATAAGCAAGAAAGCTGCCGCTGATATCCGAAGTTGCTTCGGAAATGATGTTGACGAGATCTGCGGCCACTCTATCAGGTTCAAACAGTTTTCCCTCTGGTACATTGGCTTGAAAAGGTTTTGATAATTCGGTGTCCGTTGTCCCTGGATGCAGTGAAAGAACGCATGCTTTGGGCATAGTTCTTCCCCATTCAATACTGAGGGTTTTGAGTAGCATATTGAGTGCCGCTTTAGATGAGCGATAGCTATACCAGCCTCCCAATTGATTATCTTTAATGCTGCCGACTTTGGCTGAGATAGTTGCGAGCTTTGGCTGGCTACTATGCTTCAAGGCGCTTTGAAAGTGTTTGGCGATCAGCATCGTCGGCATCGCATTATTCATGATGTTTTTTAGGTAAAAATCGGGATCAAATGATTTGAGGTTCTTTTCGGGCCCATGGTGTTCATCATGTAACAATCCAACCGCGTTAATAATCCAATCTAGTTGCTCTATCTCATTCGCTAGCAATTGCAGTTGCGCCTCATCTGTCACATCTAGTTTGTGCCAAATGATTGTTTCATGAGAATGGGTTGGTTGCTGATTTCTATAAGTAGCGTGTACTTCAATATCAGGACTATGTTGGGCTAAATTCCGGCAAATTGCGTGTCCAATACCGCCGTTTCCACCAAAAATAAGTACTTTCATTAGATACCCTAGAGTTAAGCTGTTTGAGAGATATTTAAATGTATAACTATGACTTATAGTTTGTTTTACGACCTAGAGGTTGAGAGAGATTACTGTTCGAATACTTTTTATTGAGCGCCGCTTTTTGAGAAACGTGATGCTTTAGTCGCTGATTTATGTGATTAATTTCACGCAAATGATAAAGAGTTACACAGATTTCTATAAAAAGTCGTGTTCCCTTCCAAAGTCACAATTCTATAAGCTAACTTTATATGTGCTAGGTTTCTTATTTTAGAGTGTGTATGTTATGCCACTTGTTAAACGGAATTTAATGGCTTTAGGTCTTGGCTCCTTACTCATTGGAGTAGCAGCTTTGTTTGCCAGTCAGTATGAATCGCGAAACAAGACCAATGATACCAAAATAAGAGTCGGTGTCTCTTTGACTCCGCTGGCTTCTCCCTTTTTGATTGCTGAACACCTTGGCCTTTTCGATGACTATGATCTTGATGTCACTTTGTACCCTTGTGCTAGTGGAATAGCCTGTACCCAATTGATGCTAAATCGAGATGTCGAGTACGCGACCGCCTCCGAATCGGTAGTGATGTTTCAGAGTTTTGAGCGTAAAGATTTGGCATTGCTGGTGAGCTTTGTTGAGTCAGATAATGACCTTAAGCTGCTTACGCTAAACCCCTCTGAAGTCGGAGACGTGGGAGCGCTACAAGGTAAGAAAGTAGGTGTAGTAAAAGGCAGTGCCAGCGAGTTTTATTTTGATTCTGTGCTGATTGCCAACAATCTCAAAACCCTCAATGTAGAAAAAGTCTATCTCCAGCCTCATGAGTTGGTTCCAGCGTTACTGTCCTATCGTGTGGAAGCGATTTCAGCTTGGGAGCCAATGGGTTACAAAGCCGACATCTTATCTGCTGCCGAAGTGAGTAATCTGGGTACTCCGGGGATTTATCAACAGTCCTTCAATTTACTGTCGACCACTCCTTATCTTGAGTTTGCCGGTAATGAGCCCACGCAATTATTGGGCGCTCTTGATGAAGCTGTGGAATGGATCAATGCAAATCCGGACAAGGCTTTGGGCATCATTACTAAACGCCTCAATATTCCTGCCAATCAAGTTAAGTGGTCATGGGAAGACTATGTTTTCCGTTTATCGCTGGGCAATTCGTTGCTTTCTAATCTGCAATTACAAGCGAGATGGGCAGTAGAAAGCGGACTGGTCGGGAGCGAACAACCCGACTTCAGAGACTTGTTCTTTACTCAACCCTATCAACAAATCATTGCTTTGCGAGAGTAAGCTATGTTGGATTCACTGTTTAAAAAGCTGTTTGTACTATCAACGACAACCTTGATGCTGACGTTATTCATCATCATTTCTTTTGCGAAAGTGGCGGGAGAACAACGTGAAACAAAAGCCGAATTGGATCAGATCATTGATTTACAATTGTGCGTTGATTTACTCAGAAGCCAGTTGTGGGTCTTCCTTCAGTTTGGTGATGAATCCAGCCTCAATCAAGTGGAATTGGCTCAGGCGGAGTTAGCGACCAAATTGACAGCTTATAAGCAGAACAACAGTCAGCTAGGAAATATCCAGCGTATGAATCACAGCTTAAATGCGCTGCTGAATAAAGAAAAACAAGTGTACTTTTTATCCATCAATGGCCTCGACGAGCAGGGGTCCGCAAACATCAATGCGCGAGGCTTACTCCACTCTCGTTACAACATGATTGTTCAGAACATGACAGAAGAGCTGGCTTATGTTCATCAGTCTGTACTTAACCGTAATGCAAACAGCCTGCATCAAGTTATGCTTTATGCGGCAGCATGGTTGATCATCTGTTCAGTCTTGGTCAGTGCGACGGCTTGGTTGATTTCGTTCCGCTTTAAATCCGGTGCCGAAGCAATGAAGAATGCGATTATCGACTTGGCTGAAGGGAAATTAGACTCAAAAGTCGAAGCAGTGAAAATGGATACTGAGTTTCGAATCATGGCGCAATTTTTTAATCAGATGACAATGTCATTGTGTGAAACAACAGTAACTAAGCAAGAACTGGAAGAAGAGGTGATGCGCCAGACTCAGCAGCTCAAACATAAGCAGGAGCAGCTGATATTTTTATCAGAGCACGACCCTCTGACGAATCTCGTCAACCGCAGAGCATTTGATAAAGCATTAGAGAATGCGATCGTTAAAGCGAACCGTACTCAGTGTAAACTGGCTATTTTCTTCATTGATTTGGATGACTTTAAGTCCGTCAATGACACATTTGGCCATGAAGCGGGAGACGCCATTCTTGTTGAGGTGGCAAGTCGTATCACAGCGGCAATCCGTGAATCTGATTTTGTTGGCCGTTTTGGGGGGGATGAGTTCGTTATCTGCCTCGATCTTTTGCATGACTTTGATATTGTTGCAAAAAAGGCTGAGCAACTGCTGGATGCGATTAACGCACCGATTGAGTTCAACGGCCGAACCCTCAAAGTAGGAGCTAGTATTGGCGTCAGTTATTTCCCTGATCAGACTAAGAACAAAGAAGTCTTATTAAGTATTGCCGACGAGGCGATGTACAGAGCGAAACAGATGGCGGGATCCGCGTGTTTTGATGGGAAAACTACAGTCTGCAAAAAAGGTTCTAAGTCTGTTCGGTTAACTTCAATCAATGATTGAAATTAGGGCAGAATAGATTCAAATCGCCTTTAAATTCACTGGCCTTTCTAAGAGGTTGTACATTTCTTTAAACACCCGTTTATTGATAGATTTAACGCATTATCTCGACATTATTGTCAATTATCGACATCTTATCCGCGTTTGGTTCACGCATGGTTTTGTGAATCGTATTTGGATAGGAAGCCAACATGGATAAAGAACACAGTTTACGTGAGAATTTGCTCGCACTTATCTTAGGGAGCGCTTTGGTCTCTCTCGGAGTTATTTTCTTCAATAAAGTTGGGTTACTGACTGGTGGGACTGCTGGCTTGGCGATATTCCTGACGAAAGTCAGCGACTTTAGCTTCGGTCAGGTATTTTTTATGCTTAACCTGCCGTTCTATGCTCTGTCTATCGCTCGCATGGGTTGGCGATTTACCGTCAATACATTTGTCGCTGTCAGTATTGTTTCCCTTGCTGTTGATCATCTGCATCATGTCATTGAGATAGCTCGCATTGAACCTTTATACGCTGCTCTGCTGGGTGGAGGCTTAATAGGCATGGGGATGCTAGTTATCTTTCGCCACAAAATGAGCCTAGGAGGGTTTAACATTCTGGCGTTATTCCTTCAGGAGCGCTTTGGCATTCGAGCAGGTAAAGTTCAGATGGTGCTGGATTGCACAATCGTTGTTTTATCTCTGTTTATTGTCGATCTTTCTCTTATTCTGCTTTCAGTAGTTGGCGCCATTGCCACAAACCTAATCTTGGCAATGAATCATAAACCGGGTCGTTATCAACCCCAGCAATCCTCAGCATCTTAGATAAAGCAGTCAAACGGTTTAATGCTATATTAAGCCGTTTTTATCTGTCTTCGAGTAGCGCTTCTAGACTTTGAATACTGCGAACGCCTTTTGGAACAGGAAGATTTGTTGGGTTGTACCAAATGGTCTGTAATCCTGCTTTCTCTGCGGGGTAGATATCTTTCTCAAGAATGTCGCCGACCATCACCAGTTCAGAGGGGTGATGGCAAAGTGATTTGGCAATTTCGAGATAAAACTCAGCACTATTCTTCTCTAGGCCTAAGTTAGCCTTGCAGAAATAGCCGTTAATATAGGGATCTAATCCGACCCTTTGAAAGGCTTGTTGGATTTCACGTTCGGTTGAGTCTTGAGCGCTGGTTGCTACGTAGACTGGGAAATGGCGGCTGAGCGACTTAAGTGTCTGTTCCGCTTTATCTACGGCCTCTACGTTCGGCCATAGATACATTTTCCCCTGCTGATCTGGGAAGTCGACCATGAGCGTGTTTCCCCAATCAAAAAGATAAACCTTATTCATTACTCTCTCCGTTTAACATGGTTGATTTCATTATTTTAAATCGGCTGCCATAAATCCAGAGGTAAATTTCGCCAACATATAAACATATTCACCTAATTAATTTATTTCGGCGTTTGGCTTGTTTTATTTAACTGTTTGTATTTTATGAACTTTGTTGTTGGCACTCTCTTTGCTCACGCCTTTAGTGCAAGCAATTCGTCATCGGTGAAATGGATTACCAATTAAAAGCATTAATTTTATGGATATTTCATATCTTTATGATGTCGAAGCTATAGCTTACTCGTATAAAACAAAGCCTGCCTCGTAAGAGCAGAAAAATAATAGGCTGTCATTCTAATAAGGACTTTTTATGAAAACTAAGCCGTTACGTTGGTTGCTTCCCGTTGTCATCCTCGGAGGAGCCTACGGTGGCTATGCTGCAATTGCCTCAAGCGCAGCAGAAAGCACAGAAACTAAACCAGAGAAAAAGCCGTTAACTGTGACTGTAGCGTCAGTGAAATCAAGCGATCATAAAGTACTGATCACCAGTCACGGTGAACTGTTGCCCGTAGAGGTGACGCAAGTTTCTGCTCAGGTATCTGGTGAGGTAACGAGCTGGCACCCCAATTTTGTTGCAGGTGGGGTCGTTAAACGTGGAGAGACGCTGTTTTCAATCGAGAGCGACAACTATCAGGCCGCGGTATTACAGGCAGAAGCGAATTTGGCCAGCGCTCAGGCGTCTTTAATTGAAGAAAAAGCAAAAGCAGAGGTGGCGAAGCGCCAGGCGAAAAACCTGCCAGCTAAGCAGGTAACAGATCTTTATTTACGCAAGCCCCAGGTGCTGAGTGCCATGGCACAGGTTAAATCAGCGCAGGCTGGTCTTAAGCGGGCAAAGCGCGATCTTGAAAACTGCAAAATCGTTGCACCCTATGATGCGCTGGTGGTATCACGCGATATTGGTGTCGGGCAATATATTTCAGCTGGCGCACATGTCGCGACGCTTAACAATATTGAAGCAGGTGAGGTTCATATTCCGATTGCTGGCTTTGACAGCGCTTTCTTGCCGGAAAACTACGCCGGAGTCTCAGCCACAGTGGTGCAACGAGGTATTATTGATGCGAAGCGAGAGGGAGTAATCGAGCGTGATCTTGGCGTGGTTGATAGTGCTACTCGAATGATCAATATGGTGGTCCGTGTTGATGACCCGTACGCCATTGAATCCGACGCTTCACCGCTCAAGTTTGGCTCTTATGTGGAAGTGCAGTTTATCGGTAAAGAACTCAAACACATTTACCGTTTACCTCAGGAGTTGGTCAACAACCGACAGGTTTGGGTTGTCAACGAAGATAACGAATTGGAACCTCGTATCGTCAACGTGTTACGCGCCGAGCAAGAGTTTATGCTGATCAGCGAAGGTTTATCTGACGAAGACCAGATTGTTCTGACGGTACCTGAATATCCGCAAAAAGGTATGCGGGTAGAAGTTGCCGTCACTGAAAGTGAACAGTAGGGGTTATAGCATGGACGATTCTAAACAAAAGGGCTTGATTGCCTACTTTGCTCACAATCCAGTCGCCGCTAACCTGTTGATGGTGTTTGTCCTGATTGTTGGTACGGTGAGTTTCTTCTTCATTCAGAGACAAATGTTCCCCAATATTGAGGTTAACTACATCAATGTTAGTGCGCAGTATCCGGGCGCTTCGCCTCAAGAAATCGAAGAGAGTATTCTCATTAAGTTGGAAGAATCTCTAAAAGATGTAACGGGGATAAAAAAGGCGGTCACCACAGCTTCTCGTGGTAGTGGCGCTATTGAGATTGAAGTCGATGTCGATCAAGACGTCGAAGACGTGCTGGATAAAGTCAAACAAAAGGTCGATTCTGTATCTAACTTCCCAGCGGGAATGGAGCCGATTCAGGTTTACCAGTTTGAGTTTAGGCAGGATGTGATTGAAATGGCGCTGGTCGGTAACCGTTCGCTACTGGAACTCAAACCGATAGCTAAGCAGATCGAAGATGAGCTGCTGCAGTTGCAAAATGTTGCTCTGGTAGAGCTGAGTGCGCCAGAGTATGAAATTGCGATTGAAGTAGAGCCACAGGTGCTACGCAAATATAGTCTCACTCTCAATGATGTGAGTCAGGCGATTCAACGCTACTCCGCTAACTACTCGGCGGGCGAGGTCAGAACCAACGCTGGGATGATTTCGGTTCGCATTGAGAATCAGTATTACAGCGGTGAAGAGTTTCGTGATATTCCGGTCAAGATCGGTGCTAATGGCGGTCGGGTCTTGCTGCAAGATATTGCGACCATCAAAGATGGTTTTACCGAAGATGATCGCTACTTTAAGTATTCTGGCGAGAATGCTATTTACCTGTCTGTAAAAGCGACCAAAGACCAAAATATGGTCACGGTAGCGGAGTCAGTAAAGGCTTATATAGAGCAAAAGAACACAAGCTTACCCGCAGACCTGAAGATCAAAACGCTGGTCGACATGACCTATTACCTCAACGCACGCCTCGATATGATGCTTAAAAACCTGCTGCAAGGTGCTGTTCTGGTTGCATTGATGCTCAGCCTTTTCTTGCGTGTCAAACTTGCGATGTGGGTAATGATAGGCTTACCTGTCTGCTTCCTTGGGGCTGTGATGTTAATGCCTGCGATTGGCGTCAGCATCAATATTGTCTCACTGTTCGCTTTCATTATGGTGTTAGGGATAGTCGTCGATGATGCCATTGTCATTGGTGAGAGTGCTTATTCTGAGATAGAGAAAAGCGGCGGTGGGGTTGATAACGTGGTACGCGGCGTTAAGCGCGTGGCAACTCCTGCAACCTTTGGTGTCCTGACCACAATTGCTGTATTTGCGCCGTTTTTAATGTCGAAGGGAATTGAGCGTGCCTTTTTCTTTGGTATCGCAGCGATAGTGATTCTGTGTCTCATCTTCAGCTTGATTGAGTCCAAGCTGATCTTACCGTCACATTTGGCACATTCGAACTTTAAGCCGATTAAAAAGGGAAGCTGGCGAGATAGATTCAACCAGCGTTTCTTTAGTTTTGTTCATGGCCCCTACAAGCGCTTTGTTACCGCTTGTACTTACTGGCGCTGGAGTGTATTTGCTGGATTCGCGGCGTTGCTTGTGATCAGTATTGCTCTGGTTATGGCGAACTATGTGAGAATCATACCATCGCCGAAAGTGCCGCATGACTTCCCAAGTATTAAGCTGGTGATGAACGACAATGTGTCGAGTGAACAGACCATTGAAGCGCTCAAACAGATCGAAAGTACTGTGTTACGTATCGATAGGGAAACGGAGCAGCAAACCGGCCAGAAGATGATCCGGGATATTTTGACTTTCAGCCAGGGCCGCAAAGAAGGTCGATTGGTGATCCCGTTAGTTGACGAAGAACTGCGTCCTTTCAATACCTTTGAGTTGGCGCGTCGTTGGCGTGAAGAGATGCCGAATATACCGGGGCTGAAGATGCTCAATGTCTCTGACAACGTCAATGACGATGAGAAAGGGGACGAGTTTGGTTTCCTTCTTTACGGCTCAGACATTGACACTTTGAATGAAGCGGGACGTGCGCTGATTGTGAAACTGAAGCAAGAAGAAGGCTTATTTGATATTTCGTCTTCTATTGATGCGGGTAGTCAGGAAGTTTTACTGTCTCTGGCACCTGTCGCTTACGACCTCGGGCTTAATTTGTCTGATATTGCCGTGCAAGTCGGCGGTAGTTTTTACGGTGGTGAAGCACAACGCGTGCTTAGGGATGGCGAAGAGATCAAAGTCATGGTTCGTTACCCTAAATTGACGCGAGAAGCCTTCGCCTCTCTACGCTATGCGGTGATCACTACACCCGAAGGCAAAAAGGTAATGCTGGGAGATGTAGTAGAAATCAACCAGAAACCGGGTGTGAGCAGTATTCGCCGAGAAGGTGGCTTCCGCAGTGTGTATGTCTACGGCTCGATTGATGAAGAGCTGGTGGAGCCAAGTGAAATTGTAGAGCGGGTCCATGAGCAAATCATACCGGATATTCTATCTGGTTATCCTGGCGTGAAAAGCCAGTTAGGCGGAACCATTGAAGAACAGCAAGCTCAGCAAGATGAGCAAAAAATCTTCTTTGTCGCAGGGATGATCATCGTCTACATCTTATTAGCCGTGCCGTTAAAGAGTTACACTCAGCCGTTGATCATCATGTCAGTCATCCCGTTTAGTCTCACTGGCGCAATCTGGGGACACTACTGGTTTGGTTTAGATCTCAGCATGATGTCGACCTTTGGTTTGATAGCCGCCGCTGGGGTAGTGGTGAATGACTCCTTGGTCATGACCGATTACGTCAATCATGTGCGTGCTCGTGGGGTGGCAATTAAGGAGGCTGTGATTGAAGCAGGTTGTGCAAGGTTCCGTGCAATTACACTGACTTCAATCACTACGTTCGTTGGGGTCTTGCCGATTATGTTCGAAACGAGTTTGCAGGCAAGATTCGTGATTCCAATGGCGGTTGCTTTAGGTTTCGCTGTGCTATTTGCAACCTTGTTAACTTTAGTGCTCGTTCCTTGCTTGTACCTGATGTTGGATGACATTAAGGGTATCTTCCGCTGGATAAAACAGAAACTGACCCGTCGCTCGACGTCGGAGGTTGTTGAACAGTAATTCGGATACAAGGGGGCAACTAGGCCCCCTTTTCTTTAATCCACCTAAAGTCAGTTTTCTCTATTGACCTGTCTAAAGCTTCATAGTTTATAGTGTTGATATCAACATGAGGACGAAGCATGTATCGAATTTCTCAACTCGCAGAACAAATCGGCTTAAGTCGTTCCACTCTTTTGTATTACGAAAAACTGGGTTTGATTCAAGGGACCAGACAAGCCAATGGATACCGGATGTACACAGACAAAGATGTGCAAAGGGTGCGTCTGTTGCAGCAGCTACAGGCAGGTGGCTTGACATTGGAAGAGTGTCTTGAATGTCTGGAGTCGAAAATCGACAGAAACAAGTTACTGCAAAGACTGAACGCGCTGGATGAGGAGATCCAACGCAAGAAGAAAGCCAAGGAACTGCTGTCAGCCATGTTGGGGATGAATTCAATGCGCGATTGGCACCAGGAGATGGAGGAGCACGCCCCTTCGGCTCACATGGAGTGGTTGATAAAACAGGGCTTCAGCGAAAAGCAGGCATTGAGATTGAAATGGTTATCAAAAGATATGAATGAACACGAACAATATATGGCAGATTTCGAGCAGATTTTTACGGGATTGAAGAGACTTGGCCCCGGCTCTGAGCAGGATACATTGCGTGCATTGAGTGCATTATCCCAGAATAAAGGGGCTTTACTGGAAGTCGGCTGCGGTAAAGGCATCGCCACCGGGGTCTTAGCGTCTCATTCGGAATTCCGTATTACCGCGTTGGATAACGACGAAGCAAGTCTCAGAAGCTTACAAGAAGGAATACCCGTTGAAAAACAAGTGAATGCGATTTGTGCCAGCATGACGGACATGCCATTTGAAGCCGCTCAGTTTGATGTGATTTGGTCTGAGGGCAGTGCTTACATTATGGGAGTAGAGAATGCGCTCAAAAGCTGGAAAGCCCACCTAAAACCAAGCGGTTACCTTGTCGTGAGCGATCTTGTGTGGTTAACAGATAATCCTGACTCCGATGTCTCGAATTTCTATCAAAAAGAGTATCCGGATATGGTGACCGTAGATAAGCGCATCGCGCAAATGCGTCAGGCAGGCTATGAAGTAGTAGAGACGTTTACTCTAAGCCAACAGTCATGGAATAACTTTGTCGATCCTCTCGTGTCTAGAGTTGGTGAACTGGGGAGCTCTCTACAAGCTTCTCAGGCACTAATCGATATGAAGTCAGAATTACATATGCACCAGAACTACTTACATCAATACGGCTACCAAATGTTTGTTCTAAGAAAAGTGTAAGTGAAAAGGGCTGTGAACTTCACAGCCCTTGCTTGTTAATAGAGGTTGTTAAATCTCCTCATGCTTACGCACTACGCCGAAATCGGCGAGGATGGCGTACGCGGCAGGGATCATAAACAGCACCAGTAGAGTTGAAGCGAAGATACCAAACACAATTGAAATCACTAGTGGTTGGATAACTTGCGCTTGCAAGCTGGTTTCAGTTAACAGAGGTAACAAACCGGCTGCTGTGGTCATAGAAGTGAGGAATACAGCTCTGAAACGTTCCCGGCTTGCTTTGACAACGGAGTCATGAACATTGTCGCCCTCGTCCACATGATGTCGGATGTACTGAACCAGTAGAATGGAATCATTGACGACAATCCCTGCAAGGGAAACAAAGCCCATTAAACTAGGCATGCTGAGTGAGTGACCGAGCAGGATGTGCCCCCAGACGACACCAACAAATGCCAATGGAATGGCTAACATCACCACGAATGGTTCGAGGTAGCTACGGAACTGGTAACTAAGGATGGCGAACACCCCAAATAGCCCAAGTAAGAAGCCTTTACCCATTGAAGCTCCCGTTTCCGCGGTGTCTTTTGCTTCGCCTTCAAAATCGAAGCGTAGTCCCGGATATTTCTGCATCAACTTAGGCGCTTCGTCTTTTTGGAACTGGGCGATGATGGCTGTGGAATTGGCTTTGGTGTTATCAATATCACCGAATACGCTGATGGTACGCAGCCCGTCTATGCGTTGGATTCGCACATAGTTACGTTGGAAATCCAGAGTAGCGATAGTGGCCAGCGGGATCTGGCTGCCATCAGATAAAATGATGGGGAAGTTGGCCAATTGTTGCAGATCCCCAGCTTGGACTTTGTCCAAACGCACTTCGATCGAAATGTTCTCCACACCTACTTGAATTTCGTCTGCCGTTTGGCCGAAAAAGGCAGCGCGTAACTGATTGGCGATGAGTTGGCCGTTAACGCCATAGGTTTCGGCACCGGGGCGAAGTTTGACTAGCACTTCCTCTTTGCCCATTCGCATGTCATCCAACACGCCGTGTACGCCATCAAACTCATTGAGATATTGCTGAATTTCGATAGAAGCGGCTTTTAGTGCGTCGAGATCATCATGCTTAGCACGGATCTCAATGGCACGCCCGCCCGGTCCCATTGTTGGTTGTTTGTAGACCAAAGATATTGGATCAGCGAGCTCACCGACGTCTTCACGCCAAGCTGCAATGAATTCCTCAATCAATGTGTTTCGGCTTTCAGCACCGAGTAAATCCAAACGCACAGTGGCGATGTGAGGCCCAGACTCATTGGCGTCCGCATTGGCGTTGAACTGGCTAGTGATGTGTTGAACCAATGGTGTGCCATTTTCGACTTTCTCACTCCATTCTTTGTCCAGCTTTCGGGCTGAGGTGACGATCTTATCGACCACCGCTTCAGTCTGAGAAAGGGAAGAGCCGGGAGGAAGAATGATTCGTGCTTCAGCAATATCCCCATCAAGCTCAGGAAAAGGCTGAAATTTGAGTAACCCGCCCGCTAACGTCGCTGCAGAAATCAGAAGTAACGCAAAGACACCACCAATAAAGGCGTAACGGTATTCTACGACTTTCTCAACCGCACTGACCAATTTGGTATTACGGAAGTTTTCAAATCCATCGAGCAGCTTTTGTTTGAACTTTGCTGGTGGCTTTTCCTTTTTCTCTTTGTGTAATGAGTGCGAAAGGTGGTTGGGTAAGATCAGAAATGCTTCGACAAGACTGAGTGTCAGCACCAGAATCAATACCTGCGGAACGGCCTTAAGTACAGCACCCATCTCACCTTGCAAGAACAGCAGGCTACCAAAAATACACACAGTGGTAAGGAAAGAAGAAATAACACCCGGTAGAACTTTCTTAACGCCATTGGTCACTGCATCATCGACCTTTTCTCCTCTATCCAGATGCGCGGCGATAGACTCTGCAATCACAATCGCATCGTCCATCATAATGCCGATGGCCATGAGCAGACCGACAAGTGACATTATGTTGATGGATAGGCCCAGTTGAGCCATGAGAAACAAACCGCCGAGAAATGCAACAGGTAACCCTGCTGCGACCCAGAATGAATAGCGTAGGCTAAAGAACAGCCACATGGTTGCAAACACCAAGATGATCCCTTGCCAACCATTTTTGACCATCATGGTCAGGCGATCCCAAAGTACCGAGGACAAATCATTGGTCAGCTCAAGCTTAACGCCGTCTGGTGCTATTGCTTGTTGGTCTTCAACAAACTGGGCGACACGCTCTTTGATCCTCAGTGCGTCATCTTCTTTGTTTTTGCTCACTTTAAGCAACGCGGAAGGGTGACCGTCAAATAACACCTTTTGTTCGTCCAATTCAAAGCGATCGGTAATGGTTGCAATATCGCGTAGACGAATGAGCGAGCCATTCGGGCCGGAACCTACAACAATGGATTCGAGTTCTTGTGGGGTGACTCTTCTTTCGTCAAAACGGATCAGAAAGTTCTTATCTGGTGTTTCGACATTACCACTCGGAAGCTTGACGTTCTGGCGACCAATCTGTTCGGCAATGTCGCCGACACTCAAACCAAGCTGTCGCATAGCCTGACTATCCAGCTCCACGCGAAATTGATGATCAGAGAAGCCCGCTACTTCTACTAGAGAGACGTCATAATCTAGCTTTAACGTTCTTTTAAGCTGCTCTGCATAGGCTTTCAGTTCTGGCCAAGTGGTATTCGCGGTAATCGCAACATCAACAACAGGCTCATTCCAGTCCAGTTCCTGAACCACGGGAGATTCAATCTCCTGAGGAAAGTCGTTAATGGCGTTAATTTGAGTCTGAACATCGACTAGCATACGGCCGATGTCTGCTTTTTCGTTCAGCTTTAAGATCAGACGAGCAGAGCCTTCGATGGCTTCACATTGGGTTTCTTCAATGTTGGCCAAGCCGTCAACGGCATCTTCTAATCGTACACAGATGCTTTCCTCAACTTCTTGTGGTGAAGCGCCTGGATAGGTAACCCCAGCCATAATGTAAGGCGGATCAAACTCGGGGAAGGTTTCGCGTTTAATATTAGGCAGTGAAGTGATACCCAAAATCAGCAACGTCAGCATTAACAGATTGGCGGCTGTCGGGTGTTTAGCAAAGAATCGAATCATGATTCAGACCCCTCTGCGTCACGGTTCTCTTCCTTAAGCAGCATACCTTCAATCGCGGGCAGCAGATCGTTAATGATCAGTTTTTCGCCTTGCTCCAGATTGCCGTCGATAATGACGTTATTGTCGCGGCGATAAAGCACTTTCACTGTGCGTATCTGCAGCTTGTTGTCTTGACCTTTGACGTAAATTCGGTCGCCATGCAGTGCGCGTTCTGGTATGACCCAGCTTGGGTTTTCCTGGCCTTCAATTTTAGCTCTGACAAACATACCGTTAACTAAAGGTGGGACAGACGTTGGGTTAAGGTTACGGTAATCCTGCTGCACTTCGAGGATGACGCCGACGGTGGCCTGATTTGGGTCAACGGTTTCGCTGATACGTGCCACTCGCGCGGGCCAGCTTGCATTAAGATTACCGCTGTTCAGTTCAATGGTTGCACCAATGAAAATGGTGTCAGGCTGTGGAATCCCATCCGAATCACGACCGAACTCACCAAGGCTCGACGCCAAGGTGTGCATATCGTGGATCGAGAGTTGTGCTTCCACTTCCATTACTTCAATGCCGTGTGCTGTAACCATGGTTTGTTGAAGGTTCACGACCTGATTCTGCTCGATTTCTATATCAGCAATTCTGAGATCGTAAGGAAGCGTAATGATGGTTTTTTCCAGCGCTCGCTGTGCTTCTTCAACTTTAGAGGCATTGACTTTAACCAGTGCTTCCGCGACTCGTTTTTCATCAGGCATCAGACCGATCTGATTGTCGATATCGAGGACTAATTTGCGTTGTGACAGTGCACTCTGCTCTTGCTGGTCGACATCGGATTGAGAAGTTAGCCCTTTCTTTCTCAGGTTCTGTTTGCGTTCCAGCTCTTTGTTAGCAATGTTCAGACGATTGGTTTCAATCTTTAACGTCTGTTTAAGATTTTCTTCTTCGAGTGTCAGTTTGGCTAAAGAGGTTTGAGAAGATTTAAGGTCAGCCTGAGCCTGCACAAGTTTGAGTTCATAATCGAGTGGGTCAATTCTGAGAATTTCCGTTCCCGCTCTTAACACTTGCCCTTTGTTGAGTTGGGGGTGGCGATAAACCACTTTGCCTGTCACTTCCGCAATTGCCTTCCATTCTAGCTTCGGTGCCACTTTGCCAAATCCGATGGCGATGGGGGCGACCGATTTTAGTTCGAGCGACATAGTTTCAACCAGTCGGGCTCGGTCACCAGCAGGTTTGACGGGTAACTCAGGCTTCATTTTAACCGCGAGAACTAAGATGAGTATTCCGACAGCAAGTGCCGGGAAAAAGAGTAGTTTTCGATTGAGTTTCATAACGTCATTCCGTTGTGTGTGAAGGTTGCAGAAAACCTTGCGTCATAAGTTTGATATTGTGCTCGAACAAGCGGTTCAAGAACTCTTCATTGAGTTCAATGCCGTGGATATTGAGTAGGGCTTGCGGAGCAATAAAGGGAAAAACCATTAAGCTAACGTAGGAAACGCGGCATAAGGTCGGGTCAACGTCTTTACGTAGTACACCACTATCAGCCAGTTGATCGAAGATGACGTGCTGCATCGGTTTCCCAATGTCGTCAAAGACTTTCTCCAATAGCTTTCGTTGTGTTTCAGACGGTGGCATGTTCATGACTTGCGCGACCAGCCGAGGAAACTGGGGTATTTTGACCATTTCACGATAATAGGTGCGCATTAGGTCGAGGAAGTTCTTCTGATTGCTATCCGCAGCCAGTGTTTTGAGCTGTTGCTTCATTGGTTCGAGCGTTTCTCGAAGCATGGTTTCAAACAGCCCTTCTTTGCTACCGAAGTAGTACCGAATCATAGCGACATTCACGCCCGCACGTTTAGCAACTAACCGGGTCGACACTTTGTCATAAGCCATTACGGTGAAGAGATCTCTGGCGTGTTCAATGAGTTGAGTTCGAGCATCGATATCTTTGCTCGGCCTGCCTGCTTTACGGGGAGAATCAGCCACGAATACTGCCTCTAATATTAAACGTTTGATTAATTATAGATTGGTGTATTTGTATCCGATATGTGAAAAATTCAACACTATTTAATCAAATGATTAATTAAAGCAATATTGTGAACAGAGTAGAGTTTGTAGAGTGGGGTTGAAAGAAAATACCCGCACAGTGGGCAGACTGTACGGGCAAACAAGGGCAACAATTTAAATTTTTTAGTTTGGAGATTGTTGGTCTAATTTCCGTATCCAAACTGTTATAAAGTATTCGTGGTCTTTAGAATGACTTTGTATCAGTGTAACCAACGCCGTTTAAAGTAACATTAATGTAAATTTAATTTAAATGATAAATATGAAATTATAAATTTCATTTATGAAAAATTCGTGCGACAGATTGCAGCTAGAATGGCGTGATGTGAATGCACAATGGCGTTAAATGAATCTCGGATGCGAGTAAGGGGAAATATAATTCACAGGCTGCCCTGAATCAGAGATTTCTTATGAATATCAAACCTAAACTGATGACGCTATTCATACTAACCAGCCTATTGTTGGGCTGTACTTCCACAACAATGTATTCGCCTGATACGCCACTTGTTGTTGTCGCTCATGGTTTAGGCCGCAGTGACTTCGCGATGCGAGGCCTGAAAAACAGTCTTACTGACGCAGGTTATGCGGTGTGTCGTCTCAATTATTCTTCCATTGGTCAGTCTCTACAGAAGTGGAAAGAAGAAACCACCTCCCAGATTGATCAATGTGTATCAGGTTACTCCACCGTTCACTTTGTCGGTCATTCACTTGGCGGCTTGGCGATTCGCTCATATCTAGCAAACGATGAACAGCTGGCGCAAGATAAGCGACTCGGTAAAGTTGTGCTGCTTGGCACACCGAACAAAGGTAGCGAAGTGGCTGACAGCATGAAAGGGCATTTTCTGATGTCGATTGCGGGAGAAGTCAGCCAGTCGCTGACAACGGGAGAGCAATCCCTTGGGCAGAGATTGCCACCTCCTTATTATCCAGTCGGGGTGATTGCTGGTACTTCAGAATCATCGGGAACAGCCGAACTTTTCCATTCTCTCAACGATGGGCTGGTGTCTGTTGAGTCAGCGAAAGTCAGCAATATGGCAGATTTTATCACCTTAGACGTGAGTCACACTGCGATGCGCTATGATGCCGAAGTCGCGAAACAAACGATCAGCTACCTTCAAACCGGGCATTTTCTCCACTAGACAAAAGCGATATTCGCCGCTCTGTTGTCATTGATTTGGATTGGCCTGCCACTTGATGTTTCGACCAGTACTGAGTTGTGCCAGTACAGACTGAGCCGGGAGCGTAATGCTAGCGTAGGTGATCGGTTTCGAGCTGAAATTGGCGGTGATCGTACTTCCATCGCTGAACGTCGTTTGCTGCACCAACCCAGACTTGCCGAGCCATTTGAACTCGGTAAGCTGTTTATCCCAAAGCTGTTCATGCATGGGGGTATAACCTTGCTGATAATGAGCCAGTGCTTTGAGTCTTGGGCTATCAGGAGAATTCGCTTCATCTCGTGTCAGGTGTACCATTGGAGGCGTGTTGTAGAGCATAGAGATCAAATCGCGCTCCGCCTGCACATTACTAAATTTGAGGCTGTCACTGTGCCAGTGATGACTGTTGACCACTTCGTCGTGGAAAACAATCTGGTACAAAGGTACTCGATATTGTGGAGCAAAAAGCAGGGTTTTATAGGGTTCTTTTACTTTTGCCTGTTTAAAGAAGAAGTCAGGTTTGTGGTCTGGATACCAGCGGCCCAGAAAATACGGTGAACGAGCATCGTTTTTCATTTCGTTGTCTGTCCAGCCAAAGCCGACGGTTTCAAGACCATGAGCAAACGCGATGCCTCGGGTTGTCAGGCTGTTGCCATCTTCTGACCCCAGTACGAGGCCGTCTTGTTTCGTTATCCAGTTCATGCGTTGGTTAAAAGCTTCAAGCATATCTTTCTCGCTACTGCCATCGCTGTAATCTTCTCTTGCCATCGCGGTGGCATCGACGTCGAGAAATAGGCTGTTGAAGCGACCATATTTGACGACATCCAGTACTCGCTGTTTTACGTAATCCAGTTCGCAGTTTGGGTTAAGGTAGTAACCGTTGCCTCGGAAGCCTTTTTTCTTTTCTCCATTAGCAAGCTCTATTGAGCAATGTTGTCTCATTAGTTCGGGTAACTGAGCCGTCAGCCATCCGTCATTAAGCCCTAGAGGAATGGCAGTGTTGTAAGAGTCGTAAGTGGCGACCAGATAGCCCGCTTGCTTAGCGTCGTCCACGACGTTTGGTTGATAAAACGCCGGCATCCAGTTATCAAAACCCAGCCAGAGTTTGGTGAGCCCAGCTTGTTTTAAGTTGGTCAACATATCTGTTGATAATGCTTGCCCCCAGCGCTCAGGTTTGAGCAGATAAGACGCCGCATTTTCTTTCAGCCACTGCTTTTGCTGCTGGGCAGCGTGGTATTGAGCTGCAATCGCATTGTTGCTGAGTGTCGGTGCCGGTGAAGGAAATTTTTGGTGTAGCGAATCATTAAGCGAATCAATCAACAACTGCTTGTGATAGCGACTTAGCCAGTCCTTACCTTTTTTCAGTGGTTGAATCTCTTTGAGTGCTTGTGGAGGAATGGTCAGCTCTGCCTGCTCAAAATACCACTGCTTGAGTCCCCACCAGTTGGTGACATCATCGGTGCTCAGCAAATCCTTACCAAACAGATACACTTGGCTTGCCCCAATCAGTTGCTTGATCTGAGAGGTGTTCTTCATTCTTTCCGCGAGTGTCGTCGACTGATTATGATCAATGCGCCATTGCCTGTACGCTTTGGCTCCATCCATCCAATCATTACCAAGCTTGATCTGAACAGTAAAATCTTGGTGTTGATTGAGAGGAGTGAATTGATGCTCCGCCAACATGTCAATTTTGGGGTGAGCATTCGAGAAATTTAGCGTGTTGTTTGTGGCATTCAGTAATTGATAGCTGATGTAACGATTGTCTTGTTGTGCTGTCCAGAAGGGCATCTTGAGGCCTTGGGTAGTATTAGAACCAGAGTGCTCTTCGGCCAGATAATCTGCCCATACTTGATTGTCTGTCGGGATGCGCATGCCTTCACTGAAAGGAAGAAAGAGTGTTTTGGTTCGCTCCTGAGGCAAATCAAACCAGCTTAACGTGAGGGGCTGGTTACGTTTAATGGCTGGCTTACTCGGAGCAGCGAAGCTTATTTTTAACGCCTCCTTAACCAGTTTAGTCGATACACGAATACCACTTGGCTGAAGCGTCCAACGGGCTTCTGTTTTTGAAACTGACACCAAATCAGAAGCCACCTGAGTATGTTGATTCACTTTCATCGCTTGGCTGTTAACAATGAGATCATTCCAGCTAATTTCTAAATCTTGCGGTGAAATAGAAATCTGATTGTTTTTGTCACTAAGAGCGATGGACTGAGCTTGAACACTGGTTGCTAATACCAACAAAGGCAATGCAGCATATTGCGTTAAAGAACGGGCTTGAAAAAGCATGATGGATTCCTTGAAAAACTAAGGAACCCATTACAGCTGAGGCGGCTTAAATGATTGTCACCCAATTGTCTCTATTCGTAGCCATTCGTGGATTTAGGGAGCAAAAGGAATGGCTATACGTTGAATGTACTCAATCTTTAAGCCTTGTTGGTATTCAAACACAGACACGGTGGCACTCAGGTGTTTGGCGCCGTCAGGGATCTGCGTTGAGCGAGGAACAGGAGCAACAAGTGACGAAATCGGTTTTCTCATTCCCAGCATCAAATATTGGCTGTCAAACCATTGCCACGTAGCAGTGGGCTTGGCGCAGCTGCTTTCGGTTACTGGAAGGGTTAAATGTATTCGTTGCATCGAATTGTCTAGACGTGTCCAGTTTTGATTCTCTGGCATGGCCACCAGCAAAGGGTAAACAGTATTTCCCAACTTGAGTTTATATAGGCCAGATAAGGGCTCGATCAGCAACTCGTCGGTTTCAATTTCCTGATAGTCACTTTGTTGAGACAGCTCTCCGTTTAATAGCTGCTTGACTGACGGATCAATAAGCTCAATCGTTAAGTCATTCTGAGTGTTTTCAGCCGAAATTTTTATTTGGAAACCTTGTGAAGACAGGCCTGAACGGCGTACAAAGCTGACGCTTAGAGCCGCGGGTAGCGATGAAGAGTTAGCCATCAGTTGCTGACCACACTGAGACTGGTTCAAAATCTCTTGTTTGACAGGTAACCAATATTGACGATCGATATCTTGCTGGTTAAGGGCCAGATGCAATTCCTGCCAGGCCAATTGAGGCTGATTGTTAAGCAGCGCTTGATAAGTGCGCGCAAGTGGCGTGTCCTCAAACCAAGTTGCCTGGGTGGAGAGTGGAAAGATGAGGCAAGCAAGTGTACTCAAGAGCCGACGTTTCATAGCGCCTCCTCATTGAGACGATAGCCGACCCCTCGATGTGTTTCGATGTTAAGGACTGGAAGCTTTTGCCTCAGTCGCAAAATATGGTTGTCTATCGTTCTCGTACTCGGGAAGGCTTGATAGCCCCATACTTTGTTGAGCAACTCATCACGGTGGAATACTCTTCCCTGATTCTGAATCAAGAGCACCAGTAACTGAAACTCCTTAGGTTTTAACGTTACAAGTTGATCGTTGAACATGGCTTCACGTTTCGCTAGATGGAGTTCAATTCCGCCATAACAGAGATAGCTCGCGCCTAAGGGCCTCAGCTGACTAACTACTCTGGCAAGCAATTCATCATGGGAAAATGGCTTAGTAACGTAATCTTTGGCACCAGCCATCAGGCCTTCCACTTTTTGCTCGGTGTCGATTTTGGCGGTCAGGATAATGACAGGTACGGCCTTGAGAAGCAGCCAGTGTGGTAAATGTTTTAGGCTGTCTCCATCGCTCAGTTGTCGATCAAGGATAACCAAATCCGCTTTAAACCAGAGTTGTTCTACTTTTCTGGTTTCTTGTACCCAGACGCAATGGTAGCCATTGGATTCAAATAGAGAAACTAATCCCTGTCCAAGTAGTTTGTCATCTTCGATCAGCAATAAGCTCTTCATAGCGGTAGCTCCAAAATACAGCGAGTTGGGCGGCGTCGTACAATCAACTTACCTCCCATGAGTTTCATTAAATGCTCGACAATGCTCAAGCCTATTCCCATGTTTTCATGGTTTGTTTTCCCTTGGAACTTAGTGAAAAATTGAGCCATGGCGGAAGGAAAGTAGCCTTGATCGGTCACTTCAATGACGAGCTTATGGGTGAGAGTGGCACGAATTTCAATCTTGCCATGCCCGTGCTGTTTGGCATTTTTAATCAAATTGTCTAAACAAATCGACAACCAGTAAAAGGGTAAAGTGAGTTCTCTATCTTGACTGAGCTGGTAGCTAAGGGCGTGCTTCTCACAGGTATGTTCTAGCCAATCATCCAGAGAAGCCGTTTGTTTGAGCAATTGTTGAGAACGCTGTGTGCTGAGGTAGATCTTACTGTTTTCAGTCAGTTGAGAAAGCCGTTGGTGATCAGACATTAATCGCCAGACGGCATCTTGAGTGTCGTTTGGTAAGCGATCAAACTGACTGCGGAACATTTCCACGGTTAGGCCTAGGCTGGTGATCGGTGTGCGCAGTTCATGGGTCAACAACTGCAATATGAAGCGTTTCTCACGGCTTTGCTGGCGTCTCGTGTAAAGGGTTTTGACCGTTATAAAGAGAATCAAAATCGACAAACCTGCGACAAATAAACGTAATGCGAGCACGTTCTCGGCAACATCACTGATGCAAAGGTTGCTGTAGCGGAAGGTGCAATTTGGGCCTGATAGCGTGATCTCCAGTCGCTTTGCAACAGGTTGCCACGTTTCAGCTGTCACGGCTTTCCAACCTTGTTCTCCACTTAGCCACAAGGTGTCTTTTTCCATCCATGCACGGTATCCGTTCAGTAGGGCTTCACGTCCTTCATTGGACAGAGTGGATAGTGCCGCATGCAAAGGGTGCTGCGGATTGTCGATGGTTAAGTAGCGACGTATCGTATGGCTAGGTTGGTAGTTAGGTTGACGATCCAGATAGCGGTCTGCAAAGCTCCCGCCAGCTGGGTGCAACAGCGTGTGCGCTTGAAACCAATCATCGGTGAGCAACTGATCATTGCACATTGCCAGTTCAAACTCGATGGCGTCATTAAGGTTAGCGTTGTGCTGCTCATTTTTCTGACAGGTTTGAGACACTCGATAAACCTGCTCGATCTCTTGCCAGTTGTATTGTTTGAAATCTGGGTAGCGAGCCTGCTGTGTGAGTAATTCAGCAGGGTACTGGCTGAGCTGCTGCTGTGTGACTTTGAGTTCGGTAGCCTGCCAATTTTGCTGATAAAGCGATTGCCAATTTTCTTGGAGACTCTGCGCTTGTGCGACTAGAGGAAACAGAAACAAAAAGCACGCAGCCAACTTACCTAAAGGCATCAATTTACTCATTAAATATAGGGTTCACTGTGATTTTAGCGGCTTTTGGGCTTGCTTTGTAACCTGTATGTCAACATTAGTCAGTTGAGAAGTTTTGTCGCCTAGCTTAACAAAGGTTAATGATTATTGATGAGGTGAATATTAATTTGGCTCCCACCAATGTAAGGAGAAATGCAATGTTAGAGTGGCGAGTAAAGAGGTTTGCCGAATTATCTGTGAATGAACTGTATGACTTTCTGCGTCTACGAGTTGATATCTTTATTGTTGAGCAACAATCGCCTTACAGTGACTTAGATGGGAAAGATACTCACCCTGAAACGCGACATGTGATGGGCTATGAAGACGGAAAGCTGGTTGCGTATAGCCGATTGATGCCGCAGGGCCTAGGTTACCCGGAAGAAGTGTTAGAACTGATTGATACCAGCGCCAATGATGTATGCATCGGGCGAGTGATCGTTGCGATAAGTCATCGTGGCCGTCAGATTGGTCATGAACTGATGAAATTGAGCTTTGATACGCTGAGAGAGATACATACTAGCAGCTCTATTTTCATTTCATCGCAGGAACATTTGAAAGACTATTACGGTGCTTATGGGTTTGAAGTGATCACGGGTCGTTACTACGAAGACGGGTGCACCATGCTTGGGCTGAGGTATACACCCTGAATTGAAGGCGGTGCAACCGCCTAAATTGACATTATCAGTCCCAGTGTAGAATGGTCCAGTTTGGACGATCTGCGATGGCTTTTAATCGAGGACAAGGGTTGACTAAGTAAGCGTAGTCAGCGCGCTCACATAAGGGCAGGTCATTGATTGAATCAGTGTAAAAGTGGATCTCTGAATAGGTTTCGTCTCTGGCACTGAGCCACTGTTCTAGTCTAGTTACCTTACCCTCTCGATAGCTTGGAACACCGGACACTTTTGCCGTGTAACGATCGTCCTCGGTGACCAATTCGATCCCCATGGATTGCTCAACGCCTAGATGCCGTGCCACGGCTTCGACAATAAAGCTCACGGTTGCGGAGATAATTAATGTGTCGACGCCTTGCTTATTGAGCTGTTCTAACAGCGGGATAGATTGTTGAAATTGCTTTGGGGCAATCCCTTTATCAACGCATTCGTTGACCAGCTTCTCAACTTCTCCTAAAGAGAGGTGGGCAATAGGGGCCATGGCGAACTTGAGGTAGTCATCCATGTCTAGCTTTCCCTGAGAATACAATGCCATCAGTCGCTGATCTTCTGTGAGGAAACTTGCATCATCGACAATACCTTTCTCGACTAAAAACTCATTCCAAATCATCGCACTGTCTGCTTTGATTAATGTTTCATCTAGATCGAATACGTACAAAGGTTTGGTCATGGAGCGTCTCTCAGTGATGTAGGTTGTTTTCGCAAGGCAGGGTAACTAGTAATTATGACAGTTTATTTTCACTCAGAGCTCTTTTTATAAGTCGGACGGGTGAGAGACAGAAATTTGATTTTCTACACTGATGATCTTTTGGTATTCACCCGATTGAATCAATTGTTGGATGCCTAAACTGAGTGCTTCACTAAGGCGTGCACTACGCTCATGATCATGCTTAGAGAACATAGTGTACATGTCTTTTTCCATAATTGGCTTAGGGTGAATCCGGATCTTATTTATCTGTATGGCAGAAAGTATCGTGCCCATCATGTAGTAACCACGTTCAACCGCCGCTGGGTAAGCGTCTATGCGTTGTTTCCCTAGTTTAATAAAATTACTTTGGTCCTCATTGGCAACCTCGACTTTTACGCCCTGCGACTGGAGCAAGCGGGTCACTTCATAGGCTTGTGTCGCACCAATATGGTAGTTGTTTAAATCCAATGATTTTTGCCAATCAAAGTTGCTGTCGACATGGTAGAAAAAGACAATTTTTTGTGTGAACAGGGATTCTGAGAAGATGAAAAGGGATTGTCGTTCATCGTTCTTAAACCAAGGGAATGTTCCGTCATATTTGCCTGACTCAACGTAACGATAAGCTCTGCTCCAAGGATGATAGTCGATAGTGACACTATAGCCTTGCGTTTGGTAAGCAGCGATGACCAGGTCTTCGGCAATTTTATAATTTGGGTTATTCAGGCTGCTGGTATACGGTTCCCAATCACCGACAACCAATTTTACGACTTTGTCACTATTTTGGGCGACAGATAAGGGTGAGCACACGAACAACAAAATTATCGCAAAAATCCTACTCATAGCTCTTCCCTTTATCACATCTACCTTCAAATTTAGATGATAATTTGATCAATAAGTAGTCTGACTCATGAAGATTAACTATTTGTGAATGCTTCTATCTCATCCTTTCGTTTGGCCCTCAGGTGCCTAATGGTTTTAACTCTCATACTAAGAGCGCGAGCTTGGTGTGTCCAAATTATTGCCATTGGCGACTTTGGCTCTGTTCTGTGCACTCTGATAAGCTGGGACGTAATCAATTAGTGCTTCTTCTATTTCTTTAGGCTTAACCGGTTTAGAGAGAAAACCATTCATACCGATTTCAAAACAACGCTCACGATCCTCCTTGATCACGTTAGCTGTGACAGCAATGATAGGTACATAGGCCGCCCAACCTTCGAGCTGACGAATTTTCTGTGTTGCTTCGTAACCATCCATGACAGGCATATGACAGTCCATCAAGATGGCGTCCACCTCATTCTGCTGACAATATTCCAAAGCTTCGACGCCGTTATTCGCTATATCTACCTCCAAACCAAGCAAATTAAGCATTACTTGAATCACTTGTTGGTTTACTCGAGTATCTTCAACAACCAACACTTTGAGGCCAGTTTTGTATTTCGGAGACAACTTCTTCATCTGAGTACCAGAAGAAGCTGGAAACTCAACCAGATTTGGTGACGATTGAACAATACCCCCAATAGCCGTTGATGGAGTATCTATTGGGATAGAAAAATAAAAGCTGCTGCCAAGATCAACTTCACTGGTCACCTGGAGCTTACCACCCATCAACTCAACGATTTTTTGGCTTATCGCCAGCCCCAACCCCGTTCCTCCGTATTGTCGGGCTGTGCTGCCATCGGCTTGTTGAAACTTGTCAAAGATTGAGTCGAGTTTGTCTTTGGCGATACCAATCCCTGTATCTTTGACTTCAAACTGAAGTTGGTTGCCTGTCTCGTTTTCCAACAGCTTGATGTTGAGCTCAACATATCCACGATGGGTGAACTTAAGGGCGTTGCCGATCAAGTTATTGATGACCTGCTTCAGCCTGACAGAATCAGCCTCTATTTCCTGAGGTACAGCTGGGTCTATATTGCAGTCGAAGAACAGCTCTTGTTGCTTGGCGCGGATGCTATATTCGTTGGCTTGCTGTTGGATAAGTGATTTGAGGTCAAACTTGGTAGGATCCAATTCGAAGTGGCCGGCTTCTATTTTCGAAAAATCGAGGATGTCATTGATAATATCGAGCAAGGTATGGGACGACGTCAGCAAAATATCGACGTAGTTGCGCTGAACTTCATTCGGCTTGGTTTCTTTAAGTAGTTCAGCGACGCCGACGATCCCATTCATTGGGGTGCGAATTTCGTGGCTCATGTTGGCTAGGAATTCACTTTTCTTAACATTAGCGATTTCTGCCTTTTTTTTTGACTCGATGATTTGCTGGTAATTGACTCGTAGCTGCTCTGCACATTGATTGTATTTGTCTGTCAGATGGCTGATCTCATCGTGGAACAATCGTTTTGGCATCACCAGTTTGTCGGGAGTCGGGCTGGTATGGAAATCAGCCATTGCAGATGAAAGGTGAGAAATGGGTTTTAAGATCAGTTTCATTGTTAGCCATAATAAGCAGGAAACAATGAGTAAGGTCTGTATCAAGGTCATCACCAGCAGAAATAAGAACTTTTGCCATAATGCGTGATAGACAGGAGCTAAATCGGTTTCAATTCTTAATTGCCCGAGCGTAAAGCTCTTGTTGCCGAGTTGGTAAGTTAAATCCCAGACGTTAGTAACCTTCTTACCTGTGATTTCGTTACCTAATTCTATAAGAGTACTTTTGCTGTCGATGATGGTTAATCGATCGACTGCAGGTAACTGGAAGATGCTTGAGGCTTGAGTCGTGAGTTGCTTTTGGTCTTCAATCCACAGGCTGTTTTGCAGGCTTGTGACGTAGCTGTCTTCAATTTGAAGCATTTGTTTATCTAAGTTGTTTTGCTCCACTTGGTAATCAACGTAGAAGTTTACTCCCGCCATAACGAATGCGAGAACGAGACTCACGAGGAGCGTGACAATGACAAGTTGCTTGTCGATGCCAAGTTGACGTTGTTTATTCATAGCAAGTTATTATGTGTGTAATTGCTTACTAATAGCCTAGTATTAATTGTGGCATTAGGAAAATCGATATCCGGATATTCAGTCAGCTCATTGACGATTATTCCATTTATCTTGTTTTTTCAGTCAAATTGATGAGTGAGTTCAGGCATACATTAACACTCGTCTCAAAGTACTTCGTCAGTCTAGAAAACTGATTGAAATAATAAAAAACCATATTTAGCCAGAGATGGTACATACTTAAATAAAGCTCCACTTTAAAAGGACTTACAGTGAGGCGTTGGAAAATCTGGTTGATCGTTTACAGCCCAGCATTGCTGTGGGCAGGGCTCTCTTTAAAAGAAGCAACTTGGTGGGTGGAAAACATCGTTGCTTACCCAAGTCTGTTTTTAATCGTCTACATCGTTTTCGCACTGATTTTTGCCTTAAGATTAAAATGGGCACCAAGTGCAATATGTATTGTTCTGGCAGGTGCGTTTACCTTGATGGCTCCAAAGTCCAATCAAAATTTGGTGTCTCGCTGTGCGAATTCTGTCTCAGTAGTGCAGTTCAACCTCTACTATGAGAACCCTGATGTAAATGCGTTCATCAATTACTTGCTTACCAAGCCTGCAGACTTAGTTGTGATGCAAGAAGTCGCGCCAGAAATTGGTGAAAGGCTGAAGATGCTCAGTGACATCTATCCCTACTTCTATGGCGGCCAGAAAGGTGTGGGTTATCCCTCAAGCCAGATGATTCTGAGTGTTTCTCCGTTAAAAAATATGTCGGTGTTTATGACGCCGGATGAACAAAATATTATTCGTGGGACCTGGTATCCCCACAATCAAAGCGCTATGACTCTCATTGTGGCGCATCCAACTTCACCAAGGACTAAAGAGTTGTGGTACAGGCGAAATGCACTAATTAGGACCATTGAGTCGCTGATAGAAATCTATCCAAGTGATGAAGTTATGGTATTGGGAGACTTTAATCTCTCCTCCGCTAGTTTACGTTTTGCCAAACTGTTTCCAACTTTCCAGAAAGCCCCAGTCGCAAGCTGGCCCAATTGGTCTCAAGCGTTCAATACGCCGCCGGTTTCCATGATCGCAATTGACCACTTGTGGCTACAATCTGTGAATGCAGGTAGAAAGATCTGTCAGCGCCAAAGTTCACCTAATCCTGCTGGTTCAGACCATTTTCTAGTCAAAACTGAGATTGGTTATTGATTATTATTCTCAACTTGTTGTGTGAAGATTTTAGCTAGGTTACCCTCCAAATAACTTAATCAGCCTTTGGATGGTAACTATGGCAAATCTGGCGATTACGGAAATTAAATCCTTTATTCCCAGCAAAGACTTTGAAATTTCGCAACGATTTTATCAGGCGTTGGGATTTGAGGTTGCTTCAGTCTTTGGTGACGTTGCTTACATGCGAAAAGATAACACCGCTTTTCTGCTGCAGAACTACTATCAAGTTGAACATGCAGAAAACGCGATGATGCATTTACTTGTAGAGGATGCGATGGGTTGGTTGGAGCATGTTAAGGCGTCCGGTATCGAAAAGGACTTTGAGTGCAAAGTGACGGAGTTGATTGAACAACCGTGGGGTATGTTGGAGTTTTGTCTGATCGATCCTTCTGGCGTGCTATGGCGAATCGCGCAAAATATCCGTTAATGTAAAAACGCCCCTCATCATCGAGGGGCGCTTTCCTTTAATCCAACGACTTCTTGAACCTCGTTGAGGCGATCAATAGACCAATCACAGTAAAGCAGGCCAGCCATAATGTGTCGTGCCACATACCGCTTAGATCAGAGCCACGTAGTACAATACCGCGAATTAAGCGCATAAAGTGTGTGGCGGGTAAAGCTTCAGAAATCCATTGAGCCGCAATAGGCATCGCTTCATACGGGAACATAAAGCCAGACAATAGTATCGAAGGCAGCAAGATAAAGACGGTCATCTGCATGGCCTGAAGCTGAGTCGACGCTATGGTCGAGATCACCAAGCCAAGAGTCAGGCTTGCGGAGATAAACAACAGCGTTCCTAGAAGGATCTGGCTAATGGCTCCGTTAATCGGGACATCAAAGATGAAGTGGCCTAATCCCAGAATGATGAACACCTGAATCAGGCCGACAAAAATATATGGGACGATTTTAGCGACCATCAATTCGAAAGAGTGGATTGGTGTAGTGATTAACAATTCCAGATTGCCACGTTCCCTTTCTCTTACAATGGCTGCGCTGGTAAATAGAATCATCGTCATTGTCAGAATGACACCAAGTAGACCCGGTACGATATTCACCGCAGAGCGACGACTTGGGTTGTAGAATAAAGCAACTTCAAAGGTTTTTTGTTGTTCAGGGCGGATATCAAAATCAAAGTCCGTTAATGGCATATTCTGCAGTGCCAGAATCGCAGAACTGATCATGGTATCGGAACCATCAACCACCCATTGCCCCAGCACGCGACCTTGGGTCATTCGTTGCGTCAGGTCAGATGGAATGATTAGAGCAGCACGTATTTCACCGTTCTGAATCGCTTGTTCTGCCTGGTCCGCGGTCGGGTATGTAGCTTTGACGTCAACCACCTGGGTGACCTTAATGGATTCTGTTATGACGCGTCCGGTGGTGCTCTGACTTTGGTCTACAACACCGATTGGAATATTGCGTACGTCGGTGTTTATCGCAAAACCAAATAGCAGCAGCTGAATCAGGGGAATCATCACGACCATGCCAAAGGTGATGCGATCACGGGAAAGCTGACGGATTTCTTTAAACATGATCGCCTTCATGCGAGCGATAGACTGGATCATTGTCTTCCTTCTCCCGTGACGGTGACAAACACATCTTCTAGGCTCGGTCTGGCTAGATTCATTTCCGCTTTGATGAGTTCAGGAAACTGCTCGCGCAACCATGCAATCGGATCTTGGATATGTTGATGAATCAAAACCCGCAGGCGAATGCCTAATTGTGCGGCAGAGCGCACTTCCTCTCTGGCAAGAAGGGACTCCTTCAGTGTCCGCAAATTGTCTGCTTTGACCTCAACAATATTGACACCCATATCGGCCATCAACTGTTCTGGCTCGCCATCGGCACGAATTCTTCCTGCCTCCATGATGGCCAGTCTGTGGCAACGTTCCGCTTCATCCATGTAGTGAGTCGTAACCAGAATTGTTGTACCTTGGTCAGACAGATCAAAAAGCTGTTCCCAGAATTCGCGGCGGTTTTCAGGATCAACGGCAGAAGTCGGTTCATCAAGAAACAAGAGTTCAGGTTGATGCATAGTAGCGGCTGCGAGAGAAAGGCGCTGCTTCTGGCCACCGCTCATTCCACCGACACGTTGTTTTCGTCGCTGGTCCAAACCGTAGGTTTTCAGTTGTTCATTGATACGTTGCGTGAGGTGCTTTGACCCCATCCCAAATATTTGACCGATAAACTCTAAGTTTTCCTCTACGGTTAAATCGTCGTAGAGAGAAAACTTCTGCGTCATGTAGCCAATTTTGAGGCGCAGCAGTTCAGATTGGCGTGGTATTTCCAACCCCAATACATCGACGTCACCTTCACTTGGGCTTAGCAAACCCGTCAGCACGCGGATGGTGGTGGACTTCCCACAGCCATTCGGTCCAAGAAAGCCGTAAATACTGCCCTTGGGTACATTGAGCGTGATGTCGTCGATGGCGGTGAAATCGCCAAACCTCTTTACTACATTCTCTGCTTTAATCGCATATTCCATTGGCGCTACTCTCCAGACAAGTCGATTTGTGCCGGGATGCCAGAAGGTAGTCGCTGTGCCGAGGACTCAAGGTCAACTTCCGCCAGATACATCAAGCGAGAACGCTCGTCTTCGGTGAGCGCATAATAGGGCGTAAATGAGGGCTCGCTAGCAACCCAACGAACTGTCCCAGAGATTGGATTTTCAACGCCGTCTACAGTAACGGAAACTGATTTACCCGGAACGAATTCAACGCGATGGCTAGCAGGCACGTAAACACGCGCATATGGGACACGGCTAGCCTGTATGACGGCGACCACGCCATTGACGGGAACGCGTTCGCCCAAATTGTAAGGCAAGTTGTCCAGTACCCCATCACGGGTCGCGGTAATGGTGAGCTCGCTAAGCTTCTGTTGCTGGAGAGTCACATCAGCAACAGAAGCCGCGAGCTCGGCTTTCGCTTGTTCGATATCTTCAAGGCGTGAACCAGCTGTCAGCTTGCTAAACTCTTCTTTGGCTGAGTCCAGTTCGGCTTTCGCGGAGTCGCGTGCGGCAAGTGCAGTGTCTTGTTCTGATTGACTGATCAACCGCTTTTCAACCAGCTCCGCTTTTCGGGTGTAATTCTTCTGAGCTTCAGTTAATTGGGCTTCAGCACGTTTAACACGAGCTTGGGAAGCGGCAATGTCTTCTGGGCGTTCACCATTGGTCAATTTGAGTAGGTAAGCTTCTGCTTTGGATTGCTCAGCAACTGCACGAGCGAGCACCGCTTCTTGGCTGGTGGTATCAAGTTGAACCAACACTTCGCCTTGCTGTACTTGTGAGCCTTCTGTCGCGGGTAACGCACGGATGATTTCGTTGGCTGTTGCAGTGAAGGTGACACGGTCTCTCTCCAACGTACCAAGGGCTTGGGATGAGTCATCTTGTGTACAGGCCGTTAACAGCGAAATCAGAACAGAACCGATCAAGAACCGTTTCATAAAGTACTCCAAATCAGCAAGTTAAGGTGAAGGTGTCGCTAAGCGAAGCGATACCATTGATTTTCTAAATAGGATATATTCTCGATTAACTATAGATACAGAAACTTAATTCATATAAAATTAATCTAGTGATTAATTTGTCGTGATTTCTTCTTTTTCTTCATACAGTTACTACAGAGGTTGAAATGGACTTTGAGCAAATGAGTGAGCAAGCTCTTTGGGACCTAGCCAATCCACTAATGGATAATTTAATGCAGGCGTCGACGGAGATAAATCATGCGAAACATGTGCAGGATTTTACCCCGCGCTTGCGCGATATCGTAAAGCCCGATTATTTTAAGCGTGTCGTGAAACAGTATCAGTCACAAAAGGGCGTGTTCACTGGTCGAGAACCAGTGGCACTGTTCAAGCGCCCTGATTCAGCAGCTTTTGTCTGGAAGCAAGGTTTCAGTCGAGTTGAAGGAGATTACGTCGCTGAAATGGTCTTGGTTTATCGTGAAGGTAAGGTCATGGTGGATCATGTGATGGTGTTTTGACCGAACTCTGACGGCTATAGGCATTGCGGTCCCTCAGATTAGGCTTTAGAATCGCGCCTCCACTAACATAAGCGCATGTTTGAGGAACTATGAACAATGCCCAAGCGATAGTGGCGCATCCAGCGAAGCACACGATATCACCTAAGCGTGAAATTGTACTTCGCGAGATGTTGTCACTGGCAAAAATGGCATCAATGATTGCTGTCCCATTTTTGCTTATTACTCTGGCTTGGATCTAAACCAGAGCACACAGCACAAGGATGTGTGCTATCGGGTTTATTCTGCAACACCACCTTGAGTCAGCTTCGCCGGATCTAGCAAACGCTCTAGCGTAGCGCGATCAAGGTCCGTTTCTTCTTCTGCCACGTCAATAATGGCACGTCCTTGTTTGTATGCTTTCTTAGCCACTTCAGCTGCTTTCAAATAGCCAATAACAGGGTTGAGCGCCGTCACCAGTATTGGGTTTTTCGCTAATGCGACTTGAAGGTTGTCTTCACGGACATTGAAGGTCGCGACCGCTTTGTCTGCCAGAGCAATTGCGCTGTTGGCTAACAGTTCGATGCTTTCCAGTACATTGTGAGCGATCACAGGCAGCATGACGTTAAGCTGGAAGTTGCCAGATTGGCCGCCTACGGTGATGGTGGTGTCGTTGCCGATGACTTGTGCGGCTGCCATGGCTGCGGCCTCTGGGATCACTGGGTTTACTTTGCCCGGCATAATAGAAGAGCCTGGCTGTAGGCCTTGAAGTTCAATCTCACCCAAGCCAGCAAGTGGGCCCGAATTCATCCAGCGTAGATCGTTCGAAATTTTCATGATGGCAACGGCAGCCGTTTTGAGCTGACCGGAAAGTGCGACCAAGGCATCCTGACTGCTTAGGTTATAGAAGAAGTTTTCGCTAGAGGTGAACTGTAGGCGTGTTGCCTGAGAGAGGTTATCTGCAAAGGCTTTAGCAAATCTTGGATCAGCATTGATACCTGTTCCCACAGCGGTGCCACCTTGGGCCAAAGCTTTAACGTCAATCAGGCTTTGTTCAATTCCTTGCTTCGCTTGTTCAAGCTGGAATTGCCAACCGCCAAGCTCTTGATCAAATGTGATTGGCATGGCGTCCATTAGGTGCGTTCTGCCTGTTTTCACAACATGGCCGATTTCATTACGCTTACTCTGTAGCGTCTCAATGAAATGATTTAACGCTGGGATAAGCTGTTTTTCGACTGTTAGTGCTGCGCTGACCTGAATCGCTGTTGGAACAACGTCGTTGCTGCTTTGACCCATATTGACATGGTCGTTAGGGTTCACGTCACCGCCCAGAATATCACTGGCTAACGTAGCTATCACTTCATTAGCATTCATGTTCGAACTGGTGCCTGATCCAGTTTGAAAAACGTCAATCGGGAAGTGTTCTAAGTGCTGACCATCAATAATGGTTTGCGCTGCGTCGGCTATCGCATTCGCAATATCACCTTCCATCAGACCCAGTTGAGCATTCGTTAAAGCGGCTGTTTGCTTTACGTATGCCAGCGCCTGAATAAACGCGGTTGGCATCGTATGTTTGCTGAAATGAAAGTTGTCCACTGCGCGCTGTGTTTGCGCTTGATACAGAGCGTTCGTGGGTACTTTCACTTCTCCCATGCTGTCTTTTTCAACACGGAATGTCTGTGGGGCAGAAGATTGAGTCATTGGTGATCCTTTTGAATTTAATCGTGCGGCGTCTGGATGCGCTGCAATTGTTGTTGTAGGTTTAAAAACTTAATGTCGCCATCTTCCCACTGGTAGTAGTAGCGCTTTAAGCATAGTAGGGGAGTATGAATAGCGTCGAGGCAGACCCGTCGGAACGTGCGACTTCTCACCGGATCTTGAATGGCTTCAATCAAATGAAAATACACCTGACGTAGGTAAAGTTCACACAGCAGTGGGTTCTCATTCTCGGTACCTTGCTCATAGAACGAAGACAAGGTCATCGCCCAGTGAATGTAATCGTGAATGATATCGGGCTCGAATCCACAAGGTGTGTAGCGTTCAACAAATCTGTCTTGTGCTTTAAAGAAAGCATTATAAAGCGGTTTCTGGCTATCCATACTGACCTCAAACTTTTTGTAATGATAATTATTATCGTTTTCAATAATCGAATCAACCCTGTTTGATGTATGGATGTCAGACAGTGCGCTGGCGCACAATCAGGTGATGTTTTCTTCTGATAATGGCGGCGACTAATGAGGTGCTTCAAGATAAGAGCAGTGCTGAAAAGAATAAACCGACGCCATAGGCGGAGTGGGTGAACAGACTTAATGTTCTCGCTTTGGTTCCAACCGTGACTATTACAGCAACTTGGACTGCTTAACAGGCTTATCAGTCAGCAGATTGATAGAGATGTGGTTACACTAAACACTAATTAGAACCAATAAGGTCGCGCTTTGCTTACCGACAAAAGACTTACATTTGCCACTGCCAATTTGTTCAATTTCATCGAACCCCCCGGTGCGTTCTATGACTTTGAAAATATCTATGACGCTGACGCGTGGGAAGCTAAATGCCAATGGACAAAAAATGCCATTCTGAACCTCAATGCAGACATTATTGGAGTTCAGGAAGTATTTAGTCTCGATGCTGCCCGCCAGCTATTCGAAGAGTTGGGGTACTCGTATTTCGCTAGTGTTGATAGCCCAAACATTGAAAGTGATTACATCTACTCCCACCCCGTTGTGGCTCTGGCTTCTAAATACCCGATCTCGCATGTTGAAGCGGTCACGTTACCGGCATCATCGCTAGCAGGCTATTCAATCCCGCAGCCGGAGTTTAGCCGTCAGCCCGTTTTTGCTGTGGTAGAAGTGCCAGATATCGGTGAAGTCGCTGTTTATGTTAGCCACCTAAAATCTCAGAGAGCCACCGAAGCAATAGAAGAAGGTGAAGGACAACCGCTGGTGGGCCAATGGCTTTCAAGCCAGCAAAGAGGATGGGAGGCGGTGATGTTAAGATTAGCGATGGAACAACAATACGCGAAGCATCCGATCCCGACTGTTCTGGTGGGGGATATGAATCAGCCGATCAGCAGCGACATCACAGGCTTACTGACCAAAGTTATCGAAGGCGAATCCTTCCTTATGCTGCGAGACAGTTGGGACATTTTCGTTATAAAGCAGCCTGGGGCAGAGCGTCCGCCCACACACTATCATTTCGCAAAAGGTAACGTGCTCGACTACATCTTATTTTCGCAGGAGTTTCAGCCCGACTCGCAGTACTCAATGGCCGATGTGACGTCCTATTCGACGCTCGACAATCACCTGATAAATCCCAGTTTTGAGCGGGACAAGCAGGCGAGTGATCACGCGTTTGTCTCGGTGACAGTTAGGTTTGTGCTGTGATGTGTTCGACACTAATTGTTAGCTAGCCATCGAATTGATGTGAACGGCAGTGTTTCCAAGTGAGCGATAGCGTTTTCAGGCGTGCAAAAAAATCCCCTCGTAAAAATACAGAGGGGATTGAATTCAGAACGAGTAGGCGTTACTTAGATTTTCTTTGCTGTTCTTTACGTGCAATCTTTTCTTTTCGACGTTGAGCAATCACCTGATCGGCCTCGCCTCCAACGTGCGTTTCGCCGCGTTTGTTAGCGAGTTGAACTTGCTTTTCACGCTCACGGAAGCGTGCTTTTTGCTCATCTGTATGCTTGTCGATACATTTAGGGCAGCTAACGCCTTTCTCAAACGCTTCAGATTCCATGTCTTCCTGTGTAATCGGCAAACGACACGCATTACACATCTCGTAGCCACTTTTCTCTAGCTGGTGGTTTACCGCGACACGGCCATCGAATACGTAGCAATCGCCTTCCCACATGCTTTCTTCTTCAGGCACTTCTTCAAGATACTTCAGGATGCCGCCTTCCAGGTGGTATACCTCTTCGAAGCCTTGTTCCTTCATGTAAGCCGTAGACTTTTCACAACGAATACCACCAGTACAGAACATAGCGACTTTCTTGTGCTTTGCTGGATCCATGTTTTCTGCCACGTACTCAGGGAAATCGCGGAAAGTGTCTGTTTTCGGGTTAACGGCATTTTTGAACGTACCAATTTCGATTTCGTAGTCATTACGTGTATCGACGACGAAAACTTCTGGATCTGAGATCAGCTCATTCCACTCGTCTGGCTTAACGTAAGTACCGACGACATGACGAGGGTCGATGCCTTCTACACCGAGCGTCACAATCTCTTTTTTCAGCTTAACCTTGGTACGATTAAACGGTTGGTTTGTGTCGAATGACTCTTTGTAAACGATATCTGCAAGGCGAGAATCCTGCTTGAACCAGGCGAGAAGAGTGTCGATACCTTCACGGCTAGAAGCGACCGTACCGTTGATGCCTTCGTTAGCAAGCAAGAGCGTGCCACGGATTTCATGTTGTTCCATCAGCGCTTTTAGCGGCTCACGAAGTTCCACATAATCTTCAAGACGCACAAACTTGTAAAGTGCGCATACTACGTAATCTGTCATGTTTTTTCCTTTTAGCGAACTGGAGCGTAAATCCAGAGCTTTGAGTTAAATCGGGCGAAGTATAGCGGAGAGTACTAGCGACAAATACAGACAGTTTTTAGGGTTTAATCGACGAGGTATGTTTTGTCATATTCTGAAGATAAAAGGTTTGTCTAAACCGTTAGCTCAATTCGGTTTCCGTCCGGGTCAAAGAAGCAACTTTCGTAGTAGCCGTCCCCCGTTGTTCTTGGGCTGCTGAGTATCTCGTAGCCATCTTCAACTAAGCGTTGAGTTAATTGATCTACCGCCTGTTCTGAGCCAAGTGAAATGGCAATATGGATAAAACCAGTGAACTGGTCATAAAGGTCATCTTTTGACTCTGGAATGCTGTCCATTTGCATTAGCTCTAGGCGGCAACCACTGCTAAAAGATAGGAAGTAAGAAGAGAAGCTCTTTTCACTGTTATGGTATTTTTGATTGGGCGTCGCGTTGAAATACTTGATGTAGAAATCTTTTAGTAACTCTAGCTGTTTGGTCCAGAGCGCAACGTGCTCAATTTTCATAATCGCATCTCAGTCGGTGTGTTTGATTGGAAATGCTAATCGTGAGCGAGGAAGGAAAAAAGAGATGATTTCTTTAGTTTTTTTTCTTCATTGTTGGCGACATTGGTTGGGAAGAAACCAGATATCGCTATGGATTCGTGACACTTAACTCTGGTGGAGTTGTAGTGCAAGAAAAGAGGATGTGATTGCCGGCGGCGTTTTCCTAATTAGTGTGCCTTGCAGGGGCGGTGGAATAAAATAAACCCTCTCATTTTGAATGAGAGGGTTTATTGTTGTGCTTTATGGCCTAAGGTTTGAGTTTAAGTACCTTATCGATATCTTCAGCGCTGTGGCGTTCTGGTACTTGTTCCCACTCTTCGCCCCATGCGCGGTTGACGATACGACCACGCTGGACTGCTTGGCGAGCTTCAATGGCTTCAGCCCAACGCTTAAGGTGTTTATAACTATCGACATCTAAGAACTCACCTGCATCATAGGCATTTCCTAACACTAAGTTTCCGTACCAAGGCCAGATAGCGATGTCTGCAATACTGTACTCTTCACCCGCGATAAAGGTATTGTTTGCCAGCTGCTTGTCTAACACGTCCAGTTGACGCTTCGCCTCCATTGAGAAGCGATTGATTGGGTATTCAAACTTCTCTGGCGCGTAGGCGTAGAAATGACCAAAACCACCGCCTAGGTACGGCGCAGACCCCTGAAGCCAGAACAGCCAGTTCATGACCTCTGTTTTCGCCGCGACATCTGTTGGTAGGAAATGGCCGAATTTCTCGGCGAGGTAAAGCAGAATATTACCTGATTCGAATACATTGATTGGTGTGTCACCTGAGCGGTCAACCAATGCTGGGATCTTGGAGTTTGGGTTCACCTCGACAAAGCCAGAACCAAACTGATCACCGTCGCCAATTTTTATCAAATAAGCATCATATTCAGCTTCACTGACACCAAGCGCGAGAAGTTCCTCAAGCATAATCGTGACTTTTTGGCCATTTGGTGTGCCCATTGAATGAAGCTGGATTGGGTGTGAGCCCACAGGGAGCGCCTGCTCATGACGGGCGCCTGAGTCCGGTCGGTTAATGCTGGCCCACTGGCCGCCATTTTCATCTTCCATCTTCCAAACTTTTGGTGGTACGTATTGGTTAGTCATTGTTATTCCTTATCCAAAATTGATATCCGGCACTTCCTTATCTTGGGACAGATTCAAAAAGATAAAAGCCCCAACGGGTATTCTCATTAGAACCAAAGGTTCTGAAAAATTGTTTCTGGATATAAGAATATCCTAGAGAGCCACTTCCGTATTACAAAAATATTTTGAGCGGGTGCCAGCAGGTGTTTTAGTTAATAACGCGAGTGGTGACCTTGCGGAAACCGAAATGAGAGCGCATTTGGAAGCGGTAATGCGGATTGAGAAATAACACTCATGAGACAAAGCAGCCCTGCAAGTGATATGCAGGGCTGTTTTTTTATTGGGCTTTCAATTCTGCCAGTACGTTAAGTAGTGACGGTTGAATGCTATGCCCCAATGCTTTCACCTCTTCACAGGGTTCGAGCAAATCGGGGATTTGATAGGTGGTCATGTTGGCGGCGACTGCACTTTTTACCCCGTTATTGGAGTCTTCGAACGCGATACAGTGTTCAGCTTCAACATTGAGGCGGTCAGCAGCCAATAGATAGATTTCTGGGTCCGGCTTGCCGACAGACACTTCACAGCCGCAAGTCAGGCTATCAAAGTACTTGTCTAAACCCGCAAGGCGCAGTTTAATTTCTGCGACGTCACGGTGAGTAGAGGTTGCCACTGCGGTTGGAATTTGCTGTTCTTTAAGCCATTCCAACAGTTCCACGACGCCTTCTTTTACTGGGATTGGTTGGTGTTTGACAATAGCGTCGTAGTTGCGGCACCACTCATTGTGGAGTTTGTCGAGATCATCCCCATAGGCAGCTCGAAAGATCTTTTCTATGCCCGCGGCGTTACGCCCGATGATGGAGAGATAAACGTCTTCATAGAAAGGCAGGTTGACGTTCACACAGGCTTGCTTAAAGACTCGCATGCATACACGCTCGGTGTCTAACAGTAGGCCATCCATATCAAAGATAGCGGCTTGAATTTTCATGGGTACAGCATAATCCTTAACGGTTCGGGCGCTCATTCTTGCACACTTCTAAATTATAGTAAAAGCGCTGATATGACGTGGATTTATCGATTGTTAAGGTGAGGTTAGGAGAAGGTCACAATCCGATATTTGGAGTGATTGAATCGTTTGCTATTTATTGTTTTGTTATTTACTTTATCGTCAACTGTTCTATACCAAAGTACTCTCATGAAAAACATTTTCACTATAGCAGCGTTAAGCACTGCATTGTCCGTTCCTTTTGCAGCATTTGCCAAACCGGTTGAATTTCAAAACATCCCTGAAATCATGAACAAATTTGAGTCTGCGGATTTGTACGTGAAAAAATCCGCGACATTGGGCCGTTTGCCTGAGGCATCAGAGCTGGGAAGCGATTTCCCTACCTATGTCTCAGATGGTAAAGGCGGTTATAGCCTTGAAACGCGCAACGTGATGACGGACAGCGTGGTGATAGCCAGTATGCCAGAGCCGATTGTGGGTGAAGTCTATAATCAGTGGTTAGTGCCAAAAGAAACTTGGCAGAAAACCTATGGAAAGTTGCCAACGTCGACAGAGTTTAAGCCGTTCAAGCGAATTAAAACCATCAAAGCCATCAAGATTGATGACGAGATGCTGAAATTACTCGGCAGTGAAGATGGCAAAACCGCCATTATCAAAGTGAGCTGGGATGAGCAGGGAATGAAAGTCTACAAAGACGGTTACCTTGCTGATTATGAATACGGTATTGCTCCTCAGGAAATGCAGGAAAACTACGAATTAGCCAAGTAATATTAAAGGCTTACACATAAAAAAGGTCTGGTATTTACCAGACCTTTGTTATTTCAGCGGAAACTACAGCATCCACATTCTAGCTGTGCGTGCCGGAATGTTAAACGTATGGTTACGCGAACTCACGACAGTTGTATCTCCCGTTAGCGTATCTTTGTACGAAACGTTCCAATTGAACTCGTGTTGGTACGTATCCACAGTAACGGATTTCGCATCGCCACACTTGTTGATGCCGACTACGCCTTCCTTACCACGTTTGAAGACCAGCGTGCACTGGTCACTGTGTAAGACGGTCATTGATTTACCCTGCATCGAGTTGTGGAACTTGAGCATGTTAATCATAGTGGCGTCTTTCCAGACGTCAGCCCAGCGACCATTATCTCTATCTTCGCTATCTGGTAGCTCATCACTATAGACAAGTGGCGTACCACCGTCTTTACCCAAAACGTATGCGTAAGCTAGCTGCTCATCCTTAGGATCCATGATTTGATAACGGAAGCCATCATTGGTTGGAATGTCATGAGTCACGGTGAAGGTAATGGCGCGTGAGTTTTCTAACGCTTGACCGTAGGCTTGAGGATCATGAAGTTGGTTTAATCCGCCACCGAAAGAGAAAGCGCCGCGAATAGAAGCGAACAGAGGGAAATCGTAAGCAGCGTGATTGGTATTGTTCAGGTAAGGGGCCAAAAAGGCTTCATAGCCACTATCGCCCTTACCACCACTGGTAATGACTTCGCCAAATACATGCATTCCAGACGTAATGTCTGATGTGAAAATCTGGTCGATCTGGTACTGACTCATGTGTTTGACAGCATCGATGCGGAAGCCTTTAATTCCCATCGACTTAAGTGCCTGAAGGTATTGCTTCTGCTGTGACACCACCCAATTGTTTGGATCCAAATCTGGTAATCCGGTATCGCCATTATCACCACAAAGTCTCCAGTACTGAACGTGACCTGGGTCGTTCCAGTTGGTGATACAACCGGCAGCGTGAAAGTCATTGCCAGAGAACAGGTTCTGACTCAAGTCGCCAAACAATGTCTGGTTGGCGTAATAACTTGAGCGTGCAGAGTAGTCGTTAAGCACTTCAGTACCAGGGTAATTCAGGTCGCTACGCTTTGACGCTTCGTTGGCCATATGATTCAGAACGACATCGGCATAAACGTCTACACCTTGCGCTTTAAGTGCAGCAATCATCGCTTCTAAATCTTGCTTATTGCCCAGAGGAGAATCGATAACACGAAAATCCTGAGGCTGATAGCGTGCCCACCATTGGGTGCCACTAGATTTCATAGCGGGTGAAATCAGAACCTTTTTGAATCCGTTCGCAGCGATTTGCTGGGCGTTATTCGTTACATCCGAATATTTCCAGTTGAATGCATGCAGGATTGCATCGGCATAAGTGACTTGCGGTACGCTGAGAGCAGCGGTGGCAGCGAGTAAAGTTGTTATTTTTTTCATAGGGTGTTTCTCGTTATTGATATTCAGGCTAATGATATTTTTATGGCTTGCTATTAGTAGTGCTCGAAATAGAAGACTGAATTACGGTCACATTCTGTAGGGGTCCAATTTATAAAATTTCTAGTAGAGTAGAACTTTGCAGGGATTGAGGTTATTTTTTGAACGAACTGTTTGAAAGTTGTACAAAGTGTCAGCTCGAGCACTTTTTTATAACGTTGACGAAACCGTCATTTATTATTTGTTGAGTTAAGGTGGCCATTGAACGACGTAAGCTTACGCAGACTCCAGCAACTGCTTATAAAATATGAGGCGGGGAAAACATATCATCTGTCGATCGATGAACTGGAGATAGCATTATCAACTTCGAGAAGAAACACTTCTAATATTCTGAAAAGCTTGTCTGAGATAGGTTGGATCAGTTGGCTTCCCTCTAAGGGAAGAGGAAAACTCAGTCAGTTTAAGATCTTGCATAATCTGCAGGGAGCACTAGAACAAATCTTTTATAAAGAGCTAGAACAAGGGCGCTTTTCTTGTATTTCTCGTTTGATGGAGCTTTATGGACACCTTGCTGTAAAAGCTATGGCTGAAGCAACAGCAACGCGAGCGAGTGCCAATGAGCGTTGCGATAGCTTGCTAATCACTGAATATCCATGGGTAGATACACTAGAACCAGCTAAGACATACCGCATCGCTGAGATGCAGGTAATCCGTAGCATTTACAGTACGCTATTAGTGCAAGATGAATCAGGACGTATTCAAGCGGGACTGGCGCATTGTTGGAAGGTAGAAGGGCGTTTTATTCATTTGTGGCTCCGTCAGGGGATAGTTTGCCATGACGGGGAAAATTTAGAAGCTACTGATGTCGCTGAATGCCTTAACAAGCTAAAAGCTACCGACGGACCGGTGAAGTATCTCTTTGAGCAGGTTGTTGAAATACGCATCCTCGATGCAGGGCAAGTAACGATTGAGCTCCAGCAACCTAATGCTTTGTTTTTGCATGTTTTATGTTTGGTTCATGCTTCGATTTATCGCCTCAAATCAGCGTACTTCTCAAGTGGCCTAAGTACGTATATAGGAAGCGGTCCTTTCTATCTGAAAGATTGGGATCGAGAGCGCTTGGTGTTAAAACGACATCGTAATTACTATGCGCAATCCGCCTTGCTAGATAAGATCACCTTGTCTTCTTCTTCAGAGCTGAGTGACTTCAGCATCAGTTTCAATAAGGATGGAGATTGTGAGGAGAGTACTATCAATGCTTTGTCTTACCTTGCCATCAACACAAGGCCTAATGCAGGAATCAGCCGAAACGACCTCCTTGAACTTGTTGAGTACTTACGTCGTTGCCGAGCTAATTTGGACTCAGAAACTGTTGTTAATGATGTAGGTTTTGCGCCTTGCTTTGACAGTGTTTCTGATGACGCGCCACCACGCTTAAGTGGACACTTAGTACTGACCATGCCTCGACTGACGATTCCTTGTCTGCAAAAGATCGCTGGGTGGATACAAAGTACAATTCTAGAAACCGGACTAACCCTTGAAATTCTCGAGTTAGAGGATATCAGTAATCCAAGTTCAGTCAGCGGCCATGCCGATATTCTATTTATTGAAGAAGTCATAGAGCAGCCTGAAGAGTTTGGATTGTATGACTGGCTTCTTGCTAGCTCCGGCCTGAAATTCATTTACGATCAAACAGAAATGGATGTTCATTATGAGCAAGTGAAGCACGCAATGAGCGATATTTTATACGTCTATTCATTGCGGAAAATTGAGCAGGCTTTGTATGACAATAACCTGCTTTTGCCTCTGTTCCATGGCAAAGAAAAGATTTCACGTAGCCTTGAAGTTCATGGCGTTGAAACGAATAAATCTGGACTGAGCGAGTTCTACAAGCTTTGGATTGATAAGGAAAAACAATAATTTAATACCATTTTGTTGATAATGGATGGTTAATAAAACATGCATGGTTTTCGTTAAACCCTTTCATGTTTTATGCCTATCAAAGCCTATACCATCGGCACGTGTTACCAATGATTACACATCAGGATGCACTTGCTCTGTGCGGTGCAGTTTTACCCATAGGAAATATGTGTCAGGGCTTATTATCATGACTTCCAAAATTATAACTATCGCGACTGTTTCTACACTTTTGACAGCCTGTGGAGGTGGTGACGGAGGAGCAACCTCGTCATCCACTTCACCCTCCTCTCTTCAATCTAAATCAATTCAAGGTGTCGCTATTGATGGCTACATCTCAGGTGCGACTGCATTTCTTGATCTGAACTACAACGGTGAACTTGATAGCGGTGAACCAAAGAGTATTACCGATGCCAATGGTCGATATGAGCTTTCTCTATCCGGAGATAATGCAGATTGTGTTGATTACGTGCCAATCGTGGTTGATGTACCTGTTGGTGCCATTGATGCTGACGATCCAAACAATCCAATTGAAGAGCCGTATCAGCTGTTCTTTCCTCCAGTAAAGATGACGACTTCAGATTCTGAAATTAGGTCAACGACCCCATTGACTTCCATGCTTTGGAACGAGATGAAGCTAAAACTGGACCTAGAAGATAATGCTATGAGTAGTTGTGCAGACCTAAAACTTGCGATTCAGTTGCAAGGCATTACAGACAATAGCATTCAGGAATTAGAAAACGGTGTGGCGAGCCGGAATAACGTTAGTGTAGAGCAACTGTATAGTGACTTCATAAAAGAGGATGACAGTGAAGTAAAAGCGCTTACACAGAAACTAATGCCAGTAATCAAGGAGTCTTATCGTGAATCAAAAATGTTGAGACAAGAAAACCCAGCAGCCGAAGAAGCATACGTTAGTTACATTGTGCGCAGTAAAAAGGATACCAATGGCGAGCTGAACGACCAATGGTACAAAGTTCAAGTGACAAAGAGTGATTCAAAGGTAGAAACAAGAGCATATGAAGTAACGAGCGAGCTTGTTGACCCTCAATTGCTTGAGCATATTGTGACACACACAGCCGAGAATAGTGACTTGTCCTATACAAGAGAGTACAGCCTGCGTAGAGAAGCTGAGGGTAATCAAGAGTCTATTTTGAGTCGTTCATTTAATTGCACAATTAAAGAAACTATTGAGGAATCTCGAGTTACCGATGCAAATTCAATGACTATTTATGAAGTAACCAATCAATCTGGTATTAAAAAAGAGTCCAGTATGGACGATTGTTTTGGTAATTATGTTGGTGGGGCTGATTTTGAGCAAACCATAGAAGTGATGGCGATTAATAATAGTCAGGATCAAGGGACAGTTATTACTGGGCATCGTTTTACTTATGACCAACATACGCCCTATGCCAAATGGGTAGACGTGGATCCTACTTTGAATAATGTTAATGGAAATTTGCTGGGAAGTTTTTTCTATATAGGCACCGATTTTAGTGAAAACTCGGCTCACGACTCAGTACGTTGGGTGAGATCGAAAGCTGAGTTTGGGCAAAGTGTGTTTGGTCAAAATGAGTCGTTACAGTATCAAGTGATTACAACAAAGGACTCAAATGGAGATTGGTATATGGAAACTGACTACGATGATGGCCGCTCTGTATATGAGTGTTCTGAAAGCCAACTTGGTGAGTGGGCTCAATGTTCAAGTTCACTGCCTCCTTTCACCAATAACGATAAGGTTCTTAACAATACTAGACTAACAGTACTTAAGGTTACAGCTGCACTTTTGCAACAAAACAATGAGTAGTTAAGAATAGTGGGCTTAGTGAGAAAGTAGGCCATTTGAATGAAAAAACATGCACTATTTTCCTCCATTTCTTACATGTTTTTCCAAGTGTATAGCCGTTAGTATTCTCAATGCGTTAACCACTGCTATAACGCTACGCGCCATTAAATCCTTAGTGGCGCGTTTTTGCCTTTCACTTTTCATCGGAAATTTTGCAATGAATCTTAAACTTCTTGCTGTTGTCCCCTTCTCTATAGGCATAGTCGCATGCGGGGGAGGCGGCGACGGTGGCTCATCTAGCTCTAGCGCTTCATCACAAACACGAAGTCTTCAAGGTGTGGCTATTGATGGATACATCTCTGGAGCGACGGCGTTCCTAGATATCAACTACAACGGTCAGTTAGACTCTGGCGAGCCGAGTGCTGTGACTAATTCTGAGGGCAGCTATCGCTTATCCTTGTCTGGTAGCAACTCTGATTGTATTGATTACGCGCCTATTGTCGTAAATGTCCCTGTCGGTGCGATTGATGCAGATGCTCCTAATACGCCTATCAGTAAACCGTATCAGCTTGTTTTTCCTCCAGCGATGACACTGAGTTCTGAGCATGAGATAAAATCCACAACTCCTCTAACGACGGTATTGTGGAATCAAATTCAGGAAGATCTGCATGAAAGCGGTATCACCAGTTGTACGGCGTTGAGATCAGCTGTTAACACCCAAGAAAAGGTTATTCAAAATGTGAAGGAGCACGATCATCGTATTGCGGCCCGTTACAACATCGCAGTAGATAAAATTTACGGCGATTTCATTAAGGATGATAACAAAGAGCTGTACGAATTAGCTCAGAAGATGATGCCCGCGATTAGACAGTCGTACAGTGATACCAAAGCACTTCAACTGGAGAACTCAGGGGTTCATCAAGCCTACATAGATTACTACTGGAAGTACTGGGACGAAGATACAAAGCAAAAAGTCGATAAGTGGTATAAGGTCAAAACGGTCCTCACTGAAACTAAGCTGGTACACACAGAATATGAAGTGTTAGAAGACTTAAAGACCGAAGTGCTATTAACCCGCCATACAGAGCGAAATACGAAAAAGAAAGCAGGGTTTGATTACACTAAGAATGCTTCATTATGGATCAACGAAGATAACGCCAGCTACAGCTGTTATATCACGGAGTCAATTGAGCAGCTTGTTCAACCCAACTCTCTGAAAACTTACCGTGTCAGTAACAGCTCAAGCACGCAAGAACTGGATTGGGATAGCTGCAAAAACAATAATGTGGGAAGTAATTTCACCCAATCTTTGGAAGTGTCAGTCGTTAATAATTATCGTGATGGTATGTTACGTGCCCAGCATATTTTTAGCTATCATCCCGATCCTAAGTATCCAGAATGGGTAAACATTGAACAGAAGATCGATAGTTTTAGCCGTAGTACATTGGATCAACTAAGTTATATATCCTCAGATTTCAATGACGACTCAGATTACGGGGCACATACATGGGTGAGATCCAAGTCTTCTCAAGTGGCTGTAACACCTTACAAATTCGACGGTATCTCAATTTCAAGAAATGCTATTGGTGATTGGTGGAAGAATACTTATTACCACAATGGTACATCTTCGTTGGAATGTTCCTTGGACAAAGGTAAGACTTGGTCAAAGTGTAAATGAGTGTTGTCTTTAGAGATTGAGCCCCTTAATGGGGCTCTTGTTTAACTGGATAGTGAGTATTTGTAGTAAACCAAAGAGAGAATGTTTAGTAGACTGTGTCCCTAATTACAAAATCATAAAGGGAAATCAGAATGAGTCAGCAGAAAGTCGCGTTTATTGGCCTTGGTGTGATGGGCTACCCTATGGCGGGTTACTTAAGTAAAGCCGGATATTCCACCAAAGTGTTTAACCGCACTAAAACCAAAGCAGACAAATGGGCTGAGGAATACCAAGGTATTGCGTGTGAGACGCCTAAACAAGCGGCTCAGGATTGTGATGTTGTGTTTGTTTGTGTGGGTAATGACGACGACGTACGCAGTGTTATTTACGGTGAAGATGGCGTTCTTGCTGGATTGAAGGCAGAAGCCGTGCTGGTAGACCATACGACAACGTCCGCTGAGCTAGCAGTTGAATTGGCGGCAGCAGCAAAAGAAAACGGCAATCAGTTTATTGATGCGCCAGTTTCTGGTGGTCAAGCGGGTGCGGAAAACGGCGTGCTGACCATTATGTGTGGTGGTGACCAAGCGGTGTTCGAAGAAATCTCACCAGTGATGGATGTGTACTCTAAACAAATGACGTTGCTGGGAGAGAATGGTCAGGGTCAACGCTGTAAAATGGTTAACCAAATCTGTATTGGCGGTATTCTCCAAGGGCTTAGCGAAGCGTTGCTACTCGCTCAAAAATCTGGTTTGGATGTAGAACAAGTGGTTGAAACCCTCAAACATGGTGCAGCGGGTTCATGGCAAATGGAAAATCGCGCCGTGACAATGTCACAAGATAAGTTTGATTTTGGTTTTGCCATTGATTGGATGCGTAAAGACTTAGGGTTCTGCCTAAAAGAAGCGGAACGAGTCGGACTTGATTTACCGTTAACTAAGAAGGTCGATGAGCAATACGCTGAGCTACAACAAGATGGCTACGGACGTATGGATACTTCTGTTCTGATGAAAGCGGTGGCGAAAAGACAATAAGCGCTGAATAAAACAATACGCCGATGCGTGCAGGTTAGCGATCGGCGTATGGATTTCAGTACTGACTCAAGCGGGTTGCTCAGTATCAGTAGAAGATGAACAGCTCTTTGGTGTCAAATAACTTAAAGAATTCGAATCCTTTCATAGCCAACTCTCCTCATTTGTAACATCTATGGTTAATGGATTGGTGAAGCCGTATATGCGCTTCTTTTCTTAACTGCTGTTACATACTTAAAACTAGTGCAACCTACAGTTTTTTGCCAAATTGTTGATGAGTTAAACATCTGTCCAGATCGATTCCCTGTTACCCCACGGACTCACAAAAGCCGTGGGGCGTCAGTGCAAGTTACTGTTTCAAATCAAAGCGGTCAGCATTCATTACTTTGGTCCAAGCGGCTACGAAGTCGCGGACGAATTTCTCTTTGTTATCATCCTGAGCGTAGACTTCAGCGTAAGCGCGTAGGATGGAGTTAGATCCAAACACAAGGTCGACTCGGGTTGCTGTCCATTTTTCGTCACCGCTGCTGCGTTCGACAATAGAGTAGGAGTTACGCCCTGTTGGTTTCCATGTGTATCGCATGTCTGTCAGGTTGACGAAGAAATCGTTCGTCAGCGCACCAACATTATCTGTTAATACACCGTGGCGAGAGCCAGAGTGGTTGGTCCCAAGAACACGCATACCACCAATTAGAACCGTCATTTCTGGTGCTGTTAAACCCAATAGCTGTGCATGGTCTAGCATCAATTCTTCAGGACTTACTGCGTAATGCTGCTTCTGCCAGTTTCGGAATCCGTCAGCGACAGGCTCTAACACATCAAATGAATCGACATCCGTCTGCGCAGCACTTGCATCACCACGTCCCGGAGCAAAAGGAACGGAGATGTCTACACCAGCGGCGCGTGCTGCTTGCTCAATGCCAACGTTACCTGCAAGAACTATGGTATCGGCAACACTCACCCCTGACTCAGAGGCGATACCTTCTAGTACCGAAAGTACTTTAGCGAGCTTTTCAGGTTCGTTACCTTTCCACTGATTTTGTGGCGCAAGGCGGATACGAGCACCATTCGCGCCGCCACGTTTGTCTGAGTTACGATAGGTACGAGCACTGTCCCAAGCGGTTGAAACCATATCGCTAACGCTTAAACCACTTGCGGCGATTTTAGCTTTGACCGCTTCAACATCGTAATTGCTTTGACCAGCAGGGACAGGATCTTGCCAAGTTAGCTCTTCTGCCGGAACATCTGGGCCAAAGTAGCGAGATTTTGGCCCCATATCGCGGTGCGTCAGCTTAAACCAAGCACGAGCGAAGGTGTCGGAGAAGTAAGCAGGATCGTTGTAGAAGCGCTCTGAGATCTTGCGGTATTCAGGATCAATCTTGAGCGCCATATCGGCATCAGTCATGATTGGGTTGTGACGAATACTTGAATCTTCGACATCAACAGGTTTGTCTTCCTCTTTGATGTTGTCTGGTTCCCACTGCCATGCACCTGCTGGGCTTTTTTGCAAAGACCAGTCATAGCTGAACAGAAGATGGAAGAAGCCGTTATCCCATTGAGTTGGATGGGTTGTCCATGCACCTTCCAACCCACTGGTCACTGTGTCACGGCCAATACCGCGAGAGGTGTGGTTATTCCAACCAAGACCTTGTTCATCTAGCTCTGCACGCTCAGGTTCAGCACCGAGTTTAGCAGCGTCACCGTTACCGTGGGCCTTACCAACTGTGTGGCCGCCAGCGGTCAATGCGACGGTTTCTTCGTCATTCATTCCCATACGTTCAAAAGTGACACGCATGTCTTGAGCCGTTTTCAGTGGGTCTGGTTTTCCATCGACACCTTCAGGGTTGACGTAGATGAGGCCCATCATGACGGCGGCAAGTGGGTTTTCTAAGTCACGCTCACCCGAATAGCGACTGTTTTCACCACCGCTTTCTGCTAGCCATTCTGTTTCTGCACCCCAGTAGATGTCTTTTTCTGGATGCCAGATGTCTTCACGACCAAATGCAAAACCGAAGGTTTTCAGCCCCATAGATTCATAGGCCATGTTGCCAGCAAGGATCATCAGATCAGCCCAGCTGATTTTATTGCCATACTTCTGCTTGATAGGCCAAAGCAAGCGACGAGCTTTGTCCAAGTTCGCGTTATCAGGCCAGGAATTGAGTGGAGCAAAGCGTTGGTTACCGGTATCTGCACCACCGCGACCATCGCCTGTACGATAAGAGCCTGCTGAGTGCCACGCCATACGAATCATTAGACCGCCATAATGTCCCCAGTCTGCTGGCCACCAGTCTTGGCTATCGGTCATCAGTGCTTTAACATCATTTTTTAGTGCTTCAACGTCGAGCTTTTTAAGTTCTTCACGATAGTTAAAGTCCAGGCCCATTGGATTCGATTTCTGGTCATGCTGATGCAAGATGTCGAGGTTGAGCGCGTTTGGCCACCAAGCTACGTTAGATGAGTCTGAAGAAGTTGCACCGCCATGCATGACAGGACATTTACCGCCAGTATTCACGTTTTTGTGTTCCATGATTTGCTCCTTTAGTGTCGCTTATTCACGGTCGCCACTTTGATTTTTCTTATGTCGGTGGCAATCGAATTATTCGTTATTTGCTTAAAGCCAAAGACGTCTTCCATTGGCAAAGCGTCTAATTGAATGTCCGTCATTGGACTGACTTTCTAGCATTGAGAATAGATGGCGAGTGGATTTTTATAAAACTGGTTGTGGCTATGTTATTGATAGATGTTTTCTATCTCATGGATACTGATGGCGTAAGAGGAAAAAATAACAGGGGAATTTTTAAAGGGGAAGCAGGGCTACCATCTCAGAATGGTAACCCTGTACAGGAGTGGTTAACCGAACTTGCTCTCAAGCTGTTCGGCGGTCTGCCAGCTGTCGTGGCTCGCAAGTTGTGAGGCATACCGGGCAATATTGGTGTAGCGCTCAAGCAAGCCAAAGTTAGTCAGAATATCAACAATAAATGACATCATAATATCCGCACCAGTGAGTTTATCGGCGACTAGGTAACGCTTACCTTCCAAGCGATGGTCGACATAACTCATGACCTTATGCAGCTCTACCTCGGCATAATCCGGAAGAAAGTTCATTTGAGCGCCATCTTTGGACACGAATATTTTTAGCAATAACGGCAGGGCAGCAGAGCTTTCTGCAAAGTGCAGCCATTGTAGGTAATCGAGGTGGTCATCAGAGCCTTTGGCTGGCGCAAGCTTTTCTGACGCATACTTGTCGATAAGATATTCAGTGATTGCGCCAGACTCCGTAATGACTCGTCCGTCTTCTTCAATCACCGGAGATTTGCCCAGAGGGTGAATAGATTTAAGCTCTGGTGGTGCGAGAAAGGTCACGCTGTCGCGGTGATAAGGTACGATGTCATAATCGATACCCAGCTCTTCCAACAGCCAGATAATACGCTTGGAGCGAGATTGATTAAGGTGATGCAGTTTAATCACGTTGACCTCCGATTATAGTGGATTGTTGGTTTTTACAACCAGTTTGCCAAAGTTCTTACCTTCAAGAAGGCCGATAAATGCTTCTGGTGCCTTGTCAAAACCTTCCACCAAATGCTCGCGATAGTGAATTTTGCCTTCCGCAAGCCACTGGCTCATATCGGTTGCAAACTCTTCATAGCGGTGAGCGTAATCATCAAAGATGATAAAGCCCTGCATTTTGATTCGTTTGATCAGCAGTTGAGCCATCAGCATTGACATTCTGTCAGGGCCTTCAGGAAGAGACGTTGCATTGTATTGAGAAATCAGGCCACACAGTGGAATTCGAGCGCCTGTGTTCAGAAGCGGCATCACAGCGTCAAACACTTTACCGCCAACATTTTCAAAGTAGACGTCGATGCCTTTATCACACGCTTTGGCTAACTGATCTGCAAAATCTTCTGCTTTGTGATCGATACATTCATCAAAGCCGAGCTGTTCTTTAGCATAACGACACTTTTCCTCACCACCGGCAACACCAATAACACGGCAACCTTTGAGTTTACCGATCTGTCCGACCATCGAGCCTACCGCGCCTGTTGCGGCTGCAACTACCAAGGTATCGCCAGCTTTAGGTTGGCCGATATCCAGCAAGCCCATGTAAGCGGTGAAGCCTGGCATACCCATTACACCCAGTGCATAGGAAGGGTGTAATGGGTTCATGCCCATTTTAATCAAGCCTTCACCATCTGAAATGCCATAATCTTGCCAACCAGTGAAAGCCAATACCCATTCGCCCACTTGGTAATCTGGATGATTCGAAACTTCAACCTGACACACTGTGCCGCCGACCATTACATCGTCGATAGCAACAGGGTCTGCATAGGATTTCGCATCGTTCATGCGGCCACGCATGTATGGATCGAGCGACAGATAGACGCTTCGTAGCAGCAATTCACCTTGAGCAGGCGTCGGTTTCTCCGCTTCTTCTAAGCGGAAGTTTTCGGTAACAGGAGCCCCTACAGGGCGTGAAGCAAGGACAATGCGTCGGTTTACGTTGTTAGTCATTGTGTTTCCTATTATTAGACCAGTCGTCTAGTTATAATTTCAAAAAATTCCCGTTGGGTTAATAAGCCAAACGGGAATGTGTAACTTAAGCGCTAAGTAGAGACTCAGTGGTCTCTAAGCTACGTTCAAGATGTGAGTGATCCTGAACCAGTTTGTTTAGAAGGCTAGCGCCAAGCCATTGTTGGTATAGCTGGGTCGCGACTTGCTGCGCATCCAATACCTTTATCGAACCGTCTTCGATACCGGATTCTATGCACTGAGCAATGGAATCAATGACTTGTCCCGCACCGCTTGCAAGAGTGATTCGCATCGGCTCAGACAAGTCAGAAACCTCGGCACTAAGCTTAACCACTAGGCAACGGTTGGCATTGCAGACGCCATTTTCTACATCTAACCAGCGTGAGAAGTACCCCATTAAACGTTGGTTGCCAGTACCTTCATCAGCATTAAAAATCGCATTGATGCGAGCTAGGTAGCTTCTGAAATAGTCTTCAATAAGTGCTTCACCAAATTGTTCTTTGGATTTGAAATAGTGATAAAAGGAACCTTTTGGCACATCGGCAGTTTTGAGCAATTCAGATAAACCGACGGCGGTGAAACCTTTGTTCACTACTAATTCGTAACCCACATTGAGAATATGTTGGCGAGTGTCGTTTGTTTTTTCATTCATGGAGCGGACTATAGATTAAATTAGACCAGTCGTCTAGTGGTTGTTGGTCTTTATAAAACATGAACGAACGATGGAGTGGGAAATAGCGCTTGCTCCTGTGATAGGAGCAAGCAGAGTAAGTAAGATGAAGCCCTAGAGTTTCAGTGGTAGCACGTCTCTGCTTTCAGAGTGAGCGCCAGTCTCTAGCTGTTTAAGATATTCTTTTGATTGAGTATGTACCGCTTGGCTCCGCCCGTTGTCTTTGGCCTGATAAAGGGCAGTATCGGCCGCTTTAATGAGTTCGGTGGTAGAGGTATTTAAATCTGGGAAGGTCGTTACCCCAATTGAGACACCAAGTTGACCCAGAGATAAGCCCTTCATGTCTAAATGCAAATCTCTGACGGAATTGACAATTTGGTTCGCCAGCTCCATAGATTCGCTGATGGAGCAATTAGGGCTTATCACCGCCAGTTCTTCACCACCAAGACGACAGGCAACGTGTTCGTCGCCAATTTCGCGTTTCAGCAAGTTTGCGACTTCCTTGAGAACATAATCTCCCGCGTCATGGCCGAAGTTATCATTAAAACGTTTGAAATGATCTAAATCCAACATCAGCAAGGACATCGGACAATCATCTTGAGAGGCTTTCGCCCATTCTTTTTCGAATATCTCCTCAAAGTAACGGCGATTGAAGAGCCCCGTTAACGGATCGCGCATCGCCTGCGAGCGCAGTTTCTCTTGAAGGCTCAAGTTAGCTAATGCCAATCCGAGATGCTCAGCAATCGTGAAGGCGAGTTGTTTGATGTCTTCGGATATTTCTTCAGATTGTTCATCAAAATAGAGATGGAACATGCCGACAGTATTACCATGAGCGGTTAGCGGAACGCACAACGTGAGCCCTTCAATGGAAGAACTACTCATATGGGTGCAAGAGAGGTTATGGTGTTTTTCTTTCGATAGGTGGTATTTACCTTTGCGTAATGCCCAGCAGTCATTGGGGGCGTAGAGTTTACTCGCGGGCCATTCTCCTCCCCAGTCGAGTTTAACTTCGAGTTGATTGCGTGAGTCACGCATGATGGAAACACAACCGTTCACTTTGCCTAGCACTCTTGGAATGATGTCTGCGACGACAACTTGTGCCTCTTTGACGCTGTTACAAGCGGCGAGCATATTTGCGAGTTGGTGGAGTAGCTCAATCTCTTGAGTACTTTTTTGAATACGGTACTCCTGTTGATCTCTTTCTTCTTTAACAAGCTTGTAGATTTTTCGGTTACTCAACCAGGTTAAGAGAATCAAAATGGCCAGCGAAAATGCCATTAGCGCGTGCTCAATTAATTTGAGGTCGGCGGACATGGCATAAAGCGAAGTCATTGGCATCGCGAGTCTGAGAACATAAGTTGAGTCGTGGCCATGGTCGTCTTCAGGAAGTTCGAGCTTCTTAGCGACATAAAGTAACTCTTGGTTTAAGGACTGGCTAAATCGTTTGGATAAACCAGTTTCACCGGAAAGAGCAGCACTTATCTCGGGTCTGCTACTGTGATCTTCCAACTGGGAAATCTCCCTATTGGTAAGTTGTGAGTCTCCCAGCACGGCTCCCGAGCTGTGTATGATGGTAAATCTTTGTTCAAAGCTGGATTGCGAAAGGTTATCGAGGAAGTCGTCTATTTCAGGTTGGCTCATGTCATAGAGGTCGAGCTCTTTTTCTTGAATCTGATGCGAGACGTCGTCAAGCAGATTAGACATGTAGTTACTGACGATATCAGTTACCCAATTGTCTAGGGTTTTGTCGTAATAGTAACCACCGACTACCATAGAAAGAGCAAGGGCGAGAATTGGGAAATATTGAAAACGACTTAAAGAAGAGCGAACCATAGAATCCTCGTGTTAACTGCTACAAAAACTGATGATTTACGTAAAAAGTCAAACGATATTGTCTAGTGATATTAATATTAACGATATGTAAGTGTAGAAGGTCTTAAGTGTTATGCAATTGCGTTATTGCTCTATGGTTGCATAGAACTTTCTCATTTAATCATTGGCTTATGTGAAGGAGACAGGATGAAGTGGTTGCGTTTAGGAACAATCATTCTTGCTCTAGTGGCACTAAAACCTTGTGCTGCAAGGCCGGTTGATTTGGTCACACTTGAATACCCGCCCTATATAGAAATGCAGGGACAGCAGGTTTCAGGGGTTGCTGTAGAGCTAGTGAGGTATGTGTTCCATCAGTTGGAAACACCAGTCAACATCACCGTATTGCCTTGGGCCAGAGCCCTTACACTGGTAAAGCGTGGTCGTGCGGATGGCATTTTCACCGCCTTTAAAAATCCTGAGCGAGAAAAATTTGCAGATTTTAGTCAAAATGTGCTCTTCGTCCAAAATATTAGTTTGATGGCGCTTAAAGGTAGTGACTACAAACCTGAGGAAATTTTAGCGGGTGATGTATCCAAAATCGCTTTGTGTGTCGTCAATGGTGTGAGTTATGGAAAACGAATGGATGCTAAGATAGAAGAGGGTCGCTTTCGGCTTATTTTCCAGAGAAACAGCACTGTCGAATGCGCTCATCTCGTCCGTACAAAACGCGCTGATATTTGGGTAAACAATGAATTTGGTGCCCGAAGCATTTTGGTCAGAGAAGGACTAGATAGCGACATTGATATTTTATCGCCTCCTATTGAAGCAACGCCCAGCTACATTGCATTTTCCAAAGACCGCAGCCATGCCGAATTGCTCCAGCGCTTTGATCAAGTATTATTCGATATGAAGCAAGATGGACGTTACGAAGCACTCATATATGATTATTTTGAGAACATGAGAGTTAAATGAGAGGTTCTCTTTTCATGTAGACAAAAGCGTTATCTTCGAACGTGAATTGGAACCCGAAGCGTTGATAAAGACTGCCCACACGGTTTCCTTGCAAATAACACAGTTGGATCGGCTTACGTTGGGCGTCGGCTAGCTCAATACAGTATTGCAGTATTTTGCTTCCCATCCCTTTACCGTGGTATCGGGCCAGAAGGAAGAAACGACAAAAATACAGATGCTCGCCTTTATCTTGCAGCAAAAAGCTACCAGCGGGCTGGCCGCCAACAGTCACGATGGTAGGCTGGTCTTCCTGCCATTCTTCATGATGAATACGCTGCTGTACTTCTTCATCCCAACCAAATATGGCTTTTATCGCTTCGTATTCTGCGTTCTTTTTGAGAGAGAATAAGAAGTCGAAATCGCCCGGTGTGGCCGGGCGAAAATCAAAGTCGATCATGCATCAACCAGCTCATAAGTAATCAGGAATAGCTCGTCGGTGTTGGGGTAGATTTCACGAATCAGCTGCTTAAGCTTTGGCAGTTCAATCGCTTCTTGCTCAGCGTGAAACTCGTTGATGTCTTCAAAGTGAAGGGGCTCTACCGCTAGGATCTTCACCTCACACACTTTTTCGTCTTTCTCCAAAGTGAATACTTCAACCTGAGTACCCGGCACGTAATGAGATTCTGACTCATCACGAATGGTAATGGTTTTCTTACCAGAAGTGATCAGTGGAGTAAGAAACTCAAAAAAGAGAATTTTGGTAGGTGCGTTCATCATGAATCCTTGTTTTGACGCTTGTGCTTAGGCACATAATTGAGAATGGAAATAGGCACAGGTTTACGCGGTTCAAACCCTTCAACTTCGCGACGTTCAATCAGATGGCCGAGTCGGCTTTCGATCATGCACAAATTCTTGAAGTTATCTTTTGAGACAAAGGAGATGGCCTCGCCTTGTGCGTCCGCACGACCTGTTCGACCAATACGGTGCACGTATTCGTCAGCAGGGAAAGGCAGGTCATAGTTAATCACACGAGTTAGCCCTTCAATATCAATACCACGAGCGCCGACTCCAGTGGCGATCATGTATTGGATTTTTCCAGCTTTGAAATCTTCGAGTAATTTAGAACGTACCGCTTGGCTACGACCGCTGTGGAACGCCTCTGCTTCAATACCGCGCTTTTCCAACTGTTGAGCCAATTTCGCAGCACCGTGTTTAGTCTCGATGAAGATCAGCGCTTGATCCCAGTCATTTTCTTTGATCAAGTGGCTTAACAGCGCTGACTTCTTGTCTTTATCGACCGTAATTAGCCATTGTTCGATGTTCTTTTTCGACGCTTGGTTGGCCGCGATGGAAATCTCATAAGGGTCGTGTACTGCCGTTTTCGCCAAATCACGAACTTTGTTCGACAGAGTCGCGGAGAACAGCAAGTGCTGGATATCGGTTGGCAGTCGGTCAAGGATTTTGTTGATGTCGTCAATAAACCCCATATCGAGCATGCGGTCGGCTTCATCCAGCACCAACATTTCTACTTCCTCAAAATGTACGGCGCGTTTGCCATACATATCGATCAGTCGACCGGGTGTCGCGACCAGAATATCAACGCCTTCAATTAGGGCCTGTTTCTGTGCCTGTTCATCCACACCACCGTACATCGCAAGTGAAGTAAGAGCGAGGTGTTGGCCGTAATCTCGAATCTTCTCTTCAACCTGTACAGCCAGCTCACGTGTTGGCGTGAGAATCAAACCACGAATACGTTTCTTACGCTGAGTTTCGCCCTGACTCAATTTTTCGAGCATTGGCAATACAAAGCTGGCGGTTTTACCTGTACCTGTTTGTGCGGCTGCAATTAAATCTTCGCCACGCAGAACCACGGGAATGGCTTTGGTTTGAATTGTTGTGGGTTTGTCATAACCCAGTTGCTGAATGGCGTCGGTAATTGGTTGGCTTAAGCCGAGCTTAGAGAATGGCATCTGTACACTCTGAATCTGAATAGTGAAGCGGGGTAAACCCTGTGTTTGGCGCAGAGTTTAGCATGAATACACTCATCACGGGATCTCTACCCGCCTTAATTCTTGTCGGATCAGCAGCGATTTAGGGAGTAAGAATTTCTGTCACGATTTCGGTTTTAACAGAGTTGGCGATGAAACAGTGTTGATGAGCGAGGTTATGCATCTTCTCTAACTGGGCGTAATCAGGTTGCTTGCTACCAGAAAACACGATGTTAGGTCTTAGGGTTACTTTCGTTACCGAGGTTCGACCTTTGTCATCTTCTTCCATAATGCCTATGGCTTCATCAACATAAGAGTCGATGACGTAACGACGTTTAGCAGCGATGCCCAGAAAAGTCAGCATGTGGCAGCTTGAAATAGCGGCAATAAATGCCTCTTCAGGATCGACATTTTCTTCGACCGAATAAGGCAATGGAACCACATGAGGTGATGCTGAAGCGGGGACACTGACACCTCCATCGAACTCCCACTGGTGCCCACGGCTGTATTGATTGTCACTAAATTTTTCGTGCTCGGCTCGCTGCCAACGAATAGTTGCCCTGTAGTCTGACATCTTTCCTCCTTGAATATCGCACTGGGCATCTTTACATACTAAGCCGTATATGAATACTGATTTCGGCCACCACTTTTGCTTCGATAAATTTGCTCATCAACGCGGTTGATAAAGGTTTCCACATCTTCACGACTTCTTGTTACTGCGCCGAGGCTTAAGGTGATGGCAATCGTCTTATTTTAAAAGAGTAACGGTGTCGAACGGAATGGATTGGTTCAGGGCAATCAATGCTATCCCAAAACTCTGATAGTGACTATTTTTCACTAAATCCAAGGACTTGTTAGGCTGTGCGTTAAGACAGCCCCTATACTGTGAAACGTTAGGGATGAATAACAAGGAAACCAAGCCAATGAAACGCGCTTACACTCTGACACTACTCGCGAGTCTCACTATGACAGCCAATACTTACGCAGCGGATTCCGCCGACATGGTGCTAACTAATGCCAGCATCTATGGCTATCAAACTGCGGATTCAATTGCCATTTCGAAAGGTAAAATTCTTTACGTAGGCAAAGCCTCAGACATGCAGAGCTTCACTCGCTCATCGACGGAAACCATAGATTTAGACGGTGGCTTTATTGCGCCCGGCTTTATCGACAATCACAACCATGTCTTCGAGGCTGCATCAGAAGCAGGAGGCCAGTGTGAGCTGAGTATGGATGCGGGATTAGAAGAGCAAATCCCTTACCTGAAAGCATGTCGTAAAGACGCGCGTCGAGGGGAGTGGGTGATGGGCTACGGTTTCTCGATCGAGGCATTACTGGCAGAGGACAACAGACGTACGCCTCTGGAGGTCATTGATTCAGTCTTTCCTGATCAGCCAGTCATCATCATGGAGCAAACTTCGCACTCAATGTGGGTCAATTCTGCAGCACTAGAAAAAGCAGGGATCAACAAGAATTCGCCAGAGCCGCAAGGCGGGAAGATTCTCAAAGACGAATACACAGGCGAGCTCAATGGTATCTTGTTGGATAACGCCGGCGATATCGTGATGGAGATAGCGTGGAACAGCCTTGAAGAGCAATTCGATCAAAGCTACGAAGGTATGATGACTGGTTTGGATGAAGCTCGCTCACACGGTATTACGACCATCGGTGATGGCCGACTTTACTGGAAGCGTGGGTGGTATGAAGTATGGAAGGAAGCCGAGAAACGGGGTGACCTCACTGCGCGTGTTTCCTTAAGACCTTGGATTTACCCGACGGATTCAATGCAGCCGCAGTTATCGTTTTTGTCTGAGGTATTAGCGACGGACAAATCTCAGCTACTTCTGGTGGATCAGGTCAAAATGTACAGTGACGGAATTTTAGTTAATGGGACAGCGAAGACGCTTGCACCTTATCTGGATACTTACATCCCAGATGAGCCTTACGGCATCAACTACATCCCACCCGAGGCGATGGAAGAGTGGCTCAAAGCATTGGATAAGATTGGCTATGGTGCCCACATCCATGCGATAGGTGATGGTGCGATTCGTGAATCACTCAATGCTATAGAAGCGATGCGTCAGCAAGGCGGTGCAAAGGATTACACACTGACACACGTTGAGTTGGTGAACTCTAAAGATGTAGAACGTTTTGCGAAATTGAATGTGACTGCGGATTTTCAAGTCGGCTCTGATTACGTTGCTTATCATGATCATCAATGGGCAGAAGCGTTTCTTGGAGCCAAGCGTACACGTGCTTTGATGAACCTGAAAGCCATCTTCGACACAGGGGCTAACGTCTCCTTAAGCAGTGACTGGAATGTACACGACATCAACCCGCTGGTGGGCATTGCCAATAGCCTAATCATGGGGAAAACGGGCCTGCCAAGTGTTGAAGATGCGATAGACGCCTATACTATCAATGCGGCAACAAGCTTAGGTCTTGATGATATTACAGGGTCAATAGAAGTGGGTAAGGCGGCGGATTTTGCCATCTTGTCGCGTGACATTACCCAATTGTCTGCCGAGAAAATCAAAAAGACAGATATATGGATGACGATTCTTAACGGTCAAATCGTCTACGACATCGACGAATAAGTCACAACGCCGCACGTTAAACGTGCGGCGTTGTATTTTGAGGGATTAGCGTGTTGAAATCACCGATATTTTTAGCCGAAGTTGCTGTTAAACAAGCATTCATTCTAATGTTAGCGGTGCCCATGTTATTTGAGCTGACGTTTGATGCGATGCAGGAGATGGATAGAAGCAATCAGTCGTCCATTTTAGCGGTGGTCGGTCTGTTGATGGCGGCTGCGATTGTGGGAGTATTTGAAGCTACGTACCAGAAAACCAATATCCATCAGCAATCCCATCGCTTGCTTGCTCATCTTACTAAAGCATTGCTTTTTATAGGTATTTCAGAGCTGATGATGTTGGCCGTCGCGACGATTGGCACGACAGAAAACGTTTACGACGACCCACTGCTTTGGGCTTTGGTGCCAATTTATATTGCGTTATACCTTTATGACTGGTGGGACGCATTAGTCTCCGATTAAGCAAGAAACTCGTGGCATTGCTTCAGTGACTCGATGATCTGATGACCTGTTTTAGAGAGAGTCAATCCCGGTCTCCAACTTAATTCCACCCGTCGGGGGATCTCACTTTGTTCAAATTCAGACGTTAATCTAACCAACGTACCATCCTGAATTTGCTGAGTGATATTAGCGAGCGGGAGAAAAGCAAACCCTTGTCCAGCTTCGAGTAGCTTGATTAACATGGTTAGGTCATTGATTACCGCGTAATCTGGACTGTATCCTTCGCCTTCTTCGTCACCTAACTGTCCCCAAATTAGCTCTTTGTACTCGCTTAATACATCCACCGATATGGGCTGAGCAGAAGCAAGAGCGAGAGAGTGGTGGCATACCAGACCTTCAAGATAGTTGCCCAACTTTGTGTATTCCACATCGTCCTGATGGAGCTGATTTGACTCATGCTGGACAACAAGATCGGTTTCGCCATTAAGTAAAGCATCTCGTAAGCCTGTTTGTTCATCGCGATAGATTTCTACATGAAGGTTAGGTAATAGGAATAGCTGTTGAATGGCATTTAACAAAGGGGCCTCAGGCACGTAATGCTCAATACCAATACGAATTGTTGTAGGCTCTCCTGCGCTCAAAGCGGAAGCTTTTTCAGCCAGCTTTTCTAGCTGTGCCAGTGTATGAGTCAGTGATGGAAGCAGTTGTTCACCTTGTTGGCTAAGCGTGCTTTTGTTTCCTGTGCGGTCAAAGAAACTGACGCCAAGATCAATCTCCAGATCGGAGATCCATTGGCTAACTTGAGACTGCTTTTTGCCGAGCTTTCGCGCTGCTGCGGAAATAGAGCCTGTTTCGATAGCTAGAAGGAGCGCTTTTAGGTGCGTGGTGTTCATCCGTGAATTCCAAGAGAGAAGAGCAACAGGGCTTATTGTAAAAGATACCAAATTCGTTGTGAATGGTTGATTAGGGCTCTGATTATCACCGTGAATATCTCTCTTAATGTCGAGTGCGAGCGATGAGATGTTGCTCCCATACAGATGTTTCCCAGCGGCATGCAACATCGACTTTTATGCTCATACCGCTCAATCTACAAAGCACTAGAATAGCATTCTGATCGCTGTTTTATCGCGCTTGTCTAAACTTATTTAAGGGATCAACTTCATCAGAAATGAAGGAAGTGACGTATCGTAAGGAGAAACGATGAGAACACCATTTGCTTTAGCCGCGCTACTGCTTAGCTCGCCAGCGTTATCTGCCGACTGCAGTGACTTTTTTCAAAGCGTTTCCTTTGGCAACATCGCCCGCCTAAACGCTTCAGAGCACCCTCAGCAGTGTGTTAATACGTTGTCTAGCAACGGAAAAACGGCCGTCTATATCGCGACAGAAAATGATGATCCTGCAATGATTGCTTGGTTGGTCAAGCAAGGGGCCGATCTCAAACAACGTTCTCGCTATGACGATATTAACTACACGCCGTTTCTAATGGCAGGGGCTAAAGGCAAAAATAAAGCGTTGGTTGAGCTATTAAAGTATGACATCGATTTTGCTTCGACCAATCATTACGGTGGCACAGCTTTGATTCCTGCTGCTGAGAAAGGTTACCTTGAAACCGTTAAAATTTTGCTCGAAGATGGCCGGACAAACATCAATCATGTTAATGACCTTGGCTGGACAGCATTAATGGAAGTGGCGGTACTGGGTAAAGACACGGAAAACTATCAGATGATAGTTAAAGAGCTTTTAAAACATGGTGCCGATGCCAATATCAGAGACAACCAGGGGGAAAGTGCTCTGCAACACGCTGAGAGCCGTGGATTAACTCATATTGCTGAAATTCTTAAAAAGTCGGGTTAAGTATCCAATGGAAAGCTGGCTGTGAAGCCAGCTTTCTTGTGTCGATTAGTAAATTGAAAATCGAGTCACTACAGCGCCGTGATCGGACGGATGCATCTCACTATGGCCATCATCCAGTAGGCAGTAGCTCTCTTCTGCACTCAGATTATCTCCTTTATACAAGATAAAATCGATTCTCCCTGCACCTGAATTGCCTTTGAAGAAGGGTGTCCATGTGATGCATTTATTGTGTAGAACATCTGGGTTTACTTCGCGATAGCTATCAACGTAGTTGTGGCTATCTGCCACTCTCATGGTAGGTAAGTCGATATTACCGCGACCAAAGATATTGGTTTCCGCCGTTGTATCTACATAGGACAAGGTATTAAAGTCCCCCCCAATAATGACAGGAATGCCTTGTTCAGAGTCTTTTTCGATTTGCGTCAGAATGCCTTCGAGCGGTTGTGCTCTCGCTGAATCATCCTTGGTGATCAATTCTTGATTAGAATATGCAGGATCCGGTAACAAGTTGACGATGTCGTCGCCTGAAGTTAGCCAGATTGAATAAGCGTCTACAAGCTTACCGTTGCCCATATCAATTCTGACACCACAAATGTGGTTGTTACAGCTGCCTAAGGTTTCCTTAATCGGGTAGCGACTGAAAATCGCGAGGTTATCATTAGCACCGGAGGTTCTGTATTCAAACCCTAGGCGGTTAGCTAATGCCTCCTGATAACCATAAGCTTCCTGCATAAAGATAACATCGGCACCAGAGTGAATGATCTGTTCATAAACGTATTCTTGGCTACGCAGAGGATCCGGCGCCGACCCTGCTTGCCAGATGTTGTATGACATGGTTGTCAGCTCGTCCGGGTTCTGATTCGCCGCTTCTGTGGTGAATTGCCAAACGTCTCCGGTTACTTTGTCTGAAGAGGACTCAACATCAACTCGCCAGTAGTATTGGGTCTCTGGCAGCAAACTGCGGGTCTGAAGTGCTTTGTCTGTTGTCGTCCACTCATACAGTACATTCGAGAAATCTGAGCGGTCAGAAACCAACACTTTGTAAGTGACGTCCTGCTGTGCCTTAAACTCATCAGGATGCGACCATTGCAGCAGCGTGTCTGTACTGCTCACACCTGTAACCCCTGTGGACGGAACAGGGTTATTGACTGGCAGTGTACGTCTTTCGCCTAAATCATAGCGATAGAGTGCTCTGGCATATTGTGCTCCCATATCCTGTGAATAGACACGAATGTTGTCCATTGCAACGTCAGCAGAAGGGATGTCTTCCAAGTGACTGTCATACCCTGGACTTGCCCCGAACGCGAGGTGCATAGAAGCCAAAGCAATTGGTGCGCCTGTCGCTACTCGCTCACCATTGAGATAAACGCTGGTTGAGTGTTGGTTGCTTGCCATAGTGAGTTGTACCCACTTTCCGCGGGGAACCTTAACTCCAGAAAACAATTGGCTCGGTAATTGAGTATCTGGAATTTGTGTACCTTCGTACTTACGCCATAGCTCTAGTGTGTCGTCTTGTGTATTCAGCAATAAGACGGGCTCTCGGCTTCTCGCTTCACCGTGTGAACCGTTCATTAGTGAGAGAACTTCCTGCTCCGGCTGGGTTTCTTCGAGCTTAAACCAGAAGCTGACGGTTCTGTGCTCTGACGCTCTTAGATCGGAAAATCGAAGCGCGTTAAGGCCAGTCAATGATTTCGCTATTGAGCCGTCAAAGGAGGGGACGTCTAGTAGAGAGCCTAGCTCTTCGATAGTAACAGGGTATGTCTTGCCTACATTCTGCGGGCTCACCTTAGAGCCTGTTGGCGGATTATCGAAATCCATACCAATAGTAAGATTGAAGTTGGTCGCTCGTGGGTTAATGTCAAGATCGCGAGTATCTTGCTCAACAATGACCTCCTCATCACAACCTATGAGTAGACCAATAAGTGATATCGTCACAAAAGAGCGTTTAAACGATAATGAAGCGAAACGTTTGGGAAGCAGCATAGCCTTCTATCCTCAGTAAAATGTGAATCTGAGAATAGAAATGGAATATTAACTTTTTGCTTATTGGCTATTAACCTAAAATAACGACCTTCATTAGTTTTTATTTTGAGCTCAAACATGAATATCACGGTTATTATTTTGGTTGAATAGCATAAGGATTATTGATTGGTTCTGAGATGAATCATATTAAATATATTCCCTGAGCGTTTGAGTTGGTTGGTTGTGATAAATAGGAGAGTTTAATATAAATCTTGTTTATTGATTTTATTTATTGGCAATGAAATAGCGATGTTTCTGAAATAAAAAAATAATATTGGTGGAGAAGAGCATCCTTGCTGCAATCTGAGACTCTGTTCTAAAGCGTATTGTAATTTACTGCAACATCCCTGAGTGAACTTGTAACCCTAGTTGGGAGAGAGAATAAATTTTCCCTTCCTCTTTCACGACCAAACCACTGTTAACCAGTTGCTTGAGGTGGAAGTTAAACTTGGTGTGATCCTCAATACCAACCACACGACATAAATCCATGAATTTGAGTTTGCGGTGCACTTTAAGTTGTTTGATGACACTGCGGCGTATCGGGTTCGATAATGCACTGAAAATCAGATCGTTATTGCGTTCCTGTTTAGGTGTCTTTGGAGAACGTTCGGCATGAACACGTTTTAATGTCACCGATAATGTCGGCAAATTAAACGGCTTGGTCAGAAACTCATCCGCGCCCTTTTTCATGGCGTCGACAGCGACATCAACAGTGGCAAAAGCTGTGGTAATCACTATGCCGATATTAGGGTGGAGGCGGCGCAAGGCGGTTAGCGCTTCAACTCCCGTCATACCAGGCATAACAACGTCAAATAGCGCCAAATCAAAAGGGTTTTCTGAGGCGGCGTCTAAAGCATCTTCTGCGTTGTCGAAAGCCGTGACTTCAAAAGATTCTAGAGTCAGTGCCTCAATCAAGACTTCTCTCAGTTCTTGATCATCTTCGGCTAGCAGGAGTTTCAATGTCATTCGATATTCCTAGGTAAACGAATTTCCACAGTGAGGCCGGTGACTTGGTCACTCTTCTTGGAGTTCCTGAGCAGCAGCTCCCCACCATGTTGTAGTATGATTTGGTTGCTAATAGCAAGGCCCATCCCAGTCCCTTCACCTCGCGGTTTGGTGGTAAAGAAAGGGGTCTTAGCTTGTTCTAGCTTTTCCTGAGGCATGCCAGTACCCCAGTCAGAAATGGAAAGTATGGCCACAAGCTTATCTTGATACGTTTCGATGTAGAGCTGCTTGTGGCTTTGGCTGGCGTCGATTGCGTTACTGATTATATTGGTCATCACTTCTTCCAATTGCCCAGCATCGCCAGTGACACTCAGTGTCTCGTCAAGGCTTAATCCTATTTGGAAGCCTTCCAGGCGATATTGATTCAGCGACAACGCGGACTGAATGACTTTTGCAACACACACATTTTCACGTTCAATTGGTTTGTGGTGGGCGTAGTTCAGTACTTCGTGACTGATTTCCGCTGAACGTTCCAAGCCTTGACGAATACGCGAGATGTGTCGTTTATAAGTGTCGTCTTCAGGCAAGCTATTCTCGAGTAAATCGCAGCTCATCATTGCGCTACTGAGCGGGGTTTTTATTTCATGGGCAACCGCAGAGGTGAGTTCACCCAGCTCTTTAAGTTTGGCATCCTGCTGGGTTTGTTGAATCGCGGCTTCGATTTGCTTGTTTTTCTCATCATCAAACACCCGCAAAGCGGACCAAAGCGTGACCAAAATGGCGAGTGCACAAGCGGTACGCAATATCAGTACCCACAGACCATAATCGACAGTCAGTATACCAGCGCTGAAACCATACAAGATGAGAGCTAGGCCCGTAAGCTTGAATGGCAGTGAGGCGCCATGGCCTTCTTTTTCCAGTACGTTGGCGTAGCTCATCATGGCAAAACCGGATAAAGCACCGGCGCCTAGACCGAATACCCAGCGTATTTGGTTCGCAGTATTGTTGAGATAAACAGCAAATTCGTTGTGACCGTAGCGATAAAACAGGCTGAACACAAACAGAGTTACGACCGCAAGCGTGCCCCCTTTGAGTACGCGAGTATAGCGCCAGCGGGTAAGATCGAGCATTTTCCAAGCAAACGCCCCCAATGCGATGTAGGAAACCCAAAGTTTAAACACCATGAAGATGTGTAAATCGCGGGTGAGGGGAAAATCGTGCTCATAAAGGACTAGGTACAGTTCAGACCATTCGTGAAAACCATGAATTAGACCAAACAACGCCAGCGTGGGGAGTGCGGAGGCAATGGCAATACGGCTTTTTTTAAGATTGCGAAACAGGATCGCAAAGAAGATGGCAAAAAACGCCAACCCGTACAGCAGGTAGATCTTGAAGATGAGTAGCATGTCCATCGGTTAATCTTAATTGAGCATGAACTCTTCATCAATGCTTAATCTAAGCGTTTTATAAATAGCATTGAGTATATATTTTATTACACTTTGAATTAGCCTAAGAATATTCTGTGAAGTTTTTTTATCAAATTATATTTGGTTTCTATAATTGTTATTCACGACTAGTTGGTTGACATCGTTTTTTAATAAATCTGTCACATTGTATTTCTAATCTCCGCTTTGTTGATTGGTCAGCATCGATCGACTGTTGAAGTTATTTCAATATCTTTAGTTTTACTTGAACACTAAAACTAATACGGGCTAATTAGATTTCACTTTAATTAGCCCTACCATTTGCTTATTTATATCGGAGATATATTGTGAAATTCATCAAATCAGCTCTAGTGACTTCAGTACTGGCGGCAGCATCCTTTGGCGTAGCTGCCAACACGACGATTAACGGCGCTGGTGCGACATTCCCTCACCCTATCTACGCTAAGTGGGCTGAGCAGTACCAAAAGGAAACGGGCGTTCAGATCAACTATCAGGCGATTGGTTCAGGCGGCGGTATCCGTCAGATCACAGCAAAAACCGTCGATTTTGGTGCGACGGATGCACCTCTGACTATCGAAGAGCTGAAAAAAGAAGGAATGATTCAATTTCCAATGGTAATGGGGGCTATCGTTCCTGTTGTTAACATCCCTGGCATCGATGCCGGTGAAGTTAAGCTAACAGGTAAAGTGCTGGCAGACATCTACCTAGGTAACATCAAGAACTGGAATGACCCAGCGATTGCAGCCATCAATAAAGGCGTTGAGCTACCAAGCCAACCTATCTATGTGGTTCACCGTTCAGACGGTTCAGGCACAACCTTCAACTTTACTGAGTACCTTGACCAAGTTAGCCCTGAGTGGCACGAGCAAATTGGAGTTGGTAAAGACATTACATGGCCAAGTAAAGCGACCACTATCGGCGGCAACGGTAATGCAGGGGTTGCGAACTTCGTAAACCGTACGCGTGGTGCAATTGGTTACGTTGAGTATGCGTTTGCCAAGCAAAACAATCTTGCTTACACCCAGATGCAAGCGCACGACGGTGATTTCCTGATGCCAACGATGGAAAACTTCCAATCAGCGGCTGCAAACGCGGATTGGGATAATGCTCCGGGCTACCACTTGCTATTGAACAACCAGCCGGGTGCACACTCATGGCCAATGACTGCTGCGACTTTCATCCTAATGCACAAAAATCAGGCTGATGCAGGCAAAGCGAAAGAAATCGTTAAGTTCTTTGAATGGAGCTACACACAAGGTAAAGCTGCGGAAGAACTCGATTACATCCCGATGCCAACCAAGGTTGTGAACATGGTGAACGACACTTGGAAGCAAGGTCTGAAATCTGACGGTAAAACGATCATTCACTAATGAACCTATGCCTCACCAGCTCGGCTGGTGGGGCTGATTAAATTGTTATGACAGCATTAACGTTAAAAAATAAAGTCGATGGCGACTCAATTTTCAGCAAACTGAGTTTTGCCAGCGCTTTATTGATTTTTATTACTCTGACGGGGATTGTTCTTTCTTTAATTGAAGGTGGTTGGCCTGCATTTAAAGAATTTGGTCCGGGATTTGTTTTCAGAGATATTTGGGACCCTATTGGGGGTCAATTCGGTGCAGCGTCGGCGATTTACGGCACGCTGGTCACTTCATTCATCGCTATTGTTATCGCAACGCCTATTGCACTAGGTACTGCAATCTTTCTTGCCGAGCTGGCACCAAAATGGGTAAGCCAACCAGTCAGCAAAGCTATTGAACTACTCGCAGCTGTACCAAGTATTATCTACGGTATGTGGGGCTTGTTCGCGTTTGTTCCTTGGTTCTCTGAGGGTTTCCAGCTTTGGGCTGGCACGCATCTGGTGGACATTCCATTGATTGGTCAATGGTTTAATGGACCACCGATTGGTATTGGTCTTTTAGCGGCGGGGATCATTCTGTCGTTTATGATCTTACCAATCATGACGTCTCTGACGCGAGATGCATTGAGATCGATTCCGGATGTTCTGCGCGAAGCCGCCTACGGAACGGGTGCAACACCGTTCGAGGTGATTACTAAAGTGCTTATCCCGAAAGTGAAGAATGCAACGGTCAGTGCAGGCATTCTTGGCTTAGGCCGAGCGCTGGGTGAGACCATGGCGGTCGCGTTTGTCATTGGTGGTGCGAGCCGTATTGAGTTCTCGTTCTTCATGCCAGCAAGTTCAATCTCATCAACGATTGCTCAGCAATTCAATGAAGCAACAGACCCGATTCATATTGCATCATTGATCGGTCTTGGTGTCGTTCTGTTCATCATTACCTTTTTTGTTATGGGCTTTGCTCGTCGTCTTCTGAGGAACTCATAATGAATTTGAGAAAACTCAAGAATCAACTGTTTCTGGTGTTCTGTGCATTGTCGGCAGCGTTTGGCGTCTTCGTTTTAGCCAGCATTCTTTACACACTCATTGGAGAAGGTGTTAAAGGGCTAAACATCATGACGTTTACGGAGCTGACTCCTGGGCCAGGTAGTGAGGGTGGGCTTAAAAACGCTATTATTGGTAGCTTGATGCTCACAGGATTAGGCATCCTGATCGCTACGCCAATCGGTATTCTGGCAGGGACATGGCTTGCAGAAGCACAACCAGACAACAAGATTGCCGAATCACTGCGTTTTCTCAACGGCATGTTGATGAGTGCACCGTCGATTCTGGTTGGCCTGTTTGTTTACGCGATTATTGTGGTACCGACTGGCGGTTATTCCGGCTGGGCGGGCGCGATTGCGCTGGCTGTGTTGGCATTGCCAGTGATTGTTGCTTCAACAGAAGAAATGCTGAGATTAGTTCCGCCAACGCTAAAAGAAGCGGGTAGTGGGGTGGGGGCGCCGAAGTGGCGAGTGATCACTCAGTTGAGTTACCGCGCAGCAGCACCAGGTATTATTACCGCGATACTACTTTCGGTGGCACGTATCTCTGGTGAAACAGCGCCATTACTCTTTACTGCGCTAAACAGCAGCTTCATGACGACAGACATGGGCAAACCGATGGCGAACCTCCCGGTTACCATCTATCAGTTTGCGATGAGCCCATTTGCCTCGTGGCAAGAACTGGCGTGGGCAGGCGCACTGATCATCACAACATTTATCTTGGTAGTTAATGTATTGGCGACGTCGTTGCCGCAGTTACTGAAAGCGAGAAAAGCATGAACACGGCAACACTCAACACGCTTAACGGATCGTCTATGAATACAATGGTTGATAACTCGGTATCTCTTGAAACAGTGTCGAACCCGACACATCGCATGGATATCCAAAATTTAAACTTCTTCTACAACAAAGGCCTAGACGCAGCGTTGAAATCGGTTTCTATGCCGATTTTCAAAAACCGTGTGACGGCGCTGATTGGCCCATCGGGTTGTGGTAAATCGACGCTACTGCGTACCATGAACCGTATCTACAACCTCTACGGCAATCAGTACGTGGAAGGGGACATTTTGCTGGATGGTAAGAGCATCTTCAAAGACACCGATGTAAATGAATTGCGCTCTAAAGTCGGTATGGTCTTCCAGAAACCGACGCCATTCCCAATGTCTATCTATGAGAACATGGCGTTTGGCCTGAAGATTCAGGGCTGTTTTTCTAAAGATGAAATTAAACAGCGTGTAGAAAAAGCACTCAAGCGTGCTCATTTATGGGAAGAAGTGAAGGACAAGCTGGACGCTGATGCGCATGGTTTGTCTGGTGGTCAGCAACAGCGTTTGTGTATCGCACGTACGATTGCGTTGGAGCCAGAAGTGATTCTGATGGATGAACCTACGTCCGCTCTCGACCCAATCGCCACTGCTGCGATTGAAACACTGATTACTGAGTTACGCGAGAAGTACACCATTGTTATTGTTACGCACAATATGCAGCAAGCCATGCGTATCTCTGATTACACCGGCTTTATGTATCTTGGTAAGCTGGAGGAATTTGGCAAAACCGATAAGATTTTCCATGCTCCAGATAATGACCGCACGAAACGCTACATCTCTGGTGACTTTGGTTAATTTGCCCTGAAAACGTCGCTAAGACTCAAGCCCGCTTCTATTGAAGCGGGCTTTTTAATTGCATTAAGCCCCAAGTTTAATAACTGAGCGTATTGATTATTTCTATGACAACAAGCTTAAATTACGTAAATCATCCTTGATATTTTCGTTGGGGCTCAGATAATGAACGTAAAATTTACGTTTTGTGGTAGGAGAGCGCCGTGAGTGCACCAAAAACAGATGCAGAGCTCAAGAAAGCTACGATACATGAAGCGGCGAAAATCGCTGGTGTATCAATAGCTTCTGTTAGTAGAGCTTTGAATAATAAGCCCGGGATTAGCGAGAAAACGAGAAAGAAAATACTCGAGATATGTAAAGAATTGGGTTACGTCCCTAGTACCTCGGCGCGAGAACTTACCGGCAGCCACAAGAATACAATTGCTATTTCTCTGGGACCACATGACTTTTACGCGTCTCGTTACCTCGGAATGCTTTGGCCATCGTTGTCGGCGGCTATTCGTAATTCAGGTCGGAATCTTTTACCAGTCAGCTTTGGCGAAGTAGAGCTTGAACAGGTTGGCGGAGCGGTGCTCCTTGGTATCACAAATGACGACCCGAGAATTGAAGCGTGTAAAAAAATGGAATTACCCTTCGTTTGTATTGGGATGAGTGAAGGTTCGTTTTGGGTTGCACCTGATGACTTCAATGGTGGTCGAGAAGCGACACAACACCTTGTAGATAAAGGTCTGACCGATATTTGCTTTGTCACACCAACCACTTATGGCGATGGTTATCAGTTCAGACATCAAGGTTACATGTCCGTCATGGCAAGCAACGCTTTACCTGTCAGAGAGCTACGGACTGGTGCAGAACCGTTGGGAGAAATCGCGGCGTATCGCTTCTTTACGCAAATGGAACGTAAACAGCTTGAAGGTTATCAAGGTTTTGTATGTGAATGTGATGAAACCGCTTTGGGCGTGATTGCGGCATTGAAAGACCGTGGTTACTCGATTCCTGAAGATTTTTCCGTAGTTGGCTACGACGGATTACCGGGGATCTCGAAGGAGCTGACAACCGTTGTTCAAGATACGGATAAAATTGCTGAACGCGTAGCGAGCATGCTAGAACAAGCGATTTTGCGAGAGCAACCTGTAGGTTCTATCGTTCCTGTAGGCTTAAAATTGGGTAAAACGACGTAAAAATAGATCAAATAATTAACAGAACACTCAAAAAGCATGACTTAAGTCATGCTTTTTTTATTCTTAAACGTCATGAAAGCGTAATGTGATCAACTTAACGTAAGCGCTTACGTAAAATGCGCATAATACTCTCAGATTTAAAGAAACGAGATTTGAGGGCACGATGAAAAAAACAATATTAGCAGTATCCCTACTTGCTGCTGGCCTTTCTGCAAAAGTAGTCGCAAATACAGAAGTGACCATCGCCGGATGGGGTGGTAACGATGTTGTGGTTCTGAACAAGTTAGTGAACGAAGTTCTGACCGAAGATTTTAAGAAAGCAGGGCTTACTGTTAAGTATCAAGCTGTGGAAGGTGATTTCTCTCAGTTCATCACTAACTCTCTTTCCGCAGGAACCGCGCCAGATGCTTTCTACATCGATGTTGTAATGGCCAACGCGTTAGTTGGCTCGGGTAAGGTTGCTGTTAATGCGCCACAACTCGACAAAGTCAGTACTAACATTATTCCAAGCCTAAACTCCGCGTTTACTCTCGAAGGCAAGCAGTACGGCGTCGCTAAAGATTTCAACACCATTGCACTGCAATACAACAAAGACATCTTTGATGATGCGGAAGTTGCTTATCCAACGAATAAAGATTCATGGGAAGACTTACGTAAAAAACTTCTTGATGTGAAAGATGCTTTAGCGGATGAGGTATCAGGCATTTGTGTCATGCCTGATTATGCCCGTTTTGCGCCTTTTGCACTCTCAACTGGTTGGAAGCCATTCAATGAAGAAGGCAAAACCATTCTGGATGAAAACTTCGAACGTGCATTTAACTTCTACACTGGATTAGTAACAGAAGACAAAGTGGGCATTCTGGCAACGGACCTTGGTCAGGGTTGGGGTGGTGGTTGCTTCGGTACCGAAGAAACGGCTATTGCGTTAGAAGGGAACTGGATAAGTGGCTACTTACGCGATAAGGCACCGAACCTGCCTTACGGCACGACCTTGATGCCAAAAGATCCAGTGAGTGGTGAACGCGGCAACTTATTGTTCACTGTCGCTTGGGGCGTTAACGCAGATGGTAAGAACGTCGAAGCAACGCAAAAAGCGGTAGAAATTTTGACGAGCCAGAAAGCGCAGGAATGGGTATTGGATTCAGGCCTTGCTCTGCCAAGTCGTGAAGCTCTTGGTAAATCAGAGTTCTTCGCACAGCAGAAGGCAGAAAATGAACTTGCAAAACAAGTGTTTGATGGTGCTCTTGAAGGAAATGTAGAGCCATTCGCATTTGGAAATTACGGCACGGCATGGATGACTCCGATTAACGAAGCATTGAATTCAGTGTTGCTTGGTCAGATGACGCAAAAAGAAGCGATCAAAATGGCACAAGCGAAATACGATGCACTGACAGCGAAGTAACGGGGCGAGTGATGAACTCTTTACGTTTACGCCAACAAGTTTATGGATGGCTCCTTGCTGGGCCATTTGTACTGACTTTGGTGGTGTTCTTTCTTTACGCGTTGGTTAGAACGGTTTACTTCAGTTTTACTGAGTACGACTTATTCAGCGATGCAATCTGGGTCGGTCTGGCAAACTTCAAAGCGCTGCTGACCGATGATCTGTTTTTACTTTCTTTGGCTAACACCGTTTGGTTTTCTCTGATTGTAACGTGTGTGCAAACTGTCTTAGCACTCGGCTTAGCAATTTTAGTCAACTCAAAAATTCGTGCCAAAAGCTTCTTTAGAACGGCATTTTACTTACCGAGTATTTTGTCGAGTGCCGCTGTCACCTTGATCTTCATTTGGTTCTACCAAAAGAACGGTTACTTAAATGGCTTTGTGACGGATGTTGTCAATCACTACCCGCACCTGAGCTGCTTTGCGCTTGTGGCCATTGTGACTCAGTTTGTTTTGGTGACGAAAGACCGAATGAAAGGTCTGCCCGTTGGTTGGTTTGACCCTGCATGGGCGATACTTTCCTTCATCATTGCGGGCGTCGCGACTTTTGTGGCAAGTGCAGTGGGTTGGATTGAAGTGACGAAAGACGTGGTTGAGGTCAACTGGCTAAATACTCGTGATAACGTCGGTCCAATGCCTTTGACTCTGTGGGCAATTGTCATTCAGAACATTTACACCACGATTCCAACATTCATGTTGTTGTTCTTAGCCGGTTTACAAGGCATTCCGGGTGAGCTTTATGAAGCGGCTCATATTGATGGTGCAAACAAATGGCAGCAGCACTGGAACATTACGATTCCTCAGTTAGCACCGGTGACGTTCGTGGTCGTGACTTTCTCGATTATCGGTACGTTGCAGATGTTTGACCAAGTGGCACTGCTTGGCTCGGCAGCACCATTAGAGTCTCGTATTACTCTGGCGTACTACGTATATCACAATGCGTTCCCACCAGGTGGCACTCCGCAAATTGGTATGGCAAGCGCAGCGGCATTGGTATTGGCGTTTATCACGCTGGCAGTGGTTTATCTGCAGAAAATCTTTGGAGTGAAGGAGAAAGCAGATGGCTAACCAAATGTCAGCAATCAACCATGAGGATGCAAAACCTATGGCATCTATGGAAGAGATTTCAAAGTTTCAAGCGCGTCGTCGCTGGGCAAAAGTAGCCTGGGTTTACAGTGCCTTACTACTCGTGGCGACAGTGATGTTAGGGACCTTCGTGGTGGCGTTCTTGGCGAGTCTGAAAGATGACCCGTTGGAGCAGCCATTTAAGTTCAACTTTGCTCAGGTTCAACCTAGTAACTGGGGCGCGGCTTACCAGCTCGGTAAAGAAGGTAACGATGCGCCAATGTTCGGTGGTTTCGCTCCGGGCGCAGAAGTGAACTTCACCGTGACTTACGCGGTGGAAGACGGCAAGGAACTGAAAATACCTGAAATTGAAGTGCCACGTCGTCGCCCTGGTACAGGTATGGCTGCGGCTATCGTGACCGACTTTGCTGCTGATTACGCACAAGTCAGCGAGCCAGTGTTGGTAGACACCAATGACAACGTGACGTTTATAGAAAAACGTGGTCGCCGTGAACTTACTAAGCAAGGCCACAGCCAAACGTGGGCATTTTCCATCAAGTATCAAGGTCAAGGTCCTGAGATTGCAACGCTACCACTGACGATAGAAGCGCCGCGCGGGCAGGTTCTGATTGATAGCACACTAGCACCAAGCAAGATGGAACGTCGTGGCCGTGTTGCTGCATGGGATAACGCGGCACCGGGTGTGATTGGTTACGTGTTTAAGTCTTACGTTCGCGTGTACACCGAGTCAGTCAGTTTAGAGACCGGTAAGAGCCTGTTCATGAGCTGGACCATCAACTCGTTCTTCATTGCGATTGGTAAGGTCATTCTGACCCTGTTCTTTGCATGTACTGCTGGTTATGCCTTAGCTCGATTGAAGTTCACTGGTGCCCGCGCTGTGTTTGCTTTCATGTTGTTCAGCATGATGATTCCGGGACAAGTAACCTTCATCTCTAACTACCTAATTTATAAAGATATCGGCTTATTGAATACGCCATGGGCGGTCATTACGGCGGTCGTTGCTTCGGGTCAGGTCCTGATCATGAAACAGTTCTTCGAGAACATTCCGAAAGAACTGGAAGAAGCGGCAATCGTAGATGGTGCAAGCCCCGCTGTGATTCTTTGGAAGGTATTTATGCCACTGGCGAAGCCAGCCATCTTGTCGGTGACCATCCTTGGTTTCCAAGGTGCGTGGAACGACTTCTTCTGGCCACTGGTGGTGATCAACAGCCCAGCTGATGCATTCACGCTTCCCGTTGGTCTATTGAGTTTACGTAACGCCTATGGCGTAGCAGGTGACTGGAACCTGATCTTGGCGGGGGCTTTCCTGTCAACAATCCCAGTACTAATTGTATTTATGGTTTTCCAACGTTACTTCGTGGGTAACGACATTTCTTCCGCTGTTAAAGGTTAAATTTCGGGGATATTTAAGATGTTTATGAACTACAACGCTGGTCAAGGCGAACTAAAAAACTGGATCGTTGAAGAGACGGCTTTTGACTCAGCTTTCCAAGGTAAATGTGAAGTAGTAATGAGCCAAGGAAATGGCTACATGGGCGCGCGTAGTGCAACGGAAGAAAAATACGTGGGACAGGTTCGCAACCTTTTTGTTGCGGGTACTTACAACAAGTTTGACGCAGACGAAGTGACCGAGCTGCCAAACTCTGCAGACATGAGTGCGATTGAAATCTTCATTGATGGCCGTCGTTTTCACCTAGAAACAGGCGAGGTAAGCAACTACTCTCGTCGTCTAAACGTGAAAAACGGTGAGTTAATCCGTGAATTCACTTGGACAAACACAGAAGGTAAAAGCTTCGAAATGCGCTTCCGCCGTTTCTTCTCGCAAGCAAACCTTCATCTAATGGCATTCGACGTTCAAGTTAAAGCTTTAAACAGCGATGCGAAAATCGAAATCCGCTCTGGTGTGGACGCGCAGCTTTCTAACTCAGGCGCACAGCACTTCCACGAAGGTGAAAAGCGTATTTACGACAAGCGTTTTATCGAGCTTCTGCAGCACACTACAGAAAGCAAAGTAGACTTTGTATTCCTAACATCTCACCGCTACCTTGTGGATGGTCAGGAAACTGAGATTGATCCAGGTCTGCAAATGGACCGCCGTAAAGTATGGCTAAACATCCACCACGACCTGAAAGCGGGTGAAACGTTCGGCACAGAGAAAGTTGGTGTGGTGCATACGTCTCGCGATAAGCAGTTCGATGTTGAAGGCTACGAACTTCAGGCTCTGCGTGACCATGCGTTGACTAATCTTAAAAACAATGCAGACCGCAGCTTTGATGAGCTTTTAGAAGAGAGTGCAGCAGAGTGGGATAAACGTTGGGCAGGCATGAGCATTCAAATTGGTGGTAGCGATTTCGACCAACTTGCGATCCGTTTTGCTCAATACCAATTGAACATCTTTACACCAATGCATGACTCTCGTTTCGGTATCGGTGCGAAAGGTCTCTCTGGCGAAGGCTACAAAGGCCACTCATTTTGGGATACAGAAGTCTTCATGCTTCCGTTCTTTATTTACACCATGCCAGAAGTGGCGCGCAGCCTACTTGAGTACCGTTTCAAAACGCTAGACGGCGCTCGTAAGAAAGCAAAAGACAACGGCTACATCGGTGCACAGTTCCCATGGGAATCAGCGCTAACGGGTGAAGAAGTAACGCCAGTATGGGGTGCAGTAGACATCATCACGGGCAAGTCGACCAAGATCTGGTCTGGCTTTATCGAGCAGCACATCACATGTGACATCACTTACGCATTGTGGCAGTACTACCAAATCACAGGTGACCAGAAGTTCATGGACGACATGGGCTACGAGATCATGTTCGACACAGCAACGTTCTGGACTAGCCGTCTAGAGTGGCTAGAAGATCGCGACATGTGGGGTATCTGCAATGTTATCGGCCCTGATGAGTACAAAGAGCACATCGACAACAATGCGTTCACTAACTACATGGCAGTAGAGAACATCAAGCTGGCGATTCGTTACTACGAAGATCTAGAAACGTCTAACCCAGAACTACTGGCTAAGCTTTCTGACAAGCTAAACCTAATTGAAGCTCGCAAGATGTGGCTAGAGCGCGTAGACAACATCTATCTGCCACAGCCACGTGAAGAAGATAAGGTTATCCCACAGGATGACACTTACCTGCAGAAAGAAATCATTGACCTGACTAAGTACAAAGAGCAGCCATTCGTTGGTGGTCTGTTCCAAGACTACAACCTAGAGCAGGTTAACGAGATGCAAGTTTCTAAGCAGGCGGACATCATGGTGCTGTTCCTTCAGCAAGAAGATAAGTTCGACCTTGAAACTAAGCTAGCAAACTGGAACTACTACGAGCCGAAGACGCTACACGATTCATCGCTGAGCTTATCTACGCACTCGGTATTGGCGTCTGATGTGGGTAACCCAGAGCTGTCTTACGATTTGTTTCAACAGGCAGCATCTATCGATATCGGCCAGAACATGAAGAGCTCTGATCACGGTATTCACGCGGCGTCTATTGGCGGCATGTGGCAGTGTGTAGTTTACGGTTTCGGTGGCGTACGTATGCTAGGTGGCAACCTTCGTATTAACCCTAACCTTCCAAAAGAGTGGGACAGCCTGAACTTCCCAATCTACTGGAAAGGTGAGCGTTTGGAAGTAACGGTAGATCAAGAGCAAGTTCGTATTGAACGCCCTGAATTCAACGGCCAAGCGCTAAACATCGAAGTTGCAGGCGAGCCACGAGTTATCGATTCAACAGAGGTGACTTTCAATGTGTAAGGCATTCATTTTCGACCTGGATGGCGTCATTACCGATACCGCAGAGCTGCACTACCAAGCGTGGCAACGTATGGCGAACGAAGAAGGTTACTACTTCGACCGCGAAATCAACGAACAGCTGCGTGGTGTGTCTCGTCAGGCGTCTCTGAACATCATCCTGAACGGTAAAGAGATCAGCGAAGAGAAGTTTGCAGAGCTGATGAAGCGAAAGAACGATTACTACGTGGATCTGCTGAATACGATTTCTGCAAAAGACGTTCTACCGGGTATTGAGCAGTTTCTACTTGAGCTAAATGCACGTGGCATAAAAGTCGCGTTGGCGTCAGCAAGTAAGAACGCACGTCCTATCTTGCATCGCCTTGGCCTAACGCCTCTGTTTGATGCGATTGGTGACGGCTGGTCAGTGCAGCGCTCTAAACCAGCGCCGGACGTGTTCATCCACGCGGCGGGTCAAGTCGGTGTAAACGCTGACGAGTGCATCGTGGTTGAAGATGCAGAAGCAGGTGTAGATGCGGCAAAAGAAGCGGGAATGCGTGTTGTCGGTATTGGTCCTAACGACCGTGTTGGTCACGCGACATGGCGCTTCGATGATACTGCCAAGCTGACTTTGGCTGAAATCCTGTAGCAACAATAACAATGGGCGAGCTTGCTCGCCCTCATTAAAGACGTAGGTAGAACAATGGCACGTTTAGAACTGAAGAACATCAATAAAATCTATCCTGATGGTGCACACATCATCAAGGATGCCAACCTGACCATTGAAGACGGAGAGTTCACGGTATTCGTTGGCCCATCAGGGTGTGGTAAGTCAACCATGCTACGTATGGTGGCTGGCTTGGAGGAGATTTCATCAGGAGAGATGTGCTTAGATGGTGAAGTGGTGAACAACCTTTCGCCTACAGACCGTGGCATCGGCATGGTGTTCCAATCTTATGCGCTTTATCCGCATATGACGGTCTACGAAAATATTGCTTTCGGCCTGAAACTGGCGAAGAAAAGCAAAGAAGATATTGATTCAGCAGTTCGCCAGGTAGCGGAAATGCTGGAACTGACTAACCTGTTGAAGCAGAAACCTAGTCAGCTATCAGGCGGTCAACGTCAACGTGTGGCGATTGGCCGAGCGATTGTGCGCAACCCTAAGCTGTTCCTGCTAGATGAACCGCTATCAAACTTAGATGCTTCGCTGCGTGTTCGCATGCGTCTACAGTTGGCGGAATATCACCAGAAACTGAAGTCGACGGTTATTTATGTCACGCACGATCAAGTAGAAGCGATGACGCTGGCGGACAAAATAGTTGTCCTTCGTGCCGGTGTGGTAGAGCAAGTCGGCTCGCCTCTGGAGCTGTACTACTTCCCACAAACTCTGTTTGTCGCCGGTTTCATCGGATCACCGAAAATGAACTTGCTGCCAGCAACATTGGTTGAGGCGACTGGCGATCAGGCAAGGGTAGAAGTGGGTGATTACACATTTGAAGCCGATGTTGACGCGACTGCTGCAACTCAGGGCGCGCTAATGACTTTGGGCATCAGACCAGAAGATATCCACCTCGATGAGAAGGGAGTGGGCGTTATTGTTGAAGGTCTAGAGCGTCTGGGAACGGAATCGCTGCTTTACACCACACTGGTTCGTGGCGGTCAGGAAGTCTTGGTGCGTGTGCCGGGGACTGTCCACGTTGAAATCGGTCAAAGGCTAAATATCCGAATTCCTGCTGAGAAGTGTCATCTTTTCGATAGCAAAGGGCTGGCGTTTAAGCGTGGTAAAACCATTGATGACCTGATAACGCTTCCACCGCAAATTCAGCAAGCCAGCTAGTTACCCCTAAATCATAACAACAATAAAAAAGCCCGCTTGGCGGCGGGCTCTGGATTACTGCATTCAAAATTCAGCTTTCGACTGATTTGAATGTGCACTTAATGCCTGTTGGCGCAGGCATCAAAAAAACTATCCCGTTGGCGCGGGACAGACAGTAACACTGAGATAATAAGGTATACCTCATGAAAAAGACAGTAGTGGCATCCTCTGTACTTCTTGCACTAACAATTTCCGGCGTGGCAATCGCCAACGAAAAAATTAACCCTGAAGAAGCTGAGCTGAAAGCCAAGCTGAGCGCGCTAGAAAACGAGTATTCGAAAGCTGAGTTGTTAACAGCACTGAATGCTGAGCCACGTGAAGACAGCAAACTGCACGGTACGATTGGCACCAACGTTGAAATCGAGCAGTGGAAAGAAGTCAAAAACGGCGAAGTGCTGAACAATGGCGGCAAAGTCAAATACTCACTAGCGAATGGCAACTTCCGACACGAAGACTGGGCGGGTGTGGACTTTGGCTTCTACATGGCTCGAGAGTTTAACTACTCAGGAGAGCTATTTAGTGCCGATCATGACGGAGTGAATGACATTACAGAGATATACCTGAATAAATCTTACGCCATTGACAATGGCAGCATCGGTTGGGGTGTGAAATACGCTCAGGAAAGCGCGGATAAGCGAAGCACGCCTGAAGGTAAAGTATTTGGCTCATACCAGATTAACGATTGGCTAGATTTTCATGGCTACGCTCTGTATCACGTCGAGATTAAGCAAAACCTCGGAAACTTTGACTACTACGAACTAGAACCAGGCTTTGGCTTCAAGATCGCGAAAAACATGGGGGCATGGATTAACTTCCGCTACCAGCAAGGTGTTTGGGATGCTAAAGGTGACTCCGATAAAGAAGTTGAAACGGAAACCATCATTAAACCGGGGATGTGGTACAGCTTCGGTCACTGGAGCGCTGCTCTCTTCGCTGAAATCGGCAAGTTCGATAAAGAAAATGACCGTACTGGTGCAAGCTTACACTCTGAAGATTACGTCAAGCTAGGTGCTTCGGCTAACTATCCTATTTCGAAAAACTGGAGCGTATTTGGCGAGTTCAGCTACAAAACAGTTGATGTGGTGTTCGGCGATGGTCAAGACGGCGAAAACACCCTGCCATTTGGTCTGATTGGCGTGAACTACAGCTTCTAAAATGACCTCTCCTCCTGATGCTCAGGAGGAGAGTTTCCACTGCAATCAATATTTCTGGTTTTGGACTGACATTGGCAGCTTTGAGTCCGTTTGGAGCCTGTCCGGCTCCTTTTTTTGAACCAAACCCAGACGTATTCAACGACTTTACAGGTTGGAAAATGACAGAAAAATACCGCCCATACCTTCACATGACACCGGATTCGGGTTGGATGAATGATCCAAACGGATTAGTGTTCTTCAATGGTCATTATCACCAGTTCTACCAGTATTACCCGAGCGACACCGTTTGGGGGCCAATGCACTGGGGGCACAAAATCAGTACCAACCTGATTGATTGGCAAGAGCTTGAGCCAGCGCTCTATCCCGATGAATCTGGCATGTGTTTCTCGGGAAGTGCGATTGTTGATTGGCATAACACTTCAGGCTTATTCGAGGCGGGCAAACCAGGCTTATTGGCGTTCTACACGTCGTTTATTCAACCCAAAGTGAGATTGGCTGATGGCACTGAAATGGAAGACCCAATTCAGCAGCAGTCACTTGCTTATAGTCAAGATGGCTTAACGTGGAAAAAATACGCTGATGGAGCACCGATCATCTCTGCACGTGGTAACCCAGATTTCCGTGATCCTAAGGTGATTTGGCATGAGCAAAGCCAAGCGTGGGTGATGGTGGTGTCTTGCGGTCAACATATTGAGTTCTACCGTTCAACTAACTTATTGGACTGGCGTTTGGTGAGCGAGTTTGGTTACCGCCACGGTGCCCATAGCAAAGGCCCTTGGGAATGCCCAGACTTGTTTGAACTGCCGATCGAAGGCTTGCAAGAAAAACGTTGGGTGCTGGTGGTTGGCATTGGTGAGGGCGCACACTGTGGCGGTGCAGGTACACAGTACTTCATTGGTGATTTTGATGGTGAAACCTTTGTGAATCATAACCATCCTGAGACCGTATTGTGGCTCGATTTCGGTCGTGATTACTACGCGACTCAGTCTTTCTCTGATATCCCAGTTGAAGATGGCCGCCGTATCGTCAGTACATGGATGAGTAATCATCAGTACTCGCTTGAGTTACCAACCCAAGAGTTTCGCAGTTCGATGGCTATGCCTCGTGAGCTGTTCCTGTTTGAAGGTAAAGCAGGGTTACGTGTAGGGCAACGCTTTGTCAAAGAGCTTAATCAGGCGTTAAGTCTTGATGTGCAAACGCCAGAGCCAAGTGACGAACAAGCGATTAGTCTTTACAGCCAACAAGAAGCCATGAAGTTCAGCGCGGATGTGGCTCTACAAGATACACAAACGTTGCACTTGAATGCTTACCAAGATAATCCGGTTTACTTTGAGTTTGTTCTTGTAGAACAAGGGGTTGAGGTGCGATCAGTGCGCCGTGGTCAGTTTGGCACTGAACGGATTGATGAGCACTTCCCACATGACTATCGGGTGACTTTACCGATTGATAACAAATTCCAAGTCGAAGTGTTGATAGACAAAGGCTCAGTCGAGCTACTGATCAACGCTGGCCAATTCAGCTTTACCAACCTTGTTTATGCCAAAGAGACGCAAGCAAGTGTCGCTCTAAGCGTGGATAGCGGCTCGCTAGCACTTCGCAACGTTCAAGTCTCTAGCTTGGCAGGAGAGAAAACATGTTAAACGAATTACAAACTAAGCAAGCACTACAACAAGTGCTTGATTCAGTAGAGCTGCCAAAGCTAACTAAAAAAGACGAGAAGGTGTTTCTTGAACGTCTGGCGCAGCATTTTCCATCCTTAGTCGGGCAACTGCACACGCTTTATGGCGAGCGTTATGATTTTTTCTTGCACCTACAAAATCTGGTGGTAGTGCTTGCCAAGGCCTTTTCTGGTCGTAAACGTAAGTGGAAGAACCTTGATGAGAAACGACTTAAAGATCCAGCTTGGTATCGCAGTGAAAAGATGCTTGGCATGGCTGTATATGTGGATCTGTTTGCTGGTGATTTGAAAAATCTGCAAATGAAGATCCCGTACCTCAAGTCACTTGGTATCAATTATCTGCACCTGATGCCGCTTTACAAAGCGCCGGAAGGTGACAGCGATGGCGGCTATGCAGTGTCTGATTACCGCAAGGTAGATCCCAAACTGGGCACGGAGAAAGATCTGGCGCAGCTCGCTGAGGCGTTGAGTGATGAAGGCATTAGCCTAGTGTTGGATTTCGTGTTCAATCACACCTCAGATGAACACTACTGGGCAGAGCAAGCACGTAAGGGTAACCCCGAGTTTGAAGACTTTTACTACTTCTTCACCGATAAAAAGGAAGTGGATGAGTACAACCAAACTTGTCGCGAGATCTTCCCGACCGTTCGCCGTGGCAGTTTTACATTCTTAGAGGATGTAGAGAAGTACGTTTGGACGACATTCAACAGCTTCCAATGGGATCTCAACTATTCAAACCCAGCGGTGTTTAACGCCATTACCGATGAAATGCTGTTCCTCGCCAACATCGGCTGTGAAGGGTTACGTCTTGATGCATTAGCGTTCATCTGGAAAGAGAAATGGACTCAATGTGAGAGCTTGCCGAAGGCACACACCTTGATTCAGTGTTTCAACACTTGTTTGCAGATCGCAGCGCCTGCTGTGTTGTTCAAATCAGAAGCGATTGTGCACCCAGATGAAGTGGCACAGTATATCGACAAACAAGAATGTCAGTTGTCCTACAACCCATTAATGATGGCGCTGATGTGGGAGAGCTTAGCTACGCGTGAAACCAAGCTACTGACAGCGTCTCTAAAGAAAAGCTTCGAGATCTCAGACCAGTGTTCATGGGTGAACTACATTCGTTGTCACGATGATATTGGTTGGACGTTTGACGATGCTGTAGCTGAGCAGCTTGGCATTAACGGCTATGATCACCGCCGCTTCCTAAATCAGTTTTACACCGGCAAGTTTGAGGGTTCATTCTCTCAGGGCGTGCCGTTTCAAGAAAACCCGACTACGGGAGATTGTAGAGTGTGCGGCTCGTTAGCATCTCTAGCGGGCTTAGAAAAAGCGATTGAAGCCGACGATTCACAAGCAATCGAATTTGCACTTAAACGTATTCGTCTATTGAACAGTATCAACCTTAGCATCGGTGGTATTCCGTTGATTTATCAGGGAGACGAGCTCGGCATTTTAAATGACCACAGCTACCTAGGTGATGAATTCAAACGCGATGACGCACGTTGGGTGAACCGCCCATCGATTACCGATAAGGCGATTGAACAAGCCAGAGAAAAAGGCACGTATCAAAACCGAATCTGGACTGATTTAAATCAGCTGGTGGCAATACGCCAATCTCATCCAGAATTGGGTAATGCAAAGACTGAAATTCTTGAAACTTATCGTTCGCAACTTTTTGCTTACTGCCGAACCAACGCAAAGGGTGAGCAACTTCTCGCTCTCTGCAATTTTGGTGAAATGGAGCAAACAATCCCAGCGTCAATATGCGATATTTTGGGCACTCGACAGACGAAGGATCTGCTTTCTGGAAAGCATTTCCTCGGCGATGAGATTGTTTTATCAGCCTATGATGTGCTGTGGTTAAAGGTAAGTGCGTAATGAGAAGTGAAAAAGAGAAAATGCTCGCTGGTGAGCCCTATGATGCATGGGACAAGCAACTTTATGGCGAGCGTATTGAATGTCGCAAAGTGCTGCAAAAGCTCAACAATAGCATTCCTGATACGGATGAATGGCGCGATGCAATAGACACCTTAATTCCAGATTCCGAAGGTGCTTTTTTAGAGCCACCGTTTCGCTGTGATTATGGCTCCAACATTAAGTTGGGTAAAAACTTCTACGCTAACTTTAATTGCGTTGTGCTAGACGTAGCGGAAGTCCATATCGGTGACAACGTATTGTTTGCACCGAATGTACAAATCTACACCGCTGGTCACCCATTAGATGTTAAAGGTCGAGTGGAAGAGGGCGTAGAGTTCGGTACGCCTATCACGATTGGTGACAATGTATGGCTGGGCGGTGGTGTTATCGTCTGTCCGGGCGTGTCTATAGGAGAAAACAGTGTGGTGGGCGCAGGTAGTGTTGTCACAAAAGATATTCCACCTAATGTGGTAGCAGCGGGTAACCCTTGTAAAGTAATAAAACCAATAGAGCAATAAAAATAAGTAATATTAATATTATTTGACTATATTTAAATTGCTGAATAAATATAGGAGGTAATATGAGGGGAATATTTATTTCTTTAGCTTTGTTGTTTTCGCCATTTGTATTTTCATCGAATAGCTCGCTTCCAAGCTCAGACCGATACGAGCTCTGCTATCTTGATGGTAAAGCTATCATGCTCCAACCGAATATGTGCTACGCATTAGGTGGTATAAGGGGTGGCTAAGGTTTTACTCAATCTAATCAGGCCGCTTACGCGGCCTTTTCTTTATTATCTTCAACGTAAACTAATAACGTAAATATCAAATGGTGGAAATATTATTACGATGATGTTTACTCGATAAACAGAAGGTATTTGTTTACGTAAAATTACTTATTTAAGAGTAAATGTTTGAATTAAATAGAGCTAAACTATAAGCGTATATTTATATAAAATTTGAACGCTTGGTTAAGCTATAGAGTTTACTTTAGCGTTACGACGCCTTGAGCTGATGCTTGTGCAAGCTGCTCTCATGATCCTTTGCATCCCCCCAAACCCGCTTTCTTTCACATTTTTTAAATTCAACTCGATGCGCATGTTATCAGTTGCTTATTTTTGAGATCTCCACACTCATTCACCATGGTTATGTTTGTTATATTCCATGCCTTTCATAGGGTTAACAGAGGTGCTTAGCACATTATTGCGTGGTGAAATTGAGCATGCATACTTTTGGCTAGAGTTAGCTCACACAATATACAAATATTAGAAAAGGAGTTTAATTTGAAATTTTCATTAATCAGTATTTTAGCTACAGGAATGGCACTATCTTGGAGTAGCTACGGCTATGAACTAGATAAACAAAAAGAGGCACTTAATTTAATAGTCACTACAGCAAAAGAACTTTGCGACAATGTTCCGTTATCAGGAGGAACAGAAGGTGTACAACTTACTGGAGAAGCAAAAGCGAAGGTGAGTGGCATAGTAAAAAAGTTAGCTGATTTAGGACTAGAAGGAGCGGTAAAATACGAGAGCAATGAATATGAAGGTGTCCTTCAAAAAGATCTTGCTTCAATTGTCAACAAGTCGGCTAATTGTAAAATGGATGTCTGGAGAGACCTCCAAAATAAGCTCGTATTGCCACCTGAGACACCTAGTTCTATGAAAAATAGTGAAGCTCTTATTAAAGACCAGAATCCTACAGAAATAGAAATTCAATCTATCGAACTAAAAAATTACTGGGGAATTGATGAACCTTACGTGGTTGCTGTTGTTAAAAATGGCTCTACTGTGTCTGCTAAAAATGTAACTGCCACTTTCTGGAAAGGAACAGATCAAGAAATCATTTCAAAAGATAGTATTCGTAAGCAGTATCATATAGATAACTTGATCATTCGTTCTGGTGAGGATCATGATTTTCCGATAGCACCATTGTCTAAATATGTGCAAGAAATTAGTGAAAGTTCGTCACCAGAAGATTTGGTAGATTTTACAGTTTCAAATGAAGAAAAACTCCCCTTTGCCTTACAAGAAAAATTGTGTGGAAAGCTAGAAAATCAAAGTTGTAGATTTGATTCATTCACAAAAGGAACATTTGTCCTTCTTAAGTACGATACCATATTTGGGGATCATGTTACTAAGAGTACTAGTTTTTCCAATACCTTTTTAGATGGAGATGTACGAGTATTCTAGTTTTTCTAACAAAGTACTTAAGAGTGATTCTCAACGTTTTGCTCTGTGTTTTCGGTGGTATGGTTAAGTTTGTTGGCAGCGTTGCTCACACCTTAATGCGGCATTATATATATGTAGTCGAATTCTCGGAGTAGGGAAAGGAGTCGCTATGAATGGAACAAATAACTCTGAAGCATCGTTAAACACTAATGAAATATCCTCCTTGGACTCACGGTTAAAAAACTGTGAAGATGAAATAGTTGGGCAGGAACACCGCCTTTTGGAAGTTTTTCGAAATGTATATCGTGCAACAGTAAATAATGAATGGACTGCTAATCGTAAAATGGGGGCATGGGGCGCACTATTTCGTTATGTCTTCTTCGGACGTCCAGCCATCGTATTAACCTTGGGAGTAGGTGGCTTCCTAGCGTTACACGCCAATTTTCTGTTCTTTGAACAGAATAAGAAGCTAGACTTGCAGAACCACTTAGCGATCGTTGATAGCTATTTGGTGGAGTCTCAACGTAACAATCAACTATTTCAGTTGTTCCCCCTTATTGTTGGATCTATCGAGAAAGAAACAAGTGGAGATCCAAAAGTATGTGCACCGGAACAGTATCCGGTTCTTGCGCAGAGGGGCGACACTTATTGCCTTAGTAAACGTCTATATAGTCGCATTATCGGATTGGTAAATGCACTATCGCCATATCGTTGGGTCAACAGTGAGGAAACATCTGTCGAGTCGATTCTTTCTGCGGGTGGTAGTGATTCTGGGTTAGCATTGTGGGCTGGTGAGATGATCAATTCGAAGTTACTCTCCGGGTCTTCTGGACAATTGTTAGCCCAAGACCCGGTTCCGTTGGTTACAGAATTAAGATTAAGCCCAGAACGAGGACAAATATTAATTACACTACATAATTACGGCGTCGATTTAACTGAGTTAACCGCCAAGTCTAATACTAACTTCAGATATTCTTATCTACGAGATGCTCCATTAACAGATATGTACTTTGCTTTTGCTGACTTAGTGGGTAGCGATTTTACCGAAGCAAAACTAGACAATAGTTGTTTGAGCGCTGCTGAAGCTGACTCGGTGAATTTCTCGAATGCATCTATGTACCGTGCAGATCTGAGTGGTATTGAGGCGAGAAATTCGAGTTTTAAAGGAGCATTTTTAACTGACGTTGACTTTTATGGCGCTACTCTTGATGGTGCTGATTTTACTGACGCGACTTTAGTCAGAACGCAATTATCTATTTTGGATATGAGTAATGTAAAAGGCTTAACTCAAGAACAATTAAATAAAGCATGTGGAGATGAGGTTACTTTACCACAAGGGCTTTCCATTCCTAGTTGCGATACAGTGGAATGGTCAAAAAATGTCACCCGAGCTTGTGCAGTTAGTTCGTAGACAGTTGAACATAACAAACAGGTTAATCAGGACGTTCGCAAGCTCACGCCTATTACGCGGGCGTTATGTATATTAATTGACTAAGGAGAATAAATTGTTTGAAGGAATCAACATTCGAAATGTAGTTGAGCACTATAATAAGAGAGAAAATGCTCATCAATTACTCACAAGACATTTTGAAAACGAAAAAGTAAATGATTACTGTCAGTTGGCTTTAGGAATAGAAATGCCAGAAGGTAATTACAGTGCATCTGAGCATTTTCTTGGTCCTAAAGTATTAAGTTCCAGCCCAGCCTCTTCTGTTTTTCAATTAGCTAGCAAACTGAAATCAGCGCCAGACGTGAACCACGTACCGAAAACGATTTATGACTCAAATTTGCCATATCTGCGTATTAGTGTTGGCTCTGAGATCGCAATGATGCTTAATCCAAATGAATTTTGGGTTGGGAATGTGAGGACAATTTACACTCATCTAATCATCAAGCATAAAGGGAACATATCTTTAGCTAATGAAGAGTTGGCTCTTTACAAAGAACCTGAACCAAATAAGTCACGACCATCCAAAATGGAATATCAAATTTGGCGAGACTTATACCTTTCTCTTGAGTCTAGTTTAATTCAGCTTACAAATATGGGGCGAGATATTGCTGAATCTGAAGGCTTAGAGAGTGGTAGCAAATGTTTTATGTGGGCTGATGCTCTGTGCTCCGAGATTTATGCAACATATACGTAACAACCTGCTCAAGAGGGGCACGCAACGCATGGCATTTTTACTATACGTTGTGTTTAGTGTTTAAGGTGATCTGCGGAGGCTTTTGTATAGCGTTGCTCACACCTTGAATAGGCGTTAAATGCGAATAACAAATTGGAGTGTATATGGATATTTTGGCTGCGTTAAAAAATGTTGAAGCACTAGCAAATGGAATCGACCCGACTTCAGGTGAAGCCTTACCTGAGTGCTCACTTTATAATAACCCAGAAGTTATACGGTCTTTGTTTACAGTTATTGGAGCAGTAAAGCAACCAAAGAAAGGTAAAAAATCAATTGAGCAAAAACAGGAAGAAAATATTTTGAAAGGTCTTCCTAAGAATGCTGGACTTCCTTGGTCAGAAGAAGAGCGAGAAAGGCTAGTGCACGCATTTGATGCAAACAAGTCAATCGACGAACTGTCTGAAATTCATGGTCGTACAAGCGGTGCAATTACTTCTGAATTAAAAAAGCAGGGGTTAATTGAAGAGTTTGAAACTAGCATCTAACAAAGCGTCTAAGATTGATTCCCAAGGCCTAATCTTAAAACTCAAATTCAGCAAAGGATGACGATGAATAGAGATTTTAAAGAACTTTTAGGAACCGAGCTGCCGATCATTCAGGCTCCGATGGCAGGGGTACAAGGAAGTGCCCTTGCTATTGCGGTTAGTGAGGCTGGTGGGCTAGGTTCCCTACCTTGCGGTATGTTGACGACTGAAAGCATAGTCAGTGAAATTGAGTTAATCAAAGCATCCACGAGCAAACCTTTTAACCTGAACTTCTTCTGTCATGATCCTAAACCTTACGATGAAGGTCGCCAGGTGGTGTGGCGAAATGCACTTCAGCCTTACTTTGAAGAACTGGAATTACAAATAGAACATTCCGTTGGTGGCAGTCGAGTGCCTTTTAGCCATGATATCGCTGATGCAATTGAGCCTTTTTCGCCAGAGTTCATTAGCTTTCATTTTGGCCTTCCAGACAAAGACTTATTACAACGTGTGAAAAGCTGGGGAACCAAAGTTGTTTCATCTGCAACCACAGTAGAAGAAGCGATATGGCTGGATTCACATGGCGTGGATGGAATCATCGCTCAAGGTGTAGAAGCTGGAGGGCACAGAGGCATGTTCTTATCCAGTGATATCTCTACTCAAATGGGGCTAGTGTCACTTGTATCGCAAGTGGTTGATCATGTGAAGGTGCCCGTTATCGCCGCTGGCGGCATTAGTGACCGCAACTCAGTACTTGCTTGCATGCAATTAGGCGCGTCGGCAGTACAAATTGGTACTTCTTACATGCTATGCACAGAAGCTAACACATCAGATCTTCATAAGCGGGCAATAAAGAGCGAAAAGTCTTCTCATACTGCATTAACGAATATCTTTTCGGGTAAACCCGCTAGAGGGATTATGAACCGCGTTATGGATGAGCTGGGATGTATGACAGAGCTAGCACCAGAGTTCCCATACGCTTCAATCGAAATGTCTCAATTACGTAGCCGCGCAGAAAAGCAGGGGCTTAATGACTTTTCGCCACTATGGTGTGGCCAGAATACGCAAGGATGCAAAGAGATTTCAGCAAAAGAGCTCACATTGCAGCTAGCTGGAAAGTGCTGACTACATACACTCGGTGTTTTGAAGTAAGTGGGCCGTCACCAGACGCATAGTTTCACATAGACGTTATTCTTAGCAGTAGTAGCGATCAACCTTGCCAGTTGAATTGCTGTTGTTAATGGCTCTTTATAGAAGGAAATCATAATGAAAGAAGTAGCGTTAATAACATTACATGGAATGGGAAAGGTAAAACCAGATTATTATGATGAGCTAGAGAAAGAACTGAAAAAGGAATTGGGTTCTGAATGGACGAAGGTGTCATTTCAGAATGTTCAATACGCGCCTATTTTGCAGCAGCCAGAAGATGAACTATGGCAAGCAATGATGTCAGAGCCGAGTAACGATTTGGATGCGACTCGATTGAGGCAGTTTTTCCTTTATGGATTTGGTGATGCTGGTTCGCTTGAACACAGCTCACACAGACGGAAAGATAAGTATCTTGCAGTTCAGAAGGAAATCTTCAAAACCCTTGAACACGCCTATCTTGATATCGGCGGGAATCAAGATAGGCCAGTCATCATTATTGCTCAGTCTCTTGGTTGTCAGGTTATCTCAAACTACATATGGGACGCAGAGCATGGTCTCAATATTTTCAAGGATTACAGTGACGAAGAACGCAAGGAATCATTCATGAAATTGAAAACTTGCGAGAACCTCGTCACCACAGGTTGTAACATCCCTCTGTTTAACGCTGGATTACAAGAAAGAAAATGTTTCCCAAGTCCACACCCTTCATTCCGATGGGATAACTACTATGACCCAGACGATGTACTTGGCTGGCCTTTGAGACAATTAGGTGATTCCTACAATTTGTTAGTTAGGGATCATCCGATCAATGCTGGAGGCCTTATTGCATCATGGAACCCATTCAGCCATGGCCAGTATTGGGGTGATAAAGGCGTGATTAAGCCGTTAGCAAGCATTATTAGATCAAAACTTAGTTAACCGTTTAAACCAACAGCTAACGCACCTTTCCTTTGGCACTTTAAGTGAAACACTGGCTTGTTAGCTGTTGTATTTTGATAGATTCAATTCAGTGCGTTGAGTATGTTTAGCGGTCTTAGTGCTTCTCCATTTATCTAGATCTTCCTTTCTAGCCGGTTACTCAGGATGTTCCTTTTATGACCCAAAAACTTAATTATGATTTTCTGCCGCCGATTTCTGGTCCCTATGTTCATGCAGTCAAACACAATAAGACGTTGTACATTTCCGGACTGACGGCATTTGGCACTGAATCGCAATCTGGAGGCTTAATTGAGCAAAGTGCTGAAGTATTAGACCAGATCTCGCGGATACTGGATCACGAGCGGTGTACTAAAAGCGATTTAATTAAGCTAACAATCTTCGTGACTGACATCAGCTTACTCCCTTCAATTCGTGAGCAGCTCTTTACCTTCTATGAAGGGCAGCTACCCGCTTGCTCGCTGGTTGAAGTCTCCAAATTGATTCATCCCGATTTGAAGATAGAGATAGAGGCAACCGTAGCTTTGAGTGATTAAGGCTGTATTTTAAGGCCTGCTTAATCAGCTAAGATTAGAGACTAAAAAGGATTTGAAATGAGTAATAAAAGCAATAGAGAAAACTTGGAATTGTATGCCCCTGAAAGCTACTGGGCGGCAACACAAGATGAGCTCGGGCAAATTGTGAATGGATGTGGTACGTCCGGTTGGAAAGGGAAGCTAGTACCGGAGACCTTATATGGATTGTCGGTATCCGAGAGCTGCAATATCCATGATTGGATGTACCATCATGGCAAAGATATTAACGACAAAAATACAGCAGATAGAGTTTTTCTGAATAACATGATTCGCACTATCGAAGATGAGGGCGGGTTCTGTCTTCTGAGAAAGCTTCGTTTACGTCGTGCAAGATTGTATTATCGAGCAGTAGAAAACTTTGGTGGCCCTGCATTTTGGGCGAATAAGAATAAACCGGAAGAATTTAAGTTCTCTCGATATGCGCATGTTTCGAGCGTATAGAAGAGATAACTGGAAAGAGATACGACATGGAATTTTGGAAGTTACTGCTATTTATCCCTGCGTGCTTTGCACTCAATATGACACCAGGGCCAAATAACTTATTGTCGATGAACAATGCCCGTTGTTATGGTTTTAAAGCAGCGTTGGTTGCTGGGTTTGGGCGCATTGTCGCTTTCTCGTTTATGATTGCTCTGGCGGCGTCTGGGTTAGCCGTGATTCTCTACACCTCTGAGGCGTTATTCTTCATCATCAAGCTGGTGGGCGCTCTGTATCTACTCTGGATTGCGTTTAACCTATGGCGCTCTGAAGCCAGCCCAGTCGCAGAGTTGGATAAGACGCGTAGCCACTTTGGTCTCGCGAAGCAGGAGTTTGCACTGGCAGCAGGAAACCCGAAAGCGATTCTTATCTTTACTGCGTTTTTGCCTCAGTTTGTCGATGTGACGGCGAACGTGGATCAGCAATTCTTTACGTTAGGTATTACGTTCTTAACTCTAGAGCTTGCAGCAATCAGTATCTATGCATTATTTGGTTTGTATTTGAGAAATTGGTTTTCACGACCAGCGATGGCGAAACGATTTAATCGAGCGTGTGCTGCGTTTCTTGCTTTTTCAGGAGCCAATTTACTGATTAGCAGACAATAGAATAGCTACTGCCATCTTTACACTTTATAAACAATAAAACCATCAGCATCACGCTGGTGGTTTTTTATTTTCCCCATGGGAATCTAAATATTTTAACCAACTGTTTATATCTCTCTTTTTCTATCCCTATTTTTTTGGAATTAATCTCTCATTGGATTTTATTGTTAAATCTGTTGAAAGTGGGCGGAATATTAAACTTTCTTGAATTCTTATTAGTGCTATTGCTTAAAATTGCGACACAGGTTTTAGTATTTCAATGGATAAAATTTAATCTATATTTCGGACTTATAAAATAAAAAGGAAACAAGATGAGTTCTCCGTTGAATAAAAGCGTCTTACTGGCGTCTCTATTTCTTACCCCTACGCTTGCTCTGGCTGAAATGACCAATGGTGATTTCGAACAATGGAGCAGTTCCTCTCCAACAGGGTGGAACACAATCGATAGTGGCATTTCGGTGTCACAGGAAACCAGCATTGTAAAAAGTGGTAGCAATGCAGCAAAAGTGACGGTCAATACCGGTACGCAAAGCAACACGGACTTTCAGCAGTCTGTAAGTGTGGTATCAGGGCAGACGTATAATTTTTCTGTGTCTGTTTATCACACTGAAGGCAATGTTAAAGCACGCCTGTATGTGGATGGATACCAAAATTACAGCGTACCTAGCCAAACCGGTCAATGGCAGGATATTGCTTATTCGTACACGGCCAGCAGCACCAAGAGCATAAACGTTGGGCTGCGCTTCTATGACGAGTCTGGATTTGATGGTTCCGAAGTCGTCTACATAGATAACTTCCAGCCATCTGATGGTGCTGTAACACCGCCTCCGACAACTTGTAGCAATCATGAAGTCACACTCAACCTGACGACGGACAGTTATGGATCTGAAACAAGCTGGACGTTGAAAAACAGCAGCAATCAGACTCTATTCTCTGGCTCTGACTACGGTAATAACACCAGCTATGAAAAGGCGATGTGTGTTGAATCAGGCCCGTATGTGTTTGAAATAGTTGATTCCTATGGCGATGGCATCTGCTGTAGCTCTGGAAATGGGTCTTACACGCTAACGTCTAACGGTCAAACTCTTGCGTCTGGTGGCGACTTTACCAACTCTTCTCAGCACTCCTTTACGCTTGGTGGTAGCGACCCTGATCCAGAACCACCAGTGCTCGGTGACTACTACAAATCAGCCGAAGGTAAGACAGGCTATACGTTGAAGACTGCGCTGTATAACATCATCAATAACCACAACTCGCAAGGCTACTCTGCTGTTTGGGATTTAGTCAAAACCGCTGATATCGACAACTACTATGAGAAGGACGGGACGATTCTCGATATCTACTCAGAGAAGGTATCTGGCAGTGATTCGATTAACTTTACTAAAGTGACAGACCAATGCGGCCAGTACAGTAAAGAAGGTGACTGTTACAACCGCGAACACTCTTTCCCTAAGAGTTGGTTTGGTGGAAAAGTGGAACCAATGAACTCGGATGGTCACCACTTGTATGCGACAGATGGTTACGTGAATGCGAAACGCAGCAACTGGCCATTCGGTGAAGTTGGCAGCGCGACGTACACGTCTTCTAACGGCTCAAAAGTTGGTTCTGCAGCTTCTAGTCTAGGGTACTCTGGTACTGTGTTTGAACCTATTGATGAGTTCAAAGGTGATTTGGCCCGTGCGTACTTCTACATGGCGACACGCTACGAAAACGAAATCGCTAATTGGGAAGGGAATAGTGATAACTCCAACGCTGTGCTCAACGGTACTAATACGACGGTATTTGAACCTTGGGTTTTGGCTATGTTAAAACGTTGGCATGCCAATGACCCAGTCGACCAGAAGGAAATTGATCGCAACAACGCGGTGTACAATTTCCAAGGTAACCGTAACCCATATGTTGACCACCCAGAGTTCGTCAACATGGTTTGGGGAGACTAACCGAAACAATCAAAGGCCTAACATATGTTAGGCCTTTTGGTTTGTGTGAAAGTACTAGTCCATAAAGGCTAATTCAAATGTGGTTCCACCTTGAGTAACGTACTCAACTTTTACGTTTTCGCCTGAGAGATCAGCAGAGTAGATTTCTGGCTTTCCGATCTGTACCCAGTAAAGCTTACCTGCATCGAAATCGACTTCCATATCTACAACGCCTTCAAATCCGTTACTTTCGTCAATTGAAAGGATTTTTTCGACCTTTCTCGACTCTCCTTTGATGTTTGCGCGATAAATGCCATGTTCATTAGCAAAGTAAAGGAACTTGTCTTTCGGATCTAAATGCATTGCGATGATTTTGTGCCAATCCTCGTAGTGGTCGATACCGTCTTCAACCGATAATTCTTGGCGTCTGTCTACAGTTGAGTGTTCACCTAATGGAAAGCTGATGACTTCCGTTTCTTGGTTAACGCCTAGTGCCATGTACATCCGCTCGTTAGCGTTATCGATAGCCAATGCAGTGTTGTTCGCACAGTAGGCAATACCACACTCTTCCATCGTATCTCCGAATATAAACCGGAAATCTTCTCCCTCAATTGGCGCTCCTGGCGAGTCTGTGTAGTCCGGATAAACCTCAACCACAGTGTCTTGAGTGATACTGGAGGTATACACTTGCCCAGTTTCTTTATCGACCACAACCGGAATGTCACCAGTCATAGGAATTCTGTTCACCATCCGGTATTTTTGACCGTCCAAAGTGACACGCGACAAGGCTTGAGTACTCGGAGAACTTGTCGTCACATAGATTGAATTCTCTGTGACTGCCAAACGACCGCCATAATTAATATCTGCTAACTTACTCGTTTCTTTGGTATCGAGATCGAGTATCTGCAGCTCATTGTAAGGCTTATCATCATAACTGCTGACTAAGTAAAGGTCTTTCGCGAGAGCGTTGTAGCTTAAAGTAATAAGCGCTAAAGCGGAGAGAGTTCGTAGTGTAGGTTTCATTAGTTCCTCGTTTAAAAAGTTGATTAAAATTGAGTGTTAGTTCAGGACGCGTCGAACATGCGTTTAAATCTAGTTGCATATAAATTGTTTTCTAGATGATTAATAATCATTAAGTGGGCTTGAGATTGTTTTTGGAGATTTGAGGCGAGGCGTCAGGACTGCTGACATTTATCGTGTTTGTTTACGCTTGATGCATCAAGGAAATTGAAAGCTGTATCAGGTGAATAAATAGTCAAAAACGAGTTTTTGGGTGAAAGGTAAAGAAAACTAAAAGGGATGGCACTAGCCATCCCTTTTTAGAAATATCGATTCGTATTGCAGTCAATAAGCACTATTTATACTCGCCTCGGATTGAGGCTTCGCGGTAAGCATCCAGTTTGCCTTCCGCTTTGAGTTTCGCTAGTCCTCGGTTGAAGGCATCAACCAGTTCCTGTGAACGTGGGGATTTTTTTGAAATGATAACGAAGTAGTCTCTTGCCGACAGTGTTTTGGCATTCGGCTCAATTTTATCGGTTAAATTGAGTTTAGTGATGGTCTCCATACCAACATCCATATCTTCCAATACAATGTCTAGTCGGCCTGCGCTGAGTTTTTTGTAGTTGTTTTCAGCACTGGCGATACGCTGTATGTTGATTTCTCCGGCTTTTTCCATATCCTCGACCCCATAGGCATAACCTGTTACACCACCGATTTTGAAGTTCTTAAGGTCTTCTTTGCTGCTCCAGCTTACAGGTTTACTTTTTTGTTGGAACAAGCCAGTACTTAACGTAATAACGGAGTCGGTATAGTGGAAAAACTGCTCTCTGTCAGGGTTTTTACTCCATATCAATGAGCCATCAAAGTTACCAGCTTTGGATTCTTCGAAGCCACGCTTCCACGGCATATAAGTAAACTCAACTTGATAGCCCTCTGCTTCAAAGGCTTCTCTGACAATTTGAGTCATGAAGCCGCCGTTTTTAAGTGATTTGGATTGATACGGCGCCCACTCACCATTGGCGAGTTTAACGGTGTTAGCTTGAGCAAGGCTGGCAAAGAGCAGAGAAACGGTCAGACATAAAAAGGTTTTAATTAAGCTGCGCATTTTTTCTTCCTTAAACATGCAAATAGATTCAATAAAAGAATAGTTGCTGATAAAGATATCACCAAAAAGTTTAAGGGTATTTGTGCTGGTAAACCTAAGGTCTATTAAGGAAGGCAAACCAAAAAAGCGCCACTATATGACGCTTTTGGAAGGATCAGAACTCGCATTCCGCTTCGAAAGTCATGGGCTGTTTACTGTAAGGATGTTCGATCTCTAATCGCTGTGCGTGTAAGTGCAATCTATCGGAACGTTGACCATAGAGACCATCGCCAACCATAGGTAAATTAAGCCCAAGATGATGAGCACAGTGCACTCTTAGCTGATGCGTTCGACCTGTTTTTGGGTAAAGGTAGAGCTTGGAGCGACCATCACGAGATTCAATCAGTTCCCAATAGGTTTCAGCTGGTTTCCCATGTTCAAAACAGACGAGCTGTCGGGGGCGATCATCAGGATCGCCACGCATTGGTAACTCTATCTGACCACTGGTTTGGTTTACCTCTCCTTCAAGCAATGCTACATAGCGCTTTTGCACTGAACGCGAAATGAATTGTTTCTGTAGGCTCTTGTTCGCACGTTTTGTCAGAGCGAAAACCAGCAACCCTGATGTCGCCATATCCAGTCGATGAATCACGAAGGGGCCTTCTACATCTGGGTAGCGTTGCTGCAGGCGTGTGTACGCCGAGTCCTTGATGGTTTTGCCAGGGACTGACAATAGCCCTGAAGGTTTGTTGACGACCACCATCGCTTCATCTTCAAATAAGATCTCTAGCTCTTTATCTTCTGCCCAGTTTTCTTCCAGCGGATTATCATCAACGGCCATTCCTTCCAGCATGTGGCCCAAAATAGGGAAGCACTTACTATGGCAGGAAGGGTAGAATTTTCCGTGCTGGCGAACTTCTGATTTAGGCGAGACACCCCACCAGAACTCGGCTAATGCCAGCGGCTTAAAGCCATGTTTAAAGGCAAAGTGCAGCAGCTTTGGCGCGGCACATTCGCCAGCGCCTGCTGGTGGTACGGGAGCACTGGTCGGTTTGAATATTGCGTTGAGGGATTTCTCTTCCCCTCTGATATTCAGAAAGCGGTAGTTATCAAACAGCTTATTTTGCAACGTATTAGACAGGGTTTTACGCTGCTCTTTCAATGCATTTAAGTTGGTATTTAATTCGTCTAGCTCGCGTTGTAAGACGGCGATTTTTTCATCCCACTCAAGCTTGAGATATTTAAGTACGTTTTTTTCCGCAACGCTCTGCTTCGCCAGTTCATCGAGCCTGCTTTTTAGCGCTTCTCCTGCCAATGAGGATTCAGCGAGTTTACGTTGTGCTTTGCGCTCTGCTCTGCCTGCAATCATAGTCTCGCGTTGTAACTGTTCCTGCTGCTGATACTCAGAGTTCAGCAAGCTTATCTTGTCGGTCAGCTCGGCAATGCGAGGGTTGTTTTTTAATTGATTGAACTTCTGATTTGCCGCCATGATCTCAGCGGTTTCTGCCCGAAAGAAACTTTCTTCTGCCAGCATATCGAAAACGGGTGGGACAAAGCCAGGTAGTAAGTTTTGGTCTGCTATCTTGCCCGAGAATGCTGAAAGGTAACCCACTTCACCCTGAGGGGACTCGACTAGCAATACGCCGAACATTTTGCCTGTACCACTTTGGTTTCCATCGATACCGAAGTCATGCTTCCAATCAGTTTGCTCTACTAAGTGCTGCTGCAATTCTTGTGCAGCAAGTTCACACAGGGGATGCGGCTGATAGAAAAACGGGAAGGTGAACTTGTCAGGCAAGCTATAACCATCAATTGGGGTGTTGAACGGAGTAAACAAATTTTCAGGTTGATGCATTTCAGCTTGCCGTCGTGACGAAAAAACAGAAGGCGAGATTGTACCTGTTTGGAGTGTGATTACCAGTGTGGAAAGGGGAAGAAGCTTCAGCCCAACTCAGGCTGAAGCTAAAACACTGAAAGGCTATCGAACGTACTTGATGGTGGCGCTGATCAACCAGTGATGTGCTGTGCCGTCAGCTTTGGTGATCCATAAGTCGTTGTCGAAGGTTTTTACGCGACCAACGATGGTGACGTCCAGCTTATTGCCGACAACATTTTCCACGCGGATAAATGGATCCGAAGAAATAAGGAAAGGTTGTGCTTCTTTCACTGATTCACCCTGTGCGACGAGATAGTAGTGGTTGAGTTTGCCATCTGTTGGCTCAGTAGAGATGGCTTTGTACCCGACTAACTGAAAGCCATCGCCGATGGGCTGACTGAGGATCTCTTGCCCAAGGCGTACATGGGTAGGAATAAAGACATAGGCAAGCAGTAACCCTAGTACAGTTACCAAGGAAAGTAGTGAAAGTTTGACTTTAGACATGGTGTTATTTGTTATCCAAGTTGAGGCGATAGCTTAGCACAGACAATGACAATGAGTGGATAGTAGCTTGAAACTCCACTTTCTCCGTTGATGTAGATTAAACAAAGTAAAGCTAGCATTTGAAACCTTTGGCTGAATTAGGCTCAAATCTCAATTGGTGATTATTTAAACCTATATATACGTAAAATAATTATTTACCAATCCTCCTTGCTGTTGAATGTATTATTTATTGTGGTGGCAAATGTAAGCTATAGTTAAATTAACGAGTTTTATGCTTTTATTTTCCAAAAAGTAATTAATAAATTAATTATTCATTTTGGTTCCAAAGCTTTCTTGGTTTTTATTTCTTTCTTTTAAATTAAACGAAACCTTAACAATTCATGCCTATTAATAATTTCCACACAGGGAGCAGATGCTCGAGTAATAGATAGGAAATAAAAGGCCGTATTATGAGTCGTTGTACAACTACTGATGAGATTTTTAATAAAAGTAAGCAAACAACACTTTCTGAAATTATGTCGAAAGCGTTATCAAGACGAACCATGCTAAAAGGGACTGGCGGGGTAGCAGCATTTGGCGCCATGAGCTCTATAGGCTTGACGGGTTGTGGTACAGACGAAGCTACAGTAGATGTGTCTGATCGTGTTAACTCTCTGGGTTTCGATTCCATAAGCGCAGAAAGTAAGGATGCGTTTACTGTGCCGGAAGGCCACTTTGCACAGGTATTAGCGCCATGGGGAACTCGATTATTTTCAGTTTCCTCACATGGTGACATTATTCATCCCTTTAAACAGGACGGGACGAACAGTCATATTGATCAGCTTCACTCGGTTGGCCAAATGCACGATGGAATGCATTATTTCCCGCTGGATGATACCCAAGGTATTTTATGTATGAATCACGAATTCATAAAAAATGATATTCTCCATGAAGATGGTTATCCAGAGGTAGATGCGCAAGGTCGCCGATTGCCTGATTATGTCCGTAAAGAATATTATGCTCATGGTGTTTCGGTTGTTCATATTAAACTTGAGCAAAGTATTTGGCAGGTAGTAATTGATAGTCCATACAACAGAAGAATTCATTTATCTACCGAAATGGACGTAACAGGCGCTATTACCGACGGTGATTTACTCACAACTAAGTTTACTACTGAAAACAATAAATCTAACGTGACGCACGGTACTTACAACAACTGTGGTAATGGTTTTACTCCATGGGGCACGTACCTAACTTGTGAAGAAAACTGGCCGGGACACTTTAAAATTACGTCGGAACCTGATGATGTTCAATCTCGTTATGGCACGACTACAGATGAGGCTTTTAATGATTGGGATACACCCGATGAGAGTGATGAGGCCTTTATCGGTGAGTTTAAACGTTGGGATATTTCCGTTCTAGAGGCTAGCCCTGCAGAGGACTACCGAAACTACGATAATGGTTTTGGTTACATTGTTGAAATCGATCCGTACTCGCCAAATGCTAAACCCGCTAAGCGTTCGTCATTAGGGCGTTTCCGTCATGAAGATTGTACTTATGGTGCAATCGAACCAGGTAAACCCGTTGTATTCTACAGTGGGCATGATGGTCGATATGAGTACGTATACAAATTTGTTTCTGACGCATTGTGGGACGAGAACGACGCGAGTGAAAACTTGCCTGTTGGTACCGATCGCATGGCGATTGGTGCTAAGTATATGGACCACGGCACACTTTACGTTGCGCGTTTTGATGAGCAGGGGAAAGGTGAGTGGTTGCCATTGACAGAAGACTCGATCGATTTAAGTGGAAATCGCCTTGGTGACACTATTGGTAATCAGGCTAACATCATCAGAAACACGATTGGTGCGGCTGACGCTATGGGCGCTACACCGATGGATCGCCCGGAATGGACGGCGGTTGATTATGACACAGGGCTAGTCTACTTGGCTCTGACCAACAATACCGATCGCACTGACCAAGATGTGAATGCCGCCAACCCGCGTCCTTACAATGAGTTCGGCCATATCATTCGTTGGAAGGAGGGCGCAGTCGTGACGGAGTTTGAGTGGGAGTTCTTTATCTTTGGTTCCTCCGCAGAAGCGGATGCTTCTAGTATCAATATGTCAGGATTAACGGATGATAATGAATTTTCGTCAGCTGATGGTATTTGCTTTGATCAACGAGGTATCTTATGGCTACAGACCGATTCCAGTAGCAAAGAGGATATTAGTGTGGACAACCAGATTCTTGCTGTCGTTCCAGACGGCCTGGGTCAATCGGTTGATGGGGCGCCCGTGCTCAATGTGAGTAACCAAGACCATCTAAAACGGTTTGCAGTGGTACCAAAAGGGGCAGAGTCGACGGGGATTACGTTCACTCCAGATTACCGTCATATGTTCACCAATGTTCAGCACCCCGCGAACTGGCCGCATGAAGCAATGAACGCTTCGGTTGAGACGCCACAAGACGGTCGTACGTGGCGAGCGCGTTCAAGTACTGTGGTTATCTCTCGTTATGATGGTGGAAAGCTCGGTATTTAGACGTATCATTCACGTTCAGCTACGTGTCACCGTCAAAGCTAAATTTGGTGATATAGCGATATGAATAGAAAAATCCCCTCAACTTAGAAGGTTGAGGGGATTTTTATTTGGTGATTTATGTTTATTTGAACATGTGTTTCGCGTGGAACATCAGGTGTTCATCAATAAAACTAGAGATGAAATAATAGCTGTGGTCGTACCCAGTCTGCATACGCAGTTCTAAGTCTGAACCGTGGGTTTCCGATGCGACTACCAGATTTTCGGGCTTTAGCTGCTCAACAAGAAAGTTATCTGCATCACCTTGATCGACAAGAATTGGTAAAGATGACTTGGCTAGTTTGAGAAGCTCGCTAGAGTCGTATTCTTTCCAGCTTTCAAAATCGTTCCCCAGATAAGCATTGAAGGCTTTCTGACCCCATGGGCATTGGATTGGATTGCAGATTGGACTGAAGGCAGAAATTGACGTGAATTGCTCTGCGTTTTTCAGGCCGATAGTTAGCGCACCATGCCCGCCCATGCTGTGACCAGAGATGGCCTTGACAGTTGAGACTGGGAAGTTAGCTTCAATGACGCTAGGTAGCTCTTGAATGATATAGTCGTACATACGGTAGTGCGTAGACCACGGCTTCTGGGTCGCATTGAGGTAGAACCCTGCGCCTTTGCCCAGATCATAGCCTTCGTCGTCAGCAACGTCGTCACCACGTGGGCTAGTGTCAGGAGCAACGATTGCTATGCCTAGTTCTGCAGCCTTCTTGAAAGCTCCTGCTTTTTGCATGAAGTTTTCATCGCTACAAGTCAAGCCGGATAACCAGTACAACACAGGAACGGGAGACTCCTTGCTTGCATTTGGCGGCAGGAAGATAGCAAAACGCATAGTGCAGTTTAGTGTTGCAGAATCATGGGTGTACTGCTTGTGCCAACCGCCTGCGACTTTATTCTGACTGATGTTGGATAAACTCATTGATACTCTCTCAGATAAAGTCGCCACATCGGATGATGTGGCGACTTATTAATGGCTTAATCTAGGATTACTGATCCATATGGATAACAGTACGGATGCTCTTACCTTCGTGCATTAAGTCAAAGGCGTCATTGACGGCATCAAGACCCATAGTGTGGGTAATGAACTCCTGAAGACCAAACTCACCCGCCATGTAACGTTCAACAATTTCAGGAAGCTCAGAGCGGCCTTTAACACCACCAAAAGCACTGCCACGCCATACACGACCGGTTACCAGCTGGAATGGACGAGTTGAGATCTCTTGACCTGCACCCGCAACACCGATGATTACCGATTCACCCCAACCTTTGTGGCAACATTCAAGCGCTTGACGCATTACGTTAACGTTACCGATACATTCAAATGAGTAATCTACGCCACCGTCTGTCATCTCAACGATAACTTCTTGGATTGGTTTGTCGAATTTTTGCGGGTTGATACAGTCAGTCGCGCCAAGCTGCTTCGCTAGATCGAATTTGCTTTCATTGATGTCTATGCCAATGATGCGACTTGCACCAGCCATACGAGCACCGATGATTGCAGATAGACCAATACCGCCAAGACCGAAGATAGCAACCGTATCGCCTTTTTCTACTTTAGCAGTGTTAAGAACTGCACCCATACCGGTTGTTACCCCGCAACCTAGAAGACATACTTCCTCAAGCGGTGCTTCTTTGTTTACTTTCGCTAGTGAGATTTCTGGGAGAACTGTGTACTCAGAGAAAGTCGAACAGCCCATGTAGTGGAATATAGTTTCTCCATTGATGGAGAAGCGGCTTGTTCCATCTGGCATCAGGCCTTTACCTTGAGTTTCACGCACTGCTTGGCACAGGTTAGTTTTACCTGAAGTACAGAACTTACACTCGCCACACTCAGCGGTGTATAGAGGAATAACGTGGTCGCCAACTTCAACGCTTGTTACGCCTTCACCAACCATTTCAACAATACCACCACCTTCGTGACCAAGGATTGAAGGGAAGATACCTTCTGGATCGTCACCTGATAGTGTGAATGCGTCCGTGTGACAAACACCGGTTGCTACGATGCGTACTAGCACTTCACCTGCTTTTGGAAGTTGTACATCAACTTCTTCCATTTTTAGTGGCTCGCCAGCAGCCCATGCCACCATTGCTTTTGATTTGATAGATGTTTGACCTGGTTTGATATCAAGTGCCATTGGATGTTCCTTTATGTGTAATTGTTTTTGTCGTTCTAAGCGTAGACGAGGAACTCTCTTCTCGCTGTTTCGCTTTGTTGGTGACTATTCTAAATATTTCTTAAAATTTGATAATCCCATTAATTTGAAAATGATTTTTACGTATATGTAATAATGGTAGAGTGTCACGGTTAGATTTACTAAGGGAAACAGTATGGCCAATTGGGACGGAGTGAGTGAGTTTGTCGCAGTCGTAGAAACACAGTCATTTACCGCAGCAGCAAAGAAACTAGATACCTCTGTCGCGCAGATCAGCAGGCGGGTTTCTGCGCTGGAAGAGAGGCTGGCTGTCAAACTGCTTAACCGCACGACGCGAAAAGTCTCAGTTACCGAAGCGGGGCAGGTTTACTACCAACAGTGTAAGCATTTGGTCGAAGGCTTAGAGTTGGCGGAGCTGGCTGTGACTCAAATGCAATCTACACCCAAAGGGCTGCTTAAAGTGACGGCGCCGGTGACATATGGTGAAACGCATTTAGCGCCGTTACTGCTCGACTTTCTAGAGTCTTACCCTCAGGTTGATTTGGACCTTAACCTGACGAACCAAAAAATCGATCTGATAGAAATGGGTGTGGATGTGGCGATTCGATTGGGTCGTTTGCAAGATTCTAGTTTGGTAGCCAAGAGATTATCCAGTCGCCAATTGTATGTTTGTGGCAGTCCTGATTACTTAGCGCGCTATGGCGAACCGCATACTTTATCTGAACTGGAGAATCACCAGTGTTTAGTTGGCTCTATTGATTATTGGCGCTTCAAAGAGAGCAAGCGTGAAAAATCTCTACGAGTTTCCGGCCGTATTCATTGCAATTCTGGCTCCGCTTTATTGGATGCTGCAAAACGAGGGTTGGGGCTAGTGCAGCTTCCCGATTATTACGTGCGAGAAGGCTTGGATTCTGGTGAGCTGATTGAAGTATTGTCTGACTATCGGGATGATCGAGAAGGGATCTGGGCTTTGTATCCTCAAAACAGAAACCTGTCACCTAAAGTTCGTCTGTTGATTGATTTTCTGGCCGAAAAGCTAGGTGGGAGTACTGGAATCTAAGTCTGCATCTTGAATGGATTGCTCGACCATTTCGGCTATTTCCTCGGCCTGTTCAGGAGCTGTTTCAGATACTGCATTGACCCATTCTTCAACCGATTCCGTCAGGTTAGCGTCGTCACGGTCAGCGGGTCTCAAATTGCTGCTGTTTTCTACCATGTTGGCCACCAGCTCCTGACTCACTTCGACTAGTTTGTCAGGGTCATGCTCTGCGAGCGTTTCAATTACCTTGGTTGGGTCTGATTCCATTGATTCGGTAATGGCGGCGATGATCGACATGGCATTTTCCGGTTCTTTCTCAACCAGCCATTCTACGAGCTCTTCTATCTGGTTGTCGTCAGACTCAGCCAGGCGCTTCGCTATATCCACTGAAAGCTCTGGGTTGGTCAGAGTCATGGCTCTGAAAAGCAGGACGGTGTCTATACTTTCGATCTGTGCTGCACGCTCTGCAATTGTCACAGCCCATTCGGGTTGCTTGTTAGCAAGGCTGCGAATAAAGGTAATTGCATTGGAAGGGTGTGATGCTGCTAGTTCTTCTACCTGTTCTAAAGCCTCTTCTACATACAACGAGTGTTCCTGATACTCAGTTCGAGGGTCTAGTTCACCATGAATAGAGGCGGGTGTATGCATGACAAAGCTTTCTTGTTCTTCCACTGGCAGTGCCTCGCGAACTGACATCCGATAAATAGTGAATACGATAAGGCCTAAGTCCACCATGATTAGGAACGTAAATAGTGCACTGTTATCGAGTCGCTCCATTAATATGGAGGCAGTGTAGGGGCCAGCAATGGAGCCGATCGCATAGATACAAAGTAAACCTGACAATACTGGCACAAGCTGCGCTTTCGTAGCTCGGTCAAAGGTTTCGGAAATACTCAAAGGATAGAGACAGGCAATGAGGCCCATGGTCAGCGCGACCAAAATCAGTGGAGTGATCGACCATTGCCATTCAATCGAAACAGGCAGCGCAAAACTGACAATAGCGAGTACAAAACAGCTGCCAAGAATAACTTTGCGCCGCTCAAATCGATCAGATAAATACCCCATTGGCAGCTGTAATAAGATCCCGCCGGCTGTCGCTGCGCCCATAAAGACAGAAAGCTGGAAGCCAGTGATACCTAAGCCGTCTGCGTATATCGGCAGCATGTTGGCAATGGTGGAGTATAAGATGCCACACACGAAACAGGTGACAAAGCCCAGCGGAGAAAGAATGTAAATGGACTTGAGGGGGATGGAGTCCGATTGCTCGATCTGTGGCTCGAACTGGGAAATGAAGACCACTGGGGTGACTGAAATACTGAAAAGCACACCGCATAAAATAAACAGGGTGGTTTCATTTGGCGGTGCAATGGCGAGGCCAAACTGGCCGAGTGTAATTGCGCTGAGAATAACCACCTGATTGACCGCAAGAATTTTCCCGCGGTTGGATTCGGTCGACACACTATTGAACCAAGTGTCTAAAGTGGTCGTTGCACAAGCGATACAAAAGCCCATCACAGCCCGCATTATTGCCCACATCCAGACATCGGAATTTAGCCCCATGATAAGAATCGCACTGGCTCCGAGGCTGCCGCACATAGCAAAAGTTCGCACTAAGCCTATGTTACGTAGAATACGTTTTCCTAGGATTGCACCGAGCAGAAATCCGACGGAATACATTGAGAGGACGAAACCTATCGACTGGATGCTGATATTCGCTTCCGCAAGTGAAACCGGGAGTAGGATACCGCTCAAGCCATGACTACTCATCAGCAAGAATGAGCTGATGAAAAGTAGTGCTAGTGGCCGGAGTGTCGCTGCGATAGTCATAACAATTGATTTAAAAGCAAAAAAGAGCCATTTACAAGAGGGTTGTAAATGGATTGTTATGGTTTGGTTGCTTTATTGTCTCAATGCTTATATGACCAATCTCGCATATCGAGATTGCACTACTTCGCTTTTTTACATCATCTTGTTTAATTATCATGCCAATTAACATTGACAATCGCCTGTCTCGCTTCTGACATTGAGTGTTTATTGCCTCATTATCTTATGCGCAATGCGATTGGTTCCTACCAGACAGAAAAGGTACAGATGAAACTTAAAGTAACGGCTTTTTGTATTGCCACTGTTGTTGCCCAGCCAAATGCCTTTGCGGCCGAAGAAGTGACAGAAGAGCTTAATAGCCAAACTGTTTACATCGATGAAAGTGACGATTGGGTGAAATTGAAATCCGGTGAAGTGCTAAAAGGTGAATTGACTGGAACTGTTAAAAAGGAATCTAACTCATACGATCAGGAAATCGAATTCGACAGCGATGACCTTGGCGATCAGGAAATTGAACTTGAAGATGTCTCTGTCCTTGAGACAGCAAGTTATTTCACTATCCGCACGGCTAGCGGAGAGATTCATGACGGCTATTTATCAATCCGAGATAACAAGCTCTATCTGAAAAAAGGCGATCAGGAACAATCATTCCCGGTTACTCAGGTGGTTTCTATTTACCGAGGCTCTGAGAAAGATTCGGATTATTGGACTGCGGATTTATTCTTTGGTCTAGATATCAGCAAAGGGAACACTGATGAGTTTTCGATGTTGGGTGAAGTCGAGGCTGAGCGAAATACGGTGGAGTCTAGAACCAAGCTTAATGCACGCCATGAAGTGTCTGAATCCAACAAAGAGAAAACGGCTCAGAAGAGTCAGTTTGACGGCTCTTACGATATTTATATCAACAATCGACTGTTTTTCAGGCCGATCAAGTTCTCAGCGTTGAGTGACGAATTTCAGAACTTGGATTATCAGGTAAACGCTTCGATGCAGGTGGGTTACTTCTTTATCGCCAACTCTGATACAGAGTGGGATGTATCGATTGGTCCGGGTATGCAGTACAGTGAGTTTTCAACAGTAGAAGAGGGCGAGGACTCAAGTGCCAGCAGTACGATTTTGACCTTAGAATCAAACTTCGAATACGAGTTGACCAAGGACATCGACTTTAGCTACACCTATAACCTAGATTGGGCAAGTGATGACGCGGGTGGTATGCGCCATAAAAATGATCTTGGATTTGATATCGACTTAGTCGGCGATCTGGAATTCAGTATCAAAGCCACTTGGGATCACGTCTCGCAAACCAAGGCTGATTCGGATGGCGTCGTACCAGAAAAAGACGACTACAAAATCAATTTCGGTCTGAGTTACGAAATCTAATAAAACGAAAAAGCGAAGCTATCGAGCTTCGCTTTTTTGATTATTGATTTTCGTCGGCGTCTTGTCGCTTGATTACCTTATGGCCATCTTCTGACACACCTTGTTTCCAGTAACTGCTGATGTAGATATTCTCGCGAGCCACTTCCTTTTCATTACGGAAGTACTTCCTTAGTTTGCGCATTGAATCAAATTCACATGCACACCAAACGGAAGCGTTGCCCTCTAACCAAGGCAGGCTTCGTACTTGATCTTCAAGAGATTGTGACGCAGTGAGCCAGATAACCTTGACGTTTTCTGGAGCCTCAATTGGCTGAACATCTGCTTCTGATTCAACCTGAATAACAGCGTAACCTTTTGCCTGTTCAGGTAGGCTTCGAACTTTAACACTTAAAGCTGGCAGAGCCGTCATGTCGGCGACCATAAAGAACCAATCTGCTTCCAGATTTAAGGCCGAAATGGAACCTGGCCCTGCAATAGCGATGTTGTCATTAACCTGAGCTTGCATTGCCCAACGTGCAGCGAAACCACACTGTAAATCCTGAGTGATGTGGCGAACAAAATCGACTTCAACTGTACAGGCTACTGGGTCAAAATGGCGAATTGTGTAAGTTCGCATCACGGGGCGTTCTTCTTCACCTAGTTGACTTAAATCTGTACCACCTTCTCGATTAAACAGGAGCTTGATGTAGCCGCCAGTGCAATCGGCTGGAAATTCAGCTAACTCTGAGCCATGCAGCGAAATACGTTGCATGTTCGGAGTGATTGCTTGTGTTGACTGGACGGTAAGTGATTTTGCTGATGGCTTCTTCATACTTCTACTCGATAACTATTCTCTTTCGCATTTAGATTAACAGCACTTTCGTCAGCGAGACAGCATCTTTAACATTATTTACATTGAAGCGCCTGATCACAGCATCGGCAAGGTTGAACCGACCAACAATGCCGCCATAAGCACATTAAAACTTCTCACTCTAATATTGCTTGTTAACCAGCGCTGGAGCTCACGACCAGCAATGATCCAGAAGCTTCCCGATGGAAAATTTACCAATAAGAAGGTACAAGCGATGATCGAGAGCTCAAACCAACCGCCGCCGTTACTGTACAAAGTGACTGAGCTTAGCGCCATTGACCAGCCTTTGGGATTTACCCACTGGAAACTGGCTGCACCCAAAAAGGTCATTGGCTTGAAGTCTTCGACGTCTTTCGCTTTACCACTAAGGGCAATTTTAATAGCCAGATAGCCAAGGTAAGTTAGGCTAACATATTTGAGAATTTGGTGAGTCACTGGATAAGCTTCAAAAATGCCCGTCAGACCAATACCGACCAACATCACCATAAAAGCAAACCCAAAGGCTACTCCTGACATATGAGGTAGAGTTCGTCTGTAACCTACATTTGCTCCTGAGGTCATCAGCATAATGTTGTTAGGCCCCGGAGTGAAAGTCGAGACAAAGGCAAAAAGCACCAGAGCGCCAAGTTGTTCTAATTCCATGATGGACTCCTGTTCTTGCTTGGAGAAGCAAGATTATTGCGTTGAATGAATTGTCTGACCGGTCGAGTTCTATATTAGGTGGATTAGGGCGCAATTTTGTGTTTTTATTCGAAGGCTAACCTGAAATTGCACAATATAGAGGCGACATGGATAAGTTTGACGAAAGAATATTGCACGAGCTGAAATTGGACGGAAGGATCTCCAATGTTGAGCTCGCTGAACGGATTGGTTTATCACCTTCAGCAACATTGCGAAGAGTGCAGGAATTAGAAAAACAAGGCGTTATTAAAGGCTATCGTGCTGTATTGGATAGCAGCCAACTGGGTGTTGGATTTGCTGCCTATGTTTCCATTGGTTTGGCGAGTCACAGAAAACAAGCTCAGTTAGAGTTTGAAGAGCATGTCAGATTTGTTGACGAAGTCGTAGAGTGCCACAACATTACTGGCTCAAACGAGTACCTGCTTAGAGTTGAGACTAAGGATCTTCCTAGCTACAAGAAGTTTCACGCCGATGTGCTTGGTGAGTGCCGACAGGTGAACTCTATTACCACTATGGTGGTGATGGATACACCTAAAGATGAACGCTAATAACATCAGTTTTTCCGAATAATACCACTCACCAATTTCATTAAGCTGTAAAAGTCACCCCATGAAGAGCTAATGCTATGAGTTGGCTATTTTTATTGTCACGAATCAGACGTCTTCATCTGAATCGAAGCCAGGCATTAGCTTGGCTTTTTTTATTGCAGATAATTTAAATAAACATTAATTAATCTCGGCGTTTTCTTTAACTAGATATATTTGTTTTGTTAATTAAATATCATTGATTTATATGTCTGTAACTATATGAAATTAAACAAATAATAGTGTGGACTTGGTCACATTTTATCTCTAGAATTGCCGCCTGATTTTATATGGGAATATTCCCGAATCAAGGAAGACGCTAACTAATTGATTGAGATTAATTCAATGCAACAATCATTAAAGAACTTGTCTATTCGCCGTCAGGTTTTATTACCTGTCTTACTAACAACGATTACTCTGCTCGTTGCCCTTTGGATTACAAAGAACAACTTGCAAGAAGAGCAAGCAACGACTGCCTCTAACACAGATTCTCTAATCTTTTATAAAGATACGCTGGCAAATATCGATGATCAGGTATACCCGCTGAGAATCAGTGCCGTGTATGCGATTTATGATGCTTCTCGTCGCGAAGTCTTCCTGAACGAATTGAGAGCTGGAATGGCTCAGATTCAAAAAGACCTCGACATGATGGCATCAAGAAAAACATTTCGTGATGATGTGAATGTGGTACGCCGTGCCATTGAGAATTACGTCAGTTTTTCCAATCGCTCGGTTGAATTGTTTACTCGTCGTGATAACGGTGCGGTCAGTGAGCAGGAATACAACAACTTCATTGCTCAGTACCGTAACGCTGGTAATGAAATGGTCGGTGCAATCAATACATTATCTCAAAAAGTGAATGAATTTGCTGGTAAAGCAATGGAACAGAGCACTCGTAATAACGAGAAAGTTCAGAACACTGCGATGTATACGGTATTGGCTGTTTTGGCGGCTTCTCTTTTTGTCGCTTGGCTGTTATCAGGCATGATCGTAACGCCTATCCAAAAGTTACAATCGGTGATGCGCGAAATTGCTCAAGGTAACTTGAGCGCTCGTGCGGATTCTGAAGGTGAAAACGAAGTCGCTCAGCTAAGCAAAGATGTAAATTCCACGGCTGAACAACTGCACATGACGGTAGACGAGTTGATGCGTATTAGTGAAGAAGTAGCATCGGCATCTACTGAACTAGCGGCAGTGATGACGCAAGCTGAAGGTAATGCTCAACAAGAGCTGGCGGAGATTGAGCAAGTGGCTTCTGCTGTCAACGAACTGGCTAGTACAGCAGATAATGTCAGTGGCAATGCTCAGCTCGCTGACTCCACGGCACGTGAAGCTGATCAACTGGCAAAATCTGGGCTACAAATCTTCCAAGAGAGTAGTGAAGCCAGCGCACAGATGAGTCATGCACTGAATAATGCGGCTCAGGTTGTACTGACTCTTAAAGAGCAATCAGAGCAAATCAGTGATGTGATTGAAGTGATTCGTGGCGTCTCTGAACAGACAAACTTGCTAGCGCTGAACGCAGCTATTGAAGCGGCGCGAGCAGGGGAGTCAGGCCGAGGATTTGCTGTAGTCGCGGATGAAGTCCGAATGTTAGCAGCTCGTACTCAAGAATCGACTGGTGAAATTCAGGCAATCATTGAAGAGCTGCAGAAGCAATCTGGTTTAGCGAATGACAGTATGCAGGTGAGTTTGGAAATGTTAGATAAAAACAACCAGCTTGCGAAACAAGCCAACGAAGCGCTGGTCGGTATTACCGAGTCGGTTGTCAATATCAATGATACCAATACTCAGGTGGCCACAGCAGCGGAGCAGCAGTCTCAGGTCACTCAGGATATCAACCGAAACGTGGTGAACATGTCTGAGTTGGTTAACCAAAACGTAACGGGCATTAGCCAAAGCGCGAGTGCTAGCTCGGAGCTGTCACAGTTGGCAGAAAAACAGAAAGCGCAGCTTTCTTTCTTCAAGCTTTAAGTTGTCATTGTTTTCATTCCAAAGGGCTGTTGAGCGATCATCAGCCCTTCTTCTTATTTAAGACATTTCTGTGACATGGATTGTTATTTTATTTGATTTGGTTACAATGCTCGTTCGCTCCTGAATTGTGCATTCGTATTTGCGCAGAAAAGGACAAAACTCTCGTCTTTAACCTATTGTTTTCTCAGTTAAAGACATGATTTTAAATTGCATGTGTTGCTTGGTGTGCAACACCACTGTAAAGGACAGTTAAATGCCTATTATTACTCTTCCTGACGGCAGTCAGCGTCAATTTGACAACCCAGTTTCTACTCTTGAAGTCGCTCAATCTATCGGTCCTGGTCTTGCGAAAGCAACCATCGCTGGTCGTGTAGATGGTAACCGTGTTGATGCATGCGATCTTATCGAACAAGATGCAAGCCTAGAAATCATCACAGTTAAAGACGAAGTAGATGGTCTAGAAATCGTTCGCCACTCTTGTGCTCACCTACTTGGTCACGCGATCAAGCAGCTTTTCCCTGAAGCGAAAATGGCGATTGGTCCAACTATCGACAATGGTTTCTACTACGATATCGATCTAGAGCACTCTCTAACGCAAGAAGATCTGGATAAGATCGAAAAGCGCATGAAAGAGCTGGCTAAGACCAAATACCAAGTAATCAAGAAAAAGGTTAGCTGGCAGGAAGCTCGCGATGCATTTGAAGCTCGCGGTGAAACGTACAAGATTGAAATCCTTGACGAAAACGTATCGCGTGACGATCGTCCAGGCTTGTACCATCATGAAGAATATATCGATATGTGTCGTGGTCCTCACGTACCACATATGGGTTTCTGTCAGCACTTCACACTACTTAACGTAGCTGGTGCTTACTGGCGTGGTAACAGCGATAACAAGATGCTTCAGCGTATCTACGGTACTGCATTCCACGACAAAAAAGCGCTGAAAGCGCACCTAACTCGTTTAGAAGAAGCGGCGAAGCGTGACCACCGTAAGATCGGTAAACAGCTAGACCTGTTCCACATGCAGCAAGAAGCACCGGGTATGGTGTTCTGGCACCACAATGGTTGGTCTATCTTCCGTGATCTGGAAGTCTTCATCCGAGCTAAGCTAGATGAATATGGTTACCAAGAAGTAAAAGGCCCATTGATGATGGACCGAGTACTTTGGGAACGTTCTGGTCACTGGGACAAATACGCAGATGCGATGTTCACGACTTCTTCTGAGAACCGTGAATACGCGATCAAGCCAATGAACTGCCCAGGTCACGTTCAGATCTTTAACCAAGGTCTTAAATCATACCGTGATCTACCGCTACGTATGGCGGAATTTGGTTCGTGTCACCGTAACGAACCTTCTGGTGCGCTACACGGTATTATGCGTGTACGTGGCTTCACTCAGGATGATGCACACATCTTCTGTACTGAGAGTCAAATCCAAGAGGAAGTGACTAGCTGTATCAAGATGGTTTACGATACGTATCAAACATTTGGTTTCGATAACATCGTCGTTAAACTATCAACTCGCCCTGAAAAACGTGTCGGCTCAGATGAGATCTGGGACCAATCTGAAGAAGCGCTTAAGCAGTCTCTTGAAGCAATGAATATTGAATATGAGCTTCAGGAAGGCGAAGGTGCATTCTATGGCCCTAAAATTGAATTTACACTGCATGACTGTTTAGATCGTGCATGGCAGTGTGGTACGGTTCAGCTAGACTTCAACCTACCAGGCCGTTTAGGGGCGACTTACGTGGATGAAAACAACGAACGTCAAGTTCCTGTAATGATTCACCGTGCTATCCTAGGTTCACTAGAACGATTCATTGGTATTCTGATTGAAGAATACTTCGGTTTCTTCCCGACTTGGCTATCTCCGGAGCAAGCAGTAATTATGAATATTACTGATAAGCAATCGGATTATGCTCAGGAAGTGGCCCAAAAACTACAAAAATGTGGAATTAGAGCTAAAGCAGACTTGAGAAATGAGAAGATTGGCTTTAAAATCCGCGAACACACTTTGAAGCGTGTACCGTATATGCTGGTTTGTGGCGACCAAGAGATGGAAGCTGGAGAGATTGCAGTACGTACTCGTAAAGGTAAGGATCTCGGCAAGTTTAAAGTGGATGACTTTGTTTCATACATCCAAGACGAGATTTCAAGCCGTAAGCTCAATCTGGAGGAATAAACTATTAAAGGCGGAAGACGCGGCCAAGTACCGGCCAAACAAAATGCTCATCGTTTAAACGGTGAAATTCGTGGCGTTCGTGAAGTTCGTTTGACTGGCGCTGATGGCGAATCAGTTGGCGTTGTTTCTATTCAAGAAGCAGTAGCAGCAGCTGAAGAAGCGGGTATGGATCTAGTAGAAATCAGTCCAAACGCTGAGCCACCAGTATGTCGAGTAATGGACTACGGTAAATTCCTCTTTGAGAAGAGCAAATCTGCTAAAGAGCAGAAGAAGAAGCAAAAACAGGTTCAGATTAAGGAAGTAAAATTCCGTCCTGGAACTGATATTGGAGACTATCAGGTAAAACTACGCAACCTGACGCGTTTCCTTGAAGAAGGCAACAAAGTGAAGGTAACAATTCGCTTCCGTGGCCGAGAAATGGCACACCAAGAGATCGGTGTTGACGTTCTAAATCGTCTTAAGGAAGACACTGTTGATTTAGCAGTAGTGGAATCTTTCCCTAAGAAGATCGAAGGTCGTCAGATGATCATGGTTCTTGCCCCTAAAAAGAAGTAATTAACGGCTTACAAGTAATTAAACCCTGCCGTTTTTAAACGGCGGGGTTTTATTCGCCCTGATTACATGTTTATTAAACTACTACAATGCGGAGTTATTCATCATGCCTAAGATGAAAACCAACAAAGGTGCTGCTAAGCGTTTCAAGAAAACTGCTGGTGGTATTAAGTTCAAGCACGCTACTAAACGTCACATCCTGACTAAGCGTACTACTAAGAACAAGCGTCAACTACGTCCAAACGCAATCCTTCCTAAGTGTGAAGTGGCTGCAGTTGTTCGTATGATGCCATACGCTTAATTCTTTTTAGTTTATTTATCGTTTAGTTTAGGAGAAGCATAATGCCTCGCGTAAAACGTGGTGTACAAGCTCGTGCACGTCATAAGAAAGTTCTAAAACAAGCTAAAGGTTACTACGGTGCACGTTCACGTGTTTACCGCGTAGCTTTCCAAGCAGTTACTAAAGCTGGTCAATACGCTTACCGTGACCGTCGCAACAAGAAGCGTCAATTCCGTCAACTATGGATTGCACGTATCAACGCGGCATCTCGTCAGAATGGTCTATCTTACAGCCGTTTCATCAACGGTCTTAAGAAAGCATCTATCGAGATCGACCGTAAGATCCTTGCTGACATCGCGGTATTCGACAAAGCTGCATTCGCAGTTCTAGTTGAAAAAGCGAAAGCTGCTCTTTAATTAGAGTTAGTTATTAGGATTAAGAAAAGGGGAGCTTCGGCTCTCCTTTTTTGTTTCTGCTATTCCCACATTTCGTTCAAGATGACCAACCCCTACGTTATTGGTCAAATGTTTCAATCCATTCATTACTTTTCTTCTGCCAATATATTGGATGGCAAGTCACAAATCGCACGATTAATCTGGCTTAACTATTAGACATTGCTGTGACTGTGCTCCACCTATGCGCAATTAGGCACAATTGTGATTAAGATGCTGTCTTGATATGGGCTAAGAGAAAGGGACGTCGTGCACGATTATATTATTGTTGGTGGGGGCATAGTGGGGGCGTCTACTGCATGGCAACTAAAACAAAAATACCCAGCTAAACGAATACTTCTGCTAGAGAAAGAAGCTGATTTTGCGCAGCATCAGACAGGGCACAATAGTGGTGTGATTCATGCTGGCGTTTACTATCAACCCGGAAGTCTCAAAGCGGACTTCTGTAAGCGTGGTGTGCAGGCGACCATCGACTTCTGTCAGCGTCACGGTATCGACGTAGAAAACTGCGGGAAGCTCATTGTCGCAACGACAGACGCTGAATTAGAACGGATGGAAGCGCTTTTTGAACGTTGCCAGCAAAACGAAATTGATGTTGAATTGCTCGACCAAGCTCAACTGAAGTTGGCAGAGCCCAACATTACGGGCTTAGGTGCTATCTACGTTAAGCAGACAAGCATTGTCGATTACAAGAAAGTTGCTCAATGCATGGTTGAAGAATTCACGGCCTCTGGTGGGTTGATTGGGTTGAGAACGAGAGTCGTAGCCGCGCAAGAGCTTGAAGAGGAGATTCAGCTTACGTGTGTCGCAGATGGGCAAACAATGCAGCTTAATACCCGACATCTGATCACTTGCAGTGGTTTAATGGCAGACAGAATGACGCGAATGTTGGGGATTAAAACTGATTTTCAAATCATCCCCTATCGAGGCGAATACTACCAATTACCTGAGAAACACAATCAAATCGTTAATCACCTGATTTACCCCGTTCCTGACCCTGAGTTACCGTTTCTTGGGGTACACCTTACTCGCATGATAGATGGTAGTGTGACGGTAGGGCCCAATGCGGTGCAAGGCTGGAAGAGAGAAGGGTATTCGAGGTTTAACTTCAGCCTACGTGATACGTTGCAAATGTTGTTGTTTAAAGGTTTTTGGCGTGTCTCAGCGAAACACTTAAATACTGGGCTAGAAGAGTTTAAAAACTCGTGGTGGAAGCCGGGCTATCTCAAGTTAATCAATAAATATTGTCCTGCAGTGGTATTGGAAGATTTGCAACCCTATACAGCAGGTGTGCGTGCTCAGGCTGTGCTAGAAGACGGTACTCTGGTACATGACTTTTTGTTTTCTGAAAGTGTTCGAAGCCTTCACGTCTGCAACGCACCTAGCCCTGCAGCTACCTCAGCCATTCCGATTGGCGAATATATTTGCAAAAAAATAGAAGAGAAGTTTGAGTAAAGCAGTAGTGCTTCAGGTTATCTAATAATCACAAAAGGCGGAGCCGGTAATGGGCTCCGCTTTTTTGATTTATGTAATGAAGTTATGGGCAAAGCGGCCCAGGTTTAGCTATTCGCTCAATCATATAATCATCCCGAAGGTTGCGATTGACCACGGCATGCCACACTTCGCCATTTTCGAGGGTAAATTCAATGGCGTAATTCATCCCGCTGACCACTTGGGTCCTCACCTGATTGATTTGTTTGACGGGGGACTCGGTGTTCATCTGGCCCAGAATGGTATCCATCGCCCTCATGACTTCAGGCGTTATGCTTGAGGTCGACCATCCACCAGGCAACCCTTTTTCCATGCATATTGGATTTTGAGCGAGTTCCTGTTCCGGCTTGGGCTGCGATTGTGTAGCACAGCCTGCAAGTACCAACACAGAGATCACTGACGAAGCAAAAGTTCTGTTCATTATTATTGTGCCTTGATGTTAAGAATGTAAGCGAAGCTTGGGTCAATCTATTACTTAGAGTGCGTGGCTTCCGTTCAATTAATCATAGATATTTAGACGTTCAATACGTTAAATTTAGGTCAGAGTTGGGCATGAGGAAAGGTGTTGCCGCTTTTAAGTGCGATACGAGCTAATGCGTGAAGTCAGGATAGATGGTTGTCAGAGGTTTCTATGGAATATCAGCCAGCTAAAGCGCATTTTAAAATTCTGGTATTTAATTTGCTGGTAATTTAATCAGTGCACACTTCTCTACAGGTGTGAGAGCTATAATTATAATGTTCTCAGCAGTGTTGGGCAGAGGAATGGATGATGAAGAAATGGGGATTATTAACAGCGCTCTGTTTTGCTTTAACTGGCTGTAGTACCAAGTTTGTTTATAACAATATGGATTGGTTGTTGGTAGAGTATCTGGAAGATTTTGTTGAATTAAATGACGAGCAAGAAGAGCTGGTCAGTGAAAAAATTGAAGTGCTCAGCGATTGGCATCGACGGGAAGAGATTCCAAATTATATCCAGCATTTGGATCAGCTCATTGCGCTTGATCCTAAATCGTTTACTGAAGATGACTTAAAGCAGCAAGAAGCGCAATTCCAGAACCATACTCAAAGGCTGGTCAGTCAGATAGCGCCAGAAATGTTCACTTTAGCGAGTGAGCTGTCTGATGACCAAGCGGAAGAGTTAATGGATAATATTCGTGTTCGACATACACGTTATAAAAAGAAATATCAGAAGCTCACTGAAGACAAAATTCGTGAAAACTATGAAGAAAAAATCACTGAGAATTTTGATGACTGGCTAGGTTCTATAACGCCGGAACAAGAAAGGATGATTCAGGAGTGGACCTCCCAACTTTATGTAACTTCATATGATTGGATAGACCATCAAACCAAAATGCGAGTGGAAATGAATGCTTTGCTTACCAATCGTATGCAAGTTGGATATTTTCAACCTCACTTCCAGCAACTGATGTTTAATCCCGCTAGTTTTTATTCGACGGAGTTGGAGCAAAAGATCGGCCATAACAAGGCGGTCGCCGATAAGTATTTGGTTAAAATCATAAACTCAGTGACAGACGAACAGACCGCGTATTACCGCCAAGAGCTGCGTGATTGGAAAAACATAGCACTCGATATTCAGTGATCTAGTTGGCGTAGTAAGCCATTTCATCGTATTCCAAAGGGGCAAAAAATTTGCCCCTTTAGTTTACCTGAGGAGAGAACGCCGCTACATTGGGCTAATAATCCTCAACTGAATCAAAAAGATGGAATGGATTCTATTGTTTGTAGCCGGAGTGCTTGGCGGAATTCTTAACAGCGTTGCAGGTGGTGGTAGCTTCATCACGTTTCCTAGTTTACTGTTTGTTGGCGTGCCTCCTGTTATCGCCAACGCAACTAATACTTTTGCCGCTTGTGCTGGTTACGTCAGTGGCGCTTACGGGTTTCGTCAAGACATCGGTAAACATCCTCAAACCATTCTGTTTACAGTTATCCTGAGCTTAATCGGTGGCGCTTTAGGGGCTTACCTATTGCTGAGCGTGTCTGAATCTCTGTTTCTAGAAGCGATCCCTTGGTTGCTGTTGTTTGCGACAGTGTTGTTCTTATTCGGCAACAAAATCAGTGAGTGGTCTGGAAAACTGGTTCGTAAGGGCTCTGTAAGCCCCGTTTGGTCGACCATCGCACTTTCCTTGTTTTTGGTTTTGGTCTCCGCATATGGAGGCTTCTTCAACGCTGGGCTAGGGGTCATCGTACTGAGTTATTTGGTTCTTGCTGGGTACAAAGACATTAACCAAATGAATGGCCTTAAGCTTTTGGTGTCTTCCTGCGTTTCTCTAACGGCCATCTTAGTATTTGTTCTGGATGGCTCAATTGACTGGCCTAGAGGGATTGTCGTGATGCTAGGGACGCTATCTGGAGGTTACGCCGCTGCACGGGTATCGCGTAATGTGCCTCAGCAGTACGTCAAAGGTTTTGTGGCGATATCGAGCGTTTTGATGACCACATACTTTTTCTACGATGTTTATTGGGCGTGAATGAATCGACAGATCATAGTTAGTCATGTTGTGTCTCATAAATAACCACATAAATTATGATGAAATTCTAAGTTTGCTGATGTGTTGGTAAGCAAGTTGTTAAATATTTGATACGTTTAGTTTCTATACTGAGAAACTGCTTCAAATTATCACAACAACAAAGGTTACTCATTGCATGTTTGATTACACAGCGTTCAACCAGACGGCTGCTCAAAATCAGGACATCATCTCCAAGCTGAACGAAATCTATGCTCTGGCAATGAAGTCTTACCCACCGCTCTCCCGTTTTTCCATCGCCTTGATTGGTAATAATACCGTGTCTAATTATTATGTCAGAGACAAGCTGGCAGACATCGGTCGATATGATTATCTTGAGCAAGAACTAAGAGAAAACTCGTCACTTACCAGTATTGCATTTACCGCCAATATTCGAATTGTCGACTGTTTGCGCGACATGCTTCAGACAGAGCGAATCAAGGAGCTGATTAAACTCGGTCATAGTAGCAGCTACACCTTTCCCATTTCTTATCAGGGAAAAACGATTGGCTTCATATTTTTCAATGCTTCTGAAGATGGTTTTTTCAGCCTTAGCGACAGTCAACGAGACTTTGCCTACCTGTCGCAGCTCATTGCAGGCTTGTTTGTCCAATTGTATGAAAACCAGAAACATTTTCAGTCTACCTTGGCGGTTGCGTTGAATATGGGGCACGCTCGTGATCCCGAAACACAAGAGCATCTGACGCGGATGGGAATGTACAGTGAGTTGATTGCCCGTCTACTGTCAGAAACCGTTGCTGAAGTGACACACCCATTTATTCATCGTATCCGTTTGTATGCGCCCTTTCATGATATTGGCAAGTACATGATTCCTGATGAGATTCTGTACAGCAATCGTCGATATACACCTCAGGAGCGAGAAATAATGAACCGCCACACGGTTTATGGTGAAGGCATTATCGACGATGTAATTTCGTTATCGAGTGTGAACTCCGTTTCGAGTGAAGAAATCGCGTTTATCAAGAATATTGTCCGTCATCACCATGAACACTTTAATGGAAAAGGGCTCCCTGATGGCTTGAAAGGTGAGTCGATTCCGCTAGAAGCTCGGATTGTCACACTGGCGGATGTTTTTGATGCGTTGCTCAGTAAAAGAGCCTATAAGCCAGCGTGGTCTGTGGAGCAAGTAGTGGAATATATCGAAGAAAATGAGGGCGTTATATTCGATCCACAGTGTGTCAGGGTTTTAGTGTCTAACCTCGATCTGTTTCTCGATATTCGTGCCGCTTATGTTGATCGAGCCGAAGCGGTAGACGCTATGGCTTCGTGATCGAAGCGCAATTATGAATCACATTGTTAGATGTTTTGATAAGGATTTAGGTTAATTTTTGCCCGAAAGTGCCACAATGACTGTGTAGAAAAAGCGCGCTCTACCTACCTCACTTTTTCCCTTTCTTTTCTCTTGGTAGGAGGAGTTATGGACAGAAAACTAGGTCGTGTGATGTCAGGCAGCAGAATGGTAACATTTATTGCTTTTCTGGCGGCAACCTTTGCCTGGATTTTAAAGATGCCGGCTTTGTTCACCGTTTCAGTGGTAGCGTTGATCGCCAGTGGCATGTTGTATTGGAATGACAAGCGTAAAGAAAGCGACAAACACGAAGAAGCCTGATAGTAAAAGAGCGCCCTAGGGCGCTCTTTATGTTTAGAAGAAACCGAGTGGGTTAACGTCGTAGCTAATAAGTAAGTTTTTGGTGTTCTGGTAGTGATCCAGCATCATCTTATGTGTTTCACGGCCAATACCTGACTTCTTATAACCACCGAAGGCAGCGTGTGCTGGGTAGGCATGGTAACAGTTCACCCAAATACGACCCGCTTCGATGTTGCGACCCATGCGGTAGGCTAGATTGGCATCTCGCGTCCAGACACCTGCGCCTAAGCCATATTCGGTATCGTTCGCAATGGCCAGTGCTTCGGCTTCGTCTTTAAACTTAGTAATGGCGATAACTGGGCCAAAGATCTCTTCTTGGAAGACGCGCATCTTATTGTTGCCTTCAAGAAGCGTTGGCTGAATGTAGTAACCCGATTCGATATCGTCTTTTTGCTGAGCGACTTCACCACCGAACACAACTTTCGCGCCTTCTTGGCGGCCTATCTCTAGGTAGCTCAGGATCTTATCAAATTGTTCCTGAGAAGCTTGTGCACCTACCTGAGTGTCTGTATCCAGCGGATTACCTTGCTGGATGCTCTTTGCACGTTCGGCCACTTTGGCGATGAACTTGTCGTACACGGACTCATGCACCAATACACGTGAAGGGCAGGTACAGACTTCGCCTTGGTTGAAGAAGGCCAATAGCGTACCTTCGATACACTTCTCCAAGTATTCGTCTTCATGGTCGAAGATGTCCGGGAAATAGATGTTAGGTGACTTACCGCCCAGTTCCACAGTTGAAGGAATTAGGCTATCGGCTGCACATTTAAGAATGTGGTTACCGACTTGAGTCGAGCCTGTGAAAGCGATCTTGGCAATACGGTTACTGGTGGCAAGCGCTTGGCCTGCTTCACTACCAAATCCGTTGACGACGTTTACCACGCCTGCTGGAATCAAATCACCGATCTTTTCCATCAAAAGCAAGATAGAAGTTGGGGTTTGCTCAGCCGGTTTCAAAATCACACAACAACCTGCCGCGAGCGCTGGAGCCAGTTTCCATGCTGCCATCAGCATAGGGAAGTTCCACGGAATGATCTGGCCGACAACACCAATAGGTTCAGGGAAATGGTAGCTCGCGGTATTCACATCAAGCTCGGCTGCGCTGCCTTCTTGAGCGCGGATACAGCCCGCAAAATAGCGGAAATGGTCGACTACAAGAGGAAGATCTGCCGCAAGGGTTTCACGCACTGGTTTGCCGTTTTCCCATGTTTCTGCCACAGCAAGTTCTTCAAGGTGCTGCTCAATGCGATCGGCAATCTTGAGGAGAATATTGGAACGCTCTGTTACACTCGTGGCTGCCCAGCTCGCTCTGACATTATGAGCCGCATCAAGTGCCAGGTTGATGTCTGCCTCACCTGAACGAGCCACCTTACAGTAAGCTTGCCCATTGACTGGTGAAGTGTTGTCAAAGTATTCGCCAGACACAGGCTTCACCCATTCTCCACCAATGTAGTTGTCGTAATGGGTTTTGAAGTTAACCACCGAATCCTGACTGCCTGGTTGTGCGTAAATCATAGAAATATCCTTATTATTTTCTCGTTCAAGTTATGTTTGAAGCTGTCACCAACAGGTGAACACTTCAGTTACCATTCATCTAACTAACGCAAATCACAGACCAATTGTTAAAAACTTGTTGTGACTTTGTTCTGGCGCTAGAGTGTTCAAGGCTTAGACTGTGTTGTTTTAAACGCATGGAGATGGAATTGGGTGTTAACAAAATGTTCACCTGTTCCAAAATGGCACACCCCAAATGCTCAAGAGTGGAACAGGTATGGAACTACAAACCCATCAACCAGACAGCTGGCTCATGTCCTCATGGCAGAGAAGTACGAATGCGGGCCTCAAACAGGTAAAGAAACCTGAAGACATTAATGTGTCTAATGCGCTGCTTAAAGAGCGACGTTATAAAGCTCAAGGCGTGATTGAGGCTGTGGAGCAGTGCGCTTTGCCTTTGTTTAATCAAGTTCGTTCTCGAACAGATAGCCGGTTGATTTTGACGGATGATGAAGGGGTCGTTCTTGCGAGTTGGGGGCAGGAAAGATTCCGAGAAAAGTTGATGTCGATAGCGCTGGATTCAGGCAGTTGCTGGCAGGAAAGGCTGAAAGGGACGAATGCGATTGGAACGGCACTGTTCGAAAAGAAAGCAGTGTCTATTATTGGTGAGCAGCACTTTATCAAACAGCATCGTTTCATTAGTTGCTCGGCGAGCCCGTTATTTAACCATCGTGGTGAGCTGGTTGGCATTCTCGATATAACCAGTGAGCAAAGCAAACATGATGTGACTACGCAGCTGTTGGTCCAGAACATGGTGCAGCTGATTGAAAACTACCTGCTGACGCAAATCCCTGAAGGGGTTTTGCAAATCAACCTTGCGCACAATGAGTCAGTTTTGAAGAGTGGTTGGCAAGGCATAGTGATTGCTGATGAAAATGGTCAGGTGGTGGCACACAACCAGGTTGCTACTCAACTTATTCCTAAGGCTGCACTTGTCGGAGAGCATGTCGAGAGCCTTCTCAAGCAGCCAGAGCAGAGCACGCAGTTCGTCTTCGAAAAACGGACCTTAGGCCAGAAGCCGGTCCAGAAAAAATGGCTCAGCGTATCGAGTGAGCTTCACTATGGTGATCACCAAGTTGAACAGGCGTGGCAACAGGTAAATAAAGTACTGGATTGTGATATTAATTTGTTAATTCTCGGAGAAACGGGGGTAGGTAAAGGCGAATTCGTTAAAGCGCTACACAAACACAGTGCCCGATGTAAGCAGCCGCTTGTCACTGTTAATTGCGGGGCACTACCTAAAGATTTGATTGAATCTGAGCTATTTGGTCATGCGTCTGGAGCGTTCACTGGGGCGAGTAAGCATGGCTATTCAGGGCGGGTGAGACAAGCGGATAAAGGTATCTTATTTCTGGATGAAATTGGAGAAATGCCGCTTGATGCGCAGTGCCGTTTGCTATCTGTCCTGCAAGACAAAGTGGTTATGCCTGTGGGTTCGGCTCAATCCTATCAAGTGGACATTCAGGTGATTGCCGCAACGCATCAGGATTTAAACCAACTGGTCGCTCAGGGACGCTTTAGGCAGGATCTCTATTATCGATTGAATGGCTTAGTGATTACTTTACCTTCATTGTATCAGCGCGAAGACAAAGCCGCATTGATTCGGGCAATTCACGCAAAACACCAACAAAACTCTCAACAAATCTCGGCGTCGCTAATGCAGTTATTGCTCAATTATCGTTGGCCAGGCAATCTGAGAGAGTTGGATAACCTTCTCAAAGTCACCAGCTTGATTGCTAGCGATGTAGAAGAAATCAGCATTGAGCACGTACCTACTCACTTTGCCCAGCCATTGTTAGAAAACACTCCGGTGCAAAGTGAAGTGGTAGAACAGGATTTGAAATCAACGCTGAATAGCACATTGGTTGATACCTACCATGCGCACAATGGTAATGTTAGCAAGGTGTCCCGAGTGCTGGGAATCAGCCGGAACACCGTTTATCGAAAGCTCAAAGCATTGGGGTTGATCAAAACTAAATGATGGTCTGGTGTGAAATCTCGGGATGATAAAGAGGCTGGATGACGTGACCTTCCGGATCGCGGCAATGGAAGCTTCTTGCACCATCGCTGTGATCATGAGGCGCGTCGAGCAGTGTGACTCCTTTCTCTTGCATGAACTCATACCAATGATGGAGCTCATCTTTAGTTCTAACAATAAAACCAAAGTGATCGACGCTGATAGGCGAGCATACCCGTTGTGAGTGGGCGCGACCAAGTGAGAGATTATCGCAGCCGTTAGTCAGGTAAACCAGATTATCACTTGCTCGTCTCAACACTGTCATACCCATGATGTCAGTGTAAAAAGCCTCACACTCTTCGAATTTCTGAACCACTAACGCAATATGTCTCATACCATTAAATGGAGCGGGTCTGTCCATAATTACACTTCCTTGTATTTTATTTTGAATTAAATTGTATACAATAAAGCAATTGTTTTGCAATGATGATGAACCTTATCAAGGAAGGTAACTAATTATGTACTGTATAATCGTCTCCAATCGAGTAAAGAAAGGTAGGGAAGAAGACTACATCACTATCATGAATGAAAACGCCAAAGCGTCCTGTCAGAATGAGTTGGGTTGTGTACAATTTGACGTAATCAGAGATCTCAACGACCCGCAGCTCTTCCATCTGTACGAGATTTATCAAAGCCAAGAAGCTTTGGCTGTGCACAAACAAACTGAGCATTATCTGGCAAGTCGAGTTCAGTTAGCTGATATAGTGGTTGAACAGTCAGTCATTCGTGCGGATGTCGTAGCAACAAATTCAAAATAACAATCAAAAGGAAACAATGTGATGATTTGGAAAGTCTATCTTAGCGGTGAAATTCATACCGATTGGCGCGAGCGTATTGTGGAAGGTGCTCAGAAGCTGGATCTGAATATTGAGTTCTATTCTGCGAATACCGATCACGACTCCAGCGATGCAGCGGGTGACGTACTGAGAGAGAATGAATCAGGCTTCTGGCGTGACCACCAATCGTCCAAAGTCAACGCCATTCGAACGTCTACTCTTATCAAACAGTGTGATATTGGCGTGGTGCGTTTTGGTGACAAATATCGTCAGTGGAATGCCGCATTTGATGCAGGCATGTTAGCGGCACTTGATAAGCCGTATATTACGCTTCACGATGAGTCTTTGATTCACCCGCTTAAAGAGGTCGATGCTGCGGCAATGGCGTGGGCGGAGTCACCAGAACATGTCGTTGAGCTCCTAAAATACGTTACGAGCCAAAAATAAAAAAAGAGCGCCACAACTGGCGCTCTTTTTACTGAAACCTAGCCTTTACAGTCCGCCCTGTTGCTGCGCCTGTTTTACTAATGCCTGACGTTGAGCTTCCTTAGTTTTTACCACTTCACTTTCCTTTTTCGCTTTAGCTTCTTCAATAGAAGGAACAAAGACAAAGTACTTATTAATAGTCATTTCAAGAACCTCAATTTAGATTGTTATAAACCATCCAGGTTAAGCTATTCACCAATGCCGTTGTGAGAACTCACACGACTCCTTGTTGTAGGTTTCAAAAAATAGAGGATGTGAGCTAGGCTAACATCCTCCATAACGTCTTAATTGTAGTAGGAGTTTCGGGTATTACAAAATACCGTACTAAGCCCCTTTAAGCAGATTTATACGTCGTAAGTAGTAGACGCTGTGTCGCCGCCTGTACCAGTCCAGTTCGTGTGGAAGAACTCACCACGTGGACGATCAGTACGCTCGTAAGTGTGAGCACCGAAGTAGTCACGTTGAGCTTGAAGTAGGTTAGCTGGCAGACGCGCTGTAGTGTAACCATCTAAGAACGACAGTGCAGAGATAGTACAAGGCATTGGGATGCCTGCTTCTAGCGACTTAGCCGCGACTTTACGCCATGCGCTCAGGCTGTTTTGCAGGATGCCTTTAAAGTAGTCATCTGAACCTAGGAATGCGATATCTGGGTTTGCTTCGTACGCATCACGGATGTTACCTAGGAATGCAGAGCGGATGATACAACCACCACGCCACATTAGCGCTACGTTACCGTAGTTTAGGTCCCAACCGTTCTCGTTAGACGCTTCGCGCATTAGCATGAAGCCTTGAGCGTAAGAGATGATCTTAGAAGCCAGTAGAGCTTGGCGAAGTGCATCAACCCACTCTTGTTTGTCACCTTCAACTGGCGTGATTGTCTTGCCGAATAGAGATTCAGCTTCAACACGTTGATCTTTCAGTGCAGATAGGCAACGAGAGAATACAGACTCAGAGATTAGCGTCAGTGGAATACCTAGGTCTAGCGCGTTGATACCTGTCCATTTACCTGTACCTTTTTGGCCGGCAGTGTCTAGGATCTTCTCTACTAGTGGCTCACCGTCTTCATCTTTGTAGCCAAGGATATCCGCTGTGATTTCTACTAGGTAGCTGTCTAGCTCAGTCTTGTTCCAGTCAGCGAATACTGCCTGCATTTCGTCTGCAGACATACCGAGGCCATCTTTCATGAACTGGTACGCTTCAGTGATCAGCTGCATGTCGCCGTATTCGATACCGTTGTGAACCATCTTAACGAAGTGGCCGGCACCGTCGTTACCAACCCAGTCACAACAAGGTTCGCCAGCGTCAGTTTTGGCAGAGATACCTTGGAAGATAGGCTTAACCGCTTCCCAAGCTTCGGCAGAACCGCCTGGCATGATTGAAGGACCAAAACGAGCTCCTTCTTCACCACCAGATACGCCTGTACCGATGAAGTGGATGCCTTTTTCACGACAATGTGCAACGCGACGGTTTGTGTCTGGGTAGTTAGTGTTACCACCATCGATGATGATGTCGCCTTCGTCTAGAAGCGGGATTAGGTTATCAATGAACGCATCTACAACAGCACCAGCACGAACCATAAGCATCACTTTACGTGGTGCTTCTAGCTTCTCTACAAGCTCTTCCAGAGAGTAAGCACCAACGATGTTAGTGCCTTTTGCTGGGCCTTCTAGGAATTCGTCTACCTTCGCAGCAGTACGGTTGTGAGCAACCACTTTAAAGCCGTGATCGTTCATGTTCAGGATAAGGTTTTGACCCATTACTGCTAGGCCAATTACACCGATATCACCTTTCATTATTTCTCTCCAATTTCTCTAAAAATGGACGCTCGCATTACGCGATTTTTGCTGCTGCGTCTGAATCTAAGTACCACTCGGTCTCACCAGCTTTAGACTGGATTTTCGCAGCTGGATAAGGCAGCTCGCTTGCCGGAGTAGTATGAATTTCGTTTACGATTTCAACTTTGCCTGCTCCAAGTACAAGATAGCTGATACGTTTAGCGGCTTCTAAAACTTTCGCTGTTTTAGAAACACGAATCTGGCCTGATTCAGGGTGAGAAGCCAATACTGATAGGTTCTCGTCTTGATAATCAGTTTGACCTGGGAACAGTGATGCTGTGTGTCCATCTGCACCGACGCCTAGCAGAATCCAATCGAAGACAGGCGTGTCGTTTTCCGTTGGAATCACATCCGCCATCTCTCGTGCGAATCGCTCAGCTTCTGCTTTTGGCTCTTCTTCGCCACGGATGCGATGGATGTTTTCAGCTGGTAGGTTCACTTTGCTAAATAGCAATGCGTTCGCTTCACCGTAGTTGCTTTCTGCATCGTCAGGTGCCACACAACGCTCGTCACCCCACCAGAAGTGCAGGTTGTTCCACTGGATAGATGTAGCGTATTTGTCGGTTGATAGCAGCTTAAACAGCATTTTAGGTGTGCTACCACCCGAAAGTGAAATGTGAATAGGTCGACCAAGTTCGCTGAACGCTTTCATGTCGTTCGCTAAGCTTTCTACTACCTGTTCTGCTGTTGGGAAGATCTTATGGTTGATCATAGTTCGCAGTAGTCCGTGTCTGTTAGGTTCTTACATGGGAAACGCCAAGCTCTGTTAGCGCGTTGAAGTAGATCGTCTGCTTCTTTTGGCCCCCATGTGCCACAGGCGTAACCAAATAGCGCTTGTGGGTCTTGTTTGAAATCGAGAATTGGCTGAACGTACTTCCAGCAAGCTTCTACCGCATCAGTACGTGCAAATAGAGTAGCATCGCCATTCAAAGCATCAAGTAGTAAGCGCTCATACGCGGTTAGCATCTGAGTCTCTTCCAAATCATTGTAAGAGAAGTTCATCTTCACTTCTTTGGCTTTAAAACCAGCGCCTGGCTCTTTTAGGCCAAAGCTCATCTGAATGCCTTCATCCGGCTGAATACGAATGATGAGTTTGTTTTCAGGCGCGTTCTGACCAAACACTGGGTGCGGCGTGTTCTTAAAGTGGATAACCACTTCTGTTACGCGTGTTGGCAATCGCTTACCGGTACGTACGTAGAATGGTACACCGTTCCAACGCCAGTTGTTTATATAAGCTTTTAGACCGATGTAGGTCTCAGTGCGTGAATCGTCAGCGACGCCGTTTTCTTCACGGTAGCCAAGTAGATGCTCGCCACGAACGTCAGATGCGGTGTATTGGCCTAGAACTAGGTCTTTACGTAGCGACTCTTCGTCCAGAGGTTTCAAACACTGTAGAACCTTAACGACTTCGTCACGCATAGAATCTGCGTTGATTTGTGCTGGTGGCTCCATGCCAACCATTGCGAGAACTTGCAGTAGGTGGTTTTGGAACATGTCGCGTACTGCACCAGAGCCGTCGTAATATCCGCCACGTTCCTCTACGCCAAGGAATTCCGCACCGGTAATTTCAACGTATTCGATAAAGTTGCGGTTCCAAAGCGGTTCAAACATCGCATTTGAGAAACGCAAAACCAGTAGGTTCTGTACTGTTTCTTTACCAAGGTAATGGTCGATACGGTAGATTTGGTGCTCTTGGAAGTGTTCGTGAATTTCTTTATCGAGTTTTTGAGCAGACTCTAGATCGTAACCGAACGGCTTTTCGATGATTAGGCGTTTCCAACCATCCTCTTCGTTACTTAGACCGTGTGCAGCAAGGCTTGCAGGAATAACGCTGTATAGGCTTGGTGGAGTAGCTAAGTAGAATAGCGTGTTACGTTGCTCGAAGTTGTACTGTTCGGACAGTTGGTCAAGACGGGTAACCAGTTTGCTGTAGTCTGCGGTATCAGAGGTATTGATCGCTTGGTAGTGCAAGTGATTAATGAATGCATCTAGCGTTGCAGGCTCAGTTTTTTCCATTTCCTGAAGTGAGTGCTTCAGTTTCTCGCGGTAAGACTCGTCGCTGTATTCTGTGCGACTGACACCCAGAATGGCGAAGTTTTGTGGAAGCTGCTTACTCGCATAAAGGTGGTATAGAGCAGGGATTAACTTACGATACGTTAAGTCTCCCGAAGCACCAAAAATAACGATGCTGCTGTTTTCTGGTATTACCATCATCTTTCCCTTAGAAACGAGGTAGTTATCATGTGCCGTCAATGCTGGCCTTTGGAAGAGCCAACCCTATCAACGGGACTTCAAAATTGATAATCGGTGATGCCTATTACTTTGATAGCCAAAACCTTAATCTTCTTGAGCTATAGAGATAAATCTCAATTCGGCAGCGTATTGTCTATGAGTATTTGATATACATCAACCTTTGTGAAGGCAATCGATTAAATATTGACTAGCGAAAACTTCAGGTCATTGATTCTATGAGATTTATTTAGAATTCTGATGAGCGCATCTGTATGGAGTTAAAACTCTATTTGTTTACATAATTGAAACGCTTACGGTGGGTTTAGAATAAGGTTTTGAGGTGTGCTTTGACGGTTTGCATATGTTCTTCTCGTTCGACAGGAACGATTTGCTGCGGCGATAAGAACATCTCAGCGTATTTCTGATCAATTTCGTGCTCTAAGAAGAGCAAGTAAAGCTTAGGATCGATATGACCTGAAGTGGCCATGTGAGTCATGATGTTGAGTGACTCCTCCAGATTCTTCGCTTTCTTATAAGGTCTGTCACTGGAAGTGAGTGCTTCAAAAACATCCGCAATGGCCATGACTCTGGCTGGGATAGACAGTTGGTCCTCGTTTAACCCTCTTGGATACCCTTTCCCATCCATGCGTTCGTGGTGTCCGCCTGCTATTTCCGGAATATTTTTCAAATGCTCAGGGTAAGGAAGACGACCAAGCATCGTAATCGTTTGAATGATATGGTCATTGATAATAAACCGCTCTTCATCGTTTAGAGTGCCGTAGCGAATTGAGAGGTTGTACAGCTCTCCGCGATTATATTTAAGGTTTCCGGGTTGAAGGATAAAGTGTTCTTTCCAGACATCCTGCGGACTCTCTCCCTGTTTCCATGGGATATGATGAACCTGCTTATCACTTAATAGTGGCTCCATCACTGGCAACGTCAATGCGTCACCAGCGCGTTGTTTTTCAACCCAAGATACACCAGCTTGATCATCCAAGGTTCTCTTCCACTGTCTTTTTGCTATGTTGTTGAGCCGCTCAATGGCAGATTCTTCCATTTGTTCACTACCGACATTACATTGAGCGATAAACTGAAATTCCTCATCTAACGTTTTGTGTGTGTCTGTCAGGGTGCGTTTTAATTCGGTCGCGCTACCTCCTTGGTAAAGACCTTGCCAATAATCCACTTCTGCTTGAGTTTTTAGCAGTTCAAAGCGCATTCGAATCTCATGGATTCTGTCGTAGATGGTTTCAAGTTTCGTCGCTTTATCAATGACATACTCAGGGGTAGTGACTTTACCGCAGTCGTGGAGCCATGCAGCAAGGTGAAGCTCTTCCCACTGTTTTTTATTCATACCAAATTGCGGGAAGTAATTGTCATCGTCCTGAGCGACTTGAGTCAGCATTTTTGTCAGTTCAGGGACACGCTGGCAGTGGCTACCAGTGTAGGGTGACTTGGTATCAATCGCTGAAGCAATCAGCTCAATGAAGGCATTTAACATGTCTTTTTGTTGCTGCATCTGGTCGATATTTTCTTTGGCGATTTCAGCAAAGCTGAGCAACTCTTTGAGGAATGCATGTTTGTCGCTTTGTTCTTTGGTGATGGCGCGCTCATACCCGAGCAGCAAAATACCAACTAAACGTTTCTCTCGGTTGAGCAGCGGGAAGAAATAGACGTCAGAGTTATAGAAATACTCTTTATGTCGGTTGAGCGCATTATCACTTCGATTGAGGTGCATAATCTCGCCTCGACGCAAATCGGTCTCCAACCAAGCCGTCTCAGTCAGAAACTCATTTAGTTCAATCTTAAATGGAATGATGGCGTGGTTCGCTGCAGTCTCAAATGTTTTATGTTGTTCCGAGTAGGTGTAGAGAACAATGGTCTCTGCTTTTGTGACAAGGTAACTTTGGTGTGTGATGGTTTTAGCGAGAACTGAGAAATCCTGATTACTAGCCGTGTCGCGCAACAAGCGCAGCAAATCATGTAGAGTATGCTCCATCAGCTCAATCGACTCGGTCAGATTGGCGACTTCTTTGATGACACTTTTAGGGTAGCGGGTTTTTTTGAAATCAAAGCGAGCGATATTATCAGTGAGCAAGACAAGGTTTTGCAAAGGTGTCGCCAATTTATTCGCCACGACCCACACAACGACAAAACAAATAGCGAGCATAGCCATCGCAACGGTGATCTGTCGGTCACGCATCGAAAGTAAATTGGCTAACAGATCATCTTGTGGGGTCGCCTCTGCGAGAAGAAGGCGCACATGTTCATTTAGCACCACTGGGGTTAATGTTACCGCCCAGTTTTTACCATCGTCGACGACGGGCTCATAAAGTGTCTGGCTGCTATGACGATCGAGGATGGAGGAGAATAGACTGTTCTCAAGTTTTTGTTGAATTTGTTCATTATCTAGAGCGAGATCGACACCTGTCTGATGCTGAGCTAACACTCTGAATTGATTGTCAAAGAGCATAAGCTTGGTGTTGTCAGAAAAGCCAATCTCACCAATTTGTTGTGATAAGGAAGATAGCGTGAAATCGGCCGCTACCACTTTTCCGCCATCTACTGAGCGGCGAGATAAGGTCACGCCGTTGGTTTTCAGAAAGTAAAAAAAATACGGTTCGGTGAGGCGGATATCTCCGTCAGGATCGGCGTTGGTAAACCAAGGCCTGACTCTGGGGTCGAATTCGTTGTCGTTGGTTTTTTTGTATCCGATACGTTTGTGATTGCCATCTAAATAATGGAACTCATTTGAACCATCGACCTTTGTGAAATTGATCATCATGCTGGCTTTGGGTGGTGCGCCAAATCGTTCACGAGATTTGTTGTCGCGCAGTGGACGAAGCATCGTAAACTCACCGTGCTCATTCGCATAGAACAAGGCGACTAGCCCCTGATTTCGTTGAAAAATTAACTCTAATGAAGAGAGGAATCGTTTCGCTCTGAGTGGAGCTTTACGTTCATCGATAACGGCACTCAGTGCCATGAAATCGAGAGTCGTGAGTATAGGGCCTGCTCGCACCATGAATGTGGACTCAAGTTTTCGACTGTTCTCACTGCTAAGTTCTTTAGCGCTGCCAGTCAGCAATTCCTGAGAGTGTCGATAGCTAATCGCAATTAACACGGTACCGACTAAGGTAGTCAGCACTAAAAACAAGCTTGTTATATGGATACTCAGCGAATAGCGACGTTTCTTCATGTCTTGCCCATTAACCAATTACTTAATAAGTATTGGTCAATATACGAATCATGCAAAAGTTGTCGTTAAGCTTTGCAAGACTAATGCGCTAGTTTTCTGATTTACAAAGTAATATGTCGTTAAATCAACTATAACTAATAGAGGATGGGAAAAGGAAAAAACAGGATGCTAACGCTAAATTATCAGATTGAGGTGGCGACAACGCCAGAAACTATCTGGAAAGTGCTTACGGAAGTTGAGCTGTATTCACAGTGGGCGAGAGTATTTTCACCTCAATCCCAGTTCGAAGGCGAATGGTTGGAGGGGAGCAATGTGTCCTTCTTCGATCCAGAGCTAGGTGGGACTCGAGCTATTGTTGACCGTATCGAGAAGCACAAAGTAATTGAATATCATCATATTGCTATCTTCAACCCAGATCATATACAAGACATAGACAGTGATTCTGCTAAGAAGTGGATTGGCAGTAAGGAAAGTTATCAGATCATGCCGCTGGAAAATTCAGTCTTGCTTAAAGTGACAATTGAAACTCATCCTGACTTTGTCAGTATGTTCAATAGTGGATGGGAGAAGGCGCTGCCATTGATCAAAGTAATATGTGAGCAACAAGGAAGTTAGACTGGTAAAATATCGACCAGACTTTGGGAGATTTAGGAAGCTGACATTATGAAGCTTGTTGTTGACACGCATACTCACACTTATGCGAGTGGTCACGCTTACAGCACACTTATTGAAAACGCTAAACTGGCAAAAGAGCATGGTCTGGAGATGTTTTGCACCACTGATCACGCAGAATCGATGCCGGGAGCGCCACACTACTGGTTTTTTTCTAATCAGCGGGTCTTGCCTCGATTTATAGAAGGCGTTGCCGTCATTCGTGGTGTTGAATCCAATATTCTAAACACGAAGGGGGAAGTGGACATCCATCCCTCAACAGATAAGAATCTAGACTGGGCGATTGCCAGTTTTCACGAGCCTGTATTTCGCCCTTCTAGTAAAGAAGAGCACACTGAAGCCCTCATCAATACTATTCGTGGCGGTCGAGTTGATGCTCTGGGGCATCTAGGCAATCCGAACTTCGACTTTGATTTTGAATCGGTTCTAACGTGTGCCAGAGAGCATAACGTAGCAATCGAAATCAACAACACCACATTAAAAGGCAACAGCAGAGTGGGAAGTGTAGAACGCTGCCACGAAATCGCCCAGATTGGTAAAAAGCTGGGAGTGTATTTTACCACGGGTAGTGATGCTCATTTCTGCCAGGATGTTGGTAATCTCAGTTTAGTGTCTGATTTGATGGATGATGTCGGTATCGACAGTACGCGGGTTATCACGTATTCTGCTCGCCAATTCCTCGATTTCCTTGAACTACGTGGTCGAGCACCGATCGAGGATTACGTCAATTTATAAGTTGATACAATTTTCATCTCAAGTGTGCTGACTGAATTCAGTACACTTTCTCCTCCTATTCCAAGATAAGAACAATACAATGAGAAAATTAATTCCAGCTCTGGTACTGATGGTATCGGTACAAGCTTTTGCGTCAGATTTCGACCTGAAAGCAACAATGAAGCAAATGAAAGTTGAATTTAAACACGCTGCTGAAGCAACTGAAATTACTGATATGAAGACAGCGGTGACTAATCTGTCTGAACTGGTCGAGCAGTCTAAGCGTGGTGACTACCCACCAGAGAAGTTTGATATCTACTTTGAGGGTTTCAATAAGCTATCAGGTGCGTTGGATAAAGTAGAAGCGCAATTGGACGCTGGTGATATGGCGTCGGCAAAAGAGTCTTTGCGTCAGGTCGATGAACTTCGCATTGAATATCACGACAAACGTAACCCAAGCATCTGGAGTAAGCTATTCGGCTAAACTGGTGTTTGATTTGGACTGTTGCTGAACTGAGCTTGCAAGAAAGGCAGGAGTAACAGTCCAATAACCGCTGAGCAGATCGAAATTGTGACGAAAAATCCAGTCCAGTGGAAATACTCCATAATGATAGCCATAGGGTAGCCTGCCAGCGCCGCCCCCATATAAGCAAATAGCCCGACAAAACCCGTTGCTGCACCCGCTGAGTCTTTGTGCGAACACTCTGCAGCGGCCATACCGATTAGCATTTGTGGTCCAAACACAAAGAATCCAATGGCAAAAAATCCAGCGGCCTGAAAAGCAAAATTCGTCACTGGCATTAGCCACAAAGCGGCCACTGACAAGAAAACTCCCATCGCAAAAATCAGGTTCATTGGACCACGATTTCCACCGAACAATTTATCTGACCCCCAACCCGCAACCAAAGAACCGATGAAGCCACCGATTTCAAACAAGGATAAAGCGGCATTTGCGTTGATCAAGTCGAAACCGTGCTGTTCGGTAAGGTATAGATTACCCCAGTCATTGACCGCTGTTCTGACGATGTACACCAACACGTAGCTAAACGCCAACAACCATATATATTTGTTGTTTAGGACATAAGTACGCAGAATTTGGTGGGGTTTCAGGCCAATACCGTCATTCTCTTGTGCTAGCTCAAGCTTGTCGTTTTTCCATCGGCCAATGGTGGGTAGCCCCATAGTGATCGGTTTATCTCTTAGCCTCCAGCAAAGGAAAAGCCCGATGATGACACCGATAATCCCCGGAATAACAAAGCCTTCCCGCCAGCTGTAATGCAGTACCATGTAACCGACGACAAGAGGGATTAAGGCTCCGCCAACGTTGTGGGCGGTATTCCAGATAGCCCAGAAGAAACCGCGTTCAGAGCGTGAATACCATGTCGTCAGCAGTTTTGAACAGGAAGGCCAACCCCAGCCCTGAAACCAGGCATTGAGTACCCAAAGCGTGAACAGCGCGTAGAGTGAGCTTGATAAGCCAAACAGAATGTTAATGATGCCTGTCGCAATTAATCCAAGCCCCATGAAGTAGCGCGGATTAGAACGATCGGAAACGATACCGGAAACGAACTTAGACAAGCCGTAGGTCAGATAGAAGAACGTGCCCATCAAACCTATGTCACTTTTGTCTAAACCTAAGTCTGCGATCAAAGCAGGTGTCGCATAGTTAAATGTCTTGCGGGTGAAGTAAAAGCCAGCATAGCCGAGATACATACCGACCATGATATGCAGCCGCCAGTACTGGTAAGTCGATTTCACTTCGTGGGTAGTGTGATTAGGTTGAGCGATAGAATCTGACATAAGTTACACCTCAAATTCCCGGCAATTCGACACGAATAGAAGTACCATGCTGCTCTGATTCATGCTGGCTATAGCTGCGAATATTAAATCGCCCACCGAGGGCCTGCACCCTCTCTTGCATGCCTTTTAAGCCAAAGCCTTTTTGGCTGTCCTGTAGTTTGAATCCAATGCCGTTGTCTTGAATCTTGAGTTCGACTTCGTCTCCCAGTTTGATATCAATCTCTAAACGGCTAGCCTGAGCGTACTTCTGCGCATTGTTAAGAGCTTCCTGACATATCCGATACAAGGTCGCACTGGTCGCATCGCTTAACGTAGATACATGCCCACCTTGCAGTTTGAACGAGACGTCAACGCCTTGCTGCTCAAACTCCATTTCGCGAACTAACTGTTGCAGAGCTTCTACCAGATCAAGGTCATCCAGTGCTTTGGGTCTGAGGCGAGTCAACAGCCCTTTAGTGGTGTCATAAACATTCAGCGATAAAGATTCGATGGTGGTGGCGCAATTGGCGCTCATCTCTGGGTTTTCAACTCGCTTAATGATGCTGGCTTGAGTGCGGATGGCCGTAATATTCTGGCCGATTTCGTCGTGTAATTCGCGTGCGACTTCCTGACGCACGGATTCTTCAGCCTTCACCAACTGACGGGATAAGTTTTGGTTGCGACTTAACTCGTGGCGCAATTTTTGGTTCAAATCTCGTTGGCGCTGGACTGCCATGCCCAGCAATATCCCTGTTAAGGTCTGTGCCGTAATCGACAATAGAAGGTCGGTGACTTCGATTTGTGACACGCCGCTGCGTGCTGCAATCAAGGCGATACTGTTGAGTAGGGTACCAAGCATGGCACCTTGCCAGCCGTAGCGAAAAGCGAGCAGGATGATAGGAATCGCAAGGCAGAAGGGGGCAAAACGACGCAGTTCATCGGGAAGCCCAATTTGCAGCGCGATGCTGACAGAAAACATGATGACGAACAGAACAATAGGCTTGACATTAAACTGAATAGGCTGACTGATCAAATTGGATGTCAATGGCAGCCAAGTGCTTTGAAATAGGTAATTCCAGACCAGATAACAGGTCGGAACCAGCATGAGCCCACCAGTGACGCTAACCAGCCAAACTAAGCTAGGTGACTCAACGTGACTACTCACGGCGGCAACATTGATTAGCGATGACACAATAATTACAGCTGCCTGAACCAGCAATCGCTGCGATTGCGCCCCGTAGTTAAATCGCACCGCCATAGCAGTAACTGGAATACTGGCGGCACTGGCTGCTAAAACGGTAAGCCATTGAGGCTGGTCTAGCAATAGCGCTAGAGAGATCGTCAGCAGCCATTCGGCCGCATAAATTGCAGGCCAGTGCTTCTTGGCTGTGTGTAGGGTGACTCCCAGTCGCAAAGCGAAGGGGAAAAAGAGAATAGCCAGCTCAGCATCATTAACGAAGTAATAAGAAATGACCCATAAGCAAAACCAACTGCACAGGGTAATGAACCAAGCACAGGCAGAAGTGATTAGGTAGTTGCGCATTAGAGCGGGATTTCCTGACTGAACAGCTTAGCCAGCTCAACGTTGTTTTTGACCGCGAGTTTGTCCATGGCATTGGCGCGATGGACGTGAACCGTCTTGTGGCTCAAACCGAGCTGGCTAGCCACTAACTTAACATCCATGCCTGTCGCAAGCAGTTCACAGACTTGTTTCTCACGCTTAGTTAGCTGACTTAATGAAGCGGTCGACTTTTTAGGAGAGGCCAACTTCAAGGCGATTTCTGGGGTTAAATAGCAGCCCCCAGTGGACGCGGTTCGTACCGCTTGAACCAGCTCTTCCGGGCTGCATCGTTTAGTCAAATACCCAAGAGCCCCTGCTTCAAGCGCTTTTTCTACCATCGCGGGAGAATCATGGACACTCAGCATAACGCAGGCGATGCCAGAAGGTAGCGACTCAAGTAGAGTGAGGCCACTTTCATCGGGCATCGATATATCGGTAATGCACACATTGGCGCCACTACCGGGCAAGCCTTGTTTTGCATCGGACACAGAGTTGAATTCACCAACAACGTTAATGTCACTTTCCAAGCTCAGAAGCTGGGCGAAACCGGATCGGACGATGACGTGATCATCAACGAGAGCAACATTAATCATGGCAATTATCCAAAGCAAGGCAGAATGCGGGGTAAGGTACCGTTAAGTGTATCAATAGGCAAATAGCGTTTGGAACTAAAAAAAGCGCTATCTATATCTCTCTGATTCAGGCGAACAGCGAGTATTAGATAGCGCTAACTGGGGGTATTAAGCGTTTACTTGAGCGAGCTGTTTCTTAGCTTTACGAATCTTCTTCTCTTCAGCGATGGCTACAAAAGCAAGTAAGCCGATACAGATAGCCGCAGAAGTATCCAGCGCAGCAAAAGTGCCTTGCCAACCCGTCAGGCCAAAAATAGGCGTGCCGTCTGCAATCATACCTAGACCAAGTTTCGCGAAGCTATCACCGATCAGGTACGCAAATGTGCCTTTCACACCGTCAGCGACACTGATGGCTTTCTTCGGTACAAAGCCAACGGCTGCAACGCCAATCAGCAACTGAGGACCAAATACAAGGAAGCCTAATACGAACAGTGACGCTAGGTACATGAACTCGCTGGTGGCATGTTGGTAGAACTCGAGTGACACAATAATCAAGCCAAGTGATACACAAGCAACCAGCGCACGGCGACCGTTAGCTAAGTCTGACAAGTAGCCCCACATTAATGTACCGACCAGTGCACCCACTTCGAATAAGGTGAAACCAGAAATTGCCGCTTCTTTAGATAGACCAAGCTCTTGGTAGGCATAAACCGTTGACCATTGGTCGATACCAATACGCACGATATAAAGGAAAATGTTGGCGAAACACAGTAGCCAGATCACTTTGTTTTTCAGTACATATTCAACAAAGATTTCTCGCTTAGACATTTGCTGCTCTTCCGCGGCATTGTCTTCTTCACTGACAGCTTCATCGAACAGCTCTTCCACTTTACCCAAGCCGTAGGCCTCTGGAGAGTCGCTACCAAAACGCATCCCGATAAAACCTACAATCAAAGCGATGATAGATGGGAAGATGAACATACCAATCACGTGACCATCGAATAGGTAATTCGCGCCAAATAGAGCGACACCTGCAGCGCCCGCACCACCAACGTTGTGCGACATGTTCCACAGACCAAGGTATGAACCGCGCTTGTTACGTGGTGTCCATTTGGTGATGGTTGAGTAGCTAGAAGGGCCGCCTGTACTCTGGAAGAAACCACTTAACGCATAAAACGCAATCATGAGGAATAGGCTGATGCTACCGCCTCCCATGCTCATACTGAAACCCAGCATGGCAAGGCCTGAAAGGATCAACATGAATGGCAGAAACTGCTTGGTGTTTTTGCCGTCGGCATAATAAGACACCACAGTTTTACCAATGCCGTAAGTAATCGAAAAGCCAAGGCCGATCATACCTAGTTCAGTCATTGATAGACCGTAAGTAGAGATCATATCGTTCTGAGCGATATTGAAGTTCTTACGAATCAGGTACATGGTCATATAGCCGATGAATACAACCAAGTAAGATTGCAAGAAGGGTTTGAACCACATTTTTCGGCGAACTTCGACTGGCAGGTCCAGTGTTGGTTTGCGCACTTGTTCTAGAAATTTCAACATAGTGAATCCTTAGAGCCCAGCTTAGCCCGTTGGGCAAAGCAAATAAAAAATTCGGTTGATTTAGCTGACAGGCAGTCAGGAGTAAATCGATGGCGCTAAGTGTATTCATCGCGGTGCGTTGTGGCTTGAGAGATGCTCCTAGGTGGACTAGGAAAATTTCCTAGATCGAATTGGCTAGTGAGTTTTTCGTGAATAACGTCACATGATTGGTAGGACTCGTTTCGGTTAGTTATTGTTCTTTTTGTAGAAAAGTTATGACTAAGCTTATGTTTTGCAGCACAACTGGCTGAGTTTGTTAACTTCACGTTATATAGTTACAGCTAACAAATCGAGAGTGATCATGTTACGCGCAACGAATTTTAACCGGACGATGTTATTGGCGAGTGCCCTGAGTTGGCTGCTCGTTTCTCTGATGCCGGTCATAAATGCGCACGGCTCAAACGCAGGAGTTTGGGCAACGTTATGTACCATTAATGGTTTCGAGCTGGTTCAGGTCGAAGAAGGCAAGCCAGAAACTCAGCACGGTAAGCCTTGTCCATTCAGTCACTTTTCCTCTTTCCATCAGGATTCACTTCCAACACCACCTTACTTTACACGACAGTCGTATGTGAGTGATGAAGCGTATGCTTTTTTGGCTCTAAGCGTTCGCTATCAGCTTGCACTCCCGCGTGCGCCACCCCTGTCTATTGCTTGATATAAAAATAGAATTATTAAATAAGGCATAGCGCCTCACTGTAAAGTCTACGCTCAGCAAATACCATTGAATGATCAATTCGGGTTGAATCCGAAGGGTTTTGCTGCGCGCAATAAAAAGGAAATTGTAATGTTGGGTAGTCAAACTCAGACTTCACCTAAGGAATCTTCACGCCTATCTTCAGAGAAGGCTCGAACCAAATCACGCTACTTCATGACGTGGCGCTGGCATTTTTATGCTGGCCTTTATGTCATCCCATTTATGCTTATGCTCAGCCTGACAGGGCTTGTCATGCTGTTTGATGATGAAATCGAACAAGCCCGATACCAAGATGAATTGGTTGTCATGCCTGAATCTTCAAAAGTTCCGGTCTCGCAGCAACTAGAGAGCGTTCAAGCTAGTTACCCATCTGGGCAGGTTACTCAGTATATCCCTGCCGCTGAAGCCAACCTGGTCAATAAGTTCAGTGTGCGTCTGGAGGATGGCACTTCGGTGTTTGTCACCGTGAATCCCTATAGTGGTCAGGTATTAGGTGAAATAGATCGCAGTGACAGCTGGTATCAGCTTGCGAATGAAATCCACGGAACCTTGTTGATTGGCCAATGGGGTGATTACTTAATCGAAGTCTCTGCTAGCTTGAGTATCTTACTGTTGGTGACGGGTATCTATTTGTGGTTACCAAGGGACAACGCAAGCAAAGCAGGATTTCTGAAAGTGCGCGTTACATCGGGCACACGTATCTTGATGCGCGATCTGCACGCGAACTTGGGGGGAGTATTGTCCGTTGTGTTACTGTTTTTCGTCATTTCAGGTTTGGCTTGGGCTGGCGTTTGGGGTAGCAAGATGGTTCAGGCGTGGAATACATTTCCCACTTACTATACTTGGGGTGATAAGCCAGAGTCACAGCTGACTCACGCTGATCTCAATCACGGCAGTGAGGAAGAAATGCCATGGAACTTAGAACAGGCTCCGTTACCTGAATCTGCGGGGCATGTTCATGGCAGCGAAGATCATGCTCATCATGAACATAGCTCGTATGATATCAGTCAGAGTATTGGTATCGATTCGATAGTCGAGCAAGCCCAGCGCCTTGGTTTTACTCAGTTTAATCTCTTTTTACCTAAGTCTGAAACGGGTGTGTATACGTTAGCAGCGAATTCTATGGCGGGTGACATTAGCGACCCGAGAAAAGACAAAACCACTCACATAGACCAGTACACAGGTGAAGTGTTGGTGGATGTGACATGGGAAGACTACAGTTTGTTCGCTAAATTTATGGCAGCAGGAGTGTCTTTGCACCAAGGGGATGTCAGCGTGGTTAACAAGATACTCAATGTTTTGTTTTGTGTGGCGTTCATCGTTATTTCCATTACTGGTATTGTGATGTGGTGGATCAGAAGGCCGTCAGGCAAGACTCGAGTCGGTATTCCGCCTCGCTTTGAAAGTGATGGTATCTGGAAGGTGGGTGCAATTACACTCGCTATGGTTGCAGTCTTTTTCCCGCTAGCAGCGGTGACTATCGTGCTCTTTGGTGTGATTGATTGGTTTGTTTTCCGGCAGAAAATGGAAACGTCAGCAGCCTAGTACAACAACAAAAAAGGCCACCTATTGGTGGCCTGATTCATCTATGGCTCTGTTATTTTACTGACCAGTCGATGGTCTCACCAGCGCGAATAGGTACGACAATGTCCTGACCAAATGGCATTGACTCTGCCACTGCCCACTCTTGTTTAGTGAGCGTCACGGTATCTGAGTTACGCGGTAGACCATAGAAGTCGGGGCCATTGTGGCTCGCAAATGCTTCAAGGTTCTCTAGCTTACCCTCTAGCTCAAACACTTCTGCATAAAGCTCTAGCGCTGCGTGAGCGGTATATGAACCAGCGCAGCCACACGCTGCTTCCTTCATCCCTTTTGCATGCGGAGCGGAATCTGTACCTAGGAAAAACTTCTTGCTACCACTGGTTGCAGCTTCAATCAGCGCTTTTTGGTGGGTGTTGCGCTTAAGAATCGGCAGGCAATAGAAGTGAGGTTTAATTCCACCAACCAACATGTGGTTGCGGTTATATAGCAGGTGGTGAGCTGTGATGGTTGCTGCGACATTATCGTTGGCGTTTTTAACAAAAGTTGCCGCATCCGCCGTTGTGATGTGCTCAAGTACGATCTTCAATTCTGGGAAATCATTGACGATGGGTGCCAAAACCGTATCTAGAAACTCTTTTTCACGGTCAAAAATATCGACATCATGAGTCGTCACTTCGCCGTGGACCAGAAGCAGCATGCCGACTTCCTGCATTGCTTCAAGCACATGGTAGATGTTTTTAGCAGAAGTCACACCAGAATCAGAGTTGGTTGTTGCGCCAGCAGGGTAGAGCTTGGCTGCCACCACTTTACCTGAAGCTTTCGCTTTGCGAATTTCATCGGGTGAAGTGTTATCCGTCAGATACAACGCCATCAAGGGCTCAAATTGTTCGCTTGGTTTTTCTGCCATGATGCGCTCACGATAAGCGAGTGCCATTTCAGTGTCAGTAACTGGTGGGACTGTGTTTGGCATGATTAGCGCTCGACCATTGTAGCGGCTGATGTCGCGGACGGTATCTGTTAGAACATCACCATCGCGTAAGTGAACATGCCAGTCGTCAGGACGAGTGATCGTAAGTGTTGTCATTATTGCTCCCACCATAATAATAAGTTGTCTGATTGGAGCCTAAGCATCAACGAAAACTGTGAAGGCAAACGCTTACGCTTAGGCGACAGGATGATAGTGCAAAGTGCCTTTTAATGCATCTGTTTTTTATTTTTGAAGTGGGTTGGATGAAAGAAAAGGGCTAATCCGTTAACCCTGAAATATCGGATTTTCATAATCCGTTATACAACACAACAATGTTTGGAGTACCGCACCTGGGATAATGCGGTAAATCCATACTAGCGAGCTGGAATATTAGAACAAGTTAATTTAATGGATTCTTACATAAGGGAGTGGGGTGTTAACAGTTTTCAAGACAAAGACATATTTCGATACGCTTTATGATGAGGTTTCGAGTTAATTATCGGATTCACAAAGTTTGAAGTGAATTTTATGATTGGAACTGACATCTTCATGAAACATCTCGTTAGAGAGTCGGGTATAATCGCAGCAAATAACAAAGCTCAGGATTAGCAATGTCATCTCCAACTCTTTCTCAAATCAACGTTTTCCCAGTTAAATCCTTAGGCGGTATCAGTCAATCTTCTGCTTGGGTAGAAAAGCAAGGCCTGATGTTTGACCGTCGCTTTATGCTTGCTTTGTCCGATGGATCTATGGTGACGGCACGTAAGTATCCGCATATGGTTAAAGTTCAGTCAAGCTTGACGCCAGACGGTTTAATTTTTGTTGCTGAAGGCAAACCGCCGCTTCGCTTAAAGTACTCAGATTTTAAAATGCAGGAAGCCCCTGCTCAGGTATGGAAAGATAATTTCACCGCGTATACCACAACGGACGAAGCGGACGACTGGTTCAGCGATGTCTTACAACAGAGAGTAGAGTTGTTGTTTTCAGGTGAACAATCGAACCGTGTGCGAGAGAAAGTTGGGCACAACGTCAGTTTTGCCGACGGTTACCCAATGCTTGTGATTGGTCAGGGTTCTTTGGATGAGCTCAACCGTCGCAGCCCTGAACACCACTCTATGGACCAATTCCGTGCCAACCTGATTGTTTCTACGACTGAGGCGTTTGAGGAAGACAGCTGGAAGCGAATCCGTATTGGGGAAGTGGAGTTTGAAGCGGTTAAAGCGTGTGAACGCTGCATCCTGACAACGGTTGATGTCGATAAAGGTGAATTCAGGCCAAGCAAAGAGCCACTCAACACACTGTCTCAGTTTCGCGCGAACGAGCGAGGTGGCGTTTTCTTCGGTCAAAATCTAGTCGCTAAGAACGAAGGCATGGTTCGTCAGGGAGACGTTGTTGAAGTTCTCGAATACAAAGAGAAAGAATTTTATCCAGACAACACTCCGGCACAATTGGTGATGACGTGTGTTGAACGTGAAGAGATTGCTCGTGACTTTGTGACATTTTGGTTAGAACCAGAACACGGCACCGCTCCTGTCTATCTACCTGGCCAGCACTTACCGATTTCATTGGATATTGATGGTGAAAAAGTTGCGCGTCGTTATACGCTTTCTTCTAGTCCCTCAAGGCCTGGACGGTTGGCTATTTCTGTCAAACGTATTGACGGCGGGCGAGTATCCAACTGGCTCAACGACAATCTGAAAGTCGGCGATACGTTAGCTTGCGAAAACCCTGATGGCAGTTTTCATCTTGGAGATAAACACGACCAACCCATTTTACTTTTGTCTGCGGGAAGTGGCGTGACACCAATGCTGTCGATGCTGAGATACTTATCTGATTACGATCAAGCGGATGATGTTATCTTTTACCATCAGTGCCGCAGTGTAGAAGATATACCTTGTAAAGAAGAGTTAGATACCTACAAACGTAAACACCCTGGCTTGAGAGTGCTGATTTCGTTGTCTCAGCCACCTATCGACTGGTTTGGTTTAAAAGGGCGTTTAACGACCGCACACCTAAAACAGATTGAAAATCTTGAACAGCGTCAGGTGTTCGTATGTGGGCCTGATGGTTTTATGCAGAAAGCTAAGAATCTTTTGTTGAAGAAAGGCCTGCCAGAAGAGTGTTACCACCAAGAAGCATTTGGTGTTTCGCAAACCAGTACACAACCTTTTAAAGAAGTACAGATCAGTGTTAACGGCCAACTGTTTGTCGGTAATAACCAAAAGCCACTGTTGGAACAAGCTGAGGACGCAGGTATTCCGATTGCGCACAGTTGCCGCGCTGGTTTGTGTGGTGCATGTAAGGTGACGGTTGAATCAGGAAAAGTTCACCAACCAGATGTACCAGGATTACAAGATCATGAAATGAACATGGGTATTGCTCTAGCTTGTTGTTGTGTCCCTGAAACTGATATCGAAGTGATGAATTAAACACAACTTAGGACAAGTCATCTGAAAGGTAAAAGCCCCAGACCAAAGGTCTGGGGCTTTTTTTAGTGTGAATACTTTGTTTAATTTGTATTTAGGACGTATTCATCAGTCTGAGCCAACTGACGTGTCGTAACTCAGTCGCATAATGATATTAAAAACAATAGGATAGTGTAACTGTCCGATCGGACAGGTTTTGTGTTAAAATTGATACGATTTGGTAGATTAAAGCAGAAAATATAGACATAACTAATCAAATTAACTTCGATTATTTGTGTTGAAATTGAGAAATACTATTTTCTGTTACTGGTACGGTTTAATATGCCCACCTAATAGCGCTCTCGTCACTGCTTGGCAGCGATTGGTTGCTCCGAGCTTCTTACAGGCATTACTGAGATGGAATTTTACGGTTCTTTCAGTGCAATCGACAATATCAGCTATCTCAGAAGCGCTCTTTCCATCAGCCGCCCAAGTTAGGCATTGAATCTCTCTGTTAGTCAGCATGGCTTGCGAATGTTCGGTCTGCGATGCGTGAGATAAACGCGAAAGGTTTTGCACAATAAGAGGAACAATCAGTTGAGCAAATAGCAATACGTCGGTGTGGGTAGGGTAGGCAATAACATCTGATGTCGCGAAACTGAGCATACCCACTTCACCATTTAATCCATGGATTGGAATGCTGATTCCTTGTTCAATCCCCTGGATATGGGACAAAGAAAAAAGCTCCTGACTGTGGATGTCTATTTGTTTGGAAGATTCCCAGACACTGGGCATACAGTTTGATGCGCCAAACTTGCAAATAGGATCTACGTACATCAGCCCCAAATTACATGAATCTTCTCGGCAATCGGCGGGGAAGTTGTCTACGACGATAAAACGACCATTTTTAATATGCGGGTCAAACGATACACCAAGTACAAAATACTCACTGTTAACTATATGGTTTAACTGCTCAAGCAACCTTCCCATTGATTCAATAGAATCAATGGTTTGGTAGTCATCTATCAGACGTAAAATTTCTTTCATTGAGTGCCATAAACGCGACTTTTTATTACTTATAACAAATTACAATCGGGTTATGTAATATTTTTCTCATGTTAAAAGTGAGATTGAAGGATTTTTGAACATACTGATAAGTCGAAATAGAAAAAGGCGCCCAATGGCGCCTTTTCCTATTTTACCACCTGAAGAACGGTGTCATTTTCTTTTGCGTAAGATTCAATTTCTTTAGGTGGTTTTCTATCAGTAATAATTAGATCGACGTCAGCGATAGTGCCGAGTTTTACCATAGCATTGCGACCAAATTTACTGTGGTCAACACCGAGGAAGACGGAGCGACTGTTTTCTATGATGGCGCGTTTGACGCGAACTTCATGATAGTCAAAGTCGAGCAGTGAGCCGTCATAATCGATCCCTGAAATACCCAGAATGCCGAAATCGAGACGGAATTGAGAAATAAAATCTAATGTCGCTTCACCAGTGACGCCGCCATCTTTGCCACGAACCTCTCCACCTGCCAAGATCACTTTGAAGTCGGGCTTCGACATCAAAATAGTCGCGACATTAATGTTGTTGGTTACGATACGCAGATTCTGATGTTTGCCTAGTAGTGCTCTTGCGACGGCTTCTGGAGATGTTCCGATATCAATGAACAAAGTCGCGCCATCTGGAATGTGCTTGACCAATTCCAGCGCGATCTGGCCTTTTTCCTTTTGATAGGAAATCTGGCGAGTCTGATACGAGGAGTTCTCTGCACTAGATGTGATAGTCGCTCCACCGTGGTTGCGGCGAATCTTGTTGTCATCAGCTAGCTCATTGAGGTCACGACGAATCGTCTGTGGGCTCACGTTAAATCGTTCAACCAATTCGTCAGTACTGACAAAACCTTGAGTTTGCACCAGTTCAATAATTTCCTGGTGACGCTTAATGGCTTTCACTAACAATGTCCTTGTCTGTTGGAATGGAGTAATTCTACGGTTTGCGTGAGGCAAAGCAATGATTTGTGAGCGAAACTGGCTGGTTAAAGTTCGTTTTAAGAAAATGTTCACATAAACGAGCATTAATCATTAGGGTTAGAGCTTCTGGCTGCGATTGCGTCCTTTGTTTTTCGATACATAGAGCGCTTTATCAGCACGACGGTACAAATCAAAAAAATCCTTATCTTTTTCTGTTAATTCGGTGACTCCGCAACTGATGCTGAAATTGTTGTTGTCAGTAAAAAAGGGAAAAGAATAAAAGTCACAACGCAGGCGTTCGGCGATCTGGAGTGCTTGCTCTGCGTTCGTTTGATGCAGAACGATGAGGAACTCTTCCCCGCCGATTCGCCCGCAGGAATCGGTTGAACGTATATGAGAGCGAGCAATATCTGCCAACTGTACGATGACCTCGTCACCATGGTCATGGCCGAAGGTATCGTTAATATGCTTGAAATGGTCGATATCAATCACGATGCAAGAAAGAGATAGATCGTGGGTTTGAGCATGAGCAAACTCTTCAGAGAATTGGCGCCACAACTTCCGGCGATTGTACAACTTAGTAAGATCGTCGGTATTGGCCAGCTCAGCCAACTTTTCACGCATTTCAACAATGTCAGTAATATCTGTTGAAACACCGATCAAGCCAATAACTTCGTTAGTTACGGAGCTGATGATCGGCTTTTTAATAGCTCTGTAAACTCTTAACTTGCCATCTGGAATAGCTCGAGCGTGTTCTTCATTGATCACCGTTTCACCAGTTTCGAACACAGATTGGTCGGTGTGGAGAATATCTTTGAGAAGATCGGGCTGAAAGTAGTCGTAGTCAGTTTTGCCTTTTAGTGACTCAAGATCGGTTTTAAACAGTTCTAGAGTGAGTTGATTCGCGTAGAGGTACTCTCCTTTGCGATTCTTAACGAAGACGTAAGAGCCGATTTCATTGAGTACTTCTTCATGCAGTGCAAACTTATTATCTTCGTATATCTCTTCAATATGCTCCAATTCGATCATAAGACCTCCCTGTAGTGTGAGGTCTAGCCTTATTCTGACGTCTTATTGATGTTGTTTAATATAAACATATACTCTTTTGCCGGACTCCACCTATACCTGCTTAACATTTTGCAGACTTTCATCCGTTCTTCGCACACGTTTTATTTGTGAGAGTATGACACCAGAGATCACCATAATTCCGCCCATGACGTGGTAACTCTCAATGTTCTCTCCCAGTAAAGTTGCTGCCAGAACCACCGCTACAACAGGAAGCAGGTTCATGAACATCGCACTCGAGTCCGCACCTATAGCATCAATCGCTTTGACCCACATCCAAGGCGCGAGGAGAGAGCCTGCCAAGGATGCATAAGCAATCAGAGAAACAGAACCTGGCGTTGGGGCTAAATGCTCACTCGATAGCCAAAGTGGAGTCAGTATGAGTACGGCGAACAGCCCTTGCATATAGATGAGTATCCAGTTGGACAAAGGCATTCTCCATCGCTTTATAAGCACACAATATGTGGCGTAGCAAATGGCTGCCAACACCATCAGGGCGTCGCCTTCAGTGACGCTTTGGTGGAGGAAGAAAACCATATCTCCTTGTCCTAGCATGAAAGAGAGACCAGCCAGAGAGATAATGCCACCGATAATACTGAGCGGTGAGATGCTTTTTCCGAGGAGCGGTACGCTCATAAATACACTAAGGAGCGGAACCAGTGAGGTGATTAACGCCATGTTGGAAGCCGTTGTGGTTACGCCGGCGTAGTACCCCAGAGATTGATTTAATACCATGCCAAGTAAAGCGAGGAAGGCAAGTTTGTTCAAGTGAGGCTTGATTACAGCCCACTGTTTGATGACTTGAGGTAAGCAGAAAGGGGTGAGTACCAACATGGCAAAAAACCAGCGAAAGAAGCTCATAGCACTGGGTTCAATCACTGAAGCGGCCATTTTATTGATGATGGCATTGCCTCCCCAGATAAAGACAGTAAAAAGTGGAAGTAAGTAGACCATGTGATCTCAATCTCAAAGTGAACGGTGGAAGTGAGTTTGACAGGTCTGTATGATTGTAGATATCTCTTAAAAGACATCGAGCGCGATAGGAAGACAAATTTGAGAAAATCGGTCAAACACCTTCATCCTTCCTTATCAATAGATAAGGCACCATCAGATGTGTTTATGAATTTTGAAGCGTTCCTGTCGAACACGGAAACGAGAATGCATAGCCATCCGTGGGGCCAAGTTCAGCTCATTAGTGGTGGTATTCTGGAAATGGAGGCGGAAGGCACTCGATTTCTTGCACCACCGCATCTTGCTATCTGGGTGCCCGCAGGTGTTATGCATACCAGCTACAATCGCAAACCACTGTCGTATTGTTCACTGAACGTAGCACAAGATCTGACCACGCACTTTCCCGACTGTACCAGTTTGATCAAAATTACGCCTATCGTGTCCTCAATCATCGATGATTTTCGCCAGCGAGGGATCAATGTGGCGCAAACAGAGCAAGATAAACGCTTAGTGCAGGTTTTACTGGATCAACTGGCGACACGAGATACTCAGCATCATTTTCTGCCATCTTCAGATAATAAATACCTAGCAAGAATATTGGCCGAAGTAGAAGAAAACCCGATTGATAATACCAGCCTGTCCGAGTGGGCTGAGAAGGTACATACCACAGAGCGCACCTTGGCAAGGCACTGTCAGTCAGAGTTGGGGATGAGCTTTACTGAGTGGAGGCTGAGAGTACGCTATTTATACTCAATGGATTTACTGAGAAAGGGTCATTCGGTGAAAGAAGTCGCTTTGACGTTAGGCTACAACCAAGCCAGTCCGTTTATCGCGATGTTCAAGAAATACTCCGGGCAGACCCCGGAGCAGTATAAGAGTAAGTTGTTATAGCTTTTTGATTACGAAATCCAATCCGCCTACGATGGCCGCAACTTGAGCATCGTTACACTCTTCGTCGGTTACTTTAGGACTATCAGGGTAGACTTCAGTAGTGGTGCCGTAAGTGCAGTTGGTTACACCGCCACACAGGCCAAGTTTTACCATCGGGTAATTGATGACGCCATCCTGTACAACGGCTGAACCGATGATTTCGCCTTTTTCATCAGCGGGAGCAATATGAGTCACTTTTCTAACTGACTCAATCACCGCTGCCTGAAACTCAGGTTGAGGGTTTTCAGTATCACCTACCGTGTAGAAGCCATCAGGAATCATACCTTCGATATACTCAATGCCATCACGCGCAGCCAGAGCAGGTCTGAACTCAGTTTCATCTGTGTCTGTAGTTTCATGCAAATCAATATGAACCAGTACTTCTTGTCCTATTGATGCCACAAGTGCTCTTAGATTGGCGGATTCTTCTGCTGGGCTGTTCTCATAGAAAGAGCGGTTCGGGTCAATCGCTAGTGGGTTCCAGCGATTGATCGTCTCGTAACCCCATGGGCTGACACATGGTGCGACGATGATGTTGAAGTGCTCAGCGTATTTTTCCATCTGAGTGTCAGCAAATTTGAGTGCACCATGAACGCCGCTGGTCTCGTAGCCATGAACACCGCCTGTCACCAGAACAACGGGTTTTGCACTGTCCCAATTCTTACTTTTAATGCAAAAAAGTGGGTAGCGGCTTGGGTCGTAGGAGAGCGCACCATACTGTTCGATATCGAACCTTTCTTGTAGGGCTTGAATCTTTGGAACCACTTCTTGTTGGTATTCACGTTTAATGGTGGTTTGTTCGCGCCAGGCTATTCGCTCGGCGTCTTGCCATTTTTGACCAGGTGTTCCGATAGGGTAAGAGTAAGAGCTGTGCATTACTTTGCCTATGTTTGTTATGAGATGTGGGCAACAGCATAAAACGCCCATTTTGGGGAAGCAATCAATATAAGTTCAGCCAATAACCGGAGTGTTGTTATTGACGGATTACTGACGAGAATTCGGTTTAAGTTCGATGTGGTCAATGTTACATTTGGTTACATGTCTTATTTCTAAGAGAAAACAAATGGCGGGTGCGAGTCTGTTAACCCTGTTAGATGATATCGCTACGGTGTTGGATGATGTTGCTTTGATGTCCAAAGTGGCGGCAAAGAAAACCGCTGGTGTGCTGGGCGACGATTTAGCGCTTAATGCGCAGCAGGTCTCTGGTGTGGCGGCGGAACGTGAAATCCCTATCGTTTGGAGCGTTGCTAAAGGCTCTTTTCGCAACAAATTAATTTTGGTACCTGCGGCATTATTAATGAGCTCACTCGCGCCGTGGTTGATTATGCCTTTGTTGCTACTCGGTGGATTGTTTCTGTGTTTTGAAGGTGCTGAAAAGCTAGTGGAGAAGTTGTTCCATTCAGGTGAAGAAATAGAAGTCGAAGGGGAGGAACCGACAGGCTCCATTGAGGATTATGAGAAGAGGAAAGTCGCTGGTGCGATTCGCACCGACTTTATCTTATCCGCTGAAATCATTGTGATTGCACTCGGCACCGTTCAAGGTCACTCCATGTTGACGCAAATTATTGTTGTCAGCCTGATTGCAGTCTTAATGACAATCGGTGTTTATGGCTTAGTTGCTGCCATTGTTAAGCTGGATGATCTCGGTTTTTATCTCAATCGTATTTCAAAAGGGCAGGGTATCAGGGCGTCAATCGGTAAAGGTTTAATTGTGTTCGCACCAAAGTTAATGAAGTTTCTCGCGGTCGTCGGTACAGCGGCCATGTTTTTAGTCGGTGGTGGCATAGTGGTACACAATGTTCCAGCGATCCACCACTGGATTGAGCCGGTTTTACTAAACCTACCCAACCTGACGCTGGCGAAAGCCTTGTTTCCATCGATACTAAACGGTCTAATTGGCGTTGTAGCTGGTGTGTTGATTGTACTGGCTTGGGGTGTTATCGGTAAGATTCGCCAACACAGCTAGTTTTTAGTCTATATCGCTCTTTTGATGAGTGATTTCTCTTAGAGCTTCAACCAAAATATCACTATTCTGAGCTCCAGAAATCAGGTGCTTGCGGTCAATAATGATAGCAGGCACCGCATTGATCCCAGCTTCTAGCCACTGTTGTTCCGTGGAGGCGACCGTCTCTTCCCAACTACTGTCTTCCAGAACGGCCTGACAGATTTCTCGATCTAGTCCAAATGACTCCGCTATATCGAGTAACACATTCTCGTCACTGACGTCTTTACCATCGGTAAAATATGCATGGAACATGGCTATTTCGAGATCAAGCTGCAAATCCTGCGATTGTGACCACAATAGAAGCTGGTGGGCTTTACGTGTGTTGTAGATGCGCATTTCATCGGTGAAATTAAATTCAAAACCGAGTTCTTCACCTAGCGAGGCGATAGTTTGACGAGCCGATATACTAGCTTCTAGTGACGTACCGTATTTCTCCGCTAAGTGTTCACGCAGGTTCTGGCCTTCTGGCTTCATTGCGGGGTTCAATTCGAATGGATGCCAATGTATTTCAGCCTCAATGCTGTCTGATAGCGTCATCAAAGCTTGCTCCAGTCGTTTGTATCCTATGATACACCACGGGCAAACTACATCTGACACTATGTCTATGCGGACACTCTTCATGATTGACGCCTTTTTCTTGCTTCATATTTCATTATAGCGAGTGAGGATAATTAAATTTATAAATAGTTCAAATTCTACGCCTTAGAACTACTACACCCATTCCGCTTTCTAGGGGTGAAGAAAAAAAGTCTTGGGTGATTATAATTGTTTCAACTCTTCATCTGTGGATGAACAGATGATTATGGAAATTGAATTTAAGGAACATGACATGACCGCTTTTAAGACAGCCAACGTCATTCTTCATGCCTTCGACTGGCCGTATGCATTAGTTGCTCAACGCGCTGATGAGATCGTTGCGGCGGGTTATAAATCTGTGCTGGTTTCTCCTCCAATGAAGTCTTTAAAACAAGCACAAGGTACAAAGTGGTGGCAGCGTTATCAGCCACAAGATTATCGTGTAATTGATAACCAGTTGGGCAACACACAAGACTTTACACGCATGGTCGACGTTCTGAATCAGCGTTCTATCTATGTGTATGCGGATGTGGTGTTTAACCACATGGCGAACGAATCTCATCAACGGTTGGATCTTCAATATCCAGCGAAAGACGTTCTGGAATCCTACCAAAGCGACTCTGATTACTACGAAGAGATAAAACTATTCGGCGATCTTAGCAAACCTCTATTTATTGAGGATGATTTTGTTGAAGCGTTCGGTATTGAAGATTGGCAAGACAAGTGGCAGGTGCAAAACGGTCGCATTACCGGTGGTCCAACGGATCCGGGGTTGCCAACTCTGCGAGTGCATAAACGCGTCGTTGAACAACAACAGCATTACCTGAAGGCGCTGAAAGCACTGGGTGTGAAAGGGTTTCGAATCGATGCGGCTAAGCACATGACACTAGAGCATTTGCAGAAGGTTTGGAGCAAAGATATCTGTGAAGGTATTCATATCTTTGGTGAAATCATCACAGACGGTGGAGCTACCAAGCCCGAGTATGACATTTTTCTTGAACCGTTTTTGGCTGAAACACGTTTGGGGGCGTATGATTTTCCTCTGTTTCAGACCATGTTTGATGCATTTGAAGCCAAAGGAAGTCTCAAGAGCTTGGTCAACCCTTATTGTTTCGGCCAAGCACTTTCTGAGAATCGAGCCATTACTTTTGCAATTACTCACGACATACCTAACAACGATGTGTTTGCTAATTTAGTGATGCCAGACAAAACAGAATGGCTAGCGTACAGCTACATCTTAGGTAGAGATGGTGGCGTTCCATTGGTTTATACCGATCTTGATACTAGTGGTTTGACTGGAGTGGATGGAAAGCCGCGCTGGGTAGATGCTTGGAACGATGAGCGAATGATTGCACGTATTCGTTTTTATAACTTAATGCATGGTAAAACGATGCAGGTTATTGAAGCATCGGAAGACTTACTGGTATTTGCGCGAGGAAAGGAAGGTATCGTGGTGATTAATAAATCGAAACGTTCGCAGAAAGTACAAATAGCAGTAAGTGGCGAATGGTTAGATTTGCTTTCCTGTGAAAAACATCAAGCTGAGAAGGGGACGCTAAACCTAACAGTGCCCGGAGTAGAAAGTTTGATGCTGGTGGCGGAATAAAAAAGCCCTCCCAATTGGGAGGGCGAGAGCATTTACACTTTAAACTTGTTGAGAATGGCATCCTGTTCGCGAATGTTTTCTGTTTGCGCCTGCATGGCAATGTTGGCGTTCTCTGCTGCATCGGCCACCTGAACAGACAGGTCTTTGATTTTGACCGTATTGTTGTTTATTTCCTCGGCGACTAAGCTTTGTTCTTCCGCGGCCGAAGCGATTTGAATGTTCATATCGCTAATGCTCTGGATTGCATCGCGGATGCTGTTTAGGGCAGTGTTGGCTTCTTCAGCGCGAAGTACGGCACCGCTGGCTGTTTCCTTACTCATATTCATCGCATTTGCCACTGCAGTTGCACCAGACTGCAGTTGTTCAATCATATTGCGGATTTCTGTCGTAGATTCTTGAGTTCTCTGAGCCAGTGTTCGAACTTCATCAGCTACTACCGCGAAGCCTCGGCCAGATTCACCAGCACGTGCTGCCTCAATTGCTGCGTTAAGTGCCAGTAGGTTGGTTTGGTCGGCGATGTCATTGATCACTTTCAAGATGGTTTCGATGTTGTCTGTCGCTGATTCCAGAGTTTTCACTTCTTCAACTGCTTCATCAATGCGCTGCGACAGTTCTGTAATTGAAGCCGTCGTATCGCCTACAACACGTGTACCCACTTCCGTAGCTTCGTCGGCATCTTTCGCAGCAGAGGCTGCCCCCTGAGCGTTATTGGCAACATCACCTGAGGTTGTTGCCATCTCATGCATCGCCGTTGCAAGTTGTTCGAGCTCTCTCAATTGATCTTGCATTGCAGCAGCAGATTCTTGTAGACCCATGGATGTCATTTCGGAGCCACGTAAGATCTCTTCACCAATCGCTTTTGACTGAGTGATTTGCTGTTGAAGTGTGCTGGTGAAAGTATTGAAATTTTCTGCAAGTGAAGAAAACTCTTGGTCTGTACTCGTATCTAAGCGCTGAGTTAAATCCCCTTCACCTGATGCAACATCTTGAATCGCTGCGTTTAGTGTACCAAGTGGGCGCATTAGCGCAGCCATCAATACTAGGAGAATGACGATACTAATGGCTAACGCAACGACAGTGTAAATAATTGAACTGTTACGCAAATCTGCTAAGGATTGGTATGCAATCTCCTCATCGAGAACGACACCTATATACCAGTCTTCTCCTGGAACTTTAGAGAAATCTAGCGTGTAGTCTTTGCCATCAATAGAAACCTGTTGCGGGTCATCCTGAATACCGGCGTCACCCAAGAAATCCTTCATCGGTTTGCCGTTTAAGTCGGTTTGGGGGTGTGCGATGGTTGTGCCATCACCTGCAACGATAAATACGTACCCTGCATCGAAGAGCTGTACCTTGTTTACAACATCAGCCAAACCCGCAAGGCTAACATCGTAGAAGATCGCGCCGATGAACTTACCGTTGTCGTTTACAGGAGTCGCAATGGATACCAGAATTTCGCCAGTCGCAGAGTCGGCATAAGGGGCAGTGATAATGAGTTTGCCTGCGTTTTTGGCGTCTATATACCAAGGTCGAGCTCGGGGGTCCCAGCTGGAGCCGGGATTCCAAGAAGGGTCATTGTTTATATTAGAGCCATCCTTTTCGAATCCCAAACCGACCAAAAGGAATGTGTCCTTTACTATGGGGCGAGTGATGACGGTAGAAATAGCATCGGGAGACAGGTTGGCTTCCAGCATACTGGTCGCGTAATTGGCGATGGCTTTTCGGCCATCAATCTCAGCGGCTGTGGTGTCTCGAACGCCATCAACGATTTCCGTTACGCTCGATGTAACCTGAGATTTAATTTCGGATTGAACGGTGTAGTACTGCTGTAGGGTGAGCAACGTTACAGTGGCCAGTAAGAGGAGAGAGGATGCTGCCACAATCTTATGGCTGAATTTCATATTCGCCTTCCTATTTTATCTACAAATATAGAGGATATTTATAGATTTATAGTTACGAAATCGACAATCAGCCAGTAACTTAGTTAAGTTTTCTGCTATTTACCCAGAATTGCATGTTCAATTTGTGAGTACATCGCCTCATTGTTGTCGAACAGGTCTGAAATGATCTGCTCTCGCTTCTTACCAGACTTCATTCGCTTATAGGCTTCACGAACCGTCAATACGAGCTGTTGCTCTGCCAATAGTTTGCTGTCGGTATTCGGTGACCACTGGCTAATTAATCGGGTTAGCCTGCTCTCTTTTAACTGAGGCTTTAAGGCGGACAGCTCGGCCTGTAATACAGTCAGAATATCTCGTTGGGCATCATGAGTTTCGTCCATCACCTTCAGTCTATTTAACAAAGCGTTAGTCAACTCATTAAGGGTAACGAATCCACCTTGTTTTGGCAGAGACGTTGTGACGCGACAAGAGACTTCTACTTGCTGAACTTGAGTTTGAGGGAAGAAGGTCAATGCGCACAAAACGTCAAACGGAATCCAAACTGTCTGACCTGCTTCAATCGCATACTCAGACTTTCCAAGTTTCATTAGTGCTAAACCTTGTTCCACCTTGAGTAACATGTGCTTGATACTCTTTTTTCGTGGAGTCATGGTTAGATACTGAAAGTCACTCTTGTTATGCGAGATTGCGTAGTGCATGAAATTGCTCATATTCTTGTATGCTCAAGGGGCGCTAAGGTTAACGTTTCTTGCAGAAAAAGCCAACTTAACTCCGACTTTCTACAGAAACGGTGATTTTATGCTGGTCTGACCTTTTTGATTATGAGAGAAGTATAGCTGTTAATCCCCCCATCTCCGCGTAGAATAGGCCAGCTTTTTCTCAGATGTAATAAGAAATGACTTCTAAAAACGACCCTTTTGTTGAAATTCGTCCATACAATGACGAAGAAATTCCAGCGGCGATTGACCGCCTGATTAACGATGAAGAATTCATCAGTGCGATTCTACAACATCGATTTGCAAACCATGCAGGTTGGTTTAAAGCGTTGATGTCACCAATCGTTAAAGTCTACCTCAAGATGAAGTGGTCTAAACTGAACTCCGTTGAAGCGATTCAGATGGAAGTGAAGAAGTACCTTGAGCAGACATTGAATTCAACAACTAAGGGCGTAACGTACTCAGGTTTAGATAAGCTGGATAAGCAGACGTCTTATCTATTTGTCTCCAACCACCGTGATATCGCCATGGACCCAGCGTTGGTCAACTACGGTCTACACCAGAGTGATCATAAAACAGTGCGTATCGCTATTGGAGACAACCTACTGAAAAAACCTTGTGCGACTGAATTGATGAAGCTAAACAAGAGCTTTATTGTAAAGCGCTCTGCAAAAGGCCCTCGTGAAATGATGAAGGCGCTAGGTACTTTGTCGGGCTACATCAAACATTCGTTGGATACGGGGAACTCTATCTGGATTGCGCAGAAAGAAGGTCGTGCTAAAGATGGCAATGACTTTACTGATCCGGCGATCCTAAAAATGTTCCACGTTGAAGGTCGTAAGCAGAAGTTAGAGTTCGCTGAGTACATCAAGTCGCTAAGAATTGTCCCTGTTGCTATCTCTTATGAGAATGACCCTTGTGATATTGCTAAAGCGCGTGAGCTTTTTGAAAAAGCTACAAGCGGTACGTATGAAAAAGGCGAATTTGAAGATATTGAGAGTATTATTCAGGGAATCGTAGGTGACAAAGGCCGTATCCATGTCGCATTTGGTGACGTGATTGGTGATGAGTTCGAATCACCGGAAGCTCTGGCAGAAGAAATTGATCGTCAGATACACGATAACTACAAGCTGTTCCCAATTAATGAATTGGCGGCAGGTGATGAGCAAGTCGAACAGCAGGTTAAAGACGTTTTGGCAGGTAAACTTAACCAGCTTCCGGAAGGCGCTCAGTCTTATTTGGTCGCAAGCTACGCCAATCCGGTTAAAAACCAAAGTTAAATAGATTAGAAAGGACGCGATTAGCGTCCTTTTTACTATTGGTTAAGGTGCTACTGCACCGCCGAGGTCGAGTTGAGAAGGCCACTTGGTTATTCGGTTTCCACCTAAGAATATGTTGCCTTTGACTGTCATCTTGTCCGGAAACTCAGTAATTTTTGACCCGCCAATATAGAGATCTCCCTCAACTGTTAAACCCTCCGGTAACGATTCCAGTGGTGTTCTAATCACACTTAAGTCTCCTTTCACTTTAAAGCGGGGAGGGAGTTTGGTTAAGGGGGTATCTGTTAGGTTTACGTATCCACCGACTTTGATCCCTGCTGGCCATCGAACGATTTGTGACGCAAGTAAGTTGGCATAGCCTTTAATATTGACGCCTTTTGCTATCTTTTTTAGCTGACTGTTTGAAGCGTCTAGACTGCCTTGAATATCCACTCCTTGAGGAATCTCTTTAATGCTGGTTTTGGCAATATTGAGGTTACCTTTTACAACCAAACCCGATGGCAGCTCTTTATAAGGTTTATTACGCAGGTCTAGATTCCCGTAGTTATCCAGATGATTGAGAATACGATAATGATCAATCGGCTCACTGAGAGCAGGTGCAGACAGCAGTACAACGAGAGAAGGCAGAAGCCAGTGCTTCATAGGACAATCCAGACAATGATTTGTTCTAAGTATTAATTAGGAGTTTGGTTAGGGTCAATAAAGAGATGATGGAGTGAACAAAAAAGCGGACTGAATGTCCGCTTTTTATTTTCTGGCCCTAAACCACCTTCTTTAGAAGGTGGTGATCGTTCTTTTGGGCTTTGCCCGAAGAACGCTCATGTTCAAGATGTCCTCGTTTGCAACCAACAAATGAAGGAAATAACGAACATGAGCAGATATGAATCCGCTTCACACGTTTATCATCGGTGCCAATATCATATTGTTTGGACACCTAAATATCGACTAAAGATTCTGAAAGGAAATTTAGGCAAAGAGCTGTATCGAAGTATCTACGTTTACAGCAATATGAAGAAATGCAAGGTTGTCGAGCTTAACGTCCAAATTGATCATGTCCATTTAGTCGTGAGGCTTCCGCCGAGCATGAGTATCTCAAATTACATGGGGTTTGTTAAAGGTCGTACAGCGATTAGGTTGTTTAACAAATTTCCGTATTTGAGAAAGAAAAAGCTCTGGGGTAATAAGTTCTGGCAACGAGGTTACTTTGTTGATTCGGTAGGGATGAACGAGGAAATTATACGTAGATATGTCAGGCACCAAGATCGTGTGGGGAAAGAAGAAGAGGAGCGACAAATGCTTCTAGGGTTAGATAAATAGCAGTGAGCCCCCTTATAGGGGGCCAACCAAAGCCACCTGCTATGCAGGTGGATTTTTACTAGCTTAGCGAGCTAGGGAGCGAGTCTTTAGTTCAAAAATCAGTTTTTCCGCGCTGACTTCGAATTTGAATCGAGCTGTTAGTTCACTCGAGTCTTCTTCAATAGAAGACATTTCATACTCTACGCCTTCGCAGACCTGTTTTGCTAAATCGATGTACTTTTTCAGCTCCGCTTCGAGAAGGGCTTTACCTTGGGCAAAAATCGTCACTTCTGCGACATCGTCCCCTTCTTTGATAATAAAGCCCATTTCGCCAGCGCAACCACATGCTTCACATACGTCAGCTTGTTCTCGTTCTGTGCTCATTACGACAATCCTCTTACAAAAATTATGGATATTTTATCGGGTTATTTGAAGGTGATCCATAAAAATACATCAGCTCCCAAAATGGGCTCTGAACAAGATGCTATGTTATAAGAGCGTTAAACAAATGGGTGAGAATTGATAAACCTGTCAAATAATGTGACGTTAGTCATGTTGTTGCGAAATATCATGTCATTATCGAGTCAGGATGGTGTGCAGTTAGTTGTAAGCAAGTTCGATTTGTATGATTATCGTGAGCCAAATTATATAAATGAAAGATAATGCTTATTGCTTTTATAAATCGAGCTGATGTTGTGATTTATGAAAAGTTATCTTACACGACATTGTGTGCTCCATCTAAGACGCCGTTCGTATTATATGGTACGATGGTTTCATTAGGTTCCCATAGGGATCCTCTGAGGCCAAAGCAGGTGTCATGTAAGATATCTAATAGGCGTCATTATTGACTCGTTTGAGTTAGATGGATTTACAGAGAGAAGAGCCTGAACATGCCAAAGCGTAGTAAAGAAGATACTGAAATCACGATTCAGAAGATTATGGACGCAGTAGTGGATCAACTTTTGCGTCTGGGTTATGACAAGATGTCATACACAACCCTAAGTCAACAGACAGGTGTATCGCGAACAGGTATCAGCCACCACTTTCCAAAAAAGACAGATTTCACGGCAGCGTTAGATGGTCGAATCTTTAAGATGTTTGTAGAACATCTGAATTTTGACAACAGTCTGCAAGATTTCTCAGACAGCTGGGTAAAAGCGTTAGACAACGCTGAATTCCTAGCGATTCTACGTCTGCTATTCCACCATATTGTGACATCTCAAAGTACGCACGAGTTTGCAATGAACGGGATTGAGCGTCTTTACAAAACGACTGAAGCGCAATTCGGTGCAGACAGTGCCAAAGAGCTAGAATGGTTAATTGGTAAGTCACTGGTTCGCATGGCGAAGTAAACGAATATATCGTTGCAGTATTAAAAAGCCTTCCGATTGGAAGGCTTTTTGCGTTTAGAGCTTACGGAATTGATTGACCAGCTTACCTTGCGAGTCCAGGTTGTTGACTAACCCTTCGCATTCATCACGTGTGTCGCTTGCTAGGATGTTGGTGGCGGAGCATACTTCACTGATAGATTGAACGCTTGAGTTCATGTCTTCGGTTACCCTGGCCATTTCTTCAATCGCTGTAGCTATTTGACTATTTCTATCGGAAATATCTGTGACTTGGCCAAATAGTGCGTCCAGCTTATCACCAGATGTATTTGCGCAGTCAACACAGATGTCAGACAACTTGTTTCCTTCTTCCATGGCTTGAACCGCTTTATCGGTGCTGGTCTGAATGAGATTAATAATGTTCTGAATTTCTTCTGTTGATTCGTGACTTCGCTGAGCCAGCTTGCGAACTTCGTCAGCCACTACCGCAAAGCCTCGCCCTTGGTCACCGGCCCGTGCTGCTTCTATCGCCGCATTCAGTGCCAGCAGATTTGTTTGCTCCGCTACGCCTTGAATGACCACCAGTACTTCACCTATGGTTCGGCCATGTTCTGACAATTGCTGAACAACATCCGAAGCCACACCTAATTGCTGAGAAAGCTCGTTCATGGATGAAACTGTTTGTTCAACTGAGGATTTGCCTTCCACAACGGCTGAGTTAGCTCGTTCAGTCGCATCCGAGGCGCTCTGAGCATTTTGCGCAATTTCGTTTGCGGTTGAGTGCATTTCGTTGATTGCAGCCGCCACTTGCTCGGTTTCAGAGGTTTGCCCCACAAGGTTCTCTGCTGTGGTATCACAATTATTAGCAGAAGACTGAGCTGCGGTTGCGATTTGCTCGTTGGAGTCCTGAATCCGGCCGACAACAGCGTTTATCTCTGATTGGCGCATTTTCAAAGCTAGCGAAATCTCAGAAATATCATCGACTCTCTGATTATAAACCAGCTCCATCAATGGGTTATCAAACACTTTACGCGCTTGTTCTGATAAATCCTCTAAGCGACGAGTGAGAACATAGCCAGACAAGGTGGCCAATAAAAACAATGCCCAAACAGCAGCACCGGGTGCAAATGCCCCAATGATTGACGAAATGATCGCAGAGCCTAAAAAGGCACCTCCTAAGCGTTGCCATAGGCGGGTGCGCGGCATTTTTAGCTGAAAGGGTGTTGTTCCTGCTTTTAACTGAGCGTAGATCTTTTCTGCATTCTTAACATGCTGACGGTTCGGGCTAAGGCGCACTGATTGATATTCGACGATTTTTCCATTTTCCTTAATGGGAGAGGCAAACGCATCAACCCAGTAATGATCGCCATTTTTACAACGGTTCTTAACCAGTCCCATCCAAGATTTACCTGACTTGAGAAAATCCCACATGTCCTTGAATGCCTCAGGAGGCATGTCAGGGTGGCGAACGATATTGTGAGGTTGTCCAACAAGTTCATCCAAGGTATATCCAGCTACATCACAGAATTCCTTACTGGCATAGGTGATATGGCTGCTGGTCTTGGTGACGGACAACAAATTGTATTCCGGCGGGTAGGTGACTTCTCTCTGGGTCACTGGTTCATTTACGCGCATCGAGTTAACCTCGCATCGACAAGATAATGATAATGGCTCGTTACTTCTCAATCAGTATAAGTACAATTTTTAAAACTTGAGAGAATTACTCAATCATTTATTGACTGATTTGTTATTAATTTATGTTCTTATTCAACTTGTAGCTCACAAGTTGTTTTTATTGACTACCCTAATACTAATAGGTTGGGTTAGTGGTTTTGGCTCATTCTCGAACAAAAGTACTTAAACGCAAGGAGGCGGGAATGTCGCTTAGCTCTTCGGCAGGAAGTTATACCAGCGCACAAAGTTTACTCAAACTTCATGATCTCAATGAGGCCGATCTAGCATTGATTAGAAAATTTGGCAGCATGATGGTGCCCAAGTTGGACGATTATGTACGCCATTTCTACGACTGGCTTGATAAACAGCCCGAATACGTACAGTTTTTTGGCGATGAGAAAAAGCTCAAGCGCGTGCAAGATTCACAGGTGCATTATTGGACCGCATTTTTTGAAGCTAAAGTGGACGATGTTTATGTCAAGCAGCGTCGTGATGTAGGTGAAGTGCATGCGAGAGTCGGGTTGCCTCTGCCGACGTATTTCGCAGGCATGAATATCTCGATGGTGATTTTTACTAAACGTATGTATGACGGCAGCCTATACAGTGATGAATACAGCTCGCTAGTGACTGCCTTTACTAAGCTGCTTCACCTAGATACCACGATTGTAGTCGATACTTATTCTCGGCTGATCAATAAACGCATTGCTGAACAAAGTGAAGCACTCCTTGCCATGTCGACGCCTGTTACCATGATATGGCGCGATATTCTGATGTTACCTATTGTCGGTATTATCGATTCCAAACGAGCTCAGGACATCATGACGGCTGTGCTCAATAAGATTTCCGAACACAGAGCCAAGATATTCATCATGGATATTTCCGGTGTCGCTGTCGTTGATACAGCAGTGGCGAATCACTTCATTAAAATCACCAAGGCGACCAAGTTAATGGGGTGTGATTGTCTTGTGTCAGGAGTGTCTCCTTCAATTGCGCAAACCATGGTTCAACTAGGCATTAATGTCGGCGAAGTCAAAACGAATGCTACCTTGCGTGATGCACTTGAAAATGCATTCAAAATAGTGGGCCTCAATGTCGAAGGTCTGAAGAAGTTCTCAGATGAGTAATTAACAGGCCTAACTATGCATAAGTCGATTTCGATAAACCGATTGAAGCACGCGCTAATTGCCACCATTCAAGTAGACCTGAGTAAAAAGGTATTGGATGAATTTCGACAAGAGCTGCTTGATACGATCGTTATGTCGAGTACGGTGAAAGGTGTTTTGATTGATCTGTCCGGTGTAAAAACGCTCGACAGGCAAGACATGGATTCGTTGATGGAGATTGTCAGTGCTGTTGAGGTGATGGGACGTATCTGTCTGTTCGTTGGAATACGACCGGGTATTGCGATGGCGTTGGTCAATATTTCATATAAAACAGAGCAATTGAATTGTGTAAACAATATTGATGATGGTTTAGCAGTTTTGGAGCGCTAGGAAATGACGGCTTTTAATATAGTTGAAGATATTATCGAAACTTATGAGGTGCGTTCGGAATCCGATGTGATGAGCTCGGTAATTGCAGTCTATACATTGGCAAAACAATTTGGGTTTAGTACGCCTTCTGTCAGCGAGGTTTCCACAGTCGTCTCTGAACTGGGGACTAACATAATTCGATATGCGCAGTCTGGGGTGATATCTGTTTGGAAGTTAGAAGGCGAAGATGAACTCGGCATCAAAGTGATTGCACAGGATAACGGTCCAGGGATTGAGGATATTGCTAAAGCACTTGAAGAAAACTATTCGACTGGCCGCTCGCTAGGTCTTGGTTTACCAGGCGTAAAGAGAATGGTGGATGAGTTTGATATAGAAACTGCCGTTGGGAAAGGAACCCGAGTTCAAGTAGTGAAATGGAGAGAGTAGGATGGGATTTGCTTACAGCTCTCGAACTGTGCCGTATTTCGGGGAAATAGAAACTGGAGATGGTTTTTTTATACAGGAATTCAGCGATGATTTACTTGTCGTCATCATTGATGCTCTCGGGCATGGAAGCAAAGCAGCGAAGTTAGCACGCGGCATAGAAGGTTTCCTTGAAGGGCATGGATGTGAAGATGTGGAATGGCTTATTACTGAGATTCACAGATCGTTTCTTGGTTCAATCGGTGCAGCAATCACAATTGTTTTCTTTGACGCTGCTAAAAAGTCAGCTTTTGGTGTTGGAATAGGCAACACGCTGGTTCGCCAGATTGCCAACGAAAAACGTTCGTTCCCTGCTCAACCGGGCATAGTCGGTGAGCTATTGCCTACGCTTCATCCCTTCCAATTTGCCTTCGCCGACGGTGATGTGTTCATGTTCACAACCGATGGAGTCAAAGAAAATATCAACTCTGAACTCTTATCCAATGCTAGTAATGAAACGGTCGAGTATCTATCGTCAAAGTTCATTGAGTCGTTCAGTAAGCCTTATGATGATGCGACGGCGATTGCTGTGAGGTATACAGATGAATAGCCCGCACGCGTTCCGTTTTACGAATGATGACGAGTCTCGCATCGCGTTACGGAGAAAGCTGATCTCAGTACTCGATATCATGGGCTACGACAGGCATTACCGCGACCAAGTGGTGTTTCTCTGTGGTGAAATACTGTTTCAGTTGTTTTCTGTACTGGACTCCATTGAGCTCAAAGTGAAAATACACGACAACGGCATACAGACCTTGTGGTCGTCCGCTGAGGGTAGCGAGTGTCTGCCACGTGTTTCGATCCCTTTACTGTCAATTTCTCAGTCAGAAGATGAGCTTGTTTGGACGTTAAATGCAAACAAGCAGCTCAGCGAAAATGATTTCCTCAATATTAAAAATGTGCTGTCTGAGAAAACACGCGATGATCTCATGCATGAGTTACAAATTAAGAACCGAGAGCTGGCGATTCATCAAGAAGGTTTAGAGGAGGAGATTGAGCGTCGGACACGGGACCTGCAAGCTAGCGAAGCATTATCACGTACTATCATTGAAGGTGCACCTTCTAGCGTTGTCATTTTAGATGCGCATAAAAGGATAGTCTTGTGGAATAAAACGGCGATAGAAACATACGGTTATAGTGTTGAAGAGGCGACAGGTCAGAACTTGTTTGAGCTGTTAAGAGCAGAGCTTCCATTGGAGCTATCTGAGCTACTTTCTCAAGACATCACGATTGAAGACCAAGACAAGGTCAGCGGGGCTTTCTTTGAGGTGCAGACTTACACTCGTGAAGATAAACCGATTCCAATAGATCTTGGTATGACAGTGTTTCTCTTCGATGACGAGTGCCGGATTGCTATGTTTCTTCGAGACGTCACATCAAGAAAGCAGGTCGAAGATGAACTCAACGAAGCTCGAGCAAAAGCAGAAGAAGCGGTTGAGATTAAGTCTATGTTTCTTGCCAACATGAGCCATGAAATTCGCACACCGATGAACGCCATTATTGGTATGTCACATCTGGCACTAAAGACCGATTTAACGCCCAAGCAGCACGACTACATCTCTAAAATCCACAACTCGGCTTCTCTATTGCTAGGAATCATTAATGACATTCTTGATTTCAGCAAAATTGAGGCCGGCAAACTCTCCATTGAAGAGATTGAGTTTTACCTTGATGACGTTCTTCATAATGTCTCCATGGTGACCGGACAAAAGGCATTTGAGAAGGGGCTGGAGCTGCTGTTTGACATACCAAGAGATGTGCCTAAAACCCTGTATGGCGATCCACTAAGGTTGGGGCAAATCATTATCAACCTAGTGAACAATGCCGTGAAGTTTACTGAGCAGGGCGAAATCTCGGTTTCAGTCAAAGTGATCCGATCGCTAGACGACAAAATCGAGTTAGGTTTTTCGGTTAAAGACACCGGCATTGGTATGAGTGAAGAACAGTCGAGTAAGTTGTTCAATGCATTCACGCAAGCGGATGGAAGTACAACGCGAAAATACGGTGGTACGGGGCTCGGATTATCCATCTGTCGTCGATTAGTCGAATTGATGGGCGGCGAGATTTCCGTAGATAGCGAACTCAATGTGGGTAGTACTTTTCGCTTCAACATCTCGGTTGGCGCAGTGATGGATAGTGGCTACACGCCAGTCGTTGTTCCGGATTTGCTCAATCATGTTCATGCGCTGGTTGTTGATGACAATGAACACGCGCTCTTAATTATGGAAGACTTGCTCGACATCTTCCTGTGTAAGCCGACGTTTGTCAGTAGTGGTGAGCTTGCATTGGAAGAGCTTAAGAAAGCGTCCGATGCAGGGCAGCCATACGATCTGGTCTTTATGGACTGGAAGATGCCCACTATGAGTGGCATTGAGGCCAGCCAACAAATTCGTCAGCAAGTCATCAGAGAGCATCAGCCAAAAATCGTGATCGTGACAGCCTATGATAAAGACGATATTTCAAGCGAAGTAGAAGAACTGGATATCGCGGGCTTTCTCTCAAAACCAGTTGGGCAGTCTTACCTGTTTGACTTGATTATGGATTTGTTTGGGCCAACCAACAACCACTCAACGCCTGGTGTGCAATCCCGAAGACATAAACGAGATAAAGAGCTGGACGGACTAAGAGTGTTGCTCGTTGAAGATAATGAGATAAATCAGCAAATCGCTGTTGAGCTAATGGAAGAGAAGGGTATTACGGTTACCGTTGCAAATAACGGTGCCCAAGCGATAGAGACTCTGGAAAAAAGGATTGGCACTTCAGAGATGTTTGAAATCATCTTTATGGATCTGCAAATGCCAGTGATGGATGGTTATGAAGCCAGCACGCGCATTCGCAGTGATGCGCGCTATGATGACATTCCACTGATTGCGATGACTGCCCACGCCATGGTTGAAGAGCGAGAGCGCTGTTTGAATATAGGCATGAATGATCATGTATCTAAACCCATCGACCCTGAACACCTATTTTCTACTATCAAGCGTTGTTGCCAAAATGACTTCACGCAAAATTTTACTCCAATCAGTATTGAAAGTACGGAGCGAACGGAGGAAACATTGGTTAAAGAAGGCGCTAAATCGGTCGCTTCAAGCCTCCAAGAGATTGAATCACTTGATACTAAAAATGGGTTATTGCGGGTTGCCAGTAATGAAGCACTCTATCATCGTTTACTCTCACAGCTAGTAGACAAAGAGTACGATTATGATAACCGGCTTGATATCGCTTTAGACAAAGGAGACTTTGAATACGCAACATTGATCACCCATACGCTTAAAGGGACTGCCGCCAATCTTGGGGCAATTCGCTTGTCCGACATTGCGTCAAGGTTAGAGCAAGAGCTAGGCCGAGGTGAACGCACAGAGTCACTGGAGCAACTCAAGAGTGAGATGTCCGACTATCTCATGCCGTTTTTCAACGCTATTTGTGATGCACTCAATCGCCCACAACCATTGAATACCAAGGACAAGCTCGACAATGACAGTGTAAAAGTTATCCATCAATTAGACTTGCTTCTTCAGGAGCTTGACGCTCGCGCCATCGATTACCTTGACGAGCATTATTTGTACCTCAATACTTTACTAGGGTCGGAGGAGTTCGACACTTGCTGCAAGTGTATTCACGATTGTGATTTTTTGTCTGCTAGTGTCGCCTTGAGAAAAGCAGCCAGCATTTATCCGTTAGATATGGATAAAGTGTTTGGGGGGAACAATGGATGACCACCTAACCAGCGTCTTAGTTGTCGATGATAATGCTGAGAACCGAGTGTTACTCAGTGGCTTACTTAAACCTCACCATCGCGTATTGGTCGCGACGGGGGGCGTTCAAGCGATAAATATTTGCAAGCAGAAGAAACCTGATATTGTTCTGCTGGATGTCATGATGCCTGAAATGGACGGCTATGAAGTCTGTGAACGATTAACTTCGGACCCAGAAACTCATGATATTCCGGTGATTTTTTTGACAGCTAAGTCGCAAATAGAGGATGAACAACGTGGTTTTGCTGCCGGAGCCGTTGACTACATTCTCAAGCCTATCAGTCCACCGATTCTTATCTCTCGCATCAATACTCATTTGAGACTGAGAGGAGCTATGGATGCCTTGGCAGAACAAAATGAAGAGCTTGAAGAGCGAGTTAGAAAGCGAACTCGAGAGCTAGAAATGCTTCAAGATGCGACGATTGGGGCAATGGCATCGTTGGCCGAAACGCGTGACAACGAAACAGGGAATCATATTCGCCGCACACAACACTACGTTAGAGCGTTGGCGGAAGAGTTGGTACGGACAGGTCATTACACGGAGTCTTTGACGCCAGAAGCGATTGAACTGTTGTACAAATCGGCACCACTTCATGATATTGGCAAAGTAGGTATCCCTGACAGCGTATTGCTCAAGCCTGCTCGATTGACTGATGAAGAATTTGATTTAATGAAGTACCACACAACGCTAGGTCGAGCCGTATTAATGACCGTTGAAGACTCAATCGACTTCAAATGTGACTTTCTAACTATTGCCAAAGAAATCGCATATAGCCATCAGGAAAAATGGGATGGCAGCGGTTATCCGGAGGGTATTTCTGGGTTAGATATCCCATTGAGTGCGAGGTTGATGGCGCTGGCTGATGTATATGATGCATTGATTTCTGAGCGGGTTTATAAGCCTGCATTTCCTCATGATGAGGCGGTGGAAATTATCGCAGAGGGCTCTGGAACGCATTTTGAGCCAGTGATTGTCGATGTTTTTCTTAGTATAGAAAGTACCTTCAAAGAGATTGCTTCTAAGTACAAAGATGAAGGTTTTGATGAAGATTCGTTTCAGTTGAAAGCTAGTGGAGAAGAATAATTTCAGGCTTTATTGGTTGTTGTTTTGTTTAACTTGTTGGTAGTAGGTTCAGCGTCTTTTGGCAGCATTAGTGTGTCTGCTCGGAGTTCTCAAAATAGATACGTTTAATCTCTTTAGATTCATGCCTGATGAGCTAACTATCTGTTACACTGAAATTATTAGCAACACGAATAGCAGTAGGTATATGCATGTCTTTTCCTGTCCTTATTTGTGACGACTCCGCGTTAGCTCGAAAGCAAATGGCGCGTTCATTACCTGCTTCATTGAATGCAGATATTACTTTTGCTGTTCATGGCTTGGATGCCTTAGAGCAGTTAGAGCAAAATGATTTCAAATTAATGTTCCTTGATTTAACCATGCCAGAATTGGATGGTTTTGGGACCCTCGAAGAAATAGGCACGCGTGGTATCGATATCCAAGTTGTCGTAGTGTCTGGTGACATCCAACCCAAAGCGAAAGAGCGAGTGATGACGCTCGGTGCAAAAGCGTTTATCCAAAAGCCGATTGATAAAGATGCTCTGAACGCTGTGCTGAAAGAATTGGTTGAAAAACCAAGCCAACCGCAAATAGTGACGCCCGTTACTGTCGATTTACCCATACTTCGCAGACGCGATATTTACATGGAGGTGGCGAACGTTTCCATCGGCCGTGCGGCCGACGCTCTGGCTCGCCATTTTGATGTATTTGTTCATCTGCCCTTGCCGAACGTCAATATCTTTGAAGTGAGTGAGCTTCACATGGCACTGCGTGACTTAGCGGAAAATGATCAGGTCTCAGGGGTGTGTCAGGGGTTCAGTGGTGAAGGTATTGCTGGTGAAGCTTTAGTGCTGTTGAGTGATTCAAGTGTTTGCGACCTTAAGAAGCTTATGAAGGTTCCGGCAGACAGTGAGGAGTTGGAAGAACTGGAACTTCTAATGGATGTCTCAAATATTCTTGTCGGTTCATTTTTGAATGGTTTAGGTAAGCAAGCGGAAGTCCGTTTTTTCCAGAGCTCCCCCGTGCTCTTGGGCCAGCATATTTCAATTGATTCAGTGATTCAGTCCACAACGGGGTCGTTTAAAAAGACTATGACATTTGAGGTCAGCTACAACATCGATGGCACCTCAATCCGATGCGATTTATTGTTTATGTTTGTTGATGAGTCCCTTCCTTTGCTCGACAACAAGTTGTCTTATTTGATGGAGGACTTTTAATGATAAATCTTCCTGCAGAGTTTGAGCAATTCCACTGGATGGTGGATATGGTGCAAAATGTTGACCTAGGGTTGATTGTTGTGGATCGTGAATACAAGGTTCAGGTCTGGAATGGCTTTATGACTCACCATAGTGGCGTTCAGGCTCACGATGCGATAGATAAGTCGCTATTTGAACTGTTTCCGGAGATCCCAGAAGATTGGTTTAAACTGAAAACCAAACCTGTGTATGACTTAGGTTGTCGAAGCTTTATTACGTGGCAACAGCGCCCATATCTTTTTAAGTGTCGAAACGTACGACCTGTGACTCAGCAGGCGGAATTCATGTACCAAAATATTACACTTAATCCAATGAGAACGCCGACAGGCGAAATTCGTTCACTGTTTTTATCGATTCAGGATGCTACTGCGGAAGCACTGGTATCACTCAATCAGCACAAATAGTTCGACGTCAATCTTCAGCAATAAAGCCAGAAATTATCTGGCTTTATTTTTATCTTAGGAGAATCAATGCCTTCACCAACCCCTCTTTACACAGCAGAACAAGTCAAAAATGGTGAGGTTGATGCGGCGAGAGCCAAATCGATCCCCATGTATGAGCTGATGACTCGTGCTGGTCAGGCGGTATTTGATGTCATGATGCATCAGTATCCGGAATGCCAAAAAGTATTGATTGTATGTGGTGGTGGGAATAATGGTGGTGATGGCTATGTTGTCGGCAAACTTGCGTTGGAAGCTGGACTGCAAGTAACACTTTGGCAGGTCGTTGAGGAAACAAAATTAAAAGGTGATGCCTTAACGGCTTATCAAGATTATTGTGCTGCTGGTGGCGATACTAATGAACCGGACTTATCGTCTGAGGTCGATTATGACTGCATTGTCGATGCACTTTTCGGAACTGGGTTGAGTGGTTCCGTCAGACCGGATGGAATCCACCTCATTAACAGGTTAAATCGGGTTAACGCACCAATTGTTGCCGTTGATCTACCCTCTGGTTTATCAAGTAATAGTGGTCAGGTATTGGGGGCGTGCGTAAAAGCCGACCACACGGTGTCGTTCATTGGGCTTAAACAAGGCTTGTTTACTGGACAAGCTCGCGACTATACCGGAGTCATTCACTTCAACGGGTTAGGCGTAGAAGATATCTTTGATCAGCAAAATACTCCTTCTGCTTTGCTTCTCAATAATTTATCCGATTGTGAGCCTTTTGTACCGCGTTTAAAAACCTCACATAAAGGCATACACGGTAAAGTCGTAATCATTGGCGGTAATAGAGGAATGGGCGGTGCAGCTTTGCTTTCCGCTCAAGCATGCTTGAGGAGTGGTTCCGGTCTCACGGCATTGCTCACACATCCAGAAAATACGCTGGCATCTTTGGCGGTTTGTCCTGAAGTCATGGCGTCGTCATGGGAAGAGGGTTTAGTGAATGAGCAGAGGCTAGAACAGTGGTGCGATTGCATTGCTATAGGCCCTGGTCTTGGCACTGATTCTAGCGCGCTGAAGATGTTTCATTCGGTAACTCAACAACCAGTCCCCAAGGTATATGATGCTGATGCACTGAATCTACTCGCTAGCCATGTCCACAAAGACGCGCAGCGAATTTTAACGCCTCATCCGGGGGAAGCTGCGAGGTTACTTAACTGTTCAGTCAGTGAAATTGAGTCTGAACGATTCCTCGCAGTAAAAAGGCTACAGCAGAAGTACGGAGGAGTCGTCGTGCTAAAAGGAGCAGGCACGCTAATCTACGATGGTCAACAAACGTATGTTTGCAACGCTGGAAATCCGGGAATGGCGACCGCCGGAATGGGAGATGTGCTCACTGGTGTCATCCTTGGTTTGTTAGCTCAAGGTGAAAGCTTAACCAGTTCGGCAGTGAAAGGGGTAATGGTTCATAGTCTGGCAGCTGACGTGGATGCTGAAAAAAACGGCGAACGTGGACTTTGTGCAAGTGATTTGCTTCCTCATATACGTCATTTGGTTAACGGAAAATAGATATTAAGATGCCTTTAAGAGACGTTTTACAAAAATTAACGACGTTAACGGTTTCGGTAAACGATTGCTTTCTGGTTTTGATAATCGAGGCTATTGTAGTTAAGTCTTTGTTTACTATGAACTGTTTGAGGTTTGGTGCGTATGGTAGGGAATTAGGTTTGCAAGACTTCAAAATGGTATCACAAAAAAAATGCAATTATCAGTCTTGCGAGAAATAAATCACGACCTATAATGCTGAAAACCGGAGCGTCTGCCAACGCTCCGGTTTTTTTGTGTCCGAAACTCAGTAAAACGTCTGCCAACGTTTACCGAAAACGCACGACACGTAAATTTGCTTACAGGAAAATTTATCATGCGTATCGAACAAGAACTTAAGTTAGGCTTTAAAGATGTACTATTTCGCCCGAAGCGTTCTACTCTTAAAAGTCGTTCTCAAGTTGAATTAACCCGCGATTTTACATTTAAGCATAGCGGTCGTCAATGGTCTGGCACGCCAGTAATTGCAGCAAACATGGACTCGGTAGGCAGCTTCGCAATGGCGAAAGCGCTAGCTGAACATGGCGTAATGACGGCTATCCATAAACATTACACAGTAGAGCAATGGGCTGAATTCGTAAAATCAGCAGACAAGAACACACTGAACAATGTGTTTGTTTCAACGGGCACCTCAGAAGCTGATTTCCAAAAAACAAAGGACATCATGGACCTGAGTGATGACCTTATCTTTATCTGTATTGATATCGCCAACGGTTACTCAGAGCATTTAGTCGAATACGTAGAAAAAGTACGTGCTGCATTCCCTGACAAGGTAATTTCTGCAGGTAACGTTGTGACTGGCGACATGTGTGAAGAGCTTATTCTAGCTGGTGCAGACATCGTTAAGGTAGGTATCGGCCCAGGCTCTGTATGTACTACCCGCGTTAAGACTGGTGTTGGTTATCCGCAGCTTTCTGCAATCATCGAATGTGGTGATGCTGCGCACGGCTTAGGCGGTATGATTATCGGTGACGGTGGCTGTTCTTGTGCTGGTGATGTCGCTAAAGCTTTTGGTGGCGGTGCGGATTTCGTTATGCTTGGCGGTATGCTAGCTGGTCATGAAGAGTCAGGCGGTGAAATTATCGAAAAAGATGGCGAGACATTCATGAAGTTCTACGGCATGTCTTCTCAGTCAGCGATGGACAAGCACTCAGGCGGTGTTGCGAAGTACCGCGCAGCTGAAGGAAAAACCGTACTATTGCCATTCCGTGGCAGTGTTCACGGTACTATCTCAGATATCCTTGGTGGCGTGCGTTCAACGTGTACATACGTAGGCGCAGCAAAGCTTAAAGAGCTAACCAAGCGTACGACTTTCATCCGCGTACAAGAGCAAGAGAACAACGTTTTCGGTAAAGAGAAGTAATTCAACACTTCGGAAAGTTCAAAATAACAAGAGCCGCATTTTGCGGCTCTTTTTTTTTGCCTGAAAATTGTAAAGTGGCGATATCTAAAGGCCAAAAAGCGTGTGGTGGTGTGAGCTTTTGATAGACGAGTAGGAGTTAACGGACTTAACGCAATCTTGCAATCAGGTTATGTTTTTTTATCAAATACACCTCAGTATATTGAATCATTAAACCGAGCAGAGATAAATCTGAGCTAAAACTGCAGCCCGAGCTGTGTAAACTGGAGTCGGAAAAGATGGATATGTCCAGAGTGAGTTGTATTGCATATGGTTTTTGTAATTCCTGTTAGGTAGTTAATGATGTTGCGTATGAGTTTGGGTGGGATTGATGTTAAAGTTGCTCTTTCGAATATTCAAACATCAGGAATGTCGTTTTGAAAAATATCCTTTATTCAATCGTTTGGGTAGCTATATCGTTATTTCTCGGTCATGTCATTACCTCAGTTAGTGGTATACCAATACCTGAAGGCGTTATTGGGATGATGGTATTACTAGCTTTCTTGGCTACAGGGGTATGTGACTCTGCTAGGCTATCCTTCACTAGTAACTTGCTAGTAAAAAACATTCCATTACTGATTACACCTGTATCTGTCGGATTAATGATCAAATGGGACTTAATTGAGTCTAACTTGAGCATACTGTTAGCCAGCGTGTGTGGTGGAACAATGCTGACTCTCGTGGTTATGGCGATTTCAATCAATACTTTTGAGCGAGATAAAGATTAATGTGGTTAATTTTGACGTTGATTACCTATGTAACTGCTAAGCAGATATGTAGGAAATTGGGGCACCCACTTCTTAATCCTCTTTTGTTAGGTGTCTCATTCATTATTGCTGTTTTACTTTTATTGGATGTTCCGTATTCCGAGTATTATGAAGATAATCGACTACTGGGTTATTTGTTGCAACCGGCAATAGTAGTGATGGCTTACCCAATCTTTTCTCAGCTAAGCACAATAAAGAAAAAGGCTCGGTTAATACTTGGGGCATGCTTCCTTGGGGCAATATTCTCGATGTTGTCAGGAGGGCTCATAGCATTATCGCTCGGTGCCGATATTCCATTAGTGGTTAGTGTCTTGACTAAGTCGGTTACAGTCCCTATCGCGATGGCAACAACCTATCAACTAGATGGCGATGCTGCTGTCAGTGCTGTCCTTGTTTTATTTGCTGGTCTCATAGGAGCAATGACCGCTTACCCTATTTTTCATCTGTTGAGGATTAAAGGGAAAATTGCGAGAGGCATTACAATTGGGGCTGCTGCTCATGCATTGGGGACTGCACAAGCTTTAGATAAAAGAAATGAAGATGCAGCGTATAGCTCTTTAGCTCTCGCATTGTGTGGTATTTTTACAGCAATATGTGCTCCCGCAGTAATGGCTTTGATCGTTATGATTGTTTAACTACGAGTTCAAATCTGGAATAACGATCGTGCTTAAATTTCTATCGTTGGTATTATCTTTGACTAGTACAAAATATCAGATGACTGGCTTAGTTAGCAAAGTTATGGAAAATGATGAGTTGATGCTTCACTAAAGGTTAGACATTTTGTTGGCTCTGATGAACGAAATGCCGAACTCTGACGCTCGGCATTTTGTCTGTTTTAAATAACCTACGATACCTAGTCACATGACCGGACAGGTATCAACCTTGTATTTGATGCTAATGACATTGTGTAGGGAGTGAATGTTCCACTTTCGCTAGCTTCAATTTGAATGCAGAGATCTGTTCGGCGCTTCGTTTGGACCTGTAAGACATTGTGAATCCCTTCGCTGTGGTCTGACTGTATCTCATATCTGCTGTTGTCCTTATATAGAGTCATATCGACGGAGAGTAACTTACTGGCATCATCGAAATTTTTGTGTTCCCAGACTAGAGTTGCCTTAAAGTTCTTGTCATTGCTGGCTACTCGATATGATTTCGATCTAGACCACGGGCGCAGCTCAAATTGTTTAGTGTTCTCGTATTCACTGTATGCTTGAGTCAAATCCATGTAACCCCAGCCGCGAGAAGGGCACCAGTTGCCATTAGAATCACAGTACTGAGGAAGATCTTCAGATAACACATTGCGTGAGTTGTTATCTGCACTGTTGATTAGCACGGCTTTTACCAAAGGAGAGAATTTTTGGTATTGGCGGTTGTTTGACTCTTCTAGTGCTTGTCTTACAAGTACCGCGGCGCCAGCAACGTGCGGAGATGCGAGACTTGTTCCTGTCGCAAGTCGTGTAATTGTATCTTCGTCATATTCTTTGTATTCGTCCTCTAAAAATCGGTCTTTGTAAGGCCCTTCATAAGTGTATGCGTTGGGATCTGGCGCTGCGGTTCGAGTGTCATGACCGGGAGCGGCGATATCTGGCTTACGCCTACCATCAGTAGTTGGCCCGCGGCTGCTTGTTGCACGTATTGAATGTTGGCTTCTATCTGTCGTCTTTTCAGTTGGGCCATCTGTTAAGGTGGTGTCTACGTTGGCTACTGTTAAGCCGTTATAGTTATCTCCGGGTTTACTGATGGAATAAGGTTGTGGCGCTTCAGCACTACTACCGTCAGGGTACTTTGAGCCATCATTACCGGCAGATTTTGAAAGTAGAAAATCATTTTCGTAACTGACCGCATCGAAGTATCTTGCCCAAAAAGACCACGTTTGCCACTGGTTTAGTGAGCTTTGTTCTACAGGTGCGAGTATCCGCCCATTACCAAAACTGTAATTAAGTGATACGGCATTATAGTTTGTTAAGTAAGACAAACTCGACATGGTCAGATTAGCGGATTTTAGCTCCCTGAGTATTTGTGCGAACTCGCCATCCCCGTCTGGCAAGAGGGTATCTGAGGCCGAACCCGCATAGCCACTAATCACATCAGCGTCTTTGGCGATACCGTCATGAGGGCTGATTGAAGAATTCCCTGCCATTGCGCCAGCTACAGCGGTGCCGTGAGTACTCCTTAGATGTCGACTGCCTGCTGTTTTTAGCCATTCTCTTTTCATTGGCCAGTTATAATCTTCTCCGCTAATTCCTTCACTCCCCATCACCAACACATTTTTATCAACAAATGCAGGGTGCTCAATATCGGTGCCACTGTCGAGCACAGCCGCAGTGTAACCAGTGCCAGTAATTCCGTGCTCCCAGAAGCTGTTGATATAGGCATCGCCGGGTTGTGTTTCTGAACGAGACAATAGGATTGATTCCACATTAATATCGAGCTCTTCCTCACCTGCTTTTATCGGTTCAATAAGGCCTAGGCTAGCATTTTGTTTTTGGAAGCTCTTAATGTAAGAAAAATCAGAAGGAAACGGACCCACCAAAAATGTGTAGCCCGCCGCTTGGTAGCGGGTATAGAGAAGATCATGGTCAGTATAATTTTTAAAACCTTTTAAATGATTCAAGACAGTAGCTTGGTGATTCAATTTTGATTCAACGTTCTGAATGTCACTTTCAGATGCATCATTTTTGAAAACAAATCCAGTCACGACCCAAGATTGGGGTGCCAACGCTTCAACTTGTGCGGTTTCTGCATGAGTTGGCGCAACAGAACCTGCGACCAACATAGCTGCGAACAACGCAGTGTGTTTTATCATTTTATGTCCTTATACAACAATTGTTTTTGGGTATGGAGTTCCATATGCAATGTTGCCAAGTTTCCTATCGACCTGCGCTGAAGTTTTGACAGAGTGATGTCAAGAAGGGATGAGGTGTGAGTCTATACCCAAAATACCGAGTGCTAATTATTAACTTTATAATTTTATTATGGTTTTCAGGGAGGGTGTAAGCTCATAGCTATAGTTGCCTCTGTAAGTAGCACGAATAATTCAACCAATTATTGAATGCATCTCTCATCATTGATTTAAGACTGAAATCATTTGGCAGTCGGTAAGGTCTACTCGTATATTGGTAAATTGATATGCCAGAGTGGAGTAATAAAAAGCATGTATGAATTTTTAGTACGAGACTTCGATAGCGAAGGTGGATACATAAAAAAGACGACTCTGGACGGTAGGCTTCCACGCAGTCGAGAGGAATCCTATGTACCGTGGGGAGTAACGTTAGATTCTAAAGTCGTTTATGCCAAAACAGGTGAACACACCGGCTTCAATGCGGGTAAGGGAAAATTCCGATTAAAGCCTTATGACACAAACATAAGCCAGGCACGCCGTGCAGAAGCCCAGTCGGTGCTTGGTGTAATGGCACTGAACGTTGCAGAGTATACAGAAGATGCAGTGAATAAGGTTTCAACTGGTATTAAGCAGTATCTTCAGGCTCATAAACGTAATGATTCTGAGGGTGTCACTGAAATGGTCAAAGCACAGATTGGTCATTATTTCTTTACTGGTGGAAGAATGGGATTTGGCCGAATCAGTGAGGAAAAAGCCAAAGATATTTCCGCCTCGGTCATTTGGGAAAAACTGATCCTAGCACTAGATAATGGAACGCTGGAGCAGAAGCTCGCGATTCATGATGCGGTTGGGCGTAAAATTCTGCCAAAACTCAAAGGGCCTGAAGAAGTCAAATACGCGGTGTTAGCTAACAAAGTTCGAGAAGCTTGGTTTGATGACAGCCGCTATCGTGGCCGTCGTAAAAAATCTGGATCAGCAGCACCAGCAAGCACAGTAGGGGGAATTGTTCCTGCGTCGAGTCAGGATATTGTCGGAACCGTTACCCAGAGCCGCAACCGAGGTGTCGATATGTTTGAGCGAGACCCTAATAGAGAAGCTCATGCTACCGCGGATAGCTACTATGATGATGTTGATGTTCGTAACCTCTTATTTGGGGCAGGTATTTCGGGAACAACAGGTACATTGCTTCAAGCAGCGTGCGCGTTTGGTGGTTTGCACACTTGGAATGCTGAACTATGTAAACAATACATGCTGGCGATTGTTGGCTATCTAATTGGAGGCGGGATGCACAGTTTTCACGAGTCTATGGCCATTGCCCAAAAGGCCGGGATTGTAAACTACAACCCTGGGTCATACGTCGAAGTGTTACCAACCTCGTTCCTACACAGTATCAAAGGGAAAGCTTGGGTCGCTAGATATTATGATGTCTCTGTACTAGGTGCGATTCATTGGCGCTATAACTCTGGAAGATTGCCTTCTCACATTCAACGAAGTTTAGTGTTAGATTAAGCCGTTTGCGCTGAGTCAACGACTCACTTGCATGCAGGGGCTTGTCACCTGTCTTTCTGATAGCGTGATGTTGATTTTATCTATGTGCTTTCTGGCTGCGCTATTTTCTTTGCTTGTCGCAACATGTAAAGGAATACAACTGAAATGAATCGTGCTGATATGGAAAAGGCCGCGGTTTAGCCGAGCCTTTTCTAATGTGTAGGTCAGCACGTTCTTGTCGACTAATATGGCGTCAACGCGTTGTTTTATCAGCTTTTCGATGCCTTCTTCTGCGCTGCTGACTTCATACTTTTTGAAATTGGTAAGTTGTTCAAAATCGTCACTGTATCGGTAGCCTCTCTGAACACCAATGGTGAGCCCAGTTAAACTTTTATGACCACTATACTGCAGTCGGTTTTTATGTCGACTCAGTACCACTATTTCATTCCAGTAGTAAGGTTGGCTGAAATAAAGAAAGCGCTCTCTTTCTCTTGTTCTCCACGCACCCAAAATGACGTCGTTCTCCATTGTTCGCACGCTCTTCAAGGCTCGATTCCAAGGTTGCAGCTTAATGTCGAGTTGAAAACCTGAATGTTCAAAAATATCAATCAGAATTAGCTGTGCCTTTCCTGTGTCTGGCGCTTCTTGAAAGTAAGGTGGCCATACGTCTTGTGTCCCTTTTACGGTGATTAAGGAACCCTGTGCAAGAAATGGAACAAAAGCCAGTAAAAACAACCTCATACCTTTTCAGCCCCATGTAATGAGTAAACTGTTCTTAAAATAGTAAATAAAATGTTGATTGACTAGTTTCAAGTTGATGCCTATTTCACCAGCTTGATTTTTACAGAACGAAAGAATTCTTATCTTTAGTGCTCTAAATAATAAATTGGAGAATAGCAAAAGTCATAGCGTTGGATGAGTGATTTTTGTGCGTTTAATTAGAGCCTTGTGCCTAAGTGTTTAAGTATTTGGAATTTTCTTATGTGATTGATATTTATGATTTTAATTGTTGGCTGTTCTGCGGGTTGGATGTGTTTTCTGCTTTGTGGATTGATTGGTTTTGACTAAAATGATCGATCGAATTATTAATCAAAATTCTCTAAAATTTAGGTTTAATGTATCGGTTTTGTGAAAAATAGTTTGAGTACTAACTAATTTTCAGGCATTTTATATTTAATTGAACGTTCAATTAAAAAAGGAAATGCGGTAATGCCTAAGGTAGGGATGCCAGACATCAGGAAGCCTCAACTGGTTCAAGCCACCATGGCAGTGATTGATAAAGTCGGCTTGCACGCTGCGAGTATTTCACTGATTAGCAAAGAAGCAGGCGTATCGACGGGCATTGTTAATCACTACTTTGGCGGAAAGCAGGGTTTACTTCATGAAACCATGAGAGAGGTACTTCGCCAGCTTTCTACTACCGTGACCGAGCGTTTGAGTAAGCTACCAAAACATGCCCATCAACAGCGTATTAACGCCATCATTGATGGCAACTTTGTGGGCTATCAAGCTGAAAACAAAGTGGCCAAAACATGGCTAGCATTCTGGTCCTATTCTGTTCACGAACCTGAGCTCAAACGCCTTCAACGCGTCAATGAAAAGCGACTTCTCTCTCACTTGAGAATTGAGTTGAAAGCGCTGTTTGAAAAAGATCAGGCGGAAATTATTGCTCATGGTATCGCTGCCTTGATCGATGGGATATGGCTTCGCGGGACAATGAACCCAGATGGCATAGATGCCGATAAAGCCAGATTGATCATCAATGATTATCTGGACAAACAACTTACTTTCTATTCTCAAAAATAACGAAAAGTCAGAACTATCAAATGGATATGAAATCACTATACATCGATGGCAGCGCATGTAACGCAACATCGGGTGAAAGCTTTATAACTTACAACCCTGCCAATGGCGAGCCGCTCGCTACTATTGGTCAGGCGAGCCCTCAAGACTTAGAGCGAGCGATCGAATCAGCCAAGCAAGGCTTTAAAGTTTGGTCTGCAATGACTCCAATGGAGCGAAGCCGCATTCTCCTTAAAGCTGTTGCAATCTTGCGTGAGCGCAATGATGAGTTAGCCGCCTTGGAAGTAGCTGATACAGGTAAGCCGCTTCAGGAAGCGATTGAAGTAGATATCGTTACAGGCGCCGATGTTATCGAATACTTTGCTGGTCTAGTACCTGGAATGCAGGGTGAGCAGCAACCGCTGAGTGAGAATCAGTTTTTCTATACACGTCGTGAGCCACTCGGCATTTGTGCTGGCATTGGTGCATGGAATTACCCAATCCAGATTGCAATGTGGAAATCGGCGCCAGCTTTGGCGGCAGGTAATGCCATGATCTTTAAACCGTCGGAAGAAACACCGCTGACTGCTTTAAAACTAGCGGAAATTTTCTCTGAAGCAGGTCTACCAGATGGCGTGTTTAACGTTTTGCAGGGAGACCACCGTGTCGGACAAATGCTAACGGCACACCCGGAGATTGCAAAAGTCTCATTCACGGGTGAATCGGGCACAGGCAAACTTGTTATGGCGGATAGTGCCAAGACATTAAAACAAGTCACGATGGAGCTGGGCGGCAAATCTCCGATGGTGATCTTTGATGATGCCAAGCTAGACAATGCGGTTTCTGCTGCGATGGTTGCAAACTTCTATACCCAAGGCGAAGTGTGTACCCATGGCACACGTGTTTACGTTCATGAAGCGATTTACGATGCGTTTGTTAGTCAGTTAAAAGAACGAACTGAAAAGCTCATTGTGGGTAACCCAATGGATATGGACACCCAAATCGGTGCCCTGATCTCCAAAGAGCATCTGGGCAAAGTCTTAGGGGCTATTGAAGAAGCTAAACAAAGCGGCGCGACGCTACTGACGGGCGGTTATCAAGTCAAAGACAATGGGTTGGAGAATGGCAACTTTGTTATTCCGACGGTATTCACCGATTGCACCGATGACATGCCACACGTTCAAAATGAAATTTTTGGCCCCGTTATGTCTGTTCTGAAATTCTCAGAGGAATCGGATGTGATTGAGCGAGCTAACGATACCTCTTATGGCTTAGCTGCCGGTGTATTTACACAAGACCTGTCTCGCGCGCACCGAGTGATTCACCAATTGCAAGCAGGTATTTGCTGGGTTAACACTTGGGGTGACTCTCCAGCTGAAATGCCGGTAGGTGGCTATAAGCATTCCGGTATCGGCCGTGAAAATGGACCGGAAACGCTTCGCCATTACACTCAGACAAAGAGTGTCTTAATTGAACTTGGCGATTACGCCAGCCCTTACGCTTAAGCAGCAACGGAGATAGAAAATGGAGCAACGCTACGATTATATCATCGTTGGTGCGGGTTCGGCTGGTTGTGTACTGGCTGACCGGTTGTCTGAAAGTGGCGAGTATCAAGTGCTTCTGCTTGAAGCTGGTGGCACGGACAAAAGTATTTTCATCCAAATGCCGACCGCACTGTCTTACCCGATGAATACAGAAAAGTACGCGTGGCAATTTGAGACCATCGCTGAAGAGGGCTTGGATGGGCGCAAGCTACATTGCCCTCGAGGTAAAGTGTTGGGTGGCAGCTCTTCAATCAACGGAATGGTTTATGTCCGTGGACATGCCTGTGATTTTGACGAGTGGGAAGAACAAGGAGCAAAAGGTTGGAACTACCAGTCTTGTTTACCTTATTTCCGACGCGCTGAATCATGGAACGGTGGTGAAGATGAGTATCGTGGAGGAAACGGTCCGGTCGGAACCTGTAATGGTAACGACATGAAGCTTAATCCACTGTACCAAGCCTTTATTGAAGCGGGTAAAGAAGCGGGTTATCCGGAAACTTCGGATTACAATGGTTATCAGCAGGAAGGTTTTGGCGCTATGCACATGACGGTGGATAAAGGTGTCCGTGCTTCCACCTCTAATGCCTACTTAAGGCGTGCACTGAAACGTTCTAACCTGACACTGATTAAAGGTGTTGTTGCCCACAAGGTGTTACTGGATGGCAAAAAAGCGATTGGTGTAGAGTTCGAACGCTCTGGAAAAGTCGTCAAGAGTTATGCCAATAAGGAAGTGGTATCGAGTGCAGGCTCAATCGGCTCGGTTCAACTGTTGCAATTGTCTGGCATTGGACCAGAATCAGTACTGAAAAATGCTGGTGTTGAAGTAAAACATGATTTGCCGGGAGTAGGTGAGAACCTTCAAGATCACCTTGAGGTGTATTTCCAGTACCACTGTGAAAAACCGATTACGCTCAACAGTAAACTAGGTCTCGTAAGCAAAGGGATGATCGGTGCAGAGTGGATCCTGACCCGTAAAGGTTTAGGTGCAACCAACCACTTTGAGTCATGTGCATTTATCCGTTCTCGCAAAGGACTGAAGTGGCCGAACATTCAATATCACTTCCTACCAGCGGCGATGCGCTACGATGGTCAGGCGGCGTTTGATGGTCATGGCTTTCAGGTTCATGTCGGTCCGAACAAACCACAGAGCCGCGGAAGTGTAGCTATCACCTCTGCTAATCCAAGTGACAAACCAAAAATCGAGTTTAACTACATTTCAACGGAGCAAGATCGTCAGGACTGGCGTGACTGTATTCGTCTGACCCGTGAAATCCTTTCTCAACCTGCCATGGACGCCTATCGCGGTAACGAAATTCAGCCGGGTGAAACCATAGTTTCTGATGAGGCGATAGATGAGTGGGTGAAACAAAACGTGGAGAGTGCCTACCACCCATCATGCAGTTGCAAGATGGGGGCAGAAGATGACCCGATGTCAGTATTAGATGAGCAATGTCGAGTCCGTGGTATCGAAGGACTGCGAGTTGTGGACTCTTCGATCTTCCCAACGATTCCAAATGGCAACCTCAACGCACCGACCATCATGGTCGCGGAACGTGCTGCTGATTTGATATTGGGTAAGCCTCTGATTGAAGGGAAAGAATTACCAGTATGGATTGCTCCGGACTGGGAAAAAAAACAGAGAACCAAGACACCGAAAAGAGACGTGTCGTCTATCTCGTAAAGTCAGTAAATATTACAAGGAAATTATTATGTCTATGATGACAAAAACGCTGTCGACTATCGCTCTTAGTACGATGGCAACAGCGGCATATGCCAACCAGTGTGAAACCGTTCGATTTGCGGACGTAGGCTGGACTGATATTACCGCTACAACAGCAGTCACCAGCGAACTACTTAAAGGCATGGGTTACAAAACGAAAACAGATTTACTATCTGTACCGGTCACTTACTCATCAATGGCAAACGGTGATATCGATATCTTCCTTGGCAACTGGATGCCAACCATGGAGGGAGATATCGCTAAATACCGTGAAGCCGGAACAGTAGAGACAGTTCGAGCAAACCTTGAAGGTGCGAAATACACGTTAGCCGTACCTAAATATGTTTATGACGCGGGCGTTAAAAGCTTTGCTGACATAGCAAAAAATGCCGACAAATTTAAAGATCGTATTTACGGCATTGAGCCTGGTAATGATGGCAACCGCCTGATTCAGTCAATGATTGATAGTGATGCGTTTGGCCTTAAAGGTTTCAGCCTCGTCGAGTCAAGTGAGGCGGGTATGGTTTCGCAGGTATCACGAGCGGCTCGTCGCAACCAGTGGATTGTGTATCTCGGTTGGGCTCCACACCCAATGAACAGCAATGTTGATATGGAATACCTAGACGGTGGCGATGACTTCTTCGGCCCGAACTACGGTGGCGCGAATGTATACACCAACGTACGTTCTAACTATCTAAATGAATGTCAAAACGTGGGTCAGCTGCTTCAGAATCTAGAATTTAGCCTAGAGATGGAGAACGAGTTGATGGAAGCGATCCTTAACCAAAACATCAAACCATCAAAAGCGGCTCTAAAGTGGCTGCAAGCGAACCCAGAGCAAGTGAAATCTTGGCTTAAGGGTGTGAAGACTCTTTCTGGTAGTGATGCAGTTGAAGCTGTAAACAACTACGTCAAATCAAATGCATAAAGTGACTAGGTGGGCGTTTTCGCCCACCTAACAATGTAAGGTTTTATTGTGAATTTTATTACCAACAACAAAATCCCTGTGGGTGAATGGATGGAAACGGGCGTCGACTGGCTGACAATGAATGCAGCAGGCTTTTTCGACTCTGTTTCTTATTTTCTTGAAACCATCATTCTTTTTGTTGTCGATATTTTTAAATGGATGCCACCGGCGTTGCCTATTCTTCTTACCGCGGCTATTGCTTGGTATCTACATCGCAGCATTCCTTTAGTGCTGTTTATTATCGGTGCACTTTTAACGATTCTGAACCTTGGCTACTGGCAAGAAATGCTGGAAACCTTTGTCTTAGTATTTGCTGCGACAACGATTTCCGTATTAATTGGCGTTCCAGTTGGCGTAATGGCAGCACATCGTCCGTGGTTATATACCTTATTGAGGCCAATATTGGACTTGATGCAAACCGTTCCTACTTTTGTGTACCTGATACCTACTTTGGTGTTGTTTGGTTTGGGCATCGTTCCTGGGCTAATTTCGACCATCATTTTTGCGATCGCTGCGCCTATCCGCCTGACTTATCTGGGGATTACCAAAGTGCCGGAAGAGTTGATCGAAGCAGGGCAGGCATTTGGTGCCAGCAAAATGAAACTGTTATTCAAGGTGGAACTACCTGCGGCGCTACCAAGTATTATGGCGGGTATCACCCAATGTATTATGTTGTCGCTTTCTATGGTGGTGATTGCTGCTCTAGTCGGGGCAGATGGTCTGGGTAAACCAGTTGTTCGTGCTTTGAATACAGTGAATATTTCTCAGGGCTTTGAAGCCGGTCTCGCTATTGTGCTGGTTGCGATCATCCTAGATCGCTTGTGTAAATCTCCAAATCAGAAGGAAGTGTAATCATGGATGCGATTAAGATTCAGAACCTTGATGTTGTATTTGGTGATCAGCCGCAGAAGGCTTTATCTCTGCTGGATGAAGGAAAAGCACGTCAGGAAATTATCGATCAAACAGGGCAAGTCGTGGGCGTCGATAATGTCACTATGAGTGTAAAAGAAGGCGAAATCTGCGTGTTAATGGGCTTATCTGGTTCAGGTAAATCAAGCCTACTTAGGGCGGTGAATGGCTTGAACTCAATCAGCCGCGGCTCGTTGCAAATCAAGGATGGCGATAATCAGGTCGAGCTCTCTTCTTGCAATGAAGAAACGTTAAGACACCTGCGCACTCATAGAGTATCTATGGTCTTCCAGAAGTTTGCCTTAATGCCATGGCTGACCGTGCTCGACAACGTTGCGTTTGGTCTTGAAATGCGAGGTATGCCGAAAGCTGAACGACGAGCGAAAGCACGTGAGCAGCTGGAAATGGTCGAGCTTTCAGACTGGGAGCACAAGTATCCGCATGAGTTATCTGGTGGTATGCAGCAGCGTGTTGGCTTAGCAAGAGCGTTCGCCATGGACACCGATATTCTCTTAATGGACGAGCCGTTTTCAGCGCTAGACCCATTGATTCGTGCACAATTGCAAGATGAGCTAATCCAATTGCAGAAAAAGCTCAATAAGACGATTCTGTTTGTCAGCCATGATCTCGACGAAGCGCTTAAAATTGGCAACAACATTGCCATTATGGAATCGGGAAAACTGATTCAGCACGGTAAGCCCGAGCAAATCGTGCTAGCTCCAGAAAACGACTACGTTAAAGATTTTGTTTCTCACACGAACCCGCTTAACGTGCTAAAAGGTCGCTCTCTGATGCAACCCGCGAGTGAGTTGGAACAGGAAGACGCGAGATGGCAGATCTGTCCAATGAAGAAAGTCTGGGTTGAAGAACGTAACAACCAACTGCATCTAGACAACAAAGCCGACCTTAAATTGGTCGATTGGCGTGATGATGAGATAAAACTGAGCGATATCGATAAAGAATCTGTGGTGATCGCTAGCCCAGATATTGGTATGCGCGAGGCGATCAAATTAAAACAGCGAAGTGGTCAGCCAATCCTGCTAGTTGAGAACGGTGAGCTAATTGGCGTGTTAGACGACAGCGATTTTTACGCAGGTTTGTTGGGAAAGCACCATAAGCCACAAGCAGCGTAACGGTGGGGGCAGAGAAGAGTAGGTGAACAACGCACAAATCACGGTGATGAACTTACCGCTCTTCTCTTCGTTAACTGTGCCGTTCAGCGAACACTCAAACGAATGAATAATGGCTAAGTTATCTGAGCTTAGCCATTAGAGCTAAACCTCAGTGGCTGAAATTATCGGTGCGAATAAACAGATCAATTTGTTTTGGCACGAAAGAGGTGTAGATCATGCTCGTGTGAGCACTATGAACTTCAATATGATCGGTCATGCCGTCTATCGTGGTTTCTTCAACTGTCACCGTTCCATCCGATAATGTCTGATTCCCCATCATTAACAAGGCTCTGGCTCCTACGGCCATAGTACCAGCAATGCTGCCCAGCTTTTGTGGGAAGCGCCAGACGTCCTCGTGTTCTTGCAGTCCAAAGTCTGCTGCGTTACCCAAGACAGCCCCCATCCCTAAATCTTGAATACGGCTAACAATTGATGCGCCCCGTAAGGGGGAGCCGACGGCCACAACGTGTGAAATCTGTTTTTCGTCTGGTCGTCGAGACGCGAGGTAATGTTTGATTATTAGGCCACCAAGGCTATGGCCGACCAAAACGTTAGGCTCGGTGTGAGAGAGTGCTGAATCTATTGTGCTGAATACTTTATGCTCATCAATAGACACACTGTTGTAGCTAATGGTTTGAGTGTTATAGCCATAAGAGCGCAACTTTTGGCTAAGTGGCTGCATCGCGATTCCGTGCATGTACAGACCATGAAGAATGATTATTTTCATCGGATTCCTCACTACAAAATCTATGTTTTATTTTGCCAACTCTGCTTAATGTAAGCCAGCGACAGATTGGATATTTGATGCTCATCTGACAATAATCGCGCAGTGAGTTAGAGAGAGTACTCAGTGATAAGCCGCTAAATCGACAACGTGGTGTTTAGCGGCAAATGATTAGATCGCCTGATTAAGTGCGAGTGAAACGGAAAGTCTGTAATTTGGTTTGCTGACCATCGATGAATGCGTAGCTGTCGATAGTCCAGATATTGTTTCCGGCGAAGCCAAGCTCAACATGAATGTCTGCTGAATTCATCCCCTCGTAAATAACGTCATTTACATTGGTCGGATAGAAGTTGTAACGGTTTGCTTGTGGTTGAAACTCTCCCGCAAAATTGACTGCGACGGATTTTGCGTTATTAACTAGGTTTAACTGGTAGCCTGCTTCCGGAGTGAAAGAGAACTCCGCGGTAAAGTTGATGCCTTGTTCATTAACTAAGGTCACATCGGCTTGAGTGGTTCTTGCGAGTTTGCCCTCTGCATTAATTGGCTCTACACCAGAAAGTTCCTGATGATGGTTTTGGATGTTTACATTCCAGTTTCCAACAAAGTTATCCAACTGCTCCCAATTTTGTGTTTGGCTGCTGTCGTTATTCCCGTTGGCTATATTAGCGATGGCTTGATCCCTGCTTTCTGAACGAATCCCTTCGCGGTTGTTTTGAATGTCAGCTGATGCACCAGTAACGCCACCGGCGACCCCTCCGGCCACCGCGCCTTTCATTGCGAGTTCAGCGTCACCCGTTAAGGCCCCAAGTGTTAAACCAAGAAGCGCACCGCCAGCAGCCCCTTGTTTTGTGAGCGCGTTTGGATCATCTTCGCCCGGGGTGACACAACCAGCTAAAAGAGGTAGAGAGATTGCCGCAGCTAGTGAGGTCTTTAAAAATGTATTCATAATACCTGCCCTAAAAAACATCGTTCAAAATGACTAGGACAGACTATCTATGAAATGTCAGAAAACGGTTATGAACAGTGTTCCATTGTGTGTCGAGATGTTTCTTTTATAGGCAGGAAGTAGGCTTTAGTAGGGTAGACAATAGGTGCCTACCCTAAAAGTATTTGTATTAAATATAGATTTTGCTTTTTGAGTATAGGACAGCGTCGCCAGACACAATTACAGACTCGTCTTGCACATGGCAATAGAGTGTTCCACCTCGTTTTGAAGCTTGGTAGGCCACGAGATTGGGTTTGCCAAGTTGCTCAGCCCAGTAGGGAGTCAGTCCGGCATGAATGGAACCCGTGACAGGGTCTTCACAATCACCAACATCGGGCCAAAAGTAGCGAGAGACAAAATCATATTGTTGGCTTTTGGCTGAAACCACTAAGTCATAAGGTGCCAGCTTTTCTAAATATTCACGACGAACCTGAACCTCAATGATATCTTGTTCACTCTCATAGAAAGCGAAATAGGCCTGTGGGCTTTTTAGTACTTGGCTTGGTTGAATAGAAAGTGCTTCCATCACTTCCGGTGGTACTTCAGATTCGATTGGCTTCCGATTTGGGAATGTCATTAATATTCGCCCAGACAGGTCTTTTTCAACTTCTAGTGAGCCTACATGTCTTGTTTCAAACTCGATTTTTCCATTCAGAGCGAAAAATTGATAAAGCACATACGAGGTGGCGAGTGTCGCGTGGCCACAAAAGTCGACCTCTGCGACGGGAGAAAACCAGCGAATCTCATATCGGTTAGCACCTGTGGGTTTAACAAAAGCAGTTTCAGAAAGATTATTTTCGGCTGCAATGTTTTGCATTATTTCATCGCTGAGCCAATCAGCTAAAGGAACTACTGCAGCGGAATTCCCTTTAAAGCGTTGAGTTGTAAATGCATCGCAGGTGAACATCTCCAGTTCCATACTTCTCTCCAATCATTTTTGCGAATGTGTTTTGAAACTATATTCTCATGGTCGATCTTTTGTAACGGTTTACACACTGTGAGTGGGAGTGCCTTCGCAAAGGATAATACTTTTGTTACATGCTGTTAATAGGAACTGGGACGGGCGCAAGAATTAGAGAGGGGGGAAGTTAGGCAGCACAGCATGATGAATGTACTGCCCAAGTTGTTATTTGAAGTTAACCAGAGATTCCCTAGTCAGTTCTTGAATGTTTTTCGCGCCAGTAAGTGTCATGGCAACGCGCATTTCTTTTTCGTACAGATCGAGAAGGTTTTCTACGCCTGCCTGTCCCTGTGCTGCAAGTGCATAGATGTAAGAACGGCCTAGCATGGCACAATCTGCACCCAAGGCGAGCATTCGGACTACATCCAGACCAGTGCGAATACCAGAATCAACAAAGATCTTCAGATCCCCTTTTACGGCATCAGCAATGCTTGGTAATGCTTTAGCTGATGACATAACACCATCTAACTGGCGACCTCCGTGGTTGGAAACCACAATGCCATCAGCGCCAAATTTAACGGCATCTTTTGCGTCCTGCTCATCTAGAATTCCTTTGATGACCATGGGGCCATCCCAGAAGTCACGAATCCACTCTAGGTCTTCCCATGAGATGGAAGGGTCAAAGTTTTCACCTAACCAGCCAATGTAGTCTTCGAGCTTCGTTGGCTCACCGCGGTAGGTTGAAATGTTGCCTAGATCGTGCGGTTTACCAAACAGGCCGACATCAAATGCCCAAGAAGGATGACGCATTGCTTGAAAGACTCGTCGCATTGCGGCATTTGGTCCGCTCATACCAGAATGCATATCACGATAGCGAGCCCCCGGCACTGGCATATCAACCGTAAAAACGAGTGTTGTGACTCCGGCTGCTTTCGCGCGTTCAAGTACGTTTTTCATGAACCCGCGGTCTTTCAAAACGTAGAGCTGAAACCACATAGGTCTTGCGAGCTCTGGTGTGACTTCTTCAATAGGGCAGACGGACACGGTCGACATCGTAAATGGGATGCCTTTGTTTTCCGCTGCAATAGCGGCCTGTACTTCACCACGTCTCGCGTACATACCAGTTAGACCAACTGGGGATAGAGCAATAGGTAGAGCGAATTTTTCACCAAAGATTTCGGTTTCCAGATTCAGATCAGACATGTTTTTGAGAACACGTTGTTTGAGGGCAATATCCGCGAGATCTTCGGTATTGCGTCTCAACGTGTGCTCTCCATAAGAACCACCATCAATATAGTGGAATAAGAACGGCGGAAGTTTAGATTTAGCCGCTTTGCGGTAGTCTGTTGAAGCTGAGATGATCATAAATTCAGTCCTACATTTACATATTGGGGGCCTAGATAAGGCTGGAACGACATCTTTTTTAGATTAAAAAGGCGTTAATACCCGCAATTATTCGACACTAGTGTCCAGTCTTGTCAGGGACAGGTATTAACGCGAAAAGGTTTACTTCAATAGAGCATCGGTAATTTGGATACCATAAATGGCAACCAGACCAATAACGCCAGTCACTACAAGATAGTAGAACGTTGGGATAACGGTCTTGCGTAGCGTCGCACCTTCACGACCCAGAAGGCCGACAGTTGCCGAAGCGGCTACAACGTTGTGAATCGCAATCATGTTACCTGCTGCCGCACCGACTGCTTGAAGAGCGACGACGACTGCACTTGAAATAGACAACGTCTGAGCAACTTCAAACTGGAACTGACTAAACATCATGTTAGAGACGGTATTTGAGCCTGCGATGAATGCACCCAAAGCGCCAACTGTTGCACTGAGTGCCGGGAAGGCTTCACCCACCAAACCTGCAGCGAAGTTTGCGGTAGTAACAGGCATACTTGCTAAATCAGCACCGTTGATTCCAGAGTTGATAAAGATACGTACCATTGGGATGGTAAACACAAGTACGAAGCCTGCACCAATTAGTGTCTTACTCGATTCACCAAACGCTTTCGTCAATGGGGTAGCACTGCGTGCTTGAAGAAGTACTGCAATCAAAGCGACAAACACTAAGATGCCACCAGGCAGATATAAAGGTTGGATAGCAGTACTGATACCAGCTTCACCAAGAATGTTGCCAAACGACAAACTCACACTACGCAGCATGGCTTTGAATTCAGCGCTGACACGACTCGCTACCAGGACTACAGCTAGAAGCACGTATGGCAGCCAAGCCATAACCATGCTCATTGGCTTGTCTTTGGAATCCGCCAGATCAATCTTAAGAGAGCCTAGCCATTCTGCAGGCCATTTCTTCTCGTCTTCAAAATCCCACGTTGATTTAGGAACAAGGAAGCCACGCTTAGCAGCTGAAACCACGATCGCTAAGCCAACCAGACCACCGATAAGTGATGGGAATTCTGCGCCCAAGAACACACCCGTTAATGCGTACGGAATAGTAAAAGCAAGGCCTGCAAAAATGGCAAATGGAAGAATGTCTAGGCCTTCTGTCCAGCTTCTGTTCTTGCCAAAGAAGCGCGTTAGCATCATCGCCATCAGTACAGGAATCAGAGTACCCACAGAAGCGTGGATTAGCGCAACGCTGGACGTTATCTGCTGGAGGTATGCGTCCCAGTTTGAACCGTTAGCCACAAGCGCTTCAGTAATGTTATGTGTGTCTAGGCCTTTGTTCACGCCGACAATGATCGGGGTTCCTACAGCACCGAAAGACACGGGTGTAGACTGAATCATCATGCCCATTAGAACGGCAGCAAGAGCAGGGAAGCCAATCGCGACCAGAAGCGGAGCAGCAATGGCAGCTGGGGTACCGAAGCCAGAGGCGCCTTCAATGAATGAGCCAAAACACCAAGCGATGATGATCGCCTGAACTCGACGGTCTGGCGAAATATTGGTAAATCCATTGCGGATGGTTGATATCGCTCCAGTATGCTTCAGCGTGTTGAGCAGGAAAATGGCGCCGAAAACAATCCATAGAACAGAGACAGTGATGCCTAATCCTTGGAAAATAGACGCAAGAACTCGGGTAGTAGACATATCCCAGAAGAATAGGGCAATAATAACCGTCAATCCGAAAGCGACAGGCATTGCGCGTTTAGCTGGCCAGTTGAGACCGACTAATAATATAGCCGCAACAACTATCGGCGAAAAGGCCACTAAGGCCAGTAAGGTTTCACTCATTGGTACATCCTCGTACAGGCTTTTACTTTTACAAATCAGGATTCTCTAGAATCTCTTGGATTTTATAATTGTGATATTTGTGTTAATTCGAGGTGAATTTACCCCTTTCTTTTTTATTGATATAGGGAAATAATGAAAATAATTAATTCCAAAAATGACATAATGGTATGCGTGCGGACGATATAATCTTGTTTTCTCAGGTCGTAGAACTGGGTAGTTTTAGTAAGGTGGCAGAGATAAATAACCTTACAAATTCGGTAGTTAGCAAAAGAATTGCTCGATTAGAAGAAGAAATTGGCGTTCAACTATTATATCGAACTACGCGTAAATTAACGTTAACTGAGGCTGGCAAGGCGCTGACCCACGGCGCGAAAAATGTGAAGCAAGCCGCTCAGGAAGCAATGGATGCGGTGTCAGGATTTGGTGAGAGTATCAGCGGCCACATCAAAATGTCGGTTCCTTCAATCTCTGGTGACCTAATTTTGGCTGATGCAGTGGCGGAGTTTTGCAACTTACATCCAGGCTTAACGGTTGATATGTCACTCGATAATCGCTTTGTCGACTTAGTCGAGGGCGGTTATGACTTAGTGATTCGCACGGGGTATCTTGAAGATTCAAGCCTGATTGCTCGTCATATTCTTGATTCTCAATGGGTGGTCTGTGCATCACCTTCTTACATCGCACGCAACGGAAAACCGATTAAACCTGAAGACCTTGTCACTCACAACTGCCTGCAATACGCATATCAAACAACAGGTGCCTCTGAGTGGGAGTTTAAGTCAAAATCGGGCAACTATATTGTAAAGGTCTCTGGCTCGTTCTCGACCGACAATGCGACGGCATTAAGGAAAGCAGCGTTGGGTGGGCACGGGATTGCGTATGTACCGCGATGCTTGGTTTATCATGATATTCGCAATGGTCAGCTGGTGGATCTGTTTCCTGAGTTGGTCGGTAAGCGACTGGGAATTTACGCGGTGTACCCGTTTACTCGTCAGCCACCCAATAAGGTTAAGCTACTGATTGAGCACATTCGGGCGCGTTATCTGGCTATTTCACACTACTTTTAAATAGAAAAGCCGATGCATCCATGCATCGGCTTTGATTGGCGGCCAAACCAATGTATTTCTATTTACTACGCTGCGACGATCTCTTCGTCTAAATCGAAAGACGCATCAATAAGCATCTTAGTATAATCGTTCTTCGGAGAGTGGAAGATTTCATCGGCTGTGCCTTCTTCCATCACTTCGCCTTTCTGCATCACTAATACGCGATCAGAAAGTGCTTTCACTACGCTCAAGTCATGACTGATGAACAGGAAGCCGATGTTGTGCTTTTTCTGAATATCTTTAAGCAGGTCGATAACGGTCAGCTGTACAGAGCGGTCGAGTGCAGACGTAGGTTCATCCAGAAGAATAAATGAAGGTTCTAGAATCAAAGCGCGAGCAATTGCGATACGCTGACGCTGACCACCAGAGAACTCATGTGGGTAGCGGTTAATTGAGTGAGGGTCGAGTCTCACCTCTTCCAATGCTTTACGAGCACGCTGCATACGCTCAGCACGACCCATCTGAGGCTGATGCACTGTTAGACCTTCAGTGATGATGTCGCCGACAGTCATACGTGGGGAGAGAGAACCATAAGGGTCTTGGAAAACCATCTGAATGTCTTTCTTAAGCTCAAAGCGTTCTTTCTCGCTCAGTGCTTTAACATCCTGACCTTTAAACTCAATGCCACCCGAACAAGGCAGTAGGCCGATAAGCGCACGGCCGAGCGTCGATTTTCCTGAGCCAGACTCACCGACAATACCTAAGGTCTCGCCTTGTTTAAGCTCAAGTGAAATGCCTTTAACCGCTTCAAAGTACTCATTTTTACTCTGAATAAAATGAGACTTTATCAGGAACTTGACTCGAATATTATCAGCTTTAAGTAATGGCGGAGCGCCATCCTCTACCGGATCTTTACTGCCTTTCGGAATCGAGTTGATCAGCATTTTTGTGTAATCATGCTGAGGGTTTCTAAACAATGCCTGACACTGGCCTTCCTCAACCACATCGCCTTTACACATAACAATAACGCGATCAGCAAGGTGTTTTACGACCCCTAAGTCGTGCGTAATGAACAGAATGGCCATGCCCATTTTAGCCTGAATCTCTTTGATCAGATTCAGTACTTCTGCTTGTACTGTTACATCAAGTGCAGTAGTCGGTTCGTCAGCAATAAGAATGTCAGGTTCGTTGATAAGCGCCATCGCAATCATAATACGTTGCAACTGACCGCCTGAGAATTCGTGTGGGTACTTAGTGTATGCTTGCTCCGGGTTTGGAAGATGAACCAGATTAAACAGCTCAAGCACTTTTTGTTTCGCTTGAGAACGCGATACTGGGCGATGACACATGATGGCTTCTGCCACCTGAATGCCCACTCGCATAAATGGGTTGAGAGAAGTCATTGGTTCCTGAAAAATCATACCAATGCGGTCGCCGCGAATGGACTGCATATCTTTTTCAGGTTTATCGACCAGCTGCTCACCTTCAAAGATGATGCTGGACTGGGAGTGAACAATGGCATTATTTGGTAGTAACTGCATCAGAGCGTTGGTCGAAACGGACTTACCACTACCAGATTCACCTACGATAGCGAGCGTTTCACCCTGAAAGAGTTCGAAGTTAACATCCTTTACCGCGTCTACAATACCGTCGTTTGTTGTAAAGCTGACCGAAAGGTTTTTAACCTCTAAAATTGGCATCTGTGACATTTGCATTCCTTGTTTTAATTTATTTGATGCGAGCTTTCCGTTGCATTGCCATAGCTCTTCAATGCTGAGAAGTGGTGATGAGCTTTTTGAACTTGTTCAAACTCTAGCATCCACTGAGCATTACGTTGAGCACTACAAAACGCGCCCATATGGCGCAAAAGATCCTCACAGTTTTTATCAAGAATGTGGTGAGTAGCCTGAACCAATTCTGCCGATTCAATCGACATAAACTGAAGCAAAGCATAGCTTTGGTTGAGCAAGTCGAAGGCACTTTGATGCTGACCCATCTTGTTGAGGATCTCTGATTGAGAGACAGCAGCATCACGTAAGCCAGTTAATAAGCAGCTGAATTGGCAAGGTTTGGTTTGGTCATCACTTAGCGCGCTTTGGATATGCGTCGGTAAATGATGCAGAACTTGATCGTACAAGTAGTGTGCCTCTGGCCAATGACCTTGTTCTAATAACTGCTCAGCTTTTAGGTAATGTGTCCAGCACTGTTGTAGATCCATGTTCAATTACTCCACCAAAATCGTAACAATGCATATTTAAATGCAATTCATTAACCATTGCAAATAATTATCATTTAAATGATATTTGACAGCATAATTGGTGAATATTTAGGCAGTTGAACCCGAATAATGCCTAAGTCACTAAAATATAAACAAAACTGGCCTACACTAGGTCGTTATAGAGTTGATGGAAAATAACAATAAGGAAAGAAAGATGGCAATTCAACGGCTAGAAATGAGCCAGCTGTATCATGCTGCGGAGCTGGAAATGCTACCGAGTAAGTCTACAAAAGAGCTGGCACCCATTGACGAAATCGTCGGTCAAGAACGTGCTCAAAAGGCAGTAGAGTTCGCTATGTCCATTAAGGAGAAGGGCTACAACATCTATGCTATTGGCCAAAATGGCCTTGGTAAGCGAACAATGATTTTGCGTTACCTCAATCGCCACCAGCACGATGCGAAAGCACTTTACGACTGGTGTTATGTCGCAAATTTTGAAGATATCAGGACGCCCAAAGTACTGGCACTCCCATGCGGTATCGGCAGTCAACTTAAACAAGACATCGAGAAATTGATGTCAAAACTGGTCAATGCGATTCCTCTGGCATTCGACAATGAGCTCTACTACAGCCGAGCCGATAAGCTTAAAAACCAACTGGCGCAAAAGCAGGAAGCAGAGTTAGCCGTCATCACCAAAGAAGCAAAAACCAAAGGCATCAGTCTTACGATTACTACTCAGGGTGACTACCAGTTTGTCGCGATGAATGGTGAGGAGATGCACACTGAAGAGTCTTTTGAGGAGCTGACAAAGAAAGAGCAAGAGTATTTTGGCTCTACCATTGATGAACTTGAAATCAAGTTGAGAGATATGGTTCGTCAGTTGACGGAGTGGGAAGAAGCGTACAGTGAAAAAATTAAGAAACTGAACGACGACGTTACATTGGATGTCATCACCCACTTCATCAAACAGCTGAAAAAGGACTACTCCGGTTACGCAGAAATCAAAGCTTATCTGACAGAACTTCAGCAAGATATTGTTGAAAACGCTGACATCTTTTTAGAGCAAAGTGCAGAGCAAGGAGAGGTTGCTACAGCATCTTTAGATAAGAAACTGCCACGTCGGTACAAAGTTAACGTTCTTGTAAGCCGCAAAGATGATGAGTTTCCTATTGTGGTTGAAGAGAACCCGAACTATCACAGTTTGTTTGGTTACATTGAAACAGCCACTTTCAAAGGTACCGTGTTTACGGACTTCTCATTGATTCGCCCAGGTAGTCTGCATAAAGCTAATGGCGGCGTGCTATTGATGGACGCTCAAAAAGTGTTGGAACAGCCTTATGTCTGGGATGGATTGAAGCGTGCACTGCGAGCTCGCAAACTAAGCTTTACCTCGCTTGAGAAAGAAGTCACGTTAACAGGTGCGGTTTCGCTGGACCCTGAAGCCATCCCACTGGATGTTAAGATTATCCTATTTGGTGATTACCGCACCTATCAACTACTTCAACATTACGATCCGGAGTTTAGCGAACTGTTCCGCGTAACGGCTGACTTCGAAGATGAAATGACACGTAGTCCGCAGTCTGAACTGCAATATGCGCGTTTTATTTCCAGTGTCGTCAACGACAACAATATGCTCCATTGTGATAAGAAGGCCATCGCTCGGATTATCGAGCATAGTTCTCGATTGTCCGGCGATCAGACCAAGCTCTCATTGCACTCAGCCAACATCGCTAACCTGATCCGCGAGTCAAATTACGTTGCTCGTCAGGCAAACTCGAACATGATTCGCTCTAGCCATGTTGAAGAGGCATTAGCTAATCAGGAGATGCGAGTCAGTCGCCTTAAAGATAGTGTGATGGAAGGTTTCATCAACGGAACCACCCTGATCCAAACCGAAGGGGAAGCCATTGGCCAGGTTAACGCGTTATCTGTTTTGAGCACCAGTGAGTACATGTTTGGTGCCCCAAACCGTATTACAGCGACGACTTGTTATGGTGGCGGTGAAGTGATCGACATTGAGCGTAGTGTTGACTTAGGTGGCAGCATTCACTCAAAAGGTGTCATGATCTTAACCGCTTACCTCTCTTCAGTATTTGGTAAAACGGCCAAAGTGCCGTTAACAACCACCATCACGTTTGAGCAGTCCTACGGTGGTGTTGATGGTGATAGCGCAAGTATGGCGGAGTTCTGTGCGGTGGTATCGGCCTTTTCTAAACAAGCTAACCGTCAAGATATTGCAATTACAGGCTCAATGAACCAGTTTGGTGAAGCACAGCCTATCGGTGGTGTTAACGAGAAAATTGAAGGCTTCTTCGATGTGTGTACGATTAAAGGTCGAAGTGAAAATCAAGGCGTGATCATACCAAGAGCCAACATGCACAACCTCATGCTACGCCCTGATGTTGTAAAGGCGGTTGAACGAGGCGAGTTTCAAATCTGGGCTATTGACCATGTGACTGAAGCCATTGAGTTATTCATGGGTAAACCTGCGGGTGAGCCAAGTGATGAGGGCAGTTACCCAATTGATACGGTATTTGGTATTGCTCAAGCCAAGCTCAATGCATTAAGAAAATAACCAAAAAGGGCTTTCAGATGAAAGCCCTTTTTAATTTTATAGTTCTACCAGTTCATTACCAGATGTTTGGCTTTTCCCAAAAGCGTCAATATTGCCTAGGGTAGTGTCAGCTATGTTGCCAAGTGCTTCATCGGTTAAGAAAGCTTGGTGACCAGTGAAGAGAACATTGTGACAAGCGGACAAGCGACGGAATACATCATCGACAATGACGTCATTAGACTTATCACGGAAAAAGAGTTCTTTCTCATTTTCATAGACATCTAGCCCAAGGGCACCGATTCGCCCAGTTTTTAAGGCTTCAATGGCAGCGGCAGCATCCAACAATCCGCCACGGCTTGTGTTGATGAGCATTACGCCATCTTTCATCTTACTGAAGGCTTTTTCATCTAGGAGGTGGTAGTTTTCTTCAGACATCGGACAGTGCAGCGTGATGATGTCACTTTTCTCAAACAACTCCTCTTTTGAGCAGTAGATTGCTCCCAGCTCGATGGCTAGAGGGTTCTCAAATGGATCAAAGCAAAGGATGTTCATGCCTAGGCCTTTGAGGATACGCATAGTAGCGATACCAATTTTACCTGTGCCGATTACACCCACTGTTTTACCGTGAAAGTTAAAGCCAACTAAACCGTCTAACGAGAAGTTTGCATCTCTGGTACGCTGATAAGCTTTATGAAAACGGCGGTTTAGGCTCATCATTAAGCCAACAGTGTGCTCTGCGACGGATTCTGGTGAGTAAGCGGGGACACGAACCACCTGAAGACCAAGGCGCTTAGCCGCGTCTAAATCTACGCGATCAAAACCAGCACAACGCATTGCAATCAGTCTCACGCCTTGTTCTGCAAGTGCTTCTAGCACGGGTGCAGATAAGTCGTCATTAACAAACGCACAAACCACCTGGCAGTCATGGGCCATTTTGGCGGTCTTTTTGGTTAACTGGAATTCATGGAAATGCAGTTCAAATCCATACTCTTTATTTACTTTCGCGAAGGACGCTTCGTCATAAGACTTAGCACTAAACACAGCGACATCTAACATGGTAGGCCTCTCTCAAAATATTACGGGAGGAAATAGAACGGGCTCTATTGAACCGTGATTCAAGAAAAAATTAAACCACAAATTTGCTGTGGAAAATTAAACACTTATATTCCTCAATTATTTACAGTGATGTTTTTATTATTAATAAAGTGCCTCGCAAAATTAGCTCAATTTTCATCTCAAGATCACTTTTTTACTGCTAAAGTGGTATTTATAAATTAAATAGCTCTTAGCTTATTAATCATCGACTTAAGTGGAGGTGAGGCTAAGGGCAGATGGAATTTTGTTCTCTGGCTAGGAAATATGGATATGATTAAACAAAAGCTTTCTGAAGTGTCCATAGCAGCACGAGCGTGGTCTATATTAGGCTTGTTTGCTATTGGTTTATTTGCGAATACTCTCCTCAACATTGCCCAGTCCCGCGAGCACATGCGTGAAAACTATGAGCGAGGTGTGTCAACTCTGGTCGAATCTGCATCAGGTGTTGCTAAACACTACTACCAGCTCTATCAATCGGGTCAAATCTCAGAAAGCGAAGCTCAAGGTAGAGCGCTACAAACCATTTCCGCAATGCGATTTGATGGTGACAACTATATATTTGTCGGTGATTCTGATGGTGTGCAGTTAGCCAGTGGTGTGTTGTCTTTACTTGGAAAAAATATCCTTGGTTTGAAAGACAGCGAAGGTAAGTTTTTTGTTCAGGAACTTTATCAGGTGGCCAGAAATGGTGGTGGCTTTGTCGACTACAGCTGGAAGAACCCAGATAGTGAGAAATTGGATCCTAAAACCAGTTATGCGTTAATGTTTCAGCCTTGGGGTTGGATGATTGGCTCTGGCATGAATATGGTCGCGCTTCAGGCTGACATGCACCGCTCTGAGGTTGCATCTGCGGGTTACGCCATTAGTATTCTTGCTGTTCTTTCTATCACAATCGGTTTTTTCATCAAAACAATCACATCTCCTATTAAGCGTACCGTTCGAGCTATGCAAACCTTATCTAAAGGTGAAGGTGATCTGACCCAAAGGCTTCCAGAAGAGGGCAGTAAAGAACTCGTACTTCTCTCTCGTTACTTCAACCAATTTGTTGCTTCCGTGCAAGGAATCATGCTCAGCATCAGCGATGCGGGTAGCCAAGTCTCTAGTGCTGCTAATCAGCTTTCTAATTCTGTTCATCATATCGACGACAGCCTTAACCAACAGCAAAGCGATGTGGATATGCTCGCGACGGCTATGACCGAAATGCTAGCAACGGTTGAAGAAGTAGCCGCTCGCACTGTCGAAGCGAATGACGCTAGTCGTTTAGCTGCTCAGGAAGCCAACCACAGCCATAAGATCATTGACAAAAACGTTCAAGAAGCCAATGAACTTGCGGAGCAAATACAGTCTGCTAGTCAGGTTGTTCAGAAGCTCGCATCAGATGCTCGTAACGTTGACACGGTTCTTGAAGTTATTCGCGGCGTTGCTGAACAGACCAATCTACTCGCTCTAAATGCAGCAATTGAAGCGGCAAGGGCAGGTGAACAAGGACGCGGCTTTGCAGTGGTTGCGGATGAAGTAAGAAGCCTCTCTCTTCGTACTCACGAGTCTACTTTAGAGATTCAGAACATTGTTGAGAAACTTCAGGTCGGCGCTGAAAACGTGGTGAAAGTTATGGACCAGGGCACAGCCAAAGCGACTAATGCATCAGAGCTCTCAAGTCAGGCCGGTGAGGCTCTGAACAAGATTAACAAAGAGGTTCACACCATTGAGGAAATGAACCAGCACATCGCTACTGCTGCAGAAGAGCAAACCGTGACGGTGAATGATATTAACCGCAATGTGGTGAGCCTGAGTGATATGGCATCTACGGTGTCTGGAGAGTCTACCCAGATGGCGAGTTCTAGCAAGGAGCTTGGCCGAGTTTCAGATGACCTAATGGCCATGATTAATCGTTTCAAACTGGCTTAGCTTGAGGCCTCGGGGTGATATGGTAGAATCGCGGCAAATTTTTTAATCGTGAACATTGAATGCGACACCTAAAAACTGCTATTCACCCTGATATCAGCCATCTTGATGACAAAACGGTCTTCCAACGTAATGCTGCAAGAGCCATTGTTATAGATGGCGAAGACATCCTTTTGTTATACACCGAGCGTTATCATGATTACACCATCCCCGGTGGTGGTATTGATGATGGCGAGGACATTATCGCAGGTATGGTACGGGAGCTTCAGGAAGAAACAGGTGCGCAAAACATTCACAATATCAAGCCATATGGTATCTACGAAGAGTTTCGCCCTTGGTACAAAGACGACGCTGATGTCATGCACATGCACTCTTATTGCTACACCTGTAAAGTCGATCGTGAGTTAGGTGAAACTGCGTACGAAGATTATGAAATCAAAAATGGCATGAAGGCCGTATGGATGAACATCCATCAAGCGATTGCCCACAATGAAAAGACTATTGCAGAGAGCCCGAAGAAAGGCATGAGTATTGAGCGCGAGACGTTTTTGCTACATATGATCGCTAAAGAAATGCTCTAAAATAAAGCCCGTACCTTGCGGGCTTTATCCTTTTATCAATTGGATCAAATTATCTTTGCTATCAAAATGGACGCTGTATTCATGGCGATGGTTGATGAGTGAACGTGCTCTCGCCAGTTCCATGTGCTCATGAACTAGACCTAACAACTCATCACCGTCAATGTCACTATCTGATGAATAACTCGCTCCGCCAATTTGTAACGTAATCGGTAATTCTGATGAGCCGTCTACGGCGGAAATGAGGCGTTCACAGATTGCTTTCCCATCCCTGTTCGTGGTGTCTTCCAAGACGAAATAAAAGTTTCCACGTGTTCCTCTGGCAATCAAATCAGACTGACGAATGAGCTCTTGTGCAATGAATGCGAAGTTTTGTAGTAAGGTATCGCCAGCTTCATAGCCCAAACGACGGTTTATCGCCCCCAATCCTTCTAAATGTATGTCTAACACCAGCACGCTGGTTTTGTGTCGCTTACAACGAGCCAGCATTTTTTCCAGTTCATTAGGAAAGGTGTTGTGATTGTACAGATCGGTTAGCGGATCTTTTACTTCCATTAATGCGGCGTAGCGACGAGAGTCTTCCATCGATTTGGTGTGCAAAAATTGGAGTAAGATAGATAAATCCAACTGCAAGCGAAGTTCAAGTGAACGAAAGTTCTCTAAGGAACGGCAGCGGCTAGCCAGATTATCGATGATACATCGATGTAATACGTGGCTCACAATGGAGTAGTACTCATGCACCTCTTCATATTTGGCAATGCCAAGAATGTGTTGAGCGAGCTCTTCAATATACCCCTCTTCTAATTCTTGAGTCAGCAGCGTATCGAGATAAGCATCTAAGGACTGGTGAATATGGAAGTGGCCAAGTATTTGGCTAACCACGTCAGAGTGTTCAAAATGCTGAAGGAGCTGAGTGTAGACCGCCGTTTTAATCTCTTCTCGGCTTTCTGTGGTGAGTGAACTTTGCCATGCCTGACTATCGCCATATGACAAGGAAAGCGCGTCCAAGCGCTGGTGTAGTTCAAACGGTCCAAACTTAAACAGGTCACTAATCTGTGGCATAGCGCATCCTTGACGTGAACTCTTCGATAGGTTTTTAGCGAACACCTATACTTATTCAAGTATTTGAATTATTAATGTTAATTAATAGTATAGTAATAAAAGAATAGCGAATTCAGCTGAGGACACAGGGAATGACCAAAATGCGCAACGTTCTATTAGGTGCCATGATCGCGAGCATTAGCTCGATCGGTTACGCCAAAGTTATCGAAACGACCAGTTTAGTCGGTTTTGGTGAGGCTAAATACCCAAACAACTTTACTCACTTTGATTACGTAAACCCTGACGCCCCCAAATTTGGCAAAATTACTTATGGCCGAGTCGGGACGTACGATAACTTTAACCGATTTGCCTCCAGAGGTGTCGCCGCTGCCGCAACAGGGGAGTTGTATGACACGCTCATGTTTTCCCCTAGTGATGAAATCGATGCCTATTACCCTCTGATCGCAGAGAGAGTGAGATATTCGGATGACTACACCTGGCTTGAAATGGACATCAATCCTAAGGCACGTTTTCACGATGGAGAGCCAATTACTGCGCACGACGTGGCTTTCACGTTCGATAAATTCATGACTGAAGGTGTACCGCAGTATCGCGTTTACTATAAAGACATTAAGTCGGTAACGGCCAAGGACGATCTGACGGTCCGTATTGAAATGGCAACGCCTAATCGTGAAAAGATGTTCAGCTTTGCTCAATCTACCCGAGTGTTGCCGGAACATTTTTGGAAAGACAAGAAATTTTCAGAGCCTCTTTCAACTCCTCCTATTGGCAGCTCAGCGTACAAAATTGCCGATTATAAATCTGGCCAGAGTGTCACTTATTCGCTAGTAGACGACTACTGGGCGAAAGATCTGCCGGTAAACGTCGGTCGTAATAATTTCAAGGAAGTGCAATACGACTACTATCGGGATGACACTGTAATGTTGGAAGCTTTCAAAGCAGGTGAATTTGATTTTCGTTTGGAAACCTCGGCGAAGTTCTGGGCAAATTCGTACACGGGTGTGAACTTTGATAAAGGTTACATCACCAAACAGGAAATCCCTCATCAAAAACCAGAAAACACACAAGCTTTTGTATTCAATACGCAAAGTGATGTATTTAAAGATGCCAGAGTTCGTGAGGCGTTGACCTATGCGATGGACTTTGAGTGGATGAACAAGAATATGTTCTACGGTCAGTACACTCGAACACGTAGTTACTTCCAGAATACCGACTATGAAGCGAAGGGCGTACCGAGCGCTCAGGAGTTGAAGGTTTTAGAGCCGTTTAAAGACGAGATTCCACCTCGTGTGTTTACAGAAGAGTTTCAGCCTCCGGTTACCGATGGTTCGGGGCGTATTCGTGCCCAGATGCGTACAGCGTTTAAGCTGCTAAAAGAAGCAGGTTGGGAGCTGAAAAACAAAGTACTAACCAATACCAAAACAGGTGAACCGTTTAGCTTTGAGCTATTGATCTATAGCCCGACTGCGGAGCGTATAGCGATTCCAGTACAGAAAAATATGAAGCGTATGGGCATCGATATGAAGATCCGCTCAGTTGATACCACACAGTACATTAAGCGACTTCGTGATCGCGACTTTGACATGGTCTCTTCCGCCTACTCTGCGAACCCATATCCAAGCCCGAACTTAATGATTGTCTGGAACTCCAACTACATTGACTCGACCTACAACACGGCGGGTGTTATTGATCCAGTCGTTGATAGCCTGACGATGGAAATCTCCAAGAAACAGCAAGACCCAGATGCATTACTTTCTTTAGGACGTGCTCTCGACCGCGTGTTGCAGTGGAACTTTTACATCATTCCACAATGGCACGTGAGCGAATATCGTGTGGCGATGTGGGACAAATTTGAGCGTCCGGAAAAAATGCCTAGATATGACTTAGGTATTGATACTTGGTGGATATCAAAGGATAAAGCCGCCAAATTACCTGAAAAACGACGTTAACAGAGGGATAGATGGCAGCCTATATATTTCGTCGCTTACTCTTGGTGATCCCCACGCTGTGGGCGATCATCACCATCAACTTCTTCATTATTCAGATAGCACCGGGAGGGCCGGTTGAGCAGGCTATTGCGCAGCTAGAAGGGCATAGTTCTGGCATTATGGAACGTTTTGCTGGGGGCGGCAGTGAAGTTGACCTCGATGTAGGAAGTGATGCTAACTCGACTGGCTATAAAGGTTCACGGGGTCTAGACCCGGAAGTAGTTGAAGAGATTAAAAAGCAGTTTGGTTTTGATAAGCCTCTGCATGTGCGTTACTTCGAGATGCTCAAAAACTACGCCACATTCAACTTTGGTGAGAGCCTGTTCAAAGGCGGTAATGTGATTGATTTGATTATCGAGCGCTTACCTGTCTCTATTTCATTGGGTTTGTGGAGCACGCTGATCATTTACTTGATTTCCATTCCTTTGGGCATCATGAAGGCTATCCACCATGGCTCCCGATTTGATGTTTGGTCAAGCGCTGTAGTGATTGTTGGGTATGCGATCCCCGGTTTCCTGTTCGCCATCATCTTGATTATCTTATTTGCGAGTGGCAATTACTTTAGTTGGTTTCCGCTTCGGGGGCTGGTATCCAGCAACTTTGAGCAGCTCGTTTGGTATGAGCAAATCATCGATTATTTCTGGCATCTGACATTACCGATACTGGCAATGGTGATTGGTGGGTTTGCAACACTGAGTATGCTGACGAAGAACTCTTTTCTCGATGAGATCAATAAACAATACGTTGTAACGGCACGAGCGAAAGGTCTGGATGAAAGAAGTATTCTTTACAAACACGTGTTTCGCAATGCGATGTTGATCATCATTGCTGGTTTCCCTGCGGCGTTCATCAGCATCTTTTTCACCGGCTCCATGCTGATTGAAGTAATGTTCTCACTCGAAGGGATTGGCTTACTCGGGTTTGAGTCAACCATACAGCGAGACTATCCAGTCGTATTTAGTTCCCTTTACATTATGACCTTGCTTGGCCTAATTCTGAGCATAATTTCTGATTTAACATACACCTGGGTTGACCCAAGAATTGATTTTGAGGCGCGTTAATGCTGACGAAAAGAAGACGTAATCCGTTAAATGAAGCGCGCTGGCTTAGGTTTCGAGCAAACAAACGTGGCTACTGGTCACTGTGGATTTTCATGACGCTGTTCGTGTTTAGCTTGTTTGCAGAACTGATAGCCAACGATAAGCCATTGCTAGTGGAGTACGAAGGTGCGTGGTATTACCCGATCACGACTCAATATGCGGAAACTGAGTTTGGTGGGGAATTTGAGACCGAAGCGGATTACACCGATCCGTATGTCATTGAGCTGATTGAAGAGAAAGGATACATCATCTGGCCTCTGATTCGTTTTAGCTACGACACGATCAATTACAACATCTCTGGTTCGGTGCCCTCTGCGCCCGACAACGTTAACCTACTTGGTACCGATGACAAAGGACGGGATGTGCTGGCACGAATCATCTATGGTTTCAGGATCTCTGTTCTGTTTGGTTTTGTACTGACAATTATTTCCAGCGTGATTGGAGTGATTGTTGGGGCTTCACAAGGCTACTACGGTGGCTGGCTTGATTTGTTAGGCCAGCGCTTTATCGAAGTCTGGTCAGGAATGCCGACGCTTTTCTTGTTGATTATTCTGTCCAGTTTCGTCGAACCCAATTTCTGGTGGCTACTCGGTATTATGGTTTTGTTTAGCTGGATGAGCTTAGTTGGGGTGGTCAGGGCAGAGTTTCTGCGTTGCCGCAACTTCGATTATGTTAGAGCAGCGCAGGCAATGGGCGTAAATGATAGCCGTATTATGAGACGCCACATGCTACCAAATGCGATGGTCGCCTCTTTAACTATGATGCCTTTCATTCTTTCTGGCTCCGTAACCACATTGACTTCTCTTGATTTTCTGGGCTTTGGTTTACCGGCTGGTTCGCCTTCATTAGGTGAATTATTGGCCCAGGGGAAAGCTAATTTACAAGCACCATGGCTAGGTTTTTCTGCCTTCTTTGTATTGTCTGTAATGTTGACTCTGCTCGTGTTTGTTGGCGAAGCCGTTCGTGACGCCTTTGACCCTCACCATCAGGGGAGATAATTATGACCAAACCAGTATTAACAATTGACGGTTTATCAGTAGGGTTTGGCCGCGGAAAAGATGTCGAACAAGTGACTCATCAAGTTTCGCTGTCTATCAACAAAGGCGAAACGCTTGCACTGGTTGGAGAAAGCGGCTCGGGCAAGTCTGTCACCGCTAATTCCGTGTTGAAGTTGCTTCCTAAGGGCTCGTCCCATTATTTGGAGGGTAGCATCAATTTTGATGGCATCGACATGCTGAGCTGCTCGGAGAGGCAACTACGGGGTATTCGCGGTGGCCGGATCGGAATGATCTTTCAAGAGCCGATGGTTTCTCTTAACCCTTTGCACAAAGTTGGAAAGCAGTTGGTTGAAACGCTGTCCATTCATCGTGGTGTGCGACAGAAAAAAGCGGAGACCCTAGCGATTGAATGGCTAGGTAAAGTTGGGATCCGTAACCCGGATGTGAAGATTAATTCGTACCCTCATGAGTTGTCGGGCGGTGAAAGGCAGCGAGTGATGATAGCCATGGCTTTGATTAATGAGCCTGAGCTTCTGATTGCTGATGAGCCAACAACAGCATTGGATGTGTCTGTACAGGCGCAAATTTTGGATCTCTTGAAGGACCTTCAACAAGAATTGGGTATGGCAATGCTGTTTATTACCCATGACCTTAGTATTGTACGCCGTATCGCTGACCGAGTCGCAGTGATGCAGAATGGAGAGTTAGTCGAAGAAGCGGATTGTCGATCTCTTTTCTCGGAGCCTAAGCACCCATACACGCAGAAACTCATTAACTCTGATCCTAGAGGCTTGCCTGTCGAAACTCCGGTTGATTCTAGTAACCTCTTGTCGGTCGATAACCTTAGAATCTGGTTCCCGATTACTGGGGGGCTGTTTAAGCGTGTCGTTTCTCATATTAAAGCCGTTACGGATATGAAATTTGACCTAAAGCGAGGGCATTCGATAGGGCTGGTCGGCGAAAGCGGTTCGGGTAAATCAACGACGGGGATGGCCATATTACGTCTTGTGCATTCCGAGGGTTCAATCTTTTACCAACAGCAGGAACTGCAAGGTTTGGATCGAAAACGCATGCTGCCGTATCGAAGTAAGATGCAGGTGGTGTTTCAAGACCCATTTTCTGCACTTAACCCGAGGATGTCTGTCGCACAGGTGATTGGGGAGGGGCTGCGTGTTCATCATGAATATGACGATTCAACTGTAGATAAGATGATCTGTGAGGTTATGAAGGAAGTGGACCTCGACCCTGAAACTCGTCATCGTTATCCAAATGAATTCTCCGGTGGGCAGCGTCAACGTATTGCGATAGCTAGAGCGTTAATCCTTAAGCCTGAGTTTATTCTACTTGATGAGCCAACATCGTCATTAGATAGAACGGTTCAGGCTCAGGTCTTGGACTTGCTGAAATCGCTACAAGAAAAGTATCAGCTTACATATCTGTTTATCAGCCATGACTTGAATGTCGTTAAGTCGTTATGTCACTACACTATTGTCATGAAGCAAGGCGAGATTGTTGAGCAGGGCGAGACAGCGTTGTTATTTGAGCAACCAGAACAGTCGTATACCAAAGAGTTGGTTGAGCTTTCGAGTTTTTAGACGCTGACAAAGACAAAGGCTGCAAACAGCAGCCTTTGATTTTTATATGCTTTTTAGTTTGTGAGCCCAGATCTTTTCAAACTCTTTGCTAATGTCGATTTCACTTAAATGTGCCACGTGAAAGTCGATAAGTTCTAGCTCAAAGGATGGTGTGGTGTAGACCGAACCATTATCAATCGCGTCGACCATGCGATCCGCCATAGCGGCTGGTCCAGCTTGTCTAAATGCAACTAATTCTGCTTGTTTATTCAAGCGAATCTCACTGACTGCCGCCTCATATTCAGAATGTGTAAAGCCTACCGCTAATGCTGTTTTGATTTCTTGCTCAACGATCTGTTTTGTGGCTTGCTGCTCACCATCAGGAATCTTTGAAACCAGTACTTGAGATAACAGTTTCTGGTTAAACAAGATTTCATTCTTAACGGAAACGGTCGCCGAAGAATGGACATCAGCCAGCGCAGATTCAATTCGGTGCTCTAGGATCTGATTGGCAATAGTGGCGAGCAATAGGTCTTTTCGCATCAGTTTGCTATCGACGTCGTCCGACACATGAGCTAGTGCACTGAGTGAAACACTATGCTTTCCTTGAGTACCTGAAATTCCGTTGTTACCCATTCTTAGAGCAGGCTGCTGAGTTTTTGTCAGAGGTGTTGGGTTATGCCATTGAGAGAATGCCTTTTGCACCTTGTTTTGCAGCGTACGAGCTTTGAAATCCCCTGCGATAACCAAAGTCATGTTTGTTGGTACATAGTACTGAGAAAAGTAGTGTTCTAGATCTTCCAACTGCACTCGACTGGCTGATGTTTCGGTTACTGGTGAAGTACTTTTCCCAAGCTCAAGAGAGTCAAGTTGGTTCTGACTGACGACAGTTGGGTAATCGGTCAAATTTGCTGACTGTTTCCAAGCTTTTTGCACAAAACTCTGCTGTGAGAAGCTTGTCTCGATGAAGTCCAAAGCACCTTCTAATGAGTGTTGGCTGTCGTTTATTGTGCTCAGGCTGTAGACAGTTTGCTGGTAATCCGTCGTTGCTGACCACTTTGAATCACCAATTATTTGATTCGCGAGAACACGAGAGACTGGAAGGTACGAAGGCTCCTGAGCAACACCTGCTCCAACTCGAAGGCGTAACTCTAATGCTTGTTGTTTGTTAGGCGTAGCAACTAAAACCAAGCGGATACCATTTTCAAGAACCGATGTCTGAATATTACGAGGCATCGTAATATCGGTATGTTCGAACCAAAGAGGAGAGGTTGGTTTTGCGGTTACAGGTAACGCAGCGATAGCAGTAAAAAGAGCTGTCAACGTTATTGTTAAAGCGCGGTTATAGATAGACACAGCAAACTCCTGAAGAAGACCTTAAGTGTTTCCCTGTTCATCAATCGACCTGCATATAGCTATTTAGAGGCGGTATTGAGCGAAAATCGTATCCGTGATTGAGAAAGGATGGCCTTTCTTCGCATTGCTGGTTTGTTACAACCAGAGTAGAACATATTCATTTATAAAATGTGGCGGGATTTTGTACAAATTCACGCTATTAGTCAAACTGTATTGGATTTTGAGTAGTTTTTGTCTCGTTATTGAAACAGCCCAGCAGTCGGACTACTGGCAATAGATAACGTTGCGTCCGCTCTCTTTGGCTTTGTACAGAAGAGCATCAGCCTTCTTTAAGGATTGAGGTATAGTACCGACGACCGGATGTATACCGCCCGATATTGTTACGTTCGGAGCCTGAGTGAATTGTGATACATCGATACGAATTCTATTCATCACCTGCTTGGCATCTTGAACTGAAGTTGTATTGATTAGGACGACAAATTCCTCTCCACCTATACGAAACGCGTAATCAGCAACGCGAATGCGAGATTTAATGATAGCTGCAACACGTTTGATGACTTGGTCGCCGACATCGTGACCGTATTTGTCATTCACAGCTTTGAAATGGTCAATGTCGAATATTCCGATAAAGTAGCCTTTACTGGCTAAGCTCTGTTGCTCTACTTTCTGCAAATAATGGCGGTTATGTAAACCAGAAAGTTGGTCTGTGTAGGTGATCTTATTTAACTCACGGCGCTCTTGCCTGAGTTTATAAAGATAGTAGGACGCTCCAACACTGATGCACAAAAGTGCCAAGATAAGATACAGATATTTTGGAATAAACTCGTCTTTAGGAACCACTTTTAGAAGGAAATAAGGTTTACCACTAAAAAAGCCAATATCTCTATAAACAAAATAATTTTCGCCTTGTTCGAGTATACCTTCCGAGCGCTGACTGCGATTTAAATCATTCCAGACTTTTGAGTAAGCATCGGGTAAATACTGATAACTGTTGATTGCTGGGTGTGAGCTTGAGTAAATAAAGCCATCGTCATCCAGTAGTAGAATGTTATCACGGCTCGTGTTATTAAATTCGCTCATATCAACATCTAGAACAAGGTAACCAAGATGTTGGAGCCCTTGATACACAGGTGCAATCTCAGTAAATAAACCTAAGTCAGGTTGATAGAGTATTTGGTGCGCTTCTTGGTTAAGGCTACTAGCGTAAAAAGAGTTATAAGAATCAATCAGATGCTTGTATCGATAGTGACGAGAAGGGGTTCTGCTGACTATCTCAATACTGGTAATTAAGTTCTGATTCTCCAGTAAATGCTGAGTGAGATCATAAAACAAATCGGGGTGTGTGAAGTACTGATGGGCAATCTGGGTTTTGCTGAGAGCGGCATAGCTGCTGATTTGCTGTTTACGCAAATTCAGGGTTTCGTCAATCGCTTTTAGCTGGAACGAAATGTCTTTCTTCTTAGCGTCTTTGATGAAGCTTAGAGGCGTGTTTACAATGAAAACAGCGAAAAGCATGAGTGCCAGACAACGCAGTTCTATGTTGGCAGACGAGCTGAGAGGCCTGCTGTAATGTAAAAACATTTCCTATGTTTATCTTGTTTATATATTCATCAAGGACTCAAATGTTATGGAGCATTGTCACAAAAGTCTATTAAGACGGATGAAACTTTTGTGACAACACACCACTAAGCGAGCTGAATCAAACGAGAGTGTACTGGCTGGCGCTGGCTATAGAGAGCGGTTTAGAGAACCAGTAGCCTTGAAGGAAGGAGGCCCCCATGTCTGTGAAACGCTTTTGCATTTCAGCACTTTCAATACCTTCTACAACAACATCCACATTGTGAGCTTGGCAAAGGCGAGTGATGAAAGAAAGGTATTCCAAGGTTGCAGGGTTGTCCAAACATCGCCACGCCATCGATTTGTCCACCTTAATTTGGTTAAGAGGCAAATCAAAAAAGCTGTTTAATGAACTATAACCAGAACCAAAATCATCCAATGAAAGTAGAAAACCGTAGTCGCTTAGTCGACTTAACTGGGAAATGGCACTTTTGTTACCATCGAGAATAATGGTTTCGGTTAATTCCAATACAATGTTTTTAGTATCAATGCCCAGATGGTCAGCTAACCGTTTTAGTCGGTCTGGAAACTGGTGGTTTAACAACTGAAGTACGGAAACATTAACGTTTACCCTGATATTCGTGCCATGAGTCTCTAGGTATCGTTTTATGAACTGACAAGCCTTTGAGAACACTAAATAGCCGAGTTCAACGATCAATCCCTTTTTCTCGGCCACCTCAATGAATTCGTCAGGATAGATCTCGCCGATTTCTTCACTGCGCCAGCGTACCAGAGCTTCGAAACTAGCGACTCGATTTTTCTTGGCACAGATGATTGGCTGAAACTTAACGGTCAAGGTCTCGTTGTGGATCGCGTTAGCTAATTCGCGTTCGATGTAAAAATGCCGATCAACTTTGCTTTTGGTTTCTTTGCTGTAAACGCCGACTCTATTGTGCCGTTTTTCACCAGCGAACTGACAGGTGCGTGCTGCGACTTTAATTACTTCTTCAGCGGCAAGACCAATATCGAAACTAGGGAATATACCAATACTGATATCTGTTCCATACATGTAGCCATTTGCCTGAACCGATTCTTGATAAGTTTGAGATATACGCTCGCCAAGCGTCATTAACTCTTCGGCTGTATAATGGCCTCTGACGAGAATAGCAAAGTCATCAGAGCGCACACGGTATATATCAATAAAGTCATCGGTAAAGGAGTTTAACGCTGTGATAAGGTGTGACATCACGTCACGTAAGATATGGGGTCCGTATGCGCTTAGGTAGGAGCGAATATCGCCAATCTGAATGTAGATCAGAGAATGCTGGCCGGGGAGTTGGTCGACTAAAGCATCGATATCGATAATCAGTTTCTGGCCATTCGATAAGCCAGAAGCGTTATCTCTAAATGCGGCTTGCTGGACATAGGTTTCCATCAACTTGCGATCGGATATATCGCGATGGCACCCAATCATAAAGCGGGTACCATTGATAGTTTTCGTCACTGCAGTCCCTTCAATCCAGACATATTGGCCGGTCTTGTTTCTTACTCGGTACTGAGTAGAGATCTTTTGTTCGTCTTTCTGAATGTGTGCATCTACTTCACCTTTGAGCATCGCTTTATCCAGAGGGTGGACCAAAGATAGCCATGCATCCAAATGACATTGGCCAGAGGCAATATCGTAGTTCTCGTAAAACGTAGGGTTATAAAAGAAGATGCGATCATCGTCTGTCATATAGAAAATACCATCGTTAAACACATCAAACATGTGCTTAAAATGGTTATCCATAAGCTCATCTAGCTCCGCGCCACTTAGTGCGATGGAGCTATTTCCCTGTGATTCTTCACCTGCATAGCGACATTTCGAGACCGACGAAGCGTTCGATTGCGGCGGTATATTCTTGATTATCTGTGACATTTGATTCGACGTACCTAATCCAACACGCGGTAAGCCTTCCATGAGCTTTATTTTTTGAATTTATAAATATCTTCCGTGTAACCTATATTTGTAACATGAAATATTTATTAAGCTCCAGCAGTGAGCCAAGTATGAGACAGTAAATGTGAGCTTTTATTGACGTGTGTTCATATTTTGAACTGAAATATCCTTTTTACTCTCACTAGATGAGAGAAATGAGATCTTCCTCTTTAATGAAGTGAATAAAAATCCACTGAGTTATTTAATTTTTGAATTGTTTAGGGGGCTGGTAGCTCGTCTTAATTATGCTCAATAGGTGGCATATTCCTTGTGCAGAGTACCGCACAACCTATTTGAGTGTTAAATGTCACTTTCTTATATATTTATCAATGTTTTAATAGCGGTTAATTTTGACAAAACTCTGATATATCAGGCGTTTTCATCCGCTTTCTCTTTCTATACTCTAGCGACCAATTTATCCAAAATAGCGCAGTTGGAATAATGCTCGGCCAAATTCAAAATGTCAGTCAGGCGGGTGTGCTGATCGCAGACGATTCTCCTTTGGTGGTTGCTAACCTAAAAATTTTACTAAGAGAGTCTGGCTTCAGTGATCGTCTAATATTTACGGCCAAAGATATTCGTTCGGTATACAAAAATCTGCGAGAAATTTCGATTGATCTGTTCATTTGTGATTATAGGTTTGGTAAGGAACTGAATGGAAAGCAGATCTTAGAAGAGTGCCGTCATTACGGCCTTATTCGCCCACAATGCGCTGTTATTATGTTAACCAGTGAAACGACTGGTGAAGTTGTACGTTCAATATTGGAAGCAGAACCAGATGAGTACGTTCTTAAGCCGTATTCGTTGTATGAGTTCAAAAAGCGGGTTTTACGCGTGTACAGACGCAAGCAAACTCTGTCCGCGCTGCTAAAACAACCAAAGAGTGCAAGCTATCAAGATATCGCGGAATCATTTAAAGCGGCACTAAAGGCATACCCGGAATATACCGCTCATATACAGCGTCTTCAGGGAGTCACGTATTTAGAACGGCAATTTCATACTCAAGCGATTGAGCATTACGATTCATGTACGACTCTGCGTAAAAGCCATTGGGCTATTGTGGGTAAGGCATCGGCTTTACTCGAAATGGGTGAGGTGAAGCAAGCTCATTCATTGTTAGAGCACTGGATTGAGGAGTCGGGTAGAGTCCCGTCAAGTGTCTCTGACATGTTAGCATTAACCAGCCTAGTGCAAAGGAATAGCACGAGCGCTAAGAACGCATTGACTGACGCTATTAAATTTTCGAAAGGTAGTGCACCTCGTTTACTTGCCTATATTCGACTCTGTGAGATAGAAGAGAATTATGATGGCGCTTTAAGTGGGTTGGCTATTTATCGCCATCAAATTGCCAATACTCACCGCAATACCGTCGCGAACGCTATTCACTTGATGCGACTAAAACTAGTTGCGGCGTCTGCTCAAGGCAAGTCGATTTCCATGGTAGCGCATAAAGAGCTACACAATCTGATGAAATCCGATTTAGCAGAAAGTGAAATATTGGCACTGACGCTTGTGGATGTTCATATCGAACTGCACGACGAAAATTATAAAGTTGCGCGTATCAAATTGGCCAATTTGCTGAAAAACTATCAGCAGTTGCAATTGCCCCAATTGCACTACCTTTTGTACCTTCTTTTTGTAACGGACAACTATCACTGGTTCGATCAAGTCGCTGGTTTTGCTCGCTCCCATACTGACTACAGCAAAGTATCATTGTCGGCGTGTTCTATGCAGATGCAATTAGAACATCAGATAGAGCATGGAATGAGACGAAAATCTGCGTTAGTCAGATTGCTAGCGCAAGTGGATGAGTACTCGCTTCAATCGGTGGAAAAAGCTGTCGCGCTTGGCTTGGAAATATTCAAATCCCGTAAGCAGTGCGTGTTGGTGGCGAATAAAATGCTATCGCTTCTGAATCGTGAAATTCCCCGCGCCATCAATCCAGCTGAAATTAGAAAGGTTATATTCGATTGTGAGGCGGCGATTACTTGTACATCCAGTCTCAGAAAAACCGAACGAATAGAAGCGCAGAAAAAACTAAACTTGGTCAAACTCAACTTCAATCGTGCATTAGCAGCGGTATAGGGTGGATGAATGAGACCTCCACTTGATCTTAACTTATTGAAAGTTCTTGTACTGATCCATAAGCACCGCCACCTTAAACCAGTTGCCAAAGAATTGGGCAAAACGGAGAGCGCAGTCAGCAAGCATCTAGCTAAGCTGCGAGAACAGTTAGATGACCCATTGTTTGTGCGTGGTGTTCATGAATTTGAACCAACAGAGTACACGGTTGCTTTGCTTCCAAAAGTGACAGCTGGGCTAAGAGTTATTGAAGATGCCATTGTCGGTGACACATTTGACCCGCTAACCTACGATAAAGAAATCTCCGTGGCTATCCCAAATTTGGCGCAATATCTGGTTGGCAAATCACTTCTGGTCGATCTGATTAAAACCTTTCCTAACGCTAAAATCACGCTGACCAGCTGGTCTGATACGTCCGTTGAACAAATTATGGATAATCAGTTAGATATTGGTGTTCAGTATTTCAATCCGGAGATGAGCAAGGCGATATATCAACATCAATTAGGCCGATACAGGGGAGGGATTGTCACAACCGAAAAGCATGCTTCTCTTTCGTTAGAAGACAAATTAGCTCTACCTTTCGTGTTTATGCAGATGAAAGGGTGGCAGGAGAAGAAGACGGTGATCAAAATGGCGCTCGAAGAGAGTGGAGTTTATGTCAACAAGATCGCCACAGTAGACAACGTCCTATGCTTATTCGAACTCATGAAAGAGCTCAATTGCGCGACCTTATTGCCTGCAATTAAGCACCTCAATCGCCCAGGCTATACGATGTGTGTATTACCTGATGAGCTTCAAATGACTCAGCCACCTGCCATAGTCGCCTACCATAAACTTTCTAACCAAGGTAACCCGCTTCACGAGCTACTCATCAGAAAGCTCAAATACTACCTTTTTGACTGAGAAGTTGATGCTCTTTCATCTGTATTAGATCAAACATGGTATCAACTTCATATTTGCTCAATATGCGTGATTTGTACGTACTGATCGTTTTTGCGCTAAGAGACAGTAATTCTGAAATTCTCTTGTTGCTATAGCCTTGAAGTAAATAGTTGAGCACAGTTGTTTCACGGCTTGAAAGGCAGACTATTGGTTTACTCTGAGCATTGTATCTGAACGCCGAGCCGTCTTGGATTATCGCCAGTATGGCTTCTTTGATGATCTTTGATGACTCTAGTTTGGACAAATACCCATCTGCTCCTAATTTAAAAGCGGCTTGCGAAAACATAGTGTGTTTACTTCCAGAGAAAAATAAAACCTTGCCGCTATAGCCATGAGCTTTCACGCGTCTGATAAACTCGAATCCGTCTGAAACCTCCAAGTTTATTTCTAGGATGATCAAATTAATCTCGTTATCGCGAAGTATTGTCAGAGCGGAAGTTGTGGAGTCCGACTGAAAGACTTGAGCGTTACTGATGACGTTGACGACGAGACGTTCAATGGAATCTCGCATTAAAGGTTGGTTGTCGAGAACGAGAATTTTATAGGATGGCATGATGATAAACTTCTTGGTAACGTCGCATCATTATTGGGATGCACTTATCACTGTTTCGAATAGGAACAATGTAAGTCAAAATTGAAGGAAAGAGTGGAAAACCGGACTTTCCAAAATGGAAAGTCACATGTTGAGTACGTTGGCGGGTTACATACCGTTATCGAAGTAAGCTTTGATTATGTTGTCGATTTCGCCTCGTTGCTGAAGTTTCATCAGCGTATCATTAAAGTTCTTAACGAAATCCTCTTTGAAGGGATATTTATCTGGCTCACGGTTGGTGAATCCTAAGTAGCCTTTTTCGGCGCTTACTACCGCACCAAGGGTTAGCTTCCAATCTTCAGGCAACAGCCCTTCTTTGGCCATTCTTTTCATTTCCCAAAGAATAGATAACCGGTCGTTCATGTAACAATCTATTTTCTTGTCATGAAGGTTAATTAGATTAGGACGGTTGCCTTTGGCCTCCAATAACGTGATTTTGCCGACTTTTACGGCATCCCAGAACTGAGTGCCTCCAAGAGCAAAGGCCTCATTGACACCAACGGTTAAGCCTAGGTAGTCCTCTGGCCATCGTTGCAGTGAGCGATTTTTGACGCTATCAGGGTGGCAGAAGACAACAACCTCTTCATCTAATATAGGTTTTGAATAAGGGGAAATATACAGGCGCTTATCTGGATAATAATACGGTGGATATAAAGCTAGTCCCTGACCGACTTTGAGCATTTTTAAACCACGCTTCCATGGGATAGGGACAAGTTTAACTTCATAGCCAGGCATTTCTTCAAAAACTCGACGAAGAATGTCGCTGTAGATTCCTTTTGCAACACCTTCTTCACCATAACTGTAGGGAGGGTAAGAGTCGTCACCATATACCAGTACTTTGACTGGAGGATGGTATGCCATTGCCTGCGACGAGATAAGAAGCAGGATTAGTGTCCATTTGAGCAAAATCAGTACCTTTAAAGTGCCCATTCTATGATTAACTTTAGTTTATTTATTAAAGGATAGGGATTAGACTCAGTTTTTTTACACATGCAATTGAAGCAAAACATGACAGACGACTACGAAAACGAGCAAGAGATTGAAATTGAAGCAATCGGAATAGAAGTTTCAACACAACCAATTGAGCTTTACAAGGTATTCAAAATTGCCAACCTAGTCGGTGGTGGTGGCGAAGCGAAACACCTAATTGCGGAAGGCTACGTTGCTGTTAATGGTGAGCTGGAGACGCGTAAGCGTCGTAAGATGTACGATGGCGATTTTTTTGAATTCAATCAGGAATATTACGTCGTGATTTGCGATGCGCCAGTCACTGAGCCTGAAGAACCCTCAGTCATGAAGCCTGAATCAAAGCCAGAAAAGAAAAACAAACCAAAGAAACAAAACAAGGCAAAGAAAGACGCTGGGCAGAAGAAAAAGGAAAGCAAGAAAAACGAGATTGGCCGCTCTAACATAGACTTTCTATAACAGTAAAACCTCACCGCGCACCTGCATCTAGGGTGCGCTTCATTATTTTAAGTATCAGAAATCAATTACTTTTTCCTTTCTATAACAAATGTAAAAAACGTAAAGCATTGATGACATCTCTATACATGTAAATGATAATGGATTTCATTTGTAAATATGGAGTCCGAATAATGAGATTGTCTGCAGCCGCGTTAACCGCAGGTTTATTGGCATTTAACGTCAATGCTGAGATGGTAGAGATTGAGCACGCGCAAGGTGTGACCAAGTTAGAAACAAACCCAGAACGAGTTGTCGTTATTGGCTTGGGCGCGTTAGATACTGTTAAAGCTTTTGATGTCAAACCTGTCGCCGTTTCTACAGTCAGTATGTTCCCGGACTACTTATCGGAATACCGTAGCTACGATTTTGTCTCCGCTGGAAGCCTTCACGAACCTGACTTTGAAACCATCTACATGCAAAAGCCAGATCTGATCATCATTGGCACCCGTGCAGCGGCGAAATACAAAGAGCTGTCCGAAATTGCGCCGACCATTGTCTATGCTTCAGACGCGAATAAAGGCTATTGGGAAAGCACCAAGGAGCAATGGCGCAATCTCGCTCAAGTATTTGAAAAACAAGATTTCGTAGAGAGTAAGATTGAACAACTAGACAGTGAGTTTAAAGCGATTCAGGAATCGAATCAGCAAAACGAACTGGATGCACTGACTGTGATGAGTGCGGGCGGAAACATTACCACGTTCGGCGCTCAGTCTCGATTCTCCGCTATCTACAAAGATTTTGGTTTTAAGGAGTCAGTGGAAGGAATCAAAGAAAGCCGTCACGGCGACTTGGTTTCCTATGAATTCATTCGTGAAACAAACCCATCTGCATTACTTGTGATAGATAAAGACATCTTGATCAATAAAGGCAAAGGCAGCACTGTAAAACGTGATTTCGAAAATGATCTGGTCAAAGCGACCCAAGCTTACCAGAACAAAAAAATGGCTTATCTAGACATTAATGCTTGGTACCTGTCGATTTCAGGGATGCGTGCAACGGAACAGATGATTGAAGATGTGAAGACGGCGTCTAGTTTAAACTGATAGTCTGAACATGATTACGCAACCTCAAGCTGAATTGGCTTGAGGTTTTTTGCGTTGTAAGGGTTTTACATTGAAAAAGTTGTTATTTGTTCTGTTGGTACTGAGTGCAGCGTCGATTTTTGTAGGCGTTGGAAAACTAAATGTTGCTTCTCTGATCGCCGGAGATACAGCCAGTTGGCATTTGCTGTTTGCTAGTCGAATTCCACGTTTGGTGGCGGTACTGCTGGCGGGGGCTGGGCTGAGTATCGCTGGTTTGATTATGCAGCAGATCAGTCAAAATCGATTTGCTTCACCTTCCACGTCAGGAACGATTGAGTGTGCCATGCTCGGTTACGTACTGAGCTTAGTATTATTTGGTAATGGTCAGCAGCTGTGGCTTATATTCTCGGTGTCCATGCTAGGGACGTTGCTGTTTGTGCAGTTCATCAATCGTATTCAGTTTAAGAACGCAGTATTTGTGCCACTGATTGGGATTATTTTCGGCAACGTTGTCGATTCGCTCGCGACGTTTGTTGCGTATAAGTACGATGCGCTACAAAACCTGTCTAGTTGGACAGTCGCTAATTTTGCGAATTTGTTGCAGGGCGATTATGAGCTGCTTTATATCGCCATTCCCTTTGCCATCTTCAGTTACTTGTATGCAGCGAGAATTTCCGCTGTCGGTTTAGGTAAGGATTTTGCCGTCAACTTGGGGCTGAACTACCAGCAAGTGCTGATCATTGGTGTGCTGTTAGTCTCTGTGATGTCTGCTTCCGTTGTGATGATCGTAGGGATGTTGCCGTTCCTTGGGCTGATTGTCCCTAATCTGGTCAGTTGGTTCTATGGAGATAATCTTCGCCGCAATATTCCACTTACCGCGATACTGGGTGCCCTGATTGTCCTTTGCTGTGATTTGGCAAGTCGATTGATCATCTTCCCATACGAGATTCCAATCTCGACCATTATCAGCATTTTAGGTGGTAGCGTATTTATTTTCTTCATCTTAAAGGGGCAGAAAAATGCAGGATAGGGTGAAGATCATTGGACTGGCCGTCATCGTGTTGTTGTTTGGTTTTCTGTTTATTGGCATTGGCTTAAATGCTGATAATTACCAGTACTTCCTTTCACGGCGAGTTCCCAAAGTGCTTGCCATGATCGTGGCAGGCATCGCGATAGGTCAGTCGTCACTGGCTTTTCAGACCATTACTCACAACCGCATTCTGACACCGAGTATCATGGGCTTTGATTCTCTGTACATGTTTACTCAAGTGCTGGTGGTTGTGATGTTTGGCGGGTTGAGCAGTATCGCGATGAACGCCTACTTTAACTTCAGTGTCTCTGTTGTCGTTATGCTGGCGTTCTCACTGCTGCTATTCAGCTTTTACTTCAGAGGCGAGCGACAAAACTTGATGGTGTTATTGCTGCTGGGCGTAATACTTGGTCAGTTGTTTGGCAGTATCTCCTCGTTTTTCATTATGTTGATGGACCCGAGTGATTTTGCTTCTGTCCAAGCGAATATGTTTGCCAGCTTCAATAATGTCAGCGTCGAGCTTGTTTACTTATGTACGCCACTATTGCTATTGATCAGCGCGTTGCTGTATCGCCTGAATCGTTTGCTGGATGTGTTTTGGTTGGACAAAGACAACGCCACCAGCTTAGGGGTTGACGTAAAACGCGTCACGCTTTGGGTGTTGGTGCTGTCAGCGGCTCTTATTGCCATTTCAACGGCACTGATTGGGCCAATTATGTTTTTCGGGCTTTTGGTGACCAACTTAACTCGTGAGTTTTTTAAGAGTTACCAGCACCGTGTATTGCTGGTCGGAGTATCACTGCTTTCAGTGGCGGCCTTACTAAGTGGTCAGTGGCTGGTAGAAAAGGTGTTTGGATTTTCTACCACGCTAAGTGTTGTCATCAACTTTGTTGGCGGAATTTATTTTTTGACTATGTTACTGCGTAACCGAGTCGTCTAGAGGCTTTATGATTACATTACAGAATCTAACCAAGTTGTTTGGTCAATCCAAAGTGGTTGATGACGCGAGTGCGGAATTCGAAAAGGGCAAAGTAACCTCTATCATTGGCCCCAACGGCGCAGGTAAGAGTACTTTGCTATCCATGGCTAGCCGATTGATTGATAAAGACGGCGGGCAAGTGTTCATTGATTGCCGCTCTTTGTCTGAATGGGACACAAAAGAGTTGGCAAAGAGATTGGCAGTGCTTCGCCAAGCGAACAACATCACTATGCGTTTTACGGTAAGGGAAATGGTGTCTTTTGGGCGTTTTCCATACTCACAAGGCAAATTGACCGATGAAGACCAGCAAGTAATCGATAAGTCCATATCCTATCTGGATTTATCCGATATCCAGAACAAGTACCTCGACGAGTTGAGTGGAGGTCAACGCCAGCTGGCATTCATTGCAATGGTGATGGCGCAAGATACGGATTACGTGTTCTTAGACGAGCCTTTGAATAATCTGGATATCAAACATTCATTGCAAATTATGCGTAACGTGGGTCGGTTGGCGCATGAAATGAATAAAGCCGTGGTCGTGGTAATTCACGATATCAACTTTGCGGCCTGTTATTCAGACCGAATTATTGCGCTCAAAAAAGGTAGGGTAGTCGCTCAGGGTCCAGTGAGTGAAGTGATTCAATCAGACATACTAGAGAGTATTTACGAAACGCCATTCAACATTATTGAAGTGAATGGCAAGCGGATGTGTACATATTATTAAGTGATTTGGCGCTATCGCATGTAAACTAGGCGATAGCGCGCAATGAATTGTGTTAACTCAGACCAATGATGTTTCCATTATCATCCAAATCGAGGTTCATAAACGCTGGCTTTTCTGGCAAGCCAGGCATTGTCATGACATTGCCGCAAAGGGCGTAGATGAACCCTGCCCCAGCACAAAGCTTCAGTTCTCGGACAGGAACATCAAAATGCGTAGGCGCACCTTTGACAGAACTGTCTGTGGAGATTGAAAGAGGCGTTTTTGCCAGACAGACGGCAAGATGGTCGAAACCCTGCTGTTTGAATTCTGCTAACTGCTGCTTAGCTTTCTCACTCAAAGTGATACTCGCTGCACCATAACCCGATTCAGCTACTGCCATCATCTTCTCTTCTATTGTCTGTTCAAAGCGATAGAGAGGACTAAACCGAGAACCTTGCTGACATTGCTTGACTACTTTTTGTGCGAGTTCAACGGCACCTTCACCACCTTGTGCGAAACCTTCGCTGATGGCAACTTCAACGTTGTTGGGTAGATTTCGGATCATCTCAGCCAGTTGCTGGAGCTCTTGTTCACTATCTTGTGGGAATCGGTTGATGGCAACCACAGCAGGGATACCGTATTTATTCACATTGTTAATGTGCCATCTAAGGTTTTCGAACCCAGCAGCTAGGGCGGAATCATCTTGCTTAAACAATGATTCAGGCAGAGCTTGACCCGGTTTAAAGTTGTAAAGCCCCGAGTTGGCTTTTAAACCACGTAAGGTTGCCACAACTACTGCGCAGTCAGGCGCTTTGCCTGACACTTGCGCTTTAATATTACAGGCTTTTTCAAACCCCATATCTGAACCGAACCCACCTTCTGTCACCGTGTAGTCACACAGTTTAGTTGCGATGTTATCGGCAATGATGGAAGAGTTTCCGTGTGCAATGTTTGCAAAAGGCCCAGCGTGAACAAGAGTAGGAACACCCTCAAGTGTTTGCATCAATGTTGGCTCAATAGCATCTTTCATGCTCACGGCCATGGCCCCGGCGACTTCGAGGTCTTCTGTTGTGACAGGTTGGCCTTCAATATTGTAAGCCAGCACAATGCGTCCAATCCGTTGACGCAAATCTTTTAAATCACTTGATAAGGCCAGCACTGCCATAAGCTCAGACGCCGCGGAAATATCAAAGCCATCTTCTCGCTCAATACCGTTGATCTGTTTCCCGTCTTCATTTCGTCCGATGGCGACCATACGCAGGGCACGATCATTGTGGTCCATCACACGTTTCCAGACTACGCGTTCTGGGTCGATGCGTAGCGCTTTTAAATCGGAACGTTGTTCAAAGTCTTGGTAGCCGTTTCGCTGCTCGTGATAGATTCTCGCGTCGATAGCGGCAGCAGCAAGGTTATGTGCTGCGGTCACGGCGTGAATATCACCAGTCAGATGCAAATTGAGTTCTTCCATTGGCGCAACTTGAGAATACCCACCTCCAGCAGCTCCGCCTTTAACACCGAAAACGGGCCCCATGGAAGGTTGACGAATACAGGCCATAACCGATTGATTGATTTTGGCTAAGCCTTGCGCCAATCCAATTGTTGTCACGGTTTTGCCTTCACCCAGAGGCGTTGGAGTGATTGCGGTAACGAGGACCAGTTTTCCGGTGTTATTGTTTCCGAGCCTATTTAATGCATTAAGGGATACTTTGGCTTTGTGTTTTCCCTGACTCTGGTATTCCGTTGGGAGTAACCCCGCGTTTTCGGCGATACGGTCAATAGGGTGCAAAGTTTGAGAACGGCAGATTTCAATGTCCGACAGCATAAAACCCTCCATTGATAAGAGTTTGAAGAGAGGTAAACGCCTTTAGGCGCTAGAAGTGCATGCAAACAATAGGTGTTGGCTGCTAAAGAGTGGAAAGGATTATACGCGTTACTGTGGTTGGAACGCAAAAGAAAGCCCCGCAAAGCGGGGCGTTCATCGTTAATACCAATCGTCTTCGGGGATTATTTTGCCCTCTGGTGCATAGGGATCATCATCGAAAGGGTGCTCGGTCTTACCGCGCAGGCTTTCGAGCTGATGCTCAAGCATTTGGACAGTGTCGTAATCACCCTCTGAGCAAGCAACGTAGATTTGTTGCTCGATAGCGCGAATACTATCTCTAATACTCATGCCCACCTCCCGCGTTAATAAACGCTCGGTTGAACAGTTCTACCTATTCTCAAAACGATTATAGTCAAGCAGACCGAATTCGACAGGCTGATTTTCCTTGTACCAAGCGTGTACTTTGTCACTGAAAGGCCAGAATCTATCTGAGCTTCTGCGGATTGCGAATCGATCCAATAACTTAACGTAATCCTCTTCTGAACGGATATTTTTTAGCATGTCGATGAGTTGAGAAATCTCATTTTCATGTAATGACAGATACGTTGCTGGGTAACTTCCGATCACCCCTCTAACTAACGTTAAATCGTCGTTTTCGTAGTCGCGATTTCCTTCTTCATCGAACAGGCTTGATATATTCGTGTGGGCATTGTTGTGCAGTAGGGTGAACAGCTGCTCTTGGCCTGACTCGGACTCTATCAATAGCATGACTATCTGAGGGATGAATAAAAGCCCTTTTCCTTTAATGTCGTCCAATGTTCTCAAGCGAGCCTCGTTGGAGGTGCTAAACCCGGTCTGTTCTATCGCGTAACGGTTGTTCAGAACGGGGCTAAGTTGGGTTTTCAAGATGTCATACAGCTCTTGCTTGGGGTTATCGGTCTGATAGGGTACCTGAGTCGGTTGATCGAACGGCTTAACGTTGCGCTGTAAGAAATCACTCAGCTGTGTACTTTGATTTTGGTACCAACTGGATTGTTCAACATGTCGAATATCTCTTGGAAGAAGTGCGACAAAATTACTCTCACCTTCGAGTCTCAAAAAGTCCATAAACATTCTAGTCATCAGTTGGTGGCCAAAGTTTCCGTAGACATCAAACCCAGCGACGAGTAAGTAGTGGATTCGTTCAATCAGAGCATAATCGAGAACCCAAGCAGTCTTCGGTGGTTTACCTACTAAACCTTGGACAACAGAAGCGCTGTCAAAATGGCGAAATACGGTCAAAGCTGCATTTGAATTGGTGCCATTGCCCGTCCAGATGACATCCGTAGTTAAATGCTTTCCATCTTTGAACCAGCTGTTGATGAAATCGGACTTTGCTGTCAGGTATCGTGCTTGCTGGCGGGAGTAAGATACCCAGTTTGCGACAGGTAAGGTGTTGCTCTCCAACTCGCCTGGGAGTTTTAAGTTGTCAGCTTGTGAGTGATAAAACTCGTTAACTTCTGGTATGTCCGATTTATCGGGGTCGAGAAAGAAAACCCAAAAGCGATCATTGATAACATTTAACGCTAACTGCCCACGGCATACAGGGCCTTTGATAAAGGCGTTGATGGTGTTTTGTGCGTTGTCCAACATGAAGTTGAAGCGAGATTTGACTGGTAACTCAATGAACGCCGTCATTGGATTGGCGGCGACTTCAGGCTCGTATCCTGGTAACTGGGCGACGTCATAAGTGGTGTCGATGAACCACGCTTTCCAGTTGTTTATACGCTGCGAGTTCAGAGCGAACGGCATGTGGGTTTTGTCCACGATAGTTGCTTGCTCAGGAACAAAGCGATAATAAACACGGTCTACGTTTGGGTCATCGTAGGGCCTGCGAGTCGCAATGCGTTTAACGGGTTGACCCGGTGGTGTTTCAGAACGAACTAAGGTGAAAAATCGTGGCGTGGTTTCGTTTAGCTCCGAGAAATACAGGTGCGACAAGAATAAGTGCTCGTAGATGTAGCGAGCGGTGAGCTGCGCTTTGCGAGAGCCGTTATTGAGAAACTGCTCGTATTCCTCTACCAGCGCTTGTTGTTCAAGTGTTAGTGGGATCGGCGCATTCATTATGGCGCCGTTCTGTAGCCAACTCATTAGAGTCGAATATTCGTTAGATGAGAGATTTGGCATTCCATAAGGCATGCCCCAAGTGGGGTAATCTTGGGCGTAGCTGTCGTATTCTTCAATGGTTGGACACACCTGCGAGCGATCAATAGAGAAATCGAACCCCTCAAGTTGAGTCTGATTCGGTAAAGGGTGTGCCTTTTTTTGGATCAACATTTTTGCGACAAGGCCAGCTTCGATGTTCGCTGTGCGCGTTTGGTCACGCTCATTCAGCACCGGATGAAAGCCCATTGAGCGCCATTGTTCCGTGGTCTGAGCATCTTCAAATAATCGGCTAGGGGTAGCTGCGGTTAAGCGTGTGCCTTGGTAAACCAGTTCCTTACTCGCTCCTCGGTCAATCCCAGCAACGGAAGACATTTTCAATTGGCAAGGGGCGTCGTAGCAGGCATGGCAGACGACGCAGCGATTATCAATAATGGGTTTTACTTCGCTAAGAAAGAAGTCGCTGTGCTCTGTGGTGAGAGATACCTGCCTGTCTCTTACCTGAGCTTCACCAAATAGCTGGTCATAATTAAGGCCAGCAAAGGTTGCACAGCCAGCAAAGGTTGTGACCAAAAATAGAGTGAAAAAGGTACGTAAATTCATTTGGATAATAACTGTATTGCCGAGGTTTGATAATTGCAGCAGAAGGATAATGAATTGGCAAATAAAACACTATTCAAAATATGAGAAATTGATGAAAAGTGGAGAAAACACGGCTACTTAACTATGCTCCAGATAAACCGATTGCATAAAAAGTGGCGACTTTGGATATTATAGTTACGGATAACGACACCATCGCTATTACGTGGATTTTACTCTGTACTGCGCTAGTTCTGCTGATGCAGCCGGGCTTTACTTGTTTTGAAAGTGGGTTGGTCAGGAATAAGAATAATATTAATGTCGCGCTCAAAAACGTGGCTGATTTTTGTGTTAGTGGTGTCTGCTTTTGGTTGATCGGCTTTGCGTTTATGTATGGTGACAGTTGGAAAGGGTTAATTGGCTTAGACCTGTTTGCTATTGGCCACCAGCATCCGCCTATAGTGTTAGCTTTCTTTCTTTTTCAGATGATGTTTTGCGGAACCGCCGCAACAATAATGTCAGGCGCAGTTGCAGAACGTATGCGCTTCTCAGGCTATCTAATCTGCTCATTTATTACCGCAACACTGCTTTTTCCGATCATTGGCCACTGGGTATGGAACGGAACACATTTGTCCGTTGGTGATACAGGCTGGCTAGCCAAGATGGGTTTCATAGATTTCGCTGGGGCAACGGTCGTGCATTCCGTTGGTGGCTGGGTTGCCTTGATTGCCATTATGATTGTTGGACCGCGGCTAGGCAGATTTTCGGATGATGGAAAAACGCGAGAAATGTACAGCCAAAACTTACCGCTTTCGGCGCTAGGGACGTTTCTGTTGTTCATTGGATGGTTTGGCTTCAATGGCGGTAGCATTATTGATCCTACTGCCGACTTGGCGAAAATCTTTTCTAATACTGCCATGTCGGCCTGTGCTGGCGGCTTTAGTGCATTAATGTTGTCGTGGAACATCCACTCTATGCGTGGGATCCGCTACCTTCTGAATGGATTACTTGCTGGTCTGGTGGCTATTTCAGCCAGTGCTAACGTCGTCGATTTAAGTGGCGCTGTGATTATTGGTGCCACTAGTGGTTGTATCAGCGTAGTTTTGGTGTCGGTGCTAGAAAAATCAAAGCTTGATGATGTCGTATCTGCGGTTCCAGTTCATCTTGGCGGGGGAATATGGGGAACATTGGCTGTTGCTTTGTTAGCCCCAACGGATTTTTTGGCTTCTGGTAGTCGTCTAGAGCAACTCTATATTCAAATGAGTGGAGTTGTTGCAACCGCAGCTTGGGTCGTTGGCCTCGGATACCCTTTGTTGAAGATTGTTAATCATTTCCATCCGCTAAGAGTTTCAGCACAAACGGAGACCATCGGCCTTAATTTCGGCGAACATGGTATGAAAGATGAGTTAGTTGACTTGATGGACCAGTTCGACCGGATAGTCAAAGCGCATGATATGGAATCCCATCTAAAGGTTGATCACGGTTCTGATTATTCCAATCTTTCAATGACATACAATTATCTGCTGGACAGCACTAATCGTCATTTTAGGGAAAAGGAAAGGGAATTATTGAAGATGGCGAGCTTGGATCCTCTTACAGGAGTTCCTAACCGCAGGGTGTATGAACAGGCGATAGAGAATACAGTCAAGAAAAGTCATGAAGAGAATAAAGACTTTGCTTTGCTTATTTTGGATCTCGATTACTTCAAGCAATACAATGACCACTATGGTCATCAACTGGGTGATTATTGCCTGCAAAATGTGTGTCAGGCACTGAGCAGTGTGACGCGGCGCCAGCACGATATATTGGCAAGAATAGGTGGAGAGGAGTTTGCGTTTATATTACGCGATACTAATCTGCATGACGCTAGACGAATCGCGGAGTTATTACGAAAAGAAGTCGAGATGCTTGAGATCCCCCATGTTCATTCGGAATGTGATTTTGTCACGGTTAGCATTGGAGGAGCTGTGTGGGATATGCGAATAAACTTGCCACATACGGTGTTGTTTGATGAAGCAGATGCGGCATTGTTCAAAGCCAAAGAGCTGGGTAGGAATCAAGTGGTGTTCTTTTCTGATCATTCAGACTGGTAAGGGGCAAAGAAGAGGCGCATTACTGCACCTCTTATCATTTCTAATGAAAGAAGCAAAGCTACTTAACCGCTTGACTCATATCATCAATCATCATTTGAGTTGCTTGAATGCCACTGGCAGAAATATACCAAGCATGAGGGTTCAAAAAATGAATCCGGTTGTTTTTCGCCGCCTGAGTTTGCGACATTAAAGGATTATCGAGTTTCTTAAACGCTTCACCAGAATCCCTTCCGATGGCTTGGTCTCTGTCCAGTATCAGCAAGTGCTCAGGGTCTGACTGGGCAATATACTCATAACTGATTAGGTCGCCATGAACCTTATTCGCATTATTTGAATCAGCAGGTTCGAAGCCGAACAGAGTAAATATGGCTCCGTAGCGAGAATCTTGTCCAAACGTCGTGAGCTTGCCGCCGTTTGTCATCACCACTAGGGCTTTTGGCTTAGTGATTTTCGTCTGTTGCCTTATCTGATCGATTCGTGCCTGAGCCTGATTGATCTTGCGTTCAATGTCCTCCTCACGTTCAAAAACTTTCCCCATCATTCTCCAAGCCGCCTGAGTGGTTTGCCAATAACGTCGGGCATCTGCCATAAAAACGATAGTAGGGGCAATTTTGCTCAGTTCAGGATAGGACTCAGAGCTGCGATTACTGGCTATGATTAAGTCAGGTTTGAGAGCAAATATCGTTTCAAAATCAGGCTCGAAGAGTGAACCTGCCGAAACATAGCTATCATCCTGATATTTGCTCAGATAGTGTGGCATCGGTGATTTTACGACGGCCACGGGCTCAATGCCTAAATTGTCGAGTACGTCTAGCGTATCCATCCCAAGAACAATAACTCGCGCAGGTTTGGATTCTAGCGTGGTCTCACCCAGCGGATGCGTCACTGTTATCATCCTGGCATGAACCAAGCTCGCTGCTAACATAAGGCAGAGCGCAACCCATGATTTAATCAGCATTGTCTTTCCTTAGTTAAAATGCGTAGCTAACGTTCATTCGAATATCGCGACCCGCGCTAGCGTAGCCTTGAGCGACGCTACTGCCGATGTAAGCCATGTATGAACCATGGTCAAAATAGTATTTATCGAACACGTTTTTCACAGAAAGCGTGAGCGTCAGGTCTTGCTCAGCTAGTGGCAACCATTGAGCATAGACATCATGGACACCATACCCCGGCTTTTCTGGGTATGCGCTTGAATCCGCTACGTCCGTCAAACGTTCCACAAAGCGCGCATTCCAGCCAAACTCAAGCTCGTCATTGGCTGCATAGTTAACATCTAAGACCCAAGTGTCGCCAATTGACGTTCCTAGTGTAGAGTCACCATCACTGAGTGGTACGCCATTAAGCTCAGGATTAGACTGGTTGTAGCTCAATCGGGCTGATACTTGCTCCAATGTATAGCCAACGTAGGCGCTAAAACCTGTTGTCGTTAGCTCTCCGACATTGGTGTAGACGTTATTGCTGGTTGTAACAACATCTTCGATTTTGCTATCGAAGAAGGTGAAGCCCGCAATGAGATTGTTTTTGCGATAGCTGGCACCGATTTCCTTGTTTTTTGCACGTTCTGGAGCACGATCCGCGGCATTGTTGCGATAGTCGATGACAAACAGTTCTTTGATCTGCTGGCCGCGAAACGCTTCAGCATAGCCCGCAAACAGTTCAAGACCATCAAGCAATTGGTAAGTTAAGGAAATGTTGGGGCTGAAGCCGCTGGAGTCGAATTCCTGATTAATATTGTCGGTTAGTTCATACCAGTCGTAACGGGCACCAGCAGAAAGTAAAATCGCATCATTAATGTTCCAGTCATCCTGCACGAATAGCCCGTATACTGTGCCTTTCTCTTCGTGGTTTTGCTGGCCTGAATAGTTAGTTTCGAACTCAGATTTGTCCCGTTTGTAATCTGCACCCGTAATCAGAGTATGCTGAGCTAGGCGAGCAGTGTTGAACACTTTCCCGCCTATGGTGTTGATAGTACCATCGCTGGTGTTCCATTGCGGGTGATCTTTCTGAGCAATACGATTAGCAGTGCTGTAAAGGGTGGTATCTAAGTTGAGCAGGTCGCTGTATCGGAAATTGTGATTGGCCGTAAAGGTATGGCGATCCGCTTCCTGCTCCAGTGGAACATTCTTTACACTTGGTTGAAAGTGAGGTCGATTCAGTCGAGTATCATCATCGTTACGATAGTCGTAGCTCAGAGACAGATAGTGCTGCTCGTTAAGTTGGCCTGAAAGTTTAAGAAGCGCAACTTGCTGTTCGATTGCTGTGTACTCTTGCTCGGTACCGCGACCATCTTCAATGTTGTCTCCTTCAACGTAGCCAAATGAAGCCAGCAACCCTAGCCGCTCGGTGACTTCACCATACAAGCTGGTTGAAACCTTGTAGCCGTCGTTGTTGGTGTAGTAACCCGCTTTCACCTGCGCACCAAACTGGTCTTCATGTTGCAAAAGGTCATGCGCATCTTTGGTTTTAAACTGGATCGCACCGCCTAAAGCGCCCGGACCGTTAGTGGCTCGACCCGCACCCGCTGAAACATCAACTTGCTTAAGAAGCTCCGGTTCAACTGAAAGTCTGCCTTGATGGTGGAAAAGGTTGCCTGACTGCTCAGCTCCGTCGATAGAAATGTTCATCATAGTATCTTCTAATCCACGGACATAGATCTTTTGAGTGATGCCTGCCGAGCCGCCAACGGAGACTTCCGCATCTTTACGAAATACATCATTGAGATCTTGAGCCTGCTGTTTGGATAAGTCTTCAGCGGTGATGATGGTATCAATCCCTTGAAGTGGGTTACCAATGACTTCAACGATTTCTGCGGTTTCTTGATTAGCGAAAACCAACCCTGAAGCAAGGGCGAGGGCAATTGGGCTTAACTTGAATACGGTATGCATTTGACCGTAACCTCCACTGTTAATGAGAATTATTATCGAGTGGATTTTGTCGTCTCGTATAGGGTGAGTAAATGACTTTTACAACTGTTACATCTTGAGGTGATATCTAGAGAAAACAAAAGGCAACGGAATGCACGTCGCCTCCTGTATGAGATATTTAAGTAGGTAGGTTGATTACCATATCAAGCCCTCTTTCTCTGCGATTTTTTGCACTTATTGAACCGTTTACGGCTTGTATGTGTCTTTTGGCCAACGCAAGGCCAACGCCAAAACCTTTACGTGAACCAACCTGGTTATCAGCTTTAAAGAAGGGCTGGAATATACGTTTAGTTAAAGAAGCGTCTATACCCGGACCAGCATCGGATATGGTCAGCGTGACATTGTCTTCATCAAATGAAGCTTTAATGGTGAGGGTTTCTCCCTGCGGCGTATATCTCAGCCCGTTTCGGACGATGTTCTCTATTGCTTGAGATAGGGCCCTTTGATTAGAGTGGGAGAGCGGAAGCTGCGAAGGGAGATCTATGGCAATCTGACGATCGGGATACTCAAATTGCGCATCTTCAACGATGGCTTCCACCAGCTCAGTCAGATCAAAGGCTTCGTCTCTTAAGTCTGGTCGTTCGTTCTCTAGCCACGCGAGTGTCAGCGTATCTTCTGCCATAACCCGGATAGCCTGAACTTCAGATCTAATTCGACTGACCATTTCTTCAGTATCTATCTGCTTTTCGACGCAATCCGTCGCCATTTCAACTCTAGCGAGCGGTGTTCTAATTTCATGAGACATATCTGCTATCAGATTGCGATTATGGTTAATCACACTAGCTGTGCGCTCGGCCATCATGTCAAACGTTCGAGCAATCTGGCTTAACTCGTCATTACCCAGTGTCATGTGATGTGAGACTCGAGCGCTATAGTTACCTTGGCTAAATTCTTTGGCTGTACGGTGAAAGTGCTGTAATGGTGTCATGACGTAGCGATAAAGGTAGATAGTTAGCGCCAATAGAGCTAAGAACGGAATGACGACTCGGAAAGTCCAGAATGCGTGCGACATGTAGGTTCCGGGGCGCATACGAGCAGGCAATTTAACCAAGAAGTGATAATCAGAAGGAGTAAGAGCGACTTCCATTATCGGGTTCTCAGGAAAATAAAGGTGAATCTTCCACTCGACGTTTCTACCTATGCCATAACCATCCCAAAATCGCTTATTGAGAGGGTTACCGCTGACAACGGAGACATTGGAACGTACCACCGTTGCCCACGTTTCCTCTCGCAACGCTAGCTGATTTACCCACTGATTCATTTCATCATATTTCCCTTGCCCGAGCTGCGACTGAACGTGCTCACCCCAAGCGAGAATTTCTTGCTGATGGTTTTTATCGATGTAACTCATCTTTTCATTGGAGAGTAGAGCGACGCTATGGAGTAGGGAGAAAAAGATCACTCCTCCCAATGAGAGTACGACAAACAGTCGCCAGAAAAGTAACTTTTTCATCGTAATAAATAACCTTTGCCGTGAACGGTCTGAATTCGTTCTGAGCTCATACCCAAAGCGACTAAGCTTTTTCTCACTCGACTTAAATGCATGTCTAAGCTTCTGTCGTATGAGCTAAAGTCGCGTTCTAGTACAACCTGGTACAAAAACGGTTTGCTTTGTACTGCGCCGTGGTTGGCTACAAGTGTCCAGAGCAATTTAAACTGAATTGGTGTGAGGGTGATGGGAGCGGACTCGTTGACGGTTACAGTCAGTTCGTTCTTATCAAGCTTGAGTTCTTTATATTCTTGATAACGGTTAGAGCTCGATGCTTGATTGTGACCAGTTCGGCGCAAAATCGCTTCGATCCGTAAACTCACCTCAGTAAAGTTACATGGTTTGCTGATGTAGTCATCCGCGCCATAACGCAGCCCACGTATGCGGTGTTCTTCTGCGCCGTATGCGGTCAGCATGATGACCGGTGTATTTGAATGAAAGCGGATAAAGTTCAACAAACCAAAGCCGTCGACCTCTGGCAGGTTAATGTCAAGAATGATTAGGTCAAAGTTGGATTGCTTTAGGCAATTCAATGCTTCGGCACCACAATCCAGATTGGTAACCTGGTATCGACTGTCTTGAAGAAGAGAGGTGAGTTGCTGATTCAGATGTCTATCGTCTTCAACCAATAGTATTGATGGCTCATTGCCTGACAGTATTTGGCCATAAGATTTATGATCGTTAAATGATAATCTTCCTCCACCTTCAAACATGGAACACACCTCTTTTATTGATAATAATTGTTATTATCAATAAAAGAGGTTGAACTTTCAATGCCAATAAATGGGTGAGCTTATTGGTTTGGGCATTATCAATCGTATTTAGTTATGAGTTGGCTACATAGCAAACCGAAAACGGCACTTTCAGTTTGATGAACTCATGGAACCAGCGCCACTGGTTATCCTGCAAACGATCTCCGGGGCCTTTAACTTCAACCCATTCGAAACGGTCGTCTTTAAAGAGAATCAGATCAGGCATACCACTTCGGAATAATTTGAGCTCTTGTAGCATGACCTTAAACAGCTGGCACAGTAACTCGGGGGAGATGCTGTGTAGCGCACGGTCTAACAGTTCTGGAGTGAAAGCATTCCAGACAACAAATGGATTACTGAGCCCTACTTTTTCCAGATAAATTTGCTTCAGATGCTGGCTACCGTCTTCTTCTAGTCGAGTGAAAACATCATCTATCATTGACTGACGTTTGGAAGCAAAGTCGTGATGATAGAGATCCAAAGGGCGATATTGATATCGGTTGATAAAAGCGCCTTCTACAGGGCTGAAAATGACTTCCCAAAATGCTAAGCCAAACAATCCATTTAACAGAATATTTTCTGAGTAATAGACGTCATAACCTTGTTGCTCAAAATAATCTTTGACCACCAACTCGACGCGTTGCTGTGACAAATCAAGTGCAAGGTGGTGTTCCTCTATATTAGTTTTTTTTACTCTCGGGAGTTTTATACCTTTGAGACGCTCCAAGCGTTGTTGCAATTTCACACCCACTTCTTGTTCTGACGTATCATATGGGGAACTTAATATTGAAGTGACAATGTCACTCATGGCATTTATATCGCTTTGTTTGTCATACATGCGAGCTCGGCGTTCTCGTGAAGGTGGTAATACTGTTTTTTCGAACCAGAAAGTCGAGAGTTCGAACTCTTGCAATCTTTCTAAGTCACGCGCCATGTCATTGATCAGGTGTTGGCGTTTACGCTCTATGTAGTTGTGGTCAATAGGATGGGTAAGTTGCTCAAGGTGGAGGAGTATTGTATTTACGCATTTTCGATCAGCGTCATGATAACTTTGCTGCAATAACGATAATGAAAGCAGTTGATCTAGCTCATCACGTGAAGAAAAGAAACGGCATTGTTCGCTGAGTTGATAGTTCTCAAATTGATGCAAGCCAAGATCGTCTAATACAAACTGGCTTAAATCCTGATGAGTATTAGCAAAGAAGAGCGCGAGTAGAACATCTAACACTTGCGGTGATTCAAGCTTAACGATGGTGAAGGGCAAAGTGCCGTATTGTGAGAATGGGCTCTCTTCTAGCTGACTTACAATTGTGTCCTTTTTCGCCTGTTTGTTGGTTACTCTAAAGAGGTTAACCATTTCCGGTTTTGTCAGAAGCTTGGCGGCTAAATCTGGGTTGGAGATTTCAGGGTTGAGCGAGATGAAGCTCAGCGCATTGAGCTCATCTAATGCGACATCTTTTTCAGGGATCTCTTCATAGTTCAGCTTATCGCTTCGAAACCATTCCCCTTTGCGAGAAAGCAATCTCACTAACAAGCACTTTGCCGGAGTAGATAACTGAGAGAAATGTTGCAGCCACTTGTGCTCCAATTCAGACAACAGATCTGGATACATTTCTTGAGCATGACGTGTCAGTTTCAAGAAGTTGCTCAGGTAGTAATCTGAGGGTAAGACGACAGGTTCAGACATGGTTAATAGATACAAAAAAGGCCTAACCACAAGGTTAAGCCTTTCGAAGAGGTTTTCAAAGCGTTAAGCGTTTTTAAGCTGAGCCACTTTTGCTTCGCTAATTGGTTTGGTAATGAAGGCAAGAACGATACACACCGCCATCATTACGGCTGAAATAGTGTAAGCGAGACTGTAGCCTTCACCGTTTGTCATTGAGAATCCAACAACTGCAGCACCAATTGCGCCACCAATACCCCATGACGTATAGAGAACGCCATAGTTAGTGCCGTAGTTCTTCAAGCCGTAGAACTCTGCGGTTAGAGTCGGGAATACAGCAAGCAAAGTACCGTAACCGATAGCTGCGATAGCCGTACCGATTATCAGTGTAAATTCGGTTTTAAACGTAGCGAACAGAACCATGTTGATGCCTTGAAGGACAAAGGCTAATAGCAGTGTACGTACGCCGCCAATCTTATCAGCTAGCATGCCTGCAGCCACACGACCACCAGAGTTGAATATCGCTAGGATAGACGCTAGGTAAACCGCATTAGGTAGATTAGCCTGAACGCTAGCAATGGTAGTGATGTTACCAATGATCATAAGACCAACCGACGCTGCAAAGGCGTACATGATCCATAGTGAATAGAACTGAGGTGTTTTAAGCATTGATTTCCACGTCAGATCTTCTGTTTTCTTAGCGGCTTTCGGTGCTTGACCTGCTTTTACTGCTGGTTCAGCAGGAGTGTAACCCGCTGGTGGGTTGTTAATAGTTGCTGCAAGAGGCACGGCAATGGCCAATACGCCAGCACCAAGAACCATAAAGCTGGTTTGAATACCCATGCTGTCAATTAGAGCGGAAGTCACTGGTGCAAGGTAAATAGCGGCTAGACCAAAACCAGCTGCAATAAGACCGTTGACCATGCCTTTCTTGGAAGAATGGAACCACTTCATTGCAGAAGGAGAAAGACAAGCATATCCAAAACCGATGCCGGCACCTGTAATCACACCAAATGTAATGTTCAGCATTAGTGGAGTGGTTGCGAAACCTGAGGCAATCATACCTAAGCCAGTCAGCATTGTGCCCAGAATCAGAATTTTACGTGGGCCCATACGATCCTGAAGGATACCAGCAACAAGAAGACAAACAGAGAAGGTGATTGTTGCTATTGCGTATGGTGAAGAAGCTTCTGCTGCACTCCAGCCAGATTCAGTCACAAGTGCTTTGTTAAACACGCTCCAAGCATACAGGATGCCAAGACAAAGGTTGATACAGAATCCCGCCAGCAGGATACGTGTAGCTTTATCAATCTTGCTCATTTTTCTTCTCAAGTTCACCTCTGATAAAAGAGGTCTGGTTAACAGTCTATTTCTTCAAATTAAGTTTGCGTTTATCAACACAAAACGTAATGGGCGCGAATTATAACCAATCTATATGTGATTGGAATCTCTTTTTAGGGGTATTTTAAAATTAATTGTGTTTGTTAATTTGATGTTTTTATTGTTGTTTTTATGTGTCTTGTTTTGGGGTTTAAGAAAATAAGCAAAGTCTGATATTGACACGCTGCAAAGCCGGAAAATACTGATGCCGTAAACCGAGGATTCTGCTCAATTTAATGCATTATTAGGCTTTGCTTAAAAAATGACTTAGTCAGTATTTCGTCAATTCAAAATTTTGACTCTAGGCAAGGGTATATAGCGGGAGTAGCATGCGCGTCGTCTTAATTTGAGTGGTGGAAAAAATGAGAAAAAATACATTAAAACTGGCAATAATTGCTGGCCTTGGCCTGACCTCTTTAACTGGTTGTATGGGGCAGATGGCGACTACAGGAATGGTGACGAAGTTCAACCTAGAGACAGTCGATAACCGTTATGCCCGCGAAGGTATGTTTGTCTTACTGTCTCCTGTCTACGGTATTGCTGGTATTGCGGACTTGTTTATCTTCAATGCAGTTGAGTTTTGGACGGGGACAAACCCAATTACAGGTAAGTCTCCAGCTGTTGTTGATACGCCAACAAAGAACTACATCAAGGTCAACGACAAGCTAGACAGCTCTCTAAAAGATGTACCATTGAGCAACAACACCGAGATTGAAAGTGCAACTATGGAACAGCTTGACGAAACGACGCTACAAATGGAAATAACCTATCTTGATGGCACTAAACAGGTTTTAAGTGGTAAGAAAGAGCAAAATGATATGGCTTTCTACTTGGATGACCAATACATCACCACGGTATCGAATCAAGAGCTGACGGATTACATTGCGTCTGCAAATATCTAAAACAGCTTAGCAGAAGTAAGCGTTGCCCCTGAGTTATCGGGGGCTGATTAACTGAGCTATCAATCAAAAGTTTATAAAAATAGTTAACTTATATTTAACAATAATAAGCAAAACGCTATAGTTAGGAGGTTATTTAAACAGGAGTTATTAGGATGAAACTCACGATATCAGGGAAGTTACAGCTGAGTTTTCTGTCGCTTGCAGTACTTTTTATCGTTGCCGCTCTATTTATATTCCGCAGTGTCAATACTGTAGAAGAGCATACAAAATCTCTATTAGAGTCCGATCTGCCAACTGTAGATACGGGCCGTTCATTACAACAGTCGCTTCAGGCGACCGTTTCTACCCTCAGAGCTTATATGCTTTTAGGTGGTGATGAAGCTGTTGGTGCCGCGCAGTTGGAGCAGCTTAATAGCGTTATCACTTCGACCGATGAAGCGTTACCCAAGTTAGAAAGCCTATTGGATGAATCGGCTTACCAACAAGTCTTAGGCCAATGGGAATCCGTCAAAGGGTTGGTTAACGAGATCTCTGAAACCAGTCATTCAGATGAGAACCTTCCGGCCCACTCCTTATTTATCAATGAAGCCGCCCCAATTGCAGAGGTGGCATTGGATCAGCTCCAAGGCCTCATCAATGACGAAGCGGGTAATAAAGAGGGGGGCGAGAGAAAGCGCTTATTCCGTCTATATGCAGACAGTTACACATCTCTTGCTAATGCACTCTCTTCAATGCGTGACTTTCTTCTATATGGTAAAGAGGAGCACCTCAGTAAGTATCAGGACTTTCTGAAATCCCACGGTAAGTACGTTGCTGAGATCGATTCCAAAGTCAGCCTGATGAGCGATAGCGATCAAGGCTTATGGGATCTGTTTAAAGAAATGCAGCAGCTTTATTTTCCACTTGCCGATCAGGTCGTTGCGCTAAGAACGGCGAGTAGCTGGAATCTGGTAAATGAGAAAATGGCTAAGGAGCTGGTACCTGCCGTCGATACTCTCAATACAAGCTTAGAAAACCTGATTCGTAAGCAACAGCAGCAAGCTGACATCAGTGGCCAGGGAATCTTTAGCTCGCTAAGCAGTGTCGTGTCTTTGCTTGTTGTCTCCTCAATTATTTTCCTATTAGCGTCGTTAACCATCTCAACTTATATGGGTAGGAACATTGGCCGACGCATAAAAGTGGTGTCAAAACGTGCCCAATTGATTGCCGCAGGCGATGTGTCTCAACCAGCACTCAGCGTAGAAGGTAGCGACGAGCTAGCCAGCCTGACCAACTCAATCAACAAGATGAATGTCGCGCTGTTAGATATTGTGCGTGGCGTTAGTTCGAAAGCACGTACTGTTGGGGACAGTATGACGTCACTTCTCGATGCAAATAACAACACATCGAATAAAGTCGATAGTCAAATGTCGACGATGACGCTTGTCGGTCAGCAGCTTTCTGAGGTTAGCTTGTCTGCCGATGAAACCGCCAACCAAGCCAAGCTGTCTGCTAGCAATCTTGCTGAATCAAAGAGCCAAATCGAAATCGGTTCTCAAGCTCTTGAGCAGAACATGCAGACCGTGACCTCTCTACACAACACGATTGAAAGTGCGAGCCAGCAGGTTACTGAGCTGAGTAAAGAGAGTGAAGCGATAGGCCGTGTTACGGAAGTGATCGAAGGTCTAGCTGAGCAAACTAACTTGCTTGCACTCAATGCAGCGATTGAAGCGGCGAGGGCAGGCGAATATGGTCGAGGCTTTGCTGTGGTGGCTGATGAAGTGCGCCTGCTTGCGACAAGGACTACTGAGTCCACTACCGAGATCAACAACATTGTGAATGCGATACAATCTTCGACGGCAGCTGTGGTATCTGAAATCGACAAGAGTAAAGTGTTAGCAGAAGAAGGAGCTGCGCATACCAAGCAGGCGCACGGAACACTAAGCGCCACAACAGATCAAATCGAGAGCCTAGATTCTCAAATGAAAGATCTACTTCACTCTGCAGAGAGCCAATCTCTGGCAACTCAGGAAATACACAGTTTAATGTCTGATGTCACTAGCCGAGTAGAGGAGGTTGCTGATATCTCCAGTTCGTCATCACAGATCTCTGAGCAGGTGCGCCATCAGGTTGAAGAGTTGAACGAAGAGATGAGGCATTTCCGAACAGAATAAGCATGTATAACATCGATTTAATGATAGAAAGATAAATATATGAGATCTGCTTCAAATATAAATTTATAAAATAAGCAGATGTGAGACAGGTATTCTATACATAATCTCAATGCAATAAAGTGTATAGCAATTGAGCTCAAGCAACCTCCGTTGTTTGAGCTCGTTTTATTCTTTGAGGTTAGTTGTGTTACGTGTATTTGCAACAATGTGTATGTTGCTCTTCTTGACGAGTTTTGCCAGTGCTTCCAATAAACAGACCCTGATTGTCACTAACTCTAAGGCATGGAAACCTTTCTCTTATATCAACGAAGAGGGAGAACCTGCGGGTATTCTGGTGGATTATTGGAATGAATACGGCCTCAAAAATAACCAGAACATTGAATTCTTATTGCTAGATTGGAACGACTCTTTAGAGGCTGTTCGTTCAGGAAGGGCTGACGTGCACTCAGGCTTGCTTTGGTCCGAAACGCGTGAGTCCTTCTTAGACTACAATGCGCCTATTATGTCCATTGATACGCAACTCTATATCAGCAGCCGGTTGATGGGCTCTGATGTGAGTCTATTTCTACGCGGGGAGCATGATCATCTCGTTGGTGTAGTGAAAGGTGCCTACGAAGAAGAATTTACTCGTCTCCATTTTCCTAATCTCAATATCATTTCTTTTCGTAATAATGAACGTATGATCGACGCAGCTTTTGCGGGCGAAATCGACGCATTTGTAGCTGACTTGCAAGTTGCAAACTTCTACCTTCATACCACTAAGGGATTGAATAAGTTTATCGGGATAAGACACCTCTACTCAGGAAACTTGCGGCCTGCGGTCTCTGAAGGCAACCTTGCGCTTCAAAATCACTTGTCTCATGGCCTTAAACTGATCAGCAATGAAGATAAACAAAGAATTCTCGGTCGTTGGATGTATATCAATACTGTCTACCCAGACTACCTATTGCCGTTGGCCATACTGATGATTTTGCTGGCTGGCGTTGCTTACATCTTTATCCTGCGCTTTTCTGTTAACGCGAAAACTCGGGAGCTGGCGAAAGCGAATCAGGAACTGAGAGTCCTCTCTGAGACCGATCCTTTAACAGAGCTAAGCAATCGTCGCCATTTTGTTGAAGAGTTCCAGCAAAGGCTTGTAGTGCCAGAATCGATTGCCGTTATGATTTTTGATATAGACGACTTCAAGGTGATTAACGACAACTTTGGTCATGAAGTTGGAGATACAGTGATTCGTCAGGTAGCGGATGCGGTAAGAACTGTGATTAAGAAAGATCATTTGTTTGGCCGTATCGGCGGTGAAGAGTTTGCGCTTGTTGTCAGTGGGCATTCGTTAGGCCAGGTGACAACAATAGCGCATAAAGTTTGTCACTCAGTGAGGAGCGTTGTCATTGAAGATAAGGCGATCTCGGTCAGCTTAGGCTGCGCTTATTACCCATTAACGTCATTCAACATTACGTTGTCGGATGCTGACCACTTAATGTATCAAGCAAAATCACTCGGAAAAGATAGGGCGGTCATTCAACAAATCATACTAGAAGAACTTAGCGAACAAAAAGCCGTCAACTATGAATAAGTTTGAACATAAAGTCAGCACTTAAACCTGAAAACTAAAAAAAGACTTTTCTTTTCAGGCTGATGTGGCATATTGAATGGGTCTTCACGATGATGCGTGCATCGTATAATGGCTATTACCTCAGCCTTCCAAGCTGATGATGCGGGTTCGATTCCCGCTGCACGCTCCAACTCTTCATATAAAAACTCCCCTTAAACTTTCAGCAGCAAATATTGCTAATTAGCTATCTTAGAAGCTAACGCACGTAATTTTTCTTACGCACGTTAACCGAGATGTCGTTAGTTTATCTGCTGACTTAGCTGTAAGTAAGCTTTTTGAGCTTCCTGAGATTGAGATGACACGAGCTGAACCGCTACTTTTTCGGCAAATGCGCGCTTCTTCTCAAAATCAATTGGCCGACCGTTTTTCCACAGTTCAAAATGAAGGTGTGGCCCTGTTGTTCGTCCTGTATTGCCACTTGTACCGACTGTTTCGCCTTGTAAGACAATATCTCCTTTTCTCACATAGCGCTTAGAAAGGTGAAGATAGCGTGTCTTCAATCCACCTGGGTGTTGAATAACAAGGTAGTTTCCAGCTATCGGGTGGTATCGAGAGGCGATGACTTCACCGGATGAAATACTAACAACAGGCGTACCAACTGGCACGGCGTAATCCGTTCCAAGATGAGGGGCCATCGTACGAGTCACAGGGTGTAGTCGAGAGTGACTAAACTGCGAGCTGATTCTGAAGCGACGCGATACAGGAGAAAGGAGCAGCTTATCTTTGTAAAAACGCTCTCCATCAGTACTGAATAATGTACCCGCCTTTGTACTATAGACATAATACGTGTGTAACTTATCGTGATACAAGAAAGCAACGAGCTGATCTTTCTCGTTGAGTTTGAATGCAAATTGTCCTGAACCAGATACTGAGTTGATGAAATCAAATTTACCCGCCGAAAGGGACGCAAGGTCTTGAATCGTATCTGGGGCAATGCCTAAACTCAGCGCCGTACCATAAAATGAATACCCAACGTCGCTGCTAATAAATTTGTCTTTTGTTATTGGTGTTTTTGGCGCAATTTCTCTTTTGTTTTCGGTGTTATTAACTTTGTTGATGTTTGTTTCGTTTGAATATCTAGTAGATGTGTCGTTTAAGGGTGATATTTCGACTAGTGCGCACAAGCTCAATGGAATAAGGGCTAGATACCAAAAAGACAAATAGTCTCGATAACTTTTTTGGGGAATAGACGTTGAATGCATTTTAATAGTTATTTGAGATTTTGGTTCAATGATAGAGTTTTACCAGACAAAATCTAGATAAATTTTTTCGATAAATAGTATTTACAATAAAAAATAACAGGACTCGATTACCTATTCCAATGATTATTTAAGTAACAGAAGGTAATTAAGAAAGATGCGGTAGTTTTTTTGACTGTATTGCCTTTCTAT